>CAZICM010000034.1:69577-102943 GCA_964537685.1 uncultured Polyangiaceae bacterium
GCGATGGGAGTTCATCGCCTGCTCCAACATCGCCGAGAGGCCCGGCGATCGACGCGAGATCCATATCAGCGGGCGGCGATGGGAGTTCATCGCCCGGCCCACCAATCATCGAAAGATCATCATCCCATCCCGCCACGCCCGGAAGATCCGGCACCCTAGATAGGTCCTCAATTCGATCGATAGGCAATTCACCAAGGCTTAAATCAGCCGCGCCCGCAAGCGATGCAAAATCATCCATTGGCCCGGACAATTCAAAATCATTCATCGGCCCCGCTGTATCGCTCCACACATGACAGCGGCACGGAAGCGCCGGAGCTTCAATCAGATTGCCCGCCGTATTCGCCACCGCATCCCATGATTCACTGGCAATTTCAACGGATGGAACATCTTCACGCGCAAATTGGAGCGCGAGCAATTCCAAATACTCTTCAGAGCTCGGAACCACGGGCTTCTTTTGCAATTCAAGAAGCTTCTTTTTGCCTTGCTCCGAATGCATTGCAAAGTACGCCCGAACGGCTCTTTCAATATCGCTCGGCTGAATTCGGGTCTCGCGGCCGGTCTGGGCTAGGGCCTTGTTCGTTGCCTGCGCAACCGCGCGCGCCGTCAATCCGCTTGGCTTCTTCTTTTTCTTCGCCGTGGTCAAATCCTTTCCAATCGCGCCCACGGCCCGCGCGGCGATGTAGGCCGTGCTCGCGTAGGTCCCCACGCCCGGAATAGCCGAAATCGCCGCCATTACCGATTGAGTTCCCGCATGTTCAACAATTCGATTGTAAGTATCCCATGCATTGCCTGAAACGATGGTATCTCCCCGTGCAATTGCCGCAATGGTGCTTGCAATGCGGTTATATTGCTCCGGCGTAAGCGAACCGATCAATTTCAGCGTGCGCACGGCGCCCAGCATCAAAGGGTAACTCTCGAGCCGCTGACCCATTGAAAGCCGAAGTTCAACGCTCCAATCCCGCCCCATCAATTGTCCATAAAATCGCCGTTCGCCCCTTGGACCTCGCGGCAATTCACGAGCGTTTAATGTGATCCGGGTTTGGGATGGATTTTGAATGCTCACCATGGACAAGCCCTCAGCGGAAAACGCCGCTTTTCGTGTTGTGCTCTCCAATTTGTTTTATTTTTATCGCTTGCTGCGCCTGCTCCAATTGCTTGGTCTGTTGCGCGGCGAGCTCGTTCATCACAGCTTTTTTGAAATCGAAAATATCCAAAGGCGATCCTTTGGGCGTGGCTTTGGCCTCGGGTTTTTGCGCGGGCTGGGATGCGGCCGAAGCGCTGGGCACAAAGGCATTTTTTACGGCGTCAAATATGCCCTGCGCTTGGTTCGCGGCGATTCCCGCCTTTTGGATGAGGGATTCAGGGGCCGCTGATGTTGATGCTTGCGCCGCTTGGGGCTTGGTTTCGGCCGCGCGTTTCACCGCTGCTTCAATGGCACTCACCGACAATTTCGATGGAATGGGCTCGCCTCCCGCTGGTTTTGGATTTAATTGTGTGGACGAGTGCCACACCCATCGATCATCGGCCTGCAGTTGCTTGGTCGCCTTCTTTCCGAGCTCGCCCGTAATCGCCGCGCCCGGCCCTTCGCCGGGAATTAGCACGCCAATCGTCACCCACGCGCCCACGGGCAAGGCTGAACCCGTTGGATCGGGCCTCCATACTTTGATATTGTAGCGCTCGCCCATGCATTGGCCTTCCATCGTGCGGGCAACCACCCATTTTTGAGGAAGGCGCGCGAATCCATCGGCCGATAAAATCCGAACGGTCGATCCATTCGAATGCGCCGCCCATTTCACCAATGGATCCACCACCGAAGCGGGCAAGGCCGTGATCCGTCGCGCCTTGTTTGCAATGGCTTCCAATAGTTTCGAGCAATCATCGGATTGAGCCGCCGAAGGCGCCGGAGCCTTCGGCGTCTCGGCCCGATGGGAAGCGGCCGATGCAGCTTTTGATCCCGCTTGCGTGAACGCGGCCTTTTGCTCGGGCGATTTTGAAAACCACCACGCGGCACCCGTCGCAACACCCACGCCCACGGGAATCAACCAAAGCATTGGAACCTCAATCCTTGAAATGGATGCCGGGCACCCAAATCGATCGCCCATTTTCGGGCTTGTAGTAATCGAGCGGCAAAGCCCTCATTCCGCCCACAACCGAGGGATCGAACAATTTCCCGCGCACCCGCAAATATGCGTGATATCGGCGTTTGTAGGGTTTTAGGATTGCGATCCAAATTGAGCATGGCACACCCAATGCAATCAAATAGGCGCCCCATCCAAGCGCGAGATCCTCACAATCGCCCGAACCCCGATCCAACAGTTTTTGAATCGTGAACCAGATATCGAGACCGGGCGGGTCCTCGATATATTGCAACCGCTTCAAAACAGCCGGATCGGGTTTATATCCATTGGCCAACACGGCCAGATTGGCCGCCAATAAACCGAGCAGCGCTCCGGCCACCTCGTCCGGTTCGCCGGTCGAAAACTCGATCGAGGGCATCAGCGGCGAAACAGCGGGTTTCCTGCCGCATCACACACTTGATTCATTCGGAGGCCCAACAACAGAACCGCAATGAAGCGCGTGGAAATCAACGGGCTCGTTGTTGAGCGGACCTGCAGAGACAAAGGCGTTTGAGCCGCGAACTCGATTCCCGCAAAGGGAACGACCATGCGACTCGTGGAATTGAGAACGAAAGGCGCAAGGCTGAGCCCAGCGTTTGTTCCGTTGCCCGTCACGTTGACGCCCTGGCCCAAATTCGCAAAGCCCGCCACGGAAAACACATTCAACACAAACGCATTGGCCACCGCCTCCGTGAGGGCCAAGCCCGCATAACGCCACGCCACGCCCGGCGAAACCTGCCAAAGCGCTGAGAGCGCATCGCCCAAAATCCCCGGCGTTCCGCTGTCAATTGGAACGAGTGTCCATGATCCCTTGAATCCAACCGCACCCGCTTGTGCCTGAAGTCTCGAGACGCTTTGCCGAAGCTCGGCGTTCTCTTTTAAAAGCAGATTCACCCGGCCTTGAAGGTGATTGTGTGCCTGTTGCCATTCTTGGGCCTTCCGCACGGCTTCGCGCGCCTGCGTTTCGGCCCTCAATCGCGCGTCCCGCTCCGTGCGCACGGCCAAGGCGATCTGCTGTTGCAGGGTGACGCGCTGCTGATTCGCGGGCACATTCTGCAGGCGCTTAATGATGCTTGCCCCCACATCGACGGGGTCTGCATCCAAAGGCGATTGAAGAGCGAACATGTGAACATCCTCCTCGGTGAAATCAACGACCGAAAATCACGCCATCATCATCGAGCGATGAGCCGGAAACCTGGGCCGTGCCCGCGTTCGGCGCTGGAGCGCTGGATTGCGCGGGCGGCGACAAGAGCAGCGGCGAAAGAAATGCATTTGCAGCGCCGACCGCGCCGAAGGTCAGAAAGTCGATCGCGCGCTGGCTGGTCTCGGAGTGTTGGCCCCATTGGTTAGATTGCCGGAGGCCGAAGACGGCGATCGCGGTGCCAGCCATGACAAGAGCGGCCGGGCCAGACCATCGAATATCAAGCTTGGGCACCCGGAAGCGGGGCCACGCTGCTTCGGCCACGCTGAACCCAACGAACACGCCGATCCCTGTCGCCATTTGCCCGCCGCGCCACGCCAAAGAGATCCACATTTCTTTACGTTGGGCTTCCGCTTGAAGGCGCGCGTTCTTCGCGGCTTCGAGGGCGGCGAGCTTTTCGGCTTCGGTTTGTTGAAGCTTCTCTTGAGCATTCGCGATCGCGTTTTCCTTGCGTTGGAAAAGCTTCGCGATGCCGCTAATCCACGGCATGAGCTTTTCTTGAGCGGCCGGGCTGAGCTGCGGCATGTTCGCGAGCAAGCCGCGCGCGTTGCCATTCGCGAGAGCGGCCGATCCGGGAAGGGCTAGGGCGTCGTTTGCTGCCATGCCCTGAGCGTACGGAGCGGGTTGGCGTGCTCGCCATGCTCAAACGGGATGGTCTTTGCGTTCGTGGAACGCTGTGATCGCTGTCGTGTTGTGGAACGCCGTTCCACTACATCACCGAATGGAAAGCGTTCCACGAAATGGGCGTCATCGTTTCGAGCGATGGAATTTTGCTTGACACCGAAAGGGTGCGGCAAGCCTCGCCGTTATTCGTTCCTGTGTCCGCTTCGGTGTTGCGCGTGTTGCTCGATGACCAAGCGCTTCCGATCGATCGCTGTGAAGCTGCGGCTCGCGTGCCTCTTGTTTACCTTCGCCTGTTCACGAGAAAAGACATGGCCTACAAGATGCGGCACGTTGCTTTGAAGCTTTGCAACACGTTGAAAGAGCGCGCGCGCGTCGTGCCGCGCGTATCGATGCGGCTTCTGATTTTCGCATCGCGCGGGAAGACGCCGCGCGAACAAATCGAGCGATGGGACGAATATGTTTTAAGTGCGACTTGCGAGATCGTGAAAGCGAAGCGCGCCGAGAAGAAGAGCCAAACACCACACGAGCGCAACGCTACGAAGCACACACGCAAGCGAGCTCCCGATGATGAGGCCGGCTAGTTCATCAGCGCGCGACGATGCGAGGCAGACACCAGCGCGTGCCCGTGATGATGAACGCGAGCCTTCGAAACAGATGACGACGCACAATGAAATCGCACCCTGCGGTCCATGTTGCGCAACCAGCGGCCGAGCGAAGGGTGAGCCACGGAAGGCGCGAACCCTTCCGCCATGACCTGCGCGAAGGCCGATGAACTTCCCCTCCCGCTCACCCGCGCACCACCACCACCCAAAACGACCCTCGAGACCACCTCGAGACCACCCGTTTTTATTTCACCAAACGCTTTGAAAATAGGGTTTTCACGCACACTTGATGCCCAAACCGATCCGCAAAATTGGTGGTCTGGGAATTGGTCTTTTCTTGACTAACCCATTGAAATCATTTTGGATCACTACGGTTTCGTAAACCGTAGGTCTCGGGTTCAAGTCCCGAAGGTGGCTCTAAATTATTATTGGATTGGGGAGCGCATTTCATCCCAACACGGATAAAATTCCCCCTCTTAATCGTCTTTCTATTCACGGTCTTGCCGCGCATCTAAATCACGGCACAAAAATTCAATCTAATTGTTTATCAATCCGTTCATTTTTTAGACGATATTTCGGAGAAAAATCCTTGATAGCGTATACTCGCTCCTTTTGCGCGCGCGGCTGGGTCAGCAGAATTACGCTTCTTGCCACCCTATTTTTGCTTGCTTGCGGTGATGGCTATCCCCCGTGTGACCCTGAAGGCGATTCTGATACAGTCATCTTTGGCCCTGCTCCCTCCCCGCTTCCTGGACCAGGAGGCCCCAACGAACCACCTGACCAGCCCCAAACACGAGTGGCAGTGATGCGAACAACCCACAAATTCAGGGCTTTTCAGCATCGATCTTCAAGTTTTGTCACAGTGATTCCCGATGACGGACAAGACGAGGGAGGTGGCTGGCAAGAAGCCTTAACGACTCTCAAATTCTTCCGTTGGATCTCTTTTTTCAGCCCAGAATCGTGGACGTGCTCAAACTAGATATGCGGCACTCTGCCCAAGAGCTCTTCGAGATCGTCTATCAATATTACCCTCGGAAACGGGCACCATACCAATCTGGCTATAAAAAACCAAGGAATACCGCAGGCGACTCGAAGCCTGTAGGAGTGCAATAGCGTATTACGAGCAATGGGCAGAAATGATCCGGCGTTTGGCAATACGATTTCCCGAGGCAACAGCACACAACTTCTCAATGTATATCAAAGCACCAGGATCAGATATACCAGAATACACCGGAATGCTTACGATTCCAAACCTTATCAAACAGAAAAACCATTCGATCGATTTCTCTGTAAGCATTTTGGCACCTTATTACAAAATATATAGCACGTATTCTGTTGACGACCTCACTACACCCAATCCGCCCCGCTGCAAATTGCTCAGCGTAGGGAGAAGATGCTATGCGTTTCCCATTGAAACAAGCATTGCTGAGATGGAGGCCAAAACGGGCCTGAGCAATCTCGAAACCTACATGCGGGAGGATCGAATCCAGGACCCAAACCCAACAGAGCCCAAAACCATGAATATTGTTCGTTTTGACTTATCTCCCGACGAAGAGCTCTATAGCTCTGAAATTATTCGGGAAATCGAAGCCACTTTTCCGGGATATGAGCTTATGCCCCCCGAAGTGGGAAAGATGATTGTGCCTGATATTGCAACGGCTGGACATCTGTTTGGTGAAGCAACAGTTTATGCCTGCTTGATGTCGGATATCGAATAAATTGCTGAGCCCATGAGCACGATGTTCCTGAATCGACTCAAAATTATAAGCCCTTATTTGCAGGGAATGTGGTGCTATGGCCGGCTCCACTGGCAGGGAAGAACCAACCGTGGCCTGCCAAATCCACCCGACAACCGGAACTCCTAAATTCCCCTCAAAAACCAGGGGGAAAGAACGTTGATTTTAGTCTTCCTCTTCACTCAATATCATACCCCCGGCACAATTCCCTACCCTCCGTATCCAAATCCCTCTATTGTTCCCAATTTGATTCCCACCCCCATCCCGGAGCCACCCATGAAAGCCAAGACCGTCTCCGTTGTCCACGAAGATCCCTTCGAAGCCGGCCTCCAAGCCGCCGATGAGCTCCTCTTCCAGCTCGGAAAAACACCAGATTTCATTCTCATGTTCGTCTCCGCCGAAATCGATGCCCAGCGCGCTTTGGACGGCTTCTGGAAACAAATGCCCAGCTCCGCAAGGCTCGTCGGCTGCTCCAGCTTCGCAGAAATCGATTCCGAAGAAGCCTTGAGCGGCTCCGTCACCGCAATGGGCGTCGTCCTCGATGAACACCTCGCCGTTCAAGTCTTTCACGCCGATCCTGGCTCCTCCGTCAAGGAAAGCTATGAGGCCGGCCGCGCCGTCGGTAACCAGTTAAAACCGTTTAATCCTTCGCTAATCATCATGTTTCCCGATGGAATCAAAGCCCGGGGAACTCCACTCCTCGTCGGACTTCAAGATTGCCTCGGCCAGGACATTCCCATTATCGGCGGCCTCTCCGCAGCCCCAGGCGATATGTCCAAAAGCTATGAACTCTTCGATCGCAGCTTGCTCTGCGGCCACATCGTCGGCCTAGCCCTGCAAGGCCCGGTTGAGCTCGTTACCGCGGCCAAGGCGGGCTTTTCGCCGGTCGGCGTCCCCAAAACCATCACCCGCGTTCAAGAAGGCCGAGGAATCCTTGAATTCGACGGCCAGCCCGCAGCCCGCGTCTACAAAGATTATCTCGGCGATCGCGCGGGCGAAATGCCTCTGGTCGGCTTGGAATTCCCGCTCGGCGTCGTCGGCGGCCCCGAATTGTCCCAGCGCTTGGAGGAAGGCGAGGCTGTTCAAATTGTCCGCGCCGTCGTCGGTATCGACGAATCCGACGGCGCCCTTTTATGCTTGGGCGAACTCCCCGCCGGCGCTCAAGTCTGCATGACCCGCGCGAATAAAGACGAAATCCTCAAGGCTTCCAATCAGGCCGGAGAGAAGGCTCTTCACCAGATGCCCAACCCCGATATGGCCTTCATCTTCAGTTGCCTGGGCCGTAAAATCGTCTTGGGAGCCGACTACAAAGACGAACTCGCCGAAACCTTTTCAAAGCTCTCAAACGTGCCCAAAATAGGCTTTTATACCTATGGAGAACTCTCGCCGGTCCAAGGCATTAGCCGCCATCATCACGAAACCTTCACCATCGCCCTCCTGAAGGTCGGTTAATGCCCTGCGAACATTGCGTGCTGGAGTTAAAAAGCCGCGGTGAAATCGGTGTAGAAGCCTTTTTAGAGCAGTTTTTTCAGTGCCGCGACTGCCCAAGGCTTTCAAGTCATACCGACCCGGCCGACCTTCAAACTCTTGCCCATGCGTGCAAGGAATCCGCGCGCCTCGTTCGCAAGCTAAAAAGCGATGGACTTAAACAAAAACGCGACCTGGATGAAGCCCGAAAAGAACAGCGGGCCATCAACGAAAAACTCCTCAAGCTCGATCGCACCTATGAGCAAGCCTCCAAAGAGCTTTCCGCTCATATTGAGCAGATTTCTAAACAAAAAGAGGCCCTCAAAACACTGAGCACTCCCATTCTGCACGTATGGGATAAAGTGCTTGCCCTCCCCGTGATGGGCGCGATGGATGGCGAGCGGGCCGCGCGAATGATGGAGACGCTGCTTTCCGAGCTCGCCAATACCCGCGCCGAACTGGCCTTGGTCGATCTCACGGGTATTGATGAGATCGATCGCTCATCGGTGGAGCATTTTTTTAAGTTGGCCCGGGCCGCAAAATTGCTCGGAGCCACCGTCGTTCTCACCGGCATTCGAAGCGGGCTCGCCCGGACATTTATGGAGCTTGGTGTCGATTTATCCGGCATTTCTGTTGCAAGTACGGTAGAGGAAGCTCTTCGAATCCGGATGCATCATATATTCCGAACTAGGAGCTAGAATAGATAAAATCCCGTGCTTAGCGGGACACATCCGGACCCAAGGCGACGCCAAGAACCAACGAAGCCCGAATGAGATACTCCGTCTTTTCGTCGGTCTTACCGGTGGCCAGCTCTTGCCATTTTACGCCATGAGGGGTCAAATCGCCCTGAAGCCCAATGACAAACCAATCGATAAAAAACGAAGCCCGCAAAGCCGTTGTGAAAGCGACGGAGCTATGGTCTGAGATTTTGTATTCAGGACTCTTCGCCTCGAGATTGAAGGGAAAACGCGCTCCAAAAAAAGGCCGGATCTCAAAAATATCGCCAATGCGAATCCCATAGCTCCCATGAAGCGCTGGACCTAAATAATCATAAGATCCATGCGTTCCCACGAAATTCCGGCCCAAATCAAAGCTTGCCCCCGCACACACCGAACCAAAGAGCCGGACTTCCGCGGTCACACCACCACCTCCCTCGGTAGCCGCCCCGCCGTGAAGGCTCCCCAAAAACCTAGGTCCCCGATCCGCCGCGCGTGCCGATGGAGACAACGCTCCAACCACAGCCGCCGCAGCCAAAGACCCAACATACAACTTCAACCATCGCGTGCCCATTATCTTTCTCCTCTTTCTCCCCCTATCCAAGCCTCAAACGCTGTGAACGATACTTTGATTATTTGATTATAGACCAAACCTTCAATTCATACTAGAGTGTCCGGGTGACAAAGACCAAAGGACAAGAAACCAAAAAGCAAGCGAAAAAGCGAGCCGTCAGCGCGAAGGACCTCAAGGTGGAAGCCGGGCGCAGCAAGGAGCCCTCATCATCCCATCAGCTCTTTTTTGCTCCTTCCGATTCAAAATCCGCCCCGCCGCCCAAGGCCCGCTCAGGGGGAACGCTCAGTGCAGCTATCGCCATCGGCATGGTTGCATTGCTGTTAGGATTGCTCGCGGCTTCCTATCGAGCCAATCAATCGCCGGAGCATGCGGAGGCAAGCACCACAGAACCCGCCGAAAAGCCCAAAACCGAAGCGCCCGCGCAGCCTCCCGTCCAAGCGCCGCCACAAAACCCCGGTGCTCAAGCCATCCAGACGGCGCCCACACCTCCCCCGCGGCCCGCCGTAGCTCCAGAAGACTGGAACGATGCCAAAATCGCTTGGCAAAGCTATGATGCGGGGCTTGCCAAGGCAAAATCGGAAAACAAGCCCGTTTGCTTGGTTTTTTATACCAACTGGTGCCCCCATTGCCGCAATTATTCCAAGGTCTTTCACGATGAGAAACTCGTCGCCAAAGCCAAGGATTTTGTGATGATCCGCATCAATCCCGATGAACAGAAGGAGCTTGGAAATAAGTATCAGCCGGATGGTGGCTATGTGCCGCGCACTTACTTCCTAAAATCGGACGGCACACTGATGGCCGATGTTCATGCCCCCAGACCGCAATACATCTATTTCTACGATGAAAACAATCCCGCCTCGGTGCTCGGGGGTATGGACGAAGCACTGAAAAAAGCCAAGGCATTATAGTTCTAGTTTTATCCCAGCTTGCACCCATATTGGAGCACCTGGACGAGCGCCAAAGGGCCTGTGGGACGCAATATAAGCCGAATTGCTAAGGTTTTTGCCTGTTAAATAAGCGGTCACTCCCTCCATCACCTTGACATTGGCCGCCGCATCCAGCAGAAAGTACGAGTCCGTTCTTAATTCACCCTGATTCCCCGGGCCCGCGGCTTCCAACATAGAAGCGACATAGCTTGCCCCCAAATGAACCGCAAAACGCCCTGTTTCCACACCCAGCGACGCATTTATTTGATGTTCAGGAATATAGGGGACAATATCGCCTGTTCGGGCATTGCCAAAGATGGGATCGTTTGAGTTAAAATCCGACGAAAAGCGGGCCCGCGTCCAGGTATAAGCCAAACGGCCGGGCATCGCGATCGCCTTCCAAGGTTTGAGCTCGCTTTCGATATATGCCTCAATGCCCCCAACACTGGCCTTTCCGCCATCGGTCTGCTGATCCGCATCGGTGGTTGTGCATCCCGAAGAGAAGGTACAGATATTTGCCAAGTTGGAGTAATCATTATAGAAACCAATCAACTCGGCCCGAAAGCGCTTGGGGGAAAAACGCAGTCCCCATTCATAGTTCACGCTTTTTTCTGGGCGCACAAAACCGCTTTGACCTGGGGGAACAGGCGAGAAACCCTGGTAGACGCCTGCGAGCACACCGAGCTGATAGGGCAGCGCCACAAAAACACCCGCTCCAGGAAGCAGCACCTGCTGCCAAATCACATCGTGGCGGCCATCCAAGGCATCCTTGTACTCGCCCCGGATGGATTCCAGCCGGGCCCCGGCGGTCAGCGTCACCGGACCCATGACAGCGGCATCCACGGCATGCATCGCCAATGCAAGAGAATTAGCCTGATTGTTGGCTGTGGTGTCGATTTCATCCCCCACGGGCAATACATCGATATTGGACAACTCAAAAGGACGCTGGGTGTGGAGCCGCTGAACCGAATCATAATGAATACGAGATCCCAATTCGATGCGATGTGAAATCTTCCATGTATTGGGTTTATACTGAAGTATTGCTTGAGCGCCCATCGAGGAGAAACGGCGGTCATTGGGGCCGATCATCAAGAACTCGCCATCGGTTCCGGCTGGAGCGCCGCCCCTGAGAACCTGGTTGTAGACGGCGTTTATCGGATCGTCTGGATGCTGCAGCACGTCGAATAGAGACGCCCCTTTAAAGCCATTCACTTTATTCCACACCCGGGCGAGATCATTCCGATACAATGTGGTTGTTAACTCTAAGGATTTATTTGTCTTTAAACGGTGCACCAGAGCAAATTGAAAGCGATTCCATTCCATTCGATCCAATTTGCTCGCGGCATAACGGCGATAAGGCGTCTTTTTAAAATCGGCATCCGTAAGGCCCAGATAGGTCTCGTTGGAATACTCATTCGAATAGCCGAGCTTCAGCTCGAGCTCATGCCACAGCTCGCTTGGATCCCCGAAGGTCCGCATGCCCTTGGCCATGATTTCATTGCGTGAAAAACCCGTATCACCTCCGCCATCGAGCTCCTTAAAACCCGTCGTCCCCACATGCACGCCTTCCACGAGCAGCCCCTGATGCTCGCCCGCGCTGCTTGCCCGCAGATGAAGCTTGCGGGAGCCGTATTGGCCAAAGCCCGCATCGAGCATCATTTTTTCGCCTTCGGGAATCGATGAAGTCACGAGATCGATCGCCCCTGCCACCGTGTGCGGACCGTAGACAATCGACGAAGGCCCCTTCACAACGCGTACCGACTGCATGCGCGTGATCAGCGGGAAATAATAGGCTGCGGGAGCACTGTAGGGCGCCGGGCCGAAGAGCACTCCATCCTCCATCAGCGTGACTTTTTTACTTCGATCCGAGATCGCGCCGCGCATGCCGATATTGGGGCGCAGGCCATAGCCATCCTCGGTGCGGACATAGACGCCGGGCACGCTGGACAGCACTTTGTGAGGATCGTCATGCTCGAAACGCTCGAGCTGTTTGGACGAAACCGTGTGCGCAGAACCGCTCGTCTGCTGAACGCGCGTGCCCACAACGCTCACATCCACGGGCGCGGGCGGTGCCTGCGGCTGGGCATCGGAAGGCGGCGGAACCTCCGCAGGCGCTGTTTCCTGAGCCTGAGCGCACAATGGCAGCGCCCCAAAACACAGCGATAGCGCCGCTGTCAGCGATGAGCGGAAAGCCATTCGTTCCACCGGGAAGGCCGAAGTTGTGGAGGGTCGGAATTCGGCGCGGGAAGAATCCACGCGGCCTTGGATACGCCATCATCGATACGCACGAGATCGGCATTGGGATCGATCAACCGCGCAGCGGGACGGCCGTTGAGAGACACGATCACATCGGCGAACACCAGGACTTTTCGTCCAAGCCTTTGTTCATGTTCGCGGGCGATATGTTTGGCGAGCTGCAGAATCATGTCGGGCTGCGTTCCAAACTCGCGCTCCTGGCGATCGGTGAGATAGCGCCTGGGCTGCACTTCCCACACGCGCCCGCTTTGAGCATCCACAACGCGATAGGTAACAGCCGCGTTTTTTTCACGCACCATCACACGCCACGAAAAGCGCATGCCCTGTTCATGCCAGTGCACATTGCCTCCGTACAAAAACGTGCGGAAGGGATACAGCAGATGAAACAGACCCCAGAACACGGCCGCTCCCGCAACGATGCGGCTTCTTAAAAACCAGGGCGCAGACGCTAAAACGCGGCTGGACACAGGCTCTCGCCACGCACTTGGCAAAAGCCGGCGCGGAAAGCTCGGCGAGAAAAAGAGCATCGCCGAAAGCGACATGATGAACGGGAACATGCCGATCGGAAACAGCATGCGGGTCATCAGATGAAAGCCGATCACAACCGCATAGGCAGGCGCGCGCGTGCGCCGGAACGACAAAAACCATGGGATCGAAAGATCGAACAAACATCCCGCCCAGCTCATAAAATAGGCCGTTAGAGGCTCGGCGAAGAGCGATCCCACGATGGGCATGTCCACCCGCGACAGTAACCAGATGCGCAATGGCTGGGCATGCAGAAGCCAATCCGGCGTGATCTTCGCGATACCGGCGAAGGTATAGACCACGCCGATGTGAAAGCGCAGAAGCCACGTATAGGCCGCGGGAAGCGTGCGGAGCGGCTTGCCAAAAAGAACGCCGTCCAAGCCATAAGCGCGCCCGAGTGGCATCAGCGCCGCCACCAGAGCGAGCAGGCTCACCAGGTAGTAGTGGTTGAGATAGTTGGTGAGATCGATCAACTGCAGGTACGTAAACAGCGCGAAAAAGCAGAGAACAGCCGGCCTAAACAAAAGCCCAAGCGCAACCATCACACCCGAGATGGCAAGCATCACGAGCAGGGCCCGCGTCCCCAGAGCCCCCAGAGGCTGCGCCCACGAAACGCCAAAGTAGTGAAAGAAAAAGCTCGGCTTAACGAACAGCTCGTCCACCCAGCCGTAGATCAAAAACCGAACGGCACTCACAGCGCCCAACGTCCCCAGCGTCACCCGAAACAAAGCCAACGCGGCCGCGTCGTACTCCAGCGAGAGTTCCTTGCGCACCCGCTGCCGAATTCGCTCAATCATTGTCGCCCTCCACAACCTTGGGAATTTCAAGATCGAGCACCGTCACAAATTCGGTTTTTAAGAGCGTCGTCAAATCGCGGAGCCGGGCATGAAGCGTCTCCACGCTCGGCCGATCGCTTTGAAGAAGCGCTATCAAATCCGGTGAAACCAGCGCATCCGCAGCAACCATCGCCGCCGCGTGATGTTCTTTCATCCTCACCGCGACATCGCCTGCGCCCACAGCCGCGAGCAGCGCATCAAAGCCCACCGTGTTATCGCCGCAACCGCTCATCATCCGCTGAAAGCCGATCAAGTTGTTGCGGACATGATCGGCTGCCACCTTCGCGTATTGAGATTCAACGGCCGAGAGACATGTCGCTTCTGTGCAATCCACAAGCCCAAGAGGCTTGCCCAGCTTGAGATCCTTCGCGTGGTGATCGATATAAAAAAGACCATCGCTTAAGGCATTCAGCGCATGCTGCTCGTTGGTGAACGGACTCTTCGCCGACGAGAGCGCGCCTTCAAAGTTCCCGCCGCCCGCACTCCATTCCTGAGCAAGCTGCCCCGCTCTCACCGCAACATCCAAGGCCAGCACCGACGCGTAATCCGCTTTCCGATCCGCGAGCTCAAGAGCCGAAAGCGCGGCCCAGCTTCCGCTCGAATTGATGGTCGCCGATGCACTGCACGCGTTATCGCTCGCCGTGTAAAACAGAAGGTATTCCAGCGCCGCGAGTCCCCTCGTGTTCACCAGCGCCGTAGCGAGAAAATCCGGCGAACCATACGCCTTACTCACCACATTCTGCTCGACCAAACACCGGCCCACCAGAGGCCACGAATACACATATTCACGCTGAGATTTCCCGCCTGGACTTCCCGCAGGAGCCGCAGGTCCAACCAGAATCAGCTCGGCCTTCTGCCACACACCGATGGCCTTCTTCCACGAGGCGCGCGCGGCTTCTTCATTCGTGCCCGAAGGCTGCGCGGCCAGCGCTTGAGCATTCGCCGAAAGCACATCGGCCGCCCCTTGAAACTCCGCATACAGCTTGCCCGCGCACACCGCTTGCGACGACAAAAGCTTCGCTCGCACCGCGGCAACCTCGGGCGATACACCGCCCGAAGTCCCAGCCGCTTGTTCCACCTTCTTCTCGCCCAGCGCGTAGTACGTCACCCGCTCACACGAAAGCCCAAGCGCCGTGCATCCCAGCAAGACAACCACAGCGCCCGCCCCGCGAAAGAAAGACCTCGCTCTCATCAGTGCGCCACCTTAAACGACTCGATCTCTTCAGCGCTAAATCCATAAACATCGGCGATCGCCGAAATCGCCGAAACCAGCTTGGGGATCTCTGCGGCCGCATCGGTAACCAGCCTGTAAGCCGTCACTTCACCCTCCGGCGGCTGAAATAGAAGCGTAAGCAGTTCATCGATCTTCAGATCGCTCAGCGTCCTCGCCTCGGCTGGCAACTGCTTAAAGCCGTGAACAAATGCCGACGCCTCCCCATAGGCATGAAGAAACTCCGCCGTCTCCGCTGGTGTTGTCGCCGCACCCAACCCCTCAGCCGCCTCGTTCAAATAAAAAATCACCGTGGCAGCCATCACCCGCTCCCACTCCTTCAAAATCTCCTGCGCCGCGGCATCCGCATCGAAACCACAAGCCGGATTCGAAAGCGCCAATTGAGCACGAATAAATTGCTCCTTCACACGAAAGTAAGGCCCGGGCTTCTCTGGATCCAAAGGCTTTGAGGCATCCGCCGGATCCTTAGGACTTCTGCGCTCCGCATATTGCGCCGCCAATTTATCCGGATTGGGATTCTCCACAGGATCGCTTGTGTCGCTGCTCCCCGGAAAGCTTGGATGCGCCCCATATAAAGCCAGCAATTGATCCAAGGATTTTTGATCCATGGGTTTTTGCGCGAGCTGATAAGCCTGATAATAAAAAAGCGATTGAAATAACCCCTTTTCGTACGCTTGCCTTAAATCAATCCCTTCGGCGGTAAATATAAATTCACCGTATTGACCACCTGAGCCCATCGGCATGGAGCTCGGCATCCACATATTGCCCGCCGCATTTTCAAATGCCGTAAATATCTTCGCAACAACCCCTTGATAATAAGCCGTCGTCAGCGATTCCAAGCTGGGAGTGCCGGCTTGCCATTGCATCGTAAGTTCGGAAGCCTTCGGCTTCACATTTAAATCCAGCTCCGCAGCCTTCATTGAAGCCGCGACATCCAGATATCGTTTTTTGGCATCGAGCTGTGCCGCTGCATTCATCGAATGGGTTGAACCATCGTACGTATTCAATGCGCAAGCCGCGTTTCCAGAACTCGACGCCGAGCTCGAACTAGAGCCCGCACCCGAACCGCTTCCGCCCGTGCCATCCCCACATGCAGCGAGCGCGGCCAACAACACGACAAAACCTTGTTGAATCCATGAATGTTTCTTCATGAACGCGATGTCTACTGAAATTGAAAACGACTTTCAATAGCATTTTCAAAAAACATCACCCACGTCGAAGGCAGAGCTCATTTGCCTATATTTCGGCCTAAACCCTTTAGCCTCACAGAGCGCGGCTATCGAAAACGGCGCGAAAACCGCACCCAAACCACACGCACCGTTTGCGGCGAGGACACATGCTCGGCACAGGGCGGAGCGGATTTCTTAACCACCGCACTCCGCAGCGAGATTTTCACCCGAACACACGAACATGAGCCCATATGCTGCAGAGGAACCCGCCCCCGATCGATGGCCCAGCAATTCAAACGGCGCGACAAGCGAACCCGGCGCGCGGCATTCAACAAAAACACCCGCTGATGGGGCGATCGATCGGCCCGCCTCAACAAAAGCCGCATCGCCAACAAGCCGCGAATGCGCCGCCCCCGATACATGCGGCGCCTCACCATTCGCGCAGATCTTCTCGTATGCCGCGGCTTTGGCCGCGCCCCGATCAAACGCTTTAGAAAACGCCGCCTCTTCATGCCCGGTATGAACAACGCCCGCGCTATAAAAGACCTTTCAAGAGACAAACTCCTTTGGACGTATGTTCCCAGAAAAATCTTCTAGCGTTACGAAAATTTTTGAACAGCTTTTACCAAAGCCGCCCTCTTTCGGATCGCCTCTTCATTATCGAGCGAATAGCTCCGAGCGTGACCTACCTGCTCTTTTAAAAACGTTCCCACATCGTCCGCCGCCGCTGAAATCGCCTCTTTTTGCTTGTTGCTTACGCTTTCAAGGCCAGACCAAATCACTTTCTCCTGATCCAAATCGTATTCCCAAAATCCAATCAATCGATTGCCATAAAAAACCAAACGTGTTGCAATATGTTTAACCGTGCCGAGCGTCGCCCCTTGACCGCGTCCCCACACATGAACCTGTAGATCATGATGCTTTTCATCACTCAATACACGGGGACCACCGTGCAATACGATATAATTGTCCTCGAAGGAAAGAAAATGAACGTTCCCAATGGGTTCGGCTTTCTGTTTTAACAGCTCCACATCCTTTGGAATGACAAAAGCCTCGTCCGCATACCCTTCGACCGAAATCGGAACAAGCCCGGCCTTGGCCACCGCAGCCTTGGCATCCCGCTTGGTGAACGAAGTCCATTCCGTAAAATCATCAAGGCTTGCAGGCCCCGCATGCTTAAAGAATTCTTGCGCAATCTGAACATATCTATCCGCGGCACCGCCCGGAATTTTATATTCATCAAATAGATTTTTAGCCGGAACGCTCCACACATAGCGTTCGTTGTCGAGCTTCCGATTTTCAAATGACCGCTCGATTTGACCTGAAAATTCTAAAGCGCGAAGCGCCGGCGGAAGGCTCGACGAAATGCCCACTGCCTTCCCTTTATCGCCAAAAGAGCGGACAACCCCTTCTGGAAGTTTTTTTCTCAATGCATCAGTGGACAGCGGGCCATGCTGCTTTAATGCCGAAACAATCGCGGCCCCCGAATCTTCCAGCTCTTTTTTTGAAATCCCCAACTGTTTGTAATCGCGCTCATTGCGTTTTTGCGATTGTTCTTCGGCTATTTTTAATGCCAATGCCGCAAATGGCCTGGGAACCAAATAAATACAGCCGCGCACAGCAGGAATCACCTGCAAACGCCGCTCCCCAATAGCATTCTCTAATTCATTGGCTCGCATACCAGGCGCCCGCGCCCGCACCGCTAAATACACATCGGCGCCGCCCAATGTTCTCACCCAACCAGATTGAGCCACAATATCTTCAAGTGCTCCACTCCCCGCCCCGCCCAAACCCTGCCGCCAATACCAATGCGCCCTCGCCCGCTCCAATGAAATGCTCAATGCTGCCGGGTTATTTTTCATCGCTCAGCTCCTTATTCCACATGCCGCGAGATCGGCAATCTGCACGCCCGCCCCCAAAGCGTCAACACCTTTGATTGAGCAGGAATGCACATGCGTGGTGGCCGCCTTGACAGCCAGCTCATCGCCGCGATCCGAAAAAACCCAGGAATAGCCAGCCCGGCGCCTTTGTTTGGCGATGTATAAAAACACCGAGGATTTTCCGTGTTAGCCCAACATCAATCCAAAACCTGCACTCTATTTCATGGAATGGCCAATGCCTACGTTGATGGTGAACTCTTATGTCAAGAACAGGCCGAATTATTAGACCACCTTCAGCATTGCATCCACTGCCGTGAGTATGTCGCCTGGCTTCGGGCCATGCGAGAAAGCCTTAAAAAAACGGCCACCGCCCGTGCGCCCAAGGCTAGCACCGATTTACACCGGAAAGCGATGCTCGCCATTCAAAAGAATCGCCTCCCGCCCCGCCGGGAACCCAAACAATTCGATCAGATGATCGGAAAACCCGCGCTGGCCCTCGCCACCGCCGCCGGATTTTTAGCCGCAATGGCTGCAGATACGCCCAGATGGCGTCACCACGGCGCTGAAGTGGCCAAAGCCAATACACTTCCCACCACTTCATTTGAAAAAGCCATTGAAGATATCTCGTCCGCGATGAATTTGAAACCCAATCTGGATTCATTGCTCGACGATCTTGTCGAGCTTCACCGAAAACCTCCCCGCCCAGAAACAACCGATTTTAATGTGCTCGCCCGCTTTGATACCGAAGTAGGCATCCCCATCCGAAAACCCGCTCTCCCCTCGATGGACGCCCATTTTGAGGGAGGCCGGCTTTACGCTACCCAGCGCGCCCGCGCCGTTCAATTTCAATACCGCGTGGCCTCCAAGCACCGATTTTCATTGTATATGCTCGACCCACAAGTATTACGGTCAGCCATATCGGCGGGGCTTTTGGCCGAATATCACAACGAAACGCCTGTGTATGTCGGCCACAGACATGGTTTTAGCGTCGCCGCCGCCGAAAGGAATGGAGTCGGTATTGCCGTCGCCGGCGATTTAAACGAGGATGAAACCACGCGCGTTGTATTGACCGCCCTTCACCGCTAAAAACGCGCTCAAAATCAACCATTCAATCGATATTTTTAGCAATTGCATCAGCCACTCTCACGGCCTCCTTCCTGGAACATCCAAACCATTTGGCCAAGGTTTTTTCGCTGGGCGGAGGCAGAGGCCGCACGGAATCGTCCCCCTGGTTTTGCGCGGCAAGGAATGCATGAGCTGCTTTTTCAACAATATCCGCCCGAACGCCCCGGCCCCCAAATATAGGATATCCTATTGCGGTCAACATTTTAGGATTGTTCCCATAAAAAACAGGAATGGAAGGCAAGGGTTTGGTGATCCGCTGAATACGGGGTTCGCGATCGTCATAAAAAAATATCGACCCTAAAATCATCCGCCGAAACAAAGCCTCAATCGAAAGCAGGGCCGGCACATACACAACCCGCTCGCCAATCACGATTCCACGTTCAAAAATCAATGCCCGCTCGGCCGCCGAAAGCTCCGCCGCCTGAGCCTTCACATCCGACAGCAGCGCCGTGCCAAGCCCTTGTTCCACCATATACAAAAGCCCTCGCCCCGCCGCGCTCAGCTCTTTCCCATTCAATGCCCGGACAGGCGCCAGCAGTTCTTCCACCCAATCGCGCGCAAAGGCCGAAAACCTGCGCAATAAACGGGTACGCCCGCCCGCGCCCGTCCCCAATTGCGCAACCCCTAAAAGCCTCGCCTCCGGAAGCAATAGACCCGGCCCCCGCGATAGCTTTCCGACAACTTGATCGTTATCAAAAACAATACGAGCATTTTCATTCACCGAAAAACGCTCCGTGCCCGCCTCCACCAATTGAGATATCCACGCTTCGTCCGCGCTCGGCTGAACGGGCGATTTTTCGGCCGCCAGCGACTCCCGAAGCTCGAGCAGCTTCGCAAATGGATGCGCGTCTTTCGGCCCGCTCTTGGATTCGGCTCCCCTTCCCTTTTTCGCGCCGGCCCCCGAAGCGGCGGACTCCTTACCGACATCGCCCGCTCCCCGCCCTTTCTGATCGGTCAAAGGCTTTGATCGAGGCTTAAAATAAGGGCTCTTCCTCGCCGCTCCCCTTTCCACAAAACGCAGCACCAATTGATCGTGCAGCGCATCGCTCAACCGGTCTTCAATCTGCCGCGTCCGTTCTTGCCAGCCCTCGGCATCCTTCACCCATTGCGTATGATTGGAAATAAATGTGAACGTGCGGATGGATGCAATACGATCAATTAGTGTATCAATATCACCTTGCACATCATCAATTTCATGAATTTTTAATTCCATCCAATCATTATCTAAAAAACCCTTGGAGCCGGCCAGATCTTTATAAATTTCCGAAAGCAGCGCGGCGTGCGTGTCCAGAAATAGCTTGCGGAAATCGGGAATACGGCAGACTTCCCATAACAATTCAACGGCTTCTTTTCCCCTCGCCCTCGATCGAATCCACTCATCCGCCGTAAGCTTTAACAGCGCCTCCATATCCTCCGCCTCGTCCACAGGGCGAAGCCTCCGCGACGAGGGCTTCGCCCGGAGCGAAGCCATTAACGATTCGATCGAATTGAATTCCAAATCGCTATTTCTCCACAAAACCCGCTCCACCAAAGGAAATCGATTGTTTTCAATCGCCTCCGAAAGCACGGGCGCGAGCATGAGCGGCGCAAGGGTTCCAAAGGTTCCGTCGCTTAAATAACGCCCCGCCCTTCCCGCAATTTGAGCGAGCTCCGCCGCATCCAAATCGCGCACATTGCGGCCATCGAATTTGCGCAGCCCCGCGAATGCCACATGATCGACATCCAAATTGAGCCCCATTCCGATCGCATCGGTCGCGACCAAATAATCGACTTCCCCCGATTGAAATAAAGCGACCTGCGCATTGCGCGTGCGCGGCGAAAGCGCGCCCAGCACCACCGCCGCCCCGCCCCTCAAAGCCCTCAAGCGCTCGGCGACCTCATAAACCTGAGCGGCTCCAAAACCGACCACAGCGCTCCTGGGAGGCAGCTTCGACAGCTTGCAGGTCCCCGCGCCCGAAAGCCTTGAAAGCCTTGGATGCTGCTGAATCTTCGCGGCCGGAACCAGCTCGGCCACAAGCGCGCGAATCGTTTCCGCGCCCAAAAACCACGTTTCCTTTTTGCCCCGCGCATGAAGCAGCCGATCGGTAAACACATGACCGCGCTGATCGTGCGCGGCGAGCTGAATTTCATCGACCGCAAGAAAATCGACATCCCGCCCAACCGGCATCGCTTCGACCGTGCACACCCAATAGCGCGGCCGCTTTGGAACCCGTTTTTCCTCGCCCGTCACCAGCGCCACGGCCGACTCGCCCAGACGCACCGTCAACCGATCGTATACCTCGCGCGCAAGCAGCCGCAGCGGAAGCCCGAGCATGCCCGTATCGTGCTCGAGCATCCGCTGCACCGCGCGATGCGTTTTACCTGTATTGGTAGGCCCTAATAAGGCCGTGACGGGAGAGGATTCAGGCATACGCGCTGTGCTTTTGATCGAAGCATGGCGCGTCCAGACAGACTACGGCGCGCCTTGATCCTGCGCTTGAAGCTCGCTCACGCGATCGATAACGCTCTTTTGAGGCGAATCGGTGTAAGAGTCAACAATCTTATTGAATGCCTTTTCCCAATTCTTTTCAATTTGAGCCTCAATCGGCCCGCATGTGCGCTCACGCTCCTTGGTCTCGGCTTCATCCAAGGCATCCAATCGAATTTTCGCCGCCCTGAGCGCGCCGATGGTCAAAGCATTGTCTTTTGCTTTATTCGCCGCGTCCCATTGAGGATCGTATTTCGCCGTAATCTGCGAATGGCACTTGGCCAGCCGCGCCGAATCCGCGCCCTCGGCATTCTCCTTTGGACAGCCGGGGAATTTAAATTGCGCGCTAAATTTAATATTTTTCGGCGGAGCCGTCATCAATTCCGGCTTGCGCGCCCGCACTTCCTGCATCGATGCATTGCGCATCGTCACCCAAAGCTGCCCCGCGCGATCGGGCGAAGTCAGCAAATAGGCTTCATTGCCGCTATACACGATCGAACCAGGAATCGGATCTGACCACAATTGCTGCCAAGCATCGGTATCGCAGGAATCCGAAACGGGCACATACATATAGGTCGCCACATACATCGGGAATTTGGCCTTGGGCGTGCCCACCACCGCATAGCGCAGGCCATTCTTCGTTCCAGCAAACACCAAATCGGCATTCACCGTCACGGCCGTGTCTTTCGTCGCGCAGGAGCCCACAATCTTCTGCGTATTGCCGCCGTAGGAATACATCCAATAACGCTGAAGCGGCGTATTGCCGCCCTTACCCGACCATTTGATATCTTTTATTTCTTCCTTGCCCGTCACCGTGCGATAGCGCATTA
This sequence comes from uncultured Polyangiaceae bacterium, assembly GCA_964537685.1. GTDB lineage: Bacteria > Myxococcota_A > Polyangia > Polyangiales > Polyangiaceae > CAZICM01. Next base: position 91,860 of record CAZICM010000034.1, read on the forward strand.
CAATCGTATAGCAATGCCCAGCTTTCGCATTGAATGAAATCGCCAGCTTCTTGCCATCGTTCGCGCCGCCCGCCACCAATTCACCGCCCAGCGTGCTCGCAATCGAGGCCGGACCTTCCGATTCAGGCAGCCACCAGGCATTTTCAAGCGTGTAACCCGTGCGGATATGCGCGTAATAGCGGCCCGTATCCGCGCTCGTCTGCGCCACCGAATCTTCCAGCGTCTTGAATTCTTTTAGCTTATCGCCGGGAACGGCCGTCTCACCCTTTTGAATAATATCATCGATTTCACCGCGCAATCGATTGATTTTATTTAATTGATCGGCGATTTTCTCCTTGGCCTCCTCGCGCGCCTTCTTCTCTTTTTCTTTAGCGAGCTCGGCCTCGACCTCCTTGGCCTTTTCCGCGCGGGCTTGCTTTGTCGACGTTGCGTAGGCCGCGAGCGACTTCGATGTGCCGAGCTGATCGATCATTTCCGCAACAGCGCCCTCATCCGGCGCGCCATCGTCGCTCGTATACGAACCCGCCGCCTTGGCGACCTCTTTTGAATCACGATCGGACAGCGAAAGGGTCAGGCTGACTTTATAGGTGTCCAGCGTTTTGCCGCCGACTTGAATCTGAATGATTGAAGGCTGCTTTTCCTTCGACACATTGATGCGCGCAAACAAATCGGCCTCGCGCGAATCCTCGACGACCTTGTAACCCGCTTTGGAAAGCCCTTGGGTAACAGCGTTTACGGCATTGTCTTCATGAGGATCGCCGCTCGAATATCCCTTGCTGATGGAGATAGCGAGCGTCGCGATGTCGCCCGAAATAGCCGTGGGCGCCTTTGCTCCGCCCTGTGCGGTGCCGCCTCCTCCGCCGCATCCCAAAGGTGCCGTCCCAAACACAGCGCATCCCAACAGCAGGGCCATCCAGAGCGAGCGCTGATTTCCCAATCCAATTGAATATCTGCTCACGCGAAATCTCCATCCTGCGTTAAGCTTCCCGCCCTATTTTCCCCGCGGGCCTCAACGTTTTTCATTACGAATTACAGCAACATGCCACCCCAACGGCGACCCATCATGAAGACATTGAGTTGATAAATCAAGCCCCGCCCTATTGATTTCAATCACGGACCTTCCTCGGCGCCCGAATACCCCAGAATTGAAAGGGCATCTTCAACATGCTGATCCAAAAAGCCCGAATTAAAATCGGTCTGCACCAGACAATGCGCACAGCCCTCGAGATAAAGATCGTCCAGCACAACAAAGCTTTCCACATGTTCTCGTGCGCTTTTAAGCCATGCGTGGATCTCACTGCTCCTCGTCTCCGTAAAATCGCCGGCTAGAACAGAGAAGGGAATGTAGGGCGTCTTATCGATGATTTCGCCTTGAAAACCGTATTTTGAAAGGATCGTCCGAAGCTCGCCCAAAGAGAATTTCAATCGCCATGTCGACGAAACAACGACCTTGGCGCCCGAGCGCAATACCAGCGTATTGAGCCGCCCAATCGCCGCGGGATCGAGATCGTGCATGCCCGCTTTACCCGTGCTGAGAAAGGCGAAGTTATTTAATACGCCGTCAAAATCTAAAAAAATAACTTTCACGCCGGCCCCCGCCGCCAAGCGCTTTTTTAGGGCCGCGGCACAACGTGCTGCCCTACCCGGCGGCCCTTCGAGTATAGAGATTTCATGCACGGCACGAAAGAACAACCTATGGATGCGGTCATCGTCGGCGCGGGGATTTCAGGGTTGTGCGCGGCCCGTGCGCTCGCCAAAAAAGGCGCGCGGGTCCTTGTCGTCGAGGCCCGCGGCCGCGTGGGCGGGCGAACGTGGAGCGAGCCTATTGGCAAGGGTATTTTCGATTTAGGCGGACAATGGCTGGGCGCAGGCCAAAGCCGCCTCGCCGCCCTCGCCCGCGAATTCAATATCGAAACCTATGCGCAATACAGCGAAGGAAAGAAAATTCTCGAGCTGTCCGGCGTGCGCTCGACCTACACGGGCACCATTCCAAAGATGGCGCCGTGGAAATTGGCCGAGCTTCATTTAACGCTGTCGCGCGCGGAGAAATTGGCCAAAACCATCCGGCTCGACAATCCGATGGCTTCGAAAAACGCCGCCGAATACGACGCCCGCACTGTCGAAGATTGGATGCGCTCGAATGTCTTGTCAGATGCGGTGCGAGACGTTTTCCGGGCGGCCGTGGGCACGATTTTCGGCGCGGAGCCCTGCGATTTATCGCTCTTATATTTTTTATATTATGTGCGCTCGGGCGGCAATCTGATGAATTTGGTTGAAATTAAAAACGGCGCTCAAGAAGAACGCTTCGTTGGAGGAGCGCAAAGAATTTCGATCGAATTGGCAAAACGGCTCGATCCACCCGTGGTGTTCGACGCTCCTGCCCGCTCGATCGAGCAAAATGCCGAAGGCGCCGTCGTGCGCACCGATCGAGGCGATTTTTATGCAAAACGGGTGATCGTCGCCATTCCGCCCACCCTCGCCGGACGCATTCACTACGAGCCCGGATTGCCCGTGCTGCGCGATCAATTAACAGCGCGTTTTCCAATGGGCGCCCTGCTCAAGGTATTTACACTCTATGAAACGGCGTTCTGGCGCGATGAAGGTTTATCTGGCGAAGCCGTCTGCGGATCGGATCCCATTGCAACGGTATTCGATGCAACACCTTATGATGGTGCTCAGCCCGCATTGCTTTCTTTTATTGCCGGACAGAGCGCGCGCGAATGGTCATATCGCTCGGAAGCCGAACGAAAGCGATCTGTAATCAGCACATTAACGCGCTTATTCGGTCCGAAGGCGGCCAATCCGATCGAATATAAAGAACAGGATTGGGCGGCGGAAATATGGTCGAGAGGCTGTCCCACATCGACCATGGCGCCTGGAGCGCTCAGCGCATGCGCGCCTGCATTAAGACAAGCCTGCGGCCGAATTCATTGGGCAGGCACGGAAACCGCTTCGGTGTGGACGGGCTATATGGAAGGCGCCATTGAAGCGGGCGAGCGCGCCGCCTCTGAAGTGCTGAGCCAATTAAACGGGTAAACGCACGAGATGCGCGAAGGTGCACAAAGTGCGCTTGGATTAAAGCTCAAACACATAAGCGCCATAACCCACGACTTCGTCTTTTGAACCCGCGGTATCGCCTGAATTGCGCAAATCCACCGTCTTTGCATGGAGATGATGCTTTTTGGCCGATACCAGCAATCCATTCACGGGACGCTGCCCGCACGCCTGGTCATGCCCAATATCCTCGGGCCGGAGAGCCTCGATCGCCTTCGATGTCGCGGCATCCATCGTCCTTGCGCTTTCGTAGTCGTAGAAATGGCTTAAATCCGAACTGATAACGATCAGCGTTTCATCGCCGCCCCACAGCGCTTCCAGCACACCGGACACGGTTTCCGGCGATGCCTCGCCCACCGAAATGGGAACCAGCTTAAAATCGCTCAGCACCTCTTGAAGAAAAGGCAAATGCACTTCCAGGCTATGCTCTCTCAGATGCGCCTGATCGAACACAAACACCTGGGGAAGATGCGCCAGCAAGAGATAGGCATCTTTATCGATTGGAATCGTTCCAAGCGGCGTCAAAAAGGCATCCGCCGAACTCAAGGCCAGTCCTTCAAAACCCACCCGGTGCGAAGGCCCGAGCAAAACAACGCGCTTAATCCGATCGCGCGCGGCCATTAGCCTTTTATAAGCCGTTGCCGCAATGGGGCCCGAATAAATATAGCCCGCATGAGGCGCAATCAGCGCCTTGGGAACACCACCCGTGAGTTCTGCCTCATTCAAAAACTGCCAAATCATTTTCCGCAGAATTTCAGGGCGATCCGGATAAAAACTACCGGCCACCGCCGGCCTTCGAAGGGTGTTCATACCATTCTCCCAAAAAAAACAATGCGATGAATGCATGAACAATACCAAGATCGCCCCGCCGATGGCATAGACTTTGAATCTCTTCTCATCAGCGAGGAACGCCTATGCAATTCGCCACCTTGGATGACAGCCCCAGCCGCAATATTGTCCCCACATCGTATTGGCATGCGCTCGAGGATGGCCGTGTTCAATGCGATTTATGCCCTCGTTATTGCAAGCTTCAAGAAGGCCAGCGCGGCCTATGCTTTGTAAGAGCCCGGAAAGACAATTCGATTGTATTGACAACCTATAACCGCTCCAGCGGATATTGTGTCGACCCCATCGAGAAAAAGCCGCTCAATCATTATTTACCAGGCACCCCCATTCTATCGTTTGGGACGGCGGGCTGTAATTTAACCTGCAAGTTCTGCCAAAATTGGGACATCAGCAAGTCGCGCGAAGTTGACACGCTTTCGGATGAAGCATCGGCGGAGGCCATCGCAAAAGCCGCGCAGCGCTTGGGATGCAAAAGCGTGGCGTATACCTATAACGATCCAATTGTATTTATGGAATATGCGATCGACGTAGCCAAGGCATGCCGGGAGCTGAATATAAAATCGGTGGCGGTGACGGCGGGTTATATCAGTGAAAAGCCGCGGGAAGAGTTTTTTAAATACATGGACGCGGCCAATGTGGATCTCAAAGGCTTCACCGAAAAGTTCTACCGGAATATTTGCGGAGGACACCTTCAGAATATTTTAGATACACTTGTGTATTTAAAAAAGCATACCAATGTATGGTTTGAACTTACAACTTTATTGATTCCCGATGAAAACGATTCCGAGGCGGAAATCGAAGAGATGACGCAATGGATTGTGGAACAGCTCGGACCTGATGTTCCGCTGCATTTTACGGCATTTCATCCCGATTTTAAAATGCTGGACAAGCCGAGCACGCCTCCTTCCACGCTGACCATGGCCCGGAAGATCGCGATGAAAAACGGGATTCGCTATGTGTACACGGGCAATGTGCACGACGAAGAAGGCGGAAGCACCTATTGCCATCAATGCGGAAAGGTTGTGATTGGGCGGGATTGGTACACGCTGACCCGCTGGAATTTAAATGAAAAAGGCGCCTGTGTATTTTGCGGCGCTACATGCGCGGGCGTATTCGATAAAAAACCGGGAACCTGGGGGCCGAAAAGGCTGCCCGTAAGGCTTTCCGGCCTCTAAAAAGGCGCAGGCGCGTCTTCCGATAACACCGGCGGCTCAGCTCCCGGCGAATCTGTCTCGCCGCTCTCGCCCTCTTCCGGCTCGGGACATTTCTCGCCCGTATGGCCAGGCTCGCCTTCGGGAATACGGCAGGGATGCACAAACACCCGCCGCGGACGAGGCTTGTAAATGACCTTCCGGCTCTCTTCTTTCTTTGTCCCGTCCACAAACGTGATGATGCGCGAAACCGTCACCGACCAGCCCACGCTTCCGCTTTCCTTTACTTTCGATTTGCCCGGCGAAAGTTTTGGATTGGGAAGGTATTCTTCGCGGGGCTTGGTGATATCGTATTTACGCGACACTTTCGCTTGAATTTTCCTCCCGCCATTGTTGCCATACAATTTAATCGTAATGCTTGTTTTATCGTAAATGGTTTTAATTAAAATGCCCGACTCCGTGTCATTCCGGATAATCAAATCGGGCTTGGGCCAGGAAAGCGTCGCCTCGTGACCCATGGGATAACGGCTGAAATAAAAACTATGAGGTTGTCTTTCAATAATTTCGTATCCACCGTGAAACATTGCATTAAAAAATGTCGTCGCGAATTGGCTTACCCCTCCGCCCATGGTGTCGACCATTTCGCCGTCCTCAATGCCGGGCGCCATGACAAACCCATTCTTTGCCGTCCTTTCACCGACGGCCTCATTCAAACTAAAGGTCTGCCCGGGCCTCACGATGCGGCCATTCACCAAATCCGCGATGCGATGAATGTTTTTAACGCGCTCCTGGCAGCAGGGATGATGCGTCGTGGCCTTTGAAACAAGGCCCTCAATCTTGAGAGCCTGCGCCGCTTCCACCGTGAATTCAGGCGGATCGCCCTCTTCAATCAGCAGAAGCCCGGTGCGGGTTTCGCTGAGCGCCGCTTCATAAACGGCTTTGGCGATTTTTTCTGCGGGCATCCGGGTCCCAGGCTGGCCGGGCACAATGGTGATGCGATCCTGCGAATCGACATCAAAACTGGCATCGCGCGCGGGCTGCTCCAGATAGGGCTTTAGGGGCGCGAGCTTTTCGGCAATCGTTTCCGGATCAAAATACAGCTCATATTGCGCGTCTCCCTGGGTGGGCCTCGCCCGGAATGCCTTCGCTAAATCGGCGGTCTCCATGCGCAGCAAGAGCTCGGGCAGGGGTTTCAGCGCCGGAGCCGCGGATGGTTGCGCCTCGCTTTCGTCGCGCTTGCGCCGCTTCTTTTTCGATTTTTTCTTCGGCGGCTCGGCCTCTTCGGCCTTCTTTGGCTCGAGCATTTGTTCAATCAAAGCCTTGGGCAGCATCGCCTCGTCGGGCTTTAAAATCACCTGCGATGACAGCAGTTTTTGAGCCACCGAAAGCGCCGCATCGAGCCCCGCCTTGTCGCGCTCGGGCTGAATTTCAGCGAGAGGTAAGTCGATTTCGGCCTTTTGATCGGGCGGCGCCTCCGCAAATATCTTTTCGATCGCCAAGACCGAAGCCTTGCGATCGATGCCATGACCGCGCCTCGGATAATCCGCAACCGGCTTGTTTTCCTGAACGAGAATCGCGCCTTCAAAGGGCGGATCGGGAACGGCTTTCTTTTCCCATGTTTCAAGCAAGGCTTGAACAGAAGGCTCGGCAAGAGGCAAAACCGCAGGCTTCACGGCATAGGGCGAGCGAAAACGCGAAAGCCAGAAGCCCAAGTTTTGAAGAAAACCACCTTGTTTTCCCGAAGAAAGCGCTCGCGCCGCGGTGGCAGGCACATCGAGGGATGCTTCGATTTCCGCAGGCGCAAGCTCAAAGATCTGCTGGCCCACCCGCGCCGAAATCACCCGCGCTCGAAGCCTTTGATTGAGCTCGCCCAGCACTTGTTCCACACGGTTTTGATCGAATCCCGAAAGCTCTGCATCGAGAACCCAAACACCTCTCGGCACCTGATGCGCGCTCAGCCTTGAATCGATCACAAATGCGAGAACGAGCGCGAGCGGCAACAGCAGCAGCCCAAGCGCAAACCCAAATGCCTTGTTTCGCAGCTTTTTGGGAGCATTCGGCGAAGGAGGAGAAGCTTCAGGCTCCGGGCTTGGCTCACCCTCCGGAGAAAGCACAGAACTCTCGGCGCCGGATGTGCCGCTCATCGCTACAAAGTCGCGGCCGACGCGGTTTTTGAAGCCTCAATCGCCTTTGAAGGAGGCAGCCGCCGGGGAGGCACATTCACCGGCCCGGGCGCGGGAGGAGGCCCCGAAGGCCGTTTTGGCCGGACGTAAACAGCGGGTGGCGAAGCTTGTTTTTGCTTGGGAATCTTTAGGACTTGCTTGTTTTTAATCGCATCGCTCTTCAGCCCATTGATCTCGCGAATCGCTTCCACGCTTGTTCCATAGCGTTTTGCGAGAATGCCCAGCGTGTCCCCGCTTCTGGCCTTGTGGAGGAAAAAGCTTTGAGCCGCGGGAGATGCCGCCTTTTTCGGCGGCGCTTCGTTCACGGTGGACGCAAATAGATTTGCGAATAGGCCATGAGCCCGCCGCCCGAGCTCTTGCGCGAGCGGATTGTAGAAACGGATATGAATATGATTCACATGGCCTTTGGCGTGGCGGACCAGCGGCCTTTGATGTTTGTTTCTCACCTGAAAAATGGAATCAAGCCAAAGTGGATCTTCACCAATCCGATAGGCATAATTGTTTAGGAGTTTTTGAATGGAGGTGTCGATTAAAATCATTTCGACATCGGTTTCTGTAATGAGCGCCTTTACAAAACTCCATGTCTTTTCGGTGTCGAGATTTGTGGCATTGGCCTTTACAAATCCGCGCTTTCCATTCAATAAATAATAACTAATATCGACATCACGGCCGGATTGGTGGCTCACATGAGGGGATAGATGACCGCCTTTTTTCGCGCTGATATGACCAATAAATAATTTAGGAGCACCAGGGAATTGCTCGTTCACCTTTTGAATACTTCGCTTTAAAAAATCGACGGTCTCCTGCGTTCCCCATGCATGGGAAGGATCGACCAATTCCCATTGATCGCCCGCGGGCATTTGCACACCCGCCACCAATACACCGCGATTGGTGTACCCCACGGATACCGGACCAAACGCTCCTGGATTGGCCCGGAGTTTCTCGGTGATTTCTTCCTCGCGAAGCCCTGAAAGCACGGACGGAAGCGCGGGTGCCTGGGTTTGAGGCGCATCGGACCCGGATTCTTCCTCGCCGTCGTCGATTTCTTCCCCATCGTCGCTATGTTCGCCCTCATCCGAATGCTGGGGCGAAAGCTCTGATTCTTCGGCGCCGCCCGGGGTTTGAGACGGCTTGGTCTCTGCGCTGGGCGGGAAAGCCATGGGCGCGCCGCCTTGAGAGAGCGCCACGGGCGCCGCGAAAACGCCTGTGTAGGCCGTGTAGGCGTTCTGGGCTGGAGCTGGGCTTGCAGGCGGATGAGCGGCCGATCCGCACGCGCTTGCCGATACAATCAGGCCCAGCCAGCCCATCCTTCGCATCATGGAGCGAGACTATAGACCGATTTCGCCGCCGCACGCCAGAATCAGGATCGCGTTGAGCTCAATATATCCTTTTGAATTGGAGCTCATTTCTTTCATTTTTATATATTGTTATGCAGAGGGAGAATCGGCGCCTGGATTGGGTGCCTGTTCGCCTGTGCCGTGGCGAAGCCAATAGCCTACGCTCGCGGCCACTTGCTCGGCAAATGGAATGGCCTCGGCATTCTCTTTGAATTGGCGAATAGGCACATGCTCTCCATTGGTGGCGACCAGCGATACCAAGGTGCCTCCGCCCTCATCTTCAGGAGCGGGATCGGTGCGCACGCCCGCATATTCGCTGACGCTCGCTTCTTCGACCACGGGCCTCAATCGCCAAGGCCGAAATGTCAGCAGCCTAAATGCCCGGGCGGCCGGGTCCAGCCATAGCTCGCTCCGGCATAAAGCAACAATCGCCGCCAGGAGAAAAAGCGGCGATGTCGCAAGCAGATAGCCTTTCAGCGCAGCCAGCACGGAAAGCCCGGGCATGGGCGACAATGCAGCGCTTCCCACGCCGAGCAGCACGAGCCCGCCTCCAAATCCCAGCGCAATTACCAGCGCCGCTGTTTTTCCCGAGCGCAGCCGCAGCAAGATAGGTTTTGCCTCGCCTGCAGCGGGGCCCGGAGGCGAACCTTGTTCTCGATTGTCCGGCCCGGCGGCCTGGCTTTCGCCTTCATTCATGCCCCGCCCATATCGCCAAATTCATTCGATCGCAACGGGCTTGCACCGCAAAACATGCGCCCAGACGCACCATTCGCGTCCATGATGCGCCGGCCTGTGCCAATTTTTAATGTAAAACACCGGCCTTTTGCCTCTATTTTGCCTCTATGTTGCCTGTATTAACGCGCGCAAACGATTGGCATGCTGGGTGCAGAATGAGAAAGATGCCCCTTGTTTTATGCCAATTGCTCCCAACGGATGGGCGCGGCGGCAACAAGAATGATGCATTCTTCATTTTAAGGGGATATTCATCCCAGTGAGAGGAGTTATCACCATGAACCGCAAATCATTCTCATTCAAACACCTTGCATGCATTGGGTTTATCGGCGCATTCATGACCATTCCGGCGAGCGGCTGCATTATCGTTGACGACGATAACTGCGTCGAAGGCTCACTCACATGTCACGGCGACTTCATCGAGGAATGTGTCGATGATGTATGGGTTGAATTTGATAATTGTGGCGCCGGCTGGTGCGGAGGCACCTGCGATTATTTGGACGGCGAGCCCGCATGCTTCTGCCCCTAATTGGGGCGCACGGGGTCTTGTAGTTTATGCTGAATGAAAATACCGACGGGCCGGAGGCGGGAGAGGAAAACAGCGAGGAGCGCATTACGCTTGAAGTGTTTAACCCTCCGCCGGTGAATACGCCCGTGGGCGGTATTCCAGGGCCGGGTACTCTGGTGGGGGGGACTTATCGCATTGCAAGACAACTTGGCCGAGGTGCAATGGGGGTTATTTTATTGGCCCGTGACGAGCCGCTCCAGCGCGATGTTGCAATAAAACTTCTGTATCCCGAGCAAGCGGACGATCATGCGATGTGCAACCGCCTCCTCGAGGAAGCGCGCGCGATGGCCCGCGTGCATCATCCCAATGTGGTCGAGATTCATGCATTTGGCGAATATCAGGGCAGCCCTTATTTCGTCATGCAATACATCGAAGGCCAAACGCTGGATGAATATACAAAACAGCACGGCGGCGCGCCCTTGCATTTCGATGAAACATTATTCATATTAGATCAAATTTGCCTGGGCCTTGAAGCCATTCATAAATCGGGGACGGTTCACCGGGATTTAAAGCCTGGCAATATTCTCGTAGGACATGCGCGCAAAGTCACAATCGGCGACTTGGGCCTTGCCCACCGGTACAATCAATTCGATCCGAATGCCCGTTTTTCAATGTGCGGCACCCCCGCGTATATCGCTCCCGAGCAGGCGCTCGCGCAAGACATCCCGCCTCAGCTTCTGCCGCGTGCCGATATTTATGCATTGGGTGTCATATCTTATTGGATGCTCGCCGGTAAATTGCCCTTTGAAGCCCAATCCATTACCGAAATGCTCAGGCTGCACGCCTATGCCGAACCGCTTCCGCCCAACACGATTAATCCTGAGCTACCGCCTTCTTTTAATGGGCCGATCCTGTCGGCGCTCAGTAAAGATCCCCGGAAAAGGCTTTCAAGCGCCGAGGATTTTAGGCTTGCGCTGCATATGGCGCGAATCGACGCGCCGATTTCAAGACAGTTCCGTTTCGTACACATTCTCATTGTCGATGATAACGATGATTTTCGAACTTTTGTATCCGATGTGCTGGGCGCGGCGCTTCCGGGCATTCATATTTTAGAAGCCGAAAATGGCGAGAAAGCCCTGGAAATGGTTCAGGAAAAAGCCCCTTCCCTCGCCATTGTGGACCTTGAAATGCCCGGAATGGACGGTGCGCGCCTCACCTCGGAATTAAGAAATCTAAACGGCGTACCAACATTTCCGATCATTATCGCAACGGG
>CAZICM010000035.1:0-102252 GCA_964537685.1 uncultured Polyangiaceae bacterium
GCCCATCCGGCGTCCACAGCGGCAATTGCCAAATATACTCACCGCTCGCCGAAACTGACCCAGCGCCCCCCAAATACTCAATCCCCGAACTCGATATCACCGTATCCGCCGGCAAAACCGGCCCGGGAATAGTTGGATTGACAACCGGCCCAGTATCAGCCCATGCAACCCGATGCCCCGCCGCCCAACACAAAACAAAAACAAAAAATATTAAAAACCTGAATGCGCGTTCCATCCACCCAGGCTATTAGAGCGCGCGCGAGAATTATACCTTCTTCGCCTCTCCCCCATCCTTGTCCACTTCGTCCTTTTGTTCCAGCTCCCGCTGCTCGTGCCGAAGCTGCCTCACCCGCTCCGCCTCCCTCGCCGATATTTCACGAACCCGGTTTAATAATGCTTCCACATCCGGTGAGAGGGCAGGATCGATTTCATCCAATTCCGACAGCGCCTGCTCCTCTTTTAAGATGTCCGCCTCCCGAATATGTACCTCCCGAGGCACAACCAAATGCTTCGTTATCGGCGGCACACTCTTAGACGCTTTTCGCTTTTTTCTCCGGGACCACACCATCGGAATGAGCTTCCACGCTTCCACTCCATCCAAGGGCGGCACCGGAATTAAATTAAGCGCCATCAACCATAAATTCACCGTCGTAAATACATAAAATAATTGAGCCCAAAACCCGCCCGGCGCCGGAGGACCCCATATCAGCGATGCCCCAAATGCAAGCACCAGCCCTGCCGCCTGCGCCCATACCCCGCCCCAGGCAATCAGCGCCCGCGTGTACGCGCCCGCATCCCCCGACCAGCGGCACAGCCCGCCCACCCCGTGAACATCAATGCTCTCAACCTCAAGTCCGCGCCGCCAAACCACAAAGGCGTGCCCCAGCTCATGCACCAATACCAGCAGCAAATAGCCAAGCCACAGCGCCGGTACGAATTCAAATCGCCCCGCCAAAACAGCGCATAGCGGCGTCGTCCAATGAAAGCGAACCGCGGCCCCGCGCAGCCGGAATACGGTGAGGTAACCCCTAGACCACAAGATGTTGATCGTTGATACCAGAGGATTTTTCTTAGAGCTACACGGAAAACCTGTGTAAATCGCGGCGTCCGTGTTTGGAAAAAAATAAAAAAACCAGGCGAAAATCAGTTGATGCAAAAACACGGGCGCGGATAGGTTGACCTAACAGAGCAACCCCTTTTAGCCTGCGAGCCTCGTCTTGCCGGAAAGAAGGCGAAATGCGTAGCGGGATTGTTGAGCCCTGCGCGGACATGTTGCTCTAAACCTTTCGGTGTTTCAGGCCGCCACTGCGATGAGACAAACAAGTCATTTTACAAGCGGACACGTTCAATCCACGACCTCGTTTGGTGATGCCCTGCCGGTTTCAGGGTATCGCGCATTCAAAGCCATTCTTGGTGCGGCAGCGCTTGCGCTGAGTATGACGGCTGCTTCGCCGGCCGCGCGCGCCGATGATGAGGCGCAGGCCGAGGCGCTCATAAAAGAGGGCGTGAAGCTGCGGGATGCGGGCAAAGTGGATGAGGGATGTCCGAAAATCGAGCAGGCTTACAAGCTGGCACCGAATTCGGGGCGTCTGATGCATCTTGCGATTTGCCACGAAAAGCAGGGCAAAGTCGCCACGGCGTGGAACGAGTACATCGATGCCGAAGGTGAAGCGCGCAAGGAAGGCCGTTCAAAGGTCGAAGCGGATGCGAAGGCGTTCAGCAAAAAGCTCGAGGGCAAACTGCCCCGCGCAACGCTGAATGTGCCCGATGCCGTCGTCGTGGATGGCATGGAGATTTCGATCGATGGCGTGGTCATCGAGAAATCGAATTGGAAGAAGCCGAGACCGCTGGATCCAGGCGAGCATAAAGTGCTGGTGACCGCGCCCGGCAAAAAGCCTGCGGAACAGGTCGTGAGCATGAAGCTCGGCGAAAAGAAGACGATTACAATCGCCGCGCTCGAGAAAGATCCCAATGCGGGCACACCCAATGCGGCGAATACATCGCAGGGTTCGAATACGGGCGGAGCGGCGACGAGCGGCGGTTCTGTTTCCGTTGGAACAGGCGGATCAGGTCAAGACAAAAAGCCCGATGAAACCAAGCCCGAGGAGCCGGAGAAGCCCGCTGAAAGCATGAGAAAAGCGGGCCGCATCGTCGTCGAGGTCGGCGGCTTCGGCGGAATTATGGGCGGCTTGATTAGCGAGTCTCAGTTTACGGGGCTGAACTCGTACTTCTATGAAGTGACGCAGCCTTCAGGCGATCAGATTGTCGCTTGTACGACCAAAGAGGGCACCAACAATTGTTATGGCCTATTCGCGCCCTCATTTGGATTTATCGCGGGCGGCAAGGCATTTGTGGGCTATGCGCTTTCCGAAAGCATGCAGGCAGGTGTCCGGGTGTTCGCCGGGCCGCGTTTTGGAGGCGGACATTTAATTATGGGCGGCCCTTCATTTGCCCTTCGCCTTCAAGACAAGCCACTGTGGGTGGGCGGCTCGCTCATGCTTGGCTCGGCCCAGCAGCTCGCCAAGCTCAACGATATCGCCGGCGAAGTGCCTTCCGAGTATCAGAAGTACAACAACGACAAGAGCGTAGTGCGGGTCGATCGACGCACGGATACGCCCGATGAAGACGTGGCCGGAGCCTTTGCGCTTACGCTCTCCGGGGATATTTCCTACATCCTGCTCGATCATCCCTCGACCAGCATTTTCTCGGGCGCGCTGATGGTCAATGCCTCGCCGATGATCATCAAGAGCTTGATCAGCCTAGAGAGCATCGCCTTCGCGCTGCCGGTAGGCATTAGTTATAAGTTTTATTGATTGAAATAGATGCGGGGCGCGATTTCTCGCGCCCCAATCGTTGTACTCCCCAACAAACTATTCAGCGGCGCTGGGCAAAAAACCGGGCAGCGATGCATAGCGCTCGGTGTGATACAGCTCATCGCCGAACAGCTCATTCAGAATGCACATCCGCTTAAAATAAAGCCCGATATCGTGCTCATCGGTGACGCCGATTCCGCCGTGCAACTGAATCGATTGCTGCGTCACATAACGCCCTCCAATGGCCAGTTGCACCTTTGCCGCGGACACGGCGCTCTTGCGTTCGGCCGCATCGGCGTCATTCACTTTGATGCCCGCCAAAACAGCCGTTCCCTTGCAGAGTTCCGTCTCGATAAACATATCGACGGCCCGGTGCTGCAGCGCCTGGAACGAACCGATCTTCACACCGAATTGCTCGCGCGTCCGAAGATAATCCGCCGTCATCGCAAGCACGGTCTTCATGATTCCAAGCCCTTCGGCGCAAGCCGCCGCGGCACCCACATCCATCGCTTCTGAAAGCGCCGCAAAGCCCGAACCTTCCGGGCCCAGCAAACAATCTTCATTCACCTCCGCTCCATCGAGCGTCAGCATCGCCGCCCGCTGACCATCCATCATTTTGACAGGCGTGATCGTCAATCCAGGTGTATTTTTGTCCAATGCAAACAAAGAAATGCCCTGTTCATCGCAATCGGCGCCGGATGTCCTCGCGGAAACGACAAACACATCCGCCGCATGACCATTGAGCACCCAGCGCTTTTCACCAAACAAGCGAAAGCTCGAGCCTGAACGTTCCGCGCGGGTTTTGACATCGGCCACATTAAAACGGCTTTGCGCCTCGCTGTAGGCCAGCGCGATCATCGATTCACCTGAGATCGCAGGCGTCAGAAAACGCGCATGCTGCTCTTCGCTGCCCGCCTTCAGAAGCGCCGTACCCGCAATATGCAAGGCGATCATCGGCTCGGGAACAAGCTGCGTTCCAAATTGCTCGAGGATAAGCGCCGTATCCATAAAGCTGCGGCCCAGCCCGCCCACCGATTCGGGGAACGACACCAAAAGCCATCCAAATTCGGCCATTTGCCGCCAAATATCCTTGGAATAGCCCAAACTGTCCTCGCGCAGCGCCCGGAACCGGGTCACCGGCGAATTCTTTTTCACAAAGGCGATCACACTCTCGACCAGCAATTTTTGGTCATCATCCAAATCAAAATTCATGGCGCGGCCTCCCTCAGCCCAAGCCTAAAATCAGCTTGGCAATAATGTTTTTTTGAATCTCATTGCTTCCGCCGTAAATCGTCGCGGCGCGCAGATAATTGAACATCGACGGAGCCCATTGCTCATACGGAGGCACGATTCCCGGCTCGTTAAACCAGGTCAATGCATTGTGCCCCATCAGCTCCATCACCAATTCCGTGGCCTGCTGCAGAATCTCCGAGCCCCTAATCTTAAGAATCGACGACTCGGGCCCCGGCGCCTTTCCGAGCTGAGCGCCCGCGAGCGCTCGATAATTCGCCATCTGCAAACCTTTATGTTTTATCTCGAGCTGAGCAATTTTCGCCCGGATCAAAGGGTTTTCGATTAAAGGCTTTCCATTTTCATAAGTATTTACAGCAATACGCTTGGCTCTGCGCAGCACACGCGCCGATTGACCGACGGCGGCGATCAATGTTCGCTCATGACCGAGCAGCGCCTTGGCCAGCGTCCAGCCGCCATGCAGCGGCCCAACGAGATTCTCCTTGGGCACAACGACATTTTCAAAAAAGGTTTCGCAGAAAGCCGGCGTCCCGCCCGTTGTCAAAAAGGGCTTTACAATCACGCCCGGCGTCTTCATCTCAATGAGCAAAAAGCTGATGCCCGATTGTTTTTTCGCATTGGGATCGGTGCGCACCAGCGCGAAAATCCAATCGGCATATTGCGCATAGGTCGTCCATGTTTTTTGCCCATTCACAACAAAATGGCCTTGCCCGTCGTCTTCGGCGCGCGCCTTGAGCGAAGCCAAATCGCTGCCCGCATTGGGTTCGGAATAGCCCTGGCACCACACTTCTTCGCCGCTTAAAATCTTCGGCAAAAAGCGCTGTTTCTGAGCATCCGTGCCAAATTCAATCAACAGCGGCCCCACCATCGAAAGCCCAAAGGGCGACAGTTGAGGCGCTCCCGCGAGCTCCAGCTCTTCGCTCAAAATAAAACGGCTCGCCGCATCCAAACCCGGGCCTCCTACGGAAGCCGGCCAATGCGGAGCAACCCATCCCTTGCGATAAAGAATTTTATGCCACTCCATGATCTCGGACATCTCAAAATGCCCATCGATCATGGCCTTCTCTCGAAGGTGAGGCGGCATTGCGCTTTCGATGAAAGCGCGAACCTCTGCTCGAAATGCAATGTGTTCGGGACTAAACGATAGATCCATGACGCAGCCCGGCTAATCGCCCCGCGCCCGTGAATCAAGAGGGATTCGCGACAGATTGCGTTATTTGAGAATGAGGTCCGGCGCAAAAGGTGCGCGGCACACGCATTATGTTCGCTTACCTAGGGGCACTTCGTTCGAATGCGCTGAAATAAGCAGTGAATACAAAAGCGGTACACTTGATGCATGTTTTCGCCGCCCAAGCGAGCCCAAGCAAAAGGAAGCGGCGATGGCGGAAACAAGTGCGGGAGTGGCCGAAATAGCGGGGTGGCAAATGCTGAGCGTCGGAGCGCCGATGGTATTCAGCAAATGGCCGATTGAAAAAATCCCCTCCGGCCAAGTCTTGGTGCGTGTAGCGGGCTGCGGCGTATGCCACACCGATTTAAGCTATTTTTACGATGGAGTCCGCACCAGGCATTCGCTGCCATTGACGCTGGGCCATGAAATATCGGGGGTGGTTGAGCAGGCATCTGAAAATACACAAGAATGGCTTGGAAAATCGGTTGTCGTGCCCGCGGTAATTCCCTGTGGCCAATGCGAAGTATGCAAAATTGGCCGGGGCTCGATATGCGCAACTCAAATTTTTCCCGGCAACGATGTGAACGGCGGGTTTGCGTCCCATGTTCTTGTTCCCGCACACGGCTTATGTCCGGTGGACACCGAAGCGCTCTCCAAGAGCGGCCTTGAATTGTGCGATTTAAGCGTGCTCGCCGATGCCGTGACGACGCCCTATCAAGCGGCGGTGCGGGCCAAATTGGAGCCGGGCGATGTGGCTATTTTTGTCGGCGTGGGCGGCGTGGGAAGCTTTGGCGTTCAAATCGCCGCGGCCATGGGCGCGAGCGTCATTGCATTGGATATCGATGATATTCGGCTTGCCCGGGCGCGCGAACATGGAGCGTCCCACGTCATCAATACATCCGGATTGGATTTAAAACAGATCCGCACCGGCGTCCGCAATTTTATCAAGGCCAATTCACTGCGGGAAAACCGTTGGAAAATCTTTGAAACCTCGGGTCATCCGGCGGGTCAGACCACAGCATTTCAATTGCTCACGCATGGCTCGTTGCTCTCGGTTGTCGGCTACACACCCGAAGCAATCAATGTGAGGCTCAGCAATTTGATGGCATTTGATGCGGCGGCTCAGGGCACTTGGGGCTGCCTGCCCGAATTGTATCCCGACGCGCTGGCGATGGTGCTCGATGGCCGCATAAAAATAAAACCTTTTATCGAGAGGCGGCCGATGGCGCGCCTTCAAGAAACCTTTGAAGACTTGCATCACAAAAAACTGAGCCAAAGGCCGGTGATGCTGCCTGATTTTCAATAGGCGCCCGGGCGGCGCTGTAGGTGAAGACATGTCCACAAGCGATTCATTTGAATTCCATAATCACGATTTGCTCGCCGGCGGGCCTCTGAGCGGACAGATCCGCTATGAACTCCGTCCCGTGAAATTGGCCGATGGCTCGATTGCCGAGGGCCTGTACAGCGCATGGATTATTTTGGACAATCCATCGCAATTTAATTCCTATACGACCGAAATGGTCAAGGATGTGATTTTATCCTTTAGGCGCGCCTCAAATGCCCGCAATGTCGTGGCGGTCGTGTTTACCGCAATGGGCGACAAAGCCTTCTGCAGCGGAGGCAATACCAAAGAATATGCTGAATATTACGCGGGGCGCCCCGATGAATACAGTCAATATATGCGCCTATTCAATGATATGGTCACGTCCATTCTCACCTGCGACAAGCCGGTCATATGCCGCGTCAATGGATTGAGGGTGGGAGGCGGCCAAGAAATTGGCATGGCCTGCGATTACACCATTGCGAGCGATTTAGCGAACTTTGGCCAAGCGGGCCCCAAGCACGGTTCTGCGCCGGATGGAGGCGCGACCGACTTTCTGCCTCTCTTCGTGGGCGTTGAGGCGGCGATGGCGAGCTGCACGCTGTGCGAGCCTTGGACGGCTTATCAAGCGTATCGCCTGGGGCTGCTCACGGAAGTCGTTCCTGTGCTGAAGCTCGACGGTGAATTTATTCCCAATCCGATGGTAATTAACGATCGCTGGGTGGACAAGGGCCGCATTGTGTATGGGGAAATGAAAAAAGGCGAAGCCCTATCGGAAGCCAAAGCCCTGATGAAAAAAGCCTCGGTGGATTTTGCGCTCCTGGATGCGGCGGTCGAAAAAATGATTGCCGCCATGACAATGACCTTTCCTGGATGCCTTCAGAAAACAATTGAATCCATTAGAAAGCATAAATTATTGCATTGGGATCGCAACAAAGAGACCAACCGCGCCTGGCTTGCGCTGAACATGATGAACGAAGCCAATGCGGGATTCCGGGCATTCAATGAAGGCGATCGGGGCGATCGGGAAGTGGATTTCGTCGCGCTGCGCAGGCTTTTGTCGGAAGGCGTGAAATGGGGGCCTGAATTGATTGCCGCGATTATGCCGCGCTCGGCCAAGCAGCAGAAAAAGGAGCCGGCATGAGCGCCGCTCCATCGAAAGTTATCGCGGAAACAAGGCGATCGGGATCTTTGCTGGTGCTGACGCTCAATGCGCCCAAGGCCAATATTTTGGATGCGGCGATGATGGCGGGCATTGAAGAGGCGCTGCATCAGCATGAACAATCGCCTGCATTAAAAGGTATTTTATTTAAAGGCGCGGGCGATCATTTTTGCTTTGGCGCATCGGTGGAAGAACACCGCCCAGCCAACGCGGCGGCCATGCTCTCGCGCTTTCATGGCTTATTCCGAAGGCTTTCGGCGCTTGGCGTCCCGACGCTTGCGGCCGTGTCGGGACAATGCCTGGGAGGCGGATTGGAGCTGGCCTCGTATTGCACATGGATCTTCGCGCATCCGGCCGCGAAATTGGGGCAGCCTGAAATGAAACTGGCTGTATTTCCGCCGATGGCATCGGTTCTATTGCCATGGCGCATCGGCGGCGGCCGAGCGATGGATTTATGCATCAGCGGGCGAAGCGTCGATGCTCTATATGCAAAACAGATTGGCCTTATTCATGAGATTGGCGACAATCCCGAAGCAATGGCCGAACAATTCTTTGCCGAATACCTTGAACCCTTGAGCGCGAGTTCGCTCAGGTTTGCGGAAAAGGCTGCGAGACATTCGCTCAGCGAGCGTTTTAAAGCCGATTTACCAGCCATTGAAGAGCTTTATCTCGACGGACTGATGCGAACGCCTGATGCTTGCGAAGGCATCGCAGCATTTCTTGAAAAGCGAAAACCCAATTACGGCGCCCCATCTCCTTCCCCCAAGGAAAGCACCGAGGCTACATGAGCGCGGAAGAACTTGTTCAGAAGGCTGTAGACCTCTACCACGACCTCGATTTCAAGAGTGTGCGGGCCTGGCGCGATAAAAACGATCAGCGCAAGGCCATTGGCTATATGCCTATTTATGTGCCCCGCGAGATTATTGACGCGGCAAATATGCTGCCCGTTGGTATATTTGGCGGCGGCGATCAAATTGAAATCATCCGGGGCGATGCCTATTTTCAATCGTATATCTGCCAAATTCCAAGAAGCACGATTGAATTGGCCCTCACGGGCAGGCTCGATGCGCTCGATGGTTTTCTATTTCCTTCGATCTGCGATGTGATCCGCAATCTATCAGGTATGTGGAAGCTTTTATTTCCTGAAAAATTCGTTCGCTATTTCGACGTGCCCCAGAATTATGTAGGCGGTGTGGGTGGCAAATACTATGAAATGGAACTTCAGGCTCTGCGTGAAGACCTCGAGCATTTGGCCGGAAAGCCGATACATGACGATGATTTACGGGCATCCATCGTTCGTTATAATGAAAATAGGCGGGCCATTTCCGATTTAATGGATCTGCGCAGAAAAGAGCCTTGGCGCGTGCCTGCGTATGAAAGCTATTTGGTCTTGCGCGCCGGGGCCCGCATGCCCGTGGAAGAGCACACCCAATTCGTTAGGGATTATTTAGATTCGGCCCATGCGGCTGCGCGGCCCATGCGCGACAATAGCCGCATCCTGGTCACGGGCGCATTTTGTGAGCAGCCGCCGCTTGCATTGATTAAAACGCTAGAATTGTCTGGATGTTATATCGTATGGGACGATATGACCCTTGGATTCCGATGGATTGAGGGAGAAGTCGAGCCCTCCGGCGATCCGATTAAAAACCTAGCGGCCGCATTTCTTCAAAAAAGCACCAGCACGGCTTCGCGTTATGAAGCCGATCAGCCCAAAGGCCAATATTTGGTGGATATTGTCAAACGCACCAAGGCATCGGGTGTGGTCTTTGCGGCGCCGAGTTTTTGCGACCCATCCCTGCTCGAGCAGCCCATGCTTCAAGACGCGCTGGATAGAGCCAATGTGCCGTGGACCGCATTTAAATACGCGGAGAACCTAGGTCAATTTCAAGTCATCCGGGAGCAGGCCGGAACCTTTGCCGATTCAATCAAGTTGTGGGGTGATTCATGAGCCGCGAAATAAAGCCCGCCGCGAGTTCCGAAGTTCAAAAAGAGGACAGCCAGATCCGCCAAAAAGAAATGATCGCCGATCATTTTCGGCGATTGGCAAGAGCCAAGGACGAAGGCAAAAAAGTTATTTATACCTTTGTGCCCGGCAATCTGACAGAAATACTTCACGCCTTTGATGTATTGCCGGTGTACCCTGAAATTAATGCGCTTCAATCGGGCATGCGCAATTTATCGGGCGGATATATTCAGGAGGCCGAGAAGCTGGGCCATTCCGAAGACGTGTGCACCTATGTGAAATGCGATATTGGCATGCTGAAATCGGGCAATATCGGGCCGACGGGCGAAAAGCTTCCCGAGCCGGATATGCTCCTGCTTTCGTATACGGGCTGCTTCACCTTTATGAAATGGTTTGAGCTGCTCAAGCAGGAATACAATTGCCCCGTCGTTATGATTCATACGCCTTATCAGGGCGATGGCGTGATTACGGACAATATGCGCCGCTATGTGGTCGATCAATTAAAGAGCGAGCTTATTCCAGCGCTCGAAAAATTGACGGGCAGGGTCTACGACGAAGAGCGCTTAAAACAGGCGCTGACATTATCCAGAAAAGCCGAAGACGATTTGGTATGGGTTCTCGAATCCGCGAAACAGACGCCTTCTCCCATCGATGCCTATTTTGGAGGCGTTTATTATATCGGCCCTATTTTTACGGCATTCCGGGGGACCGAAGCGGCCGTCGATTATTATCAAAAACTCCGCGACGAAGTGGCTTTCCGGGTGGCCAACCGATTGGGCCCGATTACGCCTGATGGCACGATGGGCGAAGAGAAATATAGGCTTGTTGTTGAAGGTCCGCCCAATTGGACGAGCTTCCGTGAGTTTTGGAAAATGTTTTATGACGAGGGCGCGGTCGTCGTCGCCAGCACCTATACCAAGGTGGGTGGAGTCTATGATAACGGATTTAGACACGATCCCGATCGGCCCCTGGAAAGCCTCGCGGATTATTGCCTGGGCTGTTACACCAATCTCAATCTTCCCCAGCGCGTTTCAATGCTCGAGCGCTATGTGCGCGACTATAATGCGGACGGATTGCTTATCAATTCGGTGAAAAGCTGCAATAGCTTTTCGGCGGGCCAGCTTTTAATGCTGCGCGAAGTCGAAAGGCGCACGGGAAGAGCCGCCACGTTTATCGAAACCGATTTGGTCGATCCCCGTTATTTCTCGGCGGCCAATGTAAAAAATAGAATTGAAAGCTATCTCCAAATGATTGACCAAAAGCGCAAGGGTATCGCGCCCGCCGAAAAGCCGCGCATGTCTTTGCCTGTATTGGGAGGTGTTTGATGGATGTCGCGGTGGGAATCGATTTAGGCTCCACGACGACTAAAGCCGTCATGCTCGATAGCCAAGGCGCCGTATTGGGCCGGGGCATTACCAATAGCCGCAGCAATTATTATCTCGCGGCCGATTTGGCGAGGGACGAGGCATTTGTGGGCGCGCGCTTCACCTTGCTGGAGCGCGAAATTCAGGGCGCCGATGCGTCGTCCGGCCTGGACGCGGCTGCGCTGGCAAAAAGGCTATTGGCGCGCTTTCGCAAGCGCCAGCATGGCTCTCAGCTTGTCCGCCTGCGCGAGGTCGCGCTCGAAGAAGTCTCGGCCGACCGCGTAAAGGGCATTGAACAAGAATTGCGGGTCCGCATCGAGCGGATTTTCAATGAAATGGAAGACGCGGCCCGCAAGCGTTTGCTCAGCCCTTCGGGTTCCGATTTTTTTAGGGATTTGGCCAGCTCTGAATTCAGCCGTATTGCCGAAAAATACGGTGATAGGGATATTCCCTTCGATGTGCTGATGAGCATTTTCGATAAAGCCATTTTAAAGGTAGAAAATACCCGGCTCGATTTATCGTTTGCGGCCAATATCCGGGGCGCGCTGGAAGATGCATTGTCCAATCTCAATTCCAATGAACAGGCGGCGTGTTCGGCCGCCGTGGAAAAAATCGTTTCGACCAATCTCAATGTGCTTGAAACCATCGGCACGGGTTATGGCCGGCAGCGCCTTCCATTTCCGAAAGAAAGCATTCGATCGGAAATTCTCTGCCATGGATTGGGCGCCCATCAGATGTTTCCTAAAACGGCGACGGTGCTCGATATCGGAGGGCAGGATACCAAGGCGATTCAAGTCGATAAAAATGGAATCGTTACCAGCTTTCAAATGAACGATCGCTGCGCGGCGGGCTGTGGCCGCTATTTGGGCTATATCGCCGATGAAATGAGCATGGGTGTGCACGAGCTCGGCCCGCTCGCCATGCAATCGACCCGCAATGTGAAAATATCCAGCACCTGCACCGTATTCGCGGGCGCCGAATTACGCGATCGCCTCGCCATGGGCCAAAAGCGCGAGGATATTTTAGCGGGCCTTCACCGCGCCATTATTCTGAGGGCCATGGCTTTATTGGCGCGCTCGGGCGGCATTGAAAATGAATTCACTTTTACCGGCGGTGTCGCCAATAACGAAGCCGCCGTGCGGGCATTAAAAGAATTGGTCAAGGAAAACTACGGCGACCGAATCATCAATATATCCAGCAATTCGATCTATACGGGCGCCCTGGGCGCGGCGATGTTCGCCTTGCGCGCCGCATCGGAAAAAGCAGCTCAGCAAGAGGCAATGGCATGATTATCTCATCGGGCATTGATGTGGGCACCAGCGCCGTGAAAGTCGCCATTATGGCGAGCGGCGAGGGTGGGGGGCGCGAGCGCGCGGACGCCCGGCTGCTCGCGAAGATATGCGAGCGAATCCGGCGCCGGGATGCGCGGGATGTGGTGCAGCGGGCTTATGCCGATGCATTGAAAGAGGCTGGTTTGCAGGCTTCCGATGTGCATTATGTGGCCACCACCGGAGAAGGTGAGAACGTAGACTTTCGAATTGGTCATTTTTATGGAATGACGGCGAATGCGCGGGGAGCCATTTTTCTCGATCCTCAAGCGCGGGCCACGGTGGACGCGGGTGCTCTGCATGGCCGCGCCATTAAAATGGACGAGCGGTCAAAAGTGCTCGGCTACCGGATGACCAGCCAATGCGCCTCGGGCTCCGGCCAATTTCTCGAAAATATCGCGCGCTATTTGGGCGTTACACTCGATGAAATTGGAACTCTATCCGAGAATGCGACGGGGGCCGAAAAAATATCGGGTATCTGCGCTGTGCTGGCTGAAACCGACGTAATCAATATGGTCTCCAGGGGTGTGGGCGTCGCGAATATCCTAAAGGGTATTCACGACTCCATGGCGGGCCGCTTTGTCAAGCTGCTCCGAAGCGTCGGCGCCGAGGGGGTTGTGCTCTTGACGGGCGGACTTTCGGCCGACCGGGGGCTCTTGAGCTCGATGAGAGGGTCGGCGAAAGAGGCTAAAATAAAGGATATTGAAATACGCACGCATCCCGACGCGGTGCTGGCGGGCGCCATTGGGGCGGCGCTGTGGGGCGCCTACCGGCATGAAAAACTCATAGAGCAAAACGCCGCATAAACAAGGGCGAGGAATAGCATGGATAACGATCGTAATGCTGAGGAAGATGCACTGGACACCGAGGAATATGTGATTCGTTCGCTTGGCGCGAAGGATTTGGACGATATCGTTCGGATCGACGCGCATGCCTCGGGAAGGGCGCGTCCTGAATACTATCGGATTAAATTAAAGCGCGCGCTTGAAGAAACCAGCGTACGCATTAGCCTTGCGGCCGAAAAAGATAATTTAATGGTCGGCTTTTTAATGGCCTCTGTTTATTATGGTGATTTTGGCCAATTTGAACCTGTTGCAACACTGGAAGATATCAGTGTCCTTCCATCTTTTTCCAAGCGCGGCGTCGGCCGGGCGTTATTTAAGCAATTTGTCCGGAATGTAAAGGCGATGCGCGTCGAACGCATTCAAACACAAGTAGATTGGTCGAATTGGGCGCTGCTCAGCTTTTTAAGGCGAATGGACTTTATGCCCGCTCCGCGTATTTGCATCGAACGCAAGCTGGATTTTGAAAAAGACGATTAAGAGCTTGACGCGGAAGTCACGCTTTCGTTTCATTCGATAAGCGTGTCCGATGCCATTACGCCGCCCGTGCTCGTTTAGTTGGGGATGCCCGAGGACGATAAAAAGCCCAGCGTAAGCCTTAAGCGATCATTGCTTCCCACGGTATTTCCCATGGTCGTATGGGTTTGAAGATCGCCGTCAATGCAATTGCCGACATTGGCTTCCACCGAATTGTCGCCCAATACGGTATAGCTGGCCAGGTAATTACCGAATTCGGTGGGGGCGCCCGCGAAATTCAATCCAATTTCGGCTAAATTCAGGCCGCCGCCTGCTGGAAGCGCTTGGCCGAAGGTTCCCGAAATCGTCAAATAGCTTCCATCATAATTAAATGTGCCGTCCGCATTGCTGTAATACACATCATAGAATTCACTCGATGCACCGGGAATATCATAATTCCCAACATCCAGGGGATCGTTCAATCTCACCGTTAGCTCTGGGCCTTCGATGGTAAATTCATAAGACGTGGGCTCCGTGCCGCCTGTCCGCTCATAAAATGTGATGCTGGTTAAGTTGGGAATCAGCCTCACGGGAATCATCCCCGTATTGCCGCCGCTTCCCGCCGTAAAATGGCCGCCCACGCCTGTTGAATTGGAAGAGCTGGACACGCTTCCCGCGCCTCCGCTCCCTCCATTGCCTGCCGAGCTTGTATTTCCCGAGCCGGATGATTCGCCTTCATTGGTTGTGCTGCCCGAGCAGCCCCAGAAAGCCGCGAGAAGGCCAGAAAGAAAAGCTAATTTCAAAAGAAATGAATTCGCCATAGAGCGAGCTTTATCATTAAAATAGGCGCATTGAAAGATGCCCGATGCATGTGCGCGCGCCTGTTTCATGCGAGTTCAAAGCCCATCGGGCGCTTCCCGCACCCGGATACCGCTTGACACAAGCAGGCGTTCAAGGGCTTTCTGCAAGGTATGAAGCGTCTCGAGGAACAAGATGAGACCATCGACACGACCCTGCAGCTTGAAAAGCGGGATAGACAAGATGGCTACCGGCGAATGGATTCGGTGCCCTCTCTTGTTGACCCCGCATCGGGATCGCTTGGGGCCCCTATTTCGCTCGATCGCTACACGATTCGCAAACAAGTCGGCAAAGGCGCCATGGGGGAGGTGCATTTATGCAAAGACAATCGCATTGGCCGCGATGTGGCGATGAAGGTCATTTTGCCGTCGGCCCAGTCGGACGCGCAGGCGAGGGCGCGATTCGTGCGGGAGGCCCGTGTGCAGGGCCAGCTCGAGCATCCAGCCATTGCGCCCGTCTACGATTTGGGGATTGATCCCGCGGGCGCTATTTTTTTTACAATGAAATATCTGCGGGGAATGACGCTGGCGCAGATTATCCGGGGGTTGCGCAACAATGAAGCGAACGCTGTCGCTCAGTACTCGCGCAGGCGTCTCTTGACGGCATTTGCATCGGCTTGTTTGGCGGTGGATTTTGCCCATTCACGAGGCGTTGTTCACCGCGATTTAAAGCCTTCAAACATTATGCTGGGCGATTTTGGCGAGGTGTATGTGCTCGATTGGGGTATCGCCAAAATAAAAGAGCCCGATCAGGAAGGCGTACGCGTTGAAAACACGCTCGACGAGGATGTACAAACGGCCGCCGGAAAGATTCTGGGCACCTTTGGTTATTTAGCGCCCGAACAGGCATTGGGACGCGGCGCCGTGCTCGATAAAAGAAGTGATATTTATTCATTGGGAGCTATTCTTTTTGAATTGCTTACCCTTGAGCCGCTTCATAAAAAAGGAAGCTGGACGGATATGCTTCAGTCAACACTCAAGGGAGTTTCGGCAAAAGCATCGGAAAGGGCGCCCGATGTGGAGGTTCCGCCTGAGTTAGAAGCCATTTGCGTAAAAGCGACCAAATTAGAAGCGGCCGATCGCTATACTTCGGCCAGGGAAATGCACGATGCCGTTGAACGCTATTTAAGCGGCGATCGGGATATTGAAGTGCGCAAGCAAATGGCGCAAAAGCATATTAAGCTCGCGCAGGATGCGGCAAAAAGGCTATCGATGGGCGGAGGCAGTATGGAGCAGGCCCGCACCACGGCTCTTCAGGAGGTGGGCCGGGCCTTGGTTTTAGATCCGACCAATCCCGAAGCGATGCGCGCCCTGGGTAAAATCATTGCGGCGCCTTTAGATTTCGTGCCCGCCGAAGTCGAAGCTGAAATGGCGGCGGCGACGGCGGCGCGCCGCAAGCTTCAATTAAAGGATGGCATGTGGGCCAATTGGATAGCGGGATGTTTATTGCTTCCCTTTTCCATTTGGATGGGATGGCGTGTGCCTTGGATGGTATTGCTTGCGGTGGTGTGTACGCTGAGCGCCGCGGTTATGCAGTATTGGGGTTATAGGCGCGAGGGAAAAAAAGCGACACTTCGGATCGTTTATGGAGCATATTTATTCAATGTCATGTCGCTGCTCATGATCGGCAGAGCATTTGGCCCATTGTTTTTTATGCCGACGCTCTTGACGGTGCTCACGGCCGCTTATTGTATGTCCCACGTTGCCAAATACCGGATCGCGGTGATCTCAACGGGAGTCATTGCATTGGGTGGGTCGGCCATTCTGGAATGGATGGGGATTCTTCAGCAATCCTATCATTTTGGCAATGATATGATGATTATCAATGCCAACACGATAATGTTTCCCAAGGTGGCGACGCTGGCTGGATTACTGGCGGCCGGGTTATTTTTTGCAATTGTTCCCGCGGTAATCATAGGCCGCCTGCAGGATGCCCTGCGTTCGGCGGAAAAGCGCTCGCTCGTGAATATGTGGCATTTGCGGCAGTTGCTGCCCGAAGAGGTACGGAAGGCGAAGTGATGATAAATAAATTTCATCAAATTGGTATATCTTACATTCGTATATTGGCTCCGGCGCTGAGCTTTTGTGCATTGGCTTGTTCAAAGCCGGATGCTCCAAAAGAAAATGCCGCGGCTTCAGTGCAGGCTTCCATTTCACCGGGAGGGCCGCCGGGTGCGCCATCTCCGGGTTCTCCGGCATCCGCGGCAGCCAATCCGATCGTAACGATTCCGGCGGGAAAACTCATTGCAGGAACGTCCTGCGGCGATCAGCCCCGCCTTCCGTCCGAGGAGCCCGCCGGCATTTCGATCGAAATGACAGAATTTACGATCGACGCATATCCTTATCCCAACGATCCGGCGAAGCCGCCGATGATCAATGTCACGCAGAGCGAAGCCAAGGCTTTATGCGAAGCGCGCGGGCGGAGGCTGTGCACCGAACTGGAATGGGAGCGGGCGTGCAAAGGGCCGTACAATACCAAATATGAATATGCATCCCGCTTCGATGCAAAGCGCTGTCCCAATGGGCTAGGGCCATTGGGGGCGGCGGGCTCGAAGGAATCCTGCAAGAGCGAATTCGGTGTGTTTGCCATGCATGGCTTTGTATTTGAATGGACGCAGAGCGCTTGGGGCCGGGGCGATGAAGGCAATTCGGTTGTATTGCGCGGCGGTTACGGCGATTCGCCCTATGCGCATATGCGCTGCAGCGCCGCAAAAAGCAGCGTGCCTGATGCGAAAGGCAATTCGATCGGATTTAGGTGCTGCGGAGGCGCTGAAAATGCGGCCAAGGTCGATTTAGGACCGGACGAGAAAATGCCTGCGCTCGAGGTTGTGGAGCCGGTGGAGGCTGCGCTGTCCGCACGCCTGAAGAGAGCGGTTCTCAATGGGCAATTAAAGGATGAGGCTGGATTTTCGTATTCATTCGATAAAGTGTGGCGATGGCGCCCAATTCCGCATGAAGAGATTTTCGTCGCGCGCTATGTGGCCAAGCCCGAAGGGGAGGGGGCGGCCCGCGTTCAGCCCGTCGTCATTTTATTATGCGAAAAGACGGCGCAATTATTATCAAAAATCAAAAGCCCGGTGGATTCCGCCGGGGAGCCGGCCCTTTTTGACGGCGCATCACCGATCGCCTTGAAAATAAGCCTTTCACGCGGTTCGGATTCAGGGGATGTGAAATTCTCTTATCGGTTTGGCCAGGTGAATGTGGCCGAGCCCCAATGGCTAAAATAATTTATTTTTGGTTTTATTTCTTATTCGAGAAAGCATTGTGTGCCGCGTATTTGGCCACCACGCTTACGGCCGCGGGAATAGGTCCCGCTTTCAAGGCCCACTCTACGGCCTGATTGCCAAAGATCCTCCACAAAACCCGAAGCGTCTTCTTCGCGCCCGGCTCGATATCCTGACGGAATTGCGCAAGCTCATCCTGAAAACGGGCTTCGTCTTCTTCCGACCATTTTCGTTCCGCCCGATCGATATAATCCAATAAACGATCGCGTATTTCACTTTCGCGCGTTTGAATATTTTGAATTTGAACCAGCTTGTCCTGCGCGGCCCGGAGCTCCGACGATAGAAAATCATCGGGACGGCCGAGCTCGCCCCAGCTTCCCGCGATCCAGCCGTCGTCCATAATCGCCCGCTGCACGAGCAAAAGCCCTTCTTCGAGCCCCTCTAATTCAACGCCCGCTTCATACAAATCGCGCAGCGACTTCATCGCGGTCTCCACCATCCACCGATCTGAAGCCGCCCGGGCTGTCTTTCGCGCGTCCTCCACCGCAATGGTCAAATCGTTTAAAAAGCGCGGAATATTCGATTTTAAATAATGCTGGCCGCGCGCTAAATCGAAGGCCGCCCATGGCATGTCTTCGCTTAATTGAAATTGCCTTCTGCGGAGCCTCAGCGCTCTGTCGAGCATTTCTGCTTCAATGGGGCTGCGCACCAAGGGCATTTTCTTTTCGAATACGCTGCGGTATTCGAGATAATTCAATAGTAAATAAGCATCGCAGCCTTTCCGGGCGCCCGTGTGATACGCCTCGAGCATCTGCTCCTGATACGATGATATTTTTTCTTTCTCGCCAATTTGATGAGACCAGTCGGACATTCTTTTATATAGACCACCCAGCGCGCCCCAAGCTTCGCTGTCGAAATCGGAAAGCGACAGCGCTTGCTTCAGGTCTTGTTCGGCCGATTGAGCGAGTGCCCAGGCTTGCCCGCGCTGCTGTGCATGCCATGCCTTGCGCGCGCTGAGCGAGCGCCACACACCTCGCACGGTGAGCGCCCGGCTGTCCTTCTCGGAAGAAATCGCAATGAGCGCATCGGCCACGCGAAGCGTCTCAGCGGCATCTTTCTCGAGATATTCCAAACACAAATCCAATGCCGCGTGGAGCACGCGCGTGCCGCTCGATGCCCGTTCATCGGCGGACATATCTTCCCAGGCATTCCAATAGAGCGAAAGCGCAAGATAAGGGCGGCCGCGCCGCGTCTCCCATGCGGCGCGATTGGTTAAAATATCGGTTGTATTGCTCATGAGCAGCGTCCCTCGGCAGGCAACGAACAACATCATACACATCTTTTGCCGTGCCGCGCGGCAGTTTTTGCCCGGCCATTTGCCGCCTCCCTGCAGCGCGCGAGCGTCTCGCTGCAAAGCCTTCCGGACACGAGGCAAAGCCCTATAGACTCCTCTTGCTCACTCGTTTTGCCTTTCATTCGCGATTGAATCGAGACCCAAAGATCATGAGCACGATTGCGCTGCACTCCACAACGGCGAGCCAAACGGCTTCTCCGGCATTAAAGGCCGAACCCCAATTGGCTGCCCGCTCGCGGCTTGGCAGGTGGGCGCTATTGTTTGGCGTCTGGTCTATTCCGGGCATTCTTTCGACCAGCCAGATTTATTTTCTCGGTCAGATGAACTTCCCCGCCCAGGTGACTAAGATTATGAATATTAGTTTCCGGGCGGCCTTTATTTGGCAATTCCCGCCCTGGTTGTGCTGGGCGCTGTTTACGCCGATACTGCTTCGCCTAGGAAAGCGATTTCCCTTTGAAAAAACCAGAATCGTCACAAGTGCGGCGGTTCATTTATTGGCCATTGTCGTCGCCGCGTCGCTGCATTTCGCGGCAGCCTCGGTATGCGGCAGGCTCGCGGGCCAAGAGTTTTATACGAGCAAGCCGTTTCAAGAAGTATTGGCCATTGTTTTTGTCCGAAATATTCACCTTGACATCTTTGCTTATATGGCCGTGCTCGCACTGATTCACGCCTACGAATATCACAACCGCTACCGCGAGCGGGAAATCGCCAATGCCCGCCTGGAGACAGAACTGGCGCAGGCCGAACTCGAAGCGCTGAAAATGCAGCTTCATCCCCATTTCTTATTCAATACGCTCAATGCGATCAGCATTTTGGTTCGCAAGCGCGAAACGCAGGCTTCGGTGCGCATGATCACGGGGCTTTCCGATTTATTGCGGATGGCGCTCGACAATGTGGGCCGCCAGCTCGTGTCATTAAAACAAGAAATCGATTTTGTGAGCCGCTATCTCGAAATCGAAAAAACCCGTTTCGCCGATCGGCTAACCGTGGACGTGAATGTGGCTGCGGACGCATTGAATGCCGAAGTGCCCAATTTGCTGCTTCAGCCCATTGTGGAGAATGCAATCCGGCATGGCATCGCGCCCCGGGCCTCGTCGGGGCATATCGAGATCCGGGCTGAAATTCACGATAAAACGCTGCTGATTCAGGTGAGCGATAATGGTTTGGGTTTGCCCAAGCCATGGAATGTAGACCAATGCAAAGGTGTTGGCCTCAAAAATATCAAAGCCCGCCTGGAACAATTATATGGTGTAAAGCATCAATTTAATGTTGATGACAAAGAAGGCGGCGGTGTTGTTGTAAGGATTGAAATCCCATTCCGTTTGGCATCGATGGAGTGACCCAATGAATAACGCGGAAGAGATTCGTGTAGCGATTGTGGACGATGAACCGCTGGCTCGCGAAGGTGTGCGCCTTCTGCTCGAGAACGATCCTGAAATTGCGGTCGTTGCCGAGGCGGGCAATGGAGTGGAGGCTTTGCAGACGATTCAAAGTGTAAAGCCCAGCCTCATATTTTTGGATATTCAGATGCCGGAGATGAATGGGTTTGAGGTGCTTTCAGCGCTTCCTCCGGCCGAGCTGCCCGCGGTGATATTTGTGACCGCATTTGATCGTTATGCGATCCGGGCTTTTGAAGTGCACGCCTTGGATTATTTATTAAAACCTTTTGATGATGATCGGTTTTACGATGCACTCCGCAGGGCCAAACAGCAGCTTCGGCTTTCGCGCATGTCCGATTTAAGCCAGCGATTAATTTCTTTATTGGCGAGCTATGAAGTCCGCGGGCAGGAAAATGGGCCGCGGGAAAGCGTTCCCATTCCGGGGGCTCAGCCGGCTGAACGCTATATTTCGCGCATTGCGATTAAAGACTTCGGGCGGGTTGTCTTTTTAGGTGTCGAAGAAATTGATTGGATTGAAGCCGCGGATTATTACGTTCAAATTCATGCAGGAGGAAAGAGTTATTTGCACCGCGAGAGCATGAACAGCCTCGAGGGGAAGCTCGATCCTTCCCGATTTATGAGAATTCACCGCTCGGCGATTGTGAACCGGGACCGGGTGCGCGAGCTTCGGAGCCAGGGGCGGCGTGAGATGGTGGTTGTGCTTTCGGGAGGTGCCGAGTTAAAGGTTGCACGCAGTCACCGCGACAAGCTTCATTCGCTGCGTTAAGGGAGAGTCCGCCGATGAGCCACACCATGCCTTCCGATCGTCTGTTTGAAATGGCTGGGCTAGCGGCCGAACTCCTTGAGCGCAGAGGTTTTGTGTCGGTGGCGCGGCGGCGCGATGGCGTCGTGACCATTGAATGGTGGAAGGCTGTGAACGGGAAACACGTTCGTATGCAGCGTCCTGTCAACGATTTAGATTCAACGCCGGAAGCTTTGGCGGAGACCTGCGCCTCGGCATTTATGGCGCTGGCCTCGGGCAGCCAAAATAATTGAATGGATGCCCAATGACATCAAAATCGCCGTCCAAGCCCGGAGAAATCCCGCCGGATGAAATCACGCCTGAGAAGGTTTATCAGAACCGCAGGACGTTTATTAAAAATGCCGCGCTCTACACGGCATCATCGGCGGCCTTCGGTACGGGAATGCTCGCCCTGTTGGGCCGCGGGAAGATTGTTCCCACACCCGCGGCCGCGCCCGAACCTTCTTCCGCGCCGCCTCTTCACCCTTCCGCGGGCAGCGCGTCTTCCGCCCGCCCTGCTTCCTCTTTCGATCCATCGCTCCATCTCGATCCGGCCGCCGATCCAAAGACATCCTATCAAGATATTACCACATACAATAATTTTTATGAATTCGGGCTTGCGAAAGATGAGCCGGCGCGAAAAGCCCAGGAGTTCCGGACGAGGCCATGGTCGATAACGCTCGAAGGTGAAATCAAAAAGCCGCAGGTTGTCGATATTGACACGCTTAACAAATGGTTTGGATTGGAAGAGCGTATTTATCGGATGCGCTGCGTGGAAACCTGGTCGATGGTGATTCCATGGCTTGGTTTCCCGCTGGGCGCGCTTATTGAAAAAGCGGAGCCGACATCGCGCGCCAAATATGTTGCATTCACATCGCTGCTCGACGCCGATCAAATGCCCGGACAGTTGAATCCAGTGCTGGATTGGCCTTATATTGAAGGGCTTCGCATCGATGAAGCGGTGCATCCTTTAACGCTTCTCGCGCTGGGCTTGTACGGCAAGGTATTGCCCAATCAGAATGGAGCGCCAATTCGTTTGGTTGTGCCGTGGAAATATGGTTTTAAGGGGATCAAATCGATCGTAAAGATTTCCTTTACGGAGAAGCAGCCAAAAACATCCTGGAATCAGGCCGCTCCCGAGGAATATGGTTTTTATGCGAATGTGAATCCCGATGTGGCGCATCCCCGGTGGAGCCAGGCGATGGAGAGGCGCATCGGTGAAATCGAAAAACGCAAGACATTGCCTTTTAATGGTTATGGCGAAGCCGTGGCGGGCCTGTACACAGGAATGGATTTGCGGACTTATTTTTAGCCTTTTCTTTTAATGTCCGCGCTGGAAATGCCCAATGGAACGCAGACAAAAACCCTATCCTTGGCTTGTTCCCGCTGTGTTCACGGGGTCATCGTTTCCAGCCCTATCCATCCTATGGCGCATACAGGCGCGCGCTCTCGGAGCCAATCCGATTGAATTTGTCCTGAATCAGCTCGGCCTTGCGGCGCTTATTTTGCTTATTTTGTCGCTGGCGTGTACGCCGCTTAAAATCATCTCTGGCTGGATATGGCCGATCCGCATCCGTAAAACGCTGGGCCTGTGGGCATTCTTTTATGCATTGATGCATGTGTCCGTGTATGCGGGAATTGACCAAGCATTGAATTGGAAGGCCATTTGGGAGGATGTGATTGAGCGTAAATTTATTTTCATTGGTTTCGCCGCTTTTTTGATATTGATCCCCTTGGCGGCCACATCGACGGGCGGCATGCTGAAAAGGCTTGGCGCCCGGAATTGGCAAAGGCTTCACCGGCTTTCCTATGCGGCCGCGCTCTGTGGATGTGTGCATTTTATTTGGCGCGCGAAAAAAGATATCACGGAGCCGGCCATTTACTTGGCAGTGCTTGCCATTCTCTTGCTTTCGCGCCTCGTTCAAAAACGTAAGGCTACCTAGGCAATCTCTTAAAATTAACAGTACGAAATAAAGCAGAGGAAGAAATGCATTCGTTTTTCGCAGGATTAAAGCCGACGCTTCATATTTCTCACCGGGGCGGGGCCGCGATTGCGCCTGAAAATACGATGCCCGCCTTTGAAGATGCCGTTTTGCGCTATCACACCGATATTCTTGAAACCGATGTGCACTTAACGCGCGACGGTGCAATTGTGGTGGCTCATGACGATACACTCGAGCGCTGTACGGACGGTTCAGGGCCAATTTCATCGTATTCCCTCCGGGAGCTCCGGGAGCTGGATGCCGCATACCGTTTCTCGCCCGATGGCCATAGCTTTCCCTTCCGGGGCCGCAATATTAAAATTCCGCTTCTTTCCGAGCTGCTGGAGCGCTTTCCTGCGCTGCGCCTGAATATCGAATTAAAAGCCGGAGACCAGGGCGCAGTGGATATTTTCGCGGCCGAGCTCAATAAATACGATGCAATTGGCCGGGTATGTATTGGCAGTGAGCATGATCGCATTGGCGAGCTTTTGGTGAAGGCTTTGCCCAGCGCTTGTCATTTTTATCCCCGCGATGCGCTGACCCAAGCTGTGATGGGTCTTCATGCGGGAGCGCCGCTGAAAGGAGACGATCCTTTTACGGTACTGGATATGCCGCTCTATTATGAAGGAATGCGATTGATTCACGAAGAATTTCTAAAGCGTGCGCATGCGCTTGGGCGCTGGGTGAACGTGTGGGTGATCGATGAGCCCGGGGAAATGCGCGCTCTTGTGCGCGATGGAGTCGGCGGTATTATGACAGATTATCCCGATCGATTGCGAGATATATTAAATCAAATTGACGCTTCAGCCGAATAGTTTCCGGAAAAATGAGCCAATCGAATGAAATGCGCCTTCGCCCCGGAGAATTTCAAGCTCGCCCGCGTCGAGCCACTGTCCTCCGCAAACGGCGCAGGTATCGATATGAATATCACTGATTAGGCTGGCTACTTGAACGAGTTTGCCCTCGCCCTTGCAGCGGGGACAGCGGCCGCGCTTTTCATCGTCTTTTTTGGGTGCTTTGGCGCGGGCGCGAAGAGCGCCGATATTTTCCTTGCCTAAAATCCGCTGAAGCTCGCCGGCATCAAACCAAATGCCAGAGCAGAGTTCGCATTGATCGACCTCTACGTCATCCATTTGGACGCGGCGCAGGGTGCCTTCGCATTTGGCGCATTTTAGAACTGGCATGAAATTTATCCGTGTTTAATAAATATCTTATAGGATTTGTTATGCCGGAATAAAGAATCCCGGTCGTACGGTTGAGTTTTCGGCTTTTTCACCGATGAGAACTCTAAAATGAACGGAGCGCCCATGCGCTGAAATGAGTTGGATGTCAATTTGATCGCCATGATCCGCTTCAATAGCATTTTTAAATTGAACCAGGGCCGATTCTCGTTGGCTTGGATGGATGTGCAAGCCGAGAAAACCTTCGCTTTGCCATTCTTCGGCGGAATAGCCGACAATCTTTTCGATTTGGGGGCCTACATAAAGGAATTTATTTGTTCTGCAATCGATTTCCCACGGAATGAGGCCATCCATTTCTAGAAGCCTCGTGGCGCGGGCGGCGTTCTTTTGAAGCAGCTCTTCCGTTTGCTTTCGCTCGGCGTTTTCTTGGGTGAGCTCGTTGAATAGCTCCGTATTTTGAAGCGATATGGTCGCGAGGAACTCCACAAGCGGTAAGCGCTTGGGTATAAAGGCGCCCTTGGCGAGCTGGTTCTCGAGATAGAGAATGCCTGCCACGGCATTATTTCGAACGATAGGCAGGCATAGAATGGATTTAGGCTGGATGCGCGCGATGTATTCGTCGGATGAAAACATCGGGTTCATTACGGCATCGTTAAGAATGAGCTTTTCGCGGGTGCGGCGTACATAATTAATAGCGGAGAAGGGGATGACTGCCGCTGTGGGCAATGTGCCTTGCTCAGGGATTCTGACATCAATGCCATGATGTTCGGCGATACCTTCTGCGGCTATCGCCAGATGATCGCCAACAGGCAAGAGGAGGCAGCAGCGCTGTGCCCCCGAATGCTCAATCACGATACGGGTGAGAGTCGTGATGAGCCGCTCTGGGGTGAGTTCGCTCGATAACGCTTGGGACGCCTTGACGGTGGTCATGGTGTCGAGCTGTTCGGTATTCGCAAGGGTGCGGCGCGACGGAGGAGGCTGGTCGGGATCTTGCGTGGATTCGAAGTGTTCTGGATACCGGCGAAGCAATTGATTAACTTTGCCGAGGGCGCCCCAGCGGGTATAGCAAGTCTTGGCCTCGTTCAGGTATGCGCGCGGTATCGTTGGGCCATAGCCTTCCTGAAGGTAGAAGTGGGCGGCCAGCTCGTTGGCGAGGGCCTCGTTATGAACGAAGAGGCTTTCACGGAATGCCTTTATTGCGCGGTCATACAGCTTGCCAGCGTCCTTGGCGCGCCCTTCGATACGGGCGATTTCCGCGGAAACAAGAAGGTATTTGCCCAGGAAATTGTCGGGGCAGTGCTCGGACCATTGGCCTAGTTTTCCCGCGTGCTGGCTGAGCGAGGCTTTGATATCTTGTTGCTTTGAGACGGATAAGTCAAAAAAACACGCGGCATAAGATAGTGCTGTAAAAAAGTGAAACTCAACGGACATGAGGGGTGCCAGGTTGCCAACAAGGTATTTTGCAGCCCTTGCCGAGGTTTCTGTTGCATCAATGAAATTGCCAGCGTAATAGTGCGCTTGGACATGCATGATATAGTAATAGATCAAAGGATAGGGAATACCTTGCTGCAAGAGTCTCTGTTCGAAATCATTTTGATCAAAACTTTGGCCGTTCATCGTTCCAAAATAGTCCGTGAGCCCACGAAGGTTTTGAGCAAATTTTTGTATAGATACAAATATATCGGAAAGGAATCCGATCTTTGCAGTTGAATTTAGATAATCACATGCTGTTACGGTTCCCCGGTATATAACATCGAGGGGATCTCCGCGGAAGAGCATAGCAATGACTAGATTACCGCTATTGAACGCTGCCGCGGTGGGGTCGCCCGCTTCCATCGCAGCACTTTGTCCTATGCGGTTGTATTCAATATGCGTATTGATATGAGTTGTCCAAATCGATATCGCTGATGCGAAGAAGTTCGCAACTGTGCCTTTGGCAGCTAACAAGTTGTTTTTTTCTGCGAGGTCAAATCCAAGCTTGCCGAACCGGTATGCTTGTTGATATGCCTCGAGGGAGTCTACCAGCGCTTTCCCAAACATAGCATAGCCGGTTGCTGAGGAAGCGGTGTTCCCATACTGTATACTTGTTTTTACCATGCTGCAGACAACCAAGTCCGTTAGATTTGGATCTGTATAAAATGCTGGGTTGTATAGGGCCGTCAAGACGTTCATCAATGCGATTTTTTCAGGGTCCTGCATTTCTGGCAAGTTGATCAGTTCTTCAACGGTGCGATTACCGAGAGAGTTCAGGACCTCGCGGAGACTGGAGCGTACATCCTCTGAATTTGGATGCGCGCTGGTATGGATGTCGAAAAGGCGAAGACATTCTATGCCAGCCTCAACACTTTGTGTCGGCTCGGCCTTCATTGTATGCATCTGAATTTTTATACAATATGCGGCCGACTTTTGTGTGATGGTTTCGGCGTGCTCAAGCAGGGTTTCACAGACCTTTTCCGTTGTGTCAAATTGGCCAGTGATACAGGAGCATTCGGCATACTCCATGTTAATTTCAAAGGCGCACCGGTATTCTTTCTGCCACCAGTCGGGACGGAGCAGGCTTACTCCTGCTGCTAGATATTTAACCGCTGAGCCATAGGCAGATGATGCCTTGGCTTTCCGGCCGGCTTGCAGGTTAAGGGCGATGACATCATAACAATCCTGCTCTTCGGTGATCAGTGTAAGGCCATAATTTAAATGGTTTGTGATATCAAATACACGTTCGTCACGCTCCGATGGGGGTGTACTTGCGAGCAGCAGGCGCCCAATCTCTAGATGGACTCGGCTCCGCTCTTCTTCGGGTATGAGAAGGTATGCAGCCTGCTGAATGCGATCATGAAGGAACTTGTAGGTGCCTCCACGCCGGAGCATTAATCCTTCGCGGACAGCAGGCCGGATGTCTTGATGAATTATTTCTGCGGGTTTGGCGTATATGGTCGATAGAATTTCCATCTCGCTTTGATTGCCAACGCATGCTGCGATGCGCATTGCTGCCTGGGTTTCCTCAGGAAGTTTGCGCAGCTTGGAAACCATAAATTCAACAATATTATCTGTGAAGTTTCTGGCTTGTATGTCTGCCATACTCCAGCGCCACGCGGATTCCACAGCGTCAAACCGTATCAATTGTTCTTTGTAAAGCTCGCTGATGAACTGGATGACAAAGAAGGGATTGCCATCTGTTTTGATACGAAGCAGCCGGGCCATTGAATCGGCGCGCTCGGGATGGCACCGGAATGTATCGGTAATGAATTCGGTGAGGTGCTCAAATGATAACGGGCCAAGTGTGATAGATGTAATCCGGACATGATCCTTTTTCATGTCATCGAGTGTTGCCGTAAGCGGATGCGCAGGGCTGACCTCGTTATCTCGGTATGCACCGATAATGAAGAGGTATTGAGTTACAGCCTGCGCCAGCACTTGATGTAGGAGTTTAAGGCTCGCCAGGTCCGCCCACTGAAGATCGTCGAGGAATAATACGAGCGGATGTTCGCGCCTTGCAAAGACAGCAATGAATTTCTGAAAGACTTTTATGAATCTGGATTGCGCCTCGCTCGGAGGAAGAGGCGGGACAGCAGGCTGAGGTCCGAGGATGAGTTCGATTTGGGGCACAACATCAATGAGCAATTGCGCGTTCGCTCCCAAGGCTTTTTGAAGTTCATGCTTCCAAACCTCAAGGTTGCTCTCCGTGAGGATCTGGCGTACAAGCTCACGGAATGCCTGCGCAATTGTCAGGTAGGGAATGTCCCGCTTGTATTGTTCGAACTTGCCCGATACAAAAAAGCCGCGCTCGCGGGTGATAGGTTTTTGGACCTCCAAGACGACGGATGTCTTGCCAATGCCAGAATATCCCGTGACTAAAAATAGTTCGGGCAGGCCCGCGCCCACCGAGCGTTCAAATGAGGCGAGCAGAGCCGCGCATTCTTCGGTGCGTCCATACAGTTTGGATGGGAATTGCAATTTATCCGAGGTGTCTCGCAATCCGAGCGGAAAGGGTTCGATCGTTCCCGTTACCTCGTATTCAGCTAGGCATCGCTTCAGGTCAATTTCAAGGCCGCGCGCGCTTTGATACCGCTCGTCCGCGAGCTTAGCGAGCAATTTCATGATAACGTTGGATAATCCTTCAGGAACATCCGGCGCCGCTTCGGTCAGTGGGCGGGGCGGGCGTGCAATATGACAGTGTACCCAACCTACAGGATCATTGGCTTGAAATGGATAGGTTTCGGCGAGCATCTCGTAGAAAACAATACCGAGTGAATACAGATCCGTTCTGTGATCCACGGGACGATTCATTCGTCCGGTTTGTTCGGGAGAGATGTAGGGAAGCGCCGCCGTTGGAAGGGAGTCGTTGCCTTGTTCCCCGACCACGTTTTCAGTCGGGACATTTGCAAAGGTGACTTCGGCGCCGTCGTCGGGAATGACAATATTGCTTGGCCGGATATTGTGATGAACCGTGCCGTCCTGATGGAGCTTTGCCAGCGCGCTCGCGGTTCGAACGGCGACCCTCAGGAATTGACTTATGTCCATGCGAAGTTCCGTGCTCTCTTGGCGTGAAAAGGAGGCCCCAACTCCATTGGTCGACCGGCTGCCCAACCCCTCAGCAGGTGCGCACACACCGCTGCTCGATAGTCGTGGCCCCCAGACCACCAAATACGGTGAGTATATTCATGTTAGCGGTAGATCGTTCGCTCCGTCAACAGTGTACTTGCCGGCCGCGCAAAGTAGCAAGGTTGGCGAATGATGCGCGGAGAAGTGCCGCTTTATGTTGTGCTCGTCGTGTAAAGACTCTTTTTAATGTGCTCGGCAAGCCGCTCCGCGATGAATTCAACATTGGGCTTTAGATTCATGGTGATGTGATTTCCGGGCGCCTCGTACAGCGTGAGGCCGCCCGATGCGAGGTCGATCCAGCCTCGCTCAGGGGTTGTCGCGTTGTAGCCGTCTGGCTCGCTCGCGCGGAAAAAGACGATGTGGCCTCGATAAGGCTTGGGCTTGTAATCGAGCATGGCCTGGCTGTTCATGTTGAAGAGATGCAGAAAATGCCTCATTTGGACCAAGGCGAGTTCGGGGAGCATACGTTTCGCGATGCCGCTCTGTCTTAAGAAATAGAGAAGCTGATCATCGGGCGACAATTGTTGAATTCGCATGGACGGAACAGGAAGGTCATCGCCAACACCTAGCAAATAGGCCAGGATATCAGCGTCCCGCTCCAATTTCCGGGTGGGCATGTAGCCGGGGCTTGGCGAATCGAGCATCGTCAATAGGGCAGCGCGTTCTCCAATTCGATCAATATGTTGTGCAATTTCATAAGCAATGATGCCGCCAAAGGATGATCCACCTAAAAGGTATGGGCCTTGTGGCTGAACCGATTGTATTGCTTCCAAATAAAGAGAAGCCATTTCTTCAACCGTAGTCAATGCTTTTGATTTGCCGTCAATCCCCTGGGCTTGGATGCCAAATACCGTTTGCGCATGCGGCAAACATGCCGCGAGATCTCTGTAGAGGTACACATGGCCGCCTACCGGATGGATCAAAAACAGAGGATTGGCCGCGCCGCCGCTTTTAATCTTAACGAGAATGGAGGGAAGCGATCGGGGCAGGCGTCTTCGCGAGTGGGAAATGGATGAAGGCATGTCCGCGCGTGCGGCGAGATCCATCAATTCTGCGATGGTGGGAGCCGTCAATAGGCTGTGAGCAGGCAAATCAACTTTGGTGACTTCACGAAGCCTGGCAATGACCTGCACAGCCATTAAAGAATCACCGCCTAATTCGAAAAAATTGTCGTAAATGCCGACGCGCTCAATACCCAGAAGTTTTTGCCATGTGTCCGCGATACTTTGTTCAGTTGGATTTCTCGGGGCGATGAACTCATTTGCCAATTTGGGTCTTGGATGAATCGATTTCGGAATGGAGTCTTCCATTCGTGAATAGGTAGAGCGGGAACCGCTGTCGTCCGCGGGTTCTTTGGAAGAGGTGAGAGCTTTTTTCGCAGCCTCTTGCCCAAGGCGATGATGCAGGTCTTGCTTGGACACAATGATCTGGGTCTGCTCCATTGAAATAAGATCAAAAACAGCCAGCCCTTCCGCAGGCGATAGGTAATCGCCCAATTCTTTTATTACGCTTCCCACAGCGCTCAGACTGCTGCTCTTGCCATCCTCTCTTGTGGTGTCTGCCTGTTTGCGAATGTAGTCGGCGGCCATGCCAATTTCGAGCCATCCATCCCAATTGATAGATATAACGGTTGTTTCTGTGCTGCGCTCAGACTGCTGCAATGCAAAGGCATCGAGAAACGCATTGGCTGCGCAATAGTCGGATCGACCAAATCCTCCAAAAATCGAGGCAAGTGATGAGAAGTAAATCACGGTGGTGGGCGGGTTGGGGCGCAGAATTTCGTCCAATATGATAGTGCCGTGCACTTTGGCGGAAAGATTGCTTTCGGCGCGGGAAATAGATTTTCTTTGGATCATGCCAAGAGATGGTTCGCCCGCCGCGTGGATCAGAATATCAATCTTTTTAAATTGTAATTGAATTCTATAAATTAGTTCATGCATCTGCCTCTGATCGGCAACGTTTGCATTGGCGATCATTATGGTTGAGCCAAGGCTTTCAATGGCTAGAATCTTACGGATTTTTTCTTGATTGCGTCGTGTCAGCCCCGAGGCTTCGCGGTTTGGGTCCGCCGATAGGATGTCGCTCCATTCATGCCGTGGGGGAATAGGCGTCCGTCCCACCAGAACAAATTGAAATACACTCTTTTTGGCCAGGTGTTCGGCCACGGCAAGGCCGAGGCCACCCAGTCCTCCGGTGATCAGGCATACGCCGTCTTTGGCTATGTCCGGCCAAGGCATTGGATTGGATAATTCTCTGTTCAACGGCTCAAAGGTCTGAATCCAGCGGGTGCCGCCCCGATAGGCGACAACAGGCTCCAGACGTTCAAGTAGCATCTCCGAATAAAGAGCCTGATATAAACGGCGCTCTTCAGGGCTTCCGCGGCCCGGAATAGAGATATCAATGCTGGAGCAGAAGATATTTTGAAATTCCTTGGGTATAACACGGCACGGTCCCAGAGCCGTTGCCTTCTCGGGGAAGAGGAGTTCGCCATCGGCAACTTTTTGCATTCCGTTCGTTACGACGGCTATATTGATAGGATCAACAATCCGGAGTCTTCCAATCGTTTGGGCGATCAGCGTAAGGCTTATGAAACCGAGGGTTGTGAGTTCCGCGAGTCTTTCGAGAGGCGGTTTGGGATTCTTCTCCGCGGTTACACCCCAAAAATGAGCAATCGTTTTTGGTAGGCGTCCCTGGGATATTAGGTCATTGAACACCGCGTAGTAATCTTCGGGCTTGCGCGGATCAATTTGATAGTGATGGTCGCTTTCTTTTAGAAATCGGCTGCCTCTTTTGACAAGAGTGGCGAAATGGCCATTTTGCGCGAGGGTGCGAACAATACCATCGGCGATGCCCAGTTCGTCACAAAACACAAGAAAATTTCTTGGCGTTGCTTCGCGGTGTTTTGAAGGTGATATGCTTTGCTTCCAGCACGGCACATAGAGCCAGTGTTCGGGTTTGGAACGATCGCGGGCAGGCTCGCCATGGCGAGCAGTGCTCTCTTGTGCGGCCGGTGGGTCAATCCAATAGCGTTGTCTCTCAAATGGATATGTTGGCAGTGGCACGCGCCTGCGCTGCTCGTGAGCATAAAAGCCAAACCAATTCACTTGAAATCCGGCTAGCCACATCCGGCCCAGCGCATTTAAAATAAAGCCGACGTCGGACTGCTGTTCATAAGGGTGACGTAATGATGAAACGGTGAGCACTTTTGATGTTTTGCCCGAATGCTGCTTGACGAATGTGCTCAGCGTGCGGCCAGGGCCCACTTCAAGAAAGATGCGGCTGGGATCTTTCATCAACTGCTGAATCCCTTGAGAAAACAGTACAGGTTTTCTGAGATGCTCCGCCCAATACGATGGAGATGTAGCTTGGGCTTCGGTGATCCATGTGCCCGTTACATTAGAAATAAAAGGTATTTGCGGGGCTTGTAAGGGAACGTCGGCTACCAAGCGGGTGAAAGGCTTCAGGATTGGATCCATCATTGATGAATGAAATGCATGGGAGGTTTGCAGTTTCTGGCACTCAATTCCTTCGGTTTCTAGCTCATCCTGAAAGGATTCAATCGATGGGATTGGTCCGGCAAATACGCACAGGGAGGGCGCATTAATCGTCGCAATCGTGCAATCGGCGGGCACCAGATGCTGCACGTCTTTTTCAACGGCCGAGACAGCAAGCATTGCTCCCACTGGCATTGATTGCATTAATTGGCTGCGCGCGGCCACCAAGGCCAAGGCGTCGCCCACTGTGAGTACGCCCGAGATACAGGCCGCGACATATTCGCCGATGCTATGTCCAATGAGAGCGGCTGGCTGTACGCCCCAGCTCATCCATAGCTTGGCCAGCGCATATTCAAGCGCAAATAAGGCAGGCTGTGTGATAGCCGTTTGCTTTAATTGCTCGCTCGCTTGATTGAGATCGCCTTCCGGCGGATAGAGAATTTGGCGTATATCGATACCATTGGCCGCCATAAGCGCGCTTGCGCAATCATCGAGTTCGGCGCGGAAAACAGGCTCGCATTCATAAAGTTCGCGGCCCATATTCACATATTGGGAACCTTGCCCTGAAAACATAAAGATGACAGGCCGGTTGTTTTCCTCCTGCTCTTCGGTGAACACGCGCCTCGTCCCAAGTGTGGTGAACGTGATGGCTGCGTCATCGTGGTCTTGGCAGACGAGCATTCTTCGGTGGTTGAAGACTTTGCGGCCAACGTGAAGCGTATAGGCAATATCGGCAATATTTTGGGATGGATTTGCATTGAGATGTTCAATGAGATTGGCGGTCATCGTGTCCAATGCCGTACGCGTTTTGGCCGACAAAAGAAGGAGATGCCATGGCCGGGTGGGGCCCGATGCGGGCAGCTCCGGCGCTTCTTCAAGAACAGCATGAGCGTTGGTGCCGCCCATTCCAAAGGAGCTAACACCTGCGCGCCTCGGGTGATCACCGCGGTTCCAATCTTTTAGAGTTGTACTCACAAAGAAT
The DNA here is from genome assembly GCA_964537685.1 of uncultured Polyangiaceae bacterium. Taxonomy (GTDB): domain Bacteria; phylum Myxococcota_A; class Polyangia; order Polyangiales; family Polyangiaceae; genus CAZICM01. The sequence goes on from CAZICM010000035.1 coordinate 33,526, forward strand.
GGACTGTTCTCAAAATCGATTTGGGGGTTTGGCGTTTTGAAGTGAAGACTAGGCGGGATTTGGGCATGGTGCAGGGAAAGTGTGGCTTTGATGAGGCCGGCGACCCCCGCGGCTGCGTCGAGATGCCCTATATTTGATTTGACGGAGCCAATTGCACAGAATTGCCTTTTTTGTGTTGACGTGCGGAATGCTTTTGTGAGGGCAGCAATTTCAATAGGATCACCGAGAGAGGTGCCTGTGCCGTGTGCCTCAATTAATTCAATCGTTCCGGCAGAAATATCTGCGACGGCCATTGCATGGGAGATGACGTCGGCCTGGCCATCGATACTTGGGGCGGTATATCCGATTTTATTGGATCCATCATTGTTGATAGCTGTGCCCTGGATGGTTGCATAAATATGATCTCCATCCGTGAGGGCGTCACTCAGACGCTTGAGGGCCACAATCCCCGCGCCATTTCCACCAATGGTGCCAGTTGAAGCTGCATCAAAAGGTCTACAATGGCCATCCGACGAAAAAATCATTCCCTCGCGGTGGAAAAAGCCCGCAATTTGGGGAAAGTGACATGCAATTCCACCTGCCAAGGCGATATCACACTGAAAATTAAGCAGACTCTGACAGGCGATGTGTACCGCCACGAGGGATGTCGAGCATGCTGTCTGGATTGAAATACTAGGACCTTTGAGGTTCAGCGCATAGGATGTACGCGTTGCAAGGAAATCGGAAAGGTTTAGTATGTATGCTTGATAGCCGATTGACTTTCGAAACGTTGCATTGGGATGTATATGATGAAGATAATACGTTTCGCTGCTGCTGGCTCCCCCAAATACACCTATCAGTCCCGGGAATGACGATGGTTCGTATCCCGCCAATTCAAGGGTTTCCCACGCGCATTCAAGGAATAGCCGGTGCTGGGGATCCATAACCTCGACTTCGCGCGGGTTGAATCCGAAAAACGACGCATCAAATAAATCTATGTCTTGTATTAGCGCTGCCGCTTTGACATAGCTGGGATCTTGTAGTGTCTCGTTATCGACACCGGCTGCCCGGAGTGTATCCTCTGAGAAGAACGTAATCGATTCAGTACCGTTTTTGAGGTTGTTCCAGAACTCGCTGGAGTTCCGGGCCCCAGGAACGCGGAGCGAAAGACCAATAATAGCTATCTTGCCGCTGATATCAGGTTCGCTCATTTGCTCCTCTTTGATGACCATCGTTTGGCTAATGAACTGTGAGCTGCTCGCTGCTTTTGTGCCCGTTCAGCTTTGCTTTGGTCGACGGCAACGGGCGCTGCGTCTGCGCTCAGATGATCGCTCAAGGCGCGGATGGTTGGAAAGCGGAAGAAATCAAGGATGGGCACATCTCGACCCAGGCGTTTTTGTATGGCCATTTGTGCCTGAATAACCATCATGGAGTTGCCCCCAAGATCAAAAAAATTGTCATTCATGTTTAGTTTGTCGTATCCGAGGAGCTTTGCCCAAATCGCTGCCAAGGTAGCTTCGTTTTCCGTAAGCGGATCAGATGGCTGCGCTTGATTACGCGGTAGCTTAGCCGATGTGCGTAGCGCTTTACGGTCAGCTTTTCCGCTTGAAGTAATGGGCAGCTCTCTCAATATGTCAAAGGCTGACGGATTCATGACTTCTGGCAGTTGTGTCCGGAGCCAGGTTTTGATTTGGCGGATCATCTCCTCGCTATGTTTTGAATCTGAAAGAACCGTAAGGGATTTGGGTACAATGAAGCTATGTATATATGGCCCAATTGGCGAGCTTTCTATGAGTATTGCTGCGGCTGTGCGAATAGCTGGGTGCCGCTCCAATACTGATTCAATTTCACCGAGCTCAATACGGACACCGCGGAGCTTGACTTGTTGATCAATGCGTCCCAGATATTCTAATTCCCCGCCGTCCTTCCACCTAACAAGATCGCCAGTCTTATAGATGCGCTGGCCGCCGTCTGTATGGTAAGGATTCGGAATGTATCGGTCTGCAGTCAGATCGGGGCGGTTTAAGTAGCATCTCGCCACGCCCGCACCTCCAATGTAGAGTTCGCCTGGCAGTCCTCTGGGCATGAGCTCTCCAGCAGAGCCGAGTACATAGCACTCCACGCCTGGCAATGGTGTGCCTATTGTGACCTGGGATTCATCATCCGTACATTGCTTCATGGTCGCGCATACCGTTATCTCCGTCGGCCCATATGCGTTAAAAAACCGGCGTCCTGGCGCCCAGCGCCGAATAATACCAGAAGTGCAAGGCTCTCCGCCTGAAATCACCGTATGCATTTTGACGAGAAGGTGGTCGTCTTCTTCGGGCAACGCGGCAAGCACTGTGGGGGATAACAGCGCTGCAGTTACCCGCTGATCGTGGATGAAAGAAGTAAGCGATTGGCTGGGCTGGGGTGCGTTCTGATCCCAAAGCACAAGAGTTGCTCCTGCCGAGAGTGCAAATAGATATTCCCAGATGGATGCGTCGAAGGAAGGGGAAGCAAATTGCAGTATCCGATCACCGGGCTGGAAATGAAAGCGTTGAGTTGTTGCCGCCGCGAGATGGGAGAGATTGCGGTGCTCAACGGCTGTACCTTTAGGTGTACCGCTCGTACCCGAGGTGTAAATGATGTAGGCGATGTTTTCCGGACGCAGCGGGACATGAGGTAAATCTTCGTTGGCAGGCGCCATCGTAGGCAGTTCATTATCAATGAGAAATAGATCGATATTATAGTTGCGGAGCCGCGCGCAATTGGCTGAGTCCGTGATGATTAGAGACGGTTTTGAGTCGTTGATTGCGTATGAAATCCGGGCATCTGGATGGTATGGATCGATAGGTAGATATGCTGCACATGCTTTGAGAATTGCGAGCATGCTGATGATTGAATAAGGAGACTTGTTCAGGAAAACAGATATGGCAGACTCAGGCAGAATGCCTTTATTGCGGAGATGATAAGCGAGCTGGTTGGCCAGTTTGTTGAGGGCCCCATAAGTTACGGTTTCACCGTGGCTAACGATAGCAATCGCTTCGGGTTTGCTTTCCGCATGCTGCTCAAAAATTTTATGAAAAAATGGGCTAGTGTGGGCGAGGCCGGCCTTGTTCGTGCTTTGTTGTAATACAGCAATTTTCTCGCCCGCGCTCAGCAGATCAATGTCGCTGATCCGTACGGGCTCTGGTACGGACAGAGCTTCAAGGATGAGCCGGTAATGCTCGGCTATCCTGGCAATGGTTTGAGGCAGAAAAACGTCTGTGCTGTATTCCATATGCAGGAGGAATTTGGTCGTACGCTCTTCAAATTCAAATGCAATGTCAAATTTAGATGTTCCCGTGTGAATATCATAAGGCGTTGCATGCCAATCGCCGCAATCCTGAATTGGTGGTTTATTGATAGCTATCTGCAAAGTTTGATTTTGCGATAATTTGTGCTGCGCTTTAAGATGGTTGGCTATGATCTCAAAAGGTATGAGAGCGTGTTTTCGTATTTCAGCAAGTATCGCGGAGATACGGGAGAGCATTCGATCGATGGTATCTGTGGGCCGTATCTGCAATCGAATCGGTATTGTATTTAGGAGAGGTCCAATGATACCTTTTGTTGCATCGGTGTCCCGTGTTGCCACAGCAGTCTCGATGAGGAAATCATCTGAGCCGGTCCAGCGGTGAATCAGCATGCCAAGGGCACTCAGGAACACAGTGAACAAAGAGCTGCCTGCGCGCGATGCCAGCCGCCGCAGGTTAGCAATCACCTCTTGCGGCAGTGATATCGTTAGCACGTCGCCCCGCCCCGAAAGCCTGGGGGGTTTGGGCAGGTCATACATTGTAATGGGAGTGACTTGGGGTGATTCTAAATGCCACTTCCAAAAAGCTATATGCGTGGCAAGTTGGTCGGGGTGTATCGGTATTCTATTATGAATGGCATAATCAGCCATTTGATGGACAGCACCGTTGGTCTGAGGCGGATTTGCTCCAGTCAGAAGGGAATCATAGCGAGCCCGGATCTCTGGGAGAAGTGTTCGGAAAATTGAATATCCATCGATAATAATATGATGAATGATCAAGTGAAACTGAAAATTTTCTTCACTGAATTGGATAAGGATCAGTTTGAGCAAAGAAGGTCCGCCGAGGGGTATTATCTTTTTTGCCTCATCGGTAATAAGCTGTTTTGCGTTGGCGTTCTGGTTGTCAGGATGTACGTGCTGCAAATTGATTAGCTTGATGATTGGGAACTCCGGGGGACTCACAATTTGCACGGGCTGCCCGTCAGCATAATCAAACGTTGTGCGCAGGGCCTCGTGCCGTTCAGTAGCCATATTGAGGCTTGCCTGAAGCGCATTCAAGTTAAGCGTGTGGTTGATGTGGATGGAGATGACGAGATTATAGGCTGAAGAGTCAGGTCTAAGCCGTTGTGAAATCCAAAGTTGCTCTTGCATATAAGAGAGCGGCGCGGTACGGAGCGGAGATGTGCTGGGCATTCGTTTTTCCTTTGGGTCAATGTTCGGCTGCCTAGACCTCATGTATGCGGAGCCAATCGTGTGTCATCAGGTATGGTGATGCATTGACTGGTCTTCGCGATGTGCGCCTGAAACAGTGATATCGTGCCGTGTAAACACCTGTGCGGTCCCACTTATTGCTCAGATGATTGTTGGATTATTTTATGGGGCTTGCTCCGAGCAATGCGGTTCGCCTTTTTCTTACCTTGAAATCGCTCGGTATCATCGTTCAGTCAGGGGTTCACCCTCCGTTTGCCTGCGCCACAGTGCACTGCGTCGGTTTGAGGTGCCTGATTGCGGCAAAAGGTGGATGACTGAATGTTTAGGCGCAAATTAGAACGAAGCATAACAGTTACAGACCATTATGACTAGGTCAGTCCGGATGTGCGCACAAGATTTTTGATGGGAGCAAATGGATTGTATTGCCAATAAATTCAATCAAAACACACACTGTACGGGCTGCGGCCCCAATGAATCCGTTCCTGTCTTCCCTCCCAAATCCCATTCGACGGCGAGCGTGGCAACTCCCGAGCAATAATCGCACAATTGCCCGTTGCCCATTCCTGAGCCGGCGCCTGCGTTGTGAGTAACCGTCGAGATCACACCGGCACCAACAATGCTCGATTGAGGCATGACACTAAAGGTCCATGTGTAGGTATTGCCCAGGTAGGTGATCTCAAGCTTTGCACTGGTCACTTTGGGCAGAGCTGCATTCAGCCCGATGGAATTATCATATTTGGCATCAAAGCTGCCCGAGACGCTCGCAGGGCCGGGCGGCATGCAGTTCACGTAGAGACTGTTTTTTTCGATGGATGCGATTACAGCGCTCGGCATTCCCATATTCCCGCCGTCGCCTCCCCCAGTGCCCGCTCCACCCGCTCCGCCCGCCCCTCCTGCCCCCCCTTGATTTAAACCTCCTGCGCCGCCCATTCCTGCCATTCCGCTCGAGCTTGAGGTATTCTGGCTTCCTCCTTCGTTGTCATCATCAGGAACGGTATCTGTGCCTTGCGCACAGTTGGTGAGTCCAACTCCGAGTGTGAGCAGCGATGCTCCGAGGAGCGGCAAGCCCGAATACGCAAACAAGGAACGAAGTGCCTTTCGGTGACGCATTTGGGCAGAATAAGCGCATAGCGAAGCCAATTCAACGCTGCCGCCCCGGTCTTTTGGGGGTTTTGAGCGGTGCTGGAAAAAGCCAGGGCCGCCGAGGTTGGTGCCTGATTCGTTTGATTGTCACTCGTTCGTATCGTCAGCGCCTCATAACTCGAGTAATAGGAGCCTCATCTCTCGAGTGCGGAGTTGGCATTATGCGTGTTCGTCCCTTTGTTAAAGCTTCTGTGTGCATATCGCTGATGTGCCTGTTGGCTGCGGCCAATGGTTGCGGCGACGAAACAACAAACTCCACGGGCGGCCCTTCGTCGACAACGTCGTCGAGCACATCGTCCACCGGATCCACGATGACAAGCAGTGGAATGGGCGGTGAGGCGGGCGCGGGCGGCGTGAATCAGGGCGGCGGCGGCGCGATGAATCAGGGCGGCGGCGGCGCGATGAATCAGGGCGGCGGCGGTTCGATGAATCAAGGCGGCGCGGGCGGTTCGATGATGCCTGTCGAGATCTGCAACAACATGGCGGACGACGACAACGATGGCATGACGGACTGCGCCGACGCGGATTGTGTTGCGAATCCTGCGTGTATCGAAGATTGCGACAACATGGCGGACGACGACGCCGATGGCATGGCGGACTGCGCAGATCCGGAGTGCTCGAGTGCGGCGGTGTGCGGAAAGCTGTTAATCAACGAGGTCGACTACGACCAGCTCAATGCGGACACGGCTGAATTTGTCGAGCTCTTCAACGCGGGCACGACGACCATCGATTTGAGCACTGTGCAGCTTGTTCGCGTGAATGGAAGCAATGCCGCGGCGCCCGTCGTGTACGGCATGCCGGTTGGGATGTCGGGCATGCTGAATCCTGGGGCGTATGCGGTCATCACCAGCGGCATGGTGCCGAATATCGATCCGGCGGCGACGGTGTTTCCCTTCCCCGATCCCAATGCAGCCGGTGATCTCCAGAATGGTGGCACGATCGCTACACCCACCGCAGACGGCATTGCGCTGATGGATGCCAAAGAGAACGTATTGCTCGATGCCCTGAGCTATGAGGGCTCCATCACGCAGGTGATGATTGGAAATCTGACGGTATCGCTTGTTTCAGGAAACCCAATCACCGTCACCGACTCACCGACGCCGCTTCTCTCGACGGCCTCTCTGATCCGTTTCGCCAATGGGCAGGACACAGGAGACGACGCCGCCGATTGGACGGCAACGACCACGACCACGCCGGGTTCTGCCAATCAGAAGTCGGCCGAGGTCTGCAACACGATGGCCGATGAAGATTTCGATACGCAGATCGACTGCGCCGACGCCGATTGCGCGGCGGACCCGGCGTGTGTCGTGCCTGAGATTTGCGATAACACGCTCGACGACGACGGCGACATGATGATCGACTGCGCCGACATGGAGTGCGACATGCAAGCCTGCGGAAGCTTCGGCGTTGTGTGTCTGGGCGGCGCGTGCGTATGTCCCTCGGGCGCGATGATGGAAACGTCGTGTACGGACATGCAGGATGAAGACTGCGATGGCAACGCGGACTGCGCCGATGCCGATTGTGTGATGGATCCCGCGTGCAAGCCCGTCGAGCTATGCGCTAACGCGATGGATGACGACGGCGACATGATGATTGACTGCGCCGACATGATGGATTGCGACATGAAGGCATGCGGTTCGTTCGGTCAACTATGCACGGGCGGGATGTGCGTATGTCCCACGGGCATGATGACCGAGATGAACTGCACCGACATGATCGATGACGACTGCGATGGTCAGGTCGACTGCAAGGACTCGGATTGCAGTGGCAATCCGCTCTGTCCCGCGGGAACGATTACCAGCGTGAACTATCCTGTGATCACCCACGGCGGAACGCTGGTGATTACGGGCACGGGATTCACCGGCGCGACGACGGTGACTATTGGCGGCGTTTCGCAGATGTTCACCGTCGATTCCGATACGCAGATCACGATTGCGCTCGTGAGCGACGGCGCGCCGCTTGGCCCGCAGGGCGTGATTGTCACGACGGCCCAGGGATCGACCGCGCCCTTTGGTGTGACGGTGATTCACTTGCTGATTAACGAAGTGGATTCCGATACGCCGACGATGCCCGTGAATGACAGTATGGAGTTTGTTGAGATCAGCACGGGCGTGCCCAATGTGAGTTTGGCGGGCTATACGCTTGTTCATTACAACGGCACGGGCGATGTGGTTCTGTGGGCGCTCGATCTCAATGCAGTCACTGATGCCAATGGGCTGCTTTTGATTGGGAATCCGGATGTGATGCCCTTGCCTCCGATCACGTTTGCGATCAACACGCTTCAAAATGGCGCCGATGCGGTGGCGGTTTATCAGGCAGGAGCGGGTAATTTCTCGGTCGGTGGAGCGATTACCTCGGCGAATCTGATTGATGCCGTTGTGTACGACACGGCAGACGTGGATGACGCGGGCCTGCTCGATGCGCTGCTTGCGCCTGTGGGCGATCCTGCGCGGGTTCAGGTGGACGAGGCTGTCAACTTGGCGTCCGCAACGGAGTCGGTGCAGCGCTGTGGAGATGGCCGCCGCAATGGTGCCCGCTTTGCCGTTGGCGGTCCTCCCACGCCGGGCGCGGCCAACAACGTGATGGCTTGTCCCTAAGCCATTTCTAGAGCCCTGGGCGGTGCCTGCAGAACAGCGCCGCCCGAGGCCAAGCGCTTATCTACACAATCTCATCGCGCGCAATTTCAAGCCTTCGCGCAATCTCATCCCGGTACAGAGAAAAGATCCTCCGCGTCAGCGGCCCAGGCTCTCCATTGCCGATGGGCTTGTTGTCGACCCGAACCACACCCACAATTTCCGTCGTACTGCCCAAGAGCAAAAGCTCATCCGCAGCCATCATTTCGGCGCGATCGAAATGCCGCTCCTCGTAGGGAAATCCCTCGCGCATCCACAGCTCTTCGGCGATGCCCCGCGTGATGCTCGGCAAAATCCACGGGCCGTTTGGAGGCGCGATCCACCTTCCATGTTTGATCATCACCACGCTCGTTGCGCAGGCTTCGCGGACGATTTCGCCGTCTAGAAGAATGGCTTCAAAACATCCGGATTGCTTGGACTGCCAGCGTGAAAGCACATTGGGAAGAAGGTTGGTCGTCTTGATATCGACCCGGCCCCAGCGGATATCCGGCATCGTGATGACCGAAACTCCGTGCTCAAAACTTAGCGCCTTCGAGCGGGAAAAATTCCGCACCGTAATCACAATCGTCGGTAAAATCCCTTCTGCCGGCGCATGATCGCGGGGCTGAACGCCGCGTGTGATTTGGTAGTAGACCACGGCATCGGCGATTCCAGACTGGGCGATTAAATCGCCGATGGCTCTTGTGACGGACTCGATATCCACACTGGTGATCGACAGCTCGGAAAGGCTTCTCAAGAGCCGCGCTTGATGCAACTCGAGTGCAAAAGGCTTGCCCTTATAGACGCGCAGCGCCTCGTACACGGCATCGCCAAATAAAAATCCCCGATCGTCGATAGGAATCACCGCCTCGGCGATAGGCGAAACACGGCCGTTTACATAAGCGAGCTCAGGCATATTGGATTCGCTCTGGGTCGGCGCGCGGAGACAGAATCAGCGGGCCACAGCGCGCCGAATAACATCCAAGGCCCACAAGCTCAAGCGCGGTGCTGTTTCCCGTTTGGATCAGTGAATGATGGCCGAGCTTCCCTCGTGCACGGAAACCCTTCCAGATGAGCCTGTGCGGCGCAGCGCCAGCACTTCATGCAGTTCGCACCCGAGCGTCACCCGCGGCGATGACGTGGTGAGAATCCATTGCACCCGCGGAAGTGCCGCATGGAGCAGATGCCCGATATGCCGCTCGACACTGCAATCCAACTGAGTCTCGACATCATCGATCAGCACAACGCCTTCAGCCTCGGCCGCATTTTTCGTGGGATAGGCTGCCGCGAGCGCTTTTAAAGTCAGCGCCCCGAACGCACATAAATGACGCGCGCTCTTGGGCAGATCCTCGAGCTCGACCAGCCGCTCTTCACTGGTTTGAAAGAGAGGTTCCAGGCGTGTTGGATCGACACCCACATAGCGGCATCCCACGGCGCCCAGCAATGTATCGAGCACCTCGCGCAGGCTGTGATCGAGCGCTGCAAAACGTCCCGCCGGGCCGTCTGCCGCCTCGCCTCCCGCGCCCCTGCACAGCGCATTCGCGACCGCCACATAAGAGAGCACTTGTTTCGTTTCCCTGGTGAGATCGGCGCGCGTTGCATCATCGAAACAGGCCCCTCCCCGCAGGTCATAACGAAGAATCGATCGCTCCGGCGTCGTCAGCAGCACGGGCATTTTTGAAAACCACCGGGCGCCGGAAAACGCCACAAACACAAATCCGCCCTCGGATGCCTTCCGATCAAAAAGCGTTTGCTCTCGCCGCCGAATGAGCGCCGCATCTTCGCGCTCATCGAGAACGGCATTGGGGCTCGCCACGCGAAGCGGATGAGGGCGCGCGGTATCGTCATCGCCCAGCACCCAGTCAGCCACGGCAAAAGGCGGAATGGGGTTTCGGTGTTTCCCTAATAAAAGCGCCGAAGTGTGTCCGGGGCGCGTCGATGCGAGGGCTGTGCAAATAGACGTCTTTCCCACGCCTTCGCCGCCGAACAAAACAACCAGATGGCGGGGATGGCCTTCCTCATCGGCGAAGGGAATCGTCAGATCGTCGAAGGGGCCGATGCCAACAAAACGCGCAAGCGACAGAAGCATCAGCAATGACACTATCACCATGCGGTGCTGGATGGGGAGCGGGGCTGTGGAGAATTTGGAGGGGAGCCGTGAATGAAGCGAACCGATCGGTGGGAAACGCTAGGTGCCCGCGACTTGAATACCGTCGAACACCAAGGTCGGAGCGCGCGCCGCCGAATAGGGATAAGGATCGTTGCCGACGGCCACGAGCCGCTTCCACACCTCGAGATGCGAGCCTGAAATATTCATTTCGGCGATGGGCTCCGCGAGCTTGCCCGCGCGAATGGCAAAGCCCTGAATGCCGAGCGAAAAATCGCCTGTTGTGTCGTTGGAATTGCCTCCCAAAAAGCGCGACACAAAAATGCCTTCCTTCACATCGGCGATCAGCGTCTCCTGAGGCTTATCACCCAGCTTCCACATCAGATTGGATGTTGATCCTGTTGTGGGTGCTACTTTTAATTTTTTGCCGTAATAGGTATCGATTAAATAAGTCTTTAAAACGCCGCCTTTAAAGAGAGCAATACGCTTGGCGGCGATACCCTCACCATCAAATAGGCGCGAGCCCAGCCCTTTCGGAACGAGCGGATCGTCCTCGATATCCAGCACGGCGCTCGCAATCTGCGTATCGAGCTTGCCTTCCAAAAACGAACGGCGCTGCTGAAGTGCGGCTCCCGAAAGCGAACGCCCTAAAAAGCTATAAAATCTGCCCGAGGAGCGATGATCGATCACCATCGGCATCACGCCCGAGGCAATTTTTTTCGCCCCCTTGCGCAACAGTGTCCGTTCCGCAGCCTTCTGCCCGATTGACTCGAGGCGCGGAAGCTCGTTTTGATAGCGGCGAACGGCATATTCATAGTCTTCCGGACGCCGCCCATCGCCGTCTTTAATGCTCACATTGACATCAGGCGAAAATACGGTCTCCTGGCTTCCGCCTTCAAATCCGTTTGAATGGACGCGAAATCTTTCCGTAAGTGAATCGCTTGTGGATGCAGTGACCGATAAAATGGCTTCGGCACCCTTCACCGATCGGGCCGCCGCCTCCATAGCGAGGGCCGCTTTGCGGCGATCGATCGCGCTCAGGCTTGAATACGCTGGATCGGAGAGCTGTAAATCCACCGATGCCTGACCTTTGTACAGCGATGGATCGGCCAACGATCGAAATGGATCCGGCGCCAAGGCCCGTGTCAATGCGATCGCATTGTCGAGAAATACACTCAGTGCATCGCTTCTTAAATCGCTCGTGGAAACGGCCGAATAGCGGCCATCTACATAAAGCTGAACGCTTAGCCTCCGCGTCGTCGCCTCGGAAATCTTCTCGACTTTTCCATCGCGGACGCTCACGTCGACTTGACGCTCGGTGACCGTCTCCGCTGCTGCTTCCTTTGCGCCTTTGCTCTGCGCCAGCGCTACAGCCTCTTTTGCAATTTCAATCGATGATCGTGCCATAACCCTAGACCTCCCCTCTTAAGCCTTTCGCCCGCCAACGGTAATCGAGGCCACGCGCACGGTGGGCATGCCCTGTGAAACAGGCACCATTTGCACGTCTTTCCCGCAGGTCCACCCGCCTTCATCGATAACCAGATCGTCACCAACCATATCGATTTTCTCGAGCACCTTCGGACCATTGCCAATAATATTTACGTCCTTGATCGGCTTCGTCAGTTTGCCATTTTCAATGAGGAAGCCGTTTTTGACATAAAACGTGAAATCGCCCGCTCCGATTTCCACCTGGCCATTTGAAAAATTATTGCAGTAAATGCCGTTCTTCAGCGACGCGATGATCTCGTCTTTCTTATGCGGGCCGGCCAGCATGTACGTCGCGCGCATCCGGGGCATTGGCGCGAATTGATAACTCTGGCGCCGCCCATTGCCCGTAGGCTGCACCTTGTAATGATTGGCCGAAATCGAGTCGTGCAAATACGTCGTCAAAACGCCTTTTTCCACAAGGGTTGTCAATCCAGCCGCACGCCCCTCGTCGTCCACATTGATTGAACCACGAGCGGATTGCTGAGATGCATCATCAACAATATTCACAAATGGCTTTGCGATGGGTTTGCCAATTTTGTCTGCATAAATCGACGTGCCTTTTCGATTAAAATCGGCCTCCATTCCATGGCCGATGGCTTCATGCAGAAGAATGCCGGAAGAACCTGCCGCCAATACAACAGGCATCTCTCCGACCGGCGCCTGAACGGCATCAAACAATACGGTTGTGCGGGCAACCGCTTCGCGCACAACCCTCGCCAGGCGCTCTTTCGTATAAAACTCAAAACCACTGCGCCCCGCGATATTGTACCCATTGCTTTCGCGCTTGCCGTTTTGCTCCGCGACGCAATTCACGTAAAGCCCCGTCATCGGCTGAAAATCTTCGACCATCCGGCCATTGGAGTCGGCAATTAAAATGGCGCCGGCCTCATCAAATAAAAATACCGAAATCTTTTTTATCCTGCCGTCGCCCTTAAAGGCTTCGGTGTTGATTTCATTCAGAATGGGCAGCTTTTGCTCGGGTTTAATATCCTCCCATCGCATTTTGAGGGGATAACGCTGAGGTAATTGGCTGTCAATTCGAAAAGATTGAGCCGCCGGGCGCGCTGGACCATCCGCGATAGCCGCTGCTGTTTGAGCGGCCCGCTTCAATGCTTCAGCCGTGAGCTCTTCGGTAAAGCCGTAACCCGTCTGATCGCCCTTCACCACCCGCACGCCGACGCCCAGCTCCACCTTGGTGAAAGCCTTGTTTACAGCCCCATCCTCGAGCGCCATATTGTTGGAGACACGGTGCTGGAAAAATAAATCCGCGTAGTCTCCGCCCTTGGACATCGCTTCTGAAAGCGTTTCGCGGATCATGGCCTCGGTGACGCCAAAGCGTGAAAAATAGCCTACGCGCGCCGTGTCAGCGGAAGCATTCACGGCCAGCGCGCTGGGTTTTTCAAGGGCAGCCTCCCCGCAGCCGAGCAAAAAAGCGCCCGCGGAAAGAGCAGCCGCGGACGAGAGACTTAATTCAACGAATTGTCGCCGGTTAATTCGATCGGAATGAGCCATGACTTTGCTTCCTTGAGGGCGCTTCATTGAAATGTGGCCCTCGAAAAAATGATTCTGATGCAATAAGCGATTGAACGGGCAATCCTATTTCGGCTTTGCAGGGAATGGCAGAACGAGTGCAGTGAAATGGGCGGGTTTTTAAATAAGCGGGCCGCGGGGCAGCTTAGAAGGGGCTCTCAGTCTTGGCGGCGCGTTGTTTTGGCCGTGCCCTCCAGCCCCTCTGCGCGCGCGGCGGCGGCCACCGCTTCTGCCACCGCATGATGAACGCCCGTATTGAGCGGTGAAGGAACGACCTCGCCTTTTTCAGCGTGAGCCGCAATGGTTTTGGACGCGGCCAGCATCATTCCCTGCGTAATCGAACGGCTCTTCGACGACAGCGCGCCCCGGAACAATCCCGGGAAGGCGAGTGCGTTATTGATCGAACGCCCGTCGGCCGCAAAGACCGCTCCCGCCGCCAGCGCATCGCGCGGATCGATTTCAGGGTCTGGATTCGACAGAGGAAAAAGCACTTGGCCTTTTCTCACCAGCGAAGGCGAAATAAGCCCAGGTTTCCCCGTGGCCGCGATGACGATATCGGCTTTGCTCATAATGGTTTCCATTGTAACGGATTGAGCACCCAATGCTTGAATACGTTCAATGGCTAACGGATTGGGATCAAATACCATCACATGACCCACTCCATACGCCATCATGAGGCTTGCAATGGCGCCTCCGGCAGCACCGAGGCCAATTTGGCCGACAGTAGCGTTTTTCAGATCGATACCCGTGAGCTGGCACGCGTTCATCACGGCGCTCAGCGCCACCGTTGCGGTTCCATGCTGATCGTCATGCATCACAGGCTTATCCAATTTAGCCTTCAGCTCGTCCTCAATCTGATAGCAATCCGGAATTCGGATATCCTCCAAATGGATTCCGCCGAACGTGAGTGATAACAACATGACTGTTTCGATAAACTTAGGCACGTCAAGTGTATCGATCAAAATGGGTGTCGCGCTAATTTGCGCAAAGCGATCGTAGAGAACGGCTTTGCCTTCCATGACGGGCATGCTAGCGAGCGGACCCACATTTCCAAGCCCAAGAACGCGCGTTCCATTGGTAAAAATGCCCACCGAATTGCCAATCGTTGTCAAGTCCCTCGCCATTTCGGGATGTTTTTCGATGGCCTTGGCAACACGGGCGACACCGGGCGTATAGATATAGCGAAGATCACGAAGGCGTTTTAATTTCACACGGCTTGTCGAGTGCAGTTTGCCGCCCTGATGGCATTCAAATACCCGGTCTGTGACCGAAAGGATTTCCGCCCCCTCCACCTTGGATATGGCCGCGAGGACATGATTGGTATGCGCCTCGTCCGCCGTTTCAATGGTCACCTCCCGGACTGAATCTTCCTCGCCTAGCTTGAGCGTCGTAATATCTCCGAGCAGCGCGCCCTGCTCTGCGATCGCTTCCGCAAAGCGGGCTAATTGACCGGGCCGGTGCTTGAGCCGCACATGCAATACCGTATCGATGCTTAATTTCTTCATAACGATAAAATGGATTCACACCCTGAGGTTAATCACCCATACAGCCTTCGAATTCGAGCCCGCAGCCATTGACAGGATCGCCGACGCAGCTCTGACATTCGGGTGTATCGAATGAGGTCGCGCATGATCCATCGTCACAGGGGGCGGTGCAAGGCCCGCTGCATACACAGGCCACGAAAGCATTAAATAAATCGACAGATTCAGGGCAGAGTTCCGACGATTCGCCCGATAGGAATTTGGCGCATCCCGTGCAGGGCGTTGTGGGAATTGGAGTGCCCGCCGATGTCGAAGCCCCGGATGCGCAGCTCCGGTCGTTGCCTTTGCGCTTTTCGACTTCGTAGCAGCACACCGTCTCGCCATCCCGTTCGGCTTCGCTCAATACATCTTTAATGGGGCCCACGCAGCTTTGGCCGCCGAAACGCTTAAATGCATCGTCCCGCGAAGGGCATTCTCCGCGTTCGGCCGGCCAATCGAGGCAGGCCCGATCGGTGCAGCCCGTCATTAGAAAAAAAGCAAAACCCAGCGCACAGGCAATTCCAGCCGCGCCGCGCGAAGAAATGAATTGTCGGCCGTGGACAGTTGATCTCATTGTGCGGGCATCGTAGCGAAAGCAGCCCATGGAAACTAGGCTTTCGCGGGTTCAAAGAAGTGTGAACGAAATGCGGTCGCGGGTGTCTCTGGCGAAACGAAAGGCGAGCGCGTGATGAATACGAAAGGATTGTCCTCCATGGATAAAATATTGAGCTTATGCGTGGCGGCGGCGATTTCCACACCTGCGGCGATGGCTTTTTCAGACGTGCCGCCCCCAAATCCTTCCCGGACAGAAAATGCCGAAGGCGCCAAGCTTCGATATCAAGAAAGCCGAAAACACCTCGAGGAAAATCGCTTTGATGCTGCGGCGGCTGGGTTTCGGGAAGTCGCGCTCAAGCATTCCGATTTGGATATCGGCGCATTATCTGTTCCCCTTTATTTTGAGGCTATTTCAAAACAAATAACCAGTTTGGCCGAGGCTCCGCTCAACGAAGCTTCGGGCACGGCTGCCGAGCTCCACGATATTTATTGTGGGCAGCGCAAAAACTCTGCGGACAAAGAACTGTGCGGCAAAATAACGCGCATTCATTGCGATTTGGTGAGGCTGGCGGCCGAGAAACTCATTAAAAAAAGCGATCAAGGCGGCACAGATCAGCGCGACAATGCGGGAGCGGCCGGCGATCTTTATTTTTCGCTGGTGCGCCTGTACGGCGGCACAGAAGAACAGTTGCGCGGCGCTTCCTGCGGGCGGATGGACGAAATTCTCTATAATGCCGGCACATCGTACCGAAGCGCGGGCCGGGCTTTTGAGGGGCTCAAGGCATTTCAATTGCTGGCCGATTCAAAAAAGGCGTTTCCGGGCTCGGCATTGGTTTCCAAAGCGGCTTACGAAGCCGGAAACATATCGTTGACACTCGGTGAATTCGCCGACGCTGCTGGCTATTTTGAGCGGTATGCCAAAGAAAGTCCGGCGGATCAGCGCGCTTCCGAGGCATTGAGCGACGCGCTGATATTAAGGCTCGGGCTTTCGGAAGGGGGCCACGCGGAAGAAGATGCCGCTCTTTTTCAGAAATTATTTGGTGCCAAACAGGCTGCCCGTTCTGCGAATATCAGCCTAGCCCTTGGAATGCATCATATTGATCATGGTAACTTTCAAGGTGCAGAGCGCCAATTATCCAAATCGATTTCATTGATTGACAAATCGGGCACCCTTACTGTGGCGATTCAGGCGCATGCCGCGCTTGGCCGGGCTTATTCAGAGCTTAAAAAAGAGACCGACGCCGACAAGCAATACCAATTTATCTTAAGCGCCTTCCGCGACCCTTTCCAGGCCGTTAAGCGCATTACGAGCCAAGAGCCGGGCTCGAGCGATAGGCAATTGGGAAAGGCATTAACGGCCCTGGGTGAGGCTTATTTTTATTTCGCCGAGAAAGAAGGGGCAAAAGCCAATGGAGAAAAGCTTCCTCTGCCCAAAGGCGGCAAGAGTGCTTTGTCCACCTATCCGCGAGACCTTCAGCCCGTGCTGCTGCGCAGGCGCGCCGCCATTGAAAATGCCGAAAAAGCCTATTTAAAAGTATTGGATATTCAGCCCATGCCGCCGCCTAAGTGGGTTGTGGCCTCGGGGTCGCGCGTTGCGGATATGTGGACTAATTTGACCAATGAATTAAAATCGATCGGATTGGCTATGAAAAAGGAGTTCAAGCCCGATGAAGGCAAGGCTGTGTATGAGCAATTCATCGATGCTTCAATGCCATGGTTTGAGCGGGCAAAACGAGCATCCAAAACCTGTCTGGATTATTCGGTTAAGTTTGCCCATTTCAGCGAATACTCAAAGCGCTGCGAGGCTTGGCTCACGGCTAATGTTCCAAAAGAAGTGCCCCCCATTACGGAGCTATTGCCCCGCTTTCAATTGAGCACGGCGCCTTTTTTAATTCCCAATAAGCCATTCGCCCCGCCAGAAGATCGCCCTACTTCGGCTTCTGGTTCTTCGCCTTGATCTCGGATTGCTTACGCCTCCCCTTTTGAAGCAATGCCGGCAATAGCGTGCTCGACAGCTCCGGCGCGGCCGAAGACAGTCTCGCCAGCGCTCCTCTCGAAAATGGAATCGTCAATTCTATCGGTTTTGTAGGAATAACTTTCTCAATGACCGCGCGCGAAATATCGTGGACCGAAAGAGCATCGCTTCCCGAAAACGTAAGCGCGGCCTCTTCGTGATGGACCTGAAGATCCAGCATCGGCGTCGAGACGGCATCCGGCATAATCAGGCTTACGGCAATACCGTGGGCTTTTAATTCAAATGCCGAGGCCAGCGTAAAGCCGCGCACCGCGAATTTGGACGCCGCGTACAGCGCGAGGCCGGGAACAGGCGCCAGTGAAGCGAGCGACCCAAAATTAATAATATGGCCCGACCGTTTGGGAACCATCCGGGCCGCCGCTGCCCGTGTACCCAAAATCGTTCCTTTGGTATTGACATCCAAATGAAAATCGACCTCATCCGTTTGTATTTCATGCACATAGCCCGGCTTTAAGACGCCGGCGATATTCATGACAATATCAATCGGTCCCCATTTATTTTCGGCGAGGGCCAGAGCGTCTTCCCAATCGTCCTTATTGCGCACATCGAGCTTGCGCAGCGCCGCATGGCGCCCGCTCCATCCGAGCTCTTCCGCCTGGGAAATAAGGGCTTTCTCATTCACATCCGTGGCAAGCACGAAGTAGCCGCGGGAAAGCAAGTCCGACGCAAGCCTGCGGCCAATTCCGCTGGCACATCCAGTGAGCACACATACGCGCGGCATCGGGTATTTCCTTTCGTTTGGGATACAAATGAATACGCAACAATTGTGTTTTTGTGAAGCACACGCCTTCAAAAATGAATAATATCGCCCGTGCATGCGCCCGCTGTGGATTGGGAAGCGATTTGTAGTTTTATGGCTTTGCTTGTTGATTTCACTGTTTTCTCAGGTGATTTGGGCGCGCGCTGAACCTATTTCAATGCCTGCCGTTCTGCTCGGGGCCGGAGCCGAGCTTTTCCGCCATCCTCTCGCTGGCCATTTGGAAGTATTGATCGATCAATCGAAGAGCCTCAGCCTCGGCGAGCTGAGGAATGAGCCCTATTCTACTTCATTCAGCGCTTTTCCAAAAGAAGGTATTTGGAAGCAATCTCCTTCCGGGGCATTTTGGCTCCGCTTTCAAATTAAAAATGATCAGGATGGTAGCGATACTGTTGCAATTGGCCCGTTCAGGAGCGAGCTCGCGGTGGAACTCTACCACTGGGCAGAAGGGCAAGAGCCTCAGAAGAAGGCGCTAAGCCCGTCCCAGCATTTTAGGGAGCGCGAAGTGCAATGGAAGGAGCCTTGGATTTTGGTTCCTCTGCAGGCCCGGGAAACCCGCACTGTATATCTCCGGTATGAAGCTCCTGAAGGCGGCTTTCTAAAAATAAATCCTACCATAACGACTGCGCATTCGATGATTATATCTGAAGGGCCGCGCCAATTGAATTGGTTCTTTGGAAACGGCATCTATGCTGGAATCATGTTTGCGATGACGCTTTACAATTTGTTTGTGTATTTGAGTATCCGGGACCGAAGCTATCTATTTTATGTCGCATCCATTTCAACCTTTGGTGTTGTTGTTTTAGCCGCGGAAGAGATTGGCGTGCGCTATTTTTGGCCTTTTCGTCCGGGTTTTAGCCAAGAAGCGCAAACATGGCTCGGCATGATTTCGGGTTCGGCGGGGCTCTTATTTGTGCGGAGTTTTTTGGATACAAAAACAAATACACCTAAATTGGATAAATTGCTGATAGGAGGTATTGGCGTTTATGGTGCAGCGCTGGGGCTGCAATTGCTGGGGGCGAAGCTGGCCGCGGGTATTTTATTTGGCGCTTGCGGTTTGGTGATGGGGCTGTCCGTGCTGGTGGCGGGCGTGGTGTGCGTGAAACGGGGATGGCGTCCAGCGAGGTATTTTTTAATTGCGTGGATTTTGATGATCGTGGGCGTTTGGGTTTCGCAGCCATTTTATATTGGATTGATGGAGGCTAATGGATGGATTGAAAACGCTTGGAAAATTGGGTCGGCGGCGGAGGTCACGCTGCTATCCTTTGCGCTGGCCGATCGGATTGGTCTATTACGCGAAGAAAATGAAAAGGCGCAGAAGGCTTTGGTCGAAAGCCAGGCCCGGGAGCTCGAGGCGTCGCAGCAAGCCGGGCGCGATTTGGAAGCACTTGTCCACGAACGCCTGGCCGAGCTTTCAGAGCGGAACAAAGATCTTGCGCGTTCCCGTGAGGAGCTGGCTCACGCGCGCGACGAAGCCATGGTGGCCAGCCGGGCCAAGAGTGTGTTTCTTGCGAATATGAGCCACGAGCTTCGAACGCCGCTCAATGCGATTATTGGCTACAGCGAATTGCTGCTTGAAGAATTGGCGGATCCTCGCAATGAAATGTCAAACGATCTTCGTAAAATTCGCGGCGCCGGAAAGCATTTGTTATCGCTGATCGATAGTATTTTGGATATTTCGAAAATCGAAGCCGGCCGCATGGATCTTTCGTTCGGTGAAATGGATCTTCGGATTTTTCTCCTTGAAATTAGAGATACCGTGCACCCGCTGCTCGAAAAGAATCACAATCACTTTGAATTGATCATTCAGCCTGACGCCGGGAAAATATTTACCGATGCGGCCCGCCTCCGGCAGGTGCTGTTGAATTTGCTCGGCAATGCGGCGAAGTTTACGGAGAACGGTCAGATCACTTTATCCGCGAAGCGGGAAAATAAGGGCGATCAAGATTGGATTGTCATGGCCGTTTCGGATACCGGTATTGGTATTCCACCTGATCAAATTGGACATTTATTTATGGAATATTCACAAGCGTCGCGGAGCGTGGCCAAAAAATTCGGCGGGACTGGGCTTGGCCTAGCGATTAGCAGGCGCATTTGCAGGCTGCTCGGAGGCGATTTATGGGCCTCGAGCGAAGGGGTTCCCGGCAAGGGCACTGTATTTACGCTCCGCATTCCGGCGCGGCCCAAGAGGCCAGAGCCACCTATGGCCGATGAGGATAAAGAAAGCGGCCTTCCTTCGAGGCGAGCTTGAGTACAGCACCCACGGTTCCGCCAAAGGGAAGCGCAATCCAAAGGCCGCTTAATAATCGTGTTGGATGCCAAATTGGATGTATTCCAATGTCTTGTGTGATCATTTCCGCGAGCATAAATACCGCGCCGCTTGCACATAGCCATTGCAGGGTTTTGGGCTGAAACGAAGGGCGGCCCAATACAATGCCCGCGCACAAGCCAAGCCACACGCCCGCGCAGCGGCTGCACACAGGCATGGCCGCGCCTCTGATTGAAATCACCCGCCAAGGAATGCGGTGACATACCCATTGAAATGGAAAATCTGCGAGGTGAAATAGCCACGGGGGGCCGGTTTTGGACAGCAATGTCGCGAGTACGATAAGAAATGCGATGAATGCAAAGACGACGCGCGCACAGTGGGCGATGGCGCGTATATAGTCTTTTTTAAGGCCGTTTTCTATTGGCCACGGTGGCTGTTGGCCCGGAATGGGCATGGCTACTGCAATTCTGGAATAGTGATATCTCTCACGTTTTCATTGAGTTTAGCTCTTGCTTCCGCCAATTCGATGGTTTTGATATTGAGTTTAGTCGAGCGCTCTTCGGTTTGTTTTGTGGTTTCGGCGAGGCGATCGACGAGTTTTTGCTGAAATGCCGCGACGCGCGGTGTTTTTTCGATGGCTTTAATGCTTTCCCGCAATTCGAAGGCGCGCGATGACAGCTCTGAAAGCTCGGCGCGAAGGGCATTCATTTCTTGTTCGAGGCGCTCGATATCTTTGCGGAGGGAAGCGATTTCACGGACGCGCTTTTCTGATTCCGCATCGAGTTTGCGCCCCGCCAAATAGATTTCGAGCTGCTTGCCCGGGAGATTAAAAATATCGATATTCTGCCGGACAGGTTTCTTTTCTTCAATGGATAGTGTGCTTGTTGTTTTTGATCGAATTGGAATGGGAATGATATACGAATCGGGCAATGTTTCGCTGCTGGGCGGCAGATTTTCGGCTGAAAAGCCAGGCAGGCGCGGATGCCGGATAAAAATGCGCTCGGGCGCCTGATGGCCGACGCGAATTTGATAGTGACTCGTTACAATACGGGCGTCTTCGACCGTGAGCATGCCTTTGATCAGCGATAAAAGCCGGATTGGCGTGCTCTTATCCTCGTTCTGTTTTTCAACTTCGGTGGAGCTGTCGATGCCGTATGGAATCATCGCTGAATCGCCTGGATTGAGTTTGGACAGAAGCCCTTCGCCTACAAATGTGCCGCCTCCAAAAATGGCCACCGGGCCGGGCTGAAGTCCAAATCCGCTTTTGTTTTCCATGCGGGCCGCGCGCATTGGATAGCGTTCGCTGCCAGGCACCGATCCATCCGGCCTAAACAGAAAAATGTCCTCTCCGGGAACATATTCGTTGATAATGGTGACCAATGTGGATGAATTTTTTGGAATGGTGACGGGGTGGGTGATATCGTAGCGGACCGAGCCCGAAATATCGCGGAGAGCGGCCTGGGATGGGGCCGATTTTTCGACGGCGGCAGGGGTTGCAATACCTGCGGGAACGGTAGGGGCTTGGTTATCCGCCTTTTCGATGCGGAATGTGACGCGGCGATTTTTGGTCCGGCCATCCTCGGTTGTATTGGTGTCGAGAGGCCGCGAGTCGCCAAAGCCTTGGGTTTCAAGGGCTGTGGTGACGCCGTGGTTGGTTAAATAAAGCTTTACGGCCGTGGCCCTCTCCAGCGAGATATTCCAGCCGTTTTTTTCACCCTGGGAAGCATGGCCTTCAATAATTACTTTTTGGATTTCGGGGTGCGATCGAAGAACGTCAACGACTTGATCTAAAATGGGAAATGATTCGCGCTTAATGACCGATTTATCTTTATCGAAGTGAACGTACTGCAAGATGCGGATCGAAGCTTCGGTGAGGACGACAAGCGCACGCGGACACCCTGTTTTTGAAGGATCTGCATTGGGGGTGCCAGGCTCCGACGGACAGCGGTCTTGCGCGTCGGCAATACCATCGTTATCCGTATCGGTTTGGGGAACCCGCTCGGAATAAATAGGCCCCGTGGGCGAATTTTCATCGCCGAAGGGATAACTGGCGCCGGGCCGCTTGATAAAGCGAGGCGAGCGTAAATTGGTGACAAAGCTTAATGGCGCGCCTGTGGCCAGCGTTAAGCTGATTCCATTCCAATCTTCGTCGGATACGTTGTCAATCAATGCCCAGGCTTGAAGCAGCGCTCCCTTGGGATTTCCACTCTTCAATTCGCTGGTTTTTTCTGGCAATACGATGCGATATGCCGCTTTCCAGGCCGCGGTCGGAACCGCATAGGCGATTGAAAGTTCGCGGGTCGGGCGAGGCGATAGCACGACATCGAGCCATGTCGTTTCATCGGTTTCTTCCGAAGATGAAGGCAATGCGTTCGGTAATCGAACCGTTACGGTCGAAGGTTTTTCCGCGCCCTGGGCTTGGCCTTGCTCGATCACCACCAAGGTTTTGAGAACATCGTCGATTTCGTGGGAACGGAGATGAAGCCGAAGTTTGTCTTCGGTGAGGGCGCCGCGCCTTTCAAAATAACCCATCCCATTTTGATAAAGAACGACATGGCGAAGCGCGAGTTCGCGCGTGGGCGGAGGCGTCTGTATCGGCGCGCATGCCGCTGTGAGCTGAAGGCTTGCGAGTACGGCCGGAAAGAGGCGGCTTAGCGGGATGCGGATGCTTTTGGTCCGCGGCGATCTAGGGTGGGGATCGTTGAGCATGGCGCCGCGATGCTAGTCGTTTTTGCGTTCACTTTGGGTCGGATTTTATGCCCTCGGCGAGATTCCAGATGGTTGCTCCGTCGATTGAATAAATCATCAGATCCTGCTGGTAGCGCACCAGTCTCTTATTGATTCGGGGGAAATCGGCGATTTCGGTCTCTTTGCGTTCGCCGCCCGATAAATAAATGAGGTCTTCATCAAAAGGGTTTTTCAGGTGATGCGCCACGGATGGTGTTGGGAAACCCATAAAATCTCCCGGACCAACTTCAAAGCTTTCATCGCCAATTTCAGCGATGCCGCGGCCTGATAAAATATAAACGAATTCCTCTTCCGTTCGATGAGAATGATATACAAAGGATTCTTTTCCGGGTGGAATACGTAAAAGATGTAGGCCAATTCGATTAAGTCCTACGATTTGGCTCAGCGATGTGAGACCGGCTTCCGAATTGGGATTCAGAGGATGGTGAAACATCACTTCGGGGTGATCTTTATGCTCCGCAGCCCGCACAAGAAATGACTTTGCAGTTCTCGGCTCGTTTCCGCTCATGGTCAGCTCCTTCGATTTTTTTGGAATTAAATTTAATAGAATTGGTAATTCATTTAATCAATGTGAGACGGTGCGGCCAATCGCGCAGAGGCGGATGAGGCAGGGGCTGAGTTCGTATTCATCCTCGCGCAGATCAACCTCGCCGAGCATTCTCACATTGAGGCGGCGGTACATCGGAAGCTCGCTGGAGAGCGGGTCGGGGATGTACACGGGAATGGCGGTGGTCGCGGACTGAAGCTCTGCGCGAATCCATGTTTTGCCAAAGAGCGTCTTGCGCTTGTAGGCACGCTGTTCGAGGAGCATGCGCTGGACGTGCGATTCGAGATAGTCCGATGGAAGCATGCGGCTGCTTCTGGATAGAGCTTCTTTCACTCGCCCAATGTGCTCGGCTGCCACGATTCCCAAGTGCGGTGTGAGAGATGCGGTGATGAGATGGGTCGCGGCGTTGAGCACTTCCTTGAGCTCTTCGTCGTCTTGAGCGAGGGGCAGCAAAACGCTGATGGATGCCTTGAGCTGGGCCACTTCGTCGAACGAAAATTCAAGCGTTC
Source organism: uncultured Polyangiaceae bacterium (assembly GCA_964537685.1). GTDB lineage: Bacteria > Myxococcota_A > Polyangia > Polyangiales > Polyangiaceae > CAZICM01. The sequence continues at coordinate 57,811 of CAZICM010000035.1, forward strand.
CTTCGATGAGCGACAGCGGCGGCTCGAAGCCTTGGTCGCTGAGCGAGGCATCCTGAACGATTTGGGGAAGCTCGTCGGGGCGCGCGGCTTCGCCTCGCTGAAGCGCATCGGAGACGAGGAGGCGATCGCTGTTGGGATCGCCGTTGGAATGCAGGCCGCGCTGGGCGCGCAGCCGTGATGCCAGCGCGGGATCGAACCAAATGAGCTTGGTGGGCGAGATGGGTTTGGCAGGTGCTTTGAGAAAGGCGGGCACGCGGTTTACCGCGGTCGCAGGGCCGTGAGCGCGGCTTTCATCGGGGAGCGCTTCGTTTGGAGATCGTTCCGCAGTTCTTGGCGCAGTGGGATTTGGTGTTTCAATCGCAGGGAAAAAAGGCGAGGAGCCGCGCCCTTGAGATGGGGGCGGCACGGTGCGCCCCGGCGAGCTGATCGGTGCCGCATCGACGGCGGCAAAGAAGGGCGTGGATGGCCGCCGCTGGGATGCGCTTGCTGCTGTGCCCGCCTGGATCGGGGCGGTGAAGGATTCGGCCGGGGCAGCGGAAGGAGAAGGCGCGCTGCGCGCGTTGCCTGATGGATTGCCTGATGGAGAGAGGGCCGCGGAGTTGTTCAGCGTCGACGGGCCTTCGGGCCTTCGGAATCCGCTGACGGGCAGTGTTGAGCGTTCGTGGGAAATCGCAGCGCGGGAGAGCGTTGGAGGCGGTGTGTCTGTGTTTGCGAACGATGAGGCGCGCGGCTGCGGCGCCAATGGAGCCCGGTTTGAGTTCGGCACATCTTGCGGCGCGAGCGGAGAAAAGGGGTCTTGGGTATCCGCGGGGCCGGTGCCTGCCAGGGCTGTCTCTTTAGGCGCTTCAGGCGAGGCCGGTACGGCTATCTGTCCGCCGCGGACTGAACCGGCTGAGGGTTCGATGTAGGACGCCGATGGGTTCGGAATCTTGGCTTGAGAAATCACGATGCGGCCCGGCTCACTGCGTTGCCTGAGTTCGCTCTGTCCGCGCCATGTGAGTGTGCAAACGCCTCGATCCGTGTCGATCCACAGCGTATCCGCGATCATCGGAATCAGCTCGGTGCTGCCATCGGGACGCTCGAGCATCGCCCTGGGTTTGATCCCCGGCAGCGAAGTGGTGAGCACCGGATACTCCGCGTGCAGGTTCTCGAGCACGATGCGCTCGCGTTCGTGCAGAACATCGGGCTGCTGATCGAAGGGAGCCGAATTGAAGAACTCCATCGAAATATCGGGCGGGATAGGCTTGTCCATCCAGTCCGAGGAAGGAAAGAGCGAGCCGTGGGCGCCGAGCATCGTCCGGCGCTCGGGCCAGGTTGGTGCGATAGGCCCGAACCCGATCGGAAGCAGTGGATCGGCTTCGATTTCCTCGAGCGTCATAAAGGGCGGCTGCAGGTTTGGAAGCTGGATCTGAGGCTGATTGTTTGAAAGCAGATCCGAGCGCATTCCGACGGGATTGGTTGTGCCTGGGCCGCCTGCTGCCCGCTCGTAGCGAATAGGCATTTTCGCAAATGGAAAGCCTTCGCGAATCTGTCCATCGCGCATCAGCGTGCGTTCGCCGAGCACTTCGATGGATTTGTCCATTTCGCCGACGATGAGTCTTGCGATCAGCGATCGGACAGGCTCTTTGCGGGGAGCGAACGCGCTGCCTACGAGGAGCACATCGGCGCGCGGCTTGAAGGGAACGATATCGGTTGGCGCGTAAAGGCTTTTCGTCCGATCGTCATTCCAATAGACATCGTCGGTGCATAGGGCATCTTGCTCTTCGGCGATCGAGAGTTCGCCGGGCTGGAGCCTAAACGTCGTTTTCGCGATAACGGTCAGCGTCCACGTTTCCGGGTGTTGAAGCCAAATGAAAGAACCGGTGCGGAATGGCCCTGAGAAGACGATATCCATCGGAGGGGCAGATTACAGGGTAGGATCGCCAATCCCAAGCTTCTCCAATCGTATCGGGGAGACTTTCTTGGCCAATCCCTGCATTGGGCGCACTAGAATTCAGGTCTTGGGTGGACGGCAGTGAGCGGGCCGGACGGAATATGTGGGTTTTAAAAAACGCTTTGAGATCAAAGCCCCGCATAAACCGATTTCGGCATGCGATTCGTCACTAGGCGAGGACGTGAAACAGAAGAAGTCGTCCTCATCTGCGGAGTTCATGATGTCGGCTGAAAAACCCAAAGCTAAGAGGCGTGTCCGGGGTGGTCACGGGCAAGATCCTTTCCTAAAAGCTGTTGAAACCGATTCTTCGCTGCATCCGCCCTCGTCGCGCCGCGGTTCGCTGTCTTCCGGGCCTCCATCATCGCGGCGGGGTGGGCTTGTGCCTTCGCCTCCGTCATCGCGCCGCGGTGCCCGCATTACGGGTGAGCCCGCAAATACCGCTTCATCGCCGTCCGCCGCTTCTTCTAAAGCTCCGGCGGCGAGTCCTAAGTCAACGCCGAGCCCGTCCTTGAGTTCGCCCGCAGGTGAGCCATCCAGTGCTGAGCGCGAGAAAGAGCCGTCGCGCCTGGTGTTTGGATTGTTTGTTGCGGGGCTTGTTTTCGTGGTTGGGACGATGCTGGTGATGGGCATTCAAGCCCGCCGCCTGCGCACTGGCGGAGACCCTATTCCCATCGATAAAAAGCCCAGTATTGAGGGCGCTCCTTCGAGCCTTCCCGAGCCGGGTGCAGCTTCCCCGCCGCCCGTGGTGCAGGATCGCGGCGAGCCTCCAGTTGCCAGCGCCGCGCCCTCGGAGACCTCGGAGACCTTGCCGAGTTTGCCGACGGCGACCGCCCGTGCTTCGGAGCCGCCCGCCAAGAGCTCTGCGAAGACCGCCTCCGTCAAGCCAGGCCCGAAGAGCGCCGGTACAAAAACTGCCCCCAAGGAGGGAGAACCACCGTCTCAGGAGCGTCCACCCTTTCAATTTGATGATCAAAACAAATAGATTGCTACGATGCGGGGAGAAATCATGGGAATTAAGGTGACTTGCCGGACAAACGGCCCCTACCTGATCGAAGGCCAAATCGATCTATACGATGCAGGTGGGAAACCATTTAATTTAAATGGCCGGACAAAGATTGCCTTATGCCGGTGCGGTGCATCCCGCGCAAAGCCTTTTTGCGACGGCGCTCACAATCGCATTCATTTTGAAAGCGCCGAGGCCGATCTTTCGCATTCGACGAAGGAACGGAACTCGTAAAAGAAAAAATGATCGAATTGCAAAAAAATTCGATTAAATTTGCCTAGGCGGCGAAGCGGGGGGATTGGGGGAAGGGGGCTGCGGAAGGGTTTCCGTGGGGGAAGGCGCAGGCACGGGTGCAGGTGCGGCGGGAGGTGCTGTTTCGGGCGTCGCAGGAGGCTCGGCTCCCGCGGGTTCGGGATAGGTGAGATCGTCGCAGGTCGCGCCTAGGCTGCCAACAGCATCATTATAGTAATTTACAGCATCGAGTGCATTGCCATGGGCGGCTTCTTTGACACTTCGGGAAATGCCTCCAAAGACGACGCCCGTGATGGCCATGGCGATTCCGGTGCTTAAAAACACGGCCATGAGCGCCGGATCTTTATCGTACCAATACAAGCCCGTTAATCCGCCGAAGCTAACGGCGCCCAATACGATGCCCGTTGTGGAAAAGGCATTGGCGCGCGAGCCATTTTGCTTGGCCAAACTCGCGTGTTGCTTTGCTTTTGGCACGCAGCGGACAAATTGCTCGAGCCCATCGTATTCATAGCTTTGAGCGATGATGCGGTTGCCCGACCAGACTTCAATGCCATCGGCGTAGCGAAGCGTGAGCTCGCCGCGGGCGACCAATTGAGGCTGATATTGGCTTTGGGCGCTAAAACAGCCGGAAAGCAGGCTGCACGAGAGTCCAAGTCCAGCGGCCATCAGGCTTTTGCGCATGGAATTGAAAATCATTGCGCAGCTCCTTCCGCATAGGCCGCGCATGACGAGCCCGGTGTGCGGGCCAAGTCGTTATAGGCATTGACGCGATCGATAGACAATGCGGCTTCTGATTCGCTTTCCGTGCGTCCTGCCGACAAACCGATGGCAATCGCGGGAAGAGCCAAGAGCGCGATAACGGCGAGCACCACCGCGGCTTTGCCCAAATCGCCGTCGCCGCCGCCACTGCTGCCACCGCCTCCGCTTCCACCGCTGCCACCGCTGCTACCGCCGCCTCCCTTGCTGCTACCGCCTCCGCCGCTCACAACGGGCGTGCCGCCGGCCGAGCCTCCGCCTCCCGGTGTAGGTGAGGCTGGGCGATGCACGACATGACCGTGATGGTGATGCACATGCGGGCTTGGGGGCACACCGCGGCGAACAACCACAATGCGGGGCCCGTAATAGACAGGCACCCAAACCCCGCCACGGACGTACACATGGCCGCCGCCCGATGAATACTTGGGCGGAGGCTCTTTTGAGGCATAGCGAATATCCGACGCGCACGCGGGAGGCAGTGGATTGGCGACTTCCATCGCCACTTCTCCATCGCGCCAAACCGCACGCGCGCGGCCATCCGCGGGAGTCACGTAGTCAGAGACATAAGAGCCGCATCCCGCGGAGAAACCCAGCGAGACGACGGCAACGGCCATCTTTGCCAGATGAGAAGGGAAAGTATTCACGGTATTACCGACGAGCGTATCCCGGGACACCGAAGCCGCATAGCCTTGACTTCGCGTTCAAAGAGGAATTTGCTTCATGCCAAAGGCCGCGCCGATCGAAATGGCTACGGCTCCCGCCGCCAGCAATAACGTCGTCTTCAGCATTGCGCTTCCAATTCGATCAATAATCATTTCGTCAATGGTGTTGGCCAATTCGTTGCGCACTTTAAGCAAATCGACGCCGCCTTCCCGGTTGGCTTCATCGCGGAAGCGGGCCAGCGAAATCTGCTCGAGATAGCCCAGCATGGTGGCCTCGGCTTTACGGCGCAGCATCCCCGAAATACCTCCTCCTGTGGGAGCGGCCTTGATTCGGTGAATGATGGCCATCCGCAATTTAGAAACGGCGTCGTTGAGCGGAATGCGTTCGATACGCTGGGCAAGCTGACCACCGCGCGCGCCGGCTTGGCTTTCGTCGCTGATGCCGAGAGCTTTATCGAACACCACTGAAAGCAGCATCGAAGCGATTCTCTGTTTGCGCAAAAGTGCCAGCGCTCCACCCGCGAGCGCCTGTTTCCACGATGCCGTGAATCCAATCACACCACAGGCAATGACCGCCGCGAGCACAGCCAACAGACCCCGGAGCGCCGAGCCATCGGAGGCGATGAAATAGCTTGCGATACCCATTCCGATGGCGAGCAGGCTCATCAGCAAAGCGGTCTTAAAAAACGAAGCCAGTGCGGGTCCCGCGATATCAGCGGCCGCATGTAGAACTTGGCGGGCATCGGGCATAGTGGGTTTATGCAAAAACCAAAATGCCAAAAAACAAACGAGATTTTTCCCGGCCGGAGTATTTCCGGCCGGAATCAATTTGATTTAATTGGGATTGAATAAAAAAGGAATGGGAAGGATTAGGGATTGACGGTCATTGCGCCGAGCTGAGCGGGCGAGAAATCGAGGCCCGCGTTGGAGCCCGCGCCGTCCAGATCGCAATACGTGAAGCCCGCGCCGTTCAAGTTAAAGCGAACGGCATAGGCGTAGTTGCCAGGAGGCGGCGCGATAAACGAAGCCTGATACTCATCGTCATTGCCCACCTGGACATTGTAGGAAGCCGGCACGAAATACCAACCCATGCCGAGCCTCGGATCGCTGCCCGCCGGACCCCAGCCGACCTGGGACGAAATCGCAGGATTTGGGCCTGCCGCTTCCGTAACGCCGAGCTCGTATGCCCTGCCGTAAATCACCTCCGTGGGCTGGCCGGTCTGTACGGCGAACGACGCGGGGGACTGGATATTGCAGTAGTCCACTTCGTTCGGCGCGTTGGTTTCGTTGAGGTCCGACAGGGAGCACGGGCAGACATTGGGCGCGCTCGGGCCATTTTGAGGAGCGGGAGCCGCTGCGGCGAAGTCGCTCGCATTGTTGGCCGTGTCGCTGCATGCGCTGTTTGCGCGCTGAACGGAGAGAACCGTGGACGGAGCTGGGGCCGGCCCGGTGCCTTCAAAACAGTTGGCCGTGGCGCCGTAACCCACGAAGTCCACCACCGTGGGATCGGCGAGCGGGCAGCCGCCGCCAATGGTTCCGAGCAGCGTTGTAGAGTTCACCAAAGCGACTTTGCCCGCGGCTGCGGCCATCGCGATTGTGCCCGTGATGTCAGGCGTGGGCAGAGCTACACCGTTGGCGCCTCCGGCTTGCTGCACAAGCAAATAACCGCCTGGAGCGATCGTGCCCGAGAGGTTGGTTTTGTTCGTCCATGTGCCGCCTGTCGCGCTGGTGTACTGCACTGACCAGCCAGTCAGATCGACCGGCTTGTTGCCCCGGTTATGCAGCTCGATGAAGTCGTTTGTGTACACAGCGGGAGGAGGCCCTGCATTTCCGCCTGCTCCATACACCTCGCTGATCACAACCGTCTTCTGACCCGTGCATGCCGCGAGGGTCGTGAAGCCCGTGGCCTGCGTGAACGCCGCGCCCAGCGCATTGCCAAACGAGTCCTGCACAGTCGCCGCGACATGGATCTTGTAGGTCGAGGCAAACCACAGCGCGTCGGATGGGATGAGCGTCGCGATGGTATTTCCGCCGCTCATTGAAGGCGCTCCCGCAGTGAAACCAATGCAGGTCACGAAGTTATCCGCCGAGACCTGAATCGTCCCCGTGCAAGGTCCGGGCAGTGTTTGCGCGCTCAGCGTGCCTGCATTCATGGCCGACGTGAAGGTGATCGCAATGCTTGTGGCCGGTGACACATTGGCCGCGCCGTCCGCCGGATTCGTGCTCACGATCGACGGTGACTGACACGTCAGCGCCGTACAAACATTGGTCTCGCAGTCCGCGTTTACCGCGCAGGCTTGGCCGGGATTGCAGGGAGCGCAGGTGCCTCCGCCGCAGTCTACATCCGTCTCCGTGCCGTTCTTCAGCGCGTCCGAGCACGTCGGCATCACGCACATATTGCTCGAGCAGTACGCGCCTCCTGTGCAGTCAAAATCGTTGTTGCACTGCACGCAGAGCCCGGCTCCCGTGCACACAATCCCGCCCGACTGATTGCAGAGCGCGCCCAGCGGAGAGAAGGGATTTGAAGGCACGCCGGCCGTGCACAAATCGTCGGTGCAGTCGATGGCATCGGCTGGAATATCGGTGTTGTCGATGTTGTTCACCACCGTACCCGCGCCGTCACATTGATTGACGTGGCAGTCGCCGGTGATCTGGCCGGCGACAACGGTGCCCGCGGGCATATACGACATGCCGCACGAACCCATCACGCAGGTCCTCGTCTGACATGCATTGTCGACGCCGGGGCAGTCGTTGCCCGTTACACAGCCCACGCAAGCGCCGTTGCCATCGCAGCTCAAGCCCGGGCCGCACGGTGTGCCCGCGCTGGTATTGGGATTCGATGGAACGCCCGCTGTGCACACATTGTCGGTACACGTATTGGCGTCCACGGGCACATCGCTGTTGTCGATGTTGTTCACGGTCGCGCCCGCGCCGTCGCACTGACTGACCTGGCAGTCACCCGCGGTCTGACTCGCGACAGAAGTGCCCGCGGCCGTGAAATTAAAGCCGCACGTAAAGCTGCTGCACGATCGCGTTTGACATTCCGTGTCTTGCCCCGGGCAATTCGAGCCGACGACACACTCCACGCAAGTTCCCACGCCGCTGCACACGGTTCCGCCGTTCTGAGAACAAGCCGTGCCCGCGTTGGTGTCGGGATTCGAGGGAACGCCCGCCGTACACACATCGTTGGTGCACTCGATGCCGTCCACGGGCACATCGCCGTTGCTCGGCGCCGAGACAACGACGCCCGATCCGTTGCACTGATTGACTTGGCAGTCACCGGCGATTTGGCTCGCCACAGGCGTTCCGGCCGCCGTGAAATTCATGCCGCAAGTACCCGCGACACATGTGCGCGTTTGGCATTCGTCATCGGTGCCTGGACAGGTCGCCGCAACGAGACACTGCACACAGGCGCCTGTTCCGTTGCACAGCGTACCGCCGTTTTGAGAACACACCGTGCCCGAGGCGAGCGCCGGAAAGCTGGGCGTTCCATTGGTGCACACATCCTGCGTGCACTGCTGACCATCGTTGGGAAGATCCGCGTCTTGAGCAACGCTTACAATCGCGCCGTTGCCGTCGCACTGATTGACTTTGCAGTCACCCGCGGTTTGGCTTGCGACCTGCGTTCCCGCCGCTGTGTAAGTAAAGCCGCAGGTGCCCGCATTGCACGCGCGCGCTTGGCATTCCGTGTCCTGCCCCGGGCAATCATTCGCCGTTACACAACCCGTGCATACGCCGTTGCCATCGCAGATCAAATTCGGCCCGCATGCCGTGCCCAGTCCAACCGGTGTGTAGGTCGGCGTTCCACCGACGCAGGTGTCATTGGTGCAGGGATTGGTGTCATCGGGAAGATCGCCGTTTTGAGCCACAGTCTCAATCGCTCCCGCGCCGTCGCACTGATTGACTTTGCAGTCACCGGCGGTCTGGCTGGCCACGGGCGTACCTGCGGGCGTATTCGAAACCCCGCATAAGCCCGCGTTGCATGCGCGCACCTGGCATTCCGTGTCCTGCCCCGGGCAATCGGTCGCCACATTGCACTGAACACACGATCCAGCGGCATTGCACCGCGTTCCATTGTTCTCCGTGCAAGGCGTGTTGAGAGGCGAGTTAGGATTCGAAGGAGCACCGGCGGCGCAGACATCGCTCGTGCACTGCTTTCCATCAACGGGCACATCCGCGTTATCCGCCGCGATCTGCGTTCCTCCTGTGCCGTTGCACTGCACAACCTGACAATCACCGGCCGCCTGCATCGCGATGGGCGTGCCTGCCGCCGTGTAATCAAAGCCGCACACGCCCGCCGTGCATGACCGGGCCTGACAGTCGTTGTCCACGCCCGGACAATCATTGGCCGTCACACAGCCCACGCACAGGCCATTGCCGTCGCAGATCAAATTCATGCCGCAGGCTGTTCCAGAAGCCACGGGCGGATTCGACCCGACCCCCGCCGTGCACACATCATCGGTGCACGGATTGCCATCCACCGGCAGATCCAGATCATCGGCAACCACTTCCGAAGAACCCGCGCCGTCGCACACAATCAATGTGCAGTCATTCGGCGACTGATTGGGAAGCTGCGTTCCCTGCGCGGCGAAGTCCGTACCGCACTGGTTGTTGATACAGGTCCGCAACACACACACCGTGCCCGGATCTGGACAATCGGTTTCGGACATGCATGCCGTGCCGCCGGCTCCGCCCATGCCGCCCATACCGCCCATTCCAGCCACGCCCCCTGCGCCGGCCATTCCGCTCGTGGTCGTGCTCGAGGAACTGGACATTGAACCCCCCATACCGCCCGCTCCCGACGTAATTCCATCGGGAATCTTGCTGCGATCCACGGTCGCAAGGAGCTCACATCCAAGGCCGCTGCCGATCATCGCGGCAGTGAAGACCCAAAAGGTCGCTCGCCGTTTCAGTGCCATAGCGCTTACATCCTGTAGTGGTCGTCCATTCCTAGGGATTGGACAGAGCATTGTTTCGGCTCGAAAAGCCGCTTCGCCTAATAAAAAATGGGTCTTCCCTCACCGCGCGACTCGAGCAGAACGCCAGTACCGCGACGGCGGGTGAAGAGCCGGATCGACGGTTGTTTGAATTGAACGCGGCGTCAACCGTATTGCACGGGGCGCATGGCCCGCCCTTGCCATTTGTCACCTGAATGTCACGCCGCGGCTAACATCGAAGCGCTTTTGCAAACTTGCTGAAACAGCGAAAGGAGGCGCGATGAGCGCATTGTCTTGGTTACGGATATCTGGGTTGGCCGCACTATCTGCGGCTGCGATTTGCATTGGTGCATGCGGAGATGAAACAGGCTCGAGCGGAACAGAAACATCGTCGTCCACATCGGGCTCCACGTCCTCCGGCGGCGGCATGGGTGGAGGCTCAGGTGGAACGGGCGGTGCGGGTGGAACAAGCGGCCAGGGAGGTTCGGGCGGAGGCTCGGCGGCCGCGTGCGACATGCTCAAACCCGGACCTTTTGAGCCCACGCTTGTCTACGAAGTCTTTGATGGCAGCGAGGATTTCGCCTTCAATGGCAAAGGACAGATTGCCGCGAAAAACAAAACGAACGTTATTTTAGTCGATTCGATGGGAATTTCCACGCAATTAGCGGCGAATGTTCCCACAACCTATGGGATTCGCTATAGGCCCGATGGATATCTGGTCGCCGCGCTTCCCAATGACAGCAAAATCGTTGAAATATCGCCTCAAGGCACGGTGGCCGACTATGCGACAGGACTCATTGGTGCAAACGGCGTCTACCCCGATTTTGACGGCAACGTTTGGTTTACTGAAATCGGCGCTGGCAAGGTAAGCCGCATCAATCCCGATAAAAGCGTCGATATTATCGTTCAGGGACCCAATGCCGCCGGTGCCAATGGCGTGGTTTATGATGCCAATCGCAAGATATTGTTTTATACCAATTTCGGCCAAGGCCGTATTCGCAGCGTCGACATGAGCGGCTCAAATCCGGCCATGCCCGTTGAAGTCATCACCATTGCCAATAGCAAACTCGACGGATTGGTCATGGATGCCTGTGGCCATTTGTATGTTGTCGATCAAAGCAATTCGAGGCTTTACCGAATTCAATTGGATGCAGCGGGCGCGCCTACCGGCGCCGAGGAACTATTGGCCGAATTCCCCAAAAATATCGCCAATGCTCAATTTGGATCTGGAATGGGTTTCGATCCGATGAAACTCTATGCGACCGGCAATCCAGGCGCCCTGTATTCGATCGATATCGGCGTCCCCGGCGCACCCGTCCCAATATCTCAATGAATCAAATCACAAACATTTGATCATTAAACACCGCCATCCAATACAATTGTAGCGCCCGTCATATAACTATTGCGCTCGGACACCAAAAATGCGGCCACCTCGGCCACCTCGCGGTGCGTACCCACGCGGCCCAGCGCGCAATGGCGCAGATATTCATCGAGCCTCGGCTTCGGCAAATTGTGGGACACACCCGACTCCAGCACACCTGGAGCCAGACAATTCACCGTAATGCCATAACGCCCAATTTCCTTGGCCAGCGATTCCGTAAAACCCTTTAACGCCGCCTTGGCCGCGCTGTAATGCACCGGCGCTTCGAGCATTTTAATTCCCGCGAGCGAACTGATATTTAATATGTTCCCCTGCTTTTTCCGGACCATTCCGCGCAGCACCGCCTGGGTGACAATAAATGCGCCTTTGGTGTGAATATCGAGCATCCGATCCCAATCTTCCTCTTCCATCAGCGCCAGCGGCACCACCTGCCCGACACCCGCGTTATTCACCAGGATATCGACCACGCCCGCATCCTTCTCAATGGCCCGCACCATTTCCCAAACGCCTTTTTTATCCAATACATTGGTTTGAAAGGCCAATCCGGTGCCGCCATGAGAACGAATCATTTCCAATGTTTTTTCAGCGTCCTCCAGCGAACGCGTGTAATTAAATGCAACGGTCGCGCCCTCGCGCGCGAACACATTGCACAGCTCCCGCCCGAGCCCGCGCGAGGCGCCTGTAATCAATGCAACTCGATTGTTAAGAAGTCCCATGGTATTTTTTTTTTCGGCGCAAAACGCAAAATGATGACGAGCTAGGTAAAAGAACCGGCGCTATTTTTCTTGAAGCAAAGGAAGCCGTTTTCCTGCGCTTTCGGAGACATCCACACCCATCACGGAATGAGGGGGCCTCCCCGGTCTCTCCCCGGGCGCGATGCCATGAAGTGCATGCCGAAGATCCGTTTGCATTGAATCCGCGGCAGCGGCCGGCGCATCGTAAGTCCAAGGCTTCTTTCCCCAGGATGCAATGGGCGTATCCGGACCTTTCGCGGCGCCCCTGTGAAATAGATTAAAGCCGCAGGCTGGCATAATCCGCCCATCGACCTGCGGATAATGATGGCAGCACTTGCGCAGCCTCTCCAAATCGAAATCGTGGGGATCCATATAATGATGCATAAAGATCGACTTGGCCTGCAATTCACCAATACGAACGGATTCCTTTGGCGAAAGGGGGCGCTCGGGGAACATCACATCCAAAGCCCTTCGAAGCGCGGCCAAAATGGCAGACCCCTCGGGAATTTCGTCCTGCCGGGCGAACACGTCGTACATCACATCCTTCAGCGCATCATGAATTTCGGGCGACGCGCCCAAGGTCGCCGATGAACGGAGCAGCGTCATATGCCTTGTAAAATCGACGAAACGAGCAAAAGGCAAATGCGTTCCATCATTGAGCCTCAGCAAATACGAAAGCGAAACGCATTGCGGATGCGAACAGGGCAGGGGATAAAAATCGCTCTTCTTTAATTTACCGCCCGTTTGTTCCTCGATTGCGGCAATAACACCCGCAATGGTTAACCTATCCATCGGATTGCCAGGAAATCGCCCGCCGCCCAGCCCGGTGAACGCCGCCGGCTGGAAATTCAATGAAAGAATATGATCCTCAGAAAGCAAAAGCTCGACCGCGCGGCCAATCTGATGCTCATTCGCGCCCCGTGCGGCAACGAAAATCAATTGAGTTGGTATATTCAATTCCTTGACGACCTGCAGAGCCGCCTCTTTTTCCTTGCACAAATCGCGGCCGCGGATTTTCTCGTGCGTGTCCGCCGTAAAACCGTCGAGCTGCAGCGCGCAATAGGCGCCCGATTCTTTAAATTGCCGGGCGAAATCTTTATCCCGCGCAAGCCTGAGCCCATTGGTAATCACCGCGACGCGGCCAATTTCCGGCCGGTTAGCGATCTTGAGCAGGTCGAAAAATTGAGGATGGCTTGTAGGTTCACCGCCTGAAAATGCGACAGATTCGAGCTGCCCTTCATTTTTAACGAGTGTATTAATAATCTTTTCAAAATCAGTCAGCGAAATATGATTCGCGTACTGATTATTCACAATACAGATCGGGCATTCGAGATTGCAGTGATCGGTCACTTCAATAATCGGCAGGCACGTATGCTGCTCATGATCGCCGCAGGTGCCGCAATCGGTCGGACAGCCGTGCTTTACATTCGCCGCAAATACAAAAGGCTCTGTTCCCGCCTTGGCGAAAGCATAAGCCCGCACATAGTAGGCCGCGTCTTCTGAAACCAAAGCCTCGGACGGCCCGCACGAAGGACAATCTTTTTTAAAATAGACCTTGCCATTGCGAATAATGACTTGAGCCTCGATCAGCGCGAGACAAGCCGGACACGTCGACGTTGTGAACTTAAAAAAATGATCGCCCGCCTCGTCCGCGGGCACGCGCCCCTTCGCAAGAAATGCCTCGACATAAGCATCGGCGCTTTCATTTAAAACTTCTTCCGAAGGCCCGCAGGCCGTACACAGCTTCAGCGCAACCGCCTGTCCATCGCGCAGAACAACCCTAGCCTCAAGCCTTTGCCCGCACGCAGAGCATTGCGCCGGTTCATGATGCAAAAATGTATGAGGGCGATCTTTTCGGGGACCAACGGAGGGGACAACTTCGCAGCTCGAGCACTCCATGCGATTCTCCGCGCAAAGAAAAAGCACACCGGCGCCAAATGACGGCGGCGCGCCATGTTGCGTTTTTTTATTGTTTTAGGTCAAGCCCAACAAAGACGGTTTTCCCGCTTCTCACACGCCGTGGAAGCGCATCAATCTTTCGTTTTGATTGCCATAACGGAGTGATATGCTCGCCGGCCTATTTCTTTTCCGGAGTGGCCATGCGCTACATTCTGCTCGATCGAATCACCTTGCTTTCTCCTCCCGAACGTGCCGCGGCGGTGAAATGCATTTCTCTGTGTGACGATGTTTTTGCCGACCATTTCCCTGGATTGCCCGTGTATCCCGGAGCCCTGGTTTTGGAGGCGCTCGCGCAGCTCGGCGGCGTATTGCTCGAGGCGACCATGCGCCAGCTTGGCCAAACCAACTTGTACGCCGTGCTCAGCATCGTGGAGCGGATGAAATTGCGCCGCGTGATACGGCCGGGCGATCGGCTTGAATTAGAGGCATTTGGAATCTCCGCGCGCGAAGAAGGCGGCCGCGTCCGGGCAACGGCCTCCGTCGATGGGCAGAGAATTACAGAAACCGAACTCACCTTTTCGCTTGTGCCCATTGCCAATTCGAAAGTCATTGAACAGCGAAGGCAGCTTTTGGATATATGGCTGCACGGCGGCTTTGGCGAACCCGGCGAAATGGCCGGCATCAATCCAAAGACAAATCCATGAAACGCCGGGTTTTCCTCCGGGGTATGGGCGCCTATTCATCATTTTCATCAGATTGGCCAGGTACAGCAGAGGCATTACGCGAAGGAAAAGGCGCCATTGCCGAGGTAAAACGTTTTGATGTTCGAGGTTATCCCTGCACGGTTGCTGCCTCCATCGACGAGGTCAGCGAATCGGCCCGGTGCCCCGATCGCCGCATCGTCTTTGCGTTATCCGCTGCAAAAGAGGCTCTTCACAACAGCCGGCTCCGCGCTCCATCCTCCCGCTGGGGCGTGTTTATCGGCGCCGAATCTGGCCGCACAGGCTTTGGCACACTCCTTCAATTGGCTGCGGCCGCGGGCGGAGGAAGCGTTTTCGACCACCGCGCCTTTGGCGAAAAAGCCCGGCCCATGGCTGGAAAAGAACAATCACTCGTCGCGTCTCCCTCGGCGGTCGCGGGCGCGATCGCAAAAGAAATCGGCGCTCAAGGCCCAGTAGCAACCCTTTCGCTCGCGTGCGCATCGGGAAGTGCGGCCATTGCAGAGGCAATTCGGTCAATTCGATTGGGTATTTGCGATGCGGCGCTCTGCGGCGGTGTGGGCGCCGATGTCGACCCATTAATGTTTGCCGCATTTGGACTGCTCGGCGCATTAAGCCTTGCCGGAGTTTCAAGGCCCTTTGATGCTCACCGTGACGGTTTTGTATTGGGTGAGGGCGCGGCCATGGCTGTTCTCTCGGCCGAACAAGGTGACGCAACGATTGAATTGGCCGGCATGGGCAGCAGCCTGGACGCCTATCATCTCACCGCGCCCGATCCATCGGGAGAAGGAGCTTTTCGCGCGATGAAAGCGGCGCTTTTGGACGCGGGTGCGCCTTGTGTCGATTACATTCAAGCGCATGGCACATCCACCCTTTTAAATGATGCCGTTGAAGCGGCGGCCATTCGCAGAATATTCGGGGACAATCTAGAGAAGGTGCATATCAGCTCGGTCAAAGGCGCGCTGGGGCATTGGATTGCGGGCGCGGGCGCGCTGGGCATGCACTGTGCCGCCGATGCCATAATGAGCGGATATATTATGCCAACGGTTGGATTGAACACCGTGGATGCGGCCTGTGAGCTCCCCCTGGTCAAGCAAAATTCCATTAAAAAAGATGTAAAGACAGCGCTTGTTAATTCATTTGGCTTTGGCGGAGCCAATTGCAGCCTGGTGCTGAGGAGCCTGGTGTGAAGCCTGAAATTTCAGGGCAATTCATTGCAGTAATGTCCGCGGGAGCCGCGGGCGTTTTTGGCTTTGATTGGAGAGCATTGACCAATGCATTCGAAGACAATATCATCGAATTGAAACCTGTTCAAGCGCTCGCCGGCTCCCACCCCGGCACGCTGGGCGCCGAAGTGCCATCCATTCCCAAAGAATTGGACGCAGGTGATATCAAAGTGCACCGGCAAATGTCGCGCGCGGCCAGGCTCGCGGCGATCTGCGCGCGCCGGGCACTGAAAGAAGCTGGATTCGAGCCGCCCCGCGACAATGTGGCTTATTTTCTAGGCGTAGGCGCTTCGGGCGGGGCGATGAGCGATTTACAGGCCGTCATCAAGGCGAGCCTTGAAGGCGAAGCGATATCGATGCGCAAATTCGGCGAACAAGGGCTATTGGCATCGAATCCGGTCGGAACCTTTCAGCTCCTCAACAACTTCACCCTTTGCCACAGCGCCATTCTAGAAGGTACGGGAGGAGCCAACGGCGCCTTCTTTTCAAGGGGCGGCGGCACGGTCATTGCGCTGCGAGAAGCCATTTATTCGCTGCTCGAAGGGGATTGCGAAAAAGCCCTGGCCGGAGGCGCTGATTCGGCCCTGCACCCAGTGACATGGGCCGAGCTTTTGCGCGAAGGCTTTGCAAGCCGGGGATTCATTCCCGGGGAGGGCGCCGCGCTTCTTTCTCTTCAAATTGGACAACATATCGATGCAATCGCATACCTTCAGCATTGCTCGCTACACGATATCTCTATCCCATGGGATTTCAAATCGGTGGATGAGCCAAGATTAAAGACGATATTAGCGACGCTGAACGCCGGAGCATCCGAAATCGATTGGATTGGCCTTGTGCCCTGGGGAGCTGCCATGCGGCAGGCGCTCCAGGCAGCCGCCTCGGAACGATTTCCCAATGCAATACAATGGGATATTACAAAAATTCTCGGTGATTCACTCGCCGCATCGCCTGCGCTGGGCTGGGCCGCCGCCCTTTCAGCGCTAAACGCGAACAAAGCGCGGCACGCCGTGATCATCAGCGCGGGTATGGATGGCCAGTTGGGCATCTGCGGCTTTTCTCGCAACCCGTGTGCTTTTTCACCGGAGGCCGCATGAAGCGGGCGGTGATCACCGGAGCAGGTGCGGTCTCGGCCTTTGGAGTTGGCCTTCCCGCGCTATGGCAGGGGCTCGCCGAGGGCAAAAGCGCCATCGGACCGGTTCAATCCTTTGATGTGTCTTCATTTCCGGTCAAGGTAGCCGGCGAAGTGCCTGTCGTTTCAATTCAACCGGATTGGCTCGAAAGTCATCTTCAAAAAGCAGCAAAAGCGGTTTGGCTTCAGCGCATTTCGCGCATGATTCTCGATTGGAGCGAAAAAGGCATGCTCCGCGATCGCAAAATATCCTTTGCGCTGCTCGCCGCGATTGAAGCTTGTTATCACGCCGCCATCGAGATCGGCGAAACGGGTGACACGCGCAATGCATTGATCAGCATTGCGGTTGGATTGGAAGCCGGCTTCCTCGACGATTTAGCTGCTATTTTCCGGCCTGAAATCGGCTTTGATTGGGAGGCCGAGCGGCATTTGGCCTCGCCCAGCGTGCGCCTGCGTTCACCGGTCGATTTGCCCGCCCAATGCGTCAAATACGCTTTGGGATCGCAGAAGCCTTTGATTATCGAGGTTTCTGCCTGCGCCGCCGGTGCCCTCTCGCTGATACGCGCGGCGGCTTCAATTGAGCGGGGACTGGCTGATATCGCAATTGCCGGCGCCACCGATTCGATGGTCAATCCCATGGCGATGGGCGCGTTTTGGAAATTGGGAGCGCCTTCGCCGCGGCCTTCGCCCGACGCCTGCCGCCCCTTCGATCGGCGCCGCGATGGCCTTGTCATCGGCGAGGGCGCCGCGATGTTTGTTGTTGAATCCGAAGAGCGCGCGCTTGCCCGCAAGGCGCCTATTCTCGCCCGAATTGCGGGCTATGGCAGCACGCAAGACGCCTATCGCGCGACCGCGCCGCTTCCCGACGGGCGCCGCGCCGGAATCGCAATTCAAAAAGCCCTGTCCCGCTCGGGCTTATCGCTTTCGTCGATCGGCTATATCAATGCTCACGGAACTGGCACGCCGCTCAACGATCCGGCTGAAATAAAAGCCATTCGGGCAGCCTTCGGCGAACAGGCCGAATCCATTCCCACAAGTTCCATCAAAGGCGCCATCGGGCATTTAATGGCCGCCTCGGGAGCGATTGAAATCGCGGCCAGCCTCCTCGCGTTCCACCGGGGCATTGTGCCGGGAACCGCTCACCACCAAGAGCGCGATCCCGAGTGCGATCTCGATATTATCGGCGAGGCTCCAAGAAAATTAAATCCTATCGCAATTTTGTCAAATTCTTTTGGATTTGGCGGTCAGAATGCGGCCATTGTATTGGAAAGGCATTCAATCCCATGAAAATGCAAGCCGCGCTTACAGGCTGGGCATTTCGCTCGCCCATGGGCAATACACTGGACACGCTGATCGCGCGCATGCTCGCGGGGGAGACGGCATTCCGCGGTACGCACCGATTTCCGCTGGACACCTATGCTTGTTCATATGTGGCCTCGATTGACGGCGAACCCGCGCGTTCGGCGCACCGGCGCTTTCTTCGCAGGCTTGCTCTGTTTGCCTACGAAACCGCGCGGGAGGCTTTTGAAAATGCTGGGCATCATCGAAATGATCTTCAAATCGATGAAAATGGAGGACGCCGCACGGGTGAGCGCCTGGGTTTATTCATGGCGAATGGAGGATTGAGAGCCGATTGGGATGAATTGATGCCTGCGTTATGCAATCAATCGCCTGATGGCCAATTTTCATGGGAGCGCGGTTTTAGAGGTCTGCATCCATTTTGGATGCTCCGCTATTTATCGAACAACGTTCACGCCGTGGTGGCCGCCGAACTTTCGGCCAAGGGAGAGGGCTTCTGTTTTGGAGGAGCCAACGCCGGGGCCCAGGCGATTGCATCAGCAATTCAATCCATTTGTTGCAATTGTATTGATGTGGCTTTGGTGACGGCTTACGATTCCCTGATAGAGCCTGAACTGCTGCTCGATTTAGGTGTGCGCGGGGAATTATTTTGCGGATCCCCCGAAGACCTTCGCCCTCCCTACGATACGGGAGCCAAAGGTTTTGTGCCGGGCGAAGCAGCTTGTACGCTGGTGCTCGAAAGCCTTGAAAATGCGGGACGCCGAACGCTTGCCCGCCTCAGCGCCGCGCACACGACAGAAGGATTCAGTCACGAACCCTCGGAGCAAGCTCTGCGGCGGACCATTTTGATGGTATTGGACGGCGATTGCATTATAGATGGCGCGGGCCGGGCCAGACCCGCGCTGGACGGTGAAGAAATTCAAGCCTGCTCGGAGCTGCTCGCACCGGATGCCAAACTCTTTTCAAGCTCGGCCTATTGGGGCCGGCTGGGCGCCGCGACCTCGTGTATGCAAACCGTTCTTCTCAGCGCATTGTTAAAGCGGGGCGTGCTCCCTGGATTGCCGGGATTATTCAATGCCTGCAATACCCGCGAACATCTTGATATTCTCAAAGAAAACAGCTCTATTGGCTGCCGCTCGGCCCTTGCGCTGAGCATCGGCGCTCCAGGAGCCATCGGTGCCGTGCGTGTCGAAGTGGATTAAATTCGACCATAATGAATATAAATCTCATGGTATTTGATCCGAAAAAGCAATCTCAAGGGATTGCCCTAGTGACCGGCGCGTCGCGCGGAATTGGAAGGGCAACAGCGATTGAGCTTGCCGCGCGCGGCTACGGAGTCGCCGTGAATTTTCACAAGGACGAAGAAGGTGCCCGCGAAACCGTGCGTATCATCGGCGAGGCGGGAGGCTTTGCCTTCGAGGCGCGGGCAGACGTGAGCAATCCCGAAGATGTCAGCGCGATGATGCGTTCCATCGATGTGCGCGGTTTGGTATTAAACGTATTGGTCTGCAATGCGGGCATTACACGAGACACGCTGCTTGGCGCGAGCGAGGCGGCCGATTTTGAAGCGCTGCTTCAAGTCAATTTTATGGGCGCCGTGCATTGTATCCGGGAAGCGAGCCGCCGAATGATTTCCCGGAGAAGAGGCTCGATTGTAAACATTTCGTCCGTCGCGGCCCAGAAACCTGGCCGGGGCCAGAGCAATTACGCCGCGTCGAAAGGCGCGCTCGAATCCTTGACCAAGGCTTTGGCTGTAGAGCTTTCGCCCCGGAATATCCGTGTAAATGCGGTGGCGCCCGGTGTGATTGAAACTGCGATGACGGAAGAGCTGCGCAAGGTGGCGCCCGAAGAAATCAACCGCAGGATACTCATGCGAAGGCCGGGCAAATGCGAAGAAGTCGCGAAGGTGATCGCTTTCCTTTGCAGTGATGACGCAAGCTATGTAACAGGGCAGATATGGTGCGTGGACGGGGGTTTTAAGCTCGAATGATTAGCGGCGACGAAGCGCTTTTGTTATTGAAGAGCCGGCGCAGCGTGCGGCAATTTAGCGGCCGGCCAATTGAAAAAGCCTTGCTTTTGCGATTGATTGAAGCTGCGACCACGGCGCCCTCCAGCACCAATCGACAGCCCTGGCGTTTCGCTGTTGTCACCCGCGCGGCATTAAAAAAACAATTGGTCGATGCAGTGCGAGAAAAAACCGAGGCGATGAAAGCTATTATTCAAAATAGTCATCATGCCGATGAATTTGGTACCTACGGCGATTTCTTTTATGAGCCGCTGGAGAGTGCTGCGGCCATTATTGTGCCTCAGTACCGCGAATATCCCGATGCGATTGCCTATTTGCTTGAATTGGGAGGGAGTTCGCCCAATTCGTTCGTTACGCCTGCGGCCATGCGCCCCGAACAATGCTCGGCGAGCGCGGCGGTGATGGCGCTTCTTTTACAGGCGCGCGCGGAAGGACTGGGTGCCTGCTGGATGGCCGGGCCCACTGTTGCCATGAATTCCATTCATACATTGCTCCGAATACAATCACCGTGGTCGATGCTTGGAGCGGTCGCGCTCGGATACCCGCTCGAAGAGCAAAAGGCTTCTCCAGGGCGCAAATCTGTGGATAAGGTCGCCACATTTTTTGATGATGAGTCATAGGCTGAATTAAAGCCCAGGGGAGACGCTGAATGAGTGCTGCAATTGCCGACAAAGATGTGCCTTCCATTGTGTGTGAAGTCATTAAGGAGGCACTGGGCCGGGATATCGAGGTGAGCCCCTCGTCCAATCTCATGGAAGATTTAGGGGCCGAATCTTTAGATTTCCTCGATATTGTTTTTAAACTCGAGCAAACCTTTGGCATTCAAATTACCCGCGGCGAAATGGAGCGCGCGGCGCGGGGAAATATGAGCGAAGAGGAGTTTGCGCCGGGCGGCGTGATTTCCGAGGCAGGGCTTTCCCGCCTCCGCGAATTGATGCCCGAATCCGCTCACCGCATCAAACCGGGATTAAGGCCGGTGCAAATTCTCAGCTTATTTTCCGCCCAAACATTTATTCATATTGTCAATGCAAAAAGAAGCGCGGGTGGCGCATGAATCAAATTCGCACGCTTATTCAGTCAGCGCTGTCCCGGCGCCCCGATGAATTGTCGGCGCTGCATGCCGAACATATCAATCCCACATTTATTGAAGCATTAGGATTGCTTGGTTATGGGAGGGATTTCGTTCGTGGTGAAGGACATTATTTATGGGATGCAAAGGGAAATCGCTACTTAGATTTTCTATCGGGTTATGGATCGGTTCCGCTCGGCCACAATCATCCCGAGGTTCTGGAAGCGATAGACGAGGCCATGAAGGCCAAAGCGCCTAATTTTCTTCAAATTGCTCCCCAAGCCTTAGCAGTTGCCCTCGCCCAGCGCCTCGGCCGTATGGCGCCCGGCGATTTAAGCATTTCTTATTTTATGTCGAGCGGCTCCGAGGCGGTGGAAGGCGCATTGAAATTGGCGCGCGCGGCCACGGGGCGCCCCCGTTTTGTATTTGCCGAAAAGGGTTATCATGGCACGACGCTTGGAGCGCTGAGCGTGACGGGAGGTAAGCGGGCCAGGGCGCCGTTTGAACCGCTATTGCCGGGTTGCGCCGAGGTTCCCTGGGGCAGCGCCGATGCCATCGAGGCCCAGCTTCGCAAGCGCGATGTGGCCGCGGTAATTTTAGAACCAATGCAGGCCGAAGGCGGGATGCGTCCTCCGCCGCATGGCTATCTAAAAGAGGTGTCAAAACTCTGCCAGCGCTATGGCAGCGTGTTTATTTTGGACGAAATTCAAACGGGTTTGGGCCGCACAGGACGCATGTTTGCGTGCGAGGACGAAGGCGTCATTCCAGATGTATTGGTTCTGGGAAAAGGGCTTTCAGGTGGGCTTATTCCAATTTCATCGTATACAACAACAAAACGATTATGGAAAAAAGCCTATGATTCTCTCGATCGTTATGATGCGCATTGTTCAACCTACACGGGCGGGACATTGGCCTGCGCGGCCGCGCTCGCGACGCTTGAAATCCTAGAGCGCGACCGAATTTGCGCGCGTGTAAAAAGCCTGGGCGAGGTATTGGGCCAAAATCTAAAGAATGCCGCGGCCACACATCCATTGGTAAAAGAAATACGGGGGCGCGGCTTTTTGTGGGGAATTGAATTTAGGGCTCCAGGTGCGGCCGAAGGCGTCGGAGCCGATTTAATCGGTGGATGGACTTCGCTCGGCCTATTGGAAAGAAATATCATCGCCCAAGTCGCGGGGCACGCGCCTTCCGTATTGCGAGCCGAACCCCCGCTTACGATCGGCGAAAGTGAGATTGTCAGTTTCGCCAATGCCCTAAAAGACATGCTTGCCAGCCACGCGCCCGATGTGGTGTCCTCATTGACGAATTCCGTCGCGAAGATCGTAAAGACACGCATTGGCCGTGTCCTGGGAGGCCGTGTATGAAGCGTCTGCAGATGGCTCAGGCAGCCGATTACGCTTATCGCGGTATGCGCCTGATTCAGGGCTTTATGCTGGGGCGCCCGATTCACTGCATTGTGCAGATCTCCAACCGCTGCAATTTAACCTGTGGTTTTTGCTCGTTTTGGGAACGCCCACTCCGGCGCGAAGACGAAATGACTGTCGCCGATATTGAGGTGATCAGCGCAAAACTCGCCGAGGCCGGATCGATGATCATTTCAATCGAAGGCGGCGAACCTCTCTTAAGAAACGATATTGTTGAGATTGTCCGGGCATTCTCTCGATATCATCATCCCATTTTATTCACCAATGGAGCGTGTGTCACCGAGAGCTTGGCGCGGAATCTGTGGGATGCCGGGCTATCGGAAATTGGCGTGTCCATCGATTACGCCGATCCTGCGCGCCACGACGAACACCGGGGCCAGGCGGGGACATTTGATATTGCCCTCTCCGCTGTGGATCTGTTTCGGCAAACCGCACCTCATGGAGGGCGGCAGGTCACGTTAATGACTGTCGTTATGGACGACAATACGGATGAAATGGATGCTCTGCTTCAGCTTTCCGCATCCAAAGGGGTATCGCATCAGGTAACGCTGTTATCGGTCGACGGAGGCGGTCGCAGCTCGCGCGCAGGCAAAAAGCGCCCTCAGGCGGGAACGGGGGCCAAGCTCCTGGCGCTCAAACAGCGCTATCCTCATTTCATTACATTTAGCGGTTATCTCGAAGGGATTGATCCATTCCTCATGGGCAACGCACCGCGGAGTTGCTCGGCGGGAATTCGATTTTTAAATATCGATCATCGGGGCGAAGTATCCCCTTGTATTGAAAAGCTCCATGCCAGTGTCGGCAATCTCAGGCGCGATCCCTGGCCGATTGTATTCGATCGGCTCTCGGCCTTGGCTGAAACCAAGCAATGCGCCGATTGCCACACCTCATGCAAGGGCTTCGTTGAAGAAATGAGCGGAATGCCCAAAACCCGCAGTTATAAGGAATTTTTTGGCAATTTCGCCTCGGCCTCGACGGTGAAGCCGGCGCCAAAACTCGCCGCAAAATCCTAGGCCGGAATTTTTTTGATTATGCTTATCCGGGGAATCCTTCGCGCGGCATTATCCTTTGGCCTCTATCCAATGCTTACCGCGGGCGGTCTTGCGGGCGCTATTTTTATGCTTGAAGCCGGCGTTCCCCTCTCGCTCACCGTGGTGCTCGTTACCTTGCCCGCCGCCGTTCTCGTCTTTGCCTTTGAGTATTGGATGCCTTTCTACCCGGAATGGAAACACACTAAACATGATCGAATTGTAGATGTTTTACATACAATTGCGTCGAATGCCATGACAGAAGGCGTTCGCGTGGCTATGCTCGGGCCGCTTGTCGCTTTATCCGGATGGATTTCAAATCGTATAGGATTGGGTCTTTGGCCTAAAGATCTGCCGCTTTCGGCCGAGCTTTTGCTCGCATTTTTAATCGCGGAATTTGGTGGGTATTGGGGACATCGCCTATTGCATTCCAATTCGATATTATTCCGGCTACACGCCACGCATCACAGCGCAACCAGGCTTTATTTTTTGGCCGGCGGCCGGACTCATGCGCTGGAGGCTCTGCTCGTAGCGCTGTTATCCATTGCGCCGCTCTTATTTTTAGGCGTTTCTGAACGCGTCCTGGGTTTGCTCGGCACGCTGGCGGGCATTCACTATATGCTTCAGCACAGCAATATCGATATCCGGATGGGAAAAATAGGGTGGCTCATCAACGGCCCCGAAATGCATCGGTGGCACCATTCCCGAAAGCTTGAGGAAGCCAATTCGAATTATGCGGGAATGCTATTGTTATGGGATTGGGTTTTCGGCAGTTTTTTCCGGCCTCCCGCGGCCAAGGCTCCTCCGAAGGATGTTGGGCTCTTTGGTCTTCCCCGATTTCCCGGTGATTTTATTGGGCAAATCGTCTCTCCATTCCGGCGCGCAATTTGGAAAGAGCCGGGCTCGTCAAATTGATTTTTTTCGCTTGATTTGAAGCGGCTGCGGCTCCTCTGGAATCGGGCGCTCGGTCGAGAGCAGCGCCTCGAGAATAAAACGGTGCACGGTCGGATCGGCCTCAATCAAATGATGCGCCTTGGGCTTGACCAGCCAAAGCCTGTCTTCTGCAAGGCCCGGAACGGAAATCAAACTGGATTCCGGCAGCGCTCCATCACCGGGCTGAAAGGCATAGTGCAGCGGAGAATTGTTTCGAGGTGGATCGCAATCCGGTAAAATAGCCCGACCATTTTGAATGAGAAAGCGGGCCCGGGTGGGCAAATGCCGGGCGCCGATAACAATGGTGTCTGGATGCGCTGTATTCGCGGCATCAAAGGCTTGATGGAGGCGGTAGGCTTTTTCCAGGCGGATGGAGAAATCGTCAATCGAAATCCCCTTCAATCCGTTGGCAATGCCCAGTTTTAGCCACGTTTCAGGATCATAGACATTCAATTCGATGGTATTGCCATTTTCATCCACGAAAACCGGTTCGCGCGGATGGGGAATATAATCAAAGGCCGTTTGGCACAGGACGAGCTCGGACGATGGAAAGTGCTTGGCTTTAGGGAGAAATTCGATGCCCTCGTGAATATGGGCGAGCGCTCCAAAGCTGCCCCGCTGCGGTGCTCCCACGTAAATCATCCGCCGCACAGAAGCCATGCCCGGCTCTATTTCTGAAGGCGAAGGCGCGGGATTGTTTACTACGTCCGCTCCGCCGTAAGCCAAATAATAGCGGCCAACGGCGCCTCCACTACTAACGCATAGAAGATCAACCCGTTCATTGCCAATTCCGCGTATTTGGCGGATAAGCTTTTGCAGCTCCGCCGCCGCGAAAGGAATTCCTTTTCGCCAATCATATTCGAGCACAAATAAATTCTCGCCGCGCCTAAAGCCGCCTACGCCCGTGAGAAAGCGCAAGAGGCCGCCGAAAATATCCTGTCCAAAAATGCCGGGAACAATAGGCAAATGCTCGAGCAGGCCCTGGGGTTTTAAATGTTCGGGCGCGCCGATGGACGGACCAAAAAAAATACGGCGCGTCTGTCCCCACACGATTTGGCCTGTTTCATTGGCGAGGCGGGTTCCAAACAAAGGCGGAACCAAAACCACCGGCACCCGGTCTGAAAAGCGTTTTGCGCGCTCGCGCAGAAGGCGCAGCGGGTGCCTATTTTGCTGAATTGTCTCGATCAAACGGTTGATGAGCACATTGAGCAGTGTACAGGGGCGAAGGCCGGGAATTCAATGACATCTGAGCAATGCATTGCCCAGGTGTAAGGCATGCGAGCGAACATCGTTCTACAAGCAGGACCTTGCAGTCGCGCGCGTCTTTCGCTCTCATGCGCGACACGAGAGGATTTTTTATGAGCCGCGTAACGACGGTTTTCCTTCAGGTGTTCTTTGCTCTGTTCATGCTTGCGTTTGGCAGCGGCTGCGGGCCGAGCCTCGTTCAATTCACGCACGAGCTTCGTGTGCAGCATGGATTGACCAAAGACGATTTAAAGAATTTGCAATGGTATGTTTCGCACCGGGTCACACTGCGGCGCGAGCTTGAATCGGGGGCGCGGCAAGTGACGGGCTCGCATAAGCTTCTCGTGATGTCGGGCAAGACCATCGAAGAAGTGGTCATTGAAGAGCTGACGCCCGGAATCGCCGTGGAAGTGGGCGATGGAAGCATTGCGGTGAGCTTTGAAGAGGGCTCGTCGCTCATGTTTTCCTCGAGCTCGGGGCGCTTGGTTTCGGGTTCGTCTCAAAACTTTGCCTCGCCGCCCGATCCATTCCCGGGCAATAACCCGAATAAGCCCGATCCATTTCCCGGCGATAGCGGCGGAAGTTTCTCTGGCAATTATTTCTTGGTCATCAATCCGGGCGGAAAAGTCACGTTTCAGACCAGGGAATGGGATGCGGTGGACGAGACCTTTCAGGCTCATTTAATGATTGATGCCGAAAAGCTCGATGAAGTTGTTGAAAACCGCAAAGTGCTGAAGGGCCTTCGTTTACCGGGCCGCTAAGCGCTGAACTCATCTGTGCGGGGGGGCTCGCATTTATTTTTTTCCTCAAACGATCGCAATTATGTCCAATTCATTGCAATGGGCCACGCTACCGGTGAAGCGGCTCCGCTTTGATGGGGCAAAAGCCGAATTTTTATTGCCCGCGCCGGAAGCGGATTTTTTAAACTATCTGCGGCGCCTCGAGGAAGAAGCTATTTTCCCTGCCCAGCAAGAAAGCCTTCAGCGGCTCAAGGCGCTTCGTCATACGGAGCCCGCGTTGGATGCGGAAGAGAGCTTTTCCCGCGGCATGAAAGATCCATTGATCTGGATGCTGCAGGCGGCGCTCAACCGCTTGTCTGAATTGCATCAATTGTCGGATATATACTGTCAAGATGCCGATGGAGATTTTGGCGAAATCACCGACGGTGCTGTGAGAGCCTATCAAACGCGAAGAAATTTGGTTGTTGATGGCGTTGCCGGCCCGCAGACGCTGGGAGCTCTTTCTTCTGAACTAAAGGAGCAGGGACTGACGGCGATTTCCCTGAAGCGCGCCGATTTGCCGCGGGTGGGTATTATGCTTTCCGACCCGCGCGAATTGATTCCCGGCGAAGATTGGGAAACCAATCACATGATCGATTTGTTGATTCAAATGGGCTGCGAGCCGGTTTTAATTCCGCCGTGCGCGGATCGGGCTATTTCGCTTTCAGAAGCCGGGCCAGGCAGTGCAATTCAACAGATGGCCGGCGGTCTCGATGGGATTTTAGGCCCCGGCGGCGATGACGTCGATCCCTCGATTTACGGCGAAGATAATCAATTCGCGCGGGGAACAAACGTTCAACGTGACCGTTTTGAAGCAGAATTCGTTCGTGCGTGTTTGCAAAGCCGGATGTTTATGTTTGGCATCTGCCGTTCCCATCAAATGTGGAATGCGGCGGCGGGCGGTTCGCTCGTCCAAGATGTTCAGGCCGAAGGGTTTTCGCAAATAAGCCAAAGCCAAGGAGATTTTCAATTGGATGGCTCGGCGCCCTTTGTTGTTAGGGATGAACAGGGAAATATCCGCTTTGAAAATAGGGTCTGGCTCGAGAAAGACAGTCAAATTGCTCGTGTGCTTGATGGTATTGAAAGCATTCTAACGAATAGCTATCACCATCAAGCTGTTGATGTTCCAGGCGAAGGCTTTCGAATTGTCGGCCGGGTATGGGATGACCACACCAAGCGCCATACGATAGAAGTGACAGAGCGCTGGAATGCCATTACGACCCAATTTCATCCCGAAGCCATGCAGCGCGATCCAAATCAGCGCGAGCTTTTGGAGACGCTTGGGCGAAGAGCATTGATATTTTCATTGCTTAAACGCGGCGAACCAAGCCTTTCCGGGCTGCTTTCGCGCATACAGCAATTTCCAAAAAATATTTTCGATCCGAGCGATGTGGATTGGGTGAAAGCAGAGCTTGCCCCAAGGCTTGGATGAAGTTATTCTGCCCCCATTCGTCCAAGCCCGGGCGGAGGGCCGAACCGTACGTATTTATCGCGGGCTTATTGTGGCGTCTGACTTGCATGCTGCATTGCGTTGTCGGTGCGGATCTCCGGAGTTCGTATTGGGAAGGAGGACAGATTGCTTTCTTCTAAAATAAATTGGGTTCTCGCTTGTGCGTCGGCCTTTTGTGCAATCGGGTTTTCCGCGGGAATTGCATCCGCGGAGGATCGGCCTCAGCTCGAGTGGGGTAAGCCTGTTGCATGTATGACCAATACCAAAGGCGAGGTCGTTCGCGTTCAATGCGATGGTGGTGCACCTCGTTATGGTAAAAAGTCCAATCGCTGTTTGGTGGCAAAGAATACGATGCAGCCTGACGGTGCAACGCTCGAGCGCGTTCAGGAATGCGTGTACCGGGACGAGCCTGACGCCTACAAAACGCTTGTAAATTCGGGTGCGCAACTCATTGACGCAATTGCCGAGGCGCCTCCTGGATATGCCCGCAGCGAGTCGGGGCGGGCGTACCAGGTGAAATTCGATTTATTAAATCGCATTTATATTGGAGCGAGCTGGTTGCCGACCTTGGAGCGGGGCTCGTCGGATATTCCCTCGCTTTCGTGGGGCCGCGGAAGGGCGGAGACGGGTTTTCAAATCAGCGTGCTTTCCCCGCGCGGCCGTTCCCGGCACGATATTAAGATTTTAGAGGGAAGCGCGGCGTTTTCCGATTTAGAATTGCAAGGAATGCTGTTCTCCTACGATTATCAGCATTTGCACAGGAGGCCCGCATTTTGGATAACGACATTTATCGGACCTCCGAAAGTGTATCCATTTGTGCCTGGTATGGGCTGGGGTTTTAGGATTCTCAGCGTGAATGACAAGCCGCCTGCCTATAGAAATACCTTTGATTTTGAATTTGGAGAGTTTCACTTATCCTATAACCCGTGGCAATCCAATGATATGTTTAGCCATCTCCGTTTTGAGCTGGGCGGGGACCTGGGAAAATTCTGGGATGACCGCGGACAGGTATCCGAAGGATTTGGTACGGGGAGTTTTTATGCTGGATTAACGGGCGCGGTGAAAGCCCGCTTTAGTTTGGGTGAAGGCGGGCTTCATTATATTTTTGCGGATGTGATGTATTTAAGGCCGACCATATTGGAAGGCAATTTTGAAGGCGAGAGCATGAATCGCCTCCGCGCCAGCCTGGCTTATGAGGGTATTTTCCTTGCGATTAACGATCAGCCTCTGTCCGCCCGTTTTGCCGTGACAGGAAGCTCGCGCCAGGACATCAAAAGCGGCGCGCAGAGCTTTGAAGGCACGTTTACCGCTGGAATTCGATTCTCATTCTGGGCGCCGCCGCGCATCTTCGAGCCGCTGCCCGAATACGAAGAGCCGTGAGGGATAGGAGGTTTTGGCATTGAGCGGCAAGGCCAAGACATTTCCGCGCGCGTTTTTATGCGCGCAGATGATCGCATTGATCACAATATCGATGGGATTGTCGGCCGCTTATGCTCAGCCTGCGGATGGTGCAGGGAATATCGAGGAAGACCCGCCTTCCGATTATTTAATTAGCAAAGAAGGTCATCGTTTTCGTGTCCGTTTCGATCCTGTGAGCCGTTTATGGGTGGGGGCTGCGGCGGCCTTTACCCTATCCCCCGAAAACGCCATAAAGCCTGTGTTTGAAGCGAATTTGGGTATTTCCTACCGGGCTATCTATCAATGGGGAAAAGGTAATGATGCAATTATTTGGCAATTGGATCAGCGTTTCCTGGGCGGTTCGGTTTGGCCATTCCTAAGGCGTGTTCGCGATATTCCCGCGCTTGATGCGGCGCTGTATACGGTTTCATTGCATCGGCATGATGAGCATCCCCGTATTGTGCTTCCGAGTTCGCCTCCCGCAAGTGTTGCCTTTCCATTTGATGTTGGTTTTGATGCGGAAGCGGGAAGGGTATACGTGCCCGCGTTTGCGCTGCCCGGCGCTGGCCATGGAGGGGATGTGGAGATGCTTCGGGTGAGTGTGCTTAGGGCGACGGCATTTTTAGATCCATGGCGTTCAGGAAAGCCCGGCCGCAGTGTCGAAATTGGCGTGGGCGCCCGCTATGAAGTCGAGCCCATTGCGCGGCCTTCATGGGAAAAACCAGTGTTTTTGCATCGGGTGTCGCCGGCCACGACGGGCTCTCTCCGATTTCGATTTCAAAGCACCGATGGATTGTTTTTGCTGGATATGCGCGGAGAAGTAATTCCTCATTGGACGTCAGAGGGCATTTGGAGAACGGCGGGAATAGGTCAATTGCATCTGGAGCGCACACTCATTGCAATCAATGACCAACCCGTTGTTTTGGTGTTTGAGGGCGCGTACCGGAGACAGCCGGAGAGTGGTTTTATTCAGGCAGCGAATGAAGTGCGGGCCAGCCTGGGAATTACGCTGAATGCGTCTTTGAAGTAGATTTATTATTTTTATGATGATTGCGTCCCGTTTAGGTGGTGAAATCGCTTTTGCGCGGCGAGCGGCCGGTAAGCCGCGTATAGAGTTGATATCCAATCCATCGAAATGGTTCGGGCGGCGAGCCGCGCAGTGCTTTTTGATAGAATGGCAGCTTTCGCCAATGTTCGTCGCTGCCGCTGTAGATATCGCAGAGCACGCGGCCCGCGAGATTGGCCAATACGACGCCATGGCCGCTATATCCTAACGCATAGTACACATTTTTATGCTCGCCGATCACGCCCATGCTGCAAATGCGGCTCATGGTAATGCAAAGCGTTCCTGTCCAGCGGTGGGCGATGTTCATGCCGGTTCCGCCGGGGAAATAGGCGTGGAGCCTATCTTCCACCGCCCTAAAGCCTTTGGCCGCGCTTTCGGGCAAACCAGGGTAGGACGTCTTGCCTCCGAATAAATAGCCGTAGGATGCGTTGCTTCCGCCGCCGAAAATAATTTCCCCGCCATTTGAAATACCCGCATAAGAAATTCGATCTAAATCGTCGTGAAACCCGCTGATTGGGCCCCAGCCGAGCTGTTTTATGCGCTCTTCCGATAATGGTTCGGTGGCAATAGCGTGCGAATGCAGCGGAAAATATCCATGCCGAAAATATCCGAGCTTGGAAGTGTAAGCATTGGTCGCAAGTACGATGCTATTGGCCCGGACTTCGCCGTTTGGAACCGTCAATGTGATGGTAGAGCCTTCGTTTACCGATAAAACAGGCGTGCCTTCGTAGATGGTTACGCCCTGTTCAATCAGCACCGCGCGCAGCTCGCGAAGATAATCCACTCCATGCAGGTGGCCTTCGCTCGGATCGAGGATTGCGCCGTATACCCCTTGCGCGCGGAGATAACCCGGAAGCGTTTGGCCCGATAAAAAGCGGAGTTCGATGCCGAGGGAGCGCATCGCTTCGGCGCGCGCCTGAGCCATCTCTGCGCGCTCTGGGCTGGTGAACACCTCGAGGCAGCCCTTGCGGCTATAGCGGACATCGAGCCTGTGCCGCTGGATGATTTGCTCGATGTCATCAATGCCTTCTTTGGTTGTTGAGTAAATCAAGCGTGTGAATTCGGGATCGCGGCTTTCTACGCCCGCGAGCCAATTCAGCATTTGGCCGCCATTGCGGCCGCTCGCTCCATTGGCAATCGATAGCGCTTCGAGCAGGACTATCCGTTTCTGGGGAAATCGGCGGCTTAGGTGATATGCTGTTGAAATGCCGGTGAAGCCGCCGCCGATAATCGCGATATCCGCGGTTTCTGCACCGGATAGCGAAGCCAAAGGTGTGTAGGGCTTGGCGGTTGCGATCCAGACCGAACGGTTTTCATCGATGTCGAGGTGTTTTATCCGCTTCATGGGCGTTGGTTTGCATCCGGGTTCGCATGAGGAGCACTTGTGATTCCAGCGAAACGAATTCGGTTATGTCTCAACGATCTGTATCACCAAGACGTGGTGGAGATGATTGAGCGTGAGACAAGGCAATACGGAATTTATTCGATTGAGGATCCTTCGGATCCTGATTTCGACGCCGCGTATAAAATACTTTGGAATGCTTTTGGTTCGATGGGCGAGATGGAGCGGAAGGAGGTCATCGAGGGCTTTTTGAGCTCCGGCCCATTCCGGCTGGCTTCATCGGGTACATTTATTAAATATTTTTTATTGGTTGTTAAAAATCAGCATGGTGTGCTTTGCGGCGTGCGCGACGGCACGATTTTATTGAATCCGAATTACGCGCCGGATTTATGTGTCGTTTATTTATCGCATATCTACATGCTGCCCGAGGCGCGCGGCACGGTGATGTCGTATTGGCTTCGCATTGCACCGGTTGAGATTGCGATGACGCATATGGCCGATTTGCATGCGACGGGGAAGATTGTGCTGCCTGCGCCGAATTCGCCCGGAAAGCATTTTGGTATGAAAGTGAATCTGACCGCGGAAATGGAGTATTTTACGCCCGAAGAACGGCAGAGCTGGGAGCGGCTTTTGTTTTATGGCCGGGGAGGTTTTGACGCTATCAATCCGCGGCACTTTCCCTATCGCCAGCCTGATTTTAGAGATCCCGAGATTATCCATGCCTCGGGCAATATGCCTGTGCCTTTTATGATTTTGGTGCGGAGAATTGGCCGGGAAAGGCAGGCCGCGCTGCCCATTCAAGAGGCGCAGGCCATTATGCGCTTAATTTATGACGACTTCGCAACCCATTGTGAGCCTGAGTTTTTGGAATTCAGTTTGAAGCTGGTGCTGGCGCGTTTGGATGAGCGGGCTCAGCGAAAAGCTTTTGTAGAGCTGCTTCCGCTGCCCACGTCGGGGAAAGATTTGCACCGGCTGAAAAAACTATTCCGCTATCATGTCTACACGCGCTACTACCCCGATCTACCTGAAACCCGCCGCTATCTTAACAGTGGGATACGGGAGGAACTCGCGAGAAATCCCCGCTGGCTGGACGCGGCCCTGGCCAATATCGCGGAAGAGCTCGAAAAGAGGCCGCGTTATGTGTACGGAAACCGGGATAAGAATTTTACCTGGGCCGGTGCGGCTCTGGCCCAGGCCGACGAGCTTCCCGCGTTGAATGATGGGCCTTCCATCGAATTCGCCCAGGAGGAAGCGGAAGAGCTGCCGCTGGAACTCAATATCGCCGAGTTCAAACCAAGTTCAGTTGTGCCCAGCGAGGGCGGCGGGCAGGATTAGGAATGCAATAAAAAACATATCCATTTCGATCGTGTTTTATAGCCCAGGTCATTCGGCTTACGATTGAGCGATATCAGCGGTAGCGCGGCCGCATTGCGTTTTTGCACTTTGTCGTGAGCGCGGAGTCAATGCGTCGTAATCTGAAGCAATGGGTTCGGATAGTCCCGTGGCCGGACGATTCGAGGTTCTCGGAATCGCTGGTTCGGGGGGTATGGGTGCCGTTCTTCGGGCGAGAGATCTTGTCACTGGAGCGCCTGTCGCGCTGAAGGTGTTGCGGGGTCAGGATGCGGAGGCTCGTTTTGAGCTTGAAGCGAGGATTCTTTCCGAGCTCCGCCATCCGGGCATTGTGCGTTATGTGGCCCATGGAAAGGGGGAGGACGGTTCTCCCTATCTCGCGATGGAGTGGCTGGACGGCGAGGATCTGGCTGCCCGGCTGGCCCGCGAGAGTCTGACTGTCGGCGAGAGTGTCGAGCTTGTAAGGCGCGCGGCCGAGGCGCTTCATGTTGCGCACAGCCGGGGTGTCATTCACCGCGATATCAAGCCGAGTAACTTGTTTCTGTGCGGCGGAAGGATCGATCGGATAAAGCTTCTCGATTTTGGAATCGCGCGCATGCATGCGAGCCCGTCGGGCGCCCTTGCGCGCAATGGAATCGTGATTGGCACACCGGGCTATATGTCGCCTGAACAAGCGATGGATGGCCTGCTGGACGCCCGCACGGACATCTTTTCGCTGGGCTGTGTTTTGTTTGAGTGCCTCGCGGGCGAACCGCCTTTTCTCGCGGAAGACAATATGGCGCTGCTCGCGAAGATTCTCCTTCAGGACGCTCCGCGCATCCGAGATATCCGGGGTGATATCGATCCGGCGCTGGATGAAATACTCGCGGGGATGCTGGCGAAAGAAGTCAATTCACGCTTTAGCGATGCGCTTTCTGTGGCTCATGCGCTGGCTCAGCTCGATGCGTCCGGTGCGATCGCGCCGGTGTCGGTCAGGCATCGGCCGAAGGCGCTGGGCGCTGGTGAACAAGGGCTTTTGTGCGTGGTGCTGATCGCCAACCAAATGCTGGCGGCGACGCAGGAGATCGATCTGGCCAAGGCTCAGCGGCGCCGGATTGAGATTTCCGATGAGCTTGAATTTGCGCTGAAACAAGCAGGGGGGCGCGTAACGCGCATGGTGAATGGCTCGGCTGTTGTCACGCTGGGCGGGGAGGGGGCAGCGACGGATTTGGCCACGCGGGCGGCCCGCTGTGCGCTGTCGATTCGCGAGGCGCTGCCATTGTGGCCGGTTGTGCTGGCGATGGGGCGCGGGGTGATTTCAAAGGGCGCTCCTGTCGGCGAGGTGATCGATCGTGCGGCAAGAGTGCTTCGGGCTGGTATTGGCGGGATATTGGAGCTGCCGACGCTTATTTTGGAAGAAGGCGCGAAGACACAGAGGCGCGGTGCGGTGAAGAAACGCAGCGGATTGCCTGTCTTTGTCGACAGCGTGAGCGCGGCCCTTCTGGAGGCCCGTTTCGATGTCCGGCCGGGGCCTGCCGGTATGGAGCTTCACGGCGAGCGGACGGAAGCCGAAAGCACGCGAACGCTGCTGGGAAAGCCAACGCCGTGTCTGGGCCGGGAAGACGAGCTGCGGGTACTGCAATCCGTGTTTGATGCGGTTGTGAGCGACAGTTCGGCGCGGGCTGTATTGCTTGTCGGTGAGCCGGGCATTGGAAAGTCAAGGCTTCGGGCTGAATTTCTGCGGCGTATTGTGAGAAGCACGGAAGGCATTGAAGTGCTTGTGGGATATGGCGATCCGGTGAGCGCCGGTTCCCCATTCGCAATGATTGCCTCGGCATTGCGTAGTTTATGTGGCATTTCGCCTGGGGATGCAGGGGAACAGAAGCACGAAAAGCTCTACAGAAGGTTATCAAAAAGTCTCGAAGGGCAGGCGCTTTTATATGCGATGGAATTTCTTGGAGAATTGATTGGATTGCAGCCGGAAGGAGAGACATCGGTAGCGTGGAAAGCTGCATCGGCTGACCCGCTGCTGATGGGCGATCAAATGCGGCGCTCGTGGCAGGAATGGATATTGGCAGAATTGTCTTCCAATACGGTCATTATTGTGCTGGAAGATCTGCATTGGGGCGATTTGCCCAGCGTTTTATTTGTGGATGCGGCATTGCAGGCAGGCCGAAAGCGGCCATTGCTCGTGCTGGCGACGGCCCGGCCCGAAGTGCATTCTGCATTTCCCGGTCTATGGAAAGATCGGCCTCTAACGACGCTTTCAGTAGGTGAATTATCGCCGAATTCAAGCGTGGAGCTCGTGCGCCAAGTGTTGGGTTCTGATATCGCAGATCCAGTGGCGCAACAGTTGGTTTCCCAGGCGGGGGGGAACGCCTTTTATTTGGAAGAATTAATTCGTGCCGCTTCCGAAAACCGAAAAGGCGGTTCGCTTCCTGCGACAGTGCTGGCGATGGTGCACTCGAGGCTGATGGCGCTTGGAGCAGAGGAACGGCGCGTGCTGCGGGCGGCCAGCGTATTCGGGCAAGTGTTTTGGAGAGATGGGGTACGGTCTCTGCTCGGCGGTACAGAAATCGAGACTGTGGTGAATGCATCGCTTTCTGTATTGGTTCATGAAGAGTTTTGCATCAATCGTCAAAAGGCTCGTTTCAAAGGGGAAGAGGAATACGCATTTCAAAATACCCTGGTGCGTGAGGCTGCTTATGCAATGCTCACGGATAACGATCGCGTTACAGGGCACAGGCTTGCGGCTCAATGGCTTGAACAGGCGGGCGAAAAGAATTCGATCGTGCTTGCCGAGCATTTTGAACGCGGCCATGTGCCGGATAGAGCGCGTTATTGGTATAGGCGGGCCGCAGAACAAGCCTTGGAGGGCGGCGATTTTTCAGCAGCATTCGAGCGTTCGGAGCGGGCGATCGCATGTGGCGCGACGGCCGAAGAATTCGGACAGCTTCGCCTGATTGCGGCGTTTGCGCTGCGATGGCAGGGGAGGCACGCGGAAGCGGAGCGCTATGCCTTTGAGGCGTTGGCCCATCTGCAGCGGGGAAGTGATGCGTGGTACCGGGCCGCCACCGAAGCGGTTCACTCGTGTACGCCACTTGGAAAACGCGATGAAGTTGCGGCGGTCAGCTTGGAGATGATCGAATTGAGCAAGGCATCCGATGTGGGCCGGGTTGCCCTGTCCGCATTGGCGCAAGTGACGACTAGGCTCTATATTGCCGACCATTACGATATAGCTGCTTCAGTTATTGAAAAAATTGATCACCAAATCGAACGTTATCCCGTGACCGATCCGGAACTGCTGGCCCGGATTGCAGAGGCGCGGGCGGCCCAAGCTTTTTTTGGAAGTGGCGATTTGGAAACGTTTTTGGAGCAGATCAGCTCTGCGCTTGCCTACCACGAGAAAGCCGGCGATTTGCGCAATGCGTGCGGAACCGGCAGCAATCTAGGATTTGCCCACGCGGCTATCGGCTCGTACGCGGAAGCCAAGGCCATTTTGAAAAAAGCCATTGAGCGCGGAGAGAGAATGGGATTGGCTACCGTTGCTGGTGCTTACCAAAATCTTGGTATTGCCCTCGCGCGTTTGGGTGAAATAGAAGAAGCAAAACGATCGGAAGAAGAAGCAATTCGTTTATTTAAAGCCCAATCCAATCAGCGCATGGAGGGCGGAGCCCGAATCTATAAGGCCATGATTTGTCTCGAGGAGGGCGATTTGGGCGCTGCCGAGGCGGATGCGCTGGCGGCGGTTTCGGGATTATCGCAAGCGCCTTCGATGCGCATCCACGCTCTTGCAACGCTGGCCAAAGTGCATCTTGCCCAGGGGCGTATCGACGAGGCCAGACGCCGCGTTGAAGAGATGATGTTTCTGCTGGATGAGCAAATGGCGTCGTTTGAGTCGCTTGGCGACAGCGCCGAGGCCGAGTCGTTTATCCGGCTATCGCATTCGGAAGTGCTGTACGCAGCGGGATATTTGGCTCAGGCAAAAGCCGCGATTCGGGCGGCACGCGACAGGCTGCTCGAGCGGGCGCGGAGGTTCAGGAGCGAAGCCAGAAGAGAGGTGTTTCTCCGCGATATTCCCGAGAACGCAAGGATTTTAGTCCTCGCTCAGGCTTGGGATGATGAATTGGAAGCCTCGGCACACGCGAACTGAAACAGTCTCTCTTTGTTTCCGTTGCCCGCAAGAGTAGGAAGGGCGCGCACAGGCTAATGTGCGCATAGCCACGGAGTTGTCATGCGTTCTCGTTTCAGCATTTTTGTCGCCGCCGTTCTCATGGGTTGTGGTCCTGCGCCTTCAACGGAAACCCCCGAAGGGCAGCCCAAAGGTCCTACGGAAACCAAGGAACAACAGCGGATTGGAAATGGTGGCCAGAGTACGGATGTTGGTCTCTGTCACGCAAAGGCGCCGGTGCTAGGTGATGCGATCAACAAAGAAGCTCTCACCGGGTTGTTGGTGGCGGCTCGGCCTCATGTGATGGAGTGTTTGGTCGATCCCGCGGCGCGCGGTGCGGAACGCGAGACGGAGCTTCTGTTGTCGACCACGTTTAGTGCGAGCGGCTTTGAGCATAAGGTGAAAGGGAAGAACCTGACACCGGGCGGAGAGAAGTGTGTCGTTGACGCGATTGGCCGCTATCTCGGCGCTATCCCTGCGTTTTCGACCATAAAGCCCGCTGCGCCCGTCAATGCGGAAGCGCAGTATCGGCATGTCGCCGGCGTAAGCCCAACGGTTCAGCTCGGCCAGAATGAGGGTTCGGATGTTGCGGGTACGGTGCGTTTAAAGCAGAGCGCATGGTGTGACTGCTACGCGGAATGGAAAGACGTTCCACCCAAGACCCTTCAGGCGAAGATAAAGCTCGCGAAGCCCGCAGGAAAAGATGGCACCAAAGCCTCGGGAACTGCCGTGGTTTCGCCTGCAGAAGTCACGTTCACGCCGGCGGGAGACGAGACTTCCGAAAAGGTTGCGGCATGCCTGAAGGGCAAGGTTTCTGCCATGCAGTTCAAGCTCAGCGCCGATGAACTGACGATGCCGTACACCTTCGTCTTCTTGGATTCGTCGTTCGACGGCGATCTGGGCGGCTCGATTCCAGAGCTCCGGTTCTCGCAATTCGAATTGCTTCGCGGTCAGCATGCGGCGGAAGCCGTGATTTCTTTTGGCGTCGCGCGCTCCGCAGCCGAGGTCTACGACGGGCTTGTAAAACAGTTCAAAGCCAAGCCTGGGAGTGTTGCCGTCGATGAGCTCAAAAACAAATGCGCGGCACTCCTGAAGGCCGATGATGCGTGGATCGGAACGCTGGAACGCCAGCTTTCCGTGGATGAGAAGACGCTTGCGATGGTGCAGGAATTGAAGGCCAAAGAGCCACAGTGGGCAAAAGTGGAAAGCGCTGTTCAAGCCAACGTCGCCGAGACAAAGAAGGATCTGGAGAACGCCAAGAAGGCGCGCAAAGGCGATGAAGCTGCGTGCCCCAAAGAGCGTTACTAGCGCGGCGCGGCTTCTGCAGCACGATCGTCTTGCCTTCCCCATCTATTCCAAACGCTTATTTTTCTGCGGAACAGCGAAATAAATTTTTTTTGAAATGCAATTCGCTGCTTGAGCGTTTGCGGCGATGGTTCGCGTGTTTGTTGAGCACCGAGCCAAGAATCTTGCCACGGGTGACTTGAAAGCAATGGCCCGTGCTGATGGGCAGCGCGGCGATAGCGGCTTTCTCCAGCAACGAAGAAAAAGAGTGTGGGTCATGGATTTTGGACGAGAGATTCGAAGGCGGCGTGAGGCGTTGGGTTTGACCTTGGAGCAATTGGCTGAGGCTTCGAAATTGACGCCCAACTACATCGGTACAATTGAAAATGGAAAGAGAGATCCGTCGCTGTCGACGGTGCTCGCCCTGTCGAGGGGCCTGCGTATTCTGCCCGCTGAGCTGTTCGGCGGTGTGGACGGAATGAGCGCTCCAGCGACCGAAGCGGGGCTGTTATTTGACGGCGCTCCGGAAGACGTGCAGGACGCGATGCTTGCGCTGTTGCGATCGGTTTCCAAGCGGCGCGCGAAGCGCCAAGGCACCGAAGAGCAGAAGAACACAGGCTGAGCTCTTGTTTATGCCGCCGCGGTAGCCTCGCCCGCATCCGATGCTTCAGGGTCGGCACCGGCACCGCGGCGGATGCGCCGCTGAGCGTTATCTAAAATCTCCAAACATCCTTCCAGCGTTTCGCAGCGGTTCAGTTGGTGCCGAAGTGCAGAGGCGCCGGGAATTCCTTTTAAATAGCCGCTGAGATGCCGTCTCGTGCAATGCACGCCCCAAGGCAATCCGCGGAGCTCCACATTCGCGATCAAGTGCTCTTTGCACAGCTCAATCCGGTCGTCTGCTGAGGGCTGCGGCAGATGTTGTCCGTGGTCGAGCAGAAAGCGGGCTTCCCTAAAAATCCACGGATGTTCAATCGCGTGCCTGCCGACCATCACACCCGCGCATCCCGTGTCTGCGAGCGCGCGCGCAGCATCATCGGCACTTCGGATATCGCCATTTACGATCACCGGAATCTTCACCCGAGCCTGGGCTTTCGCGGCCCAGCTCCAGTCTGCGCTGCCGCTGTGACCCATGTTTGCCGTGCGGCAATGAATCGTGAGAGCGCGCACGCCTACGTCTTCAAGCCGCGGAGCAAGATCGACGATGGGCATGTGAGATTCAGGGCCGTATCCGATTCTTGTCTTAACCGTGACGGGCAGAGAAACGGAGCGCACGACCATCGCCGCCATGGCTACCATGGCATCAGGATCGCGAAGCCACGCGGCACCCGCACCCCGTCCCGCGATTTTTGGAACCCAGCAGCCGCAATTGATATCGATGAAGGCACACGAAGATGCCTCGGCAACCCTGGCCGCCTCAGCCAAGCGGTCGGGGCTCGAACCATAGATTTGAATTGCAGTTGGTTTATCGTCGGGCTCCAGGCTTATTTTGCGCCGCGCATGACGGCAGCCCCGGAGCAGGCCCTCCACATTGACGAATTCGGTGATGCACAGGTCGGCGCCGTATTTACGGCACAATCTCCGGAAAACGGCGTCGCTTACGTCCTCCATCGGCGCCAAGATCACAGGACGCCCAGAAAAAATCCGATGAAATTCGGCTTCAATTTGATCGGGAATGGAACTCATTGTGGTCAAAGCAGGGTATGAACCAATTAAAAAGGATATATTTGCAATTAAATGGATTAAACATCGGCGATATCGTTTCTAATACCGCGAAGCTGTACTCGGCCCCTCCCGAAAATCCGATCGAATTGATAGTGTTAATGATTATGCAAGGGACGCAAGGACAGACTCGGGAATCTTGGGCAGATGGGTCAGGGCCTCGGCGATTTTATCGGCCGGATACTCATAATCGGAGAGTTTGCCGTGAATAAAATCGTCGTAGGCCGATAAATCGAGCAAGCCATGACCGCAAAGATTGAAGAGAATCACTTTCGATTTGCCTTCAGCCTTGCACTTCAAGGCTTCCTCGATTGCGACACAAGCCGAGTGGGCAGCTTCGGGCGCAGGCAAAATGCCTTCCGTACGCGCAAAAGTCAGCCCCGCATTGAATACATTGGTCTGAGCGACGGCCACCGCCTCAACCAGCTTTTGATCGTAAAGCTCATTCACGATAGAAGCCATGCCATGATAACGCAGGCCGCCCGCGTGAATGCGCGGCGGAACGAAGGTATGGCCGAGCGTGTACATCTTCACCAGCGGCGTCAATCCGACCGTATCGCCAAAATCGTAAGCATAAACGCCCTTGGTTAGGCTCGGACACGAGGTGGGCTCAACGGCAATGATGCGCGTGGATTTTCCTTCC
The DNA here is from genome assembly GCA_964537685.1 of uncultured Polyangiaceae bacterium. GTDB lineage: Bacteria > Myxococcota_A > Polyangia > Polyangiales > Polyangiaceae > CAZICM01. Next base: position 98,647 of record CAZICM010000035.1, read on the forward strand.
TTCAGATTGTTGCGCATAAATGGAGCGATAATACCCGCGAAATTCGATCCACCCCCGGTGGGAGCGATAATGATATCCGGGTATTCACCGGCCATTTCCATTTGCTGGATGGCTTCTTGTCCGATGACACTTTGATGAACAAGAACGTGATTCAGCACAGAGCCCAGGCTGTATTTATATTTTCCGCCGCTTGTAACAGCGGCTTCAACGGCTTCGGAAATCGCAATGCCAAGGCTTCCAGGTGAATCAGGATCGCCTTGCAAAATGCTCCTTCCCGCCTGTGTCTTGTTTGACGGGCTCGGTGTTACCTCTGCGCCATAGCTCTGCATAATAATGCGCCGGTATGGTTTCTGTTCGTACGAGGCTTTCACCATATAGACAAAGCATTCGAGGCCCAGCGCCCGGCAGGCGAAGGAAAGAGCCGTTCCCCATTGTCCCGCGCCGGTTTCCGTTGTCAGACCTTTGATACCTGCTTCTTTATTGTAAAACGCCTGTGGAACCGCCGTATTGGGTTTATGGCTTCCCGATGGACTAACACCTTCGTATTTGTAATAAATATGAGCGGGTGTGTCGAGAAAGCGCTCCAGCCGGTGAGCGCGCATAAGCGGGGTCGGGCGCCAGAGTTTATAGATTTCCCGAACCGGTTCGGGGATCTCGATCCACCGATCTTGGCTAACCTCCTGCATAATCAGCGCCATGGGTAAAATGGGCGCGAGATCATCCGGCCCGACGGGCTTTAGCGTTCCCGGATGCAGCACGGGAGGCAGCGGCCTGGGAAGGTCTGGTACGAGGTTGTACCAGGCTTTCGGAATATCTTTCTCATCAAGAGCGAATCGGTATCGATCAGACATTGCGTCTCCTCAACGAAATGGGCCGGTTCGGGATGGTACACCGCTTTTCGGGGCAGCCAACCCGTTTCGTTTGTCCCCATATCAGAAATGGGCTCGCATTGGCGATAGAATCAGCAATCGCCGGGCGCAGGGCCTGGGTATTGTTATATGTTCGTGTTGTGCATCAATTTCAATGCATTGGATCGGGTTTGGGATAAACGCCGTGCAGAACTTGCAATGGGAAAAACACATTGCCCCTATTTAGGATGTGCTGAAGAAACGTTCGTGTTTTAGCGTGTATTTTGGGGCGCGAAGGGAAGAGCGCGGATCATCAACGGGCCGAGAGCCGCACAACGCCTTGATCAAGCCGCATTGCCAGCGCCGCCTGCATGGCTTTACGCGCTGCTTCGAAGGCTAGCCCGCCCTGCTCAAGCCGGAATGGCCCGACCCTTGGAAGCCCGTCGATCACAAGCGTCGCCATGGCCGGGCGCGATGCTGGGGTTGGAATTTCGAGAGCCGGACTTCCGGTTTTTCGCCACGGCGAGCGGGAAGCCAAATGATGATAAAAAAGCCTTTCATCTTTGGGCATTCCGATGAGGCCGTGGCGGTCGACAATACCGCCGTCGAGCACTGTGCGGCCGTTGAGCCGGGCGGGATGAAATAGCCCCGGCAGCGTGCACGATGCGGTAATAGCGGGCACGAGCTCTCCTTCAGAAACGGCAAATGTGCTGCGCGAAAAGAGATCGTACACCGACACTGCGAGAGGCACGCGGCATTCTTCAAAGCGCCGCACGGGCAAAATGGCCGCGAGCCGCGTCCGGAACAAATGGCCTTTCAACAGCCCAAAGCCCGGCGATGGATCCCAGAATTCACTGCGCTTGAGCGCCAGCAGCTCACGCGCAAAAGCCGTTGCTGAAAGTCCCGCAGCCCATGCACCTGCGGTCAGCGCACCCGCGCTCGCTCCTGAGACACGTTTTGGCAATAGCGCATGATCTTCGAGAACCGTCATCACGCCCGCGTGCGCGAAAAAGCCAAAGAAGCCCGCAGACATTCCCATCGCGAAAGGGGCGTCGCTCAGCCATTCTTTTAATGTCGGACGATGAAGGGGCATAACCGGCGATGGTTTCAGAGGGCGTCCTGCAGGATGCCCTCTCAGGAGAAGCTCTGAAATCATAGAACCCGCAAGGCTGTCCAGCGCAATTTCAATCCATTAGCGCCCTAAAATGAGATTGATTTTGAGTGCCAGCCGAGTTTATTTAATTGAATAATAAAGGCAGATTGTGCGCTGAAAATCGCGCAGCGATTTGTCCGGCTCGTAAGCGCCCTCTGATCAGAGAGGCGCACAAGGAGAGAGACAATGAACAGGCTATACGATTGTATTGTCATCGGAGCGGGACTGGCCGGCCTCACAGCGGCGATTCATTTGCAGATGCGCGGCATTCGCGTCTTGCTCGTGGAGCGCAGAAATGCAGCCGGAGGTCTTTGCGGCACGCATGTATTTGATGGCCATGAATTCGTTATGGGCTGCAATGACTTCGGAAAGGGCTTTGCGCGGGAAATAGAAAAACTCGGTGTCGATATTTCTTTTCGCGAAATAAAATCACACTTTTATATTGATGGAAATACCTATGATATTCCAATGGATTTTAAAACGCTGGGCAAGATAGCAAAGTGGGCTCCCGATCTCATTCGCCTTGCATCTGTTTTTTCAAAGCGCGATCGCCGGGAGCGTTATGCCAATCTAGGCCCGCTGATTGATGCAAATATTAAAAACCCCAATTTCGCCGATTTTCTAAGCGTCTTTTCCTATGCCCTCGGGACATCCCCGACCCATCTCGCGCTGGACGATTTCTTGGGAGGTTTTTCCAAGGAACTGGCTTACGGCCACGACCACCCCGTCATTGCGGAAGGAGGTCCTGCTCATCTTGTGCAATGCATGGTCCGCCGCTTTGAATCTCTTGGAGGGACGCTTCTATTGAATAGCGGCAGTGCGGCCCTGTCGAGGGATACCTCAAATGGCAAAAATGAACATATTGTAAAAACATCTCATGGTGAGTTCCGGGGACGCCGGGCAATCACGAGCGAAGGGCGCTGGGGACTATATCCCGAGCATGCAACGCCCGGTCTATGCATTGGAATGTTTCACTTGATCATTCGTGAGAATTGCATCTTTCCAGATGGTTATCACACGCTTGCGTATTTACCCAAAAATACGGCCTCGTGGCTTAGCCAAATCGAAAGCGGCGAACTGCCAGATGAATTCGGCTTTCATGTGTTCGCCGGCGAGCTTCCCCCGAAGAATGGCGGCTATCCGCTCAATTTGTATTTCATGTGTCCGCGCGGCCTGGAGCATTTGCCGGATAATCTTCTCCAACGCATTAAAAAATATACCTTTGAAAAGGCCGAAATCCTTTTGCCAGGTTTTCGCAATGCCCTGATGTATGAGCGGGCTGTTACGCCAAAGCAATACGAAGAATTGTATGGCCTATCTTCTGCGGCTGTGAAATTGCTCCCTCCCGCGGGATTTGAAAAGCCAGATGCCTATGAAATTGAGCGCGATATTTATCATATTGGCAATTCTGTAAAACCCCTCGGAGAACATACAGGAGGGGCCGTTCTGTCGGGTTTAAATGCGGCAAAAATGGTGGAGAAAGACCTCGCAAGGCATTGAGCAATCACGTGCGGGAGGCTTTTTTTCTCAAGCCTTGATATAGGCGAAAGGCATGGCGGAGCAGCAGAGATACCGGGTACTCAAGCGTTTGGCGGCCGGCGGCAT
>CAZICM010000036.1:0-94675 GCA_964537685.1 uncultured Polyangiaceae bacterium
TCATCGGGATAGCAACGGTGATTACGCTTGGAGAGGGCGCGGCGGCACTGGCCGGCGGGAAAGGAGCGAGCGGGGCGGCAGCACTGGCCAAGGGGGAGGCGCAGGGGGCGAAAGGGGGGCTGAGCAACGGCGCAAAACGAGGCCCTAAGACCGATCCCAATGCCGCCCATAATGCTCGTGTCCGCTTCGAGGCCACAAAGCTCAAGACCGAAGGCAATAGGATTCTCGGAGGCGGTGGCGAAAAACCGGAAATCGCGATTTCAACTGCAGATTGAATTTCGCCTGTATGCAGTAGCCATACATTTTCCCCCTTATCAGGCAACCCCTGTGAACTGTGATGATTTGCCTATAGTTGTTCTTGATTCCTCGGTCAGGGAAGTTATCCTAACAAGGACTCCACCCAATATGGCATTAGTCTTTCCGATGCAATTCAATGATCTGAATCCGGGATGTTTATCGATTGAACTTGGCAGGCTTACGGAAAAGGGTCTCAGCAATTCTTGGATGAGCGCTCGTACGTCCGATGTGGAATCCCTAGCAATATGGAGGGCCATTTCAAGGCGGCTAAAGTCATGGACTAAGACTGGAGCATTCATGTTCGACACAACCAATCACATGTGTGAATCCAGCAAAAATCAACGTTTTTCCTTTGGAGCCCGTAAACTCGAAGCTCAAGGTGTTAGATTGTATTGGGGAAATGGAAATTATATTTTTCACTTTTCAAGAGATCGCTTCAATGAGAGTAAGTAGCTGCATAGCACGTCGGAGAGGGCGCGGCCGCGCTGGCCGGAGGGAAAGGAGCGAGCGGGGCGGCGGCGATTGCGAAGGCGGAAAAGGAGGGGCTGAAGCAGGGGGCAGCAGCCAATCCTATTCGATCAAGTACGTTGCAGACAGGTACACACGCGGCAGAATCGATTCCCGCGCGAGGGCCGGGGCGTGACTTTCTACCAGCAGAAACAGCAGAAATAAATCGAATCGGAAAGGATACTGGTTGCCATACGTGCGGCTCGACGGCTCCCGCGACTCGATCTGGCAATTTTGTTCCAGATCATCAGCCCCCAAATGCATTAGTTGAACCGGGTGCACAGCAGCGCCTTTATCCACAATGCATTAATTGTAGTAGACGCCAGGGAGGCGAAGTCAACGCTGAGCGGGCGCGTAGACTCAAGGAGTAGCGAAATGATGCACATATTTACTATTGTCACGGATCACTTTCAATTCATGATGGGAGATCGCATGGCTGGTCCCCGTGTCGATACAACTCATCTCTGGAATGGACACGAGCAAATCGCTTTTATGAATGACGCCCCTGAAATTGTCGCTATTGCAACCTATCGCTATGGAGGCGCGACAAGGATTCACATAGAAGTCGGGCGTAGAGACATAAAGCCCGCAGCGGTTTGGAGCAGAATGGGCGAGTTCTGTTTGAATATTCGCTGCGGAGAAATCATCATTTGGTCTCCTGAGGCACATGATTTCACATCACTGCCGACCATATCTGTAATTCCTGGTCTGTATAATGGAATTGCATATTCAACGGGCATAGAGTCGATTTCCGATGAACGTGCGGATGAAGGCCCTGATGAATACTATATACACTTATGGCGATCCTGTCCTCCTTCCGATGAGAAAGGGGTATCATAAGGTTTAAGATTAGGCTTGCATCGATTGCCGACGGCGACTATAGGAGCGCGGGTAAAGTCGGTATCCAAACGCTCATCATCGGGATAGCAACGGTGATTACGCTGGGCGATGATCCTCCCCCGCTTTCGTGGACACTTCCCCAACTACGCCCGCCCCTTCCTCGTGAATTCATGCAGCATTTCACTCATGATCGCCGTGGATACTTTCGATCTTGCGGCAAACTAGGCGCGGGGCCCGCAGCCGTTCCCCGCTCTTCCCCTTCCCGTTCCGTTATTTCCCTCCTCAGATGCCAAAATCGCTCTGTGGCCGCGGTTATTCCATCCTCGAACGCCGAACTCGCGTTTTACCAGCGGTTATTCCATCCTCGGACGACGAACTCGCGTTTTACCAGCGGTTATTCCATCCTCGGACGCCATACTCGCGCTCTTGTCCGGCCTCAACGCTTCCGCGCCGGCCGCACTCGCGTTCTACGCGCTCGTCGCCGCGCCCGAAAGGGCTGCCTCCTGTGTTTGCCCAAGCCTAAATCGACACCCCGCGCGCATTCAGAATTTCCCGCACTTGAGCCTGCGCAGGCGCCGATAGCTCCCGGAACGAACTGCGCGCCATGTCGATAAACTTCATCCCTCTCGACTTTTTTAGCGCTTCAACCGCCGCTCCACGCTCTTTTTGGCCATCGTGGGACAATACGCCGAGTAGCATCTCCGCCGCTTCCACCGTGTCAATCTTGGAAAGAGCCCGAAGCGCCGAGACTTTTACGTCGTCGTTCTGCGCTTCCCGGTAAATGCGCGAGAGCGGATCAAACGCGTGCGCAAATCGGAATTCTTCAAGCGCTTTCGAGGCTTCTTTTACCAGCCCTAAATCGCGGTCCAAAAGCGCTTCGCGCAGTGTGATAAACGTGCGTTTGTAGGGAAATTTGGCCAGGGTCTTTACAACGGCCATGCGTACTTCACGCTCGGGCCGTTCAAATAAGCGCTCCAATGGCGATAGCAGCGAATATAAATCCACCTGGCTAAGCTGCTCGCATAGTCCAATCCACTGTTCCACCGGCACTTTCCTGGGTGCCTTCGCTCCTTGGGCCGCCGTCTCTTCCTCGGCTTCGATGGGGAGCGCCGTGAGCCTCGCCAGCATCGCCTTGCGTCTCGTCACTTCCGACCATTGACCAGGATCGAGCACGACATCACTGCATGCCTGCGCAACGCTTCCGCGCTGTTCCCATTCGATTAAGTCCAAATGCCAGACTTCGGGAAATCCTACTTCCTGCCTTAAATGCGCGGGCAGGGGCGATGCGTCGATGGGTAGATCGCTCGCGCCCTGATAGCGCTTTTCAGCCCTGGCATAGTGTTTCTTTCGGCTCTCTTCCAAAGGCAATCCGCTGAGCGCTCCGTAGGCCGCGCCAACTTTGCTGTATTGCCCCGATTCTCCGTAGGCAATGACGCTCGCAAGCATCGCGTTTTCGGCGATTTCTGGAGGAAATGCCCGCTTTTGACATAGGGCAGCGACTTCTTGCCATAGCCTCGCCTGGGCGAGCATCGCGAAATTGGCCACTTGGGGTAGCGTCTCTTTGCGGGCATAGCTCGCCATCTCTCGCGCCAGTGTCGCCGCCGCCGCCGCTTCTCCCTGCTTTTCCGCGGCGTTTAAGGCTTCTTCATAGGATTGCAGCGCATAATAACGCAGGTGATCTTCGCGCAGGATGCGGATGACATTCACGTAGCCCTCGAGCACATGCTCGAATTGTCCGCAGTCTTTGCCGATGGCGATGAGCACTTGAAAGCAGTCGAAAGCCCGTTCGCGCTGGCCAATGGTTTCGTAGCGGTCCGCCGCCTGCTCGAGCAGGTGAACGGCTTCTACGACGGCGCTCCGGGCCGCTTGGGCGTCGCCTGTCTTTTCCGATGTGCGCGCCAAGTTGAAGCGGGCCAGCCCAGCCGTGTACAAATCGGCTCCCCTCGGCGATAAAACCTGCGAAAGCCTCGACCACAAAGCTCTCGCCCTTTCAAAGTCGCCTCCGCGCTCTCTGGCAATGGCCGCCTGCGCCGTTAGGCCCGCCGCTTCATATTCGTCGGCCGCTTGCGCAAACAATTCTTTGGCCCGGCCGGGATCGCGTTTCGTTTGGCGCTCGGCCCAAGACAATACCGTCTTCGCCCGATCGATGGGTGGCACTTTCTCGAGCAGCGGCCGCTGAGAGCGTTCGCTTCCCGCATACCAATCCAAGGTTAAAGCCCCGCGGAAATCGCCCAGCCTCACCATGAGATCGCGCAATTCCACGGTGGTGTTCACATAATCTTCCTCGCGCGCCACCGCATGCTGAAGCGCATTCCACAGGGCCGCGCGCGCCCTTTGCACATCGCCCCTGGACAAAAATCCCCGCGCCTCTTCGCGCAGTTCTCCCATGGGCCGAAGGGCGCTCATACCGAATGCCGATCTTCTTCCGCGCCGTCGCTGCGCAGGGGCGGAATAAAGGATTTGCGCTGTCCTTGCGAAGAGCCGCCTTGAAATGACGCGCCTTGGGTTTTGCCCAAAATGGTCTTGGCGGCGTCGGCCCTGCCTGTCCTGCTGGCCAAGGTTTCGTGGTCGATAACCCAATGGCTGTGAAGCAAATCGAGATAGTCCAATTCGAGGCGGCCGCCCGAGGGAAGTATAAAAACCCCTGCGATTTGAGCGATATTCCGGACGGCTTGCACCATCTCCCGGGGAATATAGAGCGCGGCGTGCGTAAACAGATGAACCACGGGCGTACGCGCGTCGCGGTGCCGGAGCAGATCCAAATCGGTGGCGAGTTCGGCGAATACGCGCGCTGGATTGCGGCCCCGCTCGCCTTTAAACGACAAAATATAGGCCGTCGGCAATTGGCCATGGCGCGCCCGCGCAGGCTCGTACAGGCGCGAATCGAAGAAGCGGAAGACGACTTCTTCGCCCTCGAGCAATAGCTTTTTCCCTGTCGCAATCGCCATCCCGCGCGCAAAGGTCTGGCGATCGCCCCGCATCGATGCCGATGCGTCGATCAGCAGGTAATGAATGCGCTTTTGCAGATCGCGGCTCTGCTCGCGCATGTAATACAAAACCTCGTTGTCGAGGATGCGCCGCGCGAGTTCCATATCGTCCCAAGCCAGTTCGGTAAGCACCATGCTGTCGACAGAGCCTTTGTTGCCGATGCCCGAATAGCCATGCGCCGCTACAAAACCCGCCGCCGCTCTTGTTTTGGTCTCGAGCACGCTGGGCAAAATCTCGAGCGAAAAATTCACCGTGTCGTTGGCCTCGGGCGACTCCAGCGCCGCGAGCAGATCGACCTGCGCCATCGCGCCCAGGCTGGCCTCGGAGCCGATCATTCCAAATAGCCTTAACGTATCGAGATCGAGCGCATCGCTCATCGTCAGCACAAAGAGCCTTGTGGCTTCGATGGCGGCCAGGGTCCGAAGCTCAAAATCCCGGCGCACCGATCCAAACAGCGCGGGAAGCTGAGCGTCGATGTCGTCGAGCAGCGAGGCATCCATGGGGAGCGCCGAGCGATACGCGGGCGCGACACCGATACGCGAGGCCACCGCGCCCAGAATGCGCGAAAGCAGCACAACGATTAAGTCATCGTTCATCTTGAGCAGCGAAGCCTTGCGGCACACTTCGCTCTCGCTCATTTCGCGGAGCATGCCCTGATAGATGCCCAAGAGCCTGGCCGCATCGGGAAAACCCTTGGTCAGCGCGGCGATATCGGTGCGGGCTGTTTTTTCGTATTGGGTTTCGGGCGTCGAAAAAATAAGCCCCACATCGTGGACCAGAAAAAAAGGCAGGCGCAGGCCCAGCTTTTGAAGTCCCTCGAGCCAGCGCACGGTGCGCAAAGCGAGGGAAGAATTGGCCGGACAAACAAACGAGATGGCCAGGGAGCCTAAAGGGCCTGTGAGGGTCGTATCTCGAAGGCGGTCGGCGGGGATGGGCACGGCGCCGCCCATTATGTCCAAAAGCGCGGCGTTGAATAGAGAGGTGTGAAGGCATCTCGACCGTGGGGCCACGCCCGCGCCGGCATCTGCTAAGGTCGGCCGCTTGTCACAATCCTAACAAGGACAAACACAACCATGAGCATTCCGACCTATCGAATCGATCGCCCTGAAGTTCTTGCGAATCCCTATGCGTTGTACGCTGCGCTGCGCAAAGAGGGGCCGGTGGGTTTTTTTGAGCCCGCGAAGTTTTTTGCGGTTGGCCGCTATGACGATGTAACGGCGGTCTTAAAAAACAATAAAACCTTTTCGAATCATGCTTATCGCTTTATCGGCGATCAGCAGCAGGCCGCGACGGGACTCGAGCCTTTGCCTCCCTCGCTGGTCGCCCACGATCCGCCCCGGCATACGCAGCTTCGCAACCTGATTTTGCGCGCTTTCACGCCGAGCGTCATCGCCTCGCTCGAGCCGCGCATCCGGGAAATTAGCCGGAGCTTGGTGGCCGAGATCGCCAAGAAAGACACTTTCGATTTGGTCAGCGATTTTTCAATACCGCTGCCGATGATTGTGATTGCCGAGCTGTTGGGCGTGGAGCCCGAGCGGCGCGAGGAGTTTAAGAGGTGGTGCGACGATATGTTGACCACCGTATCCTTTGTGACTCAACAAGATCCCATGCGTTCCGCAAAGGCAAGTATTGAAGTGTCCGAATACTTCAAGGGTGTCATTGAAAAGCGTGGTCCTAATGCCCCCAACGACTTATTGGGGACCTTGTTGAAGGCGGAGATTGACGGCGAGAAGCTGAGTCTGCCCGATGTGCTGGCGTTTGCGAATCTGCTGTTGTTGGCGGGCAACGAGACGACGACGAGCCTCTTGGGCAATGCGCTGGCGGCGCTGACGGATCATCCCGATCAATACCAGAAGATGCTGGCCGAACCCAAGCGAATTCCCAATGTGATCGAGGAGGTGTTGCGGTGGCAAAGTCCTGCTCAGATGATTTTGCGCGTGACGACCGAGGACACGCAAGTGGGAGGCGTAGCGCTGCCGAAGGGGGCGGTGGTGACGCCGATGCTGGCTTCGGCGAACCGGGATGAGGCGCGTTTCCCGAATGGCGAGCAATTTGATATCGAGCGCGATACACGGGGGCATATTGCCTTTGGATTGGATATACACTTTTGCTTGGGAGCGTCTTTATCGAGATTGGAAGGGCGAGTAGCGCTTGAGGAGCTCTCGGCGCTTGGGCCGCTGAAGCGGGTGGATGATCAGATACCGTGGGCGCCTTCGCTGTTGCTGAGGTCGCCGATGAAGCTGGAGCTGACGCGGGCGTAGACGGCCAATCGGCCCAGGCATGCGCACTCCACTATTGCGTATTGTGCTGCGGTGCAGAGGCTTCCGGCGAACGATCGAAAAGCCGGCAGGATTTTGACCATCCCGCTTGAAAATACCCCTTAAGGGGTATTGACCATCCTTTCCTCTATAAACGAAAATCCAAATCAGCTTCCATGAAGCGCGAAAGCTGGCGCTGCTTTCGTGCCGCTACACCGCCCTCCGCCTGAAGAAACTGCTCTATGCCCCACCCTCAAGTTGGCCCCCACTCCTGGACATTTGCGATTACCCTTTCGCTTGGCATAGGCTTCAGCTCAAATGCTTATGCCCAGGACCCTACTCTTGTTTCAGAAGCAGATGATGCTCCCTTCGACGCCCATTCAAGCCAGCGTGAATTCACCATACGCCCTGATTTTCTGAATCGAATCGCACTCATTCCCCCAAGTGCCCGCGGCGCTTCAACCCGTTCTTTTGAAGCTGTTGCTGATATTGCTCCCACTGTCCATGCGGACCTTTTCGGCATGTCCATCGGCGGCGCCTCCTCGCCGGAGAACTGGATAACCATCGATGGCATGTCGGTCAATCACCCAGCCAGAGGCCCGCTGGCCACACCGCTGTCGATGATGTTTCTAAAGGAAATCAAGGTGATCAACGGCGGCTACATGCCCGAGTATGGCCGCTCAAACGCCGGGCTGATTCAAGCGTTTAGCAAATCAGGCTCCACTACCTTTCAAGGCTCTTTTTTTACAAGCCTATCCCCTGGCATAATGGAAGGTACGCGGAAAATCCCTCCCCATCCAGTCCAAACCATCGAGGTTGAGCATAAGGAGTTATCCCTGCGCGATGCTGGCGTAGAACTCTCTGGACCAATTCTCCGGGACAAACTCTGGTTCTACACGGCCTATTCACCTTCGCTTTACCGAATGAAGCTGGATCGATATCTTAACCGGCGGCTCTATCAGGCCGGACCTTGTCCAGGCTTCGAGGCCGAAGGGCTTCAATGCAATACCGAGCAAATCGATCCATCGACGGGCGTTGCCCAAGTGCAGGAAATCCCGGGCACCCGCACAGGTTCTTTTGTCGACGAGCGGAATCATCAGTATATTGTTAAGCTAACCTATGCTCCCCGGGAACAAGATCGTTTATGGCTGGCCATATCGGGTGTACACACGAGCGCGGGAGGAGATGGAACCTATCCCGCTATATCTTCTTTAAATGGAACCTATGAGGCCCTCGCAAAACAGACGAAATCCAGCTCGACGAATATCATGCTTGGATGGGTATCTTCCTTCATGAACAAAACGCTGCTGCTCGATACCCTTTTAGGGTTTAGCCATATCCGCGGAAGTGAATTGCCCGCCGATGGATCGGCTTTGGGCAGCAATGAGGGCCTCGCCGGGCTTTCTCAAGTTCACTGGCTGCGCTCAACAGGCAAACTGGGAATGCGCAAGATCACCGAGTTCGAGCAATCGCCTGAAATCGAAGCGGCCTGCGCTCCCGTGCCGACCTATATTGATCCATCTATCGATCCCGGTACGGCCGAGAATCCATGCCCTATAGCAAGTTATATAGCGGGCGGACCTGGTTTTATCAGCGAGGAGGCTTTTAACCGCATTCAAGCCAAGATAAGCGTATCCCGTATCTTTCAAGCGCTGGGAATGCACACGGTCAAAGCCGGCTTGAATATCGACCACACGTCCGCCGAGCTTAGGAAGGCGTACACAGGAACGGTTATGTTCCGGGAATCGTCTTCGGGCCGTCACTTCTTGGATCACCGGCGCTATGGCTATCTCATCGGCCCTGATCAGCCCCTGCTCCTCAATTCCCTGGATAGCCAGTTATCATCGACGGAGATCGGCGGGTTTATTCAAGATCGCTGGATATTCAAAGACATACTTACGCTCAATGCGGGGCTTCGCTATGATGCTCAGGTTATTACGGGCAGCGGTGGCAAAACGGCTATGTCGCTGCTGAGCCAATGGTCGCCGCGCATAGGCGTGGTGTACGATCCGGGCCAGAAGGGCCGTAGCAGGATATTTGCGAACTACGCGCGTTATTATGCGGCAATCCCTCTGCATTTGGCCGAACGCGCGTTTTCCCACGAGGGTTCGATCCAAAGCGTGCGTTATGCAAGCGGATGCAATCCAAGCACCAATGAAGGCCAGGAATCCGCCGGCTGCACGCTAAGGGGTGCCAATGGCAATCCTGATTATTCCAATGCCGTTCAAATCGAAACCGGCGGGAATCCAAATCAATATTGGCTAGTGCGCAAGGATGGCCGGAATTTAGCTGTAGATCCCGATATCAGTAGCCAATCCATGGATGAGTTCGGCGCTGGCGCCGAATATGCTCTTTTCAAGGGAGGTCTAGTCGGTTTGCACTATACCAAGCGCTGGCTCGGCACGGTTATTGAAGATATGGGATTTGATAGCAATGCATCTGGGTTTCTAGGCAATCCCGGACAAGGAATAGCCAGCCGCATACCAGCGGCTACCCGCGACTATGATGCGCTCGCCCTGTATGGGATCAAGACATTTTCGGATCGCTGGCTCGCCCAGGCCAGCTATACTCTTTCCTATGCGCGGGGCAATTATCCCGGCTTATTTAGGCCGGAATCCGGCCAATTCGATCCAAATACCACATCGGAATTTGATATGCGGCCTTTTCTTATCAACCGCACGGGCCCATTGCCTATCGACCGGCGCCACCGGATTCGGGTCGATGGAGCAAAAGATTTTACGGTAAAGCCTTGGCTGGATATTCAAGTTGGAGCCACGTACCGGGCTCAGTCGGGCGCTCCGATCAGCGTTCTTGGATCTCATCTCACCTACGGGGCGAACGAAATCTTTTTTATACCCCGGGGCTCTTATGGAAGCACACCTTGGATACATGCTTTTGATACCCATCTTGGCATGGCCGTCCGCGTATCAAACCAAAGCCGGCTATATATAGGAATGGATGTGTTTAACTTGCTTAATTTTCAAGCGGCGGCGGCGGTGGATCAGACCTTGACAGCAGTACCCATCGCGGATGTGCCCAGCGAGAAGCTGACCGCAACGGATCTTCCAGTCAAAAACGCTAAAACAAACCAATATGAATGCCCATCAGGCGCCCAGCCTGGGTTTTGTGATTCGCTGGTGGATGGAGAAGCTATCAATCCCAATTGGAACAATCCAACGGCTTATCAGGCGCCCAGGCAGTTTCGCTTTAGCGCGAGGGTGACCTTCTAAAGAAGCCCTTCAAGGCGCTCTTGCTATTGGAATCCTTTGTTGAGATGGCTTCTACCCATAGCGGCGTTTGATTTCTCCGATAGAATCAAGGGCCAGTTTTTCGAGAACGGCCATATCGACATCGCTAAGCCTGCGAATATACAGACAAGACTTCCCCATTTTATGCTTTCCGAGCTTGGCCAAGAGCGCTTCCTGATCTGCCCCGCTCGCGGCCAAATAGACCACAATCTCATTCTTTCGGGCGGCGAACCCAGTGAGACAAGAATCGCCTTCCCGTCCGCTTTCGTATTTATAATGATATGAGCCAAAGCCGATGATGGTGGGACCCCACATCTTTGGTTCATTGCCGGTAATTTTCCGAAAGAATTTCACAAGGGTTTCGCAATCCTTGCGCTGTTCTTCGCCGGCGATTGAGGCGATATGCGCATTCACGTCCACTTCGGTTGCTTTGGTTTTGTTCTTGCTCATGGTTATCTCGCTTTGCGAGCAATAGCTTGCCGGCTGCATGGGCGTACATATCAAAAGGATTGAGCAAAGGGCAAGGCTATTTTCGATTGACGAGCCCACGCACGGCGCGGCCGATCGAGCTACTTCTCTTTCTTTCCCCCTTCTTTCCCCTCTCCTTCCGGGCGGCCTACGTCCTCGGCGATCCTATCCAATACCCCATTTACAAAAGCTCCGCTGTCTTCGCTCCCAAAACGCTTCGCCAACTCTACCGCCTCGTCCAAAATGACCGCCCGCGGCACTTCCCGGTTGCGCATGAGCTCCCATGCCCCCAAACGCAACACATTCCGATCTACCCGCGCCATTCGTTCCAGCCGCCAATTGTGGCTCGCTTTGCGTATCACTTCATCGACCGCGGATAGTTCGCCCAAGGCTCCCCGTACCACCCGGTCCGCGTATTCCCGCCCCTCAGGCTCGCCGGGCGTTTCTCGCCAATAGTAGCCTATCACCCGTTCGGCACTTGATGATGCCGCCTCGGCCGCAAACAGCATCTGTAAGGCCGCCTCACGGCCGCTGCTTCGAGCTCCCATATCAGAATCCAGCCTGATCCAAGGCCCGGTTCAGCGATACCATCTCAATCGCCGATAACGCCGCTTCCCAGCCTTTGTTTCCACTCTTGGTCCCAGCTCGCTCGATGGCTTGTTCGATGGTGTCCGTGGTCAGTACGCCAAAAGTAACTGGAACGCCTGTTTGGAGCGCGATATTGGCAATGCCCTTGGTCACTTCCGAAGCGACGTACTCAAAATGAGGGGTCGAGCCTCGAATGACCGCGCCCAGTGCAACCACAGCATCGACTTTGCGGCTTTGGGCGATACGGGCTGTAACCACAGGTATCTCCCAGGAACCGGGAACCCGGACAATGCTGATATTTTCGAGGGATCCACCATGCCGGGCAAAGGCATCGAGCGCGCCCTCGACCAAGCGGTCGACGATAAAATGATTAAACCGGGCGACCACCAGCGCAAAACGCGCTCCGGCGGGAACCACCATTTGCCCTTCATGCGTGGGCGGCGGATCCGATCCTCGTTGGGCCGTTGTCATAAATGAAAAAACTCCTTCTTTTAAATGGATAGAGGTAAACGTTCAACGACTTCCAGGCCAAATCCCGTCAGGCCCACGATCTTCAGTTGGCTGCCCGTAAGCAGGCGAAGTTTGTGAATGCCTAAATCGGACAAGACTTGAGCGCCCAAGCCAAATTCCCGAAGAGTGATGGGGTTCGCTGCACCGGCATGGGTGGCAATGGTATCCGCCGAGGGCGTTTGGCTCTTGGCCCGGGCCGAAAGTTCGCGCACCAAATCTCCCTTTGGGGGAATGTATAAAACGACTCCCGCGCCCGCTTGTTCGATGGCGGTAATGGCGGCGCGCAGGTTCCGGCCGCCGTCGGTGCGGGTCGAGCTAAAGAGATCGCCCAGCAGAGAACCCGAATGCACGCGGCAGAGGATGGGCTCGGCCGTGGCGACATTGCCTTTGGTGAGGGCGAAGTATTGGCGGGATTCATTGCTGATTTCATAGACATGAGCCATCCATTCCGTGCCGGTGGCATCGAGCAAGAGAGGATGCTCGGCCACTTTGCGGACCAATCGCTCGGTCTGCAAGCGGTATTGGATCATGTCGGCGACGGTGAGAATTAAGAGGTCGTGCTCTTTGGCAAAGCGTTCGAGGTCGGGCATGCGGGCCATGGTGCCATCATCGTTCATAATCTCGCAGATGACTCCGGCTGGACGCATACCGGCCAAGCGGGCCAAGTCGACGGCGCCTTCGGTTTGACCGGTGCGCACCAAGACCCCTCCACGCCGGGCCCGGAGGGGAAAGACATGGCCAGGCGTGACCAAATCGCCCGCGCGGGTTTCGGGGGAAACGGCGACTTTGATGGTATGGGCGCGATCGGCGGCGCTGATGCCGGTGGTGACGCCTGTGCGGGCTTCGATGCTGACGGTGAAGGCGGTGCCGAGAGGGGGACCATTGCGGCCGGGTGCGCTCATCAGCGGTAATTCAAGGCGATTGACGATTTCTTCATCGAGGGCGAGGCAAATAAGTCCCCGGCCATATTTCGCCATGAAATTGATGGCGGCTGGGGTAATGGCCTCGGCGGCCATACAGAGATCGCCTTCGTTTTCACGGTCTTCATCATCGACCAGGATCACCATCTTTCCCGCCCTCATATGATCGAGAGCGCGGTTGATCCGGTCGAGCACGGCATAATTGATGGTCAAACGGTGGGGAATTCCAACAGCACCTGGATTGCTCCCGGTGGGGGCGGGAATTTCAGAGGTATCCGTTCGTTTGTAGTTTGATGAGGAGTCGGTCGTCGGCTGTGGCATGGGGTTGCTCTTTGGCTTGAGTGGAAGCGCCCGGGGAAAATTCGAGCTGTCTCGCCACGTAGCGGGCAAGTACGTCAACTTCAATATTGATGAGGCTATTGGGTGTGCGGTGTTCAAGCAGGGTGTTCTGGAGGGTGTGAGGAACGAGCATCACATCAAATCCAAAGGTATCGCCCCTGATTTCAGACACGCTGTTTACCGTGAGGCTTACGCCGTCGAGGGCGATGGAGCCTTTGGAAGCGATAAATCGGGCGAGTTCGGCCGGTGCATTTACAGAGAATCGAAGGGCATCGCCTTGCCTTTGGGTGCCGCGTACTTCACCAATTCCATCGACATGCCCCAGCACCACATGACCCCCCATTCGCCCTCCTAAAGGCGTGGCCCTTTCCAAATGCACCCGCGCCCCCAGACCCAGGCTTCCAAGTGTTGTTTTTTCTAGGGTTTCCGGGGACATATCGGCTTCAAAGCCATTGGAAAGAATGCGATCGACGGTAAGGCACACCCCATTCACGGCGATGGATTCACCCAAGGTCAGCGGCGAAAGCGAGCATTCGATAAAGGTCCTTGCGACAACACCCGGGGTCCGGCGTCTGAGAATGCCCGTGCTTTCGACGAGGCCAGTGAACATAAAAGCGCCTTTAGTCCTTGGACTCTGCCGAAGCGCGGCCCGCTAAGAGCTTGTCGATTAAGGCTTTGGAATCATCGGACAGCTCTGTAAACACGACGCCCATCCCAGGCGGATCGGCATGAACCCGCACCACTTCACCCACACCCGTGATGGTCTCGATATCGTCCATGATGATGGTGAAGTGCAGATTAACTTTCGTGCCCACGGCAAGCGGGCTTTTAGAACGGATGAAGACGCCCGAGCGCGAGATGTTGGTGACGTATTCATGAATGAAGGCGTCGTACGACTCGAACTCTTTGTTGATGGTGAGGCGCTCGTCCCGCCGCTCGCCGCCCGCGTCCACGTTCTACCTGCCCTGCAAATCGAATTGCTCGATGTGGTATTCTTTGTGAGGTACAAGCTCGATACGCCGCATAAATAGCCTTTCGGCTTCCTGTACGGCGGTTCTTCCCTCGCCCTTGAGGAAATCGATGATCGCCGGGTTGGCGTTCACGATGACGGAGTATCCAGGCAAATTCATGCGTTCACGCCGGATCTGCCGGAGGATTTCGTAGGCGACGGTTTGTTTGGACTGAAGCTGGCCCGTGCCATCGCAGTAAAAGCAAGGCTCCAAGATGGTGCGGCCCAGGCTTTCGCGCGTGCGCTTGCGGGTCATCTCGATTAAGCCCAAATCCGAGATGCGGTTGAGCGTGGTCTTGGCTTTGTCTTTGGACAGCAGGTCTTCCAGGCGCCTTCTCACTTTTTCGCGGTTGCTGGCCCGCTCCATGTCGATGAGGTCGAGAATGATGAGGCCGCCGATATTGCGGAAGCGAAGCTGGTAGGCGATTTCTTCGACGGCCTCCAGGTTGGTCGTGAGGATGGTTTCTTCGAGATCGCGCGAGCCTTTGCCGACAAATCGGCCGGTGTTGACGTCGATGGCGGTGAGCGCTTCCGCTTGGTCGATAATTAAATATCCGCCCGAGGGAAGAGGCACTTTGCGGGCGAGGGCGCGCTGTATTTCGTCCTCGATTCCATAGGCATCGAAGATTGGCTCGTCGCCGTTGTAGTACTCCACGGCATCGGCGCGCTCGGGCATGAAGACTTCCACGAAGCGCTTGAGCCTTAGATATTCCTCGTGGTTGTCGATCACGATTTTTTCGATGTCATCGGTAAACAGATCGCGCGCGGTGCGCAGGACCAAATCGAGTTCGGTGTACAAAACCGCAGGCGCGCGAAGTCCGCTCTCCCGGCGTTTGGCGATTTCTCCCCACAGCCTGACCAAATAGCCAATATCGGCCTTGAGCTGCTTTTTCGTGAGACCTTCCGCCAAGGTGCGGACGATGATTCCGCCTTGGGGAGGTTTCATCGCATCGACGGCCTCGCGAAGTCTCGCCCGCTCTTTTTCTGAACCGATGCGCTTGGAAATGCCGATGTGATCGACCGTCGGCAAATACACGACGTAACGGCCGGGCAGCGAAATATGGCTCGTGACGCGCGCGCCTTTGGTGCCGATGGGTTCTTTGGAGATCTGCACCATGATCTCTTGGCCTTCGCGGATGACATCGCGAATCGGCGTGGCTTTGGACACGCGCGGCGGTTCATGGCTGGCCTGTGTGCGTTTGGGGAGCGGACCTCGCTGCGGCATGCGCGCGCCCGGACGGCCCCGCTCTAAATGCACCGGCTGCCGGGGATCGAAACGCATATCACCGCCACTGCGCGGATCGCGCATATCGCGGCCATAAGGCGGCGCCCTACCCGGTCCGCGTTCGCGATCTCTTCCGTAGCGATCGCCGCGTTCAGGGCCCCGCGCAGGGCCTCGCCGATCGGCCTGCCGGCCATAAGCGGGACCGCGCTCGGCACCTCGATCCATGGGCCGCTCCATCGGCCTTTCGATAGGCACTGGAGGCGCCGCGGCCTGCGCTGCGGGAGCACGCCTATCCGAAGTGCGTCCCGAACGCCTCACGCGGCCTCGTCCCCGGGCACCCCGCCTCGCTTGCGCGCCCACCATGGCAACGGGCTGTGTGTTTCCGTCCGCAGGCGCGCCGGGCCCGGCATCCGCAGCAGGCTCGTCCTCTTCCGTCTCTTGAGGAGCGGCGGCCATTTCACCTTCCGCCTCGCTTCCTTCCACCGAGACCTGCGGCAAGCCTTCATCGCCTTCATCGCCGCCCCCGTCCGGACCCGCGAGATCGTCCTCTGCCGGCGCCGTTTCGCCTGCGGGCTCCAGATGTGAAAACGCATCGCGCGCATGGCCCGGAGCATCGATGTCGTCCAGTTCGTCGCGCCCGTTTTCCTCGCCCAGCGCATCATCGGCACCTTCCGCCAAATCGCCCGCATCCGGGCCAATTTCGTCGGAAGCCGCATCCATAAACGCCGATCCAAACACCTCTTCGCCCGAAGGCTCGCTCATCACCTCGGCCGCGGTCGGAAGCTCGATCGCGACATCATCATCCGGGGGCAGCGCATCGGAAGCCGCATCATCGAAGGTCAAATCCTCGCGCTCCGGCGAGCGCACTTCTTCCGGCTCTTCGTACTGCGAAGGCGCCGCATCCGCGAGATGCGGAGGCAGAGGAGCTTTATCGACAGAGGCGTCGCGGCGATGACCAGACAAGTACGCTTCGAAGTCGTCGGGCCTGATCAAATCCTCAACGTGCAAAAACGCGGCACGCTCGAGCCCGACATCAATGAAGGCCGCCTGCATACCGGGCAAAACGCGGCTGACTTTCCCCAAGTAAATGTTGCCAAGCGTGCTTCTTGAGCTTTCTCGCTCCAAGTGCAGCTCGACGATGATTCCGTTTTCGATGACCGCTACGCGCATCTCACGGATATCGACGTTAATAACAAGAAGGCTTTTTCCCATGACAAGTGCCACGCCACATCCAGGGCGTGGCCAGCACGGTTAGCACGGCAGCCGCGGGCCATGAACCATGAAGAAAAACAGGTGCATCCCTTTTTGGCCCAAAGGGGGGTGGGGCGAGGGCGGGGCGGGGCTCAGAGCGGAATATTGCCGTGCTTCTTGGGAGGATTCTTATCGCGCTTGTCCCTTAGCAACTCGAGTGCGCGCGCCAGGCGGATACGGAGCATCCGGGGATAGATCACCTCGTCGATAAATCCGAGTTCGGCGGCTTTGTAGGGATTGGCAAATTTGGCTTTGTATTCTTCGACGAATTTTGCCCGGGTCTCGGCCGGATCGGCGGCGCTCTGAATTTCCTTGCGGTAGATGATGTTGACGGCGCCCTCGGAGCCCATCACGGCGATTTCGGCGGTGGGAAAAGCCAGGTTGTAATCCGCCCGGATATGTTTGGACGCCATCACGTCATAAGCCCCTCCATAAGCTTTGCGCGTAATGACGGTGAGCTTGGGCACGGTGGCCTCGGCGAAGGCGTACAGAAGCTTCGCGCCGTGGGTGATGATCCCGCCATACTCCTGATCGGTCCCCGGCAGGAAACCCGGCACATCGACGAAGGTAACGAGAGGGATATTGAAACAATCGCAGAAGCGCACAAAACGCGCGCCCTTGATGCTGGCCTTGATATCGAGACAGCCCGCGAGCACTTGAGGCTGGTTGGCCACGACGCCGATGGTTCTTCCGCCGATGCGCGCAAAGCCGACGACGATATTTTGGGCGATGCGCTCGTGAATTTCGTACAGCTCGCCGGCATCGACCACGGCCTTGATGACTTGCTTAATATCGTAGGGTTTCGACGACTCGCTCGGCACCATCGTGTCGAGCTCGGGGACTTCGCGATCGGTAGGATCGGCATTGGGAAGGCGGGGCGGATCCTCGGTGTTGTTGGAAGGCAAATAGGACAAAAGCGCGCGGATACGGGCGATGGCGGCGCGATCGTCGGGCGCCGTCAGATGACACACGCCGCTCTTGGCCGCATGCGTACCAGCTCCGCCCAGGGCCTCTTTGGTGACTTCTTCGTTGGTCACGGCCTTAATCACTTCGGGGCCGGTGATGAACATGTAGCTTGTGTGTTCGACCATCAGAATAAAGTCGGTGATGGCCGGCGAATACACGGCGCCTCCCGCGCAGGGCCCCATAATCACACTGATTTGAGGCACAACACCGCTCGCGAGCGTGTTGCGCAAAAAGATGTCCGCATAGCCCGCAAGCGATTCGACGCCCTCTTGAATGCGCGCGCCGCCTGAATCATTCAGGCCGATCACAGGCGCGCCGATCTTCATCGCCAAATCCATGATCTTGCAGATCTTCTGCGCATAGGCGCCCGAGAGCGATCCGCCGATCACCGTAAAATCCTGCGCAAAAACAGCGACTTTCCGGCCGTCGACCAAGCCCCAGCCGGTAATCACACCATCGCCGAGCACCTTGTTTTTGGCCATGTCGAAATCGTTGCAGCGATGAACGACAAAGCGATCGAGTTCGACAAACGATCCGGGATCGAGCAGCAAATCGATACGCTCGCGCGCCGTGAGCTTTCCATCTTCGTGCTGCTTCTGAACGCGCGCGCTTCCGCCTCCCTGAAGGGCTTTCTTGTTCATGTCATCGAGGCGTTCGATGGCCGCGTGATTCCCGGAGGCGGCGCCGGCTTTCTGCTCTTTCATGAAGACGCCTTCCCTAACATGTGAGCCTTCCGGCTTCTATGCCGGCGGCGGGTCCAGGACTTCCACCTCCACACCGCGATGTGTGCGGAAGGTGGTCCGGCCCGGCGCACGGCTCACGATGTAGTCCGGCCCAATGGGCACTTTCCCCATGCCGCCCGGCGTGTCGACAATCAGCTTGGGCAGCGCGATTCCACTGAGTCTTCCCTGCAATTGCTCCATGATGCGAATGCCTGTGCCGATCGGCGTGCGCAGATGGCCGGTGCCCGCAACGGTATCGGCCACGAGGAGATAGTAGGGCCGCACCCGGAGCCTCACCAGCGAGCGGAACAGCGTTTGAAGCACATCGGCGCTGTCGTTGATGCCGCGCAGAAGCACGGTTTGATTCATCACGGGAAAGCCTGCGTCGGCGAGCCTTGTGCAGGCTTTTTCAGAGCTTTTGGTGAGCTCTTTGGGATGATTGAAATGGGTCATCACCCACAGGGGATGAAAAGGCTTCAGCGCCTTGAGCAGCTCTGAGGTGATGCGCTGCGGCAGCGTGACGGGCACGCGCGTGGCCAGGCGTATGGTCTCCACGCTGGGAATGTTCCGCAGCTCTGCGCACAGCTTCACCAACCGCTGGGTCGTCAGCGTGAGCGGATCGCCTCCGCTGATGATCACATCGTGAACTTCTGGATGTTCCCTGAGCCACTGAAACGCGGGCAACAAGCTATCGATTGAAACGGCACCGCTGCCATCGCCGACCATGCGCGAACGCGTACAGAAGCGGCAGTACACCGCGCAGTGATCCGTCACCAGCAACAGAACGCGATCGGGATAGCGCCGAATCAAAAAGGGCGCGGCTTCATGCGCCACTTCACCCAGCGGATCTTCCAAGTCGCCCGGCACCCGAACCGATTCCAGCGCGCGGGGAATGCACTGCATTCTCACCGGACAGCGGGGATCGCTTTTGTCGCATAAGCCTAAATAATAAGGGGTTACACGAATAGGAAGCCCAGCCTCCTCGGCCCTTTTCGCCCCTTCCCTCTCTTCGGGCGTAAGAACCAGCGCCCGCTCTAATTCGGCGAGCGACGTCCGGGCATTGCGCAACTGCCACATCCAGTCGCGCCGCTTGGCCTTCTTGGCATTCTTGTCTTTTGCCGGCCTATCGCCCGGAGTGCCCGCATATTCGTCAGGCGTCTGCGCAATCGGCAAAAACCTCGCATGACCCGTAGCCGATGCGCTCTCCGGCTCACGGTCCCGCATCGGACATATCCGCAGGATTGCCGGCATCCGGGCTGCCTGCATCCGCATCACCGGCGCTGTCCAGCCATGGCCTCGACGCCCCGCTCAGCCCATCCATCTTGTCGAGCTTCTCAACCGCGGGCGGAAGTTTCACTTTGGAAAGCGCTTGTTCATCGATCACCACGCTGAATTTCTTGCGCAGCTCCTCTTCCAGCTCGCGCTCCATCTGCTGAGCCCTCTCTTGAAAGAGCGCGATGCGGATCGTGCGATCGGCTTCCGCCAGCGAACGGTGATGCGCCGCGGTCTTTCCGTTCATCCGCAGCACATAAAACCTATTTTCATGGGCGACGATCTCCGCGCCCACCGAACCCACATTCTCAACTTGAAACACAGCCGCGCGCACCGGCTCGGGCACTTGCGGGTTTTTTCCTTTGGGATCATCGGGCGAGCCGACAATGCCCAAATCGCCCGCCAGCTCCAAAGGCGCATTCGCGGGCCGCGTCTTCGGAGCCGTCAGCGAATGCTTGTAAAACAGGTCTCCCCATTCCGTGGCGTTCTTAATCTTCAGCGCGGCCTTGTGCACTTTCTCTGCATCGGCCTTGCTGCCCAGCACAATCACCGCCACCCGCCGCCGCTCGGGCTCGCTAAAGCGATCTTGATTCTTGTCGTAATAGGCCCGCACTTCCGCCGCAGGAATTTCCATCGGCGCGACCATCTTCGTCCGCAGCGTCGAAAGCAGCGCATCCCTTAGAATTTGCCGGACCGCATCCTCTGCCTCGGGCCTCCGATCGAGCCCCCGCTTCTTCGCCTCTATCGCCAGAAGCTCGGCATCGATCAGCTCATTCAACAGCTCGCGGCGCCGCTCCTTCGTCTGATAACGAAGCCGGTCAAACTGATCCATACGCTCAAGCGTTTGAGCGAAATCGCCGAGCGTGATGGTCTTGTCGCCCACCTTGGCCAGCACCATCGCCGCCTGTTCCGGCGAAAGCCCAGACACGCCTTCTCCCGCATCTTTCGCCTGGGGTTTGAGCGCATCTTCATTGCAGCCCATTAAGCTCAGCGCACCCGCGGCCAAGGTAAAAACGAGCAGGGTCTTTCGCATCTTCGGCATCATTAAGCGGCGATTTACCAGCATGCGCAATGGCCGGCTATGAACTTATGAGCCCACGACGATCGTTCCAATATCGTCGCCCATACACACCCTGAGAATATTTCCCCGGGTCGTCATCTTAAATACCCGGATCGGCATCTTGTTCTCGCGGCACAAAGTCACGGCTGTCGAGTCCATGACGGCAATGCGGTCCGCAAGAAAACGGTCGTAAGTCAGCTTCGCAAACATCTGCGCATCCTGATGGCGCACCGGATCGCGGTCATACACGCCTTCAACCTTTGTCGCCTTAAACAGCACCTGCGCTTGAATCTCCATCGCGCGAAGCGCCGCGGCCGTGTCGGTCGAGAAATAAGGATTGCCCGTTCCTGCCGCGAAAATAACGACATTCCCCTTGCTCAAATGGCGAATCGCCCTGCGGCGTATATAAGGCTCGGCCACCGTGCGAATCTCAAACGCTGTCATCACGCGCGTCGGAACCCCCGCTTTTTCAAGCGCATCCTGAAGCGCCAGCGAG
Source organism: uncultured Polyangiaceae bacterium (assembly GCA_964537685.1). Taxonomy (GTDB): domain Bacteria; phylum Myxococcota_A; class Polyangia; order Polyangiales; family Polyangiaceae; genus CAZICM01. Next base: position 20,965 of record CAZICM010000036.1, read on the forward strand.
TTAATCACCGTGGCCAGCATGCCCATGTAATCACTCTGCGAGCGATCCATCCCGGCACTGGCTCCCCGAAGCCCGCGGAAAATATTTCCTCCGCCAACCACGATGCCAATCTGCACACCCTTGGCCTGGACTTCGGCAAGTTCGGCCGCAAGACGCTGAAGCGTCTCGAGCTTGATGCCAAATCCGCCGTCTTCGCCGCACAGCGCCTCACCGCTTAGTTTCAGCAAAATCCTGCGGTATTTCAGTCCAGGATGAGGAGGAGGCGGAGGAAGCAGGGTATCATCGTCATGTTCTCGGGAAGGCACGGGCGGCGTCGTAGTCGCACCGGAAACCTACGGCAAGAGGCGTCCGCGGCCGGCTCGCCCCAAGCTTGCCAAGCGTCTTGCTTTTGACTAGCTTTCGCGGCCTCTATGGCTCGCGTAACCGTCGAAGACTGTTTAGAGCGCGAAGAAAATCGCTTCGCACTCGTCGTATTGGCCTCCACCCGCTGCCGCCAGCTCATGAAAGGCGCCGATCCGCTGGTGAAAACCAAGAACAAGGCCGCCGTCACCAGCCTCCGCGAAATCGCCGCGGGCAAAGTGCATTTTCACCGAAACTCACAAGATGTCGTCAATGAGTGGGTGAAGCAGCAACAGAAGCTCGCCATCAATCAGTGACCGTGAACGCTGGGCCATCGCCCAATCGGCGCACCGATCTCGAGCTTGTCGCAGGCTCGAGCGCTCATTACGACGATCCTGCCTATTACGCCCACGCCTATCAAAAGCGGGCGGACGATATTGCCTTCTATGTTCACCGCGCGCTGTGCAGTCCAGGCCCTGTTTTAGAATATGGCTGCGGTAACGGCCGGATTACGCTGCCCATCGCCCGCACCGGAAAAACCATCACAGGCGTCGATCTATCCGCGCCCATGATCCGCGATTTGCGAGGGCGCATCCGGCATGAACCCAAAAGCGTACAGAAACACATTCAAGCGCTTCGGGGCGATATGCGCGCGATTCGCCTGGACCGCCGATTCCCTCTTATTCTCTGCCCTTTTAATACCTTTCTTCATCTCTACACGAGACCCGATATCGAACGGTTTTTAGCGCGCGTGCGCGAACATCTCGCGCCCCGTTCAGGCCGCTTCGTCTTCGATGTGTCCATCCCCGAACCCTTGGAGCTCTGCCGCACACCCGATCGCGCCTACTTCACGCCCCGCTTCCGCTATCCCGCTTCCAATCCGGCCAAAACCCCGCAAAACCCCGCGCCAAAAACAAAAAAAACCGGCCCGCTCGTCCGCTATTCCGAACGCTTCGATTACGACAAGCTCCGCCAGATTCTCTTTGTCGCGATGGAGTTCGAGCCTTTGGATGAAGGCGCCGGCGAAAGCTGGATGACGCCGCTCACGCACCGGCAGTTCTATCCTCAAGAACTCGAAGCCCTGCTTCACTACAACGGCTTTTCGATGACGGAGATGTGGGGAGATTTCGACCGCTCGCCGCCGTCTCAAGACTCGGGCGAGCTCATCATCGAGTGCAAAGCGCGCTCTCAGAAAAAACGCGCTTAGACGCCGATATACAAGCGATGCGCAAAATTGCGCTCGAGCTTGGCCCGCAAGACTTTCTCTGCGGCTGTCTCGATGTCGTATTCAATACGCTTGAATTCAAAGGTCTTCGTCTGCGTGTCGAATACGGTAAAGCTCGCCCGGTTGTCGTAATCGCGGGGCTGCCCCACCGAACCCACGCTCACGATGTACTTGCGGTTGTCCTCAAGCACGAAATCGGACGCCGGAAGCTCTTCCACACTCGACGGCGTGAGCGCGAACACTTTGCATAAATGCGAGTGCCCGATCAGCGTCAGATGCCCAAGCTCTTCCCAAATCGTCAAACACTCCCGCGCTTGTTCAGGCGCGAAAATGTATTCGAACTCTTCCAGCCGCACAGGCGAGCCATGACAGAGATCGACGCCGATATCGGCAAGCTTCTCCTGATACGTGAGCGTTTTAAGCCACGCATGGTTCTCCGAGGTCAGCATCTTCGCATGCACATCTAAGGCATGGCGCGCGGCCTCGTAGTAATACGAATAGTCCATGCGCCCTGCTACGGCCGCATCGTGGTTGCCCAGGATGGTCTTTTTAGCGACCTTCCGAACGAGGTCAGCGCATTCATTGGGAGAACCTCCATAGCCAACGGTGTCGCCTAAGCAATAATAGGCGTCAATGCGCTCGCTACGATAGGCCTCCAGAACTGCGCTGAGTGCCTCGTAATTGGCGTGCGTGTCGCTGAATACTCCGATACGCATACGAACGAGGTGCCGAGTCTACATAGGGCGGATGCCCTAACGGTAGGATTTCTTCACGCCTCGCCGACTTTTTTGACAACCGCGCCAAATTCGCCGGACGAAACAGGTCTTGGTTTATTTACTGCATTGCGAAGGCCCGGGATGAACCGGGCTTTCAGCGGGCGCTGCTTGTACAAGCAGGTGCGCTGCGCAAGTCGTCCTTATAGGGGAGCTCGGCCGGGATGGCTATGCCCATGTTGATAAATAGACAAGAAGGCGTGTGCGCATGCCCTTGCGGTTTGTCGAAACGAAGGGCAAAGAAGGCCCGCTGTGCAACAAAACCCGCAAAAACCCAAGAGGTCGAACGGCGCTGGCCTCGCCCATGGTCCAGAGGATGTTCATGATGAAGATTCCCATTGGGCCGCGCCGGAAGCCCCGCCGCTGATTGCCGATGCCGCGGCGAACTGTATTCAGCACGTCGAAAAAGCCGTCGGCATCAAGCTGGACTACCAGCCCGAAACGCTGCCGCTTTTGGATCATTATCTTCAGGTCTCGCGCCCTTTAATCGCCGATAAACCCTCACTTGTTGCGCTGATTGCCCATACGGCAGGCGCCTATTTCGGCGAGGTGGTCCGCAGGCGCTATCCATCGTGGTGGCGTATCGAGGGGGACGATCCTTCCGAGTACCGAATCGAATTTGAAAACGTGTACCTCGCGGTCAATCCCGTGCGCGTCATTGTTGCAGCTCTTATTTACAGCACGCCCGCGCTGCCGCCCGCAAAGGAAGGCACCGAATCTGCTGATTCAGATTTGGCGCAGTTGACGCTCGATGAAGACGAGCGCGACGCCGTTATGCAACGCCTCGCCGAACTGCCTCCCGTCCCTGAACAGGAGTACTACGCACCGTCCACCCGGCTTGAAGTCATCGATATCGTGGTCGACGCGCTCAAAGGAATGCGCATGGCGCAAGACGAAGGAGAGCCAAGCGAGCTCCGCCTCACCAAAGACGACTACGATCATTAAGCCGCTGCAGGCACGGCCCAAGGGGTGTTATCGTCGCCCGCGTGTGGTTGGTCCTCTCTGGCCTGGTTGTTCTCATCTTTTGGGCGCTCTGGTTTGCGCTCGATCTGCCTACGATCGTTCCCGTTCTAGGAACGGTCATCATCGCGCTCACGCTCGGTCTGCTTTACGCATACCGATTTTGGAAAGCGCGGCAGGCTTCATCTGCCCTCGAGCGGGCTATCGCTCAGCAGGGGGCACAGCAAGCGCTGAGCGCAAAGCCTGAACGGCGCGCCGAAATTCAAGAACTTCAAAAGCAAGTTCAGGGCGGTATCGATGCGCTGAAGAAATCGAAGCTGGCCGGCAAGAAAAAAAGCGGCGGCTCTGCGCTCTATTCACTGCCTTGGTACGTCATCATCGGTCCTCCCGGCGCGGGCAAGACCACGGCCTTAAAACATTCGGGCCTGGTCTTTCCTTTCGCCGATCCGCGGGGCGGAGGTGTTCGGGGCGTCGGCGGAACGCGCAATTGCGACTGGTGGTTCACCAACGAAGCCATCCTGCTCGACACGGCGGGCCGCTACGCCACCGAGCAGCACGATCATGACGAGTGGATTGCGTTCTTGCAGATGCTCAAGCGCTACCGCAGCAAAAAGCCTATCAACGGCGTCATTGTCGCGGTGAGCATCACCGACGTCATCGATGCCAACGAAGTCCAGATCGACGCGATGGGCAAAAAACTGCGGGCGCGCATCGACGAAGTGATGAACCAGCTTCAGATGATCGTGCCTGTGTACATGCTCTTCACCAAGTGCGATTTGGTCGCTGGATTTATCGAGTTTTTCGGCGATTTACGCAAGAGCGACCGGCAGCAGGTATGGGGCGCCACCATGCGCCTCGACATCAACAAAACCGATGTGGTGCGCCTGTTTGACACAGAGTTTGAAACGCTCTGCAAACATGTTCACGGCCGCGCCTTAAAGAGGCTCGTCACGGAAAGAAACCGCGAAGCGCGCGAGAAGATCTATCAATTTCCGCTGGAATTCTCGGGTATCAAGCGCAACATCCTGGAGCTGATTCAAACCATTTTCGCGGTGAATTCGTTCCAGGGCACGCCGCTCTTCAGGGGTTTTTATTTTACGAGCGGCACACAGGAAGGCCGTCCCCTGGACCGCGTGCTTCAGCGCATGAGCCAAGCCATGGGCGTAAGGCCGGCCGAAGCGCAGGTGCAGCAAGTCGTCGAATCCAAGAGCTACTTTTTGTACGACATGTTTATGAAGGTCGTCTTCCCGGATGCGGGCGTGGCGGCCAGAAGCGAGCTCGAGATCCGGCGCCAAAAACTAATGCGCTACGCCGTGTGCGCGGCGGCGCTGGCCCTGGGCTTAATCGCGGCGATTCCCGGGGTTCGCTCCTTTGTGAACAACCGGGCGTTTTTGCGCGAGACCGAAGAGCGGGCCAAGGCTGTTGCGGCGCTCTCGTGGAAGGATGACAAGCCGCCCAGCGCCAAGATCGACATCCTCAAACCCTTGCTGGAGCGGCTCAAAGAGATCGACACCTATAGGGAAGAAGGATCTCCGAGCGGCATGGGTTGGGGCATGTACCACGTAGACCGGGCTTATGACGCGGCGGTCGCGGTGTATGTCTACAACCTGCAGGGCAGCTTCGTAAACGATGCGAAAACGAAGCTCGAAGCTCAATTAAAAGGCGTAAAGGGCGATGCCTATTTGCGCGAGCGGCTTTGGCTCAAGACCTATCTGATGCTCAGCGATATCGAGCATCTGGATGTGAAATGGGCGACGGGCCGCTACACCGCGCTTTGGGCCGACGCGCTAAAAGGCCAGAGCGATCTGCCTGAAATCGAGCTGAAAACCAGGCTTTCGGCGCATGTCGAGTACTACTTCACGCTGCTCAAAAACAAAAAAATCGCGCCTCTGCCCGTCGATCAAGCGCTTGTGGACACAGCCCGCAAAACGCTCGCCGCGGTGCCCGTGCCCAAGCGCTACTACGACATGTTCGTCAACTCGCTCATCGACGAAAAATACGATGAAGCCGGCGACAACAGCCGTACCAACCGCAAATATCCGCCGATCACGCTGACAGAGATGTTCCCCGACCGGCAGAACATCCTCAAGTACGTCAGCAGCAAGCGCTACACGCGCGAGAAGAAGTGGCAAGAAGTCGAAGGCCCCTACAACGAAAAGGGGCACTGGCAAGTTGTCGACAACATCACGGACGCCGCGGGCCTGCTCGACCGGGAGCAGTGGGTTGTGCCGCTCTCGCCCGAAGAGAGGCCCGATCGCATTCCCGCGAACATCGCCAGGCTCGCTCAGGACTACGAGACCCAATACATCAATCAGTGGACGGACTTCATGGCGGACGTGCAAGTGATGCAGCCCGCGAACGTGAAGCAGGCCATCGAACTCTACGGCGCGCTCCGCCAAACCGAATACGCCTATCTGCGCATCCTGAGGACGCTGGACGACTGCACACAGTGGAAGAAGGAAGGCGCGGCCCTCGACAACAGCGAACTCAACCGGGTCATCAATCAGAAGATGAATCTGGCCGTCAGCTCGAGAACACAGGGCCTTCGCTTTAACCTCGACGTTGGAAAGCTGAGCAACAACCTCTCCAATATTCCGGGCGCCTTTAAACGCATGGTCGAGTTCAGCAAACAGCCTTCGCGCAGCAAGACCGACGGGCCGATCGTGACCGAAACGCCGCTGGTCAAGTACATGGTCATTTTGGAAAAAGTGCAGGGCGAAATGCAGAAAGTGGTGGATCTGACGCCCGATGTAGACGCGCGCCAGTTCTCCCAAATGCTGATCGACGCGACCAAAGAAGTGGCGAGCCTGCTCGCGCCCTACGACGACAAAACCAAGGCGCTCCTAGGCCCGCTTCTCTACACGCCGCTGCAAATCATCTCAGCCAAGCTGCCTCCGCCGGAATCGATCACCAAGTTCGCCGGCAAGCCCAATCCCCGCTTTAATCCCCTCAACCGCTAAATCACTTCACGGCGCCGATCACATCGCGCACGGAACACTTCCGTTCCGCGCAAAAGCGCTCAATTCCAAGCAGCACATTCAGCGCCGCGCACGGATCGATAAAACTCGCCGTTCCCACCTGCACCGCGCTCGCGCCCGCCGCCAAAAAACTCAGCGCATCCTTCGCCGTCGAAATTCCGCCGATGCCAATCACCGGAATACGCACCGCTCTCGCCAGTTCCCACACCATTCGGAGCGCGATGGGAAATATCGCCGGACCCGAAAGCCCTCCCGTTTTGTGATGCAGTTTGGGCTCCATCGAAGCCAAATCGATCGAAAGCCCGCGAATCGTATTGATGGCCGTCAGCGCATCCGCGCCCGCTTCTTCGCATGCCCGCCCGACGGCTTTTAAATCGCCCGCTTCAGGCGACATCTTCACCCACACAGGCAGCCGGCACGCCCCTTTCACGGCTTCGGTCACGCGCGCCGCGGCAGCAGGATCGCACCCAAATTCAATCCCGCCCTTATCCACATTGGGACAAGACACATTCAGCTCCAGCGCCAAGATCCCCTCCTCGGCATCGAGCCTTGTTGCGAGGGCCGCGAAATCTTCGATGCTCGTCGCAAAAATATTCGCGACCACGCCGACACCGCGCTCTCTCAGCAAAGGCAATTTATCGCGGCAAAAGGCTTCAACCCCCACATTGGCCAAACCGATGGCATTCAGCATGCCGGCCGGAGTTTCACAAATACGCTCGGGCGGATTGCCATCGCGGGGCAATCGGCTCAGCCCCTTCGTGCAAATTCCGCCCAGCCTGCTCACATCAAAAAAATCGCCGTACTCCAGCCCGTAACCAAAGGTCCCCGACGCGGTAAGCACCGGATTTTGAAGCTCGACCGAGCCGATACGCACACGGAGATCCACCGCGCTCCCGGTCATTGCGGACTCCAGGCGAGGCTCGCCGCATCGACACAGGGCCCCTCGGTACAGGCGTATAAAAACCCGCCCGAAGCCTTGGGAACAGGACATCCCAAACACACGCCATAACCGCAGGCCATCGGCGTTTCGAGCGACACTTCACACGCCGCGCCCGCCCGGGCGCACAGCGCATAGACGGCTTTCATCATCGCATCGGGGCCACAGGCATAAATCTTCAGCGCTCCCGCCTCACCCAAACGGGCCTGCTCATCGAGATAACGCGAAAGAAGCAGCGTCACCCGGCCCCGCGTCCCCACGCTTCCATCTTCGGTGGTCAGATGCACCTCGGCCACCTGAGACAGCACATCGAGCAGCGGCAAATCGCCTTCACCGCGCCCTCCATAAAACACCAAAGGCACTTGCCCCGACGCGGCTAGACGCTGCGCCAAAAACAAAAGCGGCGCCACCCCAACACCGCCCGCCAACAGCACGGCCCGGCCCGAAGGCGGACAAGGCGAAAAACCAATTCCCAAAGGCGCGAGCAGCGAAAACATCTCACCCGGCTCGGCCATCGCCATCTTGGCTGTCCCCTCGCCGACCACCTTAATCAGCATCGAAGGATGGAGCCCGCCTGACATCAGACTCATCGGCCTCGAAAGCAGCGGCGACTGACCCCAGCGCTGCGAACGCACCATCGCAAACTGCCCCGGCTCGGCGGACAAATCGTGAGGCGAATCAAAGGTGAGCAGGTGGTAGAGCGCACCCAGACGCTTATTTTGCTTCAGCGGCAGATGCCACAAGCGCCTCAGAGGACTCGCCGTCATCGAATCGGATCTCATCTTTTCCCGCGAGAGGGCGCCTTGTAACAGGATCGAGCGCGAGCATCATCAACAGAGCGTCTTCGTTGCCGACGGCGTAATAGTTGGGGCGTATCCCCATGATACTAAAGCCAAATTTGCGGTAGAGGCGGATGGCAGCCCGATTGGATTTACGGACTTCGAGCAAGAGCAGCCGGATATCCTGCTCGGCGGCGTAGCCGACGGCGGCTTCGATCAAACGCGCGCCAAAGCCTTTTTTACGGTGTTCCTCGGCGGTCGCGACATTGAGAATATGGAGCTCATCGGCGACATGCCAAGCGATGAGCACGGACACAGGAGAAGGCTCGCCTGCATGAGCGGCCCAGATACGCGCCCAAGGTTTTTGGATTTCGCTTTCGGCGCAAAAGCTCTGTTCATCGAAAGCGGCGCGGGCAATTTGATCGACAGCGCGCAGCTCATGCGCTGGAGCGTCTTTGGAGATAAGCGCGATGCGCAGGGTCATGGGCGGCTCGATGGGTGGGAATCCATTAAATCATTTATTCAATATCGACGATAGTGACTTTGGTATCATTGGGCATCCAATCCGATGGGAGGCCCTGACCTGAAAAGATACCCCAATTGCTATAGGAATGATTTTTCCAAATGCCTTCTGGACATTCTTCGGTTGGCGCGAATTTTTCGCCTGGATGATGATGCGCCAAAAAACAAGCGGCACCTGCCTGGGAAATACCGATCATAAAACGTTCAAAGGGAAAGCGCTGGAGCTCGGCGTTTTCGCGCTGGGAACATTTTATCATGATATGCGCGGCATTTAAAACCACATCAATTCCCCGGTCTTTGATATCGCGCTCGGCATCGAAATACCTAGGTTCGGCCGCATACATTGGGCCATATCCATCCTTGGCCCGGAACTCATAACAAATTGTTCCAAAGAAAGACAGCCCTCCAAAGGAAAAACGCCGGTCTTCCCAAGAACTTTGGCCTCGTGTGATTTCGAGTTTGGTTTCTTGGCCGAGGATCAACAGATGCTGAGCATCCACGTCGTCCAGGCCGACGGCCAGCAAACAGGTATCAGGCAAGACCAAATCGCGGTTTAAAAATTGCCGTACAGCATTGCGATCTAAATCTCCGGCGCGCACAGGAAAGCGGCCATAGCCTGTGCATGTGTCCCAGCCAAAATACCCCGCGGGCGCGAGGATTACCGTTTTATGCGAGCAATCGATCGATTGGATGACCCGATAGAGCAAATCCCGGCGCGTTTCAAAATCGGTATCTGTCCAGCGCAGCACATTCATTAAGACAATATGCACGGAACCCGGCGATTTTGGCTCTGCATGGGCACCGCCTTTGCCTACCCAGGCTTCTGTAACCATAGCGGTTGGCTGAACGCTCATAGGACGCACCAGCCTCCGCATAGCCCGGTTATTATATGCCCACCTATCCGCAGGTGTTGGATAACGGCGCTCAAACCAGTCCCACATCGCCCATATTGACATGCGCTCGTCATACGTGGGACGGTCATTCGCGATCCTTTCAAAATCTTCGGGCGGCATAGGCTGTTCCGACTTCCACACCGCCCTCTGAAGCTGATCCAGTGTTATCAATCTCATACCTTGAGGCGCTCCAGAAATTCATTGAGAAGGTTAATATCCGAAGCATCTTTGGGCCGGGCTCCAAAGCGTTTTGTCATAATCAGATGTTCGACCTGGGGAACGCGAACATCGATCTTCCTGGATCTTGGCGTATCCAGAGAAGCTTCAAAGGCTTCCTTGAACGTGATGGATTGCCCATCAACGGTTGGCATGCGCCGCGCCACAAGAACATCGACATGCTCACTATTTTCCAGCACATAGCGCCCAAATTTCCGGGCCTCGTCGGGTGTCCTGTTTGGAATCATCTCAAAGGGCTCGCAAGCCTTGTTAAAGATCTCAATATCGTCCATCTCGATCCAAAAATCGTAGTCCGATGTCATCACATTAATGCCATAGGCGAGGATCGCCCTCCGCCCAATCAGCAGCGCTCTCGCGCCGCTTCTCGCAATGGATCGATAAAACTCCAGCTCATCGAAATATGTGCCTTCCATCTCTTTTCCCCTACTTCGCCACTTCGGTCGGACATCCGCTCACAATCTGAACCTGCTTGATTTGACCATGTTTCAGCCGCTCGCATGCCATACCCATCAGCCTCACTGTCTTGCCCGGCATCCCCGCCGCCCATACCCATCCACTCATATCTCCATAAGGCAAGACCTGCCCGTCTAAATATACATTCGTTAATCCTGGGTCAGGCGGCGTATCCACCAATTCAAAATCACATGATACATATACGCTCGCTATGCTGCCCAACACATCACCCAAATCGTTTAAATCGGCAATACTAAAATATTTGTTGTCCCCAATCTGCGCGCTCCCGCCCGCAAGCGCCATTTCATTCAAGACCTCCGCGTAGCTTTCGCTCCCAGGAATCCCTATCACATAGGTCTTAATCCCCGCATTCTTCAGGGTGCTCAAAATATCGATCGTATTGGCCTTGTCAATGCACATCCCCGGCCCCGCAGGCCCTCCAGCTTCACAGCAATTCACGTTCCCTGTACAACCATCCAATTGCTCAATATTGGCAATGCATTCACTCGCCGGACATTGAATCAATTCGTTGCAGTTGGGTCCGCCGTCCGTCGCCAGCAATACAATGGTTTTCCCTTGCAATTGAGTGAGTGTATCCAACAGCGACCACAAAGTCGCCGCCGTCGGTGTTCCTCCGCCGGGCTCAATATTCGTCCCCTTCTTCAAACTCAGCACCGTGGGGCCGTCCATGCCCGTGTACGCATCACCCGGCGACAGCTTCATCACTTCCTTGCCAGGCGCGCATTGCTCCGCGGGACTCACTCCATAAGGAAAAACCGCCGCGCCCACGTTGATCAGCGCGCCCAGCCCCCGCACCAAATTCAACGCCGCTTCGCGAACCGCGCTGTACCGGCTGCCTCCCTGAGGCGTGCTCTCCGACATGCTGCCCGATGCATCGAGCACAAAATACAGGTTGGGCGCGTCGCTAATCACCTGATGCAGTTGATTGCCGCATAGTCCGCCCGCATCGAGATCGGGAGGCGCCGATGCATCGCCCACATCGAAGCCTTGTCCGCCCGCGCCGCCCGCACCTGCCGAATAACTCGCTGGAACGCCCGTTAATGGCGCCCGCTCTGAACATGAAAAGATGGAGCAGGCCAAGGTCGCACACGCGGCCGCAATCGCTATCCAACGGCTCATAGAAAGCCAAAGCTATACGCTCAAGGCTCGCGATAAAAGCGCGGCACCCGCCGCGAGATGCTCGTCAAGACTTCCCAGGCAATGGTGTCCGCGTGCGCCGCGACTTCATTCACGCTGATGACGTCCTTGCCCAGCGGGCCTTCTTGAGGACCTAGAAATACAGCCTCGTCCCCAAGCCTCGCCCCGGCGATGTCGGTTACGTCGATCATCGTTAAATCCATCGATACCGTGCCCACAATCGGCGCCCGCTTCCCCCGCACCAGCGCGTGGCCCACATTCGACAGCTTGCGCGAAAGCCCATCCGCATAGCCCATCGGCACCGTCGCAATCACACTCGTCCGCGCCGTCTGAAAGGTATGCCCGTATCCAATGCGCGCTCCCGCTTCCAAGGTGCGCATCGCCACAATCTCGCTTCTTACCCGCATCACCGGCCGAAGCTCGTTCGCCAAAGGCAAATCGGCCGCCGTCGGGCTCACTCCAAAGAGCGCCACACCCGGCCTTACCCGCTCCAATTGAGTCTCCGGCGCCCGGAACAGCGCCGCGCTATTTGCCGCATGCCTGAATTTAGGCGCGAGCCCAAGCGAACGAACCCGCCGCTCCAATTCCGCAAAGAGCCGCATCTGCTCGTGGGTCGCCGATAAATCCAAAGCATCCGCGCAGGCAAAATGCGTCATCAGCCCTTCCAGCGACACCTCGCGGAATTGCATAAAAGCCGACAGCATCGCCGATAGCTCGCGGGGCGACGTGCCCAGCCTGCCCATCCCCGTATCCACCTTCCAGTGCACCGGCATCGGAGGACGGTTCTCGAGACGCGCAAGCCTTGCCATCCGCTCGACTTGGCCAGGGTCGTACACCACCGGAATCAAATCGTTGGCGATCATCTCCAACAGACCGTCGAGCTGCCGCCCGTAATAGCCGCCCATCACCAAAATCGGAATGCGTATACCCGCCGCGCGCAGCTCCACGCCCTCTTCCAAGAGAGCCACGCACAAACCGGCAATCCCCGCCCGCTCCAGCGTCCGCGCCACCGCAGGCGCCCCATGCCCATAGGCATCGGCCTTCAGCACACCCCACACTTCAGCCGTCTTTCCCGTCTGAGAATCCGGCCCGAGCGCCCGCTCGATCACCCTTAAATTGTGGCGCAAATTCGCCAAATTCACCTCGGCGCGCGTAGGCCGCACAGCATCGGCCGGCGCGGCGCGCCTGGGTTTCTGCACCCTCACATTGGAATGCGAATCGAGAGGCGGCTCGGTGCCGCCCGCATCGGCTTTTGAAGCCTTTGAATCAGAGGTGCGCTCGGGTGAAGCTGAGTCGGGCACAGAGATCATGCGGGCTCCAGGGGCTGGACATTAAGCCCAGAACGCGAGCCGCTTCAAAAACATTTCTTTGCGCAGCGCTTGTACTGACCATCGCAGGCCATCGAACAGCCATGCGTGGCACAGGCCCGTAGACAGGCTTTCCATGTCGAAGCGCAGGCGTCCGTGCACTCGGTGCCCGGAGGCAGCGCGCGGGTATCATCCGCATCGGCCGCGCCCGCGTCTTCATCGTCACCCGGATTATCCGGCGACGATCCGCTTCCCGCATCCTGCACTTGGCTAAGCGTCATCGGCGGCGGCGCAAGCACACTCGTCGGCTCGGGCACGGCCCCCTTGGGCTGCCGCTCAAAGCCCAAATCGCCCTCGTCGAAATTGCTGGAACCGCTTAACTGCCGCACCCTCAGCTTCGCGTAATCGATACGGTCGCGCGTCTGGCCAAAGGCATAAAACTTCGTCCATTCATCCCAGCACGCCCTGCGCACCATGGGCTTGGTATTGGGATTTTGATCGAGCGCCATACAATGCTCGAAACGCACATCGCCTTCATACACAGCCCCCAAGCCGGCCCCGCATGCGCTCCCAATCGACACCAAGAAAGCACAAGCGGCGATCGCCCAAGCTTTGGAAGGCATTCGTGCGCGGCGCGTTTGGAGAGCTTGCACTTTCAACGATGATGCCGTAGTTTCCCGCGCCCGTCACATCTTTAACCCGTCACATTTCACAGGGAGCGCGCCAATGTTCCTCATGCTTTCGAAGAAGTCCCGGAAACTAAATCGCAGCAAGACCGCCAAGTTCCGCGCGAAGCTCAAGGCCAAGAACAAGGCCCGCCGGAACCGCATCTATCAGCGCTAAAACAAGCAAAACGTTCAGCGCTAAATATCAAAATATCAAAAAGCCGCCTTCTCCCAAGAGAAAGCGGCTTTTTTCATGCCGTCTGTAGACCTGACAGCTTAAGGCCCGCTCTTGCGCAGCTCGGTCAGCACCAGCTTCGCCACAGCCTTCAGCGTATCGAACACACCCACGCCCGTACGCGCAATCCCTTCGAAATCGGGCACGGCCGCCGGATTGAGCAACTGCCGAAGCTCCTCCACCGAAGCAATCTCCGGCAGATCCCGCTTGTTGTACTGAATCACAAAAGGAATGCGATCGAGCACATAACCCTGCTCCGACAAATTCGTCCGCAGATTCTCGATCGACTCCTGATTGGCCTCGATACGCCCGATCTGCGAATCGGCCACGAACACAACGCCATCCACACCCTTCAGAATCAGCTTGCGGCTCGCGTCGTAGAACACCTGCCCCGGCACCGTATACAGATGAAACCGCGTCTTAAACCCGCGGATTTCACCCAAAGCCAGAGGAAGAAAATCGAAAAAGAGCGTGCGGTCCGTCTCCGTCGCGAGCGAAATCATCTTGCCTTTCGCTTCCGGATTCGTGCGCTCGTAGATGTACTGCAGGTTCGTCGTCTTGCCGCACAAACCAGGGCCGTAATAGACGATTTTGCAGTTGATCTCGCGCGCCATGTAATTGATGAAACTCATTGCGCGCGCTCCTAATCGTTAAAGAGGTTGTTGATGTCGTCGTCGGTAATGTCTGGGAACGGCGACTCCAGACCGGGCTCGGACACTTTCTTCAGCAGCATCTCAAAGATGTGGTTTAGCTCTTCGCTGGCTCTTTTCACGCGGAGACGCACAAGGCCCAGGCTCGACTTCGAATCGAAAATCACAACGAGGATGACGCGGTTGCCAACGAGCTGAATATGAATGTTCGCCCGTTCGCCTTCGTGAAACTGCGTCGTAAACTCGTTTTCCTTGAGGATTTTCGCGATTCCGCCCGTGGCCGCGATATTGCCCGCCGTAAGCGATGCAAGCGAAGTCGTGTCCAAATCGCTCACATCACCGGCCGCAGCGATCAACTGCCCGTTTTTATCGACAATGAAGACAACTTTCGCATTGGCATCTTTGACGAGGCGGTTCACCACTTCTTGGATTTGGTTGAACTCCTCCTCGTACATCACCATTTGAGGATTGGGATTACCGGCCATCTTTCCTCCGCCAGCGCAGTGCCTTGTTTCGATGGATGCGATGTGGCGCGATGAGCTTTTGTGCGCAGTGCTGGAGAGGTTGTCCTCTTCCCTGCGGCTGCACATGTAATGGTCGCGCCGCCCTTCACGAGAGACTCGTAAAAAAGGGGCGCCGCGAATACACCTTGTTTCTATCCGAAGCGGGCGCCCTAGAGCAAGGCGCGAGCGAGACATGCCGATCATTTCCGGCTAGGCTCGCGCCCAGACCGCATGGGGATATTTTTAGTTTTTCTGGTGCCGATCGCCCTGGGCTTTGGCTTGATTCTGCTAATCGCCCGCTATTCCCCCAATGTTCCCCGCACCGCGCCCTTAAAACCCGGGCAGCTTTTGGATGACCGGCCCGAGATCACGCCCGACGAATTCGTCGACCTCATCAACGATTTGCTCAAAGCCCTTGGCCTGGAGACGGTTTTTTCTTCAGCAGGCACGGGCGGCATTGTGGACGTGACCGCGCGCGATCCCCGGCCTGTCACGGGAGGGCGGATTTTATTTCATGCAACGCCCGTCCTGGGAGCGCAGGTCGACGCGGTCGATGTGCTTGGTTTTGCGGAAAGCGTGCGCGGCGATATGGGCGCACTGAAGGGAATTTACATCGCGCTCGCGGGCTTCACCGAAGAGGCCCACGCGGGCATACGCTCGAGCCCGGCGCCCGTCGATTTGGTGGACGGCGCAAAACTGTTTGAGCTCATACGAGAACACCTGCCTGGCCGCGCAGAAGAACTCCAAGCCTACCGGGGCTTCGATCGCGTGGCATCGCGGCACGCGCGCGCGGGACGCGAAGAGGAGCGTTTGGCATGAACAGGCGGAAGCTCGCGGCCATCGTGCCGTTTGGAATTCTTCTGGGCCTCGCGCCTTCCTTTGCGCAGGCCGACGGCGGCGCCATCCACGCCGATGTCGAACGCGCCATTTCAGCGCTCAAACAAGCCAAAGGCCCCGAAGCCTACGCGGCCCTCCGCGAAGTGTGGCGCACCTGGGATCGGGGCAATCCCCAGCATGTCGAAGAAGCCATCGCGGCCTACGCGCAAGATCCCAAAACCGAAGCGCCGCTTAAGGTTTACGCCGAACTTTTACAAGCCTACGCGCGCCGCCGCAGAGGCGATTTGGAAGGCGCCGTCACCCACATTCAGCGCCTTGGATTTGTGCATCAGTGGCTTACGGCCGGCCCATTTGAAAACGAAAACAAATCGGGCTTTACCCAAGCCTATGCGCCCGAACAAGAGCTCGGCGAACCCATCAGCGCCTCGCGCACCTACGACGGAAAAGAACGCGCCGTGCGATGGAGGCTCCCTCCCCAGGCGCCCGTCTTTGGATGGTTCGATTTCGGCGAATCGATAAGGCCGCGCGAAAATATCTGCGCCTACGCATCGACGTACATCAAGGCCAAGGATGCCTCGGCCCCTCCCCGGCCCATCAGCATTTGGGCCGGCGCATCGGGCGCCTACAAAGTCTTTTGGAACGAAAAGAGCGTGCTCGAGGACAGCGGATACCGAAGCCTCGATATCGATCGCAGCGTCACCGTTCAAACCCTGCTTCCCGGCCCCAACCGGCTCACCATCAAAGTCTGCGGAACAGGCGATGCGCCTAAGTTTTCGCTGCGCCTGGGCGATGCATCGGGCGCCCCCGCAGAGGGCCTCGTGGTGGATGCCGCTTTTGATGTGCAGACCCAGCGCCCGGCCGGCTTTAAAGCTCCGGCGCCCGTTCAAAGCAAAGTGCAGGGGCCTCTCCAAGCCTTTGAAACAGCCATCGCCGGCAAAAATCCGCCCCCCAGCGCGCTCGAAGGCTTTGCCCGCTATCTCGCCGTGACCGGAGGCGATTCCGATACGGAACACAAAGGCCGCGACCTCGCCCGGAGAGCCGCCGAAGCCGAGCCAACGGTAGCCCGCCTGCTGCTCGCGGGAGAACTCGCCGAAGACCGCAACCAACAGAGCGAATGGGTCGAAAAAGCCTCCGAAAAAGCCTCGCCCAGCGATCTCAATGTCCTTCTGGCCAAGGCCCGCCTCGCCGCCACATCCGTCAACTTCCGCGATGCCGTGCCGATCTTTCAGCAGATCCTCGCCGTCGAACCCGATCACACCGGCGCCACGCTGGGCCTGGTCGATCTCTATATCGAAGCGGGCCTATCGCGCATGGCCATGGCATCGCTTGAAAAATCCCTCGCTCAAAATCCCTACAGCGTGGCCCTGCTCCGCGCCTACAGCGAACGGCTGCGCACCCTGGGCCGCGACACCGACGCCTCGGAAGTGGAAGCCCGCTATGCCGCGCTTCGCTTCGACGACTCGAGCTTTTTAAGTTCCATGGTCGATTTGGCCGTCGCCCGCAGGGATACGCCCGGCGCCGAACGCTGGCTCGAACGCTTTATGCGCGGCGAATCCGATTCATCGTGGTCGAGGGTCGTCGCGGCCCGCACCTACCGGGCGCTCGGCCAGAAAGACCGGGCATTGGCCACCTACAAACAAGCCCTGGCGATGGCGCCCGAAGACATCGGCACCCTGCGCGCCCTATCGGACTTGTACGGCGAAGAAGGCAAGCGCGAAGAACAGCTTAAACTCCTGCGCCAAATCCTCACGCTCAGCCCCCAAGAAAAAGACGTACGCGAATACGTCGAGCATATCGAACCGCCCAAACCCCGCGCCGACGAAGCCTATGCCTGGGCGCCCGAACGCTTCTTGCCCCTATCCAAAGTGCCTCAAAAAGAAGGCTATCCCCGCCAAACCCTGCGCGACCTCAACGTCACCACCGTCTTTGAAAACGGCCTGTCATCGAGCTTCCGGCAAATCGTCTTTCAGCCCCTCTCGGACGAAGGCGCGGCGCAGGCCCGCCAGTACCCGATATCGTTTCAAGGCGACCGGCAAATCGTCACCCTGCGCGCGGCCAAAGTGTACCGGGGAGGCTCGCTCAGCCGCGTCGATGAAGCCGTCGAGAGCGGCGAAACAGGCGCCAACAATCCGGCCCTCGCCATGTACAGCTCTCAGCGCACCTTTTATGTCACCTTTCCCCGTTTATCGGCAGGCGATGTCGTCGAGCTTAGGCTGCGCGTAGAAGACGTATCTCCCCGCAATGAAATTGCCGACTATTACGGCGAGATTGAGTACATGCAGAGCGACGAGCCCCTGGCCAACCGCGAATATGTACTGATTACCCCCAAAAAGAAGAATTTTCATATATACGCCTCGCCCCTCCCCGGCCTTGTGCGTGAAACCAAGGAAGAAGGGGACCAGCGTATTTTCCGTTTTAGCGCGGCCAGCGTTCCCCCTCTTGGTCCTGAGCCCGCGATGCCTCCCTGGCCCAGTGTGTTGGCTCAGGTTCATGTCTCCACCTTTGACACCTGGGATGAAGTGGGCGCTTGGTACTGGGGCCTTTCCAAGGAAAAGCTGGATGTCGACGATGAAGTTCGGGCCAAGGTAAAAGAGATCACCAAAGGCTTGAAGACCGAGCGGGAAAAAATCAAAGCGGTTTATAATTACGTCACCCGGCTCCGCTATGTGGCGCTGGAATTTGGAATTGAAGGCATACGGCCCCGGCGCTGCGCGCTGACGATGGCGAGAGGCTGGGGAGATTGCAAAGACAAGGCGACGGTCATTGTAACGATGCTTCGAGAGCTGGGCATCCCCGCCACCTTGGTATTGGTACGCACGGGCATGCGGGGAGATATCGAAAGCAAACCCGCGAGCCTAGCGCCCTTCGATCATGCCATTGCCTATGTTCCCTCCCAGGATCTCTATTTAGATGGGACAGCCGAACACACAGGCATCGACGAACTCCCTCTCTTTGATCGGGGAGCCTTTGCGCTACAAGTCAACGAAGGCAAGCCCAAACTGGTACGTTTACCCCAGCCGCCGCCTGAGCAAAGCAATGTCAAGCGCAAGATCGAAGTCGCGCTGGGGGCCGAGGGAACGGGCCAAGTCACCATCGACGCGGACATCACGGGTGTCTATGCGGCCGACTACCGGGCCCGTTATATTGCCGAGGGCACGAGACGGGAGCGGGTGACACGGGACTTATCGGGTGAATTTGGGACCTTGGAATTGCAAGCGGGCAAAACTGGCCTAGAGATGAACAACCTGGACGACGCCGAACAGCCTGTTCATTGGAAAGTCCGTGGGAAAGCGCAAAGCTTTGCGCGCAAAGAAGGCCAAAGCTTCTCGCTGCCTGCGGCGCCTGTGATGGACTTGGCGCAGAAATACGCCTCATTATCGACCCGCAAGCTGGATGTTGTTCTTGGGGCCCTCACGATGCGGGAAGACGAATGGGTGGTAAAGCTGGCCCCTGGGATAAGAGCGGCGCGGGTACCTTTGGCGCTGGCAAAAGACACACCCTTTGGCAGTTTTGAGATGAGCGTGGAGCAGAGCGCGGGCAAAATTGTAGTGAAGAGCAAGCTCATCTTAAAGAAAGCGGTGATTGCGGCTGCGGATTACGATGCATGGCGATTGTTTTGCGAATCGGTGGATCGGGCCTTTGGGCAGCGTATTGTGATATCCAAATGAGCGGAGAAGGCGAGCAGGGCATCGAGCTTCCCGAGGGCGTGTTATGTGTGCGCCAAGGTCCTGGGGGCAATTGTTCATCGGCAGGAAGCGCCATTGATATTTTGTTTTACAGCAGTTTATTGCTGGGAGCGATATCGGTAGCGCTGGCGGCTGCCTTTCCACCGGCGCCTCCCCCACCTCCATCTTCTCCGTCCCCACCTCCGCCGGATGATACGGACAAAGAGGGAGAGCGAAAGCCGGATGCGGCTTGATGGGGGATTGGGATGATGCGCAAGGTGATCAAAAGGGGGCTAATAGGACTGGGCGTATTCCTCCTGCTGGTGAGCGGATTATTTGGCTTTTTCTACTGGAGAATCTCGCATCCTGCACACAACCGGCTGCCGCTTCCGGAAGAGCTAATTTCATTGGAATCGCCTGAAGGCAAGGCGCTGCTGGACCAGAGTGACGCAAAAGCCGACGCGGAAGCGCTCATCAAGCATTTTCAGCGGCAGCAAAAAGCGAGTTGGTGTGGAGTAGCGAGCGCGGTCATCGTGCTGAACGCGATAGACGCGAAGGCATTGGATAGCCAAGACGATTTTTTTAATGAATGCACGGCCCGGACCCGGACATGGTTACAGATTACCTTTGGAGGGATGCCGATAGAAGCCTTGGCGGGCCTGCTTCAATGCCATGGGGTAAAAGCGAGCCATCAATTTGCGGAGAGCACATCGCTGGAGCGATTTAGAGAGACGGCGCTTGAAAACATGCGCAATCCTCGGGATTTTTTGATTGTGAACTACAGCCGCGGAGCGGTGGGGCAAGAGGAAACGGGGCATATATCGCCGGTAGCTGCGTATCATGCGGGCAGCGATCGATTTTTGATTTTGGATGTAGCGGACTATAAATATCCCCCTGTATGGGTCAAGGCGGAGAAGCTGTTTGCGGCGATGGGGACGGCGGATTCGTCGTCTGGGCATTCGCGGGGGTATGTGGTGGTGAGCCTCAGCCAAACCCCCCGCCAAACCCACCTCACACCGAAATGATCTTCCCCCGTTTTCGTGACCAGTTGCCTTACGTGATCGAACTTTGCGTGGGAGATTCCAGCCATATTTGCTTGAAATTCGAATGCTCTTGAGCGAAATGTCGAATGCCCTCAGAAAACATGTTTTTTGTTCTAGGAGATCTTTGGGGTTTAGGGGATGGCCCCGCTTTTGTTGCCCGCACGAGCACGCCTGGGCACCTTAAAACTCACCTTATGCGTGTCTATCAAAACGGGGGAAGATCGCTTCACCAGGCTTTGTATCGGCGAGCGCAAACGAAACAATGGAGCTTATGTGAGGTTGCGGCATGCCCGCCCGATAGACGACCATTGCGGGACTGAGCAAAGGAAGTGACATGAACCACCGCGCTGTTTACGAGAGACTTCTTTCCCCTGAAAACGAGCCCGCGCTGCTCGATCTGCTAAAAGAACAAAGAGTGATGTCGCTGGTGCGGGCCCGCAACGCTTCGGTACGCCGAGATCATAGCCCACCCTATATTTTCATGATTGTTGACGCCGACCAGGGCATCTCCGCGCACTGCACCGGTGTTTTTGTTCGGGTGGGCAGCCTGGTCGCCGAGCAGGGGGACACGCCGTTCTATTTGCCAACCATTGCGGTTTCGGCGCTCGCGGCCGCGCCGGGCGGATGCGGCGATGCTGCACTTCAGCATGAACTGCTGCATCTCAAGGATATGCTCGCGATTATCGAACGCGATTCTGGTTATCCACAGCGCGTTCATGACTATGGTATGAGCAACACGTCCGACCCGGCGCTGTTGGCGCAAACCGTTGACCTGGAGGTTTTTAAACTCTTTATGCTTGAACCGCAGGCGTTTGCGCTCGACTATGCAAACGGCGAGACGGCGCTGGATATCCCACTGTTGGGACGGCTTATTCGGATCGCCTGCGACACGCAGGAAGAGTTTGTTCACCATCGTATCGCCGAGTACGTTGCCGGGTTCGAGCGCCGGCTGTGCGAACGCCATCCCGCGGAGAAGGAGCGGATTCACACGGAATTCGAGCGGGCGGTCGATCATTATGGCTACGCGCTTCTAGGCCCATCCGCCTATCGCCGGACGGCGGAGATCAACGCCGGCTTGGTTGAGAAGATACTGGACCCGAGGCGCTGGGTCAGGGTGAAGGGCGCCTCCAATTCCATGCCCCAGGACGGCGGGACGGTGGAAAGATAGCATGATGGGGGTTTGGATCGACCCGAAGGCATCCGATAGCCGAGACGATTTTTTTAACACTGGTGCGCGTAATTCTCGATGAGGAACTTCTTGTTGCATTCGCCGCATACTTATAAATAATTCTCCCACGAGGATGCGCGGCCCCGGATGATAAAAGACACTATCTTCAAGAATCTCCTGGCCGTCAAGTCCTTTGGACAGATGCGCCATAGGATTTCCCTTTCCCGCCACCTCGATCGGCTAGGCCCGACACTCTTCCCAATACGCTCACCTGTCTCCAAGGCTCGCCCTCGTCTTTCCAGATCTCGTTCGCCAACATGATGGTCTTGGCGATCCACACCCTTTTCCCAGCGCTCAAAAAAATTTTCTTCGCGCGCGATGAATAAAATCCCGCGCTCCAGGTACACCTCGTAAAACACAGCCTTTTTCTACTCGTGCACGCCCTTTTTGTCCTCGTGGAATAAGACTTTTTTGACGCGCGTATAGTCGTCCGACCCGCGCTTCTGCTGGGTCACTTCGTTCATGTCTGTTTTGATGCAGTTAACACAACCAGGAGACGTTCCATGGCAGATCCCAAACATCCCCACATTGGCGACCTTGTGATTGATGCGAGCGATATAAGCCCCATCGATTTAACGACCGAGCAGATTCGGGGCCTGACCAAGACCCGCGAGGGTTTTCATGAGGCCGTGGTGAGTTTGCAGCGCCTGACACCCGCTCAGCTTGAGGTGCTGGGCTTGAATCCAGCCGAAATCAATAGGATTTCAACGCTGAAGGGCGAATTTGATAAAGCGTCGGAATTGCTTGGTCCCGCCGAGAAATTGGCGGAGTTGATGCGCGAAACCCGGATGTATAAAGGGCATCAGGTGGGTGTGGTGCTGACGGAAATGGCGAATCAGGTTCGGCACCGGGGCGAGAAGGATCCTGAAGCGGCCAAGCTTTTAGGGGCTTTAAATGACTTGTTAAATTATATTTATGGTCCGGCTCAGAAGGGGGCGGCGTCGAGAAAAGAGAAGGAAGAGGCACCTCCGGCCGAGCCGCCCTCGGTTGCATGAGCGGCAGATTTTTCATATCCCCCCCACCTTAAGCATACATCCCATATAGCGATATAAGCCCAACCCACGCTCAGCGCGGTGGACAGGAAGACGACGCTCCAATTTCCGTGCGGGCAAGCAGTTTCCCGTCATTCCTAAAGACCAAGCATGTGGGCACCCGCGACGGACTCGTCTTAAATGGCGGATCGACATAGGTTATGCAGCGGCACGCCCGCGAACCATCGTCGGCTACATGCACCAGCGAACATGAATCAAAACCTGTGCGGCGATTGCGTCCGTCACTGTCATACCACCCTTTATAGCGTTTGCGAAGCTGCGCCTCGCTTTGATCGCGCGCAGCGAAAAAGTAGGGGGTTGGAAGCACATGGAGGGATAGGATTCGTTCCACGTCGCCGGAGCCAATGGCTGCCCCATAGGCTTCAACCCAGGATTTTTCGGGCTGACCAAAACCCCCAAGCGGAATAGAAAAGGTCGGTGCCGGCAGTGGACCCAGGGGATCGGTGTTTATCTTCGACGCGGGTTCAGCGGCCGGGGCGCGGGTGGGTTCGGGAATCAGTGCATTCACCTCGGCCGATGATTCCCCTGCTGCGGCATTGTCCCAATACTCAAAGGCCAACACAAAGATCCCCATCACAGCGGCGATGGCTGTGGTGATCCATGCCAAAGTCTGGTATGGAAAAGGTCTGGATTGCGCAGGCTCGGGAGCGGGCATTGGAGGACGGGTCAACATCACACTGCGCGCGGGAACACTATGGGGAGGTATACTCACTGAAACCACTGCGGGAGGCGCAACAGAAATCCGCGCCGTTGGATGGGCATGGCCGGATGGAGGTCCGCTCATTGACGCAGATGGACGTTCATAGGGAGGCATGCTCATGGGAGAGACGGTTTCACCTCGGTTGAGCACAACAATGGCCTTATAGATACCTTCTGTGACAATCGCCCATGCAGCATCCTCGTTTGGCCATTGACTGATGGGATCGAGATGATTGGGGAGCATCAACAGACCTTCCATCGCCAAACCCTGACGATAACAAGGCCGGATAAGGATAGGAATCACACATGCTGTTCCTTGGCGAGCGCGCCGAATGGCCTTTTCCATTTGGGAATACGATTCATCGGAGAACACATAATCGGCACTGATGAGCAGGAGAACAACGCGGGCGCGTTCAAGGTAGCGGGCGAGGGCATCATTCCAATCTTCCCCTGGGCGGATGCGTTCGGCATGCCAGGTCTGCAGAATGTTCTGACGCTTAAGCGCGGCAAGATGGGTTTCGAGTTTTTGCAGATAGGGCAGATCCTTGTCTGCATACGAGATAAACACATCAACAGCCATGGGTTGCACCTTGGGTTTCATTGGCCATGGTGGGCGCGCTTGGTTCGCCTTTTTCACATATCTTTTACCGCGTCAATGATTTTGACATGCTGGGAGATCGATTGGGAACGAGGGGAAGGAGATTGTAGCGTTGCCCTGTGTTCTCGACAGGTTTATCTTTATTCCAAATCTCGATCTTAATCCAATAGCTCATCAATCACAACCATGGCCTCGGACGAAATAAGATGCTTCCGATGGCTTGCATCAAGATGAAAACTCCATTCTCCCGAGGCGGCTTGGCGGACGACCGGCGCATAAAGCCATCCCGACACACCATAAAAACAACATTCATCGTATTGATTGTTAATCTGCACTTGCTCCCTCCCCTCCGTCGCTCCAAGCAAATAAAGATCCTCATAGGAAATATCTTTAAAAATCGCCATATAGTCCTGCTGAGCGTTATCAGGATATGGACCGTCCATCTCCTCGTAGGCTTGGCGGTGGGAAATAGGAAGAGATCCCGCCACGGGCGCCGAACGCCTGATGCGCGTATCAATGGCCGACGCAAATACCGTCGTCCACCCTCCGCCCGATAGGCCCATCATCGATATGTCGATATAATTGCCATGCAAACGATTCACCGTTTCAATAACCGGCCCAACAAATTCGGCTATCGCTCCATCCCCAAATTGTTCTATCATCTCATAGTGAGATCCCCAGGGGCCAATGTTCCACCCATAAAGAGGCATCTGCATGGCAGCCACGACAAATCCCCGGTTCAATAAGTGGGTAATTAGCGTGCCAACCCCGGCTATCCATCGCCAGGCGTAGCCAACATGACCGTGATGAACAATGACCGCCCGGCCATTCGAGTCTGGTGGATAGAGCACATATAAGGATGAACTGTACGACGTTTTCCAATGTTCGGCCGAATGAAAACCGCTCACGCCTTCCAGATCCTCATCCACCACCGGAATATTGCGTGGTAAGGAGGTGGGTAGCGACCCTCCCCATCCGCGCTGAATGAGTAAAGCGCGGAGCGAATACTCGTCTTCCTTCCCGTGGATGTGAATGTCTTGTTGAGGATCGTATGGAGGGGCAAGTGCCGGCGGTAGGTCCGTATAAGGCTCCCATCCGTCGATGCTTCCACCCCCTGCGTCACCGGCTCCTGCACTTCCTCCTCCGCCGGTGGTTTCGGGTATTTGATGGGTATCACTACACGCTGTGGCCACACCCATCGAAAAAATAGTCATTAGAACAAGGGATAGAGTTTTCATACCTCAATATTTAGATCCTTTTCGGCCTGTGCAAAGGCGTAATCGAAAAGAAAAAAAACTCTAGCCAAGAAAGCCGCCAAATGTTGCGGGGGACTGCCTTTGCCTCACCGTTTCAGCACGGCCCTAATCTTCTGATGCAAAGCCGGCGAGCGCCATGGTCCCAATAACTCCGAGAGCCTCGTTTCGTGCTCTTCTTCTGGACACAGTCCAGCGGCCGTTCCCCTTAAATCCCGCTTGGTCATCGCGTATGCGCCCGCAGGATGCGCCGAAAGTTCCTCAAGCCTCGCCCGCGCCAATAAATCCGCATCATCGGCCACGGCATCGATCAGTCCCACCCGAAGCGCACCCTGGGGAGAGTAGAGCTCCGCTCCCAGCAACACCTCTTCGGCATGGTGGGATGGAAGGCGGCGCCGGACAATGGACAGCACGCGCGGGGGAAATCGCAAGCCCAGCGCCACTTCATTGAGGCCGATTTTGGTACTGGGCTGATTGGCGGCAATTCGGACATCGCAACACAGCGCAAGCACAGCCCCGCCGGCAATCGCATGGCCATTGATTAACGCAGCGGTCGGACCCGAATAGAGATAAAGGGCGGTCATACATTGTTCGAGCAGGCGGAGAAAGGCAGGACCCGAGACCTCATCGAGATCGAGGACTTCTTTGAGGTTAAGGCCCGCGGAGAAGGCATCGCCCGCGCCTCGAATCAATAGAGGAGCGCCGTTTGCCCGATCGAGTTCGGCAAGAAGAAAGCGCATCATCGCGCTGCTGAGGGCGTTTTTGCCCGGACCGGAAAGGGTAATTTCGATCATGGGCAGAAGGCTAGGCATAAAATGGGCGGGGCGTCTAGGGTTTTCTGCGCCCCGCAAGAACCCTATCGATTCATCAACGCGGTCTCGCGCAGATCTTCCAAGCCCGCCATGACCCGCTCTCGATGCACCCGGAACGAAAGAATACAAACGCGCAGTGTAATGGCGTCTCCATCCTCGACAGGCAGCGCCGTTTTGGAAAGAAATACCCGCCCTCTACGATTGACGGCCTCAAGCCAAGCGAGGTTTCGCGCGTTCCAATGCGAAAGCGGCTCGCCGTCGCGCCTCGATAGGCGAAATGGCACGATGGATAATTGGGGAGCATCGACAATTTCCACGTCCAGCCCCGCTTGAACCGCCGACGCCATTTCCTCATAAAAGGTGCGCGCAAGCTGTATCTTTTCTGAAAGAGCCCGGCGAAATGCACCCGCTCCATGAAGCATTAAGGCCATCCACAAGCGCAGTCCCCGAAAAGGCCGCGTCAATTCCAGTCCCAAATGCGCGGGGCTTGGGGCTTCACCCGCTCCCGCTTCAACAAGATATTCGGCATCGTAGCGATGCGCCGCGCGCAGGGCTTCGCCGTTCCGGACCAAGAGACAACCCATGCCAAAGGGAAGAAATAAGCCTTTGTGGGCATCCATCGCAATCGAATCCGCGTCTTCTATGCCTTGAAGCGCTTCCCGGCCTTCGGGGCATAATACAAAAGCTCCGCCATAGGCCGCATCGACGTGATGCCAAAGATGTTCGCGCCGCGCAACGGCCGCAATGTCCTGCAATGGATCGACCGCGCCCGTGTTGGTGGTGCCCGCCGTCGATACAACCAGGAAAGGGGATGCCCCTGCTTCGCGATCGGCGTGAATTTGCTGGGCAAGATCGTTTGGACACATGCGATAGCGCCGATCGATGGCCACGCTTCGAATATTGTGCGCGGGAATTCCAACCACCCTAAGGGCTTTGGCAAGACTGTAATGGCTTTGCGATGATACATAGGCCAATGCTCGGCGAAAGTCGCCTGAATCTCCAAAATGGGCATGCCGCGCCGTCAATACGGCCGATGTGTTGGCCAATGAAGCCCCCGATGTAAAGGTACCCAGCGCGTTATCCCCCCAGCCATATTCCGAGATCAGCCAGCGGAGCATATCCCACTCTAAACGGCATAATGCAGGCGATTCGACGGCCAATGCGGTAAAGCGATTGAGGGAGGCTTGGACATAATCCCCCAAGGCACCGGCATATATTCCTCCGCCGGGTACAAAGGCGAGATAGCCTGGGCCGGGTGTAACAAAGGAGGCATCAAACGCGCGGGCTAGTCGGTCTATTAGGGATTCAATTCCCCCATCCACAGGTTCTTCGCCCACGGGCAGGCTAACGTGATCGGCAATCTCGAGGCCCTGGGCAAAGGTTTCGCTAAAGGCGGGACGAGAATGCAGGTCATCGAGATGAGTCTGCACAAAATCGTCGAGAATGCGAAGCCAGCGTTCGCGGGTTTCCCGATTGGGTTCAAGGTTTTTTTCGTGGGTTTTCATGGGTGTAGTCTTTCCAGAGTCCGGCTTCTCAGGGTCCCGGCCTCGTCAGCCTATACACCAAGAGGGCGGCGCGCTTGGTCACTTGGGGCAGCGAACTGAGATCTATACTTTCTCCCGGCGCATGGGCTCCATCGCCGGAAGGCCCAAGACCGGCGAGGCAGGCCACATAGGGAGCCACAAAGGAAATATCCGCCGCGCCCCGTTTCCCTGGGTCAATGACATCCACGGGTCCAAAACCGAGATCGCGGCTCACGCCTTGAATGACGCCCAACAGCGCCATATTGCCTTCCGTGGGTGGCATAGGGGGATAGCCATTCTCGAATTGGATTTGAGCCGAGCTTTGGGGCAAGCTTTGGCCAACGATCAGGCGCATTCTGTCTTGGGTGCCGGCGAGCTGCTCCAGCGTAAGGGTGCGCAAATCCCCGATCACCATGG
This sequence comes from uncultured Polyangiaceae bacterium, assembly GCA_964537685.1. Lineage (GTDB taxonomy): Bacteria > Myxococcota_A > Polyangia > Polyangiales > Polyangiaceae > CAZICM01. The sequence continues at coordinate 48,706 of CAZICM010000036.1, forward strand.
CGGTTTGAGGAATAATATTGGGTTTTCCCGATGCATGTCCCCCGCCGGGCTTGGCCTCGGCCATGCTCCCTCCCACAATAAGGCCCGCATTGAAGGTTAGATTCGGTTCGCCCCGAAGCTCTTCATAAAAGCGATGTAGAATTCTCGATGCCTCGTAAATGGCTCCGGCGCCCGCGTCTTTGGAAAAAACAACCGATGAATGGCCGGGTTTGGCCTGTACACGCAGGGTCCAAGAAGTGCTACCTCGCCGGGCCACGGTGACGCTATTGGGGCCTCCAATCCCTTGTTCAAATTCAAACGCGGCATCGCTTCGTTTGGCCACATCGACAAGATCCTTGCGCGCGAGTTCGATAGGATCGCCCGCGCTTTCTTCATCCCCCGTGAAGGCCACGACAATTTGCGTTCCATCGAGCGCACCGGCAGCGCTTAAAGCTTTTAGGGCATAGAGAATGGCGATATTTCCGCCCTTCATATCGACGGCGCCGGGTCCCCGCGCGAGGGTGGGGGATATGCGCTCAAAGCGTTGAAAGGGACTATCTTTTTCGAACACAGTATCCAGATGACCGATCAACAGAACCCGTTTTCCGGCGCTGCCTTTTCGTTCGGCGAACAGATGGCCGGATCGATGCGCGGCATCCATGGGAATCCAGCGGGTGTCAAAGCCGAGCTTCTGAAATTCCGCGGCGAACAGGTCGCCGACCTTGCGCACGCCTTCAAAGTTCAGCGTTCCGCTATTGATATTCACGGCCTGTTCGAGGAGGGCCAGGGCATCTTCGCGGTGTTCATCGATATAGGCGGCGATATTGGTTTCGGTGGGGCTAAGGGGTTTTGCGGTATCGGCGGGGGGAGGGTGTTGAGGAAGGGCCGAGGGCGAGGTCGAGAGTGAGGCTTTGGGCTGGGGCGCGGGCGAACACGCGGCCGAGATGGCGGCGGCGAGGGCAAACAACAGCGGCCTGAATCGAACAGAAGAGCGAAAGCGCAACGCGGTGGAGGGCTTTGTCATGATGGACGCACGCTAGCCGAAGTGGAGGGCGGATGGGGAGAGTTTTTCTGATGCGAAACGAAAATAAAGACCTTGAGACAAAATTCAGGGCTATTCCCTCTTGATAAACTCAATGCGAGGCTTGAACGATGGAACGAGATTGTTTTTCTTTTGTACAAAGCTTAAAAACCGGATATAAGCGGGGAGCTATGAAGATCCTGCTGGTGGCGGCCAATCCTAAAGACACCGTTCGGCTTGAAGTGGACAAGGAATGGCGAGCCATCGCCGAAAAGCTAAAGACACTGCACCATAAGGCAAAGATTCAGACCGTATTCTGCCCTGCGGCCCGGCCCAATGATGTAAGGGCGGCTCTGTACGAGCATCGGCCTGAAGTCGTACATTTTAGCGGACATGGTAACGATCCCGATGGAATTCTCATGGAAGGCGAAGACGGCAAGATCAAGGCGGTGAGCGCGGAAGCCTTGGGAGAGCTCTTTGTCCTCTTTAAAGACACGGTGAGGCTGGTCGTCTTGAATGCCTGCTATTCGGAATCCCAAGCCAAGGCGATTTCGGAGCATATTGACTGTGTAATTGGAATGCGCGATGCCGTTGCGGACTTGGCCGCGATTGAGTTTTCCGTGGCGTTCTATGAAGCCCTGGGGAACGAACGCTCGGTATTGGATGCCTTTCGGGCTGGATACAATGCTCCTGGCCTAAACGATATCCCGGGAGAATACAAACCTGCACTCTTGGAGCGGCAGACTGGAATGGCCCAAGAGATCTTGCTGAGGTCCACGCCCTTGGCGCCGAAAACACCTCCACCAAACCCCACGGAGATCGTCGAGAAGCTTGAAACCTGCTTAAAAGTGTGGGAAAGAAAGAACAAGCTTGAACCCGGGCGGCGCAAAGAATTGGAAAAAGAAATCGATGGCTATGTGCTGGAACTCAAGAAAAAGCCCATGCCTGAGCGGGGACAAAGCATCGCGGGAACGGAATTGATTCGAGAGATTGAAGGTGGCAACTTTGCGATGGTATGGCAATCGAGGGATTTAAAGACGGGGGAGAGCCGGGCCACCAAGATTTTTCATCGGGACAAGCTGACCCAGGGCAGGATGCTCTATCGATTTAGGCGAAGCATCACGGCCATGGAGCGGCTGAGGGAGCACCGGGACGCGCCTCGAAGCATCGTTCGAATTCGAAGCGTGGAGGAGGACCGGCTAGCCTTTGCCATGGACTACCTGCCGGGTGGGAACTTGGTGGATGTGGAGGATAGAGGCTGGAAGCTTGAGAAGAAGATTCAAGTGATGTGCGAGATTGGCGAAGCGGTAGCGTTTGCACATCGGATGGGCGTCATTCACCGGGATATCAAGCCTGGGAACGTGGTCTTGGATAGCCAAGGGCATCCTGTGCTTACGGATTTTGACATCGCGGATATTTTGTTTTTAACGCGGCTGTCGGTGCCGAGCGGAGGACTGGGGACGCAAATATTTGCGGCTCCCGAGCAATTGGTGGAAGCGGACACGGCGACGGAGCGGGCGGACATCTATAGTTTGGGGCGGCTTTTGTATTATTTGCTGCTGGAGCGTCCACCTGGGCTCCAAGTGGAGGACGATCCGGCGTTGGAAAATCTGGGAGGATATCCGGCGGCGCTTGTGGCAATTGTGCGAAAAGCGACGCAATACAAGCCGGAGCGGCGATATGCCAACGTAGAGGAAATGATGGGGGAACTGCGGCGATATGAAAGCCGGGGGGCTCGAATCCGGGCGAAGGTGGGGCTGGGCTATCGCTGGGCGAAGCGGTACTGGCCCATGTTGGTGATTTTGGTCATGGTGGTCATCGGGTTGGGAGCATCGGCCATTTACTTTAGGCGGCAGGCGGAACTGGAACGGATCACGGCGGAGCAGGCGAAGAAGAGCGAGGAAGAGAGCAGGGCGAGAGAGGCGCTTGCGCTGGAGCTGGCGGGGCTTGGGGAGGGGATCAAGAAGGCGATGGAGGAGCTGGGGAGTGTGCAGGCAGAGATTGGACGATTGGAAGGATTATTGGATGGAGTTGAGAAGCGATTAGGCACTGGGAAGCTGGGGGAAAAAGAGCGGGAGGGATTGGAAGCGGAGAAGAAAGGACTGGAATTGAAGCTCAGCGAGAAGCGGAAGCGATGGGAGGAGATTCAGAACGAGCTTAAGGAGAAGGAGAAGCAGCGGGCGGCGCTTGCGGAGAAGGTGGGGAAGAGGCCGTTGGGGATGGCGTTGGGTTCGGCGGCTCCGGGTTCGGCGGCTCCGGGTTCGGCGGCTCCGGGTTCGGCGGCAACAGCGCCGCCTTTAATTCCGGAGCCAAAGGCCACTGGCAGTAGTCGGCCTGTGGATGATCGGGGAGGGGGTTTTTTATAGGCGGCGGAGCGGGGGTTTCGCCGAGAAGCGTGTTGATTTCGGCGATTAGTGGGGGGCTGTTGAGCTGTTGATAGATGGCTTTGACCTTTAGGCGGTAGTTGCGGGCTTGGTCGGGCTGACTTGCGCTTTCCTCGACGGTGGCCAGGGCGCGGAGCACGTCGGCTTGCCGTTCGAGAAAGCCGATGGAATTGGCCATTTTAAGCGTTTCCAGGAGACGGGAGCGGGCGGCGCTGGGGTTATTGGCATAGAGGGCGTCGAGGAGGGCGAGTTCCGTATTGGCGGAGATTTGGCCTTCGACGTAGCGGATGCGCTGGGCGAGTTCGAGGGAGCCCATGAAATGGTTTCTTGCGGTTTCCAGCGAAGCGGAAGGGTGTTTTTGTTTCAGGGCGATGACGTCGATTTTGCCCAGGATATACTTGGCTTCGATTTGTTGCTTGAGGCTACGCCATTCTTGGCTCTTTTCGAGGGATTCGTTGGACAATTCCCGGGCCTTGTCCAAATCGGGAGGCGTTTGGAGGGCGGAGATCCAGGCGAGGCCGCGCAGGGAATCGATTGTGGCTTCCCCATAGCGGTTGGCATCGAGAACTGTTTGATATAGATCTCGCGCCTGTTGAATTCGTCCTTGTTTAAGCAGCCATTTGGCAAATTGGGCTTGAAGCGATCGAGCTTCGGATGTGTCAATATCGTTCTGAATGATCGCCTTGTGAAACAGGATACAGGCTTCCTGTTGTTGACCCCTTCGCTGGTAGAGCTCAAACAGGGGACTTACAATCACCAATTTGACCCAAGGAATGTCGTTCGCATCGAGGGACGCCTCAATTTCTTTTAAAAACGCGCTGTTCTCTTGGTTAAGCCCTTGGAGTAGATCGAGATGGCCGAGTTCAACCAGCGCGTCCCACCGCTCCCCTTCATTATCAAGAGATTGACTTTTGCGAAATGCCTTGGAATACTCCTCCTTGGCTTTCTCCATCTCGCCCATTCCCTCAAAGATCTTGGCACGGTTATTCAAAGCGCGCGGGTGGTGGTGATCGCCCTGAAAGTAGGGAGACTCAAGGAGTTGCCCATATCGTTGAAGAGCCTCCTCTAAGCGGCCATCGTTGTAAGCGTTGCTCGCGTCTTGTTGATAGGCTCGTGCGATAGGTGCAGCATTGAAACCCAATATCTCTTCCAGAGAACGAGGCTTTTCTGAATCCATCGAATAGAAAGATGCTTTAAGCTGCTCACGCCCTGCAGCAAACTGATTCTCCCCAAATAAGGCCAAAATGCGAAGCTTGAATGCCCGTTTATGCTGCTCTCCCTCAAACAGGCGACGCTCAATGACCCTATCCAGATAGGGTAAGGCAGATCCATAAAACCCAGCACCACTAAGGATCGGGCCAAGAATGGCTGCCGTCCATCCTTCGATATCGAGCTTTGTCGCCTCTTCCAAGCGAATTGCTTCAGACCTTCTTATGCACCATCCACTGATGAACTGGGGACGAACACAGTCCGGCCGATCACATACTACCTTCCAGCCAATCGTGCAGGCGGTATGATCTTCCCCAATGGAGACCCCGTCTGCAGACACGACCCGAATGAATGGAATATAGGCTGTTTCGGCCCTGAGGTGATCAGTCAATTCTCGGGCGATCGAAGCACGTTCCCACATTTTTGCGCCGCTGGACGGCATTGCTTTGCCGATCGAAGCTGGTTGCGGTGGGCTATTTAGCACAATGATAGTCCTAGGCTCAGCAGCTAGGCTCTGCTCATGTGCACGTATCCAGTCCTGCTTGTCTGGTATGTTGAGCTGTGCGATTCTCTGAATGTTGGGTCGGGATTTATCGCTTGTGCGAATCAACGCGAATGATGGTAACATCTTCGAAGCTGTACCCAAAGACCCAGGCTCGAAGTATTGCACAACTTTCTGCTGCAACATGGTCAGGTCTGAGCCGTACAACAAGGGACGCTCATGCAAAGGTAGCCATAGCTCATAGGTAGGTTCTTGGAGATCCCACAATGGAATGTTCGGACCATCAGGCCACTGGCTGAATTGGACGCCAGACTCAACAAGAAAAAAAAAGCTGCGAGCATCAAGATGGTACCAGTTAGAATTGGCAGTCTCAAACCGTTCGACAAGCACTCCCTCAAGCGAAGTGGAAGAGTCCTGAACCACCACATTCACCCTCGCGGTATCCACCCCCACTTCCTGCACTGCCCCAAAGCCTCCGGTACGACTTTCGCCAGGGTCAAACCTCACCCAATCCCCCACCTTCCACCCATGCCCCGGAGGCAATCCCACCACATACATCCCCAATTGCCGCTCAGGCTGGCAAAACCTAGGCTTCCCCGGCTCCACCCGGCACTCCACGGGCGCTTGTAGAGGCACCTTCGCCCCCGGCACATGCGCCCCCGGCACCCCGCACCCCAACCCCAGCAACCCCAGCAACCCCACCCATGCCCGCCAGCGTTTCATCGCCTCCCTCCTTCTCATCCCAAGCACCGTTGAGGCGTCCAACGCCATATAGCCCTATCAACAAATATAGGCAATAGGGTTTTTTTGCTTGGAGACCTGAGTGCCAAACAACGCCCGGGTGTTTATTCGGATAATAGATCAGATGCGCAAAAAAATCTTGCGCTCGCATCTAGATCGGCGTACGAAAGACGCCCGTGGCGCATCATGAGCAACTATCCCATCACCCCCGCTGTTCGCGTCCTCCGGGAGCATAAGGTTCCCTTCTCCGTTCATATCTACGCCTATGAAGAGCGGGGAGGCACCGCGCTCTCCTCCGAAAAATTGGGCGCCGATGAGCATTCCATTATCAAAACCTTGGTGATGGAAGATGAACATAAATCCCCGCTGATTGTTTTGATGCACGGCGATAAACAGGTATCTCTAAAGCTATTGGCCAAGGCCCTGAATTGTAAAATGATTTCGCCTTGTTCCCCAGAATCCGCCAATAAACATTCAGGCTATTTGGTCGGCGGAACTTCCCCCTTCGGGACCAAAAAAGCTATGCCCGTCTTTATGGAAAAAACCATTCTCGATTTGCCCAAGGTCTTGATCAACGGCGGCAAACGAGGCTTCTTGGTCGGAATGAATCCAATCGATATTCAGCGCATTTGCAAGGCCGTACTCGTCGAAGTGGGTATCTAGGCGACCTTGTGCGCTGCCAGCGGTCTGCCCCAAACTGGAGCGCAGCGGTTCTATAGGACCTTTCTCATCGAGCTCCATCCCGCGCATCAATTGCAACATTTTTCTTGTTCACTTCCATTTATCGAGATGATAGAAGCGAACAAGAGAGACGCAAAATGCAGATGCGCATATTAAATCCAGGAACTCTATTTGCGGGCCGCTATCAAGTCGTCGCCTGCATCGCACACGGCGGAATGGGCACGGTTTACGAAGCGATTCACGCCGAAACAGGCCGCCGCTGCGCGCTGAAAATCATGCTTCCCGAAATGGTGCAAAGCGCCGAGCTGCGCGAACGCTTTCGGCTCGAAGCCCGCGCCGCCGTCCGCATCGAAAGCGAGTTTGTTGTCGATGTGCTCGATGCTGGCATCGATGAATCAGGTCAAATGCCTTTTTTGGTGATGGAGTTTTTGCGCGGCGAAGAACTGCATTCGCTGCTGAAACGCGCCGGAAGGCTGAATGCGGCCGATGTGGTTTTGTATTTAGAGCAGGCCGCGAGCGCGCTCGACAAAGCTCATCGGGTGCGAATCGTTCACCGCGATCTCAAGCCCGGAAATTTGTTTGTTACCCGCCGCGATGATGGCTCGGTGCGCATTAAACTTCTCGATTTTGGAATCGCAAAACTCGTGGCCGAAACGGCGACCGGCGCGCATGCGACACGCAGCATCGGTACCCCGATGTATATGGCGCCCGAACAATATCAAACCCATCATGTAGTCTCGCCGGCCACGGATATCTATGCGCTGGGCATGCTTGCGTTTACGATGCTGGTGGGCAAGCCTTATTGGGCCGACGAAGCGGATGCGGGCGCAAATGTTTTTAGTTTTGCGGCCGTGGCGATGCATGGACCGCAAGAGCGGGCTTCGGTGCGGGCGTTCCGGCGGGGCGTTCGGCTGTCTTCGGGGTTCGATGCATGGTTTGCCAAAATCACGTCGGCCCTTCCGGCGCAGCGCTATACAACCGCTGGCGAAGCCATTTCGGCGCTGAAGCAGGCGCTTTTTTATCCGCAGGGCGGCGCGGGAGAGACGGCCCTGATGGCGCCGGCGGGTTTTGGTTATCAAGCGGCGATGGGCTCCTACCGGACGGCTTCACCGCCCCCGCCTTCGATGCCCTCCAGTTCCAGTGCCAACGCGGCGAGTATCTCCAATGAAGCCATGGTGGGAGACGATGAAGACAGTATTGCCACGCGGGCACTTCCTTTAGATTTTTCGCCGAGCGCTGCCAATCCCCTGCCTTCCTTTCTTCAGGCGCAGACCAAAGCCTCATCGCCCGAGCCCATCCGTCCCCCGCCATCGCTCCGCGCCTGTTCTCCGGCTCTTCCGCCCGCGGATCTGCCCGTCTCTCCAGCACCGCTTAAAGAAACATCCCCCCTTCCCATTGCCGAAAAATCGCCGCTGGAGACCACGGTGGCCAAAGGCCGTCTCCCCGACATTATGGGGCCTGCTCCCGCGGCAGCTCAACAGAAGCAGAGAAAGCTGGCCACCTATGCCTTTTTGGGGAGTACCACGGCCGTGCTTGGTGTGGCCTTGGGGGCATCGCTGCTTATAACAGCGCCCGGCGAAAAGACCGTTGAAGGCCCAATGCCCGTGGGGAGCATGGTAGAGACGAGCGCTGTTCCTTCGTCGGACCCCGCCCCTTCATCATCATCATCGGCCACCGTTCCTGTGCCCGCGGTCAGCGCCGAGCCGACTCAGACAGGCGATCCAATACCCCCGCCTCCACCTACTATGGCGACACCAGGTCTGATAAGGGAGAACCCATTCACAGCACCACACCCAGTCGCGCCTCCCCCTCGCTCCTCGGAGGCTCCGGCGATTTCTACAACCGCCCGCGTGGTTCCTGCTCCAGTCAAAAAGCCCGAAAAATCAAGCACAAAACCCCCGAAGCACTGGATCGATGACTGAACCTATTTCCCCCATGTCGTTCACCAATCCCGCAAAGAGAATCAACATGAAGACAAAGCCAATACTTGTGCTGTCCGTCCTTCTTTGGATCGCAAACCCCACGTACTCCCAAGCCCAGACCCCACCTGAGTACGAACCGCCGATATCCGAAGAAGACAAGAATCTCGCCTCAACGCTCTTCAAGGCTGCTGTGAAGGATATGATAAATGAGCACTACGAAGAAGCCTATCGCAAACTTGTTGAAAGCCGCAGGCTCAACGCGAAACCCGGCACGCTCTTCACCTTGGCCGAATGTGAAGGACTTCTCAATCGTCTCCAATCGGCCAAAGTACATTATCAAGAATTTATTTACGCCGTCGGCGAATTGCCCGAAGAACAACAAGTAAAATATAGAGATCGCTTGAAGAATGCATCGACCGCTGTGGCAAAGCTCGAAACCCAGATTCCAAAAATTCGTTTTGAAATGCCACCTGATTGGAATCCCAATATTGTCGTTCGGGTGGATGGACTTGTCTTTACAAGCGAAGCCCTTCATTCGGACTATGCAGTCGACCCTGGACAGCACACGGTCACGACCCAGCTCAAGGATGGCCCTATTCATGAAGAGCAGCATACCTTGGCCCAAGAAGAAGTTTGGACCTTAAGGCTTCGGGCGCCTCCCTTGGCACCACCCAAAATCCTTCCGCCGCCCCAACCCGCGCCGCCCGCGCCCCGCGCGCGGGAGGCACCAAAGACCTCGTCCAATCCGGTGACGGCCTACGTGCTCGGTGGCTTGGCATTGGCGTCCATAGGCGCAGGAGCAGCTATAGCAAATGTGAGCAGCCTCGGGGAAGAAGACAAAAAATTTGGCGTCGGATTAACCATGGGTCTAGGCCTGGGCTTGTTGGCCGGCTCGGTAGGGGTCCTCATAAGCTATCGATCGTCTCCATCCCCCAAATCCGCCCACATTCGCCCCCAGCTCGCCGCCTCTCCCCAAGGCGCATTCGTCGGACTCAACGGCGCATTTTAAAAATCCGCATCGATTGCAGCCCGCGCGCAAGACCTGCACCCCCTCAATCTCCACTTCCCCTATACGCCAAGCGTGGCATATCCCATGCTTCTATGACGGGTCTCCCTATTTACAAGGATTCCCCCATGATTACTCAAGTTCTGCGGCGCGGCATGCGCGACCAACAAAACGATGGCCAAGTCAGTGAATGGCAGTGGTTCCTCGTCGGGCAAAATCTCGACGCCGGTACCGTCGACGGTATCTTCGGCGCCAATACCGAACGCGCCACCAAAGCCTTTCAGCGCGTCCAAAATCTCAATGATGACGGTGTGGTAGGCCGCCAAACCCTCGCCAAAGCCATCGGCCTGGGACTTGGCCATGTCCCCGATCCCGACAATGACGAGACCAACGGCCCCAATTGGCCCCCCAAACCGGATTTTTCGAATCTAAGTCCCGCCGAACGGGAAGTCCTCTTTGGCAAGTTTGGCTACGCGCCCGATCCTCAGCCCAATAACGCCGAAAATATCCGTATTCTGGGGGATTGGGTTGCCGAAAATATCCAGACCATCGATGTCCCCCAGCTCGTGGGAAAAAAAGGCGCCAATGCCAAAGGACAAGTCACTTGTCACCGCCGCGCCGCCGATCAAATCCGGGCCTTGTTCGCTGCATGGGAGCGGGCCGGGCTCCTCGACCGCGTTCTTTCATGGGAGGGCTGCTTTAATCCCCGCTTTGTACGGGGCAGCCGCACCGCCCTGAGCAATCATTCCTTTGGATCCGGCTTTGATATCAACGCCGCCTACAACGCCTATGGCTGCGAACCCGCCCGCGCCGGAGAAAAAGGCTCGGTCCGGGAGCTTGTTGAAATTGCAAATGCCCTCGGCTTCTATTGGGGAGGACATTTCTCGTCCAGGCTCGATGGAATGCATTTTGAAGTGGCCAAGCTGGTTGAAGTGGGTGATAGCAAACCACCCAATCGAATCCCTCCCGTGGGCATTCAACCCCTCACCGGTTCGGCATTCTACGAACAGATTCGCACCATGGCCGGAAATGCTCGGGAAGAAGCCATTTTCAACGCCATTACCCAGGGCTCGGCACCGGCTTTCCTTCAAAACTGGCAAGAAGTACATCTGTCGGCCACCGATTCCACAGGCCGGACCCATGTGGGCGTTGTGCAAGTGAGCCCCGATTACTTATCGGTGGGCACAGATGACGATTTCCTTCGGATTCCCATGAATCCGCTGACGGCGCAGCGCATTGCCAATGCAAACGATTGTCTGCTGCCAACGGCCAAGCTGGTCGATTTGATTTACGCCCAGGCGGCGCTTAAGCTTACGCCCAAGACCATGCCACCCTGCCCCGAGATGACCACAAGTCCTTATTATAAGCGGCACAATGATTATGTAGAAGCCCAGCGGGCCAACCGCGGAATGGACGACCTCATCGCGGGGCATAAAAAAGACGTGGTGATCACCAACCGCCTGCTATGGAAAGACAAGAAGGTGGCGATTTATGGCTGGCACGAGCCCAATGGCAAGGCGATTCAGCCTCTATCCACCATTCATGAAGACACCTACGCGGACTACAGCCATGGAATCCGCCTGGTCAAAGGAGATATGGAGGTGGACGGAAAGCCCATGCGCACCTCGGATGTGTTGGGGGATTCTAAACTATGCGTCTTGTTAAGCAATGAGGGGGCGCTGAAGATAACGAAATACCCGGGCGTCTAGATGCGACGGGGGCAAATCACAATCGTTGCCAGACGGAACCTACAGCCCCCGTTTCGCCGCGAGTTTAGCCAACTCCTTGCGTAGGACCCGCCACGACAAATCGGAATACGTCGCAAACTTCTTCGGCTCATGAGGCTCATCCTCATCGACAAAATCAAACACGTCCCTTGTCCCTTCCTCGGGACTCGCCCTTTCAATCTCGCTCTGGTTTAAATACACATGAAAGGTCGCCGCATAGGTCCCCTCCAGCATCGGACAATACACCCGGTGAACCGGAAAATACTTCTCATTCAGCCAAGCACATTGACCGGGGCTCAGCGTCATCAGCGCCATTTTCTTCGCATCCCACGCCAGCGAATCATACACCATCACATCAATCTGCCCCGTTAAACAGTAAATGATGCCCGTCGTGCTTCCATGCGAGTGAATGGGTGAATAATGCCCCGCAGGCCAAATCTCTAAAATCGCGGGGGACCCAAAGTCTCCCAAATGCTCATCCAATTCGATCAACTCATGTCCCCATTTCTTGGCCAAGTAATCGAAATCGCCCTTTCCAGTGCATGCAACCCGCACATAGGGCGGATGAGACGGGTCTTGGGCATATTTCAGCGCCAGGATTTCCGCGAGAAGGCCGCTCTGAAGGCTAAGCCGGATGGCTTCCACTTCCCACGCCGAAAACTGGATATGGCATACCTTGCGGTGAAGCTCCATCACGGTGACTGGAATCATCAACTGGCGCACATATTCATCGAAGGAAGTGGCCGGCGCGATCAGCGCCGACGGGACAAGGAGGTTGGCATTGATCCGAAGGTTCAGCTCTTCCTCATTATCTATATCAAACGGTTTCTTTTTTGTGCTGCCCGCGTCGTTCATCGAGACTCCTCTCTGGTCGAACCCATTTCAAATCCACCGGTGTTCGCGCGCCCTTCCCGCCACGAGGAAAGACGATTGCCGAAACTAGCCTTATACATAGGCTCTTCAAGAAAGTCAAACCTAAAAACGCCGCGCTTGCCGGCGGGTTTCCTTCGCGCGGGCAAGGCCCCTGAACTTCTTGATTGCAATCGGGTGCGGACTGACATAAAGCATCGCTCAACCCACGAGATCCCGCCCGATGCTGCTACCGAAAATCGTTCAGACTGGAAAGACCGTTCTTCGCACACCTGCATCCTCGGTCACGCCCGAACAGATTGCCTCGCCTGAAGTCAAGCGCCTCGTCACCACCATGACCAAAGTGATGAGGGCCGCGCCTGGGGTAGGCTTGGCCGCGCCTCAAATCGGTGTGCCGCTGCGGATCTTGGTGATGGAGGATAAGGATAGCTTGATGAGCAAACTTTCCCCCGATCAGCGCAAGATCCGGGGGCGGGTGCCTTTTCCGCTGACGGTGCTCTTTAATCCCGAGCTTCAGTTTGTGGGTGAAGAGGAAGATACCTTTTTTGAAGGCTGTTTAAGCGTGAGTGGATTTTCGGCACTGGTGCCGAGAAAGCGCTCGGTGATCGTGACAGGGCTCGATGAATCTGGACGACCGGTTCGCATCGAGGCCCAAGGCTGGCCTGCCCGGATATTTCAGCATGAGATCGATCATTTACATGGGATTTTGTATATCGACCGGATGCTGAGCCGCTCGTTTTGTATCAACGACGAGGCGGCGCAATGGCTGCTAAAACCAGTGGAGGATGTGAAGAAGGCGTTTGGGATTGGGGGATAGGGCTCCGCACGCGCAAAACGCTTCCCCCCACCTCAGAGCCCATCAATCAGCTTGCACGCTTCCTTGCGCGCCTCAAACCATAGGTTTCCTTCGTCTTTGCCCTTTGCTATCGGCGAGACTGAGCTGTCTTCCGCGCCCTTCTGAAGCTGCCGGACGCGCCCGATAAGCTTGACGAGATCTTTTTCCGATTCCAGCGGCGCAATCGCTTCTCTCAGTAGAACCAACGCCCGCGCCTCGGCCTCTTCTTCTTGCTCTTTCGTATATCCCGGAGTGCGCCGCCCATCCGCATAATCGAGCATGCGTTCCCGAAGCTTGGTGTCGCTTCCCCACAAAAGATGGATGGGTGTGAACCAGTCCACCGCCGAAACCAGCGCGGGCCGCACGCTGCGCATCTCCAAATGCGCCAGTTCAAGCGCTACTGCTGCCGCCACCACATGCCTATCCTCGGCCCCGCAAACAAGCCCCGATGTCACGATGATAAGGTCTGGAGGCAAGTTAAAGGTGCGGGCGTCTGTGTACCCCGCAAGCATGACGCGCAGCGTATGGCCCGATAAGGCGCTGGCCGGCTGAAGCTGCTTCGCAATATCGTCAAGCTGTTTCTCAACCGGGGGAGCAAGATCTTTATGCAGTCCCAGTTGAACCAAGGCCGATTCCCCAATTTGATCGACCAAGGTGGGAACGCCCCCCGCAACGGCCCATCGGGCAATGGGTACGCTCGCTACAAAATAGAGGAGGATAACAATGAGCAAGCCCTTAACACCATGCGCCAATGCCCTGCGGCGCCATCGAGCCCTTCGAATACGCCGCACCTGACCTCGCAGCTTTCCTTGCCGCGCTTTTTCGAGCGCATCGAGGAACTCCGCGTCCTCGATCGCCACGGTCAGCGAACCATCTTCATGGCGAACGACAATCTTTAACCCATCCGTGAAAATCTCGCACCGCTCGAGGGGAACCCGAAAGGTCTCGCTGCCTGTCAGGGCTTCGAGGTGAGGCCCGACAATTGCGATATGAGCCCGCAGTCCCCTTCGGCCATCGCGGTGAAGATTGATGCTTCCTATAAATGAACCGGTCGTCACGGCATCGCATTTTATCGTATGAATCGATGCTGTCAACAAAAATGGGAGAAGATTCGAAAGATGCCGGGCGCTGGGCGCGAAGGGCGAAGAATGGTCTTTTTTTGAAGTTGATGGTCAGGGGTTTTTAATCAAATCCACATGTCCATCATGCGGGTGGGCTACCCGCTTCATTAGGCGAAGGGGCATTCCCGGCGCTTGATGTTGGAGGGTGAGGGTTTGGGATGGGACTAATGGTGTTTTTGATAGGAGGCGGGCTTGGAATGGAAGAAGGTTGGCCCAAAGTTCAGCGTTACGGCATCGTATCCATAACCCGCGGCGTAACTATTGTACGAATACCCGTTGTCTTGAATCCAAGCCATGGGATAATAGGTTTTGTTGGGCGTAAGGGCAAGAACGGCGGGAGGATTGGTGACATTTGGAGCACTTCCATTGACCCAGAAGGTGACGGTTGCGCAAGTCATATCCACCAGAACAGAGATGATAGCACCCATTGAACTGTGATTGGGCATGGAAATAATTTTGGTTGCGCCGGGGTAGAGGTAGGCGTCAATCAGGCCGGTTCCCGCGTCTTCCAGACGAATACAATAGGCTTCGTTGAGGTTGGATAGGGTGGTATCGCCGGCATTGGGGGTGTCCACCGTACCCAAGCCGATACAAGGGCTCACATAATTCCAGGTAGCGGGAGCTTCCCAGTACCATCTACCACTGCCGGCGTTCATGGGGAGACCATTGTAACGAACGCCGGGATATTCGCCCGGATTGGAACTGAGTTTAAGGCTGAACTTGGTCGTTCCAAACGGGCTAAAGCCCACGCGGGCATCGGGGAGGGCATTGGGGTTCCACAGGGATGTATTGGGATTGCCGTCACAGTCTTCGGCGTCCTGGGTATAGGTGCACAAATTGAAATCGCATTTTAAGCTGTCGTCAACCGTGCCGTCGCAATCGTTGTCGATACCGTCGCAGACTTCGGGTACTGTTGGGCAATTGACGGTTCCCTCATCCACAAGCCCATCGCAATCGTTATCGCTTCCATCGGGGACCTCTTGAGTTGGGCCGCATGTAAACAGTTCATCGATAGCGCCGTCGCAATCGTTGTCCCAGCCATCTTCGATTTCGACGCCGCCATTGGTTTCGCAGCAGGTAATGGAGAAGCCGTTGATGGTTAAGCTGTTATCGTCGGCGTCGATCAGGCCGTCGTTATCGTTGTCGATTCCATCGCATATCTCCAGCGAGGGTAGAGGAGGGCAGGTCATACAGTTTTCGTCGATGGTGCCGTCGCAGTTATTATCGATGGCATCAAAACAATAATCGATGGCCGATGGGGGCGGGAAGGATTCACAGACTTGAGCTTGCCCGTTGATACATGCGGCGATAGCATTTTGGCAGGCGCCCAACCCGCAGGTGAGAATGCCAAAGCCTTCGTCTGGAAGTCCATTGAAGTTATCATCCAAGCCATTGCATAACTCTGGGCCGGGCATCAGTTCATCGGTTTCGCCGTTGCAGTTGTCGTCGGCCATATTGCCAGGGACTTCGCCGCTGGGCAAGACTTGGCCCAAGCAGGTATCGAAGGTGCCGTCGGCTTTGCATAGATGCATACCTGTCTTGCAGGCGCCAACATCGCGGGTCTGGGGAGGGCCGAAATAACATTGATGCCCGTCAATGCAAGGGGCGCTTTCATCGGTGGATCCATCGCAATCGTTGTCTATACCGTCGGGCTGTTCATATAAATCGGGGGTCACTTGGTCATGGCATACCGAGTCAAAACCGCTTCCATCGGATTTGCAAAGCAGATAGCCTCCTTTGCATTGGCCTATATTTTTAGTGCCTGCGGGGCCGGTATAGCAGGGCTGCTTTTCCCCGATGGTGCATACGCATCCGAGGTTTTCGTCGGCCGAACCGGTATCGTCGTTATCGTTGTCGATGCCGTCGCAGATTTCGTCGTGCTTGACGGGAGCGCAGCTCATGGAGGGAATACCCATGGAAAAGAGCTGCATATCGCTATGAGAAGAATAGGGAATACCTTTTGAAATCAAAAAATCTTCAATGCGGATTTTATTTTGCCCGCCGGGTTCCCGCATTATATCGTAAACGGTGAAAGGAAGCCCGATTTTGCCGGGCCCCGCATGGGTAATCTCGACGCATTCGGTAATTTCGGATCCGATTTTGGTATGCGATGTCATGGTGGGGCCGCTTATGAGAGGTATGCCATAAGGGGGATGCCATACAAATTCGAGATCGTCTTCGTTGATATCGGTGAAGCTCGCGCATATCGTTTGCTTTTCGCAAAAAGGCGCCCACATTTCGGAGTTCACATAGTCCACTTGTTTAAAGCTCGGTGGATAGTTCACATTAATGGATACCGGGATATACGGATCATCTGGACCATCATTGCATTGGATAAGCGCGTTGTGAACGGCGAGTACACCCGGCGGGATAATCACTTCAAAGAGATCGTAGGAGCAGCCTGCGGCTTGGCTATTGTTGATATCCTGCGCGGTGACAAGGACGCTATAGCAACCTGGTTTCAGGTCTTGATAGAAATCGATCTCCACCCCGGTGGACTTGGCCGTTTGGCTTGGAGGAGCGCCGGGCACCTTTGGAAATACCGTGCACTCACGGGGTGAAAAGGTGATTTCAAATTGTGCGATTTTCGTACCCGGCGTCGCCGGAACAACGACATGAAGGGTTCCAGGAGTTGAATTATCATCTTGCCCCCCAGCTCCTCCCTGACCCATTCCTCCAAGTCCCAGCATTCCTCCAAATGCCACCCATTCCCCCATCCACCATGCTCTCGGCAATGGTCTCCGACTTGAGATCGCAGCCGAGAAGCGCCAGGGTGATAGCCCCCATCCCCCACCAATGCCTTAATCTTCTTTTCATGTGGTTCTCCATACGCTGATTCAAAGCCCCAGGGTTCGCACACTTGATGTGGGTAGCACATTCGAAGTGTACAGACACACCTTCATTGTTAGGGCTATTGCGGATGGAGATCGAAAACCTTCAGAAAAAGTGAAGAAGGCAAGGATGGGGGCGTTTTTTCGATGTTGATCGGAGCATTTCTACACAATGTGGAACAATTAGAAGTGCTGTTGATAGGCGGCGGGCTTGGTGTTAAAGAAGGTCGGGCCAAAATTAAGGCTGGTCACATCGTAGGTGCTGCAGTAATGATACCCATAATATGAGTAGATATTATCTTGCATCCAGGCCATGGGATAATAGGTCTTGTTGGCGGTGAGGGGCACGGGAACGGAGACACCGGTGGCCGCGTCGCCGTTGACCCAGAAGGTGACGGAGCCGCAGGTCATATCCACCAAGACCGAAACCACCGCGCCCATTGGAGCTTTATTGGCCCAGGAGACAATTTGGGTGCCCCCGGGGTAGAGATATCCCGCGTAGCCGCCGTTAGGATCTGGGCTAAGCTGGAGGCAAGCTCCATCGGTAAGGTTGGAAAGCGAAGTATCTCCCGTGAGCGGTGTGTCGGTGGTGCCGACGCCAATGCAGGGGCTTGCATAGTTCCATGAAACCGGCGCTTCCCAGTACCATTTTCCGCTGCCTACCGCCATGGGAAGGCTATTGTAGCGTACGCCCGGGTAATCCCCTGCGCCAAAGTAGTTGGATAAGGCGAAGTGGGTCGAGACCACATAGCCAACCCTCGGGTCTTTGAGGACGCCTGGGTTTGTGCCTGGATGGTTAATGCCACAGACTTCGTAGCCGCAGTTGAGGCCGTTATCGGGAACCAAATCGCAGTCTTGATCGGCGCTGTCACAGATTTCGGCGCTGTAGGTGCAGCCCGCGCCTTCGTCGATTAAACCGTTGCAGTTATCGTCAATGCCATTGGGGGCTTCTTGGTTTTGAGGGAGAGAGGGAATGCATTGCACATACTCATCGATCATTCCATTGCAGTCGTTGTCCTTGCCGTCAACAACCTCGGAACCCGTGGGGCAACAGAAGGCGGGGAAGCCGTTGTAGGTGAGGCTGTTGTCGTCGGCATTGATCAAACCGTCATGGTCTTCGTCCACGCCGTTGGCATCGCACACCTCGGGGGTCGGGGGTGAGCAGACACAGCCTTCGTCGACGGGGCCATCGCAGTCGTTATCGATTCCATCGCCGCAGGCATCGGTGGGCGCGGGCATGCCGGGTACACATACTTGGGACTGTCCGTTTAGACAGGCGGCAACAGTGTTTTGACATGCGCCGGTTCCACATTGAAGGTTTCCTAGCCCTTCGTCGATTTGGCCGTTGCCATCGTCGTCGATTCCATTGCAGACTTCGCTGCCGCCGACATTATCGATGATATTATCGCAGTTTTCATCGATGCCGTTGTTGGGAATCTCAGGCGTGGGCATTCCCGGCGTACACACTTGAACCTGTCCATTTAAGCAAGCCGGAACGGTAACTTTGCATGCTCCGACGCCGCAGGTCTTGGTGCCCAATCCTTCATCGATTTGGCCGTTGGCGTTATCGTCCACGCCGTTGCAGATCTCGGCGCCTCCCCCACCACCGTCGTCCTTGATTTTATTGCAGTTTTCATCGATATTGTTGCCGGGAATCTCGGGCTGGGGCAAGACTTGGCCCATGCAGCTTTGGAATGTGCCATCGGCCTTGCAGACCTGGGTGCCTCCCTTGCATATGCCAATGCCGTCGGTATTCTTGGGACCGAAATAACAAGGAGCGCCGGAGACACAAGGGGCATTGTCATCGATGAAGTTGTTGCAATTGTTATCCTGTCCATCGGCTATTTCGACGGCAGGCTTGATTTCATCGTGACAGGCGGCTTCAAATCCGCTTCCATTGGCTAGACATTCTTTATAGCCCGCCATGCAATTTCCAACGCCGAGCGTATTGGCCGGGCCCGTGTAGCACGATTGTTTCTCGCCGATAATACAAGCGCAGGAAATACCGTTGTCCGCTGTGCCATCGCAATTGTTGTCGATATCGTCGCACACTTCGGCATTGGGTACGCAGGGACATGCATCCGTGGGCATGCCAAATGAGAACATTTGCATGGTGTCGTGGGATGTGTAATTAAGCCCTTTCTGCTGAAGATAGGTCTCCACGCGGATTTCGCCTGGACCGTTGGGATTGGGCATTAAGTCATAGGCGGTAATCAGCAGTTCAACCTTGCCTGGGCCCGCATGTTGAAGCGTTGCGCATTCGGTGGTCTCGCCCCCAACCTTGACATGGCTCATCAAAATGGGGGTTGGGCCAGAGGCCAAGGGAACACCGCCGACTTGGGTCCATACAAACTCGATATTGTTTTTGTTGGGATCGGTAAAGGAAACGCAGATGGTTTGGGTTTCGCAGGCGCTTACCCATTTGTTGGGATCGTAATTACCATCGCTAAACCAGGGTGGTTGGTTGACAAAAACCGTTGTATTAATACCGCCTGTGCCGGGACCGCCATTGCATTGAATAAGAGAATTGACCTCGGTGGTCTTGTTATCGAAAACTACGGCGGGAAAGCTGTCCACGGAGCATTCGGGCACTTGGTTGCCATTGCTGTCCATCGCAAAAACCATAACATCGTAACATCCCGCTTCAAGCGGTTCAAAATGGTCTGTCGCCGGATTGCTTGGGCCTTGATTTAGGGGCGCCTCATAGGCTTCATATACGACGGGAATAAAGGGTTCCCCAGGATAACATTCCACCCGGGTATAGCTAAATAAAAATTGAGCGATATCCGGGTTATCCGTTGGAGGAATAGATATCAATAAACCCGTGGAGCCATCGGGAGGTGGAAGATTAGGCTGGCCTCCCTCTCCCCCAGAGCTGCCCGTTCCGCCAGTACCACCAGGTTCCGGCTTGCCACCCACGCCCTCCATAGGAGACGCGGGCTCGGCACCATTTCCCCCAGCCGGCGTGCTACATGCGGCCGAAAATCCTCCCAGACTCATCAACATTCCAAAACACAGCGCGTATTCCAAGCCAATTCGCCTTCTTCGCATACACCTTTCCCCTTAAGCGCGTTGCACGTTCGGGTGCAACACGCCCTCTCTGCCCGCAGGCATTTAGACACTCGCGGCCCGATCAAGCCGGCACGCCTCCATGGATGGCGCGCAGGGGCTCCCTTGGGATCCGCACACAAAAGCTCGGCCTCAACGCATCCCCAGGCGATGACTGGCCGGGCTAACAACTGCTCTTTGCCCGCCTCAGCCGTCGGCCTTCAAAAAATAAATGGGGGGCTTTTAAAATTAGGTTTAGGGGCTTTCCAGACTCTTGCGAGCCTTCGCGACCAATAGACTCTCCGGTGGAATCGTGGAGGCAATATCCCGGGCTTCGGAATGGCGATTGAGTCTTACAAGTGCCCTCGCCTTGAGCAGCATGCGATCGTTGCGAAGCTTTCCCTCGGGAAACAATTGAGCATGTTGCTCCAGGTAGGAGAGTGCGGTCTTGGGATCGCGCTCGACCATCCGCTCAGCGGCGCCAATGAGCCGAATTTCCTCGCCAAGCGTATCGGGCTCGGTGGCTTGGGCCTCTGGTGCGGCCGATGTGCTGGGCTGTGCAGCAGGCACCTTTGAGTTTCGTTCGCTTGAACCATCAACGGCATCGGGAAGGGCGTTTACATCCACAACCGTACCGGGATGGCCTTCTTGCGGAGGTGCAGGCTCGTCCTTGGGCGAACGTGTAAGCGCTGGCAACGCACTTTTTTGGTGCTGGGCCAATGTAGTTGCAGGAGTGGAGTCGCCGTTCGATTCGTTCCACAAAACGCCCCCTCCAAGCGCCGCCAAGCCAAGCAAGGCCGCCGCAACCTTGGCCTTTGCCGCACCTGCCGCGCCGAGCTTGGCCGAGGCTCCCGCGCTTCCCGCCCCGCTGCCTGGACCTGCTCCCCCGGCCCCTGACCCTCCCCCTGCCGCTCCTGGATGTAGAAGCTCAGCAACCCGGGACAATGAACGAGCATACTCCGCTTCGCTCATGTCGCGCGTGGGCTTTACGGATGAAAGCCATTGGGCAATGCCAGGCGGTGCCGAGGACTTGGCTTCGGTCCAGCGTTTGGGAGTTTGCGAAGATTTCATGGCAATACCCCTCTTTTCTGCTCTTTGGGTGAAAGAATGGCTACCGCCAAGTCTCCATGGCATAGAGGCGGCGGCGCTGTAACGGCTTTTTGATTCTTTTCCACTGCTTTTTGAAAGATTTTCCGGGCCGTGTGCAAGCGCGAATAGACCGTGCCCACCGGCACGCCAAGCTGCTCGGCTATCTCTTCGCAAGAAAGACCATCAATCTCAAACATCACAAAAACGGCCCGCTTGTCTAAATCCAAGCGTTCCAAGAGCAGATCCAATTGGCGGCGGGCATGGGAGCTTTCAGCCTCCTTCTCCGGGTCCAGCCGTTTTAGATCCGCTTGATCATCCCATTCCCCAGTTGCTTCTTCATAGCGCCTGTGCGCCTTGCGCCGGTAGGCCGCGGCGACTTTGCGGCAAATGCCAAAGAGCCAGCCGCTCATCGGCATACTGGCGTCATAGCCGGGCAGCTTTCGGTGCACGATGACAAACACCTCTTGTTGCATATCTTCCAAATCGTTGAAATGCACGCCCAGACGCTGCAGGGATTTCCACACAAAATTGGCATGCATCCGGTGGACATCGGCCACATTCAATGGAGGCGCGCCGCCCTCCCCGGGCGTATCCGAGAAGGACCTGGAAACCCATTGAACAATGCGCTTAAGCTTGAGGATATGCACGGTGGTTGTTTAAGCTATTGCCAGCAACATCAAGAATCCTTCACTAATTTGGATTTGTACCGTCGGCAACACACGGCATATCTGGGATAATAAATTCCTCGCTTATCCCGCAGCTTGTATTTTCTTGCACGCATTCGGTATCGGCGTTTAGAATGCGCAATTTCACGTCTTCCACATCCTTCGCGCAGTTTCGGCCAATGACCCAGCCTAGAAACATGGGGGATTTATCATCAAATCTCCAGATAGGTGCCCTCGATTGCCCATTCCCATCCACAAGATCCCCTCGGGGCCCGGTTCCTACTTCACATCGCAGGTATTCATGCGCTCCCGTGACACAACAGGTGAACACTCCCAGTGTACTGCGGCGAAGCTGCTTGGCTTCCGGCGCTCGGCATCCAAGCTCGTCTCCTTGGTCCCCCGGATCAAAAACGCATCCCTCCAGGTCCCTGCAGTTTTCAATGCGTTCGGCGACTCTTTCATCGATCGGCTCGCAGCCCAAAAGCCCCGTTGTACATACCAGGCCCATGCTCAGAACAAATAGTCTTTTACACAAAATACCACGCCTATTGCCCATGTCTTCCTCCAATGGACCTTACCCATTTAAGCAAGCGCTGCATCCGCGTACCCACGCCTGAATGTCTTGCGCACGCTGTCGTTTGTCCTATTGCCCAGGCGTCTTCTGCTCCTTCGATAAAACGCAAGAGCGCATGCCGTTTTTACAGAATCGAAATGCCTAGGGAGATAAATGGCGCGATATTTATCCGATCTTGAACATAAATATCTATAACCCGGGGTTTGCCGGTCTCATCTTTGGTCCCACCTTTGAATCCACGAGGAGGTATATTTAGCAAAACATGTGTTCCCCCTTCAATGAGCACAGATCGAGGGAGAGCAAACCGCAGGCGGGGAGCAAGCGAAGCTCCAAACCATAGGAAAGGGCCATCTTTCGTCAACGAGAAGTTTAATGAATCGACCAAATCCAGTGTAATAGCGCCAAGCCAGGCATGTCCACATCCCCACAAGGACACCGGGGCCAAGTCGATTGCCCGAACACATAATCCCAGCGAGCCCGCGTAATTCTGAAAAGCAAAGGCTCCATCGGCGCTGGGTCTTTCGCTTGTCTGAAACAGGCCCAGCGATGCCTCAAAGCGATGCCCGCCCGCGCGTGTCTCAATTCCCCATTGGGGCGTGAGGCCCGGTAAAAAACCTTGAAGGATACTCCCTTGAACAAATAGGGATAGCCGAACAGGAGGAGGGGGAGATATCACTTGAATGACCGGAGGCGGCGCGGGGATTGCCGGCGCGGGGGGAGCACAGGGTTCTTGCGTGATCGGGGGTATGGATGACGACGGAGCGGTATCCAAAGCTTTAGGGGCGATGATCATAGAGACAGCCACCACGGTATAGGCAAAGATGGCATCGCAGTTCGGTGAGGAACTGGTCTGGGTGATTGGAACAGTATGATTATCTGGGCCTTGTTCGTCCAGTTGAAGGGAAAAGACTCCATTGTGCCTCTCAATCGATCCGACGATTTGTCTAGGGCTATGATCAACAAAAGGATCGCGGCCTAAACGGGCCGCCACTTCGCGCGCAAGTTTTGCCTGGTCGGGACATTCAGCGGCGCCTGAACCGCGAATCCACTGTAAGGAAACGGCAGGCGCTTCGTCTGCCCAACCCGGTGTGGAGATGGAGATGGCGGCACCGAGCGCGGCCCAAGGGAAAATCCATTCAGAAATACGCGGGTTATTGTGCATGGAGGTCTAAACTCGCCGAATCTAAAAAATCCTGGATGAAAATCTCGGGCAACACTAATCAATATCGAAGGACGCTGACAAGAGCAAAATTGCACCGAAAAGCCTATCCAAAAATTCGTGTACCTTTCCAACACTGGGCCTTTACTGCACTTCCTCCCCAATTTTGCGCGCCGCGCATTCTTTGCGCGCCGGCTCGCTAAGAAAAAATGCCCTTGCCCTTCGTTTTCGATGTGACAGCACGGAACGCTTTATGCAATGATGCCGGCCAAATGGCTGACACCTCTCAAATGCTCACCCTGTGCGCGCTCGCGGCGGGAGGGCTCGCCGCTCTGCTGCTTATCGGTTATCTCTTCCGCCGCCCCGCTCTCGATCGCAATACCCGCTTGGCTCTTTTCTTCGGGCTGGGACCTCTCCCCATTGCAACCGCTTTGCTCGGTAATTACGCCAACCTGGAGGCAACCAAGAAGCGCGAATTCTGTGGATCGTGCCATGTGATGACGCCTTATGTGCAGGATGCGCAGAATCCCGAGAGCGATTCTCTTGCGGCCATTCACACCCGGACGGGCTATTTCGGGCATGAGAGTTGTTATACTTGTCATGCCGATTATGGAATGTTTGGGACCATCAATACAAAACTTGGGGGCATGCGCCATGTTTGGGACTATTATGCGCATGATTGGAGTTCGCCCGACAAGAAGCCCGAGCTGTACAAGCCCTATTCCAACACGACGTGTATGCAATGCCATCCTCAAACGGGCAAGCGGATGTCCATGGCGCATCAGGTTCATGCCGAGATGATGAAGGGGGATAAAGTGAGCTGCGCTGCAAAGGGGTGTCATGGTCCGCCTCATCCTGTGAAGGGGGCGTCTGAAGCCAATGCGCCTGTTCATGCGTCGAGGGAAGGAGGGGAAGCGCTATGAAAAAACCTCTTTCATCCACGGAGCGAAAGCTGCGCTGGGCTTGTTATATGACGCTGCTGGCGCTGGCGATGATGGTGTATTCGCTTGTGTATCCCAAGCCTTTGCCCGTGATTGTGGCCATGTCGCTGAGTCAGGCGCTTGGGACCTTTTCGCTGCTTTTGTTTTTGATTGTGGTGGCGGCAGACTTTAGGCGTGCAAGGATATTGGATAGGAAGGGGCCGGCATCGGAGGCTCAGTTGCCGGGGGATACTCCGGCTCCCCCATCGGTGGCGGACAATTCGAAAGAGGACTAAGGCAAGCTGCTGACTTGTGCGTGTTCTGCCCCGAATATCGAATTCACCAGGGCGGCTTGGCGGCGCGGGGCCGAAACCAGTTCTTGAACATAGGGATCGGCGGGGTTTTGGGCGAGGTCTTGAAAGGAGCCCCATTGAAGCAGGCGGCCTTCTTTCATGACGGCGACGCGATCGCCCAGGGTCATGGCCTCGACCATATCGTGCGTGACAAAGATGGCCGTGAGGCCGAGTTGTCTGCGAATGCGATCGAAGGAAGCCTGAAGGCGCTCGCGGGTGAGGGGATCGAGGGCGCCAAAGGGTTCGTCCAGCAGCAGGACGGGCGGTTCGGCGGCGAGGGCGCGGGCGACAGCGACCCGCTGAGCCTGGCCGCCGGATAGTTCGGCTGGAAAGCGGGGCATCATGGAGGCCGGATCGAGTTCGCAGAGTTCCAGGAGGGAGGACACACGGGCTCGAATTCGGGATTCTTCCCAGCCGAGGAGGCGGGGAGTGATGCCAATATTTTCGGCAACGGTCATGTGGGGAAAGAGGCCCAAGCGCTGAAAGACATAGCCAATGCGGCGGCGCAAGGTATGAGGGGGAATATTCATCACATCATCACCTGCGACGCAAATCGTGCCTGAGCTTGGGTCGATAAGGCGATTGATCATTTTGCAGGTGGTGGTTTTTCCGCAGCCCGATCCGCCGAGAAGGGCGAGAAGCTCGCCGGATTCGACCTGAAAGGAGACGCGATCGACGGCGACTTCCGAGCCATAGCGTTTGGTGACGTTTTCGAGTTTGATCATCGTTTGGCTTCTAGTAGCTTCTAGGTTCGAGATAGGTCTCGAACCACGCGGAAACTGGTAAACGGGTAAGGATAATTGCGGCGATACCAGTTGCGAAAGCTCCGCCTTGTGAGCTTATCGTCGGTGGCCCAGGAGGCTCCAAAGACAATATCGTGCGCGCCGTCAAAAAAATCCGCCGAATAGCCGGGATACGTACGCGCCCAGGCCGAGAAGCCGGGCAAAGGCTCGAAGGGCTGCGATGTCCATTCCCATCCATTGCCTACGAGTTCTTCGACGCCCCATGCGCTCGCGCCTTGGGGAAATAGACCAACGGGGGTTGGATACCAGCGGCGAAAACCAAAATTACCGTGTTTTTCCGAGGGAGCTTCATCGCCCCAGGGATAGGCTCTCAGCGATTCGTCGGGAGCATGATAAGCAGCGCGGTGGAGTTCGGCTTCGGTGGGAAGTCTTCCGCCCTTCCATGCGCAGTAAGCCCGGGCCTGCTCGCCCGATACTTGCACGGGAAATCCCTCGCCTGCTTCAAAGGGAATAGGGCCAAATAAGGTTTTTATGCCGAAGCCACCCGATTTATCGCGAATCCAGCCGTGGGGAAGGAGATGTTCGGGGGAAGCGCTCTGCCTAAAGAATTGAAGCCAATCGATGTTTCGAACTGGGAGTGTGTCGATCTCAAAAGCGGGAACTCTTACGCTTAAGCGGTCAAATTCATTGTCCCAGCCAAAGGGAATATCGTTCCAATTCGCGCCGACAACAGCCTCGCCCGCTTCCACGCGCGCCGGTTTCGAGGCAAGGCCCGGTCCCCCTTCGGCGGGGGGAATATGCGGCGGACGGGTAATTAAACCCGCTGGACATTCGGCCAACATATACAACAAGGTTTCGTGGTGCATGAGCTCGTGTTCGATGACGAGATGCAAGACACGGCCGTTTTCGCGGAGCACATCGTCGCTCGGGACGAGAATATCCGGAATTCGCCGCCGTATATGCGTTCTCACCAGATCCCGGTAGGCCAGGGTTTCTTTGGGCGTGGGCCAAACAGAAATGCTCTGTTCCTTGGCCTTCGCATCGCTTTCGGGATCGATGCCGCGAGCGTAGATTTTGTCGAGTTTTTCATTGAGATGACCTGCCGAAAGGGCACCGCCGCAGACCTGATTCCACGCAAAGGCCGGAAGATGCCCCACGTAGAATAGAATGGGATGGCGCAGCCCGATGGGGCGTTCAAGCCATTTTTCCTCTGGGATGAGCGCGAAGAGTTCGTCGGAACGGCGCCACGCGGCTTCAAATGCTTCGCGAAAATAGGCCATGTTTGACATTATTCGGCCGCCTTTCGAAGGAGCGCGAGGGCGAAGAGCTCTTCAGCATCCGAGTACCAGCCTTCGATGCGAAGACCGGCGGCACAAGCGGATGCGGCCAGTGAGGCTCGCGTGAACTTGCAACTGATTTCGGTGCGGATTTCGGCGCCTTTGGCTAGATCGAGATGAAGATCGAGCGCGCCTATATGAACACGGGCTGGTTTTTGGACGCGCAGACGCATTTCGATCCATGCATTTTCGGTGTCGTAGAATGCACAATGCGCAAACTCCTCGGGATTAAAATTGGCTTGGAAACGCCGGTTTAGCACCGTTAGCATATTGCGGTTAAAGGCTGCGGTTACGCCTTGCGCGTCGTCATAAGCCGCTTCGAGACGAGCCCTACTCTTCACGAGATCGACACCGACCAGGAAGGCATCTGTTCCATCCATGCCCGCAGCCATTTCACGCAGAAAGGCGATTCGTTCATCGGGATATAAGTTACCTATGGTACCCCCAAAAAAGATGAAAAGCCGCCGCCCAGCAGGCCCCAAGCGTTTGAGATCCCCGACAAAATCCCCGACAACACCGCTAAATCGAACCATTGGGTAGTCGGCGCTGAGGCAGTCGATGGACTGGCGGAGAAAGAACTCGTTGATATCGAGCATGGTGCAGGTGCCGCCTTGTACGGCGTGCGTCCACGCATCGAGCAAGAGCCGGATTTTACGGCCCGCACCACTGCCGAGTTCAACCAGCCTCTCCGGCCGGGCCAACGCTATGATTTCGCCGCAGAATCGCTCGAGAATCGATATTTCGGTACGGGTCTGATAATACTCGTCGAGCTCCGTGATGCGCTCAAAGAGTTCGCTACCGAAATCATCGTAGAAATAGCGCGGAGCAATTTCAGGCAGAGGCCGGGCGAGGCTTTCGCGCAAAGCGGCGCATTCGTGCTGCGAGGGAGGTGCAGAGGCCAGATGCGCGATATCAACGCTGCTCGATGCGTTGGACATGCTTTCATTCATGATGGCAGGCTAAGGGAGTCCTGCTAGAACGTGCAAGAAAAAACCAGGTAAGCTGGTCGATAGAGAAGATCTTTGTGTATTCTGAACTAGGATTGGATGGGACAACGAAGAGATGCCAAGAGCGCCCTGTGAGGATCAGAGACTTTTTCCGTCGAATTTGTGGGGAGCGAGCGTTTCTAGGTCGAGGTTATCGACACAGCGCAGGTTGACGGCATAGGTCTCGCCGCCACCTGGGGATTGTCCGGTACCGAAGGGGTGGATACCGCAAGTGGTGCAGAAGACGTGGTGGACTTGTTTTTTGTTAAACTGATAATCTTTGAGGGCGTCGCTGCCCGAGAGCAGCTTGAATTGATGAGCTGGGACAAAGGCGAGGATGTACCCAGCTTTGGAACATATAGAGCAGTTGCAGGCGATGGCACCTGCCGGGTCGAGGTTGGCCTCAAAGCGAACAGCGCCGCAGTGACAGGCGCCGGTGTGGGTTTTCGTTTCCATAGGGTCTCTCGGGTTTGTTAACGGAACTCAAAAGAGGTTGTTAAACAGAGGGTGGCTTCCCTTGAGCGGCGGCCAAGCGTTCCACTTCTTCGGGCGGGAGCTGAGTCACGGCGATCACCTGTTCGATGGACATGCCCAACTGCAACATGCGTGTTGCTGTCTCGGCTCGGCCTTCCGCTCGGCCTTCCGCTCGGCCTTCCGCTCGGCCCTCGGCCAGGCCCTGCTCATGCCCGTCCATCTTGGCGCTCACAATCAGCGTGCGCTCCAGCCACTCCTTTTCCTGACGACGCTCATACAGATCCCGTACCCGCTGATCGGCATTCAGACGCTCCAGCTCCAGTACGGCTTTTTTCAGTTCAGGCGTCACCCAAGGCGCATCCAATAAATCCCGCTGCGTCTGCATCTTCGAGCCCTCCTCGTCTTTGTCATCGGGCGCGTTCCGCTCGCTGTCGACGAAAATAATATCTTGCTTGGGATCGAAACCGCGTTGGCCATCCTTCACCGGGGCGTCCTTTCGGAAGGGTATGGCATCCCTTCTTAGAGGAACGCCTCCAGTGGAGCAACGGCGTTCATTCAAGCATACGGCTTATTCTTTTTTAAATTGAAGAAAAGAAGAATTTTTCCGCGTTGGGTATATGCGAAAGCCCAATCCCTAGGCGTCTTTGCCCAGAATCGACTCCAGCGCCGGCACAAGCCTCGCTTGATGAAACTCGTAGCCAAGCTCCACGGCTCGCTTCGGCATCACCCGCTGCCCCGTCGTCACAATGACGGATGCTTCCCCCATCGCCAGCCCAAGCGCGAAATTGGGCACAGGCAACCATGACGACTTCCCCATGACCACGCCTATCGCATCCGCCATCTCTTTGCCTGTTACTGGATTGGGCGACACTACGTTGATGGGTCCGCTCACACCCTCGTTGTCGAGCGCCATGATGATCATCCCCACCACATCATCGCGGTGTACCCAACTGATGACCTGTTTGCCATCCCCTACATGCCCACCTACCCCAAGCTTAAAGGGCATCACCAGCTTCTCCAGCGGCCCGCCTCCCTCGCCCAGCACAATGCCAATGCGCATCTGCACCGACCGTATCCCGTGCTGCTCCGCTTCCCGCGCCGCCTCTTCCCACTTCACCACCACATTCGCCAAAAAATCGTTCGAAGGCGACGATTCTTCATCCAGCTCTTCATCGCCCGGGCGCGGACCGTAATAGCCCACTGCCGATGCGCACACCAATACGGCGGGCTTGGGCTTGGCCTGTGACATCGCTTCAACCAGCACGCGCGTCGACCCTGAACGGCTCTCGTCAATCGCGCGCTTTGCCTTGTCTGTCCAGCGCTGAGCCACATTCTCGCCGGCCAGGTGCACCACCGCGTCAACCACCGAAAGCTCGTCCGCCCAAGGTCCAACCTTCGCCGGATTCCATTCGATTACGCGCACCTGAAGCGGTAATTCCGCCCGCGTCTTTCTCGCATTGCGCGAAAAAACCGATACATGATCGCCCCGCGCAAGCAGTTCTGTGATCAGCTTGCGGCCTACAAATCCACTGCCGCCGGTGATGAGGACTCGTTTCATGTTGCCGGCCTTGTGTAGTGAAGCCCGCTCCTAAACACAAGTGACGCCGCACAAGTTTGCCGCTAAGAGGTGTTTTCTATGGAGCTTGCCGTTTTTAAAAAGTTGCCTCTGGGCGGAACCGATAGGCGTGCCATCGTCGGTGCGCTCGCTAAAGATGGTCAGCGGGTCGCCGACGACTTGTTTGCCAAGCAGCGCTCGCTCATTCGACCGGCCGGAACATCCATTGCAAACGACACGGCCGTTTTGATTTTGGGCGGTTCAAACGGGATTACGCGGGCTTTGGCGATGCAGCTTTTGTTTGGCGAGCGCGCGGCTGTTTACGGCGTGCATTACGACAGCGAGAAGATGCAGATCGGCTGTTTTCATGTGAACGCGATGAAGGCAGGGGCCGAAAAAGAAGGCTTGACAGCCGCTTTTTTTAATGCAGACGCGACAAAAGGCGAGACCATTTCCACGGTGATCGCGGCGCTGAAAGAGCGTTTTCGCGCAGTGCATTTGGTGAATGGAATCGCGGCCGGAGCGACAAAACGCTACGCGGAGCACGGCCCGACACTGGTGAAGGATGTGGATGTGGCTTTTGATCCGGTTCTTCAAACGCCGGATTTTTCAAAGCCCGAGAATATCCGGCAGCTTGGGATGGTGGATGTCGAAGTGGCCAACGAGGCCGAAATTGAGCGGACGAATCGCTTTATGGGCAGCTCGACGCTGATGTGGGTTGAGCCTTTGGCGGAAGCGGGGCTTCTTTCGCCGGGCGAGAGCGTCATTTCCTTTTGCGATTACGATTTTCCGCCCGATGACCCGGTATATGCGATGGGGCCTCTGGCTGGAGCGAAGAGGCTTCAGCGGGAGAGTTTGGTTCAGATCCGCGAGCGCTTTTCGGTGAAGACGGCGAGGCTGTGTTATCCGCCCGTGGCAACAACGGCGCTGGGCGCGATTCCAGGCGGGCTGTTGATGTTCGGGCTTTCGGCGCAGATCTTAAAAGAACGCGGCCAGTTTAAGGATTTAATCGCGCTCGGCTTTGAGTCGATGGATATGTTCAAGGCCGATTTTCAGGGCTTTGATATTCCGCTCGACAAGGAATACCAGGCTATTTTGCCCGAGTTTCACAAGCGGAAGGATGGTCTTTCGCCTTCCGATTTGCCTGCGGCTTTAGGGCTTTTGTACGGGGATTAAACAGCGGCGGTGCGGGGGGGCAGCGCCGGTTTTGATACGTCTTCGCGATCGGCGGGCTTGCTGTCGGAGGTCTTGGCTTGGGCCGCGGCATCGGGATAGCGGCCCTGCTGGGGAGCCTTGCCTAGGTCGATAATTTTAAGCCAATTCAGCACGCGCATCACCTGATACGCCGGATCGATTTCAAACCAGCGCACGGCGAAATTGGGCGCCTGGCCATAGCGGTGATGGTTGTTCTGAAAGAGCTCGCCCAGGGTTAGAAAGTCGAAGATCAGCGTGTTTTTCGAATCGTCGTCGCTGTTGAAATTGCGGTAGCCATAGCGGTGGCCGCACCAGTTGACGATCGTTCCATGCAGGGGCCCCATAAAATAATGCATGGGCAAGAGCAGATACTGCCAGGGCGATGTGGCGAATTTAAAGTAGAAGAGCGTATACAGGGCGCCCCACACCAAGCGCGTGGGCCACGCCGAACCCACTCTGTCAAGCCATTTGATTTCAGGATAACCGCCTGTAAAGCGGGCTTCGGGTTCGGTGCGGAAGTAGGCGAAACCCGCGTAGTTGCGCCATGTCGATGCGAGCAGGCTGATGACGTTTGAATGGTTGCGCGGTGAGTGGGGATCTTTGGGCGTATCGCTGTAGGCGTGATGCATGCGGTGGAGGATCGCGTAGGCCCTGGGCGTCAAAAAGGACGAGCCCTGAAACACAAAGGTGAGCACGTAAAAGAAGCGTTCCCAGCCTTTGCTGAGCGTGTACATCCGGTGGGCCGCATAGCGGTGCAGAAAGAAGGTCTGCATAAACAGCGACAGCATCCAGTGCCCAACGAAAAAGAGAGCAATTTCCATGAGCAGAGCCTGCCTCTCTTCCATCGGAAATAACCGTCATGGATCGGTCATTTTCCGGTTGAAATTCTGTGGATTTTGCCGTGCCGTAGCGTGAGATAGCCTAAATTTTTGTCCGCCTGCGCTGTCAAATCCACACGACAGATTCGTGCTCTACCCACGATGCTGGCTTGGCCGGACGGGTCGCGTTTGATAGGGTCAACTGTCCAATTGGACGTGGGTTGCTTAATACCTCGGAGGATTTTTCAACATGACGATGCGAACTTGGATGACAGTTCTTAGCGCTGCGGGCCTCTTGGCTTTGGGCTCCGCTTGCGTGGTAACAGAGACGACGGGCACGGGCGGCATGGGCGGCATGGGTACGGCCGGCGGCGGCACGGCCGGCGGCGGCACGGCCGGCGGCGGTACGGCCGGCGGCGGCGGCGCGGGCGGCGCGTCCGCGGCCTGTTTCAAGACCTGCGGAGAAGCCGCTTCGTCTGACAGCGTGTTCACGACCGAGCTGGTCTGCAAGGATGCGGATGCCACAGAGGTCAGCACATGGACCGAGCTCTATAAGTGCGTCTGCGAAGCAGGTGGCGCGTGCGCCGACGTTTGCAAGGAGAACTGCGCAGGTATGACTCCGACGAAGGCTTGCACGGATTGCATTGTTCAGCCCGATGCGACGATGCCTTCCTGTCTGGCCCAGTACTCGGTCTGCGACTGAGCACACACAGCCCAAAAACCGCACACCGACATGCGGGCGGCTTTCGGGCCGCCCGCGGCTTTTTGTGGCGCCGGAGTTGTGATAAGGAGCTCTGTGTGAAGGCCATTATTATCGGAGCGGGCCGCGGCAGGCGGCTTGCCCATTTTACGCAAGACATCCCCAAACCTTTGGTTCCCATTCTTGGCCGGCCGATGCTGGAGCGGATTTTAGAAGCGCTGGCGGCGGGCGGGTTTCAGCGTTCGGATATTGTGTATATCTGCGGCTACAAGGCGGAAGTGATTCAGGCCGCGTATCCCGATCTCACCTACGTCGAGAACAAGGATTGGGAGAACAACAATATTTTGCTTTCGCTTTTGTGCGCGCGCGAGCATTTGAACGAAGGCTTTGTGTCGACCTACGCGGACATCGTGTACCGGCCTCAGATTGTGGCGGAGCTTGTGCGCTCGCGGCATGCGATTACGCTGGCCTGCGATACGGACTGGCGCGCGCGGTATGTGCACCGTTCAGAGCATCCCGAGAGTGATGCGGAGAAACTTCGGGCCGAAGGGGAGAAGATCGTCGAGATTTCGCGGCACATCGCATCTGAACGGGCATCGGGCGAATTTATTGGGGTGATGCGGATGAGCGCGGAGGGAGCGCGGGCGTTTTTGGAGAGTTTTGACCGGGCGAGGGATGCGCACGAGGCCAAGCCGGTCTGGAGAGAGGGCAGGAGTTTTAGGAAGGCTTATTTGATCGATCTGCTTCAGCATATGCTCGAGGCGGGGCATCCGATGCACCGGCTGGATACGCACGGCGGCTATATGGAGATCGATACGGTTCAGGATGCCGAGCTGTCGGAGCAGTGGTGGAACAGGTAGTGGGCACAACGATGCCTTATGACTTGTCAAGCGTTTTTGAATGCCCGACCATAAGGCATGCTTTATTCAGCGCGCCCTTCGATTTTTTCGGTCTTGAGCTTGGCCTGTGCCGCGGTTGTTTTCGCCGCATGCGGTGATGAAACAACGGGGACCGGGCCGGTTTCTTCCAGCAGCGGCCCGGGAGGCTCGGGAGGGACGGGTGGCGCAGGAGGTTCGGGCGGCGGCGGCGGGAACGGTCTCTCGTCCGAGGTCTGCAGCGGCACGCCCACGGCATCTCCATTTCCTGGAACCGACGATTGCCCAAGTGCCCAAAATGGCGTTGCCGATGCTTTGGACAATGCCTTGGCTCCCGAGGGTCTAACACGCTGTGATGTCGGTTTTGCGGCATCGGATTTGGCGCTTTCGGGGCTGCTCAGCGCGATGCTTGTGGATAAGCGCAGGCTGCCTGATTTCACCCCCCTTCATCGAGGTCCGCTGCGAATGCCCGGTTATGGACGAGAAAGCGCGGACTGGCTGGATACAGCGGCACAATCCAAACATCCGGTCAGCGAGACGCTGGCGGCGCTCAGTGTGCGGCGGGGGCATTCGTTTCAGCAAACATGTGTGGATCTCAGCGCTTTTATGCCCATACCGGGAGACACGACCCCCTTGGCCAGCGCGATTATCTTGCTCAATCAACATCAGGGTTATGTGGGGGATGAAGCTGCCCTGCGGGAGGCCGCGAAGTTGGTTCCGCTTACGCTTCAAACCAAGCTGAGTCTGGTGATTGGCGCGCTGGATCATGCGGCACTGGAGGTGAAAGCGGCGCTTGGAACCGAAGTCAAGCTGGATTTAAGGCATTTGGCGAGAACCCACGCGCTGGTCGTGCCCAATGTTCAAAACTACAGCACAGCAGCGGATAGGGTGGCTTTGTTGGATACGGTGGACATGGGCCGGATGAGCGAAGCAGCGGTATTGTTGGCCAAAACGATCGAGGATGCCGGTTTAGGCGCGGAACCCGATGCTATCTTTGCGCCTTTTGTGGCGGATACCCCGCTGGGAAGCATTGTGATTCACGATTCCAGCGACGATATCTATGCGGATGGTTATATCGCGGCGGAAAATGCGCTGCTTCTGGTCGATTTGGGCGGGAATGATACTTATGAAGTGCCCGCGGGTGCCTCCAATGAAAACCATCCGGTCGCGGTGAATATCGATATAAGGGGGCAAGATCATTATCAGTATAAAGAATTCCCGGCGCCTGTCGATGGAGATCTGCTGGTCAGCGATGAAAAAGGCCGTTATACGCCGGTGGACACACCAGACAAGGACTATGGACCCATCACATTATCGCGCATTGGACGCCAGGGAGCCGGTCATGCGGGAATTGGGTTTTTGTTTGATTTAGGCAATGGCAATGACACATACCGCTCCCATGCGGTATCTCAGGGCTTTGGGTCGATGGGCGTGGGGGTGCTTTTGGACGAGGCCGGGGACGATGAATATGCCTCCGAGGCAGGCGCTCAGGGAGCTGCTGTTTTTGGTTTGGGCGCGCTCATCGATGTAGCGGGAAAGGACACTTATCGTTCTTTTACCTATTCCCAAGGCTTTGGCGGACCTCAAGCGGCGGCGGCGCTGGTGGATACCGGGGGAGAAGATTTGTATTCATGCGATATGGGCAACCCAGCAAACGGGGGGCATCCTCTCTACTGGTCGCCTCAATTGCCAGGCACGGGCAATACCTCGATGTGCCAGGGGGCGGCGATGGGCCGAAGGCCGGCAGCCGCGGACGATCCGGCTTATATGGCCGGGGGCGTGGGTATACTAAGGGACAGGTCGGGCAAGGATCGCTATGAAGCCTCGGTATTTGCGCAGGGAACGGCTTATTGGCAAGGTTTGGGAATGTTGCTCGAGGGCGGGACAGATGGAGATGAATATGATGGGGCCTGGTATATTCAGGGCTCGACGGCCCATTTCGCGCTGTCGCTGTTTTTGGAGCAGGGCGGCGATGATCTTTACAACCCCAATACAGATGTTTCGGCTACGTCGATTGGGGTGGGTCACGATTTCTCTGCGAGCGTGCATCTGGATGAAGGTGGAAACGATGTGTACAATGCTCCCGGTTTATCCCTGGGAAGTGGGAATATCAATGGGATTGGCTGCTTAATCAACACGGGCGGCGATGATACCTACACGGCGGAAGGGGATCCTACCTTGGGAGCTGGGAATTATTCGGCTGAGCTGCCCTTTGGACAACCGCGACAAGATGCCCCCACATTAGGTATCTTCGTGGATGCGGGGGGAACCGATACCTATGTCGTGTCAGGCATAACGAGAGCATTAAACCAAAGCTTGTGGAACTATGAACCCCAGCCTTATCCCATGCAAACGCTAACAACAGAACATGGCTGTGGAAATGACGATGACATGGGGATGGTCACGATTCCTTGAACCAACGCCTCAATCATCTTAATCGCAAAGCTTGCGCCGAGACCCGCAAGACCTGCGCGCAAAGCATCGCAATGGCCTGAAACATAGGTTTTGATCGCTGATTTTCCGGGAACACAAATTGCTTGACTTCGCAGGTCGCACTCGAATAGAGGAATCCTACGTATGAAACGCGGTCAAGCAAATCGACTCTGGGCACTGTTGGGATTAAGCGCGGCCCTTGCGTTTGTGGGCTGTGAAGGGCCTGCGGGACCCGAGGGGCCTCGGGGTTCGGTCGGGCCGGTTGGAACGGGTTTTCCTGGACCCGAGGGCGATGCCGGACCAGCGGGACCGCCCGGTGATCCTGGACCGCCCGGACAAGGACCGCATGTCGTGGGTGCGGGTCTGAAGTTTGAACTTCAGGATGTGAATGTGAGCGGAACCTTGGTCTCGATTACGTTCCGCATCACGGATGAGGCGGGAACGGCGCTCGACCGGGAAGGGTTCTTTACCGAAGGAGCGGTAACAAGCCGCTTTGTGCTGGCTTGGCTCGATCAAGACGCCCAGGGCCAGCCTCTTCAATATACATCATACACGACCAAGCCCCAGACTAGTCCCATCACGGGCAACACTGAAGTGCAAGCCGCCGCGGATGAAGGCGGGGTCTACGAAGAAGTCGATCCCGAACAGGGCATTTACCGCTATACGCTGGGCACGACCATCAACATCACGGATGCAAGCCGTACCCACACTTTAGGGGCATGGGCTTATCGAGATTATGAGGATAAGCGCTATGTGGCGAATGCCCTCTACCACTTTGTACCCGGGGGCGGGGCGGTGACGGTGAAGCGCGATATTGTGAAGATGGAGTCCTGCAATTCCTGTCACAATCCGCTGGAGGCCCATGGAGGCCAGCGCCGCGACACGGAATTGTGTATTCTATGCCATACGCCTCAGACGGTGGACCCCGATACAGCCAATACAACCGATATGACGGTGATGATTCACAAGATTCACCGGGGCAAGAACTTGCCCAGTGTAATCGGTGGCAAGCCTTATCAAATTATTGGTTTTAATCAAAGCTTGCACGATTATTCCACCGTAGGATTTCCGCATGAGCTATCCAATTGCGGAACATGCCACACGGGATCGCAGGGAGATATTTGGATGAACAAGCCTAGTATGAGGGCTTGTGGTTCCTGTCACGATGGAATTTCCTTTGTAGACCCTCCTCCCGCGGGGATGACGCTCCATCTGGGAGGAGCGCAGGCAGATGATAGCAAGTGCACTGTTTGCCATCCCCCATCCGGAGGTTTGCAGGGTATATCCACCCAACATCTCGCGGGCCTGCTCGATCCGATGAGTCCAGAGCTAATGGTTTCGATTTTGGGCGCGGAGGCGACGGCGCCCGGTCAAAAGCCGGAGCTTGTATTTGAGGTGAAACAGGATGGCAATCCGGTGGATATCCTGGCGACACCTCTCACGCGCCTGGCGGTAACAGTCGCGGGGCCGACCACAGATTATAAAGAATATTGGCAGCACACCATTCAAGGTACGGGGGCAAGTGGCACTTTGAATGCGGAAGGTCCCGCCGGCGTGTTCCGCTATGTGTTCCCCGCGGCCATGCCTGCCGCGGCAGCCGGTTCTTATGCGATTGGCCTCGAGGGGTATATCCAGCCGGGCGGAGCATCTGGACCGCGTTTCGCCACGGAGAATCCTATTGTGTATGTGCCTGTAACGGATGCCGTTGCGGTTCCACGCCGAGAGATTGTGGATGATGCCTCCTGCAATAACTGCCACCGGGATCTATCGGCCCACGGAGGCAACCGCAAGAACGCGGACTACTGTGCTTTCTGCCACAATCCCAATAATCCGGGCGACGAGCGCATCGGCAGGCCCGAATCGGGAACGGTCTTCGCGCATTCGGTGGATTTTAGGATGTTTATCCACCGTATCCACATGGGCGAGCATCTCGATCAAAAGCCCTATTTGTTGGGGGCATTCCCTGCTCCAACCAAGGCCAATCCCATGGGGACGATGATTGACTTTAGCGAGGTCCGCTATCCGGGCGATCTTCGGGCCTGCTGGGCTTGTCACAAGAGCAACAGTTTCCATTTGCCCCTGTCCAAGGATCTGCTTCCCAGCAAGACGCAGGTGATTGGATGTGTCGAAGATCCGGCCGCCGACGGCGATGCCTATTGTGATATGCGCCAAGTGCTCAGCGAAGAGCTGATTCCTGCCACGACCGCGGCATGTACCGGATGCCATGATGCGCCCTACGTTGTCGCCCATGCCCAAACCATGACCTCTGCCTCCGGTGTGGAGGCATGTGCCACATGCCATGGTCCAGGTTCTGAATTCGATGTACAGGCGGTGCATGCACTGGATCCCTGACCGAAGGCGGCTTGGAGGCTCGCCGACGCTTTGGCTGTGCGTATTTGTAATCGCATCGGCCTTGGGAGGGGCCTGCTCCATCGATAGGGAGCGCACAGGTGGGGGTGTACATCCAACAGGGTTCGCGGATGAAGAGAGTCCTGATTTCCATGGCATTGCGCTAAAAGAAGCGGGTTATCCCTTGGATGAGTGCAGAATATGCCACGGAAAGGACGATGGGGGCGGAGCCGTGGGTGTGAGTTGTTTGGGGGCGTGTCATTCCAAAGGTGTAGAAGCATGTGATACATGTCATGGGGCCGATGGTAATCCCCTTCCCTTGATGTCAGGAGCGCATGCAAAACACTTATTTGCGTGCGAATCGTGTCATTCGGTTCCCCAGACCGCGCATGAAGAGCGTCATCCCAATGGTGCCACCGAGGTGATCTTTACTGGACTTGCGGCGAGGTCCGAAGGCGCCGTGTGGAATCGAAAGGATCGGCGCTGTGTGGCAATTTACTGTCATGGAGGGACGCCCATGGCATGGGATCCCCTCCCAGAACCTTTGGACTGCGAAGGATGCCATGCCTCCCCTCCTCAAGGGCACGAGCGTTGGCTGACCCAAGCAGCCCCCGATGGTTGCGTTTCATGCCATCCTATCCCTCCCGACGAGAGGCATATGAATGGTAGTATGGAACTTGCCGACTTAAGCTGTAACGCATGTCATGGGAGTGGACCTCTTGGCATGCCCCCTCCATCGCTTGGCGGCTCGACAAGCCCCGGCGACTCGGCCGTTGGCGCCCATTTGCGCCATGTTGACCCAAGCCTTTCCGATCGCATAGGAAAGGCCATGGATTGCGGAGCTTGCCATCCTCCTGTAAAATCCGTACTTTCCCCTGGACACCTCGACATCTCACCCCCAGCCGATGTGATCTTTGTGGACCAGGGCGACTACCAAGCCGACGAGCAGCGCTGTGTAACGGGCTGTCATTGGAACCGCGCTCCAGGCCCGCAATGGACGGATAACTCGGGCGCCGAACGAGCCTGCGATGCCTGCCATGGTTTTCCCCCGCTTAAAACCCGGGCGGGAACCGCGCATCCAAATGCACCCGACTTGCCTGCATGTTTGAGCTGCCACACTTTTGAGCCTTCCACACATGTGGATGGGCATGTGGATTTTCAACCGTGAGCCCCTGGACCCGCACCCTTCCGTTTATTGCTTGGATAAGCATCCTGGGTATATCCACTGCCCATGCAGATCCCTATCGGCTGAGGGCGGATGTTTTTGCGACGGCTCCCTCCCCCACGGGTTTGATTGTGCTCTCGGGCCAGGCCAAAGAAGTTCCCTACTTGGATGCCGAAGCCTTGGTGTGGATGGGCTCGGGCGATCGAAAAGGCGATGTCCTGCTGGTAAATGTTGGTGTTAAAGCCCCTGGTGATTATGGAGATGCAAGAATAGGCCGGATGATGGTATCGGCGGGCGCCGTTCGGCCCGTACATGTGGATGGAGCGTGGGTGCGCGTCAAAATACCCTTTGGAATGGGCCTCGAAGCGTTTGGCGGGCTTCCGGTGGAGCCTGCGTTTGCTTCCCGGAATTTTAATTGGCTGATTGGACAGCGTTTATGGATTCGCCCCTCCGACCAATGGCAAATGGGGGCGTCTTATTTACAGCGCCGGGATACGGGCAGCCTGGCTTTTGAAGAAATGGGATTTGATGGTTTTGGCCTTCCCACTTCATGGCTGAGCGTGGCAGGCTGGGCGGCCTTCGATCGGGAACATGGGGGAATCACAGACGCCCGCTTTTCGGTGAGCGCCTTTGACCGGAATAAGAAGCTGGAAGTGTTTGGCACGCATCGCTCCCCTTCCCGATTGCTACCCGCGACATCCCTTTTTTCCGCGCTTGGCGATCGGCCGAGCGATGATATCAGCATGGCCGGCTTTTACCGGGTTGCTCCGCGGCTCGATCTGTGGGCGATGGCTTCTCTGGACTCGCTTGGAGGGGAGCTTGCATCCCATCAGATTATCCGCGCCACGCTGCGCTTGGATGATCAAGGCCGGGGGAATGTGGGTCTTGAGCTTCGGCGCCAGAGCGCCCCGGATTCTTCCTGGACGGGTGCCCGGACGACCGCCCGCATTCCTATGTTTAGGCAACTTCTATTTGCATCCACCGAGCTGGAGCTGGTCGTTCCCGACGAGGGAGGACAGCGGGGAAGCGTTTGGCCCTGGGGTCTTGTCGCAGTCTCTTACCAATCCGGGCGATGGCTGGAGTTGGCCGGCGCCGTGGAAGCAGGGGCATCTCCTTCTAAAGAAGCTTTTTTTGGAGGGCTCATGCGAGCTTCCATTCAATGGGAGAGGCCATGATGCCCGCACGTTCCACATCGGGCTGGTTTCTCGCCGCAGCCCTTTCAGCATCGGCATTCTTGGCCTTTTCCTTGAGCGCCGGCGGCTGCGCAAGCGTGCTCGGCCTTAAGCCCAATGTCCGCAGGCCCTTTGAACACCGGGCCCATGTGCTAGAAGGCGTATCCTGTGTTCGCTGCCACGATAGCCTCGAACGCGCGGGTGACACAGATCCTGTGGTCTTCCCCGACACCCAATCCTGTGTATCTTGCCATCAAAAGCCCCATGACACCCGGGAATGCGCTGGGTGCCATGGTTCAGCATCATCCAGGGAAAGGGCCGGCTTAGCGAGAAAACACCTGCGTTTCTCGCACGAAAAACATATTGGCCGCAACAAGGGCGACTGCGTGCGATGCCACCTCGACGTTAAAGAGGAAACCCATACCTTGCTACCCGCAATGGCGAATTGTTTTAGTTGCCATGCCCATGAAGATCAATGGGCCCGCCGTTCCTGCGATCCTTGTCATGTCGATTTGCCTTCGGAAGCTGCAATGCCCGAAGATCATTTGGTTCACGATCCGGGTTTCGCCCGCACCCATGCCTCGATGGCGCCTGCGGAGGCAAGCCTATGCGCGAGTTGTCACCAACAGCGCTTTTGCGCCGGCTGTCATGGGGGCGATGCCGCGCCTGCCCTTCCAGAACGTCTCTCCTTCGATCGTCCAGCCCTGGGCAAGGGTATTCACCGCGCTGGATTTCTCGCCCGCCACGCCGAAGAAGCCAAGGGCGACCCTGGACTATGTGTGCGATGCCACGCCCCCAGCTCATGTGGTCAGTGTCACGAACGCAGCCAAGTGGGCGCCACGGCTAAACTCTTGGAGCGCAAAAGCCCCCATCCTGCTGGATGGCTGGGCCTTCCCGGCCAAGCCAATGACCATGGCCAGGCGGCCTGGCGAGACCCGGCCCTATGCGCGAGCTGTCATGGGGGAGCGGGAGAAATGCTCTGTGTAAACTGCCATAAAGTCGGTGCTCCCGGTGGCAATCCTCATACCCCCGGCTTTACAAGCCGCAAGAACCCGCGCGTGGACAGACCCTGCGTGCTTTGCCATGATCCGGTGGCTTTATGAGCGGACGAACCCCGCTAAGCGGCTGGCTGATCCTTTCATTCACGGTCACAGGCGCCGCAGCCTGCGGACTCCTCGGCGATGCTCCAGAGCCTGCGGACCATGGCCCCGCTCAATCAAGCGCTCTTTCCCCCGACGCGGGCGACGGAGGAATGAATTGGACAGGCGATGCATCATTTAGCGCAAGAAATCCCCATGTAAAACAACTGCGCTGTTCCCGCTGCCACGATGAAAGCGATCGGGCCCAAGAAAACTGGCGCAAACGAGCCCAAAGCATTGGTCACGATCTCAGCAATATTAAAGAAGGCCGCACGGATTGCCAATGTTGCCATCTCGGCAAAGTCCAGGGTTTTGCCGATCCCATTGACGAGCGCTGCCTCGAATGTCACGACAATATTCATGTCACCATTCCCGCCATGGGCAAAGCCCACTGTGTGAGCTGCCATGACTTCAGCCATCCCGAGGCTGGACTGTACTTAAGGGCGAGCGCGTGGGAGTGTCAGCGCTGCCATCAGGAAAAACAAGGCCAACAAAAAGCCATCGATATTCATGGAAGCGGGGAATGCGAAAGCTGTCATAGCCCCCATACAGAACCTTGGGTTTCCCCTAGAGCCTGCACGGATTGCCATCCTTCTCAGAACTTGGTCCACACCAAAACGCCTGTGCTGGGCGCCCAAGCCTGCGAAGATTGCCACCAGCCCCATGAAAATGCCCATGATGCCTCGGGCCGCTGTCAAAAGTGTCATGACCCCGGCAGCGCCGCCGCCAACAAGGCCCAGCCGGTCGATGCTACCCATGCCCTCTTTCCAGGGCACGATCACTGCACCCAATGCCACAAACCCCATCAATTCAGCGCCGAAAGCGTAACAGATTGCAAAAGCTGCCACGGCGGAATTCATGTGATGAACGTGACTGGCAAGGGGGAAAAAGAACATCAAGATTGTGAAAGCTGTCACAAGCACCACGATGCCAAGGCCAATGCGATCACGGCCTGCCAAGGCTGCCATCAAAACTTAAAACCGACGCATCCCGATCCCAAACATCAGGGTTGCACGGGCTGCCACAATCCCCATCCCAAGGAAGCCCAGACAGCCGTTGCACAGGCTTGCAGTTCCTGCCATTCCCAAGCCCACAGCGACAAAGCCTTCCATGCTGGCACCGAATGCACAAAATGCCACACCCCTCACGCCTTCTCCAAAAACGAAGCCCCCGCCTGCATCCAGTGCCACACCGCCGAAGCTGTTAAAGCCGGAAAACTTCCCGGCCATTCCGAATGTCAGAAATGCCATGCGTCGCACAATCCCCTCCCCTTCCAAAAGAGCTGCGATGACTGCCACCAAGTAGAGCATGCCACCGCACCGGGAGGACACCAGGACTGCAAGCGCTGCCACGATGTCCACGATGGAAGCCGGGGCGCAAACGCGGCCTGCTCAACCTGTCACGCCACCCAAGCCAAGGTGGGCCATGGCAACAAGAGCTGCGAGACCTGTCACCGTGCCCATGGCCCCAAGGGTGTTGAAAAATCGCCCACATGCACCCAATGCCATGCGCTAGGACAGCTTCCGGCGCTCCATCAGAGTGTTCCCCACCAAGCCTGTAATGCCTGTCACAGCGCCCACGGCGCGACCAAGAGCGATCGGGCAACCTGCATTCAATGCCACACTGCGCAACGCGATCATGAGCCCATGGCCAAGGTATGCTCGGGTTGTCATCGTTTCGTGGGGAGCACCGCGCTGGTCGCTCCTAAAAAGTAGCCCTGCTCTTTGCACAGAGCGGGTGTGTTTCTACAATTAGAACATATAACACAAGGCGGGATTTTTTTCTCCTTGCTTTTCAAAAGTGTGATCATTTATCTTCACTTGCATGAGCAATGCACGGGCGGACTTGGACGCGATCACCCTTGAAAATCGCTTTGTTCTTGAACATCTGGCGGGTTCAGGCGGGATGGGCGATGTCTACAAAGCCTTTGACCGGGAACGCGGAACACCTGTCGCCGTCAAGGTGATGCGCGATGGAATGAGCGACGACGCTACACGCTTTATGCGTGAGGCTCATATCCTTTCGGAGCTAAATCATCCTTATATTGTGCACCATGTCGCTCACGGTCTCACCGAGTCAGGAGCCCCCTGGCTTGCCATGGAATGGCTGGAAGGAGAAGACCTTTCTGAACGTCTGGCCCGAGGCCGCCTCGCCCTTCAAGATGCCATCGAATTGGCTATCTATCTTGCCACCGGCTTGGGTTTTGCTCATGCTCATGGAATCACCCATCGTGATCTAAAACCGAGC
This sequence comes from uncultured Polyangiaceae bacterium, assembly GCA_964537685.1. Taxonomy (GTDB): domain Bacteria; phylum Myxococcota_A; class Polyangia; order Polyangiales; family Polyangiaceae; genus CAZICM01. The sequence continues at coordinate 92,530 of CAZICM010000036.1, forward strand.
AATGTGTTTCTGGTAGGCAAGCAATTAACCGACATTCGCATCTTGGACTTTGGCATTGCGCGCATTCAGATGAGCACGCATATCACCCGAACGGGCGCTCTCATTGGCACACCCGCCTATATGTCGCCGGAACAGGCCCGCGGCGAGTCGTCCATCGATGCGAGAACCGATGTGTATTCCTTGGGATGTCTGCTCTTCGAATGTCTTACGGGCACCCGGGTCTTTTCAGGAACGCATATCGCGGCCATGCTGGCAAAAATTCTCTTTGAAGAAGCCCCCAGATTGCGGGACCGAATCGGTAGCATGCCCGAGGTATTGGACGATCTTGTAGCGCGCATGCTAGCGAAAGAGCCCTCGCAGCGCTTTGAAGATGGCAATGCGGCCGCCGCGGCCCTCAAACGACTGGGGGCTTTACATAGCCCAGAACTAGATCCCACGCTGGAAATGCCTCCTCCCCTGGCCCGGGGACTGACCAGCAGCGAGAAGCGGGCGGTGGCGGTGATCTTAATCGGCGCAGCAGCGATCAGCCAAAGGCCGCGTTCACAGACGACACGCACCCTAACGGTGACAACGGGCCAAGCCCTGGCCTCCGAAGCCGAGCGGCATGGGGGACATTGCGAAGTCCTGCTAGATGGTTCGGTGGCCGTCGTCCTTTCGGGGAAAACCCTGGCTACCGATTTGGCTGCCCAAGCCGCCCGCCTTGCGCTCTCGCTTCGTTCGATCCTGACCCAAGCCGATATCCAAAGCGCGGGAGGCGATCGCCCTATTGCGCTGGCCATGGGCCGGGTTGGTTCGACCGAGCGCGTGCTGATGGACCAAGCCATTGACCGGGCCGCGAAGCTGTGCAGTCTCGCGGCGGGCGATGAAAAGCCTATTCTCCTGGATGAAGTCGCGGCAGGACTGCTCGATGCCCGTTTTGATATGCGGGAATTCGAGGGCGGCTTTTTGCTCTTTGGTGAGCGCGCGCTGGCCGAGGGAACGAGAACCCTGCTTGGAAAGGCGACTCCATGCGTAGGACGCGAGCGCGAATTGCGGATTATCGAGCAGAGTTTTGAGGAATGCATGGAAGATGGCTCGGCACAGGCCGTGCTGGTCACGGCACCGGCGGGTGTGGGCAAGTCTAGGCTAGGACAAGAGTTTCTCCGCACAGTGCAAGATCGGGTCAAGGATTTTACCCTATGGGTAGCACGGGGGGATTCTTTGAGGGCAGGTTCTCCCTTGGGCATGCTGGCGCAAGCATTGAGGGGGGCGTGTGGTGTAAAAGAAGGCCAAGCCCTCGAGATAAGGCGTGAGCATGTGCGTGCTCATGTACGAGAGCGGATGGCATCTTCGGATCAATCCCGGGTGGCGGAGTTCTTGGGGGAAATCATTGGCACACCCTTTCCAGACGAAAACAATCTCGTTCTCCGGGCGGCCCGGCTCGATGCTCAGTTGATGGGCGATCAAATGCGGGATGCCTTTTTGGAATTGCTCGCGGTGGAATGCAATGAGCGTCCGCTGATTATTTTGCTTGAAGATCTTCACTGGAGCGACCGGTCGACCCTTCAGTTTTTGGATCGAGCCCTAAAGGCCATGTTTGATCGGCCTTTGTTTATTTTGGCCCTGAGCCGGCCGGAGGTACGCGATATCTTTCCGGGCATGTGGGCGGAGCGAAAAGTGGTGGAAATTCGGCTTAAAGAGCTAAACCGCAAGGCGATCGAGCGCCTGGTCAAGCATGTGCTTGGCGAGGCGGCGCGGCCTGACACCATCGAGCGAATCGCGCGTTTATCGGAAGGCAATGCCTTTTATTTGGAGGAACTGATTCGCTTCGCGGCGGATGGCCGAGAGGGCATTAGGAAGAGGCAGATCCAAATTTCAGCGCGTGGCGCGCGTTTCGCGGGGATTTACCATGGTTTGTGCTTCCCATCCATAGCACTCTATGGCACTTGACGATCCTCTTTGCCACGCTCGCATGGGTAACAGGGCGGGCAACAAAGCCTTGCATCGGTGGTTCTCGCCTCACTCGCCCCCATTCCTTCCGTCCTCATCCTTTCCCATATCCATCCATGCCCAAAGCGGCTTGACCTCGCCCATCTCATCGCCCGTCATCCTTGGGAAATGACCTTCGTATCAATACACGCCCCAATTCCACAAGGGCTTGCAATGT
>CAZICM010000037.1:0-92076 GCA_964537685.1 uncultured Polyangiaceae bacterium
GCTTGCAGGCTTGATCCGAAGCGCATTCTTGAATGGACGAGAGCAGTATGCGCTGCGTATTGGGCGATGTCTGATATGAAAATCGATATTCTCGAACGAGTTTATCTTCAGGTCCCCGGGCCTCGATCGTCTTCAGCTTTAGCGATCGTTTTAAGATCATTCCCCGCGCATAGAGCTCCCGGGGCGTTTGTGATTCATACAAAAATACCAAAGCCCGCGATGCCGGTGAATCAGGGTGATCCGTGTAGTCGATTCGCTCAGGCCCAAACTCCAGCGTATGACCATCCACTGGATCGCGCTCGTTCTTATAGCTATATAAAACCGCATTCTCATTGCGATCCCGCTGCTTGGATATCAGCCACGAGCGAATCACTCCGTCCTTTGAAAAAACTTTCCCGCTGTCTTCGCTCCCATATTCAAAGATCAATCCAGACTTCGCATAGACCGTAAATGCTTCCGGCCCTTTTGCATTTGAGCTCGCAACAATCCTTGAAAAAGAATCGGGAACCGTCCGGTATTCATTGGGCGCCACTTCCACCAAGCGCGCCCCATCCATACAAAACGCATCCCCCGCATCATCCCGAACGGCTTCAATCTCGCCATCGTCCGCTAGATTCTTGCCGCACCTAGAGATCGCCGACAGCCCTCCCAGCGAAAACCCAAATCCTAAAAATCCGTCATCCGCAGCGCTTGAGTAGCGGACAGAAATGCCTGGCACCTGCCCGCCTCGGCCAGGAACCGCCTCGATCGCATACAAAAAATTCGCTTCGCCGATGCTTGACACCGAAAACGATCCATGATTGGCGCCCGCTTCAGCCGTCTCCCCATTCGGCAAATCAGAAAGCGGCCGCTCGCCGTCAAAATCGGGACAGCCCCAATACAAATCGCCCGGTGGAAGCGGAACGTGCTGCGCCGTAAATGAAGATGAATCGCTGCATCCCGCGGCCGCCGCGATGGTTATCAGCAGCGCAAGATGTACCTGTTCAAGGATCGAACGCGCCATGGCCCGGTCTCGGCGCCGAGCTTATCGTATAAATATTCTGCTGTTGAGGCCCAATGCGTCTCTATCTTTGAATCGATCCGCTCAATCCCCAATCAACCCTCTTGTCAATCCCATTCCTCTCGCCTACACCTCCCCAAGCCCATCATGGCCCAGCTTCCTCCCTCCTCGCCCCCCACCGGCCTCTTCCGCAGCGAAACCGGTTGGCATGCCGTCGATCTCCAGCCAGACCGCCGCTTTCGGCTCACCCGCTATAACGAGGATAAACCTTATGTGCGTACCTACGATATCTATCTAGGTACCGGCGCCCCAGGTGAGCCCAATTCCTGGGTGCTCAGCGCCGAAACCCACGAAAACTTCCATGAAGGCGATGTGATGCCTTCTTCAGAAGTGTTTATTCTCGGCCTCTCCAATTCAGGTCAGCCCATATCCCTTACCATCTATGGCTTTACATTGGGCCTCTCTCCTGTGCCCGACGAATAAAGAATTCAACAGCCTATAAAAAGAATGATCGGTCCGCGCTCTTTATGATAATGCTGGGCTTATGCTTCGCTTTTCGCTCCTCCACGACGGCTACCGCGCCGCCTGCATCGCTTCTCTTGGCCTGTTTTCCGCCTGCGCTTCCGCCCCGCCTCCAGAACCGGAAACCCCAGTCGTCGAAGCCTCGAACCCAAACGCCTCCACCCTCGTCGTCGCAGGATCGGATTCCGAAGCCGGCGACCAAACCCGACATTCACCAAAAAACAATTTAAAAATGGCCGGAGGCTCAGAGCCCTCCAATACCGCCGATCAGCGCAGCGATTGCCAAAAACTAAGCAATACCATCCGCACCGAAGCCAATAAACTCGCCGCCGCGCTTAAATCGATGTCCACCTCCGAATTGTCTAGAGCCGCCATGGAAATCGATGCCTCCTCCCTCATCGTGCGATCCGTACGGGTGAGCGATCCTCAAGTCGTCGATTATCGCGACCGCCAGGCAGAGTATTTTGCTAAATTTGCGGCCCAGCTTAGAAAACTCGAAAAGGCCCAGGCCGCCAACAATGTGCAAGAGGCTCAGCAGGTGAAAACGGCTGTTTTGCAGGCGGTAAAGGAAAACAAAGATTTGGTGATGGAGATGGCTACCTATTGCCAAGGCCGCTAAATTAAGGCAGTTGTACCTGCGCTTCGCCTCCTGCCGCCTTTATCTTGAGCCACAAAGTCCCACCCGTTGCACTTTCATACCAAAACCCTTGTTCCATCGCCTCTAATCCACTCATATCCATCGCTTCGCTCAGCATCATCCCCCCTATCTGAACACTTTGAGGCTTTTGCCCCAGTCCAATCACTTCAAAGATCGCCCCATTCTTAAATTCTTGCCCAGGGGTATAGCTTAGCTTTAGATCGTTTCCAGTGCCAAGCGCTTGACCCAATACCGTTCCATCAAAGACCTCAAAGGCCGATTCAGGTCCGGGAGCCGTCCGAATATACAAGATTCCAGGCGTTGTCGCATAAGAATCGATGGCCATGGGATCGGAGACTGGGGAAAGCGTGTCTATCGTTGGCCTCAGCATCGGCAAGAGTCCGCCCGCCGCAAGAAACAAAGGCAATATTCCCAAGGGAGCATCCACCACTTCTGTATGCCCCTCGGGCAGGCCGTCAATGGAAGCGCCTGTCCAATAATTCACCCATTTTCCCTTGGGAAAGAGCACTTCGCGCGAGGTTTTTCCTGCTTCGACAACGGGAGCGACCAACAGCGAATCGCCGAACAGGTAAATATCATTGGGGTGCGATTGCAGTTCTGGATAGGCCAGGCCCAGCGCCCGCTGTATAGGCCGCCCATCGCCGAGCAATCTCTGGGCATAGCTCCATTCATAAGGAAATAAGCGCAAATGGAGGCGCGTGTAGATGCGATACCAATCGAGCGATTCCTGATCAAAGCCTGTTTCCGCGCTAAATTCCCAGGCTACATTATTGGCCGAGGTGCCGATTTGCATCACCGTCGATAGCGCTGTCTGTTCAAACCAGCGCACAAATGTCTCTTTGTTGGGCGGCGAATGGCGATAGCCTCCTGTGTCCGATCCATAAAAAGGAAAGCCCGAGGGTCCCAGCGATAGCCCTGCAATCACCGATGCCGGCAGGCCCCCTACCGCTACATAGCTATCCCCGCCGGAATCGGTGCGGCTTTCTCCGTGCTTTGAAAAATCGGCATCCAAATCGCCCGGCCATATCAGCGGCCCATTCTTCTGATCGCCGTATTTTCCCGCCCTGCATAATAAAAATCCACCTTCCGGCGGCAGTGTCTCCGCATAGACTTGATGGTAGAGTAGCGTATATCCCCGGTGCATCGTCCGCTCATCGCTTCCATCGGAAAAGATCCATGTATTGCGTCCGCTCGTCAGTCCGGGAACAATATCTTCGCCATAATCAAGCTTATAGCCTTCTATGCCCATCGCCGTATATGTGTTTATCTTGTTCTGCCACCAAGCATAGGCTTGCGTATTTGTAAAATCGATGGGTGTGCCCCATTTGTTCAGCGAAAGACCGCTTTCCGTGGGATAATACCCGCCCGCCTTCGCCTCTGAAAATAGCGTAGTTAAAGCCGGATCTTTCTCATCCAAATAGGGCGTATGCCATAGCGCCATCCTAAATCCAAGCGCATGCGCTTTGTCGATCATCGCCTGGGCATCGGGAAATTGAGGCGCATTAAAATCAAAGGTATTTACACCCGTTGCATAAGGCCGGTCCACCCATAGCCCCGTCGTCGCTAAATCCAGCGCGCGAATCGTCTCGATATCGCTTTCCACTTCCGCTTGGTCTTTGTTTTCATCCCTCCATACCCACGGCCCCAGTGCCCACCGCGCCGGTAATCTGGGATATCCCGTCACGTCATAGTAGGCTTTGGTGATGTCCAGCGGGTGATCTTCGGCAAATAAATAAAAATGAAGCCCCCGATCCGAAAATAATCCCGTGCCAAAGGCGACATCCATTCGATCCGCCTTCTCGGTCCCCAGCGCAAATACCCCAGGAAAATCATTCTCCACAAACATGCCCCAGCCTCGGGTCCCAATTACAAATGGTACGGGCACATGCGCTTCGTTATAGCCGCTTTCAAGCTCAGGCTGAAATTCTATCTGCATTCCCCGGATCTTTCCCCGGTGATTGACATCGTCAAAGACTTCGCCCAGGCCATAAAAGCCTTCATTCGCGTCCACGCGGGGCCTTAGCCTGAAAAATGCAATGGGTTCGCCCCCAGCCTCTGGAATCAGAGATGCCTCTACCGTCCCCGGCCTGGGCGTCTTGAGGCTGAGCATCGCTTTCTTGTCGCCCGAAAATAAAAGCCTCAGCTTGAGCTCATCGGCGCTTTGACCGGCAATCTCAAGACGCTGCGCAGTCCTCCATGTGGTGGGAGGTGCGCTATACAGCGGCGTTTCCACATAAAAGCGATACGGGTCGTAGTTGACCTTGTCATCCAGTGCAGGTGTCGTCCCCAGCTCAAAGGCCGAAACAGGAAAACGAAGTAACTCGGTACCGCCCCGCATCCAAGCCAACACACCCGTGCCCGTGTCCACCACCACGCTCGCATCACCCGCCGAAAAGGTCGCCCGCTCTCCCGTTGGCGTCTCCTGTCCATCCCCGCAGCCCAAAGCCAAAAACCCTATGCCCAGTGTCCAGATGACTTTCATCCCCGCCACTATGCCCCAGCGCCCCGCCCCAGGTCGATATCAAAACGATATGGCCTCGTTGTCCAAACGCTCATTTCTCCGGTGTTCAGAACATTCTGCTCTGATAGAATGCCCGGCCGTGGATGAAAAACCCGGGTGCGATGCATCGGAAAATCCCTTGAACACGGCGATTTCTGGGCAGGATCCAGAAGCCTCCCCGGAGCATGGCTCACAGCCTCCGTCCACCACGCGAAGCTATAGGCGCGGGCCCCGGCGCTATTTGCCCGAAGCCATTACAGTACCGGGCCCGCCCGGCGATACAAGCTCGGGCGGCGGTGCCGATTCGAGCGAGAGCGCGCCCATATCGGCCCGCTGGGATGCTTCTCGCCTGCCTTTGGTCGAGCCTTCGAATTATGCGCGCACCGAAGAAGCGGGACAGGGCGGCATCGGTTTGGTGTGGAAAGGCCAAGATTTGCGTTTGGGCCGCACGGTTGCGCTCAAAGAGCTGCGTGAAAGCGGCCGGAGCGCGCGCGAACGCTTCTTGCGCGAGGCTCTCGTTACGGCGCGCCTTCAGCATCCTTCCATCGTGCCGGTGTATGAAGCGGGCCGCTGGCCTACCGGCGAGCCTTTTTATGCGATGAAACATGTGAGCGGCGATTCGCTCGATTCCATCATCGAAAAAAGCAAAACCATGGGTCAAAGGCTGGCCCTTTTGCCTCATGTGCTCGCGGTGGCGGAGGCCGTGGCTTATGCGCACAGCGAAAGGATACTGCACCGCGATCTCAAGCCTTCCAATGTGCTTCTGGGTTCGTTTGGAGAAACGATGGTCATCGATTGGGGATTGGCCAAAGACCTCAACGAAGCCGAGCGCGCCGAAAAGCCCCTCGCCGAACAGCCGACGCCATCCGCATCTCCAGAGCAAAAGCATAGCGGCCTGACCCTGGCCGGATCGGTCATGGGAACGCCCGCCTATATGCCGCCCGAGCAAGCTCTTGGTTTAGCGGTGGACGAACGCGCGGATGTCTATGCGCTGGGCGCCATTCTGTATCATGTGCTTTCGGGCGCGCCGCCTTATACCGGAGCCAATTCGAAAGAAATCCTTAAAAAAGTGCTTGAAGGCCCGCCGCCCCCTATTTCCAAGCGAATGGAAGGCGTTCCGCCCGATCTTGCCGCGCTGGTTCACACGGCGATGGCCCGCGATCCCGCCAAACGGTATCCGAGCGCAAAAGAATTCGCCGAAGATTTAAAACGCTATCAAACAGGGCAAATCGTCGGAGCTCATACCTATTCATGGCTGGAGCGCATTGTCCGGTTTATCAAGCGGAACAAAACAGCCGTCCTTATTGCGGCGATATCGGCGCTATCCATTGCCATCGTCTCGGGCTTAAGCCTGCAGGAGCTCATCAAAGCCCGCAAACGCGCCGAAGCCGAGCGGGACCGGGCGGCGGAAAAGCAAGCGGAAGCCGAACAGGCGCAGAAAAACGCGCAAATGCACGCCGACGATCTGGCCTTGGCGCGCGCTCATGAACTGGCTCCGACCAATCCCAACCAGGCCCTGTTTTTGCTGAGCGCCCTATCGCCTTGGTTTAACAACTGGGGCGCCGCCCGCACCATTGCCTCCAATGCCCGCTCCTGGGGAATATCCAAGGAATTTGATCATGGTGCTTCTGTAAACAATGTTTTATTTCTTTCGAAAAGCAACGCCCTTCTCACGGCCTGCGATGACCGGCTGATACGCATTATCGATTTAAAAACCCGATCTGTCCGCGCATTGCGCGGGCATACCGACGAAGTGTATTGGCTCTATCTCTCACCGGATGAAAAGAGGCTCATTACAACGGGCAAAGATAAACGCGTTCTTTTATGGGATATCGACACGGGAAACCACCGTGAGCTCGCCGATCAGATCATGCATATCGGTGTGTCCAGCAATTTTTTGTATTTGACCATGCTGGGCCGGAACAACCTGCGGGTTATTGAGATTGATTCGGGAAAGACGCTGGTATCGGCATCTTGGACGCCATCGGGGCTGATTCCTCCCTTTACCGGTGACACAAGCTTTTCCGCAGACGGCCGCTATGTGGTGCTGGTTCAGGCCACGGGATTGGCGATGTGGGAATTGCCTTCGGGCAAAGCGCTGAGCGCTCCTGCGCTAAAGATCAAAAACCCTGAAACCGAAGCCCTCCAGGCTGTATCGGCGGTGGCTCATGGCATCGCCGCCACGGCGCGCATGGATGGCCAAATTCTTTTATGGAATAGCGCCGATAAAAAAAGCAAATGGCTGAAGGGTCACACCGAAAAAATCGATTTTTTGAGCTTTACAAGCGATGGCCGTACCTTGGTATCGACATCCCGGGATGAAACGATCCGCTTTTGGGATATAAAAACCGGCACCTCCACGGTCGCGCCGGGGCATAAAGGAAAAGTATTTTCATGGACCTTTTCGCCCGATGGCCAATGGGTTGCGAGCGGCGGAATCGATAAAACCATTCGCATTTTCAGCACCTCGGGCCGCGAAAATTGGACCTTGCGCGGTATGAGCGGCGCAGTGCACGGGGTTTCTTTTTCGTCCGACGGCCAATCCTTTGCTGCGGCGAGCGGCGATCACTGGGCGCGCGTTTGGGATTTAAGCTCGATAGGCAGCCGCATCTTGAGCGCGCATGACGGTTCGCTGGAATTTGTGCGGCCTTCGGCCGACAAACGCTTTGTCACCTTTGTGGCCTCGGACGGGCATGTGCATAGGCTCGATATCGATGAGGCTTTAAAACGAGCAATCAATCCCGCCGAAGAGCATAAAGCGGCAGCCAAGCTTCCTTCCAATTGGCTCACCGGCCACCCTATCGATATGTCGCCCGATGGCCAGACGGTGGCGGCCAAATTGCCCAATGCTTCTCTTGCGGTGCTCCATGTGGCCGATGGAAAATTAAAACAATTGAAGGGCAATTCGGACGTATTTACATTTTTTATTTTCGGAAAAGACAACCGGACCCTGTACAGCCTGAGCGACGATCGCCGGGCCCTGCGCTGGGATGTGGAAACGGGCGAAGTCACCGAAATCGCAACCTTCGATCAAAAATGTGTCTATATGGCGCTATCGCCCGATGGCACCCGCATGGCGTTTGGATTGGAAGATGGTTTAATACAATGGAAAGAAACCAATTCGGATAAAAATACAATCAAATTGACAGGTCATACCAATATAATCACGGCGCTTCAATTTTCGCCCGATGGCAAGGCAATGCTCTCGGGTTCCCGGGATCATGCCCTGTATTTATGGGATCTCACAACAGGCCAATCGAAAAAAGCTTATTTAGCCTTGCCAGCCGAGGCTTTTGTATTTCTTCCGGGGCATAGCTTTGTAGCCCGGGTTCCGGCTTCATCCATCCGTGTATTCGAAGAGAGCGCCGATGGTTTTAAGGATACGGCTCATTCGCTGCACACGGGCGGAGTCACCTCGATGGCGCTATCGGGGGATGGGCGGCAATTGGCCACCGCCAGCGAGGATCACACCGTTCGGCTTGTCGATCTGCCGAGCTTTCAAACCCGGCCTTTAATCGGCCATTCAAAGAAAGTGCAGAGGGTATTTTACACGGCCGACAATGCGGGCGTTATTTCGGCGGGCGCCGATGGAACCGTGCGTTTTTGGAAGGACGATTTACCCGCCGAACCCGGGGCGCTCCGCCGATGGATTGAACAGGCCGCCGCCGAGCGGTACAGCGTGGAACAAGTTCGCTAGCCCGGCTCTACGGCATCGCCAAGCTGCTCCTTCAAATAGGTCCGCAGCTTATTCGTTAGCCTCGCCTCAAGCTGCCTGACCCGCTCCCTCGAAATCCCAAATTCATCGCCGAGCTCTTGAAGGGTCAGCGGGTCTTCCGCGCGAAGCCTTTTATCGAAAATGACAATATCCTTGCCCTTGAGCGAGCTTCGGAAACGCTCCAAATGTTCGTGCAAGAGCGCGCCCACCTCCAGCGATTGAAACGTTGTATCCGGATCGTCCACCGCCGAGGGCATCAGCTCTACCCTTGAAATAGGCCGCCCTTCCGCATCGCCCACCGGCGCGTCCAGCGATGCTTCGCTGCTCGACAGGCGCCGATCCATATCGATCACCTCGGCCTCGTCCACATTGAGCCGCTGCGCAATTTCCGCCGCCGTAGGCTCGATCCCCATCGCGGACAGCTTCGATTTTTCCTTGCTCAAATTAAAAAACAGTTTGCGCTGAGCCTGCGTCGTACCCAGCTTCACGAGTCTCCAGTTGTTTAAAATAAAGCGCAAAATATAGGCTCGGATCCACCAGGCCGAATACGACGAAAGCTTCACGCCCCGGTAGGGATCGTAATGCTTCACCGCTTGCATCAGGCCGATATTGCCCTCTTGAATGAGATCCATGATGTTTTTGTAGGCCCGCCGGTATTCATACGCGAGCTTCACCACCAGCCTTAAATTCGCCGTGACCAGGCGCGCCGCCGTCTTTACATCGCCCGTCTTGGCGTAGTGCACCGTCAGCGTCCGCTCTTCGTCGGGCGTTAGCAGCGGATGACGCTGAATCTCGCGCAAATAAGCCTGAAGCGGATCGACCCGCGACAGCGCCGTGCTCTTGTGAAATGCGCTGTCTGAAGCGTCTTTGGGGGCCCGCGCAAATAAATCTTCGCCCACATCGTCGCGGATATCGAAGGAATCTCCTTCACCCTCGCCCGGCATCGGCGCGCCAACTTCGAGCACTTCGGGCTCGACTTCGATCACCTCATCGCCGCCGCCCTTGTCTTCTCCGCGCTCCTGCGAAGACGGCGGCTCCGAATCCGATCGAGGGGCGGGCTCAGTCACCTCGATTGTTTTTGCCGGAATATCTTTTGATTTGGACGCGCCTGCCTTGGCCGCTTTAACGGGCGCCGCCGTCTTTTTTACGGGCGCAGTCTTTTTTGCCGGCGCCGGCTTTCGCTCCCGCCGGGGCGCGCTTTTGGTGTTGGCCACGTGCAACCTCGCTTGTTCGGCCCGGGGTTCTACCGAACTTCGGGCTTCCGCGCTACTCTACAAAACGGCCGCCCAAGGCCGTGCCGAATCTTTTTTATGGCTCGTCTGTTTGGCTTTATTTCAAACCGCCCCGATCTCGGATCCCGCGCCTCACTTCTCTACGCGGGTCCGCTGACCACGATGGCCCGCGCGAATGCGCCGCTGGGTTTTGGCGTGGGCTTTTATCAAAATGGCGAAGTGCTTCTTAAACGCAGGCCCATCGTCGATCGCCCTGAAATAAGCCCTGCCGATATGGTGGGGGATGTGCGGAGCGATTTGTTAATTGCGCATATACGGCAAAGCGAAGGCCAAGCGGCCCGGACCGAAAACACAAGTCCTTTTCGTTATCGCCAATGGCTGTTTGCGTACACGGGCGCGCTGGAAAACAGCCCTAGGCTATCGGCCCGCATGGCCGAATCGATTCCCAGTTTTTTCAAGCGCGATCTTCGGGGCGAGAGCGGAAGCGAGATTTTTTTCCATTTGTTTTTATCGTTTTTGCACGACGCGGGGATGCTCGATCGCCCCTTGGTTGATGCGGAAAGCGTGCGTTCGGCGCTTCGGGCCTGCGTGGCACTCAAAGACAGGCTATCGGCCGAGGAAGGCGTGGATGGAGCGGCGGGCAATATGCTGGTGGCCAATTCCGAGCATTTATTTGCGGTGTTTGGCGGAGCGCCCATGGCCTACCGCGTATTTCGGGGTCAGCGTGACTTTGAGCGGCTCTTTTCGGCGGCCGATGCGGGCAAATACCGGCTGGCCGACTACGCCAATGCCCGGCTTTGCCTAGTGGCGTCCGATTTTGAAACCGAGGCCCGTCCGCCGGAGTGGATTCCCGTGCCGGCTCATGCGATCGTCACCTTCGATCGCACGCATGAGCCCCAGATCGATCTGCGCTGAATTTTTTTTAATCGCCTCTTTGCTAGGCTGCGCGGGCTGCGCGGGTACATCGCCGCCGGCCTACAAAACCCTGGGTTCCATCGATGACGACGCGCCCCGCAAGCCCGACGGCGTAGCGATCGATCCGGCCACGGCCACCCAGCCCGCCCGCGCCCAAGGCAGCACCGAAGAAGGGTTTGTCGCGCTCTACGCGCCTTTGGGTGTCGAGCTGGCCATGACCCAAATCAAATCGTTTTTTGGAGCGGTACTGGCCGAGGACGACGATGCCTTAAACGCCCTCTTCACGCGGGACGCGGTAGCCGTGACGGGCGGCAACAACATGGGCATGGGCAGCACCCCCAACGCCATTCTCTTTTGGGAGCAGCGGTTCCGCAAACTGGACTACGGCAAGATCGCGGGCGACGTTGTTTACCGCGAGAGCGAGATATCGGTGTACCGGGCGGGAAACGCCATCGAAACACCGCCGCACCGGGCCATTCGCACCGAAACGCTCAACGAAAGCGATGTCATCATGCTGGTTCCCATTGTGACGGCGAGGAGTGGAACCGAACGCTTTTTCGCGGATGAAATTGTATTTTGGCTCAGGCGCGAAGGAAGCTCGTACAAGATCTTCCGCGTGCTCGAGGAGTTTCAGATGCCATGAGAAAACCAGGCCGATTAAAAGTCGCATTTGTGGGTTCGGGTGGAGCGGCGCGCGGGCTTGCGCATTTTGGCGTGCTTCGGGCCTGTGAAGATTTAGGCATTCACCCCGAGATTTACGTGGGAGCCAGCGCGGGTGCGGTGATCAGCGCGATGTATGGTCAAGATATTCCGCTGGATGTGCTGGTGGACGGATATCGCTTGCCCTGGCGGAGGCGGCATTCGGGGCCGAGGCTTCACACCTCGACCTTTTTGGGAGTGCCCTCTCTAAAAGACTGTTTAGATCCGGGATATTTGCTCTCGGGAGCGTTTTCGATTGACAAGCTCGAGCGTTATTTAGCGCAGCATTTACCGATCAACGATTTTCGCGCGCTGCCCCAGCCAGTGTTTATAACGGCGGTGGATGTGGACACGGGCGAACGGGTAATCTTCGGACCTGGATACAACGACAAGACGCCGATCAGCCAAGCGGTCGCGGCGAGTTTTTGCCTACCCGGCGTATTTCGGCCATATCGCATCGGCAACCGTTTTTACTTGACGGGCGAAATGGTGAAGACCTTATCGGCGGATGTCGCGATAGCGGCTGGGGCGGATGTGGTGATTATCTCCAACGTCTACAAGCCCGAACGGCGCGCAGAAGAGAAGCGATCGATCGCGCGGAGCACGGTATCGAGCGTTATTCGGCAATCCTTTAATATTTTGCTGATGGAGAAAGAGCAGCGGGGTGTAGAGCTCTTGGCGAAGGCGCATCCCCAGGTGACGTTTTTAGAGATAGCGCCTGATGTGGGGAATTTTGGTTATTTGAATCGATTTGCGGTTCGGCCGCTGATGGCGAAGGGCTACAAAACGGGCTTACAGATATTGTCCGAGGCGAAAGAGAAGGGCATTTTCAATGATTTGCCTGGACTGAGCATTGAGCCTGTGGACCTGAGCGTGAACTGATCCATCACATCCCAGCGACGATCAAAAACTTATCCTGATGGGGCACGAGCTCGAGGCGATTTTCCTCGACCTTACGCCGCCATTGTTCGCCTTTACCGCTGGGGATGCGATACGAAGCGCTATAGGTATAATCGACATAAATCACATCATCTTCGCGGACGATGCGGCGGTAGCGGATTTCATAGCGGACGGCCTTAACATCTTGAAATTTGGTTGTGAGATAATCTTTAAGGCCGGCGTAATCGAGATCATCGGAGGCATCGAGATTCCCCGCGTCTTCATAATAATCGGGAGAGACGAGGGAAAGCAGCTCGCCGACATTTCTGCGTTCGACGGCGTGGCGATACCGTTCGCAGAAGGTGATGATGTCGCGATTTTCGGCTGAATCTTCGACATCGGTATTGGGGATATAGCGGCCTGCGCAACCTGAGAGGAGGGGCAGGGCGAGAGCGGCGAAGAGAACCAGAGGTCGGTGCATGGCGTCGGGGTGAACAGGGAAAGGGCGCGGGTCATTCCCGCGGAGCGCAAGGTGCCAGAGATTTTTGAGATGGGCAAGAGGGTGTGGTGGCCCTCGGTATTCCTGCGAGCGTTGGTCCTTCTGTCCGCGCTTGGAAGCGCCTGCGGGACTGTTTACACCGATATGGAGCCCCGCGCTGTCCCTCAAACCCCGCTACAGGGTGCCGTGGCCGAATTCAAAGCGCTGTCTTTTGATGGCAAGGATCTCAAGGGACGCCTTCTTCTGGGTGCAACAGCCGATACGCTGATCATCGACGGGCGCCTTTTTGAGTACAGATAGAATCACCATTCAGCCGGGGTATTGGTATGGAACTGATCTTCACTTTCACCTATTCGATGAACATATAATGGCGGTCTTTCCCGATTGTTTTGAAGCAAAGCTCATGGTTTGGGTGCTTGATGGCCGCCTGGCTGCCACGCTTCCTATCCGGGTGATCCGAAGCGATCAGCCTAAACCCATGTAGCACATGTAAGTCTTATTGCGTTTTTAAGACTGAGAGTTTGTCCAGTAAATTTTTTGGAATTGCCTCTTGTTATTTTGTTGATTGGGGAATCTGAAATATGCAATCGTACGGAATACAGGCAACTGGCTAACTGATTTAGCCTTGTAAACATATTTTTAACCGTCATACCAAAGGTACAAACGATGCAATTGCGAATTCCAGAAAAAGATCAGTCGCGCCTGGCGCTTCTTCTGCAACTATCTGCAAACGATCTGGCTGCCCTCAAAAGCGCAATTGTGGATGCCTCTCCGAACCTCAAGAGCTCCAAATTTAGTGCCGATATTGAGTCAAAAGTCTCAATTGAGCAAACAACAGTTCGAGAAGTAGTAAGGCTGCTATTAAGCCTCTACACCGTGCAGATTCATGAAAACCTGTCGCCTGCTGCTATGGTTGACGAAGTGTGCGCGTTTGTGAAACGCCAGGGAGCTAACAAATTACCACCCCCGATTGTTGGATGGGAGCATTTTGCTGTTCATCTTACGGGTATGCTAAGTGCGGAACGCTCGTTGGGCGTGACAGTCAGAGCGGCATTGGCAGCATTTCACTACCCGTCTCATTTGCACCAATCAAGAATTGTGACTGATGCGCGACCTGTTTTTTTGACATCTCCACAAGACGGGCCGTCTGCATTTATCGTTATGCATTCATTGTCAATGGACGTTCATCAAGACGAAGAAGACAGGCAATGGTTCGTTGCGCTCAATTCCAAGGATCTTCGAGCCTTACGCGAAGCCATCGATCGCGCGTTGGCCAGTGAAGACGCACTCTATAAATCCCTTGAAAAAACAGGCTTGACAATGCTACGCTGGAGTGATGGCGATGAATGAAAAGCGGCAAATGCAGAAACGCATTCACGATTCACCAACGTACATTGAGGATCTTGATTCATGGACAGAGGCGCCGGGCACGCCATTGTTTGAAATTGGACGATGCTTCTCCCAAAGCGATGATGACTTCCGCGGATTGGATGACGACTTCTCCGGGCGGATCGAATTAGGCGCTGCTCTTCTATATCTGTGTAAGGTACCTAAGCTGTTTGCCAGCTATCAGGAGGATGATGCTTCAAATTCGTTTGAGCGCTTAGAGGTTGAATCTCCGCTATCTCCTTTGGAAAGCGAGATTGAGCAGTCTCGCAAGATGTTAGAGCTAGAGGAAGACTGGGATGATAATGGTGCACATCCAATATCAAAGGAAACCTGGGAGCGTGCCACGGGTCTTTTGAGGCGAATGATGATAAGTTGCAACCATGCCACCGGATGTGCGGCACCGGTGCCGATCATTTCTGCGTGTGCAGATGGCACGATTGATATTTACTGGGACACCGACAGCTTTCGACTACTTATTAACGTTGTGCCTGTTGCTTTGGGGAATTGTGAATACTACGGGGAAAGCAAGTCCGGGCAAACGATGAAGGGAAAGTTTAGCCCAGAAAAGCATCCGTTGCTTGCGCTAGAGGCTTTTATGAGGGGGCTGTAGCCATGTGCATGGATTGGATCCCAGAGGAGATTCCCGACCCCGCCCGTTTACACATGAGAGCACACAAATCGTATTTTCGTAATGGAAAGCTTCTGCCTGGTGTGTTTAAGGATCAAGGTATTGGGATGTCCACCAACTGGGAAAAGTACTGTTCGAGCGTCGAAGCGCGGCTCAAGGCAAAAGTACCCTGCGATAACGCCATTATTGCTATAGAAGCAGTGAGCGCACGCCGTGTTGCAATGATCGTTAAACACACGCCGGACATCCAGCGGCAAGATCGTTCACATACCGATGTTATTGGAGAAAAAAGCAATGACGTGCGTATGGCACTGCTTGATTCGGTTATTTGGTGCATCCGGTTAGAAGATCCACTTCGATAAAGCTTGACCTGCCGTTAAATTAAGCCTAGCGTCCGTTCCCCGCCATTTCCCGAGACCAACCTATGCCTCAAGATAAGCCGCCCCCAAACCCATCGCCCCCCTCTCCTTGGCATGCCGGCGAAAAGCTCATCCAAGAACGCCTCGGCGTGAGCGCCCGTATGGATGTCTCGGGTCGCCGCGTCATCCGCGATTTTATGCCAGATCAACATCGCGCTTTCTTTGAGCTGCTTCCCTTTTTGCTTATCGGTACCGTCGATGCCGAAGGGAATGCTTGGGCAAGTGTCCTCGAAGGTCATCCTGGTTTCGCCCATTCCCCCAATCCTCGCCTTCTGTCGTTTCAAGGGATGCCCCATGCAAGCGATCCTGCCGCTTCTAATCTAAAACTCGGTCATCCCGTCGGCCTGTTGGGAATCGAATTGCATACCAGGCGCCGTAATCGTATGAATGGCCGTGTCCACCATCACAACGAACGCGGATTCTCTGTGGAGGTCGAGCATTCTTTCGGCAATTGCCCCCAGTATATTCAGCTTCGCGATGTCACTTGGGAGAATGGCGATGTCGTCTCCAATGCCCCAGCCGAAAGCATGAGCGGCTTGGATGAGGATGCGCGGGCCTTCATTCGCGCCGCCGATACCTGTTTTATTGCCAGTTATGCCGACCCCGATGGAATCATCGCCAAAAGGGCCGTGGATGTTTCGCACCGAGGCGGCAAAACCGGCTTCATCGATGTCGATGGAGATGATTTGACGATACCGGATTTCCCCGGCAATTTCCATTTCAATACCTTTGGCAATCTGATCGTAAATCCCAGGGCGGGATTGCTGTTTATGGACTTTGAAAGCGGTGATATTCTGCAGGTGTGCGCCCGGGCCGAAATCATTTTTGATGGTCCGGATGTCGCGGCGTTTCAAGGTGCCGAACGCTTGCTGCGCCTCCATGTGTATAAAGCGCTTCGAAGGAAAAAGGGTCTCTCTTTGCGGGCCAGTTTCCGTGAATTTTCGCCCAATAGCACGATGATGGGCTCGTGGGAACAGGCGCGCGCGAGAAAAGCGGCCAACGAGCTTCGTTCGCGTTTTCGGCCTCATCGGATTACGCGCATCGAAAAAGAAAGCGCCGGTATCGTCTCGTTTTATCTCGAGCCTCAAGATGGCGCGGGTGTGCCCAGTTTTGAGCCCGGACAGCATGCCCCCATCAAGGTGAAACCCGATGGAAAAGACGCCCTGTTGCGCACCTATAGCTTTTCCTCGGCCCCATCGGATACCTTTTTGCGTATCAGCGTAAAGCGCGAGGGGCTTGTATCGGGCTATCTTCACGACCAGATGCAGGTCGGCTCGATGGTAGAACTGCGCGGGCCTCAGGGGGAATTTGTGCTGGATAACACGGCGAACAGGCCCGTGGTGCTTCTTGCGGCGGGAATTGGGATCACGCCGCTTCTTTCGATGCTGAGGCATTTGGTGTATGAAGGACAGCGCAAGCGGCGTATGCGGCGCACTTTTTTGGTGTACGGCGCGCGCAGCATGGCGGAACGGCCTTTCGATAAAGAGATTCAAGAGCTCGCTGGGCAGGCGGGGGCCGCGCTTTCTGTCGTGCGCGTGCTTAGCCGGCCCGAGGAAACAGCGCAAAAAGGCGTGGATTATGATGCCATGGGGCATATCGATGTAGCTCTCTTAAAGACCATCCTGCCCTTCGACGATTTCGACTTCTATGTATGTGGACCTGGGGGCTTCACGCAAGGCATTTACGATGGCTTGAGGGACATGCGCATCGCCGACGATCGTATTCATGCCGAACAATTTGGCCCTTCGACATTGAAGCGCAGATTCGAAGCGGGGACGGTATCGCCATATGCCGCGCAGAAGCCCCCGGCGGCGGCGCCCGTGAACGTTGAATTTGCGCAGAGTGGCAAGGCAGGGCGCTATTTGCCTGGAAGCGGAAGCCTCTTGGATTTTGCGGAGCAATGTGGCTTGACGCCGGAATTCAGTTGCCGCGGCGGTTCCTGTGGGACATGCAAAACAGGCGTGATTCGAGGCAGCGTTCACTACCCGAACCCGCCGGCCTTCAAGCTTCGAGCCGATGAAGCTTTAATTTGCTGTGCCGTACCCGCGGCGATGGACGACGAAACAAGCCCTCTGATTTTAGACCTTTAACCCCGAAGGAAAAACGCCCATGAATGATTCTACAGCGCGCCCACCCTTTCCCCCATTCACCCATGAAACGGCCCTTCAAAAAGTGCGAATGGCCGAGGATGCATGGAACAGCCGCGACCCTGGACGGGTCGTGCTGGCGTACACCGAAGACAGCCGCTGGCGCAACCGGGCCGAGTTTTTAAATGGGCGCGCCGACATTCGGGCATTTCTCGAACGCAAATGGAAGCGCGAGCTCGATTACCGTTTGATCAAGGAATTATGGGCGCATGATGCGAACCGTATTGCCGTTCGTTTTGCCTATGAATGGCGCGATGACTCGGGACATTGGTATCGCTCTTACGGAAACGAGAATTGGGAGTTTGACGAGCGGGGATTGATGCGCGTTCGTCATGCGAGCATCAACGATTTGCCCCTGGCCGAGCCGGATCGAAAGTATCATTGGCCCCTTGGGCGGCGGCCGGATGATCATCCGGGGTTGAGTGATTTGGGGTTGTGATCGGTCTTTGGTTGCCCTCCGTCAACGTGCAATGTACGCAAACGGAGGGCATCCCGGCGTTGAGGTGATTATATTATAAAGACTAAGGCGGGCAAGGAGAGGGCAGAGCGGATGGGGGAGGTGCTGGGTGAGGAACAGATCCAGGAGGAAGCCGCACGCCTCCCGAGGTTACGACGGGGGTCTCGGGAGCATCTGGGTCGAGATTTGGGGCCGGCCGGGGAGCTTGTGGATTTCGCGCATATTCATTGGGATCGCCGCATCGCATGAGCCCCGGCCAGAGATCTGGGTAGGCCATGCATCGATATTCCGGCGAGCCAGCTATACATTGGGCATCGGAAGTACATTGGCGGCATCGGCCTTGAAGGCAAATATATCCCATGCATCCATCGGACGGAGTATCAAAAGACCGCTTTTCTTCGCGTGGGCGAGGAGGAAGACCCTCCGTTGTACATGCGGCGCCATGATGCCAGTAATCGTCTGTCGTGAAATAGGAACATTTTTTACGATCACAGAATCCTTCCTTGCATTCCGCATCGTTTTTACATGGGTCGAAGAGCAGAACCAGAGCGGGTTTGTCGCAGGGCGGCTTGGGATTGGGTTTGGCTTCGCCGCAGCCCATGAGCCAGCTTATGCCTGTGGCAAGTGCGAAGATGACAAGGTGAGACAGGTGTTGGAGACGCATGGGCAATGATTTTTGCAAGGACTAAGGCGGGCAAGGAGAGGGTGGGGCGGATGGGGGAGGGGCTGGAGGGAGGGGCGCACTTGAGGTAGATATAGCCAGGGGCGGTTTGGACGTGACCACTGGGGTCTCGGGAGCATCAGGGTCACGATTTGGGGCCGGCCGGGGAGCTTGAGGGTTTCTAGCGTGCTCATTGGGATCGCCACATCGCATGAGCCCATCAAGTTCGGGGTAAGCCATGCATCGATATTCCGGCGAGCCAGCCATACATTGGGCGTCCGAGGTGCATTGGCGGCATCGGCCTTGAAGGCAAATGTATCCCATGCACCCGTCGGACGGCGTTTCAAAAGCAGAAGGCCGCCTTTCTTCGCCCGGGCGAGGGGGAAGCCCCTCTGTTGTGCATTTGGTGCCATAATGCCAATAATCGTCGTTCGAAAAGTAAGCACATTTTTTGCGATCACAAAATCCTTCATCACAATCCGAATCCTGTTTGCACGGTTCGAAACGTGGAACGAGTTTTGTTTGTGAACATGGTGGCTTGGGATTGGGTTTGGCTTCGCCGCAGCCCATCAGCCAGCTTATGCCTGCGGCGAGGGCGAAGATGAAAACGTGTGAAAAGTGTTGGATACGCATGGGGGTCTTTCCGATGGAGTAGACTTGGGTCAGGGAACTTGGCATGTGGGCTCATCGCCGCCGGGGCCGCTGGCAAAGAAGGCCAAATCGTTTGGGGTTGAGCCTATGCCAAGTGCGCTTCGGCTATAGCATGCCGGAATATAGGGTCCTGCATCCTGGCTTATATTGGGATCGGTAGATATTTGGGTCAGCGTTGCCGCCGCGTCGGTTCCATAATAAGAGGGCGTCCGAAAATAGGCCGCATAGGGAAAAGCCTTTTCGGCATATTCACCGCTGCCCATATCGGTTTTGGTCCAAGGTGTTTTAGATAGCGCGCCAATCTCTCCATAATGATGCACTTCGCATCCCTTGATCGGGAGTAGATTCGGGGCAATTTTTGCAAAAAGGTCCGTTCTATAGTAACCGAGCCAATGACCATTGTGGCCAACCCACCATTTATTTTGCCACAGCCTGATATGATAGAGAGACTCAAACTGAGTGCCTCCCACTGTTGACAGCGTAGAGGTGGCAAAGGCCGTTCCTGGAGCATAGAGCCGCCATCCCGGGGCACCGTTAAAACCGTCCGGTCCTCGGAACCCACCTACATTGATGTCCCATCCTCCTCGCTGACTGCCTGTGGCCAGTGGACCGGCCGTCAAAAACTCAACCTGGAGCCTAAGCACCGAATCCGCTGGATGCGAAACCTCCCACTTGTCTTTTAGATTGATATTGTCCCGCGATGCCGCAATGCCGACAAATTGCCATACTTCGCCGTTGAGCAGGCACCCCACACCCATCTCCATCAGGCTCATGGTATTCGCTTCAATCGCTCCGCCGTATGCATTGATAAACGCGCTCGCCCCGGTGTTTTCAACCTTGCTTATAAAACCCGCGTATAACCTCTCCACCATCAGCGGCGCCCCCACCGCTTGCTTGGTCTCCAGCCATTCATCCAGCGATTTCGCTCCCCGAGGCTCCAAAATATATGCCGCGTAGTCGGGCCTTAACATCGGCATCGTATCATCCGGGCCCCGCAATTCGGGAAATACTTCCAGCTCCATCCTCTGAAGTTCCACGCCGTCGGGAAGCGGCCCTATTTCCGGCGGCGGCGGCGGCTCTTCCTGCGAGCCTTCCACACTCAACGGATCTACCCAATCGATAATATCGCCCTCATAGGTCTGCGTCGTGACAATGATCCTCCAGCCCGCCTCTCGATAGCGCTGGGCAAGGTAGGCATCGACTTCATCCTTGCGTGTCTGCTGTTCGGCGGAAAAGACGGGAAGGGGAACGCGCCACAGCTCCGGCTCGGGAAGGCGCTCGGCCACCGTGTTCTGAGGTGTGCATCCAAGCCAATACGCGCTGATGAATAGGATTCCAAGCGATTTTCGCGCTCGGGCGGCGTTGAAAAAGGCATGCATGGGCGGGCTCCTGATTCAATGGAATAACTTCAAGGTGTTTATGTCAACATCGGGCCGCAGCTTTGTCAATGTCTTTTGATTTTGCCGGAGATTTCGATGTCGGGGATCGAGCGGCTCGATGTCTGGGATCGAGCGGCTCGATGTCTGGGATCGAGAGGTTCGATGTCCGGGATCGAAGGGTTCGATGTCCGGGATCGAAGGGTTCGATGTCGGGGATCGACAGGTTCGATGTCGGGGATCGACAGGTTCGATGTCGGGGATCGACAGCTTCGATATCAGCGATAGGCGGGTTCGATATAGACCATCAACCGGGCTTAGCCCCCGCTATTCTCATTCCCCCCATCTTCACCCTCGGACTCCTCGGGACGGGCATTGGCAAAATAATCAATCAGCGAAGGCACCAAATTCACAATCCCAGGATTAAACTTTTCTTGCCCCCGCACAAACGCCAGCACTTTCCTCAGATCCCGGTGGGCATCGTCATCGAGCAGGCGATTGGCCTGCTTGAGCACGGAAAGCGCGGCCTCCAGCTCGAAAACGACGGTATCAATATCCTCGGCCGCTTGGCCCTTTTGGGCGAGTTTTGTTGCATCCACCCCTGGTACGGCAAATTGCGCCGCGTACTTGAGCATGGCTTCCGAGGTCTTTTGGCAGGTTAAGCCAATGCCTTTCCGGGGCTTTTCAAGCCGGGAGATTTGAGTGGGGGAGAGTTTCCCAGCTTGTTCTGGAATCGTAACGCTGGGGGGTAGTTCGACGGTGACACTGCCTTGTTTGAACTGGCTCATGTTGGCTCCTTGACTACGTTTGGGTGATCAAACGGCGTTTGCGCCGATGGCCTAGAAAAACATGGGGAAGGGGTAGGGTCAAGGGCAAAAAGCGAGGGGGATGATTTTTCTTTCAAGGGTTTGCCCGGGATGAATGCGGAAATTATTTTTAAGAAAAGTGTGAAAGCTGTGATCAAAAATCGTTTTGCCGGCCATTTAGCAAGATGGGGAAGCGCGCATCGAACAAGGCGAAGATGGGTAGGAGCGCGGCGAGCCTGAAAGGGAGATCCAGATGGCAATGCGTTATGTTGTGGGTTTGGGGCTTGTGCTGGCGATGGGATGCTCGTTCAATGATCTCAATCCACGTCCTTGGTCTCGAAATGTTCCAAACCGTTCCTGCATGAAGGATGCGCAATGCGGGGATGGATTCTGCGATCGCGGGCGCTGCGCGGCTATTTGGACGGGGAGGGCATATTATGGGCAGCGATGCGGATTAAATCACGGATGCAGCATTTCCTATCTTTGTCTTGAGGGCAGATGTAGGTCTTGCGCGTCCGATGCGGAGTGCCAGAATATTGAAGGAGTTTCCGATCCCCAGTGCGTTCCAGACACGTCAATTGCCGGCGCTCATGAGTGTCAGGGGGTCGCTCCAGGTGGTGGTTTCGAGAGTGTCGTTCCACGTTAGCCTCCGCCAGGTCCGGCGCTCTCTCGGCCCTAAGTCCATTTGGCCCGGGCTCTAGTCTTTCCACCCCCGCTCCTGCATGCGCGCGGGCATTAGCCCTCTCGCCAAAGACCCAGGTACCCGCATCAGCCGCTGTATCCGGTTTCGTATGTCCGGCCTCGCCGCAGCTTCTGTACCCCGGGCTCCAATACTTGCTGGCGTTCCCCCCATCTCCGCTAAACAGCTTTGGATCATCGATGCAAATGGATCGGCCCCAGGAACCGCCCTCGGAGCTTCTCGTTTTACGCCCTTTGTCAGCGAAATCGGCGCTCCCGCTCCCTCCAGCGCTATCGCTGCGTAGGGTACCGTGTGCTGATAAGCCAGCTCCCATATATAGTCAAATCCTGGTACCACGTCGCCATCCCGCCTTTCCCCCTCCCCAGCCAAATGCGCGTAGTTTCCCCGGCCCGCCGCCGCAATGGCCAGCTCTTCAAGTCCCCGAAGTACAAAATTCGGCGCCAATACTGGTTCGTAAATCCGGTGTATGCCTTTAAGCTGATCCAATGCCCACGCATGAGGCACGACATCGTAGTAATTCCAAATGCGCCGCGTCCGCTGTCCAAGCTTTTGGTTGTAGCGATCCGCAAAGACTTTGTTTCCAGGTGTAGGCCCTGCCAGCGAAATGACGTCGATCGAGGTTTTTTCTTCGGAATCCCATGCGGATCTCGTCGCCGTGCCCTTCCGGCTCTCGTCCAGCCATAAGGCATATGCGGGGGCCAGCGCTCCTCCAAGACTATGCCCCACCACCGATAACGATACATCCCCTTGTGCTTGTTGTACTTCCCGGGTGAGCCACTCTCGAAGCGTCATTCCCCCGCCAGGTAGGCCCGCCTCGGGTTTAAGCGCCTTGATGACTTCTAGTCCAAGCTTGGTCCCCAAGGATATCTTGGCGCCATCCGGTGTCCGGCGATTCCAATCGACCTGGTGAAATACAATAAAATCTTCCAAAACCCAATTGGTGAGCGATATGGGATTGGTTCCCCGGATCACCAGCGTATATCGGTGCTTTTCGCTTCGGTGCTTGACCAAAAAGCTCATGTTTTCGTCGAAGATGGTCAGGGGAAAGCGCTGTGTCGCAGGGCCCCATACCAATTCCCACTGCTTCTGTAATGGAGTCAGCGCGTCTAGGGTCCAGCGAAGGGATTCCCCTATGGATTGATCCTCTCCACCAAAGACTTCGGTTGTGCTGATCCCAACATAGGAGCAGAAGGCAAGCGCGCTCATTTGAGCTAGGGTCTGTTCTTGCATTATCTTTCCCTCGACAAAAGCCGCCTCAGCAATTCCAGCGGATTAAAGCCGAGCACCCGTGTGACTTCAGGCTCTCCCCCAAACCGGTCCATCAGCACTTGGGCCGTGGGTACCGCGATGCCAAGCGGATCAAGCCGGTCAACCATGCGCTTGAATATCGACATCGCCGCCCTTCCCGCGTCAATGCCCAGCGGTATCGCTACCGTTCCAGGGACGGGGGTGAGGATTACATCGCGTACAGCAACCGCCCGGGCCCATGCCCCAGGTGTCGAGTCCGAGATCAGGCGCTTGAGGGTGTCCACATCCGAAAAACATCCCAAGGCAATGGGTCCAAGCCGGTCTTGGGCCGCATGGAGCAAATGCCGGTAGTCTCTTCGCCAGTCGCCTGAAAGCAGTCCCATGTCCACCCGAAGTTCATCCGGGCCCAAAATTGTGTCGATTCCTTCTCCTCCCCGCCGAAGGCATATCGATGTCCATAATTCTCCTTCGTCGAAGAGACCCAGGACCAGCGAGCGGCCCATGGGGCATATTGAATCCAAGGTGGCTCGAACCATGGAAGCGGTGGGGACCATCAAGCCGGCGAGACGCCTGGGCCAGAAGGAGATTCGCCCGGCGAGCATTTCATCCCGGAAGAGTTCAAGCAAAAGAAGGGTCTGAACCGTGAGATCGTCGCCTCTCCGGCAGCGCTGACCAAAGCGATCCATGATGGTATCCAAGGCGCCCGATTCAAGGATAGCGGCCCAGCTTGCATCATGGCGGCCGGCGAGGGTTTCGGCCGGCATGGGAAAATCTTTGGCGATATCGGATAGGCGAAGCCTTCCGGCTTGGGTATGCAAGAGCTTGCGCAGGCTGCCATTGGAATGAACGGCGACGATTCCGCCCTTGGGCCGCACCGGATCGCGTTCGGCTCCGTCTTGGGTGCGCGGCTTGAACAGCGATAAAAAGCGAATCCAATCCGTCGCGGTGAAGCCTTCAAAGCGGACGTTGTGGGATAGCACGGCGCGCACGCTAGCAGTGTTCTGGCTGTTTATGGAGAAGATCTTTCAACGGCGTAGAGCCGGAACATTCCGCCTTCGCGGAGGAGGCGCAGGTGGATACCATCTTCGGTGGATTTTTTGGGGAATGGATCGCCGGCCAAGCCTTGAACGAGGATATAGTCATAATATTTTGCGTGTTTTGCGATGGAGAAATCGGTCTGGCCCCGCTGGGTGGGGCGGGGAAGGCGGTTTTCTTGTTTGTAGAGCAGGGGATTGCTGGGATGATCCCATAGATAGGGGCTATAGGATGATGTTAATGGTGCGACATAGGCATGAAAGAGGCCGAAGGCGGGGAAGATTTTGATGGATGGGTCGTTGCCTTCATAGGGGAGGGGCAGCACTTTGGAATGGGGCGGAATAGGGGCGATAACCGATAAAAAAGGCGCGGCGCGCGATCCAAAGGAAGCGAATTGGCGGGTAATGGCTCTATCGAGATAGAAGGCGGCGATAATACCCGGGATAAGCAATGCAAAGCGTTTTCCGTCGAGGCGCGGCTTGGGGAGGAGGAGCAGGCCGAGCAGGATATAGGTGGCATAGCGTGGATAGGTATGCCAGTGTTCGACGGGCGAGCGCACGGCCATGGGAAGGGATAGATAGAGCACAAGGGGCGCGCATAGGACGGCGATGGCTTTTTTGAAGGCGGTTTTATCGTTGGGGCTTTGGGGTCCGCGTTTTGCCGATGCCAGAAGCACAGGCCCGATGAGCAGAACGAGAAAGGCAATCGCCGTTGTTTTTTCGCCGGGAATATTGTCAAGCGTGTATTGGAATAGCTTTGACGCTTTGATATCGAGGGTATGCCATTCATAGGAGGAGGCGCGGCTGATGTTTTTTGTGGATAGCTTGGAGGCCAGCGCTCCGGCCATCCATCCCACCAAAGTAATGCAGGCGCCTGATGTGGATAGCCCATGAATCAATAGCCGGCGTATAAACGGCCGTTCGGTAAACGATAAGAAGATAGCGCTGACGCCGAGCAGGCCGATGGCGTGGATATGCGAAAAGCCAACGAGCAGCGATAGAGGAAAGACGCGCAGCATCGCCTGTTTCAGCGTTTGGACGCGGATGAGTTCAGCAATGCATAAAAGCGCGAAGATCATCCCCATCTGAAAGGTAAGCCAGCCCCAATAGAGGTTATGATCCCACGTAAGCAAAAAGGCCCATAAGCCCAGGCGGGGATTGCGTCCCAGGACCGAAAGCAGGCGCATCACCGCAAGCGGTAGGCCAATCAGCAAAAGGGCCACGACGATTTTCGTGGCGATGAGGGGGCCCGCCATCCGGTTGAGCACCGTAAACAATAGATATGTCGTCCAATACGGAACAAATGGTGAATTAATCTTAAAATGCTGGGCCATGAGGGGATCGCCAAAGGCCGTGGGCCACAAAAGAGCGGCGTTCGCGGCGTTGTAGGGCATGTCCTTCATGGGCAGGAAAGGCGTGACGAAGAGAGGAATACAGGCGCAGATCCACAGAAACAGGGTGGCCGCTGTAAGCAGGGGGTCTTGGCGGAGAATGCGGGGGATCTGCATCGGAGAGCCGTAAAGGGCGCAAGACAACGGGGGACGGCGGCCTTTCGGGGTAGCACTCATATCGGGAGCATCAGTGTTTGGCAATGCCCGAGAGCGCCTGGGATGGGCGCGATGAAAGGCCGTAGGTGCGCACTATACGCGCTCCGCGGAGCACGCTATGCTCGCGCCCTCTCATGCCTGTCCACGCTAAAGCTTCGCGGCCATTTCTTTCTGTTTGCGCGATGGCCTTGGGATTGTCCGGAATCGGCGCAAGCTGCGGTCAAGACGCGCTGAGCATCATGCCGGGCGTTGTCAATAGCCCTCAAAATCTATCGCTTAGGCGAGCCATTCTTTCTTTTGCGACGAATCAAATTTGCTCGGAAATGCTAAGGCGTTCGGTGCCTTTAAAGCTTCGCCCGGACGATCCGATAGGCGGGCGTTTTTATGGAACAAGCTGTTTTGCCCAGGAAATTGGCGAAGGGCAGAGCCTGTTCATTCAGTTTTCCGGGTATGGCTATGCATGGACGAATTTAACGCAGCGCCTGGGTTTTGATGCGAGCGGCGCGATTGAGTACGAAGAAGATTTTTTGATGGACGGAGGGACGATGTATGTCTACTTCCGGCAGAAGGCGACGAGCGCGGTCAGCTTTAAATATCGGTTAATCGAGCGTCCAGAGGCGGCGGCGCTCGGGGCGACGGCGGTGAATGGCTCGACCGATTCGCTGGCCAATGCAGTTGGAACGCAGATTCTAAAAACCGAAGTCGCCAAGGGTTTTACGGTGATCCGCGATGAAGATGGAGCCGTAAGCTTTGGTTTAGGTGTTGTGGCGAAGGGCGAAAAGCCTGCGGCGCCCTATAAAATATCGCAGAATGGCAGGCTTGTGCTGGCCAATGACCGGACCGAGGTACACACGGGACAGCGCGATTATATCGGGCCTCTCGATGTCGATGGCAAAGGCAAGGCGCTGTATATCACCGCGGCTGTCGATGGCGCGGCGGCGGCCGATTTGCTGCTGGTCAATAAAATATCGGGCGATACCTGGCTGGGCCAGTACACGACCCAGGCCGCTCTAACGCCGCTTCCCGACTATGCGCCGCTCGACGATACAGCGACCCAGGGACTGATGTTTAGGCGCACAATCGCCTTGCCCAAGGGGCAATATTATTTGGTTGTGGACAATTCAAGTGCGGCGGGTAAGAGCAGCCCGCCCAGCAATCCGAACGACGATAGGGCCGTGCTCGTGAATTTCGCGATTGAGCTTGGAGACGCTCCTTAGCCATGAAAGACAGCGCAGCCGATAAAAAAGAGAGCCGACGGGGACCGCATTCATCGCGCGCTCCAGCCTCGCGCCCCAGTGGACAGGGCCGTCCTCCGCCTTCGTCGCGGGCGCCGGTATCGCTGCGTTCACCGGGTATCGCTGTCGTGTCCTACGACGACGATGATGATGATCTGCCGCCGAGCGTGATTCACAATTTACCTTCGTTTGCAGCTCCAGGCGCGATTCAGTTTGTGTGCACCGAATGCTGGCGGACCTTTACCGATGGTTCCCGCGCCGCGTGTGATTGCGAGCGTCCAAGGCCCGCGCAGGGCTGGACCGCAATGCCCTATTTGTTCCGCAATCGCTATTTGTTTGTCGAGCTTTTGGGGCGTGGAGGCATGGGCGCTGTGTTCCGCGCCTACGATCAGGCGGCGGGCAATGAATCGCCTTGGGTGGCCGTGAAAGTGGTGCAGCAGTCCAATCCCGAGACGGCCGCGCTGCTGAAGGAAATGTTTCGCAAGGAAGTATCGGCGGCGCAGATGCTCAGCCAGCACAAGACGTCGTTTGTGCAGGTGCTGGGCCACGACAACGTCGATCCGGCCTATTTGGTCACCGAGCATGTGCCTTGGCAGACCTTGGAGCAGCTTCGGAATACGCTTCCCGGTTCTGTTGAATGGCTGCCGCCCATTCAG
Source organism: uncultured Polyangiaceae bacterium (assembly GCA_964537685.1). Taxonomy (GTDB): domain Bacteria; phylum Myxococcota_A; class Polyangia; order Polyangiales; family Polyangiaceae; genus CAZICM01. The sequence goes on from CAZICM010000037.1 coordinate 27,574, forward strand.
GTGGCCCGCATTGGCACCGCGCTGCTCCGGGGTGTGGCGAAGATGCATTTTCACCGCATTGTTCATCGCGATATCACGCCTTCCAATGTGTTTATTCAGCGCTCGTCCGAGGGCGACGGCTATGACGTAAAAATCACCGATTTAGGCATTTGGGCGCTCGATCAGGTGCAGGGCGACAGCGAGTCGCTGACGATGGTGGGCAGAAAGCCGAGCATCGATGGCACGCCCAACTATATGAGCCCCGAGCAATCCAAGGGCGAAGGCGTGGGCGCTCAGAGCGATTTGCATACGGTGGGTTCGCTTTTGTGGGAGCTCGCGACGGGAGAAGTGCCATTTCCGGCCCGCAACGATGTGACGCCTTCTGAAGCGGTGGAGCAGCGTTTTCAGACGCTCAAGCAATTGCCGAAGCGGCCCGCGGGAATGCCTGAAGGGCTTTACAAAGTGCTGAGCAAAGCCTTGGCCTTCGAGCCGGCGAAGCGTTTTCCGAGCGCGGTGGAGATGCGGCGGGGGCTGGAGGGTTTTGTTTCGCAGTACGGAAAAGAAAGGCAGCGGGAACTGGAGTCGAGCTGGGAGAGCATCGACAAGATGAGCGCGCAAGTGGCTGGGCTTCGGGAGAAGCTTTTGCCGATGCGGGGATTGCTCGAGCGGCTGGTATCGGTGGGCGCGGTGTTGAGGGAGGTGCGCGATCACCGGGAAGAAGCGGAGCCGGATGCGGTGCGCACCATTGCCGAGACGGCGCGCAAGCAATTGGAGGAGATTCGGACCGAGCTGTCGGCGCTGTCGGCATGGCTTGAATTTGTGGCGGAACAGGGCTCGAGAATTTCTTTGCCTTCGCCGCCTCCCGGGACGAAGGATCAAGGGAAATCGGCGTCAAACGATGAAGGCGCGGGCGTTGCCGCAAAGCCCAACTATGCCAAAGGAGCGAAGGCGAGGCCGCCCCTCCGATCGAGTTTGCTGCCTCAGCCTTCCGAATCGGGGACCTTCAACCAAAAACCATGGGTATATGCCGCGGTGGGTGCGCTGCTCTTGCTCGTGCTGTTGCTTGGTTATTGGATGGGAAGGCCCGGTGCCGAGGCGGCCAATGCGATCGCGTCTCCCGAATCCCGGCCCGCGCCCACGCCCGCGCCCACCATCACAGGTACAGCCGCCGCAAAAAGCCCGGCGGCGGACGAGCCTCCCGCGCCCGCGCCCGTCACCGTCGCCGATTCCACGGCCGACCCGGCAGAAACCGCGGCCGACCCCGCCCCGTCTTCGTCGGCGGGTTCCAAAAAGAAAAAGAAGGCCAAAACCACATCCGCCCCCGCATCCACGGCCACCACGGAAGATCCAAGCGGCCGGCCTTTGAGTCCACAAAATCCTTACGAATAAGGCCCGCACGCTTAAGGTATCCCGCACAACCAAAGCGCAGCGAGCGCACCTGCGCCGCGCCGCATAAAACAAAACGCCATTGCCATGCAGCGAACGGACGGCTAAAACCCGTTTTCCCTTGCCGACCAAGAACGACAAGCCAGGCGAAAAAAAGCCCGCGCCGCAGAGCGAGGACGAGGAGCCGCGGCGAACAGCCAAGCCTTCTTCGCCCGTGCAAAAGCCGGTTCAAAACACCTTGTCCATGCGTGTATTGCGCAGCGGCTTTTATTTGTTCTGGCTCTTTGTTCTGCCCTTTGCGCTGGCAATCGCGACCGTTTGGCTGCTGACCCCTCCGCCCAACCATGGAGGCGCGGGGGGTTTGCGGGTTTTTGTGGGGGAGCAGCAGATTCCATCGGGAATCGTGCTGTTTACGATGTTTGCGCTCATCGTGTGGAGCTTCAGGCACGATCTTCCCTTTGCGGCGCTGATTGGCGTTGGGGGCAGGCGCGACATTCCTCAAAAGGCGAGGCTTCGTTTTGAAGAAGCCGGGGCCCTGCTCGAAGAGGCCCATCGCATCACCCGCGCGCGCAAACGCGACATGGAGCGGGAACTCACATCGAGCGAGCGCGAGCAGCTAGGCAACGCCTTGGAAGCGCTGGATCGCGCGATGACGGCGCCCTCCTTCGATTTGGATGAATTTGACAAGGCGCTGGTCAAAGCCGACCGGCTGATCGGCGAGTATTTGGGGCGCTGGCGCAAGAGCGAGATGCGCGAATACGCCGAGTCGATAGGCATCGCGGTATTCGTGGCCCTTGTGCTGCGCGCCTTTGTTGTAGAAGCCTTTAAAATCCCAAGCGGATCGATGATTCCCACCCTAGCGATTGGGGATCATATTTTCGTCAACAAGTTCGCGTATGGGCCATTGATTCCATGGACGGAAACCCGGCTCTTCACACGCCTTCCGCCTGAGCGGGGCGACGTGATGGTCTTTAAGTTTCCGGAGAATATGGAGCAGGATTTTATCAAGCGAACGATTGCCCTTCCCGGAGACACGCTGGAAGCGATCGATGGGCGGCCCGTAATCAACGGCTGGCTGGTGCCCAATTGTTATGTGGGCGTGCTGGGCAACGAAGGGCATTTGTATCTCGAATACCTTGAAGACAAGGCTTATTTAACGCTGTATTCGATGAAGCCACACGATCAAAGCTGCACGGACAGCCGTGAATGTAGCGCGGGCCTGGTGTGCCGGGGCGGGGTTTGCGGCTTTATGCAAGGCCCTTACAAAGTGCGGCCCAATGAAGCTTGGGTAATGGGCGACAACCGCAACAATAGTCATGATTCCCGCTTGTGGCGGGGAGGATTGGGCGCGGGCGTGCCTTTTGAAAATATCAAGGGCCGGGCGCTGTTTGTGTGGATGAGTTTTGGTCCAGGCGGTGGGGTTGCCCAAGATCGGTTGTTTGTAAACGTGATGGGGAGGCCGCAATTGCCGCCTCCCGCGGATGGATCGCTCAATGGGGCGCTGGACCGGTGTTTGCGGGAGCGGCCCAGCCAGACATCGCCTCCGCCGCCCAAAGCAGGCAAATAAAGGGTTTAGTTCACGCTGGTTCTCGATCGGACGAAGGGAGCGCTACAGATGAAATTCCATAGGGGTATTTGGGGAACGCTGGCTGTATTGGCTGGCCTGCTTTCGGGCTGCAATAAAGGCTCTGATGACGCGACACCTCCGCCTCCGCCTCCGCCTCCACCGACGGTTGAAGCCACACCGACACCGCCTCCTGCGGCCAGTCCATCGGCGACGGAAGCAACAACCACGGCGCCCCCCACCATCATCAAACCCGTGCAGACCCTTCAGGACGCGGGCGTAAAAGACTCAGGCGCCTCGGACGCGGCGGCACCGGCCCCCTCCCAAAGCGCGCCGGTCCGCAAGATTCCCGTGCCAACAATACCTCCGAAGCCCACGCCCAAAGTTGGATGAACAGGAGCCGCCCGTGACAAGTAGCACCACGTCCATGTGGGCCCTGACCTATGACCGCTCCACCGATCCCTGGGAGAGCACCGTCGGCCTAAAGAAAACCCAAGTCGAACGGCCTGAAATCGATGAAACCAAGGATTATCACGATCGGGAAAGGGTATTGGTTCAGCCGATCATGACGGGCTTTTGCGGTTCGGATCGGGGAATTTGGTTTCGCGCGGCCTTCCGCGACATGATTTTTAAATCGCTGGATCGCGACAAAAAAGACATTCGCGTGATTGGCCATGAATTGTTGGGCCGCATTGTTTCGCTGGGCACCGACGCGCGCCGCCATTACGGGCTGGACGTCGGCGATATTGTTTCGACGGAAAGCCATATTGTCTGCGGGACTTGTTATCAGTGCCGCATTGGCGACACCCATGTATGCGCCGACGATAAAATCATTGGCATCAGCGAAGACGGCTGTTTTGCCGAATATGTAAAGCTGCCCGCCAAGGCGCTGTGGCGCACCAACACCCAAAAAATACGGCCTGAAGTCGCGGCCGTTCAAGAACCCTTTGGCAATGCCGTGCACGCCTGCACCAAAGTGAATTTACGCGGCAAGCGGGTAGCCATCGTCGGATGCGGAACGATTGGATTGTTTGCGGTAGCCATTGCGAGAGCGATGGGAGCCAATTACATCATCGGGGTCGAGCCGATGGAAAGCCATGCGGAGATGGCCAAGAAGCTGGGCGCCGATGTGGTGCTGCGGCCCCGCGTAGGACTCTCGAAAGAAAAGCCGCATGCATCCGATCCAGAACTCACAGCGCAGATTCGCAAGCTGACCGATGGAGTGGGCGTGGATGTGGCGCTGGAGATGAGCGGCGTGAATTCAAGCGTAAACAATGCGATTCACGCGGTAAGAAGAGGCGGCGACGTTATTTTGTTTGGGCTGAAGACAGGCGATGCCGTAATCGAGAATTTCGATCGGCTCATCGTCGACGGAATCAGCCTGCACAGCGTGATTGGGCGGAGAATTTTCGAAACCTGGCACATTACGCGCAATCTATTGGAGTCCCGCGATCCCAATATTCACGACTTGATCTGGGAAGTGATTCTCAATCATGGGCAGGGAACGGTCTTCGATTTTAAAGACTACGATCCCGAAAGCTTTCAAAAGGCCATCTCGACCTATCCCAAGGTAATTATTCGCTATTAAGCAAGCACGAAAAAGACTCGAGAAATCCGATCCTTTGTCTTGCATTTTCTAGGGCACCGGCGCATAAGGGCTAGACATTGCGTTTGTACGAGTATCGTTTTCTTGCAATAGCAGCCCTGCTCCACGCGGCGATTCCATTGATCGCCCAGTTCGTGGATCGCAATGCCTATGTCCGGGAAGCCGAGCCCGTTACGCCCATCGCCGAAATTGAAATCGATACCCGCGATCTGCGTTTGCCCGAAGTATCAGAGCCTCAGAAAATAGCCGCGCTCGAGCCCGAAAGAACAAAGCTGCGGCCGGACATTCAAGACCCCGGACGGAATCCCCGCACCGAACCCAATCAACAGCCCCAATCCGACGATCCTTATGAGCCGGGCGAGCCGGGGCCTGCTCCCACGGCCGACAGCGCTCAAAACAGCGCCGACAACAAAAACCCTTCGCCCGACGATCAATACGATCCTCTGGTGCCCGATAACGGCGCTGTGCTCACAGGGCCTCCCGGCCTTCCGGGCCTCGGCAAAAATAATATATGGACCGTGCCCGGTGTGCTCTCGGATTCCGGCCGCCCAGCGCCCGCGCCCACCGCGCCTCCCGCTTCAAAACCCACCGATCGCGATATCGCAGGCAAGGTGCTGCGCGGCGAAATGAAATCGCACGATAAAGACATCGGCATCGACTTACCCGGCGCGGGAACCGTCGCATCCGCGGTCGGCGCCGCCGTGCGAAGCCTTGAAACGCCCAACGAAGGCCGGGCCAGCTTTGCCGTGCGCCTCAGCCCTCAAGGCAAAGTGCTAGAAGTCAAGCTTATTAGCAACAGCACCGGAAACCGCGAAGTATGGGAACGCGCCGCGAGAGCCGCCGCCGCCCAATTGAAAAGCCGCACGCTTGCCATGACCGGCGAGTTTTCCAAAGGAGCGATGGTCTACGTAAACGTCAGCTCCGATTTGGTCATGCCATCGGGCACCAAAGGCGGGATTCAGCGCGATGGCGCGGGCGCTCAATTCGATTTATCGGACATCGGCGCGCATAAAGTCCGGCGCGTGCACACCAGCTTTTCCGTCGTGCCGAACTAAGAGCGGCGGTTGATGGTAAGAGAATTACGATCGGCGCTCCATTGCTGAAATTACGTCGGATAGGCTTTCACGATCCATTGCACAAAATTGAATCACGGAGAGAGAGGCGCGATGAAGCTTGCACGCCTGGGGATGTTTTCTTTGCTTTTGACCGCAATTGTGTCGGCGTGCGCAGCCAGCAGCCGCGAATTTAAAGGCGGCGGAGGCGATGGTGGCGACGGCGGCAGCGGTACAAGCACAGGTACGGCGGGCGGCGGCGGCTCCACAGGCTCTCAGGGAAGCGGCGGAAGCATCCCGATGGGTCCCTGCGTAAAAGCCGCGGATTGCGCCTTTATGAAAGATGTGTGCAACACCGGCATATGCGTCAACGGCGCCTGCGAAAAAGCACCGGCGAACGAATACGCGGCCTGCGATGACGGCTTCTTTTGCACCGAAAACGATACCTGCGAAAACGGCAAGTGCGTGGGCGGCACAAATAAAAACTGCGCCTCGCTCGATGAATGCCATTTGGGCGTGTGCGACGAAGATCTAAAGACCTGCAAAAACATTCCAGGCAATGACGGCGCTCAATGCGACGACAACGATGCCTGCACATATATCGGCGTTTGTTCTGCGGGCGTTTGCTCCAAAGGCCAGCAAATTGACTGCACCGCATTCGATTCGCAATGCACGGTGGGCGTATGCGATCCGGTCGTGGGCTGCAAAGCCATGCCCGCCAACGACGGAACCTCCTGCAACGACAACCAATACTGCACGATCAACGACGCCTGCTCCTCCGGCGCATGCCTGGGCCAGCCCAATACCTGCACCGCCCCCGGCGACGTATGCATGATCGGCTTCTGCGACGAAGGGCTCGACAAATGCACGGCGGTGCCCGGCAACAACGGCTCGATGTGCAACGACGGCAACGACTGCACAACCGGCGAAACCTGCTCCAACGGCCAATGCCTGGGCGGCCAGCCCGCCAACAACGGCCAAGCCTGCGACGATAAAAACGGCTGCACTTCCGGCACCACCTGCGCCAACGGAAACTGCACCAATCCGATGAACCAAATCACCCAATGCGTGGGCGGCGATATGTGCTGCCCCGCCGGATGCGCAAACAACGACAGCGACTGCCTCTACTGGGCGTCCGGCGTCCAGCAGAACATCCCTCAGAACACGCTCACCGGCTGGTCCCAGTGCTACAGCGGCAGCTACACCGACTTCGCGGATCTTGGCACCCTTCTCGCCCAATGCGACAAGCCCAAGCTGCTCTTGGCCTGCCGCCCCCTTGGCGACCCCAACTTCACCCTGCTCGCGATGGCGCCCCGCGTAGATGTTCTCTTCAATTGCGGCCAGCAGCAGAATTGCACACAGCAATCCAATGGAGTTGGCTGGTATTACAGCACCGACTGGTCATGGGGATTTGCGCCCGGCGGCCTGGCCGTCAATCGTTTTTCATGCGACTACAACGACGGATCGCAGGTATCTCCCGAACTTCGAATGTGCTGGCACACCGGAGGAAACGGCCTAAGCAGCGGCTACCGCTGCGGTTCCAACGATTTAAACGGCGGTTCCAATTGGGAGCGCCTTGTCTTCGAGGCGGATTAATATTTCGATCTGGGTTTATGGCGGCTTAGCTCTTTCATCATGAATCGGCGGAGGATCAGTGAATACAATCAATAAATTAGGTAATCAAAAAGTATTGATCGCGGCTGGGCTTTTAGGAGCGCTCCTGCCTTTTTACTCCTTTGCCTGCTCCGCCGATGGAAACGACAACGAGTTTCCGTCGGGAACGAGCAACGGAACGGGGAACAACAGCTCGAGCGGCGGACAAGGCGGACAGGGCGGCGGCGATATTTTTGACGCGGGCCTTCAAGGCGCGGTTGAAATCAGCCCCGCCAATCCAGTCATGAAAGTCGAACTGCCCCTATCGGCGCAGAGCATACCCTTCCAATGTCTTGATTCGTCGACCAAACAGCCTGTCGACGCGACATGGACCCTAAGCTCTCCCGAACTCGGCACGATATCGGACACCGGCGTCTTTTCGCCCAATGGCAAGCGGGTGGGCGAAATACAAGTCGCCTGCGAACAAAAAAACACCCAATCCAACGCTCAAACCAAACTAAAAGTCATCATTCACGCCACGGACAACAACGGCCTGGGACAGCAGCAAATCGATATTCTGCGCGGACCGCCCGGCCTTTCCGATTCAAGCTTTCAATTCATCTATCCCTACGACCGCACCGTCTTCCCCCGCGGCATTTTGGCGCCCGAAATTCATCTCACCCAAGGCTCATTCCCCGGCAATGGATTCCTCGTCAGCATCGTCGCTCCCGACTATGAATACGAAGGATTCTTCAACACATCCGGCTTTAATACCCAATTGCAAATGTCCCAGGCCGCTTGGGATGCGCTTTCCTACGCTTCCAAGGGCAAAGAAGTCGAAGTCCGCGTCTCCAAGATCTATAACAATCAAAAATATGGCCCAATCGTTCGGCGCTGGACGATCGCCGACGGCAAATTGCACGGCACAATTTATTACAACACCTACGATTCACCGCTCGCGGGCCAAACCGGCGCGATGATGCGCATCAAAGGCAATTCGCCGACTGCGGAAGTATTGGTGGGCAATTGCACCGTATGCCATAGCGTAGGCTCCGACGGTTCGACCGCAGCGGCGGCCAATCATTCAGGTCCCGGCGGCACCTTCGATTTAACGGGCGGCAATTTAAACCCGCCCATTTTATGGCAGGACCCCGAAAAAGCCGCGTTTGCGGGCATATTCCCGAAGAACGGCGAAGTCATCGTCGTCCACGGCGCGCCCGGCTGGGGCAACACGCCCGGCACAGGAGGCACCTACAAGAGCGAACTCCGCACCAAACAGGGCACCATGATTCCGGGAAGCGGCATCGAACAATTCTATGCTCAAACCCCGGCATTCTCGCACGATGGACTCTGGCTATCCTTCACCGACAGAAATCCCGCCAATGCCAGCACCAGCCTGCTCGCCCTGATGCAATACGATCCAATTGCACAAAAATTCAGCAATTACGAAGTCATTGGCACACCCAAGGCCGGCCGGCATTTATCGTGGCCCGCGTTTACACCGGACAGCCGCTTCGTCATCTTTCAAGACGGCACGGGCGACGATCTCGTCACCTGGAGCGGCAACACAGGCCGCATCTTCGCCTACGACCGGATGACCAAACAAATGGTTTATCTATCGGAACTCAACGGCGACGGCTACATGCCCCAAGGCTTCCGCGACGAAAACAAGAACTACGAGCCCACCATATCGCCCGTCGCATCGGGCGGATATTTCTGGATCATGTTCACCTCGCGCCGCACCTATGGAAACAAGCTAACGGGCAGCGAATACGAAACCAAGCGCTTGTGGGTCTCCGCCCTCAACATCAATCCCCAGGACGGCACCGATTTCTCCAATCCGGCGTTTTACGTCGCGGGCCAAGAGCTCACCTCGGGCAACAGCCGCGGCTTCTGGGCGCAGGACCCGTGCAAGCAAGACGGCTCCGGCTGCGAAGCCGGCGATGAATGCTGCAATGGCTTCTGCAACCCAGGCGCAGCCCCGGGCGAATTCGTATGCGGCCCCGACGACGGCACCTGCTCCGACGAATACGAGCAATGCACAACCGCCGCCGATTGCTGCGATCCCCTCGCTTTATGCATTAACAACAAATGCAGCAAACCCATCCCCCAATAAATATTAAATATTAAAATATTAAATAACAAAAAGCGCTGGAACAATACAAACGTATTGAACCGGCGCTTTTTTCATTTCAACACCAAGCAACACAAAAAGAATGCAAGCCAAGAAAAACCTTTGAGCCCTGCCAAGGCCACCCTATCATCGAGCCTTACACCTGTTTTGTTGTAAGGAGCTTGGACGTGATGAAAACCAAAAGCCTGGTTTCTGCACTCATATTCATGATGATCCCCATGACCCTCGCCGCATGTGGGGACGACGATCCCGTCACCACTGGAGGCACCGGCGGAATGAGCTCAAGCTCATCGTCATCGTCTTCTTCCTCCTCAAGCTCAAGCTCAAGCTCAAGCTCAAGCTCATCATCCTCATCATCGTCTTCTTCCAGCAGCTCGGGCGGCGTGATCGGTGCTAACTGCGCGGCCGACAAAGACTGCGAATCCGGGAACTGCTTCACCGAAACCGATACCGGATGGCCCGCGGGCTACTGCACCTCGCCCTGCAACGGCCCCAACGATTGCACGGCCGACTCGCTCTGCATTCAGATCAACCAAGCCGGCGATTCCTATTGCCTGCGCACCTGCCTCGGCGTCGGCGCTTGCGAAGAGGGAGACGGCTGTTTCACCGTCAACCAGCAGACCGGCGACGCTGTGTGCGCGCCCGGCTGCTCCAAGAACTCGGAATGCACCGAACTCGACAAGTGCAATGTCGACGCCGGCGTGTGTGTGAACGCCGAAGTCTGCGATGACAACGCCGACAACGATCTCGACGGCGCCGTCGATTGCCAAGACGCCGAATGCGCCATGCTTCAGACCTGCGCCGATGCCATCAACGCCGCATGTATGAACGCGCCCGTCCTCGTGACAGGCGACAACATGGGCGACACCACCGGCGATAAAAACCTCTTCGCAGGCTCCTGCACCGGTTCAGGATCGCCCGAAGACGTGTTCACCTTTACGGCGCCCGATAAGGGCAAACTCGTGCTGGACTTCGACTCCGGCATGGCCGACATGGGCATCTATGTGCGCACGGCCTGCAACGACGCGGGCAGCGAACTCGGCTGTGCCAATGAGGTCGGCGCCGACCACCTCGAGCTCGTCGTCAACATGGGCGACACGCTTTTCATCTATGCCGACGGCTATGCGGCGGCCACCGATGTGGGCCCCTACACGCTCAAGATGAACTTCATTCCCGCCGCGCCTGAAGTTTGCGACGACGGTCAGGACAACGATTTCGACGACTCCATTGATTGCGACGACACCGACTGCACGATGACCTGCGAACCGCTTATCACGGCGGCGTGCACCGCGGCCCCTGTCGCTCAGCCCAGCAATATGGGCGATACGGCCATGGGCACCAACCTCTTCTCGGGCTCGTGCACCGGCGACGCCGCGGCCAAGGAAAACGTCTACTCCTTCACCGCTCCCGGCAACGGCGATCTCAAGCTCTCGCTCGATTCCATGACCGATCAGGGCATTTACATCCGCTCGAAGTGCGAAGATGCGATGAGCCAGACGGCCTGTGTGGACGACCAATTGGGCGGCGCTGTCGAAACGCTTAGTGTTGCCCTTACCAGCGGCCAGCAGATCTTTATTTACGTCGATGGCTACAATGGTCCTGCCGATGCGGGCCCCTACACGCTTAACGCGAACTTCGTGCCCCAGGTGTGCGGCGACAACGTGCTGAGCAGCCCCGAGCAATGCGACGACGGCAATATGGACGCAAACGATGGCTGCGATGCGATGTGCGCGTTCTTGCCGCAGAACGAAAAAGAGCCCAATAACAACATGATGACGACCGATCAGCCCTTCGAAGGCAAGGTGACGGCGGCGATTACGGCCAATGACAATGATTGGTTCAAGGTTGTGGTCCCCGGCCCGATGTCGGTGATTTCGGCGACGACAGGGCCCGCGGGCAATGAAGTCTGCATGAGCCAAAACGGCGCTGTGGGCACCATCGATACCGAGATTCAGATTCTGGCGGCCGATGGAATGACCGAGCTTGCGTTTAATGAAGACATCAATGGCTCGACCGGTGCTGCGGGTAATTACTGTTCAACGGCGACGGTGACAGGATTGGCCGCGGGTACGTACTTTGTGCGTGTCGGTCCTTCGCAAGCCTTCTGTGCGGCTTGTACCTTCGCGTATAGCGTTGTGTTGTCTGTGGAGTAATTCGCGCGAATTGGCGCTGAATTGATGCGAATTGCCGCGCCGCCCAGCCTGTCGAAGGGCTAAGGGCGGCGCGGTTTTTTAATATTTTGATATTTTAATAATTTTTAATATTTTGGGTTTTATTATTTTTTATGGGCGGGGGCAGATATCTACTCAAGCGTTACGAGCACCGAATACAGCGATCCCGAATAACCAAAGGGCGAATTCGAGATCTTCACGTACACATTCTGGCCCGTGGTTGTCATCGGCGCCGAAACGAAATCCTCGTGATAGAACGTGTCGTCGCTGATGCCGAGGGAGACCATCGTATTGCAGTCCATTCCCTCAAAGATTTCGACAAGCGTGTCGGTGGTCGGCTGGGGCGGCGTCGTAATCACATGAATCGTGCTGCCCGCCTTGGAGGCACCCGTAAAGACAATCCAATCCTCATCCGCGATGCTGGTCAGCGACATCGGCGAAAGATTGGCCGGTATGGCCTCCATCTGCGCACCCGTGCACATATCGTTGGAAGGCTCTTTGTCGACGGGCTGTACAATCGAAACTTCGAGGTTGTAGGCCGAACCCGCATAAGGATAGAAGGGCGAGTTTGAAACCTTGATGTAGTACACGCCGGCCGCGGGCAGAGGCTGGGAAAAGAGCGATTCGTGATAATTCGAGTCGTCGCTTTGGGCGAAGAGATTTAGCGCCGCGCAGTTGCCATCGTAAACCTCGAGATAGGTGTCGGCGTTGGAGTCTCCCGGCGTGGTGTTCACCGAAAGAATCTTCCCAACATCCGCGGCGCCCACATTCACGGCATACCAATCTTCATCGGTCCCCGACGAAAGCGAAGCTCCTGCCAAAGTCGTGGGCAGAGGCGGCAGCATATTGGCCTGAGCGCAAGCATCGTTGGGCTCCACCTCGGTCTGAACCAGCTCGAGATCCAAATCGTAACCCGCCTGCGCATACGGGTACGTCGAGTGCGAGACCTTGATATACACAGGTCCCGCGGCCGGAATGGGCTTGCTCGTGAAATCCTCGTGATAATCCACATCGCTGCTGGGGCCGCCCAGCGAGCTTAGATTCATGCAATTGCCCGTAAAGACATCGATCCACGTATCGGTGAAATCCTCGCCGGGCTTGGTCAAGGCATGAAGTAGTTTGCCAACATCGCCCGCCTTGGCGTTGTACACAAACCAGTCTTCATCCTTTTCGTTTGAGAGCGTCAGGTTCTTTAGGTTGGCCGGAAGAGCCGCGATCGCCTGGGCCTTGTCGCAGGTGTTGTTCGGCTCCAAATCGTCCGAATCCTTCGAAGTCACATCGATATTGATGTCGTAGCCGGTCGAGCCCGTATTATCGAAATACACGACATAAATCGGCTGATCGTTCTCCGTCACCAAAATGCCCGTCGGCCCGTAGCTCACCATGTCCTTGAAGCTTCCGCTTGCGGGCAAAAGCGCGAAATTCGCAGCCGCAGCCGGATCGGTCGCCGTCGCCGAAATGGTCACCAGCTTGTGCGCGCCCGGTGTGAAGCTGTACAGAAGCGACTCGAGCGGCGAGGTAATCTTGCCCGGGTTTGGCATACCCGCCGTCAGTGCGGTGGGCATACGTGCCGCGACAGGCAGGGCCTTGGGCTGTAGCGAGCTAATCGCCGTCTGCGGGAAAAACCCGCTCGTGACGCGGAAGTCGATATCGCCCGACGCCGCATTTACATCGACGAACATCAGCCATTCCATTGCGTAGGGCGACGCATCCTGAACCATCACATCCATACCCATTCCCGTTTCCGCCTTCAGGTTCGGGAAATCGGGCGCGCCCAGGTTGTTCCAGGGCGTATCCATGTCCCGGAGCTCCGACGCCCCGAAAACAATCGATCCCTGAGCCAGCGTGCCGCCGTAACCCATCACTTCCACAGGCGGCCTCACAACGAGCGTCGCCTTTAAATTCGTCGCGCCCGCCGCATCGTTCACAACCACCGAATGCGTGCCCAAATCGGCCGCTTCATCGATCGTGACATTCGCCGAAATCGCCGAGCGGGAAATCACCGTCACGCTATTGACCGTCACGCCCGGGCCAAAATCCACCGTTGCCGCGTTCGACCAATTCGTATCATCGCCGAGCACAGCGATATCGATGGTGCGCCCGAGAAACACCTCGCTGGGCGCGATCACGCCGCCCACCGGATCGTTTAACCCAGGATCACCCGGATCACCCTTGTCGCCTTGCTGACCTTGATCGCCTTGCGGCCCCGCGATTCCTGCCGGGCCGGCCGGACCTGTATCGCCGGTGCAGCCTAATTGAAGGGCGGCCATGGAGGCCATCGCGAAAACCGCTGTTAAAAGCCTTGTTGATCGAAGCATACAAAGAGCTCCTCACCGGAACGGACCTGACACCGCGTGTCCCGGCCCGCCCAAAAACCTTAAAAAACGCCCTACTTCATAAGAGCGCCACTCTCTTCATTGGTTAGGAGCATTGAGCGTCCAATGCAAGCGAATTGCTTATGCAAATTCTGCGTGACGACCAAGGCTTTAAGGTTTGCCGAAATGCAGTGGATCGGCCCGTGTAATGGGCATCAAACGCCCAGAACCAAAGGCTTTTTCGCTCACCTTCAACACGACGCCCGCCTGCCAGCGCTTATGCTCGCCGCCCCGGAGCAGCCTATGCAAACGAAGGGCTTCGGCATCTCCCGCATCCAATCCCGCGCCCGTCCCCAGCACCTCCGCCTCCACCAGCGGAGACACCCGCGCATAATCAAATGGATCGACTTGATTCTCGCGAAGCTCAGCGCTTGGCGGCCGCTCCAAAATAAACGCCGGAATGCGGGCCACATGCTCGTTTACCCAGTGCGCCACGGCATACACATCGCTTTTCGTTAAATCGCCAATCACCGACAGCGTCCCCGCCATATCGCCGTAGAGCGTTCCATAACCCAGCGAAAGCTCGGTTTTATTGCTTGTATTCAACAGAAGGCCGCGCTTTCTGTTCACGGCGGCCATCAGCACCGTGGCCCGGATACGCGCCTGAATATTCTCGAGCGTCGTATCTTCCGGCACCCCATGCGCAGGCGGGAGCAGAACGGGAAGCGAATGCTCAAAGGCTTGAAAATAAGGCTCAATCGAATGCACCGAAAAGCCGATGCCCAAATGCTCGGCCAATTCCCGGGCACATTCGGTCGAACGCGGATCGGAAAAGCGCGAAGGCAAAGCCAGCGCCGAAACATGCTTTGGTCCGAGCGCCTTCGCCGCGATACAGGCCACCAGCGCCGAATCCACACCGCCCGAAAGCCCTAAAAACAGATGTTGAATTCCATTTTTGCGCGCAAAATCGGAGACCCCCAGCACAAGCGCCTTAAACAATTCCTCAGGCGCCTCCATCGGAGGCAATACAGAAAAATGGCTTGACCAATCCGCTGTATTGAAAACGGAAACGCATTCCTCAAAGCGGGGAAGCTCGGCCACAAGCTCGCCCTTCGCATTCATCGCAAAACTTCCGCCGTCAAAAATCAATTCATCCTGAGCGCCGGCCGTATTGACATACAATAGATTTGAATTGGCCCGTTTCGCGTGATAAAGCCTTTTTTCAAGCACGCCGGCCCGGAAAGGCGAAGCCGAACAGCAAATCAAAAACTCGGCCCCCGCGTTCAATAGCTCTTGCGGAGGATCGATAGCATACCCCTCCGACCATAAATCCTCGCAAATGCACACGCCGATCGAATGACCATTTAATTTTAAAGGATATTGAGCGGGACCTGGAACAAACCAGCGGGGCTCATGAAACACATCGTACACCGGAAGCAGGCGTTTATGGGCCGCCCATTGAATTCTTCCTTCCGAGAGCAATACCATTGAATTGAAAAGCCCGGGATGGCCCGGTGTTTTCAATGAAAGCGGCGCTTTTTGGGGCATACCGATCAGGGTGGGCGGAGCATCCGACAGTGTTTTTGCGAGCGTTTCCGCGGCCGAAAGACTGGCCTCCACAAAACGATCGCTGAGCAGCAAATCCCTGGGAGGAAAGCCCACAAGACAAAGCTCGGGCAATACGATAAGATCGGCGCCTTCTTCTTCTGCGGCTCGAACGGCGGCCTCGATACGGGCGCAATTGCCCTTTAAATCGCCGACGCGCGTATTGATTTGAGCCAATCCAATCTGAAGGCTCACAAACACTCCCTTCCTACACAATCGAGCAAATTCAGCGCCGCAATCACCGAATCCCTTTTCAAACACACCTCATCGCCGAGCATCAGCGTCCGGTAACCCAGCGAAAGCAAAAAGGCCACATCGCCGATATCACAAGCTTCTGGAATGGGAGAGCGGGCGAGCGAGGGAAAAATACGGCTGGCCACAATGGCCTTTGGATCGGCCGAAATCACTCTGCGCAGCGCCGAAATCATCAAATGCGGCTTCAGCACCTCCACATATAAATCGCCCCGCGCCGCCATTAAACGCATTGGATGGGATGGATTGGATTTTTGATCAAATACGTTTTCGTTTGAAAGCCTCTGGGCAAAATCCAGCCCGCGCATCGATTCAATCTTCAAGACCAGCTCGGCCTCGGGCAACAGCGATAAGACCTCGGCGATATCTTCTTTTTTCTCGGCAAACGAAAGCATCACCTGCTGCAGGCCCAGCTCCCGCATCGCCGATAAATAAGCCTTATCGGTATCCGTCAGCGTGCCCAGCACCTCCAGCGACGAATCCACAATATTCACCGACTCGCCCGGACCTATATACCGCCTCGGCCCGTCTTCTAGAATAAGCCGCTGTCCATCCACTTGCACAATACGAGCGTATTCCCGGCCATCATCAAAAAATGCATCCGCCGGCACATTCACCTGCACCGGATGGCTTACAATGACTTCTGTAAAGGGCGGAATCGCGCCTCCCAGCACCCTTAATTGGCGCCCTTTTAAATCGACCCATAAAGGCTTTCCCAAGGCCGACAGCTTCTTCAGCACCAAAGCCGGCTCGCCCTTAATAGGCATCACCGTATTGAGCCTCAATCCGCTAACGATAGGATGAGCCGCCACTTCTTCGGCAAAAGCCGCATAAGGCGGAAGCGTGACAATGGCCGAAACGCGCGTCATAGGCTACAATACAAACGTATATTTAAAAGAATTGATTATTTTGAAATTATTTTGAAAATGGCATTTTGATATTGGCGCCGCAATAACCGCAGGCGAGCATCGAAGCGGCGGAAGCGGGCAGGGGAGCGCCGCATTTAGGACAATCCATCACCCTAGGCGCCTTGGCCGCCTCGATAATTTTTTCAATCGCAGAAACCCGTTCGGCGATCGATTTCACTTTGGTATTATCCTGGCGGGCGCTCATATTGATTTGAAAATCGTCGAAATAGCCCCAGCTTCTCGCAATAAGCCCCATTGCATAGTCGACAGCGCGCTGCTCATCGTCCATATGCACCACCTGCTGAGCACCAATCGCCTGCGCCCATTGCCTATCGGTATCGTCGTCTTTTTTACCGCCCGGACGCCTTAAAAACCAAGTGTTCCAATCGCGGCTCACATGCTTAAACGCCGAAATCGCATCCACCGGCTGAGCCAATTCATCGCCCAAATAATATTGAACTTCCTTTTCGGACACCTGGGTATGCATAGGCGCATCGCCGAAAATAATTAAAAAAGGCCGCTTGGCATTGGGCGTTTGCACATGCGTCTTCACCCACCAGGCAAATAGCCCATAACTTTCGGGCAAATCGCCTCCGCCGCCCTCGCCGTACAGCGCCTTTAATTGCTGTTCCAAATCAAAACCCTTGGCAAAGGACGTGCATTGAAGCGGCCACCTATCGCATTTCGAATCGCCGATTGCGGCAAAGGATATTTCTAAATCGGGCTGATATTGCGACAAAGTTTGATACAGAAGCGGCAGCCTATCGAAAATTTCGGCGGGCCATCTTTGCATCGAACCCGTCACATCGACGCCAATGACCACGGGATTGGGCGACTGAGAACGAATTATTTTTTTGGGGTTTGTATATTGTTCATTCGGCCCGGCCTGCCCTGCATTGTAGGCGCGCGGCCCAAGTTCTTTTGAACGCTTTGCATCGGCTTCGCGCGATTCCTTGGTGGCCTTCGAATAAGCATAAGTGCCGGGTTTCGCCCAATCGCTCGTGTCATCGCCCCATGAATACATAGAAACAAAACCTCCAAGAACAGAGCCGCGTTAACGCTACAAGATTTGGTCTAAAAAATCGCCAAGACAATACCAAATACCTAGGCTCTCGACGTTCTTGAAAGCTCCAGCGTTTCGTCGCCAAATTCCCTGCGAAAACGATCGACCAAACCCCGCGTCTCTAAAATGTCCCGCACACTTTCGGGCACCAGCTCGCGATAAGCATCTCCCTGCGCCATCGACACCCTCACCATCGTTCCATCGATAGCCACTCTTTTTTCGAGCGGCACAAAACTCACCGGATGCACAACGCGGTAATCGTGCATCAAAAGGCTTCGAACATAGCCATTTGCCGTCACAAATAAATCGAGAGGCCCCAGCATATCCCTCACCATCACGCGCCAGCGCGGCCCATCGTCCAAATCGGGAATATGAACGATCGAATAATTAAAATATCCGGTTAATGTCGCGCGAAGCATGGCTTCGGTTTCATCGGCGGTAAAAGGATTGCGCAGATTGTAGCGGTTGGAGCTTCCAATACCCACAATCACATGGCCTGCCGTTTCGGCCAAACCTTGCAATACGGCTGCGTGCCCAATATGCACCGGCTTCCACCGGGCGATCATGGCAATACGTTCGAGGGTGGGCGTTTCCGGTGAATACGATGTCATTGCTCCCCTTTAAAACTTGATTCCGCTCCGCGGATGATAATCGGCCATCGCCGATTCTAACAATTCGATCGCTTTGCTAATTTCTTCGCTCGATTGCGTCGGCACATGAACCAGGAATTTCACATACAGGTCGCCCGGTTCTTTGCCTTTCCGGGCCACGCCTTTTCCTTTGAGCCTCGATTGATGCCCCGTTTGCGTCAGCGGAGGCACTTTTAAAGTCACTTCTCCGGTCGGCGTGGGTATTTTTATTTTTGCCCCATGGTAAGCCTCGCCGATCGTAATGGGAACTTCCAAATGCAGATCGTCGCCTTCCCTCGTGAAATGGGGATGCGCCTTCACATGCACCAACAGCACCAAATCGCCCGCCGGCGCGCCTCCCGCTCCAGGCCCGCCCTGTCCCGCTATCCGTATCTTCGCGCCTTCATACGCGCCCGCAGGAACCCTCACCTGAACCGATTCGCCCGTGTCCTTGCGCTCCAGTGTTAGCGTCGTCCCCAGCACCGCATCCGTGAAGTCAATCGTCACTTCACTCTCGATGTCTTGACCCTTTTGCTGAAATGGCCCCCGCCCTCCACCTCCGCCGCGGCCTCCCCGGTTAAATAAATCACCGAATAGGTCACCAATCCCACCAAAACCCCCAAAGCCTCCGCCCTGACCGCCGAAAATCTCCTCGGCGCTTACCCCGCCCCGCCCAGGCCCGCCTCCGCGCCTCCCACCGTATTGGCGAATCAACCTCGCTTTGTCCGGATCGAAATTCGCCGACAAACTCTCTTCGCCAAATTCATCGTACAGCGCCCGCTTCGCCTTATCGCTCAAGACTTCGTGCGCCTGATTGATCTCCTTGAACCTCGCTTCATTGGCCTTCCCCGGGTTTTTATCCGGGTGGTACTTCATCGCGAGCTTCCTGAAGGTTTTTTTAATGGTCTCTTCGTCGGCGTCTTTGCTTACGCCGAGCACCGCATACAGATCTTTGGAGGATGAATTCGCCATAAAGACTCACCTGTTTCGGCAGCACAAATGTGTCGCCGCCGCGGCGAGCCACAAAGTAAATCGGCGATTTTCGTTCGTCTACTCCGGCTCTAGGCCGCGGCGTTAAATCCCGATGCGCCAGCCTGTTCCCTGAGCTGAATCCGCAAGTTCAACCTTCAGCCCCTCCATCTCCTTGCGAATCGCATCGGCCGTCGCGAAATCCTTTGCCGCCCGCGCCGCCGCCCGTTCAGCGAGCCGCGCGTCGATCTCCTCGGCCGTCTTGCCCAGCAATGCAAGCCGCTGCGATTGCGTCCGCTCCCGGTATTCCTCGGGAAATGCCTGCAAAATCCCAAGCGGCTCCACCGCCTGCCGAATCTCCTCCGACAGCATTTCCTTCACCCAGTTGGCCGCCAGCGCAATCTGCGAATCGGTCTTCGATTTCGCATGAATAAAATCCACGAGCTCGTTCGCCGACTTCGCCACTTCGGACAAAACACTCAGCGCCACAGGCGTATTCAAATCGTCGTCGAGCGCTTCCTTCACCCGCGTCCGCGCCTTCTTCGCCACATTGATAAAAGGAATCAGCTCCGTCGGAATGCGCGCCAAGGTCTCTTGATCGTCATTTGGCCCTTCCGACGTCGGTCTCAGCCGCTCCAGCGTTCCATAGAAATAATCCAGCCGCCTCTCGGCCTCGCACACACCCGGAAAGCTCACCCGCCCGTCCTCGTGCGTCTGCACATCGAAATTGATCGGGCTCCGGTATTGCACCGACAACAAGAACAAACGCAGCGCCTCCGCATCGTTCTTCTGAAGCACATCGCGGATCGTGAAGAAGTTGCCCAGCGACTTGGCCATCTTCTCTTTGTCGATATTCACAAAGCCGTTATGCAGCCAAATCGAAGCAAAAGGCGCCTCTTCGGGATGCGCCGCCTCACTCTGCGCAATCTCGTTTTCATGATGCGGGAACATCAAATCCATCCCGCCCGTGTGAATATCGAAACCATTGCCCAAATAGGCCGAAGCCATCGCCGAGCACTCGATATGCCAGCCCGGGCGCCCCTTCCCCCAAGGACTATCCCATCCCCAATCGGCCTCGCCTGCGCCCTTCCACAGCGCGAAATCCAGAGGATCTTGCTTGCGCTCCGAAGGCTCGACCCGCGCGCCCACGCGAAGCTCTTCCACGTTGCGCTTCGACAGCTTGCCGTAGTCCGCGAACGTTCTCACCGCGTAATACACATCGCCGCCGCTGCCCTCGCGCTCGACCACATAGGCCGCGCCCTTGTGAATCAGCTCCTCGACAAAGCGAACGATATGCGGAATATGCTCGGAAACCCGGGGTTCCACATCGGGCGTCAAGCAGCCCAGCGCGCTCATATCTTCCTGATACGCCGCCGCCATACGCGCCGAAAGCGACAGCGGATCTTCCCCGAGCTCCTTGGCCCGGTTCAGAATTTTGTCGTCCACATCCGTCACATTGCGCACATGCGTGACGGTCGACAGTTGCGTGCGCAGATAGCGCACGAGCACATCGGGCGCCAAAGCCGCGCGCGCGTGGCCGATATGAGCCACATCGTAGGTCGTCGGCCCGCATGTATACACCCGCGCCTCATCCGGGCGGCGCGGCTTGACGGGGACCATTTGAGCGGAAAGCGAATCGTAGAGGCGCAAACGCAGTTCAGACATGGTGACGATGGCCTTCTCTCTATCAAGCGAAGGCTTGGCTGTCATCATGTTCTGCGCGCCGAAGTGAGGGTTCGGGGGTAGCCAAGAGGCGCGCCAGGCATTAACAAGTCCAAAGCCGTTCTATGCTGCCCATTCGAGATCAACTCCCTTCGCGTTCTACGCCCATCGTGACGTATGTTCTGCTTGCTGCGAATATCGCCGCGTATATCGCCGAGATCGTGGCCATCGCGGGAGGGACGCCGCCCCAGCGCCTTGTCACCGAATGGGGCTTGGTTCCGGCCCGTTTTCTCGAGGCGCCCGTGCAGGATTTAACCACGGTGGCGACCAGCATGTTTATGCACGATCCCGGCGGATGGCCTCTGCATCTCGCGGGCAACATGCTCTTTTTATGGATTTTTGGCGATAATGTCGAAGATGCCCTAGGAAAGCTCAATTACTTGGTTTTTTATATTTTATCGGGCTGCGCGGCCGCCTTTGCCCAAGTGGCCATCGATCCCGGTTCTCAAATTCCAATGATCGGCGCATCGGGCGCTGTATCCGGCGTCCTCGCGGCCTACGGCACGTTGTATCCCCGCTCGCCGATTTTGGTGGTCAATCCCATCATGCCGCTGTGGCTATTTTTCGGACCGCTTCTGCAATTGCCCGCATGGCTAATCATTGCCGAATATTTTATTGCCAATCTGTGGAATGGGCTTTCATCGCTGGGCAGCCGCTCGGCGGGCGTCGCATTCTTCGCGCATTTGGGCGGATTTGTAGCGGGGCTTATTCTCTGCCGATTCTTTATGAGCGGAAGGCCAAAGCGCGGCCACGACCCTTGGGAAGGCTTTAGAGCACAACCCCGAAGACCGCCCCCCAGAACTCCGGGCAGGCGAGGCCCCTGGGATTTTTAATTTTTTGGTCATTTGAGATTTCGCATCT
Source organism: uncultured Polyangiaceae bacterium (assembly GCA_964537685.1). GTDB lineage: Bacteria > Myxococcota_A > Polyangia > Polyangiales > Polyangiaceae > CAZICM01. Next base: position 49,383 of record CAZICM010000037.1, read on the forward strand.
TTTTTGATCGCAAAAGCATCATGGGTTCGGTGTATAGGGGCAATCGGCTCATGCCTCATTCCGTGTCCAAACCAGCGCGAATGCCCCGATGCCTCGTGATGGGCATTCTTGCGCTATCGGCCGTGAATACAGGCTGCGGAGGCCCTTCGTTTAACGGCACCGTTTACAACTGCGATGCCTATTCCTTCCGCGTACCCGAGCCCCCCGCCGCCTGGCAGCGCATGGAGGTATCCCACGCCGCGCTCTCTTTTCGGGATGAAGAAAATCAGGCCACCATCGCGGTCAATGGCCGCTGCGGCCAAGATGCCCAAGATGTGCCCCTTCCCTCGCTGGTGCAGCATCTCTTTCTCCAGTTCACCGAAAGAAGCATCGAACACGAAGAAATCGTCCCCTTTGACGGCCGCGAAGCCATGCATGCAACGCTTTCCGCAAAACTCGATGGTGTTCCTAAAAAATTCGATGTTTGGGTACTCAAAAAAGACGGCTGTGTATTTGATTTAATTTATTTGGCCGAACCCGGCGCATTCGATCGAGGCGTAAAAGAATTTCATACATTTGCCCGCGGATTTTCGACGATTCGCACGGGCGGTCCGGACGGGAGCTAAAAGGCCAATGGAGACGCCGCGCAAAACCTCACCGGAAAGCCGGCCGTCTCTGGCGGTGGCACACCAAAAGCCCAAAAAGCCACATGCTGTCATTCGCTTCCTGGGACACCTGGGCCAAATCAGCTCGATGTTTGTGCGAGCCAATCTGGCCGCATTTAAACGTCCCTTAGAAATTGACTCCACCCTTCATCAAATGGAATCGGTGGGCGTGCGCTCGGTAGGTATTGCCGTCATAACGGCTGTATTCACCGGAATGGTCATGGCCATTCAATTTGCCTTTGGACTCCAGAAATTTGGCGGCATGGAATACACGAGCCGCATTATAGGATTGTCCTTTTCCAGGGAACTCGCACCGACGCTGACGGCTGTAATCGTGGGTGGCCGCATAGGCTCTGGCATAGCGGCGGAAGTGGGCAGCATGTCCGTTACCGAGCAAATCGACGCGATACGGGCGCTGGGCGCCGATCCTATAAAAAAGCTGGTTTTGCCCCGGCTTGTGGCCTGCACCATCGTTATGCCTATTTTAGGCGCGCTATCGCTTGTGCTTGGATTTGCGGGCGCCATGCTCATCTGCTCGGTTGAATTCGGCATACCGGCCCGGTTTTTTCTTCGCACGGCGCTATCGGCGATGACCTATTCCGATTTCGCGGCGGGCATCTTTAAATGCCCGTTTTTTGGGGCGATTATCGCAATGATAGGCTGTTATTATGGGCTGAGCACCCGGGGCGGAACAGAAGACGTAGGCATGTCGACCACCAAGACCGTTGTGGCGACATCCACGGCGATTCTCGTGGCTGACTTTGTATTATCAAAAGTCACTTTTTTGTTATTCTACTAAATCATTGATATCGATAAACGGCTTCGCTTTGTTGAAACGCATACCCAGCCATACCTTATTGAAAAGAGCGGTGGCTCTTGTCGTTCTGTTGATGCTGGGCGCCTGCAATGAGCAGCCTGCATCTCCCAAGGACGAGCATAGCCCGCTATCGACGATGCCCGCGGGCAATTCGTCCGCCCTATTGCCCCGAAGACCATTGCAGCGCTATTTTTTAGCGAAAACCGCCGAAGACCGCTGTGAAGTGTATATCGTTTCAGGCGATACGGTCATCCCCAAATGGAAAACCCATTGCCCGCCCTTGCTCGATGTGGGCGAACGTATCCGCCTGGCAGGCCGCGCTTGTATGCGCGAAGGCAAGCCCGACCGAGAAATTCCCGTGATGTGCCCTTCCGATTTAATCTATGCCGAGCGGGAAGATTATTTGGCCGCGCGCGGCGATGCGGGTAAAGCGGATTGAATTCGTTCGCGTATATTTACAATTTCTTCGGTTGTAAAATCAAAAGGATAAAAATCCCGCCTCACAATCCAAATGCCTTTGGGAGCATCGGGCGAAACCAGCGCAAAGATTTTCTGTTCAGTGGCATCGGCGAAGAGAGGAAACTCGCCCTTGGGCATGATGTGCTCGATATGGCGGGCGTTTCCTTCGATATCTGGACGCTTTAGGCTATACATCACCGAACCCGTCCGCGTTCCATTCACAATCTGATCCCTGCGGCTCAAGACATCGAGTAAAATTTCATCGGATTGCTTTGCAACGCGGTGTAAAAGCCGCAATTTTCGGCTCATTCCAAAAGCCAGGCCACCCAGGCAAGCGGTGATCAAAATCATTCCAAAGGCCAATAAACCAACCGCTCCCCAGCGCGCCCCTATATGCTCGACCTCCCACGATAAAACAAATTCATCGGGATTGTCGGGGTTGTAGCGGATGGCCGCCGGCGCATTGGTTTCAAGCTGTGTCCAAAAGAGGCTAAAAGAACACTCGCCCCGGTGAGGCTGGCCAAATACATCGAGATAGCTGACCTTTAGATCGTAGCTATATAAAATAAATTGATTGGAGCGCTCTTGACCGCCCACACTTCCAGAAGACGCAATTAAACCGGTATTCCATACATGCTGATCGCGTTTAAGCTGTCCAATTTCATCGGTCCAAATCCAGTAGGGGCTGTACATGGCCAATGCGATCGCGGCCAGCGCGAAAATACCCGAGCCAAGCAGGTATTTGATTATAAAAATGGAGCGGATTTTATAGGGGCGGGAGGGAAGAAGGCTCATGGACAGGCGGCAGCGGCGACCAGCACATCGTCGATATTCCAACAGCCAATCGTGAATACACCGCCGCTCGTAATATCAAATCCAAATCGGATGCGCATTCCGGCATTTTTATAGGCGGTGATATCAAATTGAATAAATGTCCATCCCAGTCCGTTCGGCGGTGAATCTTCTACCCCCGGAGCCGGCCCGCTGTTCCACAAAACCGTCCAGTTGGCGCCGTTCCACACTTCAACGACATTGTGCATAAACGGATCGTAATCGCTGTTTAGCCAGCGCCTAAAGCCCAAAATAACAGGGCCCGCCGCATTCGCCGTATTAAAGGGCGGGCTCTCTAAATAATAAAACCCATGCAAATTGGTGCTCGCATTGCCGCCAATCACAACACCCGCGATTCCGTCGTCCAAAGTCGGGGTGTAATCTGTATCGGGGTCCGCGCCAAATACGCCGCCCACCGAAGCCTTGGCCGGACCGATTTCCCACTCAGGCCCAAGCGTCCATCCTTTTGAATTGTCCGCAAAGCTGTCCGAGAAATAAACCTGGGGCCCCATTCCGCCCCCGCAGATGCCATTGGTGCAGAATTCACCGGTGGTGCAGCCCGTTCCATCGTCGCAGGCCATGCCATTGTTGGCCGGCTGGCCATTGATGCAGGCGCCGTTTAAGCAGGTGGTGCCCGTTGTGCAGGGGCTGAAGTCGTCGCAGGCCGCGCCGTTGTTGCCAGGCACCGCCGTGCAGGAATCCGCGCCCTCGTCGCAGGAAGCAATAAAACAGCCGCCTGGAGGCGCGCAGGGATTGGGCTGGCCGCCCGCGCACAAGCCGTTCTGGCAGGTTTCGGCGATATTGCAGAACAACCCGTCGTCGCAGGGTACGCCCTCGTTTGCGGGGCCCGCATAACAGCCGATTACAGGGTCGCACATGCCTAGGGTGCATTGGCCGTCGAAAAGCGTGCAATCCACGGGCTGGCCTTTTGAGCAAACGCCCGCGCTGCATACGCCGACCGTGGTGCAGGAATCTTTATCGTCGCATTGCGCGCCGTCGTTTCCCGCAATGTTTTTGCAGGTTTTTAAATCTTCGTCGCACACGCCCAAATGGCACTCATCGAGCGACCCGCAGAATTTTTCGGTGCCGCCCATGCATGTGCCGTCGACGCAAGTATCGTTTTCCGTGCAGAAAAAGCCGTCGTCGCACGCGCCGAACTGATTGGCAGCTTCTGTTTCGCATTTGCCGTTCTGACATACGCCCTGTGAGCAAGGCCCGTTCAGCGGCGCGCAGTCTTTAGCCTGGGTGCAGGAAATGGTTCCGCCGTCCCATGGCGGGGGCGCGTCTGTTCCCGCGTCCATCGCGCCCGAGCTCGAGCTGGCAGAGCCTCCGCTTCCCCCTCCGCCTTCGTTGTCAAAAACCCGTTCTGTTCTGGTGCCCTCGGCGCAACCGGCGAAAATGGCCGTCGAAGCGAGCGCCCCCACGCCTAATCCAAACCACAGTGTATGTTTCATAAGCCTAACCCCTGCGCAGCATACTAAAGCCTTGAAAAAAGGGTGAACTCTTCGACGGCCCCGCCAACATTTTTCGGCCTTTCAAGGGCATGGACTCTTACATCCAAACCGTGCATCCTCGAAGACCGGGTGTAGTGCCGTGACTCAACTCATTTCTCGCGCCGCGCTGATTTTCCTAGGCTTGCTGCTGATGCCCGCCTGCGCGGAAATCCGTATGGGCGAGCCGAAAACCGTTCAATCGAAAGTCCTGCGCAGAGAACAGCGAGTCGTCGTGAGTTCATCGGATTTTGAGGCGGGCTTTGAGCACAGCGAACATGTGATTCATGTGTCCGCGTACTCGACCTGCGATTTGTCTGAAACGCAGCTTGTGCGCAATACCGTGCGCCGCGAAAAAAAGAACGATCTGCTGGCGCCCGAGGCCGTTCTGCTGGGGTTCGGGCTGATTCCTACGGGTATTGGCATCGGTATTCTGGCCGATTCATCGAATGTGTATCCCAACGATCGCAATTCGAGGCTCTACAACTCGAGCGGCACGGGAGGAGCGGCGGCGGGCGGGATTATCCTCCTCGCATGGGGCGCGGCGATGATGGTTGTGCCCATGGTCGATATGGTCCGGACCATCGGCTCCGAGGAGACAGAAACGGAAGCCACCGAGCCGGGAGCGGTAATTCAGCCCAGGGTGCCGTGCCGCGATGCGCCTCCTCCCAAGCCGGGACTATCGATTAGCGGCCGCACCCCGCGCAATTCGTTTTTCATCGGCAATACCGATTCACAAGGGATGCTTCGGGCCAATTTGGCGCAGGTGATGCCAGCCAGTGTGTTTGCCAGTGAGCCTCAATTAAATACAGTCGATATTTATGCCAATAACAAAAGATTGGGATCGGTCAATGTGAGCGGATTGGCTCCCGTTGTGATGCAATCGATTCCCAACGATAACGACGAACAATTATGGGGAATATCCAATCGTAATGGCTGTGAAGCGAAGCAGGATTGCAGCGGCGTAAAGAAGTATTTGCAATTGCTGCCCAATGGCAGGCATGCGGGCGAGGCGAGAGCATTGCTGGAGGCGTTGAATCAGGGCTCTTCGCTTCAAGTGGCGGCGCCGGCGATGACGCCCGAAGAGAAGGCCAAGTGCGAAAAAGACTGTCAAAAAGGCTGTAAAAAGGCGGATAAAGCCTGCGTGTCGGCATGTGCTGCGGAGAAGTGTCAATGAGCGCGGGTCGCTGGGTGGGAATGGGTTGTGTGGGGGCCATGCTGATTGGGCTGGCAATTTTATCGAATGGGTCGTGTTCGCTCTACAATACGGAAGGGCCGGATGTGAGCTGCGAAGATCTGCAATGCGGCCGAATCAATGCCTGTCAGAATGGGATTATCGCGTCCTGCGGCGATGGCAAAACCATGAAGTTTCATGTGTGCACCGAGGAGGCGAAGGATATTTGCGGCGAAAGCTGGCAGAAAAAAGGCGAATACAAATGTGAATCTCACGATATTGAATGTGAGGGCTGCCGGCCTGAGCGTGTGAATGGATGTGGAAATATATCGGGCGGCGGCGGCGCTGATGCCGGTCTTTAGATAAATTTAGATAATCAGACCGCGCTCGACATGATGGCCCGCTTCGAGGCTTTCTTCCAGCTTGCGCTGCACCTTTTTCCGAAGCTCGGGCGTGAAGTTAAGCCGAAGCTCGGCCCGGTGAACGCCGGGCATAATCCCATTTTCTTCGATATGAACCGTCTCAAAATCGTCGTGAGCCCAGGCCGGAGCCGTTTGAGCCGGAGCGCTCATGGTTACGGCTGAAATATCGCTCATCGAACCGGCCAGCGAGAGCCTCACGCGCATCAAAAAACGGCCCGCACCTCGCCTTTGCCAGCGCTTTCCAATCGCGCCCCAGCACAGATTCAAGGTATTGCCCTCGCGTTCAAAACCTCCGCAGCCGATGACCGTCCCCGCATGGTCTTCCACCACCAGAAAGAAACTCTTGGGGCTGTCCGCAAAGGCTAAAAATGCCTCGCGTTCAGCCGGCCTAAAGGCGTCTGGAACATTGCTGTCAAAAATGCCCGTCACGGCATTGCGATCGGCGGCCCGGTAGTGGCGGCAGCGCATGCTGTGCATCGGCGGTGCTGGAGAATGCATTTCACCCATAAATCTACTGTTCGCTGTCGTCTTCTTCCTCGGCAGGGTCGGGCTTGGCTCCGTCCTTGGGCTGGTTTTTGCTGTCTTTGTTTTCGTCTTTTGAGCTGTTTGAGGGCGGTGGGCCTCCCAGGGCCGCGCCTTGAAGCGATTCGCCGCCTACATCTTCGTCGTCGTCGCCTGTTTCTTCGGTAAATTGCGAAGGATGTATGCCTGATTCGGCCGAATTGGACGCGCCGGCCGCCGCGGAGCTTGCCGGTTTTGCGCCGTCAGGGGTCTTTTCCCCGGCTGCAGAAGCCGTTTTGCTCTTCGGCGGTTCGGGCGGAGGCTCGGGCAAAGGAATGGCATCCAATCGTTTATCGAGCTCTTCCTTGAGCGCGGCAAAGGCGGGCCGGTCCGAAACGGGCATTACCCTTTCGGCATCCATTTGAAGCGTTTCTGGATCGAAGAATTTGCCGTCTTTCTTGGCGCTGAAATGCAAGTGAGGCGCGGTGGAGCGGCCTGTCGAGCCCACATAGCCCACGAGCTGGCGGGCGCCGACTTTATCGCCGACCTTGATTCCAGGCGCGAATTTAAGCAAATGCGCATATCCCGTTTCAACGCCGTTCGGATGGAGAACCGTAACCAAATTGCCGCTTGGGCCGGCCATTCCAACGAATTGAACGGTGCCCCGGTAAACCGAATACACAGGCGTTCCGGCGTTGGCTCCGAAATCCGTGCCATTGTGGGGCATCACTTTTTTCAAAATGGGATGCAATCGCTTTGGATTGAACTTCGATGTAATTGGAGAGCCGGGGCAAGGCTTTTGCCAGCCACCACCATAGGGTTGTTTGCCTTTTTCATCAAAATAGCCCTTGGATTCCTGGCCATTGAAATAATAAAAGCGCACGGGTTTGCCCGCGGGATCGGCCGGACGGTATTCCAGCGCGGCGATGCGCTTGTAGCGGGCGAAGAGGCCGAGAGCCGTTTCTTCGACGGCGATGAGCCTGACGGTGCCTCCTTCTTCAAAGCTTTCGGTGGATAGGCGGCCATTCATCGCATCGTCGAGCGCATTGAGAACGCCGTCTTCCAAGCCTGCCGCCTGATACGAGGCTGTTAGATCGCGGCCCACATAAAACGCGCCGGTGATTTCGTTTTCGGCGAGTTTCATGTCGAGCTGCGCGCCTGTGAGCAGGCCATCGCTGCCTTCGCGGGCTTGATAAATTTCCGTCGGCGAAACTTCGTATTCAAAGGCGCGGACACGCTGCGAGGTGCGGTCGAGCGCGACGGTAAAGCGGTCTTTGCGGCCGGTTTTGTCAAACTTCCGGATGCCTTCAAAGGCTTTCATGATGCGGTAAGCCTGCGCCTTGGGGACGCCTTTTTCGCTGAGTGCGTCGACAAAGGAGCGGCGTTCCATTTTGGATTGGGCGATGGTGACCGATGAATCGCGCTCCATTTCGGAAATACGCCAAGGTCCTGGAATGGCTACGCGCTTGGGCTTTTTGACCTCGGGCATTTCGGCCGGAGATTCTTCGCCTTTGCCGGCGGGTGATGCGCTCTTGGATGTGAGCGAGCGTTCATCGCGGACAGGGACAACTTGAATCAGAAGCGCAATGATGGATGTGATGGTGGCGAGGCCGAAAATACCTCCGAACACGGCGGTCATCCGGGGCGATAAATAGGCGCCCGGGCTTGGGCGGCCGCGGCTTTCGCCGGCTGGATTGGTGTCGATGGTGCCCGCGCGCGGAATGGGAAGGGGAGCCGCGGGGCCGGCGCTGTTTGGCCCGATGCCCAGCGCGGACATGGCTCGAGGAGCGGCAGGCGCTCCTTGCTGAGGGCGCAAAAGAGGTTTGGCGCGGACGAGAGGCGCGCTTCGCCCTTCGATATCTTCGCGGGCGGAAAGCGACATTCCCTCGTCGAGCTCGGACGGAGCGGAATCGCCTTTGGAAGGAGCCGCGGATAGGGGAGGCAGCGCGTTCGCCATGGTTTTTGGGCCTATCAAATGAATGGGCGAAGGGCAACCCTTGGCGTGTGCGCAGCGGCGAATTTATGCGGGGGACAAAAGGCCAGCTAGGGGGCGAGGCTTTTTTCGTAGACGATAAATCCGCTTCGATGCTGAAACCCAAGCTTTTCATTGATGGCGAGCATCGCGGGGTTGTTGTCTTCCACCCATGTGATGATGCGCTTGTAGCCATGGGCCTTGGCAAAGCGGATGGTTTGAATTTTTAGCGCCATGGCGATGCCCTTTCCCCTGTGCGCCGAAAGAACGCCCGTTGTGTCGTGGTAGAGCGTGGACGGGTCGTCTTCGTAGCGCTGAAGAATGCATTCGCCGACGTAATCGTTGCCGCTGAGAGCGACAAAACAGCCTTCAATTAAGGCGTCTTTATGGTCGAGCAGGTGCGCGCGGAATTGCTCGGGCGTCGATTGAGGGTTGGGTTCATCGGGAATCGGAATGTCTTTGGTAATCGCGATATGAAGCTGATGAAGCTTTGAAAACCAATCGGGATCGCGCTCCATCAGGCGGGGCAGCGGAAGCACGGAAATGCCTTCTTTTTCCGCGCGCTCTTCGGCCTGCTCGAAGGCCCGGAAATCGAAGTGCCCGGTGCGCAGCTCGAGCTCCAAGCTTCGCATAACCTCGCCAAAGCCGCGCTTTTTCAGGAAATCGCAGCTTACGGCGTTGCCCTCGCGCGCGCTCATGCGCACGGCCGTCGCGCCTTTTCCGCTGAGATCGAGCGCGATGCGGTCGTAAATACGGCTGCCGATCCCCTGCGATCGAAACGATGGATTGCATCGAATCGAGCCCCAATACTTGCCGGGATCGAAGCACCAAGGCATGTGGGCGTAATAGCCGTAGCCCGCGATAATCCGCGAATCGGCTTGTTCGGCCACAAAGCGTTTTAGCGTGAAGAGCGAAGAATCAAATACCCGGTCGAAGCCTCGGAGTTCGGGGGCCGTTTGAGGCTCGAAGCTCAGATATTCTTCATCCGGGGCGAGCGCGTTGATGCGGGCTACCGCTTCGTAGTCGTACTCGGTTGGTGTGAATTCTCGAATGCAGATTTCATGTGGCACAAAATAGATCGTCTCCTTCCCCCACAGCCCCCGGCGAAAACCAGCTTCCGCCGACGTGGCCCCCCACGCTGCCCCAAGGTGGATAGAAAAGCGCGCGGCCGGAAATGCGGCAAGTTCTGATAGGCTTTGGTGCGCTATCGAAGGAGCGTGGCCCGGGTTACGATTGGGGTTCGTTTAGGCGCCCACGGGATACACGCGCCTATAATTGGCTTCCAAATCGGTAATGGTGACTTCTACGATTCCATGCGGCGTGATGGCATATTGTTCTTGAATAAGAGGGCCTTCGCCGCGCAGGCGCTCGACCGGATAATTGATCAAATCGATATCATTGTACCGGAGGGTGCGGTCAAAGGGAAAGAGCACATCGTTAAAAGCGGTCATATCGCCATGGGGAACGCCCAGCGCATCGAGCATCGCGCATTCTACAAAGCGATATCGCCCGATATTGTGGGCCGCCCGGTAAACGCGCTGTTTGATGGGCAATTGTTCGCCGGCTTGAGGCACCCGGGCTTCCCGGTCGAAAATAGGATCGAACACCACTTCTGTGCCGCCCCGGCGCTCTCGAAATACACCGAAATGACGGGACAATCGATCGGATAGTTCAAATCCTGCATCATCATCGGCGGCGATGGCCAATCCGATTGCAATGGCGGCCGAGGGATAGGGCGATCGGTGGACACGGCGGCCAAAACGATCTCTCAATACGCGCGTGATGACGGGCAATGCGCTTGCACCTCCCACCACATAGATACCCGCGATCTCCGATAGTGTTGCTGCGGCATCGCTGTCTTGGCGGGCGATGACGGGCTCCATGGTTTCGATGGTTTTTTGAACCAAGGGCGTGCAGGCATCGTAGTAATCGGCGGTAGACAGGGTGATTTCAGGGCGGGGCGCGAGCTCGCCTAGGCTGCTTTCCACGTCGATCATAATGCGGCGCGAATTGGGATTAAGCCGTTCTTTGGCTTCGCGGCATTGCTCGGCGAGTTTTTGCATGGCCCGTTCAGGCAATTGTTCGCGTTTCAGCTTTGCGCTTTCGAGAACCAAATCCATCAGCACCGCATCAAAATCGTCGCCGCCCAAGTGGTTTTGGCCCGCGGTCGCGATGGCCGTGTGTTTGCGGCCGTGCAAGTGCACCAGCGATGCGTCGAATGTCCCGCCGCCCAAGTCGTAAACGACAATATGCTCGCGTTTGGTATTGAGCGTGCGGCCATGGCGATGGGTGTACTCAAAGCCCGCGGCGGAAGGCTCGTTGAGAAGGGCGCTCACCAAAAATCCGGCCCGTTTAAAGGCATCGAGCGTGACAAATCGCTGGGCGCCGTGGGCATTGGCGGGGGTTGCGATAACGGCGATCAGCGGCTCTTCGTCTTTTTCGGAGGCGAGCCGGCTTGCGCTTTGAAGAACGGCGTGTTTGAGCGCGCTTAGAAAACCGGTGAGCAAGTCCAAAATGCTCGTCTGCACGCGGCCGATTTGAACGATGGCATCGGGGCAGGCGCCTGCGCCGGGCGCGGAAAGAACGCGCTTAAACGAGCGGATTTGAGTGCTGTTCGGGTCTTCTGAGACCTTTAAGGCATCGAAGCCATAGTGGAGATTCCCTTCGTGTTCGGCGACGATGGAAGGGAAATAGTCACAACTGTCACCATGTTCATTGGTGAACGAAAGTACGGGATAATTGCCGCGATCGCAGCAGGCGACGACGGTGTGCGTGGTTCCAAAATCAATGCCGAGGCGCATTGTTTCCTTCCTCTTTGTTTGGGCGATGCTGCCATAAAAGGGGCGCGCGCGGCCAATTTCCTTGTGATAACAGAGCTTGTTATGGCTTCACGGAGCTTGAAGATAGGTGTGGGGGTGGCGCTGGCTTCGCTGGCTTTGGCGGGATTTTTGTTATGGCCGCTGGGCGCGCGGGTGGCCGATGATGCAAGGCCGCCTAGAAAATCGAATACGATCGATTTGTCGGCCTATTCGGACTCGCCTATGCCTCAAGAAAAGAGTCCAATTTCGGTTGCATTTATTCATCATTCGATAGGCGGCCAATGGCTTGCGCCGCCTGGGCCGGAAAAGGGCGGGAATTGTCTATATGAATCGCATCCCAACGGCGGGGGGCTGCGGGTCTTGCTGGAACAGGCTGGATACCGGGTATATGAAGCATCTTATGGGAGTGGATTGGGAGAGCATACGGATTTATTGGATTGGCCGCCCAAGTTTGCACAGGAGATGGACAAGATTCTTCGGCTCAAGCGTCAGGATACATTGCATGCGGATGGAACGGTCAATCGCATCGTAATGTTTAAGTCTTGTTTTCCGAATAGTTTATTTGTGGGCGAAGGGGTAGAGCCTGGGAATGCTGCGGGGCCGGAGCTTACGGTGGCGAATGCAAAGGCGGCGATGCGGCAGGTGCTTGTTTCATTGAAAAAATATCCGGATGTATTGTTTGTATATGTGACGGCGCCTCCCGCGGCGCCCCGGCTGCCTTCGGAGCCTGTATGGAAATGGCTGTTAAAGAAGGGTTTGGGGCGGGGAATGTCGGTGGAGACGCTTCGGGAGAGCGGCTTATTGGCAAGAAAATTCAATGATTGGATCAAGTCACCCGATGGATTTCTTTCGGGTTATGATCTAAAAAATGTCGCCGTATTTGATTATTATGATGTTTTAACTCAATACGGTGAAAGTGATTTATCGCGATATGCGACGGGGGGCGGCGAGGATAGCCATCCTTCATCGGAGGGGAATCAAAAGGCGGCGGCGGAGTTTGTGCCTTTTTTAAACCGGGCCGCACGCCGCGCGGGCATTTTTTAATTTTTTGGTATAGATCTGGGTTTTGGCTGTATGGAATGAAATAAATAAAGTAGGAGCGATATATGATGAAAATGGCTGTTTGGCTTATGGGTTCGGTGTTTGTGAGTGGGTTGTTGGTATTGGGCTGCGGGGACGAAACAGGCGATTCTGGGACGGGTTCGACGCAGGGAAGCGGGAGCAGTTCGAGCGGAGGAGGAAGCGGAGGTTCTGGGTCTGGGATGACGGTGGCCGACAATGTGCCTCATTCCTTGGCGGTGGATGCGACGCATGTGTATTGGATTGAGGAGACAACCGGTATTGTGGCGCGGGCGGCCAAAGGGGGAGGCGCGCGCGAAGAGGTGTCCGGTGGGGATGCCACTTCAAAATGGCTGAATGTGGACGATACATCGGCGTATTGGAATACGAGCACGGCCAATACGGTGATGAAGGCGCCCAAAACGGGAGGAAAGGCCGATGTGCTGGTGAATATTATGCTCAGTCCAAATGGCGGGCATCATCTGACCCAGGATGCAACACATTTGTATTGGGGAGAAATGGGCGAGATTATTCGGGTTCCCAAGGCGGGCGGGAATTATGAAGTGGTGTGGAACGGTTCGGGAAGCGTGGGCGATTTAGCGGTGGATGATAAAAACGTTTATTTTAGCAATGGGTTCTTTGTGTATTTCGCGCCGCTTGGATTGATGAATCCGATGGAGATGGGTTTGGGAAGCGGTGAGCTGGAGGCGGCAAAGACGTTTGTATTGATGAGTGATACCAATGTATTGGCCTGTGGTGTGACGGCGATGAAGACGACGGTGGTGCGTTCGATTCCAAAGCCGCCCGCGATGGGGATGTTTACGGAGCTCGGGCAAATTGATGGAGATCCCATTGAAATGGCGGCGGATGCCCAGCATGTGTATTGCGCGACGACGAAGGGAATTTATCGGGTGCCCGCCGCGGGAGGGATGCCCGAGCTGATGGTGGATTCGGCGGTGGTGAGCGGTTTTGCCGCGGATGATAAGAATGTGTATTGGGGCGATTCAGAGACAAAGCATATTATGTCGGCCCCGAAGTAGTTCCCCCTCGTTTCAATACAATATAATTAAGATCCAATCCTAACTTTTTTCTTGAGGGCGGCGAGTTCATCGTCGACGGCGCTGCCTCCGGGCTTCTCGGGCTCGGCGCTTCGCCCTCCACCACCACCGCCGCCCTCCAGAGCGGCAAAGCGGGCCTCGAGGTCCATCGCGGACATCCCGCCTCCGCGAATGGCATCGTCGACTTCCCGGGCTGCCGCGACTTCGGCCGCCGCGCCTTCGACCTTTTCCTCCATGCGGCGGAATTCGGCGAATGCGCTTCCTGTTGCCTTTGCGCCCAAGCCTTCGGCACCGCCTCCGGCGCGGGCTTGCTTCATTTGAGAGGCCAGCGTGCCTTTGCGCGCATTGAGCTCTTCGTATTTGGCCTCCATGCGTTCCATTTCGGCCTTCATGTTGAGCACGGCAGCCCGCTGTTCGGCTCGCAGCGCCTCGGCCCGGTCGCGTTCGCCGACGACCCGCTTTTTCTGCACCAAAGCCTCGCGGGCCAGCTTTTCATCGTCGGCCTTCAGCGCGAGTTCGGCGCGCTTCTCCCACTTTTCGGCCTCTTTATCGAGCTCTTCGACCTTCTTGCGGAGCACTTTTTCGGCCGCCACGCCTTCGACGAGCTCTTTTTTGGCCGCGCCGATTTGGTCTTTCATTTCGGCGACGATTAAATCCAAGGATTTTTTAGGATCTTCAGCGCGATCGAGGAGCGCGTTGACGTTGCTGGAAATGACTTTGCCCATTCGGTCGAAGATGCCCATGGGCGAAGGGTGCACCGTGTTCTTATCCCTGTAAAGAGGTCTAAAGAAGCTGGTGCTATGGGGAAGTGGCGCGAAATTGAATGTATTGGCGGGGAATTTGATAAAAATATTATAAAAAATTATAAAATATTATAAAATATTATAAAAATATTAAAGATGGCTCAGTCGGTTGCTTTGGGGCCCGAGCTCGACGCGGCGAGCGCGGACTGGGCGGCCGACAAGCGCGCGATGGGTACGCGGAAGGGTGAGCAGGAAACGTAGTTCAATCCGGCCTTGTCGAAGAAGTGGATGGAGGCCGGATCGCCGCCGTGTTCACCGCATACGCCTGCTTTTAAGCCGGGACGGCCTTTGCGGCCCCGCTCGACGCCCATCGCGACAAGCTGGCCCACGCCGCCCACGTCGATGGATTGGAATGGATCTTTCGCGAAAATGCCCGCGTCGATATAGGCGCCCAGGAATTTGCCGGCGTCGTCGCGCGAAATGCCCATGGTGGTCTGGGTGAGATCGTTGGTGCCAAAGCTGACGAATTCGGCGTCTTTGGCGAGTTCGTCGGCGATGAGCGCGGCGCGGGGAAGCTCGATCATTGTGCCGAAGTGGTAGTCGAGTTTGCGGCCTTTTTCTTCGAAGACTTGGGTTGCGGTTTTGTCGACGAGCGAATGCATGAGCGAGAGCTCGCGGCCCGATAAAGAAAGCGGAATCATGATCTCGGGCAGGACTTCGATGCCTTCGGCGGCCACATCGCAGGCGGCCTCCAAGATGGCGCGCACTTGCATTTCGTAAATCTCGGGGAAGGTGACGGCCAGCCGGCAGCCGCGGTGCCCCAGCATCGGGTTGAGTTCGTGGAGCTCGTCGCGTTTGCGCGTTAGCTCTTTTACGGCGACGCCCATGGTCTGAGAGAGCACTTCGAACTGTTCAGGCTCGGTGGGCAAGAACTCGTGCAGAGGCGGATCTAAAAGCCGGATGGTGACGGGAAGCCCGGCCATTTCCTTGAAGACGCCGGCGAAATCGTCGCGCTGGAAGGGCAATAGTTTTGCGAGGGCTCTGCGGCGCGAATCGGTGTCTTTGGAGAGAATCATTTCGCGCACGGCGAGAATGCGCTCTTCGTTGAAGAACATATGTTCGGTGCGGCAGAGACCGATGCCTTCGGCGCCGAAATTGCGCGCGGTGCGGGCATCATGAGGGGTGTCGGCGTTGGCGCGGACACGTAGCCTGCGGGCTTTGTCGGCCCAGGCGATCAGCTCGTTCCATTCATTGCTGAGCGAGGCGGGAATGGTCGGTGCGGCGCCTAGGTAAACGGTGCCCGTGCCGCCGTCGAGCGTGATGACATCGCCGGCCTTGACGATAACGGTTTCGCTGACGGCGCCGGATTCGTCGTACACGGTGATGCTCATGCGCTGTTCGGGATAGCTGACGGCGATGGCCGAGCAGCCTGCGACACAGCTTTTGCCCATGCCCCTTGCGACAACGGCCGCATGGCTGGTCATACCGCCGCGCGAGGTGAGGATGCCGCGCGCGGCCTTCATGCCGTGAATGTCTTCGGGTGAAGTTTCGGTGCGCACCAAAATGACCGCGGCGCCTTGTTCCGCGCGTTTTTCGGCGTCGTCGGCACTGAAGACAACTTGTCCGCTGACGGCGCCCGGGCTTGCGGGCAGGCCGCGCGCCAAGAATTTTTTTGGCGCTTTGGGATCGATTGAAGGATGCAGCAGTTGATCGACCGATGCTGGATCGACGCGGAGAATGGCTTCGCGTTCGGTGATTAAGCCTTCTTTGGCCATCTCGACGGCCATGCGTACGGCGGCGCGGCCCGTGCGCTTGCCTGTGCGGGTTTGAAGCAAGTAGAGCTTGCCTGCCTGAATTGTGAATTCGAGATCCTGCATATCGCGGAAGTGCTGCTCGAGTTTTTGATAGGTGCCGACGAGCTCGGTGTAAGCCTCGGGCATAAGGGTTTCCAAGGCATTGGCATCGTCGCCCGTGCCCTTGGAAACAGGGTGGGGCGTGCGCACTCCGGCCACGACGTCTTCGCCCTGCGCATTGGGAAGCCACTCGCCGAAGAAGCGGCGTTCGCCGGTGGAAGGATCGCGGGTGAAGGCGACGCCGGTGCCCGAGTCGTCGCCGAGATTGCCGAACACCATCGCCTGCACATTGCACGCGGTGCCCCAGTGTTCGGGGATATCGTGCATCTTTCGGTAGACCTTGGCGCGCGGGTTGTTCCAACTGCGGAACACGGCTTCGATGGCGGATGTGAGCTGGGCAAATGGGTCGTCGGGGAAGGGCGAGCCCGTGTCGCGGAGGACGATTTGTTTTTGCTCTTCGATCAGCGCGCGGAGCGTGGGCACATCGAGCGCTGAATCGGGAACTTTGCGCGCGAGTTCGGAAGCATTGAACAGCGTGGCGTTGATGCCCAGCGCGGCGGCGGTCTTGCGGCGGGCGTGCTCCAAGGCTTCGTCGAAATGCTTGCGTTCGATGCCGAGCACAACATCGGAAAAAGTCAAGATAAATCGGCGGTAGGCATCGAGGGCGAATCGCTCGTTTCCGCCCATTTTCGCGGCGAGTCCGGCTGCGATCGTGTCGTTGAGGCCGAGGTTTAAAATGGTGTCCATCATGCCGGGCATCGACGCCCTGGCGCCCGAGCGCACCGACATGAGCAGGGGTGAAGATGCGTCGCCAAAGCGTGTTCCGACAAGCGCGCCAACCTTGTCGACCGCTTGCCGGATTTCAGGAATCAAGTCGGGCGGAAGCTGTCCGCCGTGCTTGCTAAAGGCTTCGGTGCAGACCTCGGTGGTGACGGTGAAACCGGGAGGCACAGGAATCTTCAGGCGGGCCATCTCGGCCAATCCCGCGCCCTTGCCGCCCAGCAGGGCTTTTTGGGTCGCGTCGCCGTCTGTTTCCGTGGGTCCGAAGAAATAAATTCGCTTCGTCATGCAGTCCTCAATTGCTGTGTGCGATGGAACACGAAATGAGTGCGCCGAAAAAATCAATCACTTTTGTGGGGCTTTTGTTGAGAAAGAAAAAGGATCAGCGCACTTTGCAGCGGGCAGCGGGTGTAGCCATGCGCGCATAGACACCCCGGCCCTCGCGGGCGCGCACATAAACCGAGCCGCCGGGACCCGGCGCGGGAATCAGGGCTCCCGAAGCTTGCGGTGCGCCCAGAGGCAATTCTTCGACTTCAACGATCACATCGTTGCCGTCGATATCGATGGCTGAAATCGAAGGTCTTCGTTTGCTTTCGTCGGACTCGCCGCCGGGACATTCAACACCGGCGGCGGTGACGGCAATGGCCAGTGTATCGGGCGGGGTTTTGGGGAGGCCCGCGAACCACTGAAAAATAGCTTCGCCGGGACTGCCAACGGCCACGCGGAGACACGGGCACGGCGCTGTGGCGGCCTGGGGCGAGAGGCCCAAATCGGAGCGTACGCTCACCACGTTCCGCTGCTCGGGTTTTTTCTCGAGCGGCTCAGGCGTGGGAGCCTCCAGTGTTTCAGTCTCGCGAAGGGGCTGATTGTCGGATTTGGGAAGGTCTTCGGACCAAGAGTTTTCGGCGGTTTGCTGAGTGCCCCCGCATCCCGCGGACGAGATCGCGATGCATGCGATCCACACGCGAATCAAGGCGGAACGCGGGGTGTTCATAGGGAAGGCGCGATCAGAGGAAGGGGTTGAGATGAATCGCAACACGCGATTCGCGCAGATTGTATTGAACGCGGCGGACGAAGTGCAGACAGAGCAAGAGCCACGTAACGAAGGTGACGATACTCACCACAAGCTGCACGGGGCGGCCCATCGCGGGTTCGGCCAGCATCCACAGCGCCGTAAGCAAGAAGGCGCCGAAGGACAGAGGCACAAACCACTTCCAGCACAGATTCATCATTTGGTCGATGCGCACGCGGGGCAGCGTCCAGCGAATCCAAACGACGATAAAAATTAGAATCCAGCTCTTGAGCAGGAAGATAAACACGCCCAACAGTTGAAGGCCGAAGTTTGCTTCTTGCTGTGCAGGCGTAACGCCGGGAATTTGCCATCCGCCCAAAAACAGCGCGCTGGCGATACCGCTCATCACAAAGACGTTGGCCCATTCGGCAAAGAAGAAAAAGAGGTAGCGCATACCGGAATACTCGGTGGAGTAGCCGGCGACGAGTTCGCTTTCTGCTTCAGGAAGGTCGAAGGGCGCGCGGTTGCCTTCGGCCAGCGCCGTCGTGAAGTAGAGGAAGAAGAGCGCGAAGGTGATGGGGTTTTTAAAGACGAACCAGTACCAGGGCCATCCGCCCGAGGTGATGAAAGAGCCGCCCAGTCCGCCCTGCGCCGTGATGATGTCCTGCATCCGGAGAGAGCCCGTCATCATGACGATGCAGACAACGGCGACAGCGCCCGGAATTTCATAGCTGATGATCTGAGCAGCCGAACGGATGCCGCCGAGCAGCGACCATTTGTTGTTCGAGGCCCAGCCGCCGGTCATCAGGCCGATCGTTACGAGTGAAGTGACGGCGATGACGAACAGAATGCCGATATCGAGATCGGCGGCGATCAAATACTGGCCAAAGGGCATCACGACAAAGGTCGCTGAAACACCGACAAACACCAGATAAGGCGCGAGCCGGAACAGCAACTGATCGCTGTCGGTTGGAATGATGTCTTCCTTGAGAATCGATTTAATGCCATCGGCCATCCACACCAAAAAGCCTTGGGGGCCCGCGCGGTTGGGGCCGATGCGCGACTGCATGCGGGCCGAGACGCGGCGCTCGACCCACGTAATGATGCCTGCCGTCGGCGCCATAAAGAGGAGAAGAATGGCCGCCGCAATGCCGAGAACGATGCCAGCGCCGAGCAGATCGCTGGGCACCGAAGCTTTGTAGCCCGAGAGCGAAATCTGACGCTCGACCGGTGTTGTATCGCCCCGCTGCACGCCGATGCCGGGAAGCCTTTCGGCACCGCTGGGAATCATGTCGCCGACCGACCGGATCTTTACGCCTTCAAAGCTGACGATCACATCGCCGGCCAGAATTTGCGCGCGATCGGCGGGGCTTGCGGCGCGGACGCTTTCGACCGTCAGGCCACCCGCGGCAGGTGAGCTGCCCGAAACGGTAATGCCCAAGAAATCAAGCGTTCGGAGCCCTTCTTTTTCGCGGGCTTCCAGAACGGCGCGCCTTGGCGTGGGAGGCAAAAACTCAATCGCAGCGCGCTTTACAGTGCCGGAAACGGGAACACCGCCCTGCGTTGCCGGACCGAGTTCAACCGTTACCGATCCATGAAACGACGTATGAATCGCTTCATCGCCCCGGCCGCAAAAGCGCGACTGAAGCCCTTCGGTGAAGGACATTGTGATTTTGTCGCTGGAAAGCTCTGCGCTGTCGACCTCAATCACCTGATCGATCAGCGGCGCCTGGCCCGGCCGCCTAAGCTCGCCCCGGAAGGTTATCTTTGCGTTTTTGGCTTCGCTTGCAGGCAAATTGATGCCCAGCACCTCGATGCGATCGCCCACGTCAACTTCGCGCGGAACAACATCGATGAGCGTCAACAGCTCGGGTTCGTCTTTCGCGCCCGCACAACCCAAAAGAACGGTGAGCAGGACGCTGAGCCAAATCGAAAAGGCGGCCCGGATTTTTACGGGCAATGCAATATCGGGGCGCTTAGGGCTACGGCGCATGGTGGCCCGCTTATAGATCGCGTCCGCTCTAAGGTCGAGATCGGGGCGAAATGAGGCTCGCTTTCGCTAAAAACCCGGCGTTTTTGCAGGTTTTTAAGTTGCCGGGTCCGAGCCTTTGTCCGGGATTGATCTCGCGCGGCGGCGCACAGGAAGAAAATAGCGGCTGTTGTCCAGCTCGTTCACGCCCACGTAGAGCTCGGATTCAAACACATCCTTCAGGCGGGCATAGGTCATCACCTGTTCAATCGAACCACAGGCCAGAGCCCGCCCTCCCTTGAGCAACACGACTTTATCGGCGTACTGCGCCGCCGCGTTGAGATCGTGAAGCACGGCGACGCAGGCGATACCGCGTTCTTCCACTTCCTTGCGCACAAGTTCATAAATATCGATCGCATGCCGCACATCCAGATGTGCTCCCGCCTCATCCAGAATCAAAATCGGCGCGCCTTGAGCGAGTGCCCTCGCAATCGCTACCCGCTTTTGTTCGCCTCCCGAAAGCTCCGCCACCTTTCGATCCGAAAGCTCCATCAGTTCACATGCCAAAAGAGCCTGTTCCACGGCTTCTTCATCTTGAGCCGACGATTGCATCCAAGCTCCCTGATGAGGAGCTCTTCCCATCCTCACGACCTCGCGCACCCGGAACCCCATGGCCACCTGGGAATTTTGATGCACCACCGACACCCGCTTCGCGATCGCCCTTCGATCGCTCGCCGCGATATTTTCGCCGAGCAGCTTCACCTCCCCCGAACTCGGCCGAAGGGCTCCGCACAACACCCGCACCAGCGTCGATTTTCCCGCGCCGTTGGGCCCCAGCACCGCGCACAGCTCCCCGGCATTCACGGAAAAACGAATGTTATGGAGGATCGGCTCACCGTTTGGATAGGCGGCGCTCACATCCACAAGCTCGACGGCCGCCTGCTTCAAGACCCGCTCGCATGAATGGACAGAGACAGGCGCCAAGCGCTTGCGTGAAAAGAAGCGCGGTGTTCAAATCCCCGTAAGCACATGGCGGATACCTTAAAAGAGACCCCACCGGCAGGCGAAAAGCCGCGGCGTATTATCAAGCGATACTCGAACCGCAAGCTCTACGACACCAAAGACAGCCGGTACGTAACACTTCAGCAAATCGGCGAAATGGTACGCGCCGGCGAAGAAGTTCAGATCATTGACAACGCGACCAAGGAAGACAAGACCGAGGTCACGCTGGCGCTCATCATATCGGAGGATCTCAAGGCGAAGCCGCGCTCGGTTCCGCTGGGAACGCTTCGCGATTTGATTCAAGAGCGGGGTGAGCGGCTTCTATCGCAGTTGCGCGAAGGGCCGATTGGCCGGCTGATTCCGGGTGGATCGCCCACGGATGAAGCCCCGCCCAGCGAATCTGGGCCTGAATCGGCCGCACCGCCCGAGGCTGCACCCGCCCAGGTCGCACCGCCTCCAGCGGAACCGGAAAAACCATCCACGGCCAAGGCCCGCCTATCTGAAATCGTCGAGACCTCGAGACAAACCCTCGATCATTGGCAACATAGCCTCGACGAGCGGATTGGAACCATTTTGCCGGGCGTGTCTTTGTTTCGCGAGCTTCAGGCCGAAGTAAAGCGCTTGGAAGAACGGGTGGCTGCTCTCGAGGCCAAGCTTGGAGCCGGTGAGAGCGGCGACACGAACGTGTCTTCAGCCTCTTCGGATGCGTCGCAAAAAAATTCTTAGGAATAAGTGACGCCGTCCCCCTGTTCGGGCCGACATAGAAACGATGCCGTTCCTCTTCAGCAAAAAACCAAAATCCGTGGTTCAGGATGCCAAGCTCGGCACGTCCGATGCGGTGGACACCTTTGAGGTGGAGTTATTAAGCCATCTCGACGCGCTTTATGCGGTGAGTTGCCGCATGACAAAAAGCACAACCGAAGCCGAGGATCTCGTTCAGGACACCGTGGTGAAAGCCATGCGTTCCCGCGATCAGTTTCAATCTGGAACGAACCTCAAGGCGTGGCTGTTGCGCATCCTAACGAATACCTACATCAACAAATACCGAAGAGGTGGTTTGGAGCGCGATGTATTTGACGGCCCGGATGCGGAATCGCTTACGGATGGGTGGATGGGTTCATCGACACTCCGGGCGATGCGCGATCCGGAAACGCAAGCGCTCTCGCCGCTGATTGAAGCGGAAGTTCAGCGGGCGCTCGATGAATTGCCTGAAGAGTTTCGGCTTGCGGTGGTGCTCAGCGACATTGAAGAGCTTTCATACAAAGAGATGTCCGATGCGATGGGATGTCCGGTGGGAACCGTGATGTCCCGGCTTCATCGCGGCCGGAAGATGCTTCAAAAATCGCTTCGGGAGCACGCGATGGCGATAGGAATCCTAAGCGGTGAACAGACCAAAACAGCTTCCGAAGCGCCGGCTGATTTGGCCGCGTACCGTAAGCGCAAGCGGGTGGGTGGTGTATGATTGCGGCGAAACGCGTGAGTGATTGTGCGATTTATACCCGGCTTTTAACGCCCTACATCGATGGGGAGCTGGATCCGGGGCACGCCGTGGAGATGGAGGAGCACGTTGTATCCTGCGCGCATTGTTCAGAGCGCGTGGCGGTTGCGCGCTCTCTTCGCCAGAGTTTGAAGAACAAGGCGGCTCCGCGCGCTCCTGAAGCATTCCGGACCCGCATGCAAGCGCTCGTCGTGGAAGAAAAGCTTCGGGCCGAGCACATCAAACAAGCGGCCCGCGCGGCCAACGACGGCGGATCGAATGCGGGCGCAAAGAGCTCGTCGATGAAGTTTGTGGCGGCCTTTGCAGCGGCGGCGGGCGTGCTGTTTGCGGTTAGCCTATCGCGCAATGCCGCGAAGAACGAAGCGGCTCAAGCCGAAGGCAATGTGCGCGAAGAACAGAGCAGCAGAAGTTCGGAAACCCGCACGGTGGGCCTTGAAGATTTGATCGACGACTTGGTCGCGCTGCACAAACATCCGCTGCCGCCCGAGACGACGAATCCCGATGAATTGCCTCGTTTTGAGCCCTTGGTCGGTGTTCCTGTAAGGCGTCCTGCGACGTTTCAACTGCCTGGATCGCGTTTTAACGGTGCGCGTATTCACGCGTTGCGAGAGCGGCGCGCGGCCCTGCTTCAGTACACGGTCAGCGGCGATCACCGTGTAACCATGTATGTTTTCGATCCGCGCACGGTGCCGATGGCGCGGGCTCAAGCCTTGAAGGCGCGCGTGATTCAAGAGCGCCCTGTGTATGTGGGCACCCGCGGCGGATATTCAATTGCGGCCATGGAACGCAGCGGAATCGGTTATGCGCTCGCCACAGATCTCGACGATAACGAGAGCGCGAATCTGGTCATGGCCGCCTCGCATCCCTAATTATTTCACAATCCCCTCGCCCGCCTTGCGCGGATCGGCACTCGCTTCGATCACCCGCGCACCGTTCATCCGCTGAATCGAAATCGCCTGCACGGCACTGTAATTCGGCGTTGTCGCATTCACAGCCTCGCCCCGCGCCTCGAGATCTTTGATGAGGGCGTCTTTCGCACCCGGATCGAGCATCAAACCACCCATCGCCGGTGTTTCGATTCTGGGCGCGCTCACGGCTTCCGAGACCCGCTTTCCAAACACCAAATGCGCGAGCAATACCTGCGTTGTTCCCGTCGCGATCCGCGTTCCGCCCGAACCGCCCAGCGCCAAAATCGGCTCGCCGTCCTTAAGCACGATCGTCGGCGTCATACTCGATACCGGCCTCGCCAAAGGCCGCGGAGCATTCGGCCCAGGCAGCGCTCCGTACAGCTTGCCCAAACGCTGCGGCGTAAAATCATCGAGCTGATCGTTGAGCGGAAAACCGCCTTGGGTGATCACCTTCGCGCCAAACATATTGTTGACCGTGCTCGTTACCGAAACGACATTCCCCTCTTCATCCACCGTCACCAAATGCGAAGTTCCCCCGCTCCCCAGTGAAAACTTCTCCGCGGGCGTCGCAGCCGTCGCCGCAATCTTCGCCCTGCGCGCCTTCATCCGATCGGGATGAGCCAGTGCATCCGCATCCACCTTCGCAAAAGCCGGATCGCCCACCGCCCGCACCCGATCCGAAAGCGCTCCCCGGAACGTTTCCGCAAGCATGTGCTGATACACGCCTGTTCCCCATCCAAGCGCCTCGAGCTCGGCCTTTGAATACATATTCAGCGTCTCGAGCAAGAGCAGCCCGCCCGCGGACGGAGGCGGCATCGTGTACACCTCATGCCCTTCCCACACTGTTTTTAAAGGCGATCGCTCGACAACGGCATACGCCTTCAAGTCATCCAGCGCCATCCGGCTTCCCGAGGCCCGCGCTGTCTCAACAATATCCTTGGCGATCGCGCCTTCGTAGAACGCGGCTTTTCCTTCGGCCGCAATCCGCGCAAGCGTCTCGCCGAGAGCCGTATTTACCGCTGTTTTGCCCACATCGAGCAGCGCACCCGCGGCATGAAAAAACGAATAGCGCGGCGTCTTGAGCACCCATTTTTCATTCATCTTGAGCACCCGCGAAAGATGCACACTTACGGGAAACCCTTTGATTGCCGCTTCCTGCGGAAGCCTAACCAAATCGGCGAAGGCCAATTTTCCCCAGCGCGCATGCATTTCGTACAGCCCGGCCACCTCGCCCGGCACACCCGTCATCAGCGCTTCTTTGCCCGCCTTTGGAGGCCGCACCACATAATCATTCGCCTTGATTCCGCGCGGCGCCGTCTCCCGAAAATCGAGCACGCTCATCTTCTTCGCCTTCGCATCCCACACCACGGCAAAGCCGCCCCCGCCGATTCCGCTTGACACAGGCTGCATCACACCAACCGCCAGCAGCCCCGTAATCGCAGCATCCACCGCGCTTCCGCCCCTCTCGAGCACACTCAGCGCCATACGCGCCGCCATCGGATTTTCACTCGCCACACCAAAGCGATGCGACACCGCATTGGCCTTCGCTTCCGCAACAGGCTCCGCACTCGCTTCCGCGGAAGGAGCCAGGTCCGGCTGGACTGGACTTGAAGATCGAACAGCATGGGGCGCGGGAAGCGCCGTCTGCCCCGCCGAAGCCCCGCATCCCGCTGGAAATGCCGCAAACCCAAGGCCCAGCGCAAAAAGCGCCGCACATCGAGACAAAAAGCGCAACGCATTCATGTCCGCCGCGATCCTTTCAAACGGTGTCCGGTTAAGATGCAACGCCCGCTTCGCCGCTTACAACAGCGCAGTCGATCACGGCCCAAAAACACCCGGGAGAGCACATGCGATTCGTTTTTGTGATGGATACCTTGGATCGGGTAAACCCCGAGAAAGACACATCCTTTGCCTTTATCCGGGCGGCTCAGGCGCGCGGCCATGAAAACCTTCACTGCCTGCCCAAAGACTTGTTTGTGCTGGGCGGCGAGGTGTGGGCCAACGTGCACCGCGTCGAAATTCTCGATCGCCCGCCCTACATCACACTGCTCACCGAAGGCGGTCCAAGCCGCGTGCGCCTCTCGGAAACAGAAGCCGTTTTTATTCGCAAAGATCCGCCCTTCGATCAGGCTTACTACTACGCGACGCTGCTTCTCGAGGCCGCGCGCGGCGGCCCGCTGATCATCAACGATCCCCGCGGCCTGCGCGACGCCAACGAAAAGCTCTACGCCCTCCATTTCCCCGAATGGACGCCCCGCACCATGGTGACGGCCGACCGCACGATCATTTTTGATTTCGTGCGCGATGTGGGCGGCCATGCCGTCATAAAACCGCTCGACGGCGCCGGCGGATGGGGCGTCATGCAATTGAAAAGCGACGATAAAAATGCCCGCGCCATTGTCGATTTACTCACGATGGAGGGGCAAAAAATCGCGATGGTGCAGGAATTTATTCCCGCGGTCAGTGTTGGCGACAAACGCATTCTTTTATTGGACGGCGAACCTTTGGGCGCCATTTTGCGCGTGCCCCGCCCCGATGACATTCGATCGAATATCCATGTGGGCGGCAATGTCGTTCCCACCGAACTCACTCCCCGCGAAAGCGAACTCGTCCAGTCCATCGCGCCCTACCTTCGCCAAGCCGGCCTTATTTTCGTGGGTTTGGATGTGATCGGCGAACGCTTGACCGAGGTGAATGTCACAAGTCCCACCGGCATTCAGGAGCTCGGCCGCTTCACAGGCACCAACCCAGAAACCAAAGTCATCGAATGGGCCGAATCTCACGCGAAAATTCGATCGAATTTATAATCAATACAATCATTGCATTTCAAAGAGCCAAAACTTGGCCTCCCAAAACAGAATCGGCGACCCTTCGGACCATGCAGGAACGAACAAGGGGCTGTGCGGTTTGCGGAGGCTGCACCGAAGGCGAACACGGCATGTCCCGCGTCATCATTCAGGGGCGCTGTTTATGGCTTTGCCTCACCCACGCGACAGCCGTAGCCATTGCCATGCCCGAAACCTATGACGAAATGCGGGCGCTGTTTCCGCTCAATGCCTCGCCCGCCCCGCGCGATGGACAACTCGAGGCAGAACGCCGCTCCCGCCTCGATCGCAGAAATATTCCTGAACGCCGAAGCACGCCTCAGCGCACCGAAGACAGGCGCGCGCACTATGGCCGGCGCGCAAGCGATTTTTTTGAACGAATATTAAATTAATTAATCGCCCGTCCATTCCCTGCGCTGCACCACCGGCACTTGAAGCGCCCGCTCCCGATCCAAATCGAGCGCCCCAATATGAATCGCCAGCGGCGATTGCACCCACTTAAAAATGGATTGCGTAAACAATCGAATGAATTTCTCTGCCCATACCGCGAGCTGTTCTTTATTCCGCTCCGGGAAAATAGCGGGCAGCGCCTCGGCAATCTCTTCCTTGGCCAGCTTTTCAGCACCATATAAATATAAACAGGCGTCCAATACCTCAAAGGGCATCAATTCCGACTCGCCCGATTGATTCGCCGCAAGCTCCGGCCCGGCCGTCGTTCCAAGCGTCTTTTTAATGCCCTCAAATTCAAATCGCCGGAGCAGCCGGTCCAGCATCGCAATAACCACCGTTTTCGGCACATTCGCAATCACGCTAAAGGCTCCCTCCAAATCGCCGCCCACCGTCGTATAGCCCAGCGCCTTTTCACTCATATTGCCGGTCTGTAAAAACAGCGCGCCGCTCGTATTCGACCAATTCCACATCCTCGTCCCGCGAATGCGCGCCTGGACATTCTGCGCCGTAATCTCCGTCGGCTCTTTTCCGCTGTCCGATAGCATGGTTTTCGTTGCGTCGAGTTCCCGCGTAAATGCCTCTTCAATGGGCAAAATCATAAATGATGCGCCTAAATCATTGGCAATCTGCTCCGCCGCATCCCGCGTGCCGCCGCTCGAATAGCGCGTGGGCATATAAAATACCGTGAGCATTTCTTTCATTTTTGCGTGCAGCGCTTCGCCTTCAAGCTGCGAATGAATCAATTGCGCGGCCCTCCACGCAATCATCAGCGTAAGCAGCGAATCCCGCCCTCCCGACAGTGCCAGGCCAATTCCTTTAAATGCCCCAATCTTCCGATAGTAATCGGCCACGCCCAGCGCCAGCACTTCAAACAATTCATCAAGAAATTCATCCCGCCTGCTCGGCAATTCTTTCAAATTTGATGCGGGAGCCGGAGGCAGGAAAAAACTCCTTCCGCCTGAAGGCGAAGGATATTGAAGATTCGATCGATCGGCCGTCGCTCCGTGAACGTTAATTACAGGGACCAGCTTCTCTCTCTTTCGGAAATCCTCTAAATCGCTGCGCCATGTCGTCGCCTCGCGGCGGCAGCGCGTCGTCCGGTCTAAATCGATCACCGCAGTAGAAAAGCCCTCGCAAAGCCTGGGCGCTATCAGCATCGGCCGCCCATTTTGATTCACATAACCACCACCATCAAATACCAAACCATCATTGCCACCCACCAAATTCGCATAGGCCACCGTTACCTGATTATCGGCCGCCCGCGTCGCGATCATTTCGCGCCTCGTGTCCGCAATCCCCGTCCTAAAAGGCGATGCCGATAAATTGCAAATCAGCTCCGCGCCCGAATACGAACGCCTGCGCATCGGCCCATCCGGCGACCATATATCTTCACACACTTCCAATGCGATCGTTCCAAAATCGAACGAATATATAAAATCGCCGCAGGGAATGCCATCCGCATCTAAATTTAAATAAGGCGATCCCCGGCTCAGCGTGCGCGCCTCATAAAAAATATTGTAAGTCGGCAGCTTTTCCTTTGGCGTATACGCGATCACTTTTCCGCGGAAAAGAAGCGCCGCCGCATTAAACAGCTCGCCTCCCACACCCACCGTCAAACCCACCGCGAGCACCGCCGAAAGCTCGCTCGTCGCCGCCGCCAGCCGAAACAGCTCCCTCCGCTGGCTCGATACAAATCCCCGCCAATGCACCAAATCTTCCGATGCATAACCGCCGATCACCTGCTCGGGAAATACAGCGATCGTCACGTCCTCCTTGGCCATGGCGTGCGCCGCTTCAATGCATTTGTCGGTATTCGCGCGCAGTGCCCCCACCGTCGCGTTTACATTGGCGAGTCCAATCTTGATGAGCCGCATAGAACGGGCAGTCTAACAGCTTTTGCGCGCGCCTAAAAGCGGATACGATCGCCGCCGCTATGGGTGATGTGACGGCCTTAATGATGGATGTCATTACCGAAAAATCCGGGCATACCATGACCGGAATGGCCGTCAGTGTGTGCACGACGCCCGCCGCTCCAAGTCCAATTCCCCTTCCTTATCCGACCATTGGCACATCGGGCGAGGGCATTACCGATCCGTGTATCCGCACCAAAATCAATAGCGCAAAGGTCTTGACCGTCGGCGGCTGCCTCAAGGCGTGTCATGGCAACGAGCCCGGTACGCTCAAGGAAGTGGTGAGTTTGAATACGGGAGGCCCGTGTTTTCCCGCGATGGGCGCTCCGATCGTATTGGCCGAACTCGGTATGATGGGCATTACGCTCAGCTTTGGCCAAATGAATAAATCGATTACCGTGGGCGCGGGCGGAGCCGGATCGGCCGCGGGCGGCGCGGGAGGCGGGGGCGGAGGCGGCGCGGGCGGAGGCGCGGGCGGGCCGGGAGGCGGAGGTCCAAGCGGTCCGGCGGGCGGTGGAGGCGCGGGAGGCGGAGGCAGCAATACGGGCGCGAGCGGTCCAGGATCGTCCTCGGGGCCCGCCGCCGAACATCAATGTCAAAATGGCCACCCCGTCGATGTAATTGCCGGGCATGTGGTCGATGAAGCCGAAGATCTCAGGCTTCCAGGCGCCTTTCCATGGGTATGGAAACGCT
The DNA here is from genome assembly GCA_964537685.1 of uncultured Polyangiaceae bacterium. Classification (GTDB taxonomy): domain Bacteria; phylum Myxococcota_A; class Polyangia; order Polyangiales; family Polyangiaceae; genus CAZICM01. The sequence goes on from CAZICM010000037.1 coordinate 78,272, forward strand.
ATTATTCCTCGGGCAGGAGGCTCGATAGGCAAAGCTCGCTGGGCCCCGGCTGGGCACACGGATTTGAACAGCGCATCGATGACAATGGAAATACTTTTGTATTGAGAGAAGCCGAAGGCCGTTCGGTTTATTTTGAGCGAATCCGGCCGGGGGAGCGCACCTTTCACCGGCGGGAGCGGATGACCTTGCAATGCGAAGGGGAAGGTCACTTTCGGATTGAAAGCCTAAAAGACCGGCTGGTGTATGAATTCGAGCGGCTGGATCGAAATAATGCTCAAAGCCCGGCGTTTTTGCGCTCGGTACGCGATGCATGGGGCAATACGATTGCATTGCATTATGAAGAAGGCCGCCTTGCGCGCATGGTGGACACGGCGGGGCGCGAGATTTTGGTGTTATGGAACGGCGAGGGCGATCGTTTAAGAATTGTGCGGCTGGAAGTGCGCAGCCAGGATATTTTATTGCAATGGTATGGCTATGAATACGAAAACACGCCCGATCGCTGTTTAAAGGCGGCGGTGGACGCGCTGGGCCACGCGGATGTGTATGAATACGATAAAAATGCCCGCATGATCGCGGCGACCATTAAACGCGGCGTCCGATTTCAATATCAATACGATCCCGCCACGGGGCGCTGTATTCATACCTTTGGCCCGGATGGTTTGTACGATTTGGATTTAAAATACGATTTTGAATCAAAGTCCACCTATGCAATGGGCGAGGAGCCCAGGGTATACACCTGGGACGATCAAGGGCATGCGGTGCGGGAAGCCACGCCTGAAGGGATTGTGCTTGAAGAGCGAGCCTATGATTTGGATGGTTTCTTGGCTGCGGAGGTGAATGGGGCGGGCCATGGGTATCAATATTTTTATGATGCGCGGGGCAATTGTAACAAATATATCGATCCTTATGGGAATACGGTTGTTATCGAATACGATGAGCGGGATTTTCCAAAACGAAAAGTAGATACCGAAGGACTGGTGACGCATTACGCGTACGATGAACGGGGCGCATTGCAAGGGATTACACTACCATCCGGTGAATTTTATACCTATGGCCGGGATGAATGGGGAAGGGTGGTGAGCATTCATGGAAACCAGGGCCTTTTGTGGGTTTTTGAATACGATGGCCAGCATAATTTAATTGCCGAGACCGATGCCCGGGGCGCGCGCACGGCCTATAGCTATGACGAGCTCGGGCGTCCGCTTCAAAAAACCGATGCTCTGGGGCGGGTGACGCGCTTGTCCTATGACCGGCTGGGCCGGCGACTTTTAATTTGTCATCCCGATGGAACGGCGGAGCAGTCCGCCTACGATGCAATGGGCAAGCCCATTCGATGGGTGGATCCGGAAGGGCGGGCGACCGAATTCGAGTATTCGGGGATGGGCGTGATTACGCGGATGACGCAGCCCGATGGGCGCGAATGGCATTTTTCGTATACGGGCTGGGAAAAGCTTAAGAGCGTTAAAAATCCCCGCGGGGAAAGCTATGAATTTACCTATGATACGGCGGGTAAAATCCGGAGCGAGAAATCCTTTGATGGCCAGGTTCAGCGCTATTCCTATAGCAGGGCTGGGCATTTAAGCCGTATTGAGTATCAAAACAATGATATTCGAAATTTTGTTTATGACCGGGCTGGGTTTTTAATCGGCGAGCAGGCGAGCGATGGCTTAGAGGCCGAGTATAAGCGCGATAAGGCCGGGCGTTTGATTGAGGCGGCGCTCGCTGAACAGGGAAGGCGAGTTGTCAATCAATTTGATCGGGATGCCGCAGGCAGGATGATTGCCGAACGGCAGGGAGACCGGGTCATTCGCTATTCGCATGATGCCCAGGGCAGGCGAATGGAAAGGGTGCTGCCTCACGGCGTGGCGACCCACTATCGCTATGATGCCTTGGGTGCGCTGATGGGCGTGTCCCATCAGGACCAGGTGTTCAATATTGAGCGCGATATGCTCGGGCGGGAGATGGGCTTTTCGGAAAGTGAAGGCCGCGTTCATATTGCGAATGAATACGATGCAATGGATCGCTTGATTTCCCAGCGGGCGAGCGCGCCCGAGCCCGGCGAGTCCATTCCCAAGGCGCTGCTGAACCGGAGATATCAATACGATCGATTGGGGCGCATTTCCAGGGCGGAGGATTCGCGCTGGGGCACATCTGTATTTAAATACGACCGGGTTGGTAACTTAATCGAAGCTATTCGTGGACAGGCCGGCGAATATTTTTCCTACGATGAAGCGGGTTCGCTCTGCAAGATGCTGGAGAGCCTCAATGCAGCATCGAATCAGGCGCAAAGACCGGCGAAAAGCGAGCCTTGGGAGCGCAAGCCCGGCAATCTCCTTCAAAAAACGGAGCGTGCCAAATATACCTACGATGCCCGGGGAAGGCGTATTTCAAAGGCTGGGATTGGCACGCATGGCTCATCGGATATGCCGCCGGTGACGCATTATGTGTGGAATAGCCGGGATCAGATTAAAGAAATACGCCTGCCGGATGGGCAGATTCTAAAATATAGCTACGATGCATTGGGGCGGCGTATACGAAAGGATGTATTCAGAGCGGGATCAAATACAGATGAATTTCCAAGGCGCACGGTTGAATTTTTATGGGATGGGCAGGCGCTGTGCGCGGAATTGGATTCAGAAAAAGGGGTCCGGGATTTTGTGCATATCCCAGGCACGCACATTCCATTGCTTCAGCGGGAGCGTGGACAAATTTTTGTGGTGGTGAGCAATCCTTTGGGGATTGTGAAAGAATTGTTATCGCTATCGGGGGAAGTGGCGTATTCGGCGCAGTATTCGGCCTATGGGCAGCGTGTGGAGAGCTATTGCGATCCTGAATTTGAGCGTCAATTCGGACGAGTTGACACGCCATTTCGATTGTTGGGGCAGGTCTACGATGAGGACGCGGAATTAAGCTGGACGCTGTTTCGGTGTTTTGATGCGGAAACGGGGCGCTGGCTGAGCGCGGATCCGCTGGGGCTCTTGGGCGGGCGGGATTTATTTGGTTTTGATGGGAGCCCGGCGCACCATGTCGATCCGCTTGGATTGGCGGGCAATCCGCATGATAAGAAGAATCAGTCATCCAGAGATCCCTTCCGGGGAGCGGACCCGGATATTCCCATTGGTACGCAACTTCAAGGCACTGGACAGATCGCGGCACTGGAGCGGAATCCAAATTTGAAGGGAGTGAGTGTTCGCGATCTACTCGGAAAGACTCCCCGCGAGTTACAGCAAGAACTATCGGCCAAACAATTTAAGACTGTTATGAAGCATTTCGAAGGTAGGGACTTGAGGCATGGGAAGTGAAATCGCCGAGAACACAAAAATCACTATCACTTATCGAACGCAAAGCAATGCTTCTGACAGCGTGCAAGTTCCCCCCCAAACTTTTTTCGAGATGGATGAATCGACGGAGGGTATTGAATCTATTCATGATCTTGTCTGGGAGCACAATCATGCCTCGGATTACCTCGGAATAAAACCGGAACAGTTGGTTGAAACATCCATTGAAGTTGCTTGTGAGCCTACGGGTGAGCGCATTGTGGATACCGAGTTGTTTTGGAATCAAGGCACATGCCGCACGATATTGAGGCGGGAGTATAAGAATAATTCAGAAGTATATTGGCTTCAGATCATTGAAATAAAAACGCCGCAAGAAACTCACTTTATTCGATTGGGTTCGGAAAGCAGGGAAGCATGCTGTTTGCTTGAGCATCATGCTCTTTCGCCGGATGAGGCGTTGCGTGTTCTGTTTCCTGAATGCAAAAAGGATCTGTAAAGGGTTATGAGCGAAACTGTGGTCTACGATAGAAAGCGCATGCTAGAGGCGTTGCGTATCCTCGATGGAGGAAATAGAAATGAAACTGCGCCCTGAGAATCAGCGTATGGATAAGTTATGAAAGGGAAACGACAAGATTTATCGATGAATGGCGGGCGGCCGAGCGTCTTGCAAACGCGAGGGCATTGGTGTCGAAGCGCTTTGATTTAACGCTGGGTGATGATGATTTTGATGACTTGGAAAGAGCAATGGATGAGGTGAATTACTGGTCAGGGCCTCAAAGCTCACCACGAACGATTGAGCCGCGATCACGGGACCGTTGGAAAATGCTCACAAATCCGAAAACGAGAGCCGAAGTTCATACAGATGTTCCATTGAGCGCCTACGGTGCGGGATAGGCTCCAAATACAATGATAAGAATATCCTTGGTCTTTCGGGCGATGGGGGAACGGTTCTCGCCGGGCGTGGCTGAAGTGCAAACGGGCATTTTGTTTTCAAAGAAGAATGAATGCGGAGATATCGGTGATTGTGGGCGCTATAAGGGTCAACCCATTCCCTATGGGAGTGGAGACTTACGGGAACCCAGCGATAATTCAGACCTTGTCATTCCCAGTGATGCATTCTTCAAGGCGTTGAATATTCTTGTTCCCGTATGCAGAAAGGCGATGGCCGATTCAATGGTCCTGCATATCGATGTGGCTTTTGAGGATCAATGCAATATGGAGCTGAGTGAGGATTTTCTGCGGGCGGTTGCCCTGCTTGGGATTCCGGTGACGGTAAGTTGTTTTGGGGAGAAGCCGTGAAGCAGGGAAACACAATCAAACCAGCGTTTTGGTGACAAATGATGAAGGGATCGCAAGCCCATTATTGTTAAGGATATGCTCCCAATCTCCAATTCCAAGTAGAATGATAACGGATGGATAGGGTATCTCGGGAGGATCTGCAGAAACCCGAAGGGGAGAACCTCACCACGATTACTCACAGACGCGGTTACTTCAATGAGCCGGATTTCTTCTTCGTCGGGCATCTTCGATGCTCTTCATAAATGCATGGTCCATGAATGTAGCCGTTATGTCAGTATTAATCCGCTATCCGGGATCCTACGCCTACATTCAAGAATGAAACTCCTCATGGCATGCAAAGGCATTCAGTGGTTATTGCGGCATAAAGGTCTGCGCTATCCCCAGCAGCCGATCAATATCGTCCGCCGTTAAGTGTAAATCCGATTTTATTTGGTCTCCCTCCGATCGAAATTGAACAGGACCAAACAATCTGATTTTTAATATGGCCACTTTGATCGATGTGGCCGCGTCCACCGATTCTGTCAGCGCCGCCGCGTCTTGAACCGCTTGTTCCGGGCTGATGCTCTTGCCCACCGTTTTGATGTCCGCTCCACCGTCGGGCGTTAAAATAACCTTCCCCTTTACCGTTTGAATCGTCTCGGGAATGCGCGGCATGTACGGCCCTTTTAACGATCGCGAGGGCTCTATCGCAAAGAGTTGCGCCGCTTCCGCGCCTTCGGGATCGGGAAATCCTCCGGTGCCCGCAAATCGCTTGGCTTGATTGACCTGCGCCACAGGCAGCATCACCACAAACGAGGGCTCTATTAATGCAATGGCCCGGGTTTGCCCTTTTACCGTGACTTGCGCTGTCTTGATTTCGCCTTCCGCGTTCAGCCATTGGCCAGGCGGTTCGCTCTTGGCCATCACTTGTTCCAGCGCCGTCTTCATGCGCTCCGGCGGCAGCGAATGCTGTGCGACCGCTACCGTGCGATCGCCCGAGCGTACCGAGGGCGATGCAACAAACACCCGCTCTAAATCTTTTTGTGGATCGAGCCCCGTGCCCTCCAGCACAGGCTGCCATACCGCAAGTGCCGCCAGTTTCGGCCCAATCGGATGCGCCCGTACCCGATCCGCATACACCAGCGACCCCACCTTCGCGCCCGATATCGATTGCGCGATGTCCGCCGCGTTCTTGGGTTTGGGCGCCGGCGCCTCCACGGGCTGCTCCGCGGAATTGCTTCCTCCACAGCCCAGTCCTATCGAAAACGAAAATGCCGCCAATATAAGCCCGTAAACAAGGGTTTTGCGGCGATTTGCCCGATGCGTATCAATGTGCGGGAGCATTCATTTGAGATTAGCCAAAGGCTTTGGCTGATGGTAGTGGTTCGGCCCTTATGAGCCAAAAACCCAAGAGAGTCGGCATTGTTGTAGGGGGGGGACCTGCACCTGGAATCAACGCGGTGATCGGCGCGGCGACGATTCGCGCTGTGCTGAGCGGTTATGAAGTCGTCGGGATTCTCGATGGCTTCAGTTATTTGATGAAGGGCGATACGTCTCACGTAAAGCAACTTTCCATCGAGGATGTGAGCCGCATCCATTTCCGGGGCGGATCATTTTTAGGCATCGCTAGGGCAAATCCGACGAAGAGCGCCGAGACACTGGAGGAAACGGTGCTGGCGCTGCTTCGTTTGGGTATCGGTCAGCTCGTGACCATCGGCGGCGATGACACGGCCTTTTCGGCTTCGCAAATCGAGCGTCAGTCGAAGGGCAGGCTGCGGGTTGTGCATGTGCCAAAAACCATTGACAACGATCTCGATCTGCCCGGGAACGCAGATACCTTTGGATTTCAGACCGCGCGGCATATCGGCTGTCAGATCGTCGAGAACTTGATGGTCGACGCGCGGACGACATCGCGCTGGTATTTCATTGTGGGGATGGGGCGGAAGGCGGGGCATCTGGCGCTGGGCATCGGCAAGGCGGCGGGTGTGACGCTGACGATGATTCCCGAGGAGTTTCCGCCTGGGCCTGTGCGGCTTGGGCGCGTGGTCGATACGCTGGTGTGCGCGATTGTCAAGCGTTTGGCGGGCGGGCGCAGCGATGGCGTGGCGATGCTGGCCGAGGGGCTGGTGGAGCGGATGGCCGAGGAAGATTTGGCGGCGCTTCAGGGCGTGGAGCGGGATGCGCATGGGCATATCCGGATTGCGGAGATCGCCTTTGGTGAAATCCTAAAAGAGCGTGTTCAGAAGCGTTTGGCCGAGTTTGGCGTGAAGATGACGATTGGCGTGAAGAATGTGGGCTACGAGCTGCGCTGCGCCGATCCCATTCCCTTCGATATGGAGTACGCGAGGGATTTAGGCTATTGCGCGGCCAAATATTTAATCGAGGGCGGCAATGCGGCGATGGTCTCGATGTCGCAGAGCGCTTTTAGGGCGGTGCCCTTCGATGAGATTATGGACAGGAAAACAGGGCGTATCCGCGTTCGCTATGTGGATATCAACAGCGATCGCTACATGATTGCGCGGCGCTATATGCTTCGGCTCCGGCGCGATGATTTTCAAGATCCAGGCGCGATCGCGCGCTTTGGCAATGTGCTTGGGCTGAATATCGAAGAGTTTACGCAGCAGTTTGCCTACTTGGTCGAGGACGAGCCTGTGCCCCGGCCTTTCTTTACCGAGGCCGTGCCCGGTTCATTCATTCAAGGCCCTCCGGGCTCGGATCGGCACGCCGGCCACTAAATCTCTCGTATTTCAGAGCGCCGGCCTTTGCGATAAGGTCGGCGGATGACCCTCCTTAAAATCGCTCAAATTGGGCATCCCATTTTAAGAACGCGCGCCCGCGAGCTCAGCCATGAAGAGCTCGTATCCGATCGAATTCAGCAATTTATCGATGATTTGGTCGAAACCATGCGCGATGCCAATGGCGCGGGTCTCGCGGCCATTCAGGTCTATGAGCCCATTCGCATCGTGGCCATCGAGGTCGAGAATAACCCTCGCTATCCCTATAAACCGAAAATCCCTCTCACCATTTTGGTCAATCCGGTGGTTATGCCGATCACCACCGAGCAATTTGATAATTTTGAAGGCTGTTTAAGCGTGCCCAATTTGCGCGGCGTGGTTCCGCGTTATGCGGCGGTGCGGGTGAGCGGCTGGGATCGCCATGGAAATGTGATTGAGCGCGAAGTGAAAGGCTTGAGCGCGGGGACATTTCAGCACGAGGTCGATCATTTGGACGGGATTATCTTTGTGGACCGGGTAAAAGATCCCACAACCTTCTGTACATGGGCAGAATTCGATCGTTTTCATAAACAAGCGTTTGTGGAACGCATTGTGCCTTTTATTGAGCGGATGGGCGGGTGAAGGAAGGATTCAAGGCGATGATGGCACGGCATACAGCGAAGAAAAACGTGGTGCTTTTGTTGGTGGGCCTTGTATTGGGCTGTGGAGCGGGCGCGGTGGCGACGGATAAGCTGTCGGCGCAAACGCCGATGCCGCCGATGAATGCGGGCGGGAATGTTCAGCAGCTTTCCGGGGTGCGCTGGCAGCAATTTTGTGAGCAGGCGGGCAGCGTGGAGGATGCCTCGCAGCGGGCCGGAGCCCGGGGAATGGAGGGTTTTGAATTGGTGGCGCTCTACAATGGAGTGATGTGTTTTAAGCGGCCTTTTACGGGAATGGGCGCGATGCCCGGGGCGATGAATGCCATGCCCGGTGTTCCGCCTACAAGTCCATCAAATTGGCCTGGATATTGATTGAATGTAGTGCCGCATAAAGCGGCGCAGGGAGATGTGGAATCATGATTCATCATGCGTCGATAGCGGTTCGGGATGTCGATCAGTGCGCGCAGGTAATGGCGAAGCTGATTCAGGGGCATATCGGGAGGCTGCCTTTTAATCCTGAAACAGCGATTGTCATGGCAAAAGATTCGCATGGAACGGCCATTGAATTTTGGCCGATGAACACGCGCTTTACGCCGGATATCGAAGGGAATCATGTGAAAATCGAGCAGATTCCCGTCGAGGAGCCGCGCTCGGCCGTTCATTTATTTATTTCGGTTCCGAAAACGCCGGATGAAGTCTATGAGATTGCCAAAGAAGCCGGATGGATGGCCGTGGAGCGAAAGATAGGGGCTCCTTTTCGGCTGATTGAGCTGTGGGTGGAGGGGCATACGATGTTGGAAGTATGCCCCGAGGTGTGGCTTCCGCTGTATTTGAAGGCGCTGGGCGAAATGCCCGCTTCATAATGATTGAATTGGATATCAATAATATAAAATTTATGGATTGAATTTCATCGCGAGTTTAATGCCGCCCATAACCAGGGCGCCGATGTCCTCGAGGGCTGCCCTAGGAATGCTGAAGGACAGGGTGGTCTTGGGGGAGGCGCCGCCCTGGGCTTCGGTCATCAGGAAAATGGGCGATTCGCCCTTGTGAGGCAGGCTTCCCAGCAAACGGATAACGTCGTTGACCTCGGGAGGCGCGCCGCTGGGAACCAACGAAATGAGCGAGCCAATGCCTGCTCCTATGCGGGTAATAGGGGCGATCGTGAGGAATCCGCCCGATGTGAGCTTTCCGTTCTTCAGGGGCTCGAGTCCGGGCCTTGAAGCGAGCGTTGTGTTTTCGGCGGCGCCGGCTTTTACCGAGAGAAGCTTTTTCACAAGGCCATCGCGATCCGCGCCGATCGCAACCCAGGTGTTTTTGTCTTCGCCCATCATCAGGATATGAATCGATGCGCTGAGCGCGCGCTGGGCTTTCTTGCTGTCTCCGCCCTGTTTCTGCGGGCCCCGGCCTCCTTGTCCTCCGCCGCCGCCGAGAATCGCGAGATCGTCCTCATCGACATCGAAGGTAAACTTGATTTCGACATCCATCGCGTTTTTGCCCAGCGCCGCGGGAGCCGCGACCGACTTCACCGTGGGCAAATACTTGGCTTCGATATCGGCTTCTTCGAGCAAGAAGGTGAGCAAGGAGCGAGGTCCAAGCTTCTTTTCCCGGTCGGCCCGCTCTTTTTCGCTGAGCTCCCATTCATCGCGGCCTTTGGGATCTCTGTTTTTCTGTTCGGCTTTTTCGCGCGCCACGGCGAGGGCCGCATGCTTGTTGTAGGCATCCACGAAGCCTTTGAGCATTTTGGTGGTCGCCGCAGGCCCTTCATCCACACCGACAAGTGACCAGCCCAACAGGCCGCCGACCACCGAGTCGATCAGTTTTTGAGGATCGGGCGCTTCGTCTTTCTTGCCTTGGGCGGGCTTGGTGTCGCTGTCGAAATAGCCCATGGCCGAAACGGAATTCACATCTTTGCCATGCGGCATATCCAAGAGGTCGACGACGGCCTTGCGATCGGCCGCTTTGCCCACGTTGAATTTGGTCATCGCGCCCTCGGCCAAATCGCGGACCACTTGCAGAATGGGCTTGAAGCGGGCCGGATCGGTGCCGCGCGCATAGGTGGCGGCCGTGCTGTCGCGGGGCAGGCGCCAGTAGTGCGAGGGCGGCGGGCCGGCTTTGCCCGCGCTGTCGGAAAAGGTGCTGGATACCCATGATGCGTTGCCGCGCATCGTCACTTGGCCCGAGCCTTTGATGCACGAGGCCGGATCGACGCTGATGTCCAGCGATACTTTGTCGAAATCGCCGATAAGCGCGCCCAATTCGTCTTGAATGGCCGCGGCCGCCACCGTTAGGGCCTTGTCGAATTTAGGCTCGCCCAGCGAGCCTTGGCTCTCGAGGATAATGGGAATGCCCTTAAGCTGCTGGCGCATGTCTTTGCCATAGCGTTCGGCAAGGGGCGAAAAGCGGAAATCGGCGTGCGCATCGGCACCGCCGACCGAAACTGTTGGCATGGTGCGGGCGAGATAGGGGCCCAGGGCCATCACTTCCCGGTCATGTTCGCTGCAAATCAAACGGGCGGGAGCCGCGCCCGCCGATGCGGCGATGACACAGATCGCATCGGTGTCGTCTTTGGTGCCCACGCGCCACATGCCAGGCGCGACTTCCACGGTATGGCCCGAAAGCGCGGCTTTGGCGCGCTCCAGCGAGCTCAGGCCAATCGAAATGGCGAACGCAGGCTGAGGTATTTTCTTTTTCGGGTTCTGAATAAGCACCATCACCGAATCAATCGGCGTATCCAGCGCGACAACATTCGCAAGCTGAGCCGTATCGAAGTCGCTGCTCAAGGCATTGCGCAAAGCCAAATCGGCCAAGCGTTTGCTGTTGTTCTCCAATAGCCTCGGATCGAGCCCTGAACAGCTTGCTACGGCGCTCAGCGTATCCATTGGGTTCTTCCAGCGGCCCACATGAACAATGTCGCCGGGATCGGGAACGGGCGATAAATCGAAGGTTGCCGGCGCGGGCTGCGCGGCCACTTGCTGAACCCGGGCATCGGCGGATTCTCTCTTTGCGCCCGGAGGAGCCGTGCCTCCCTTGGGGGCGGTGGCTTCGGGTGAGGGGCCACAGGCAACAAGACCGGCGATAAATAGGGCGGAACCGAGCGGAAGCAGCGTATTTCGCATAGGACGAGTCTTATACGGCTTCGCCTGGGCCACGTCGATAATCTCCGACAATCGCCCGGCCAATCGCCGTGACGCTTGATCTCGGAGCAAAGCCGCCGTACGCACAGAAGGCTATGCGTGCATTCTGTACAGGATTAATTGCTGTTTCCGCTGTTATTTCATTGGTTCTTGCCGCGTGCGGCGGGCAGCCTCCGCCCAAGAATGAAGATTCTGCGGGCGAGTTGCCGTTGGTGGTGCCCACTGGAAAAGGCACCCCCATTGAAACGCCTCCGCCCGACGAGTCCGCGAAGCCTGAAACGCCTCCGCCCGCCGATACCGCGAGCGCCGCAGCGCCTCCGCCTCCGCCCTCGGGACCTCAAGATAGCCGTCCTCCAGTGCTGAAGACGGATGCCGAAGAGATCCAAGACACATTTGGTGTATCGCCTGGGGCGAAGCTTGAATTGGGCGATGATTCCGGGCGGGCGATCTTAAGGATTTACGAGAACTCATTCTCAAGCGGCGTGAATGTCACGTTTAAGATCGACACCAAGGCCAAGTCGGCCGGTCAGCAGCAGGGGAAGATTTACCGCGTAACCGCCGTGATTCCGCCCAGCGGCACGCCCGAGAAAGTGACCTCGGTGACGCATCCGTTTGAGCTGAAACTACCCGCGGGCGCAAAGAAGGATGCAAACTTGGCGGTTGGAGAAATCGGCAACGGCAAAGTGACGTGGCGCGTGATCGCTCCTGAAAAGATCGATGACGCCACAGGCGTGGCCACGTTTCATTTGCCGGATTTATTCGATTATTACTTGCACATCACGACGCGGGCCGTGACCGAGCCGAAGAAGTAACGGGTTGAGCGCCTAGTTTGATTCTTCAAACTCGGCATCAATCACGCCGTCTTTGCCCTTGGCTCCACCGCCGGCCGGAGGAGGCGGACCGCCCGCATCCGGACCAGGCGCGCCGCCGCCTGGGGCACCCGCACCACCCGCCTTCTCATACATCACGCTCGCAATGCGGTGCGCTTCCTTCTCGAGCTTCGCCAGCGATGCCTGCACCGCATCGTCGTCCTGCTTCTCGATCGCCTTGCGCGCTTCCCCTATCACTTCGTTGAGCGCCGACACATCGCTCTCGGGCAGCTTGTCCTTGTTCTCGCCGATGGTCTTTTCAATCGTGTAACAGAGATTGTCGAGCTTGTTCCGCCGATCGATCTCCTCGCGGCGCTTCTTGTCGTCCGCTTCGTGCTCCTGCGCCTCGCGCACCATGCGCTTGATCTCGTCTTCCTTGAGGCCGCCCGAAGCCGTAATCGTGATCCTTTGATCTTTGCCCGTCGCCATGTCCTTCGCATGCACCGAAAGAATGCCGTTCGCATCGATATCAAAGGTGACCTCGATCTTCGGAACACCGCGCGGCGCCGGCATAATGCCTTCGAGATGAAAGCGGCCCAGCGTCCGGTTGTAGCGCGCTTCCGTGCGCTCGCCCTGAAGCACATGCACTTCCACGCTCGGCTGGCTGTCCGTCGCCGTCGAGAAAATCTCTTTCTTTTGCGTCGGAATCGTTGTGTTGCGCGAAATCATCACGGTCATCACGCCGCCCAAGGTCTCTACGCCCAGCGATAGAGGCGTGACATCCAAGAGCACCAAATCCTTTACATCGCCCGAAAGAACGCCCGCCTGCACCGCCGCGCCAACGGCCACGACTTCATCGGGATTGACGCCCTTGTGAGGCTCTTTGCCAAAGAACTTCTTCACTGTCTCTTGAACCAGCGGAATGCGCGTCGAACCGCCGACCAAAACGACCTCGTCAATCTGCTGAGGCGACTTCTTCGCATCGGCCAAAGCCTTGCGCACAGGCTCAAGCGAACGATCGACCAAAGGCCGGATCATCTGCTCCAGCTTGGCCCGCGACAGTTGCTTCTGAAGATGCTTCGGACCCGACGCATCCGCCGTCAGGAAGGGCAGGTTGATCGTCGTCTCCTGCACATTGGACAGCTCGATCTTCGCCTGCTCCGCCGCGTCCTTCAGCCTCTGCACGACCATCTTGTCGTTGGAAACATCGAGACCCGTATCCTTCTTAAACTCGGCGATCAGCCAATCCATAATCAAGTGATCGACATCGTCGCCGCCCAAATGCGTGTCGCCGTTGGTCGAGATGACCTGCACCACATTGTCGCCGACTTCGAGAATCGAAATATCGAAAGTGCCGCCGCCAAAGTCGTACACGGCGATGACTTCTTCATTCTTCTTGTCCAGCCCATAAGCCAGCGCCGCCGCCGTCGGCTCGTTCACGATGCGCTTTACATCGAGCCCCGCAATCCTTCCCGCGTCTTTCGTCGCCTGGCGCTGCGCATCGTTAAAGTAGGCCGGCACCGTAATCACGGCCTCCGTCACCTTCTCCCCCAAATAATCCTCGGCCGCCTTCTTCAGCTTCTGAAGCACCTTCGCGCTCACCTCGGGCGGCGAAACAGGCTTGCCCCGCACCTCAAACACGGCGTCATTGTTCTTGCCCTTCTGCACCTTGTAGGGCACCCGCCGAATCTCTTCCGTCACCTCTTCCAGCCGCCGCCCCATAAAGCGCTTGGCCGAATACACCGTATTGAGCGGATTCGTCACCGCCTGACGCTTCGCGATCTGACCGACCAACACCTCACTTTTTTCGTCCCAGGCCACGATAGAAGGCGTCAGCCGCGAGCCCTCCTCGTTCACGATGACCTTGGGTTCCTTGCCCTCCATGATGGCGACAACGCTGTTGGTCGTGCCGAGGTCGATACCAATAATCTTA
>CAZICM010000038.1:0-87899 GCA_964537685.1 uncultured Polyangiaceae bacterium
TGCCAATGGGAAGAAGCCTTCGATCGAACATATAACAAACGCGCTTTTAGCGGGGAGGGCGGGCTTTGTCAAATATGCTTTAATCGTCAAAATCGGATGAAGGCGCCGTGTACTCAGCCCCAGGTGTGGTGACCTGTTTCACTTTGATGCTCTCGATGGACCATACCGTGCCGCTCGGGGTCTCCTCGGCATGCCAAAAGGCCATAATCACTCCCGTACAAACCAAGGCTTTTGCCGCGTTGCCTTCCTTGGGCTTGCCTTCAATTTGAAAACTCGAGGATGTCTGCGATTTGACGCTCACATCCTTCAACCCCTCTGTCTTCACCCCGCATAGCTTTTCCAGAAGGCCCTTGTCGCTTTTTAGCTTCTCTTCGACCAGGCGAACGCCTTCTGTTTCGTTGGGGCCAACAATATCCTTGGCAAAGCCTTTGACAGCACTGCATCCTTTGCAGCACCCGCTTAGGGCAAAACTCATGGAAACGAGGGCAAAGACAATCGCGGCTCGGCTCTTCATCCGGCTACGATATGCTAAACACGGGAGGGTTTAAAGAAGATTAGTTGCCGTCGCAAATCAGCGCGCACAATTTGGACCCCGATGGACCGGCGCAGCGGCTCGCAATGCATTCATCGCTGCTGGAGCATTGTTCTCCAATCATCTTTTGTTTCTGGCAAATACCCGCACCACAATAATAGCCATCGATGCATTCATCGTTGCACACACCCCCGGCACCAGGAAGTGGGGCGCACTTGGACATCGAATCGCAATTGCGGCTTTCGCATTCTCCATCGTCCTCGCAGGCGCCTCCATTGGCCACAAGCCCCTGAATCGCCGCTTCACAATCAAACGACCCGCCTTTGGAAAATTCAACACAGCTTAGCCCCGCGTATTGCTCGGCGCATTGCTTTAGCGCGGCGTCGTCAATCTTGACTTTGCCTTCCACTTCCTTGGTGTTGAGCTCGGCCAAGGCCAATCCTGTAATGGCACCATACAGATTGAGGCATTCCCATTGGTTATCGATGCCGGGAAAGAGAAAATTGCTCGCTTCATCGGTCGTGCAGCAATTGAAGATATGATCGCATTCAGCTTGAACGACAATACCCCCGATGGCCCCCAGTTCAGCATTGACAGGTCCGGGTCCAACTCCTCCGCCCGAACACACGGCCCCGCACATCCCCGGCGTGGCACCATCATCACCGATACATGTACCCGACGTGCATTCATTGTTTTCCTGACAGCTTTGACCATCGGCCTTGGCGAGCGCGCAAACCCCCGCATTGCAATACAGTCCCTTGTCGCATTTCTGATCATTCGAACAATTGCCACCGGGCCCCACGGGCGGGGATTTCACGGCGCAGGTGCCTTGGCTCATACCGCTGGGGATATTGCATTCTCCGCCGATACAATCGATATTGGCCTCGCAGACACCGCCCAAGGGGACCATGGGGACAAAGATATCCTCGCAAGTGCCCATATTGCCGGTTTCAAAGTCGGCGCATGAAGCCGCGGCGATTTTAATCAAACAAGCATCGAAGTTCTCTTGACTGAAGGATGAACGGCCCGCAGCTTCGCTGGCTTTTCCGGTGGGTTCGAAGGCTCCATCCCAGACGGTTCGAGTGAAGACATGGCAGCCTCCATAATCGGAGATGCCGAGGAAGCGTTCTTTCAAGCCTGTTGCATCACAGCATTTAAAGACGAGATCGCAGAAGGCCGCGGCATAGCGTTCTCCGTTGCTAGATCCGGCGCTGCTTCCGCTGCTGCTGCTGCTGCTGGTGCTGGTCGATGAAGACGAGCTTCCGCCCCCCGATCCCAGGCTTGAATTTTGGCTTTCGCCGCCGCCGCACGCTGCAAAGCTTAAACCGCTCATGGCCAAGAGAGCGAGGGGACCAAAGAAATGAAAGCGATGTGATATATTTGTCATTGTAGACTCCTCAGGTGATTCAGGTGATTCAGGTGATTACTGTCCAACAGGCATTCGAGGCGGGGCCGTAGCCCATAGAAGTTTAACATCCTCGGGGCTTAAGCCATAGGCCGAGTTTACCAGCGCGGCGAGGCGGCGTTCCAAGGCCAAAAGCGTACG
The DNA here is from genome assembly GCA_964537685.1 of uncultured Polyangiaceae bacterium. GTDB lineage: Bacteria > Myxococcota_A > Polyangia > Polyangiales > Polyangiaceae > CAZICM01. Next base: position 2,079 of record CAZICM010000038.1, read on the forward strand.
TTTGCGCTCTTCGGCGGCCCGGGATTCTTCGGCATGAATAGGGTTACGGTTTTGACCGCTCAGGCCAATCATCTTGGGAACGATGCTTTCGGCCTGCTCTCGAAGTTCGGGCGCGGGCTCGGCAATAGGAAGCTTCTCCATATCATCGACCCTTAAACGCAATACTTCGTCTTTCCCATGAAGGGTATGCCTCCATAGATACGACCACAGCAGAGGCGAGTTTAAAACAGCCAGCAGCCAATTGTCTTTCAATGCAAGGAAATAGCAAAGGTTATTGGCAAAATACCCACCCTCATCCAAGCAAAATTCCGAATGAAATGATAGATCTTTCCATATCATCTTGGGCTCTTCCAGAGATAAATCTCCCGGGCATGACTGAAGCTCCCACCAGTATTGGCCCCGGCTGCTCCTTTTGCGCAGGGGCTCTTCGTAGGTTTTCATCCTCGCATATAGCGCCGGATATACCGACTCAAAACATCGTTCGGCTTCCGGCTCCTTCAGCGATGCCCAAGGCGTGGGGCGTTCGCGGCTGGTCTTTAGCGCGATCATCCATTCCCCATTCCACGCCGGCGACCATCTTCGGATATCCTGCCCGCGCACATATTTTTTAATCACACCGGCCGAACGGGGATCTGCCTTCACCAACTGATCCCGCACCGCCGTACCGATTAAAAAAGCTTCGTTCAATCCAGTCTTGATCCCATAGCAAGGCTTGGCCTTCGCATAATCGGCAAGAGGCTTCCCCTTCTGCCTTATCCTCTCCATCAGCGCCTCCACCGCCGGAGGCTCCAAGCTCCATGGCCCCGCCCCAAGCCGGCTTTGAGGAACCCTATGGCTATTCGACTTCACATAGCTCTGAACCCGCTCCGCCCTTAATGCTTCCCTCGGAATTTGCGTCACATCCACCGCATGATCCCCGGGCACCGGCCCCCCAGGCTTGTTTGGCTTGCTCAACACCATCACACAAGGAAAGGCATCGGCATCGGGGAAAATCGGCGCATGGCCAAAATCCACCATACGCTCCACCCGAGTCTCCCCGGCCAATATCGACCTTAACTTCACTCCATACTCCGCCTTCATCCATTTATTGGGCACAATAAATCCCAAACGGCCCCCCGCCTTCAAAAGCGATATCCCCCTCTCTATAAAATAAATATATAAATCCGCAGCCCCATGATAAGCCCTGTAATCCCTCGCCAAATGCTCTTTATAGTGACCGATGCGTTCATGCCTCACATAAGGCGGATTGCCTATCACAATATGAAAACCTTCGCTCCACCGCGCACCGATCGCCCCCGCATTGTCCGCAATCGAATTGGCCTGCGCGATATTGCAATTCAATTCGCCTAACGTTTGCCCCGGCCGCGCCGCCTTCAGCCATAGCGAAGCCTTGGTGAGTTCAACGGATTCGCCATTTAGATCCAAACCAAATAGATTGTTGTTCAGCACCGCCTGCCCCACATCCAAGCGCTCGGCCTGCCCTTGGTTCAATTCCAACAGCGCCGCGTTCACCCTATCATAAGCCCGCGCCAGCACATCAAAGGCCGCCGTCAAAAAGGCTCCCGCCCCGCAGGATAAATCCAAGACCCGCACCTGGCTCAGCGCCTCCCCATACTTCTCCCACGCCGAACTCCAAGCCTTATCCCTCCATGCCTCGCTTAAATGCTCCCAAGGCTTATAGCTTGAAACAATCGCCTGCCATATCTCATCGAGCAGCCTGCCCAAGGTCTCTTCCACAATAAACTGAGTGATATGCGAAGGCGTATAGAACACGCCCTCCGCCTTGCGCTTGGGCATATCCGCCATGGACTGCTCGAAGATATGCCCCAGGACATCCACCGATATCTCTTCGCGAAAGTCGTATGCGCTCAATACCTTGAGAATCGCAGTCTTATCGATATTCGCGCAGGTGCTAGGCGCATCGGTGGCCGTTCCAGCAGACAACCCCCGTTCCCCGGCAAAGGCGCCGAGCAATATACGGTCAAGCAGCCTTTGAGCCTCTGTCCATAGCTCGGCCTTGGGAAGATTGGAATGCCCCTCGCATAGACGTTCATAGACGCAGACCCGCAAGCGCGTATAATCCCGGTACAGTTGCCCGGTGATTTCCGCTTCCTGTTTGGCCGAACGCAAAAGCAAGTCCTCGACCGGCGAAGGCGCACACAAGATATAATCCTGGGCCAAGAGCATATAAAAGCGCTGAAACGCCTCCGGCTGTGCCAACTCCTCCACGAGAAAGACTTCGCAATTCCCTGGGCCATAGGCGATATGATAGAGCCGGATTTCCCTCAGGTTAGAGATGAGAATCCAGCGGCAGCCCGGCGTAGGATGGGCATCCTCCCAGGCTTGCTGAATGGGGCTAAATATTTGTCTCGCGGCGCTATCCAAAGGTTGATTTAAGCCCTGAAGCGCAATTCTACAGCCCTGGCCCCCCCCTTGGCTAATGCCCCGATAGCCTAAAATATCGCCGAATACCCGCTCCAAAAACTGGCCATGGAGGCTCATTTCTTTTTCGCCGCCGAGCTTGCCGCTTTTTAAAAGCTCAATCCAGGGGAGGATCTGCTTTCGGCGCGTGTCGAGATCGGCGGGAAAAGATTGGCTTTGAAAATAATTTCTAAGCGTTTTGGGATGGAAGAGAGGATTGTGGTGCTTGGGCGTCATTTATTATTGTCCCACGGGCATTCTAGGCGGAGCCGTGGCCCACAAAAGCTCGACATCCTCGGGGCTCAAGCCATAGGCCGAGTTCACCAGCTTGGAGAGGCGGCGTTCCAACAACAAAAGTGTGCGCTTGCGCTCTTCGATGGCCTGGGATTCTTCGGCGTGGATTTGGCGGAGTTCTTTTTGGGCGGCGGGTTTGATACCACCTTTGGATTTAGGACGGCGGGCGAGAATCTCTTTGATAAAGTCATCGGCGTTGAGCGCACTGAAGTCTTCCAGTTTTTGGCCGGGTTTATCGATATCGAACTGGAGGCGCAGGGCATCGAGCATATTGGCATGGGCTTCTTGGTTTTGGCGGGTGAGGGCGATCATTTGGGGGACCATGGTTTCGGCTTGGTCGCGGAGTTCGGGCGTGGGCTCGGCGATGGGGAGTCTTTCCATGTATACATTCTTCAACCGCAACACCTCATCCTTGCCATGCACAACATTTCGCCACAAATAAGCCCACAACAAAGGCGAATTCAGGACGGCCAAGAGCCATGTATCACCGGCTGGAAGAAAGAAACATAAATCATTCGTAAAGTGGCCTTGATTGTCCGAACAAAACTCCGAGTGAAACGATAGGTCTTTCCATATAAGTTTAGACCGCTCAAATGCATCGTAATAGGCGCATGGCCGGAGCTCCCACCAACACCTCCCCCGATCGCTTCGCTTCCGCAGAGCTGGTTCAAATGGTTTCATTCGAGCATATAAGCTTGGATAGGTCTGCTGAAAACAAATCTCCGCCTTGGATTCCTCCATAGAAGCCCAAGGCCAGGGATGATCGTGGCTTGATTTAAGAACGATCATCCAAAGTTCATTCCACTCCGGCGACCACCTCCGAATATCCTGCCCGCGCAGGTATTTTTTTATCACCCCAGCCGATGCGGGATCGTCCTTCACCAACTGATTCCGCGTCGCCGTATCAATCAAAAATGCTTCGTTAAATCCGGTCTTGATCCCATAATAAGGCTTGGTCTTCGCATATTCAGCAAGCGGTGTCCCCTTCTGCCTCATCCTCTCCATCAGCGCCTCCACCGCCGGAGGCTCCAAACTCCATGCCCCCGCCCCAAGCCGGCTCTGAGGAACCGCATAAAAATGCGACATCACATAGTCCTGAATCTTTTCGCTCCCCAGCGCCTCCCTCGGAAAGCGCGTCACCTCCAGCGCATGATCCTCGGGCACCGGCTCCTCACCGGGTTTGTTCAGCACAATCACACAGGGAAAAGTGTCCGCGTCGGGGAAGATCGGCGCGTGTCCAAAATCCACCAGGCGCTCCACCCGCGTTTCTTTGGCCATGATGGATCGAATCTTGTCGCCATACTCCGCCTTCATCCATTTATTGGCCACAATATATCCCAGGCGCCCGCCCGGCTTTAAGAGCGATATCCCCCGCTCCATAAAATAAACATATAAATCCGCCACCCCGTTATAGGCCCGGTAGGCATGCGCAAAATGTTCTTTGTATTGCCCTATGAGCTCCTGCCTTACATAAGGCGGATTCCCTATCACTACATCAAAACCCTCCCTCCACCGCGCATCAATCGTTTCATCTTCCGGTGTCTGTACCGGATAAATAAAAGAACGCGCCAAGTTCCCCGTCTTCCAATCAAAGGCCCGAGGATCGATCATCGCATCGCCCACAATCGAATTGGCCCGTTTAATGTTCCGATCCAAATAGGTTAGCTTCCGGCCCCGCTGCGCCGTCTTTAACCAAAGCGAAAGCTTGGTGATTTCAACGGACTCACCGTTCAGATCGACCCCAAATAGATTGTTGTTTAGCACCGTCTTATCTAAATCAAAGAGCTCCACCTGCCCCTTGCGCAATTCCGAAAGCGCCGCGTTCACAATATCATAAGAGCGCGCCAGCCTATCAAAGGCCGCCGTCAAAAAGGCTCCCGATCCACAGGATAAATCCAAGACCCGCACTTGCCTCAGGGCTTCTCGATAACTCTCCCACGCCGAAAGCCATGCCTTTTCCTGTAATGCCTTGCCTTTTTGCTCGTCGGGCTTGTGCTGCATCACTATCGCTTGCCATTTTTCGTCCAATACCCTGCCCAAGGTCTGTTCCACAATAAACTGGGTTATAAACGAAGGGGTATAAAACACGCCCTCCACCTTGCGCTTGGACTTTTGGGGATCGATGGGCTTGCCTTCGCTCTCCGCGCGGATCTCTTCCAAATCCGTGATGGATTGTTCAAAGATATGCCCAAGAACATCCACCGATACATCCTCGCGGAAATCATAAGCGCTTAAGACTTTGAATTGCTTGCAGGTCTCGTTTTGAAGCTCGAGCATGTCAATATTGGGATCGGGCGCGAATAGGCCGCCGTTGTAGGCCGGATACTGAAACTCGGGATGTCCTTCGTCAATCCAGCGGAAAATGGCTTGAAAGTTTTGCCATGCGGGCGCCGGGCGGTATTTATCCCGATAAACAATCGCTTCTTCAAGGGTATTTTCGGGAAGCAGGCCCCGATCCTCGGCAAAGGCGATAAACAATATCCGATCCAGCAGCGTCTGGGCATAAGCCAGCACCTCTGTCTTGGGAAGATTGGAATGCCCGCGGCATAGATCTTCATATACACAGGTGCGCAAGTGCCTATAATCCCGGTACAACTGCTCGGTGATTTCCGCTTCCTGCTTGGCCGAACGCGAGAGCAAGTCCTCCACCACCGAAGGCCGCGCCGTTTCCAGGGGTGACGGCGGCAATAAATAATCCCGGGCCAAGAGTCCATAGAAGCGCTTGAACACCTCGGGATCACCCAACTCCTCCAGCCGAAAGACCTCGCAATTTCCTGGGGTATGGGCGCTATGGTAGAGCCGGGTTTCCCCAAAGTTGGACACCAGAATCCAGCGGCAGCCCCGGGCAAAGCTGGCATATTCCCAGGCTTGCTGAACGGGGGTCAAGATACGTCCAGCGGCAACATCCAAAGACTGTTTGGAACGTTTTAGCTCGATGACGCAATGGATGCGATCGGCGTCTCCCTGTCCAAAGAAGCCTAGGGCTCCATCGACGGATTTACCATTGGGGAGACTTTTTTCGGCGCAGAGCTCGTAGCCCTGGGCCGCGCCTTGGCTAATGCCCCGATAGCCTAAAATATCGCCGAATACCCGCTCCAAAAACTGGCCATGGAGGCTCATTTCTTTTTCGCCGCCGAGCTTGCCGCTTTTTAAAAGCTCAATCCAGGGGAGGATCTGCTTTCGGCGCGTGTCGAGATCGGCGGGAAAAGATTGGCTTTGAAAATAATTTCTAAGCGTTTTGGGATGGAAGAGAGGATTGTGGTGCTTGGGCGTCACCTAGGCATTGAATGCAGGTTTTTTTCCCCGCTGCAAGCCCATTCTTCACTCCCCCCGCAGCACCCTATCCGCCTCCTCCAATTGCTCTTCGCTAAACACCAGAATCCCCGCCCGCTTGAGCATCGCTCCCGTCACCCCCGGCTGGGGAATTTTTGTTCTCGTAAATGTCCCATCATAACTGTGACTCGATCCGCACGAGGGACTATTCTCTTTCAACACCGCCACCCGAATGCCCTTGGCCTGCGCAACCGAGAGCGCTTCATTGGCCCCCTTTATAAATGCCTCGGTCACATCCCGCCCGGTTGCATCCACTACCCTTGTGCGCCCATCGAGTACGGCATAGCCGCCCAGGGGTTTTTCAATTTCAGATGCAATGCGGGGAATCGTCAGCCCGCCCGCAACCTCGGGACATACGGGCACGACGCGCCCTTCACTGAGCCATCGCGCTAAAATATCGCTTTGAATAGGCTTGCTTAAACCGTCGTAGCGTACCGCTTCGCCCAAGAGACATGCGCTGACCAAGACCTTTTGCATCGTTGCCCTTCTCGTTGGGTACCATCACCGGTTTCCGCCCCAAAGTCAATCCCCGGCTTGGATGGGTATCGGATGGAGAGTTGGATCAAGGGGCCTCTTGGCAACCGAATCCCGTTATGAGAGTTGGATCAAGGGGCCTCTTGGCAACCGAATCCCGTTATGAGAGTTGGATCAAGGGGCCTCTTGGCAACCGAATCCTGTTATGAGAGTTGGATCAAGGGCCCTCTTGGCAGCCGAGTCCCGTCATGAGAGTTGGATCAAGGGGCCTCTTGGCAGTCGAGTGCCGTCGGGAGGGTTGGATCAAGGGGGTCTCTTGGCAGTCGAGTCCCGTCCCACCCTTCACAAAAGCCATTCCATCCCCGCACAACCCGTACTACACCCATCGCCATGCCCGTTCCCACCATCTCCGAACAGGAATTTGAACGCGAAGTCCTTCGAAGCGAGCTGCCCGTGCTCATCGATTTTACCGCCGATTGGTGCGGGCCCTGTAAAACCGTGGCCCCCGAAGTCGAGGCCGTGGCGCGGGAGCTCGAAGGTAAAGCCAAGGTCGTTAAAATCGATATCGATAAATCCAAGCGGATCGCGGCTTCGCTGCGCATTCAGGCCGTGCCTACCTTTATGGTGTTCATGAAGGGCAGGCCCGTGGCGGCCGATCAAGGCGTTGTCAAGCGAAATAGGTTGAGGGAGCTGGTTGAGCCTTTTTTGCCGCGCGCCGAGGGGGCGATCCGGGCGATGGAGTTGGCTCAGTTTATTAAGCAGGGGCAGGTGGTGGCCGTGGATACGAGGGATGCGGCGTCTTTTGGGCGGGCGCGCATTCCGGGAGCCGTTCATCTTCCGGCGGATGAGATTGAAGGGCGGCTGGCCGAGCTGCATATGCTTGCGGGTGAGCCGATTTTGTATTGCCGCTCGGGTACGGTGTCGAAGGAGCTGGCCGATAAATTGACGGAATCCGGGGTGCCGGTGGGCTTTTTGGAGGGTGGGATTTTGGCCTGGGAGGCGGAGGGGTTGCCGATCGAGAGGCCAGATTGATTTAGGCTTCTGTTTCGAGCTCGGCCTGTACTTGATCGATGCGTTCTTGAAGCGTTGCGCTGGGTTCGCGGCCAATGGCTTCTAGGCAAGTCAAGAGCACGTCCAAATACTCTTTCATCGTTTGAAGCAGGGCCTGCGGGCGCTCGGCAAATAGAGGCCAGAGGAGCTCCATGGCCTCCTCCAGCAATGCCAGGGCATCGTCCATTCGCCCGGATGCCATTTGCATCAACGCCAGGTTTCGCAGGCTGTGCGCGAGCCCAAACCCAAAGCGCGCCGGCTTCTGCTTGGCCAGCGTCCGAAGGATATCCACGGCCTCCTGGAAGGCTGAAAGCGCCATGGGCATCCGGTCGCCCATATAATGAAGCGCTCCTATATGCTGGAGACAGTCCGCCAAGCGCTTGAGGTATTCCTCGGGTTGAGCCTTGGCCAGATTCCGGAAAATACCGAGGGCTTCTTGCATGGAAGCCAGCGCCTCTTCGCCATGCTCCAGCCTGCGTTCGATGATTCCTTGGAGAAGAAGGCCATCTGCCAAGGGAGGCAGAAACACCGCGGGTAGACCTTCGCTCTTCATGAGATCTCGAAGGACTTCGATCGATTTATGCACGGACAGCGATGCGAGTTCCCAAGCCTCGGCCGCTACCTGAACTCCGCCAAGCAAGGCATAGGCTGTCGAAAGCATGCTGAATACCCAAACCCGCTGCTCTCCGTCGCCTGTTTGCTGGTGCTGATGAAAGATATGAATGGCTTCTCTGAGCAGGGTCTCGGCGTCGCTAAATTGCTTGGTTTCTCCATATCCCCTTGCCGCTTCAACCAAAGCCATTGCCCGGCCCACGCTGCCCGGTGCGCGGCGATCGGCTTCTTGTTTCCAAAAGATTGGATCGGGCGCCTCTTGCTGGGAATCTTCTTCCACAACGGACTGAAATGGTAATGGGGCGGATGGAAAGCCAGCCGTTCCTCCCTCCAATTCCGCGACAATCGATCGGATGGACCACAAGTCTGGGGCTGCGTCTCTTAGCCTGGGTTTCACGGTGGGCGGAGCCACGATCACCAGAGCTCCTGGCAAATGGCGTCTGAGGGCCTCGCGCCTTTCATTCATTCTTAGGAACAGCCAATCCCAGGCCAGCGCCCAAGGCGTTTCGGAGCTGCCATAAGCATCGGCGGACATCGATTCAATCCATACGAAGTGAGCCTGCCTGCGTTCAGGCGAAAGAAGCCATGGCAATGCGGCCGTTAGAGCTTCCGGTGTATCGGGCGCATAGATCTCGATGTTTTGATCGCGGGCGCTTAATTCAAGGGTTACGCGCTGCCGGAAGACCTTGGCCTCGTGGGAAGAGAGCGCAAAGACAAAACCGAGCCAAAAGCCCTGCTCGAGCTGAATCTGCCTGCGGAGGCGCAACCATTCTTCCTCGTCATGAGGACTGAGCTCCGCTATGGCTTCGGCATCATCCATTGCTCTTGGCCGCTGCGCCGCGATCTTCAACGTCTGCCGCAAGCTTGAGAACATGTCCGCGGATAAGGGGATGAACGTCATACCATTCAGGGCCGTTTCGGTAGCAGAGGACGAGGTTGGTATCGAAGAAGTGGGCGAGATCGTCGAGGTGTTCCCGGTCGGTCAAGGCCACTTCATGGGTTTTTGCGATACGAGAAAGCCATACCGCGTCGGATTCGGCAATAGGTAAAGACTCGCTGCGCATTTGATTGAGGGCGCTGGTCACCACGGAAGGTTTAACGGGAACCTGGCGGGCGCGGCGAATAATTTCGCCCATAATGCGAAGCATATCGCGCAGATGGCCGCCGGATTCGGCGATAACCCGTTCGACTTCGCCCGGGGGCAGGAGTTCCAAGGCGCGGGGGTGGCGTTTTTCGATGACTTTTTTAAGCGCGTCGCGTCCGGCGGTAGCTACGCCGTCGGCTTTATCTTTAATCTTTATGGCTGGAAACATCTGAACGGCTCCGACGCCATAGAGGCTTCCCAGGTTGGGATAGCGGATCTTCAAGAAGGGAGGGATGGTATAAACGACGTGATAGCCGGGTAATTTTAGGTTATCGGCATGGGCAGCAAAGAGTCTTTCAATGGAGGCTTGTACATCGAGGGCGTTGCTGGATATTCCGCGGATATGCTCGATGGAGTCGACGAGGATAGCGATGCGGGTGTTATCGCCGAATTTTTGTTTAAAGGCTTCAAGGCACTCTTCAAAAAACTTTCGCACATCGGCGACAAGCGCGCCCAGATGTCCGGCCATTTGTTCTTGGAGGCGGCGTTTAAAGCTGGGATCTTGTTTGAGATTGGCTTTAAAGCCCAGTTTGATGGATGTTTCGGCGTCTGTTTTTTGGCCGGCGATATTCGTGCCGGTGCCCGCCTTGCCGCCCAGTTCGCCGGAAAGCTCGCTTAGCTCGATACGGGTACCTAAAAAACGGATGGCCCGTTCCCAATAGCCTTCTTTGAGTAGATCTTTATCGAGAAACTCCGGTCCTGAAATGGCATCTCCAAAGGCGCCGGCCAATGCCATGAGGAAGTCGGTAATATCAACAGGCATCGATTGATTTACATAGTCCTCAACATCGATGATAACGACTTTATAGCCTGCATCGACGAGTCTTTTCTTGAGGCGGCGAAGCTCGGTGCTTTTTCCTATTCCGCGAAAACCTGCGAGGAGCTGTACGCTTTCATCGAGGCATTGAATTGCCCGGGCCAGAAGCCCAACCGGATCGTCGTCCAGCAAGCCATCCTGCTCATAGAGCGGAACATAACGAGGATCCTCAGGAGCCAGCGCTTCGTCTTTAACGGCGCGGAAAAACTCCATGAGAAACTTGTCGTCTTCAGGGGATAGCATGCAGAAACGCTATCATTGGTGAATACCTTTGGGGAAGATAAGATTGCGCCCTCCCCGCATCTGTTTCGGCGTCGGGGCTATCCCTTCACCCCCGAAAGCGCCGCCGCAATCACCTCGCGCACAGGCACCCTAAACGATGCCGCCGCACGCGCGCAGTCGTCAAATTCAGGCTTTAGTAGCGGTGGTCCAAAGGGACCTTCACTGATCTTTACCCTGATGCGGCCATAAGGCGTTTCCACAAGCGCGATTCGTCTCGGCCTCTCCAGCCTTGAAACGGGTGTTTTACGAACACCTATCGATGTTGTTTCCCGCAACATCGCCGCCGCTACCACGTCGGCCGCGGGGGCCGCCGCAAGCGCCGATATTGTCAGCGCAGGGCGGCCTTTTTTCATTGTGATCGGCGAAGCCCACGCATCCAGCGCCCCCGCCCCAAGCAGCGCCTCTATCGCGTGCGCCGCCATCTCACCTGTCATGTCATCCACATTGGCTTCCACCACCACATGCGTGCCTTCATCCAGGCTTTCCTGCGCTCCACCTTGAGGTGTCCCCAAGACGACCCGAAGCAAATTGGGACGGCCTGGGAATTCTTTGGTGCCTGCTCCAAAGCCGATGCGTTCCGGCGAAAAAGAAGGCCAGCGGGTAAATCGGGATGCGCACGCGGCCACAATCGCCGCCCCTGTCGGCGTTACAAATTCCACGTCCAAATCGACGCCGTAGGTGGGCACGCCTTTGAGGCACTCGACTGTCGCTGGAGGAGGCAAGGGCAGGATTCCATGCTGCGCCTTGATAAATCCCCGGCCCATCGGAAGAGGCGACACCACCACTTCGGCATTTAAATAGGCTATCGCGGCCGCCGCTCCGACAATATCGATGATGGAGTCGACCGCGCCTACTTCATGAAAATGCACGTCATTTAAAGGCATTCGGTGCACAGCCGCTTCGGCTTCGCCCAAATGCCTGAAGATTTTTTGAGCGAGCTCCCGAACCCGGGGCGCAAGCGGCGCCGAAGCCAGCATCGCGTGAATTGAGCCATAGGTGCGCTCGGGCTGAGCCCCCTCGAGATGAACATCAAACGAGGTCGCCACGATACCGCTCCGGTGCGCATGACCGCGATGAAGATGAAATCCCTCGAGGGGAAGTGCTGCGACGGCGCTTTCCACGACCAAGAGCGGAACGCCCAAATCGAGCAGCGCGGCAATGGTCATATCGCCCGCAATGCCGCTAAACGCATCGAAAAATAAAATCTTGCCCGTTCCGCTACCCGCCTCCAGCAAGGGAAAACGCGCGGGATGTTCGTGCCCAGGGCCTAAATGCTCTCCGTGGCTGTGATGATCGTGGTCATGATCATGCGGGTGATCATGCGGGTGATCGTGGCCGTGATCATGCGGGTGATCGTGGCCGTGATGGTGATGATGATGTTCGTGCTCTTTTTCGTCTTTGCCCACAGAGCTCACCCTTTAAAAGCATCAAAAGCATTAGCCGCGTTTAAGCAGCATCCGGTGCACCGCCATCGCGGCCCCAAAACCACTGTCAATGTTCACAACCACAATCCCCGACGCGCAGGAAGTGAGCATCGTAAAGAGCGCCGTAAAACCTGAAAGCGCCGTGCCATAACCGACCGAGGTCGGCACAGCCACAATGGGCGCTGAAATCATTCCGCCCACTACGCTGGGCAGCGCTCCCTCCATGCCCGCAATGACAATCACCGCCGAGGCTTTTTGCAGATCCTCCACGCGGTGAAGCAGCCTGTGAAGCCCCGCCACACCCACATCGTAGAGGCGCGTGGGCTCAATCCCGATCGCTGAAAGCGTCTCGGCGGCTTCCTCGGCCACACCGATATCGCTTGTCCCCGCGGTAACAACAGCCACCATCCCCACATCGCGGGGCGCGGGCGGCTTCAGCTCGACGGCACCAATGCGCGCCGCAGATGCATAGCGAAAAGGAGAAAGCCGCTGAGACAGCACCTCGGCCTTGGTTTCATCCAAGCGCGTCATCAGCACATTCTGCCCAGCCTTCACAATCTCCTTCGCAATCAGCTCAATTTGATCGACCGTTTTGCGTTCGCTGAAAATGACTTCCGGCGTGCCCTGCCGCAGGGCCCGGTGATGATCGACATTGGCGAAACCCAGGTTTTGAAAGGGAAGCCCGCGAAGCTTGTGAAGCGCCTCGTCGACTTCCATATCGCCTTGTTGAACGCGGGTGAGCAGTGCCTTGAGATGATTGGGATCCATGCGTAGAGCGAGCCTCTATCGCGGCTGTCCGCCGGTCGCAAATGGCGATTTCATGTTTATTTGGGGCCGATTGTGATGATTTAATGGCGGTCGTTGGCGCATCCGTCCTAGGCTGCCGCACATTGTGCCTATTTTTACCGGACCTTTTGTAGGTTTTGCCCTGGGCGCCGGGCTTGCCTTCATCGTCCAGACCGGCCCAGCCCCCGCCGAACGCCGCATACGCACGGTTCTTTGGCTCTTTACCGGCTTGGTCTTCATGCCGATATGCGCCTATTTCGCTTCATTTTGGGGCGATTGGGCCATGGCCTATCTCGCCGATATACGCAGCGTGCCTTTGGCTGTCTTGCTGCTCATCCTCGCGCTGGACGGCGCTTCGGTGTGGGGAGGCTTTAAAACAAGCCAAGAGCTCGCCGGCCGCGGCTACCCCCGCCATGCCATCCTGGCCCTGCTTCTTCCATTTTCGGCCGTTGCCGCGTTCATCATCTTCTTCCGTGATCGCCTGCGCATCGAGGGAAGCTACCGTCAATTCCAGCATCAATTTGGCACCCAAAGCATTGTGGGAAGCCCTTTGGGATATGCGCTTCTGTGGATGAATAGCCTTTTAATCGCGGGCTTTGTGTACAGCGCCCTCAGGCTTCGCGAAGACAGCCGCCCCCCAAAACCCAATTTTGAACCAACGAAAACACATCAATCCAGGCTAGGATCGCGCCCTCACTCGATTTGAACTCTTTTTCAAGGACAGCGCAAACGCCCATGTCATCGCCGAGCCGAATGGACAAGGAGATTTCCGCATTGATGGAGCTTGCCGGCTCCGTCGTCGAAGAAGCCCGCAAAAAAGGCGCCGATGTCGCAGAAGCCATCGCCCGCTCAGGTTCGGAGCTATCCACGAAAATCCGTATGGGAGAGCCCGAGCTCGTTGAAGAAGCAGGCCACCGAAGCATTGGCATGCGCGTCATCAAACAGAAGCGCGTCGCCCTCACATCCACGTCCGACCTTACGCCCGAGGGCCTTGCCCGCTTTGTCAGCGATGCCTTGGAGCTCGCCGATATTTCTCAGGAAGATCCCTTCGCGGGCCCCGCCGATCCCGAACTCATCGCCTCGCCGGGATCGTGGCCCGATCTCGATCTGTTCGATCCTGCCGGAGGCGAAGTAAACGCGGCCCAAGCCTTGGAATGGGCCAAGCGCGGAGAACAGGCCGCCCGCGATTTCGATCCCCGCATCACCAACAGCGACGGCGCCGATTTTTCGCGCACCGCCGGATGCTTTGCCCTCGTGCTCTCGGGCGGTTTTAAAGGCGGTTACGCGGGCTCGTACACCCAGCTTGTGGTCTCGCCCGTGGCCGACGATGAAGGAGGCAAAAAACGGCGCGGTTATCACTACAGCGCCAAACGCTGGCTAAACGAACTCGATACCCCCGAAAACATAGGCCGGGAAGCCGCGAAGAGAACGCTTCGAAAACTCGGAGCCCGCAAAGTGCCCACCTGTGAAGCCCCGGTTATTTTCGATCCCGATGAGGCCCGCGCCATTTTGGGACTGATGGCGGGCTGCACACTCGGCAGCGCGATTTGGCGCAAAGGCAGCTATTTGGTCGGCCGGGAGAACACGCAAGTGGCCAGCGAGCGCGTTACCATCGTCGACGATCCGCATATTTTACGCGGCCCCGGGTCCAAACCATTTGACGGCGAAGGACTGCCCACGCGCCGCAACGTGGTCGTGGAACAAGGCATTCTCAAGACCTTTTTATGCGACAGCTACAGCGGCAGGAAACTGGGCAGGCCATCTACAGCCAGCGCGTCCCGGGGAAGCGGAGGCGGCGTTGGACCTTCCACATCGAATTTCCTCCTGCTCCCCGGCCAAGAAAGCCCCGAGGACATCTTAAAATCCACCAAGAGCGGCCTATACGTGACCGAGATGATGGGCTTTGGCTTTAATGCCGTGACCGGCGATTTTTCACGGGGCGCCTCGGGCTTTTGGATCGAAAATGGCGAGCTTGCCTTCCCCGTGTCCGAAGTGACCATTTCGCTGAATATCGACGAGCTTTGGAAGCGCATCGATGCCGTTGGAAACGATTTGGATCAGCGCACATCGATCGCTTCGCCAACCTTGCGCGTGAGCTCGATGGTTATCGCCGGAAGCTAATCAAAAAGACTGCAAAGAAGCCGCGTTCGCTTGACCGGGCGTGGGCTCCGCCGCCAAAAACGACGAGGCCACTCCATCAGCCGATGTGGGAAATCGCCTCGATAGACTCTGACCAGCCTTCACCCTGGGCGCCGCGGCAAAACGCGAAATCACCGCGCCCTCTTTATCCAATAGCTTCAGCGGCTCACCGCTATTGCTCAGACCTCCCTTTCCCAGCCTTGGCACGCGGATCAACGGCGTATTTGGCGCAGGTAGCGGATCCAGCTCGCCATCTTCCCAAAACGATTCATTCACCACCAAGGCAAACTCACCCGGTAGAAGCTCCGCTTCGGGCAATACGCTTTCACCGCCTATGTCCACGATCGTATAACCATCGAGCCTCGCCGGCGCCCGGCCATCATTGAATAGCTCCACCCATTCTTGATCCGGCTCCATTCCCACCGGATTGGCATACACTTCATTTAAAATGACATGCGGCATGGGTTCCAAGGTTTTCACCCAAATCACCGTATCTGTTCGATTTCCTTCTGTATTGATCACTGAAACCCGAATCTCGAGCTCGGATTGAGACGGTAGCCCTGCAATCACCATCGATTCCTTTGGTGCCGCGGCCCGGACTTCATCCAATCCAATCGTTGGCGAAGAAATAACCCATAATAAATCTTCGTCGGGTGAACGAAGGAGCAGCCTATCGTCCATCACCCGGGCACAGCCCGGACCAAATTCAATTTCATTCGTCTCACATTCAAGCGGCATGGCACTCTGCACAGGCTGCTCCATTTTCCAAGGCCGGGGATCGAGCCGGATTAGACCATTTGAAAGCGCGAGCGCCGGAGGACCTACCCATTCTCTGTCGTCCCCTTCCATGTATCCCAAAGGCGTTTGAAGCTCGGCTCGAACACAGCGCATCCCCGCACCTTCGACGGCACCCACCGATAGATTGGCCGGCAACGCCATCGGCTGAAGCTCGGATGCCCAGCTTGCCGGTTGCAATACATCCGTACCACACCACAATCCGTAGGAAATGGACGACGCCTTTCCTTCGGGCGGCCAAATACGGGCCAAGGCCGGCACGGCATCTTCATCCACAATTCGAATGGGTGCGGAAAAGAAAGGCGATCCACTTGCAAAGGTATAGACTTCGCCCCGTTCCAGAACCACCGTCGGCGCAAGCACAAGGATTGTGGAATCATTTTCATCGTTTTGCTCAAATACAAGGCTGGGCACGATGCGCTTGGCCAGGGTTTTTGATATTTTGTTTTGCTCTATCTGCCGCAGATGCCCCGATCCCAGCTCGCCCTCAAACAAAGCAATCCGCCCGATATCGATGCTGTTTTTATCGATTTGAGGGCTCAGCCATAATTTAAGCCGCACAATCGAAGGCGCCTCGCCGGGCGGCGCCGCGGGCTCGAGCTCCAGCGAAAAACCGCTCTCTTCACCCTCCCCAGAAGCTGTGCCGCCCTTCAATTCGTCTGGAATAAAAAGCCCCGGCCTACAGCCAAAGAGCCCAACTGCACATCCGATGGCCCATGCCATTTTAAACAATTTAAAAAATGCAAAAATTCGCCGCAACATATCCATATATCGAAATGAGCGAAGCAAAAGTTGCGTACATGCATCAAAAAAAATTAAAAAAGTTTTCCCTATGTCCCCCGAACAAATCACAGCCCTCCGAAAAGAGCTTCAGTGCACGGCCCGCGAGCTTGCCGCGGCGCTCGGCGAAGATCAGCAGACCGTTCTCGCGTGGGAACGGGGCGAGCTGTTCCCCACCAAACGTTTTGTGATGCAAATGGAAGAGCTTCGAAAAAAGGGGCCCTCGGCGATTGTGAGAAATAAAAAAGGCGCTCAAAAATCGCCTATGCAAAGGCTCGCCGATCCTGAATTGTGGAAGCTGATTCGAAAAATCATCGCGCACGCGGATCTGTACGCGGCTGTCTCAAAGCTGTGCGCCGATTACGAGGATCCGGCCGATAACGCTTGATTCTCACGCATCGTCGTCGTCTTCATCCTCGTCGTCTTCATCCTCGTCGTCTTCATCTTCATCATCCCAATCATCATCGTCGTCATCGTCTTCGTCGTCTTCGTCTTCATCGTCATCATCATCATCGTCAAAATCGTCATCTTCATCATCGTCGTCGTCATCTAGATCTTCATCGTCGTCTTCATCATCGTCGTCGTCTTCATCTTCATCTTCATCGTCGTCATCGTCGTCGTCTTCATCTTCATCTTCGTCGGGCTCCTCCGCATGCGCGTGGATCTTGTTGCGCTCTTCTTCTTCCTCAAACGATTCCTGCTTGCTCATCGCGTCTTTCTCCTTGAGCTCCGCTTGAACACTGTCCTCAAACACAACCTTGTCCTGCTCCACCGCAGCCGCTTCCTGAACCCCCGTATCTACAGGCGCGCCAGGGGGACGAAAATCTCCCTCGCCTCCCGCTAACCCGCTGTCAACAAAAGCCTGATTCGACGGCTCAAAATGATCCGGAGGCTCTTCGCCCATCTCGCGTTCGTAGGCGCGTTTGGATTCATCCGAAAGCTCGGTGAATTCCCGCAGCGTGGGCAGCTCCGACAGCGCTTTCAATCCAAAAAACTCTAAAAATTGAGCCGTTGTGCCGTAGAGCATGGGGCGCCCGGGCTCTTCTTTCTTGCCCAAGATGCGCACCAAATCGCGCTCCAATAGCGATTTCAGCACCGCTCCCGAATCCACGCCGCGCACATCGTCGATTTCTGGGCGCGTAATCGGCTGGCGATAGGCCACAATGGCCAGCGTTTCTATCTGCGCCCGCGTCATTTTGATGGGTTTCTTTTCGCCCATTTCCCGCACAAAAGGCGCAAACACAGGGCTTGTGCGAAACACAAATCCACCCGCGACTTCGTCGAGCCTAAAGCCCCGATCGCGGTAATCAGCAACCAGTTCTTGCATCAAAGGCTTCACCACCGATCGCTCGGCTTTGGATAGGCGAACCAGCTCTTTCAGCTCGAGAGGATGATCGGAAGCAAAGACCAAGGCTTCAAGAACGCCTTTGAGATGCGCGCGCGCAACGTCGCTGAGCACGATTTTAGGCGCTGGTTTCGGCCTTGGCTTGGCGCCCGGTTCGGCCGGTGTTTCATCGTCCCCTGCATCGTCTTCAGCTTCTTCTTCCGCGCTTTCATGTACGGCTTCCGCGGGCTTTTGCGGCACTTCGGCATTGAGATCTTGATCCGCCGCGATTTCCAGCGCGGGCAATACCGAAGCCAAAGCGTCCGCGTCTGCCTGCGCCTGTTCCGCAGCGGCCGCCTCGGCTTGCGCTTGTTCTGCGAGCGAAATGCGGCCTTTGCCGCTGATCCAATTCCACGAGAACAAAAAGAATTTTTCGGCCGGTGAGGGGCCCGCGGGCTTGGGCTGTTTTGCACGGCGCGCGCGCTTTGGTTTTTCTTCAGCGCTCATTCGCCTTCTCCCGCCGTATCCTTTGCTTTGTCCACCCCGGATACCTCAGCCTTCCCTTCAGGCTTCGCATCGCTGAACAAAGGCAACTGTTCGCCTTCTGTCGCGCTCTCCTCGGCATCATCCAGAGGACTGGCCGCCAACCCCGAAAACTCGAGATGAATAGGCTCGAGAGGCCCCGATTGATACACATTGAGCAGCTTCAGGCGCGCCATTTCTAAAATCGCCAAGAAGGTGATCACCAAATCGAAGCGCGTTAAAACCCTTTCTTTTGCGCTGGAAATAAGCAAATCCTCAAAGCGCACCGAGCGGCGCGCGGAGAGCATCTCGGTAATTTCAATGATGCGATCGGTGATGCTGATGCGATCGAAGACGACTTCGTGATCGAGCTTGATATTGGCCCGTTTCAGGATTTTTTCGAAGGCATCGAGAAGCGAAAAGAGACCCATGGGCGCGAAGGGCGCGGGACCTTCGGGAACGGGTTCGGTTGAGCCGCGCCCAAAAATATCGCGGCCCAAGGTCGAACGATCGGCCAGCTCGGCGGCGGCCGCTTTGTACTTTTGATACTCGAGCAGACGGCGCACCAATTCAGCCCGGGGATCTTCTTCCTCTTGGCCCAGGATGCTGTCGTCTTCCTGACCCGCGGGAACGGCGGGCAGCAGCATCTTCGATTTGATGTGCACCAGCGTCGCCGCCATCACCAGATATTCGCTTGCAATATCGATGGAGAGGGTGCGCATGAGCGACAAATACTCGAGGTATTTTGTGGTGATAAAGCTGACGGGAATGTCGAGGATATCGAGCTCATGCTGCTGAATCAGATGCAGAAGCAGATCGAGCGGCCCCTCGAAGGAGGGGAGGGCCACGCGGTATTGTCCTTCAAAGACGGGCTCGCCTTTTTCGGTTCCAGGGGCGGCGGAAGGCGCGGGTTTGGCCACGGCGCGCACGCTAGACCGGCTTGAGCGCGCGGTAAATGCTGGTCTGCTTGCAAGGGTTCAGCGATAATTGCGAGCTACGCGATGTCCACCGAAAACGAAAACCCTTCTCCGCCCTCCGCTGACACATCCGACGCGGCCGCGCCTTCTCCAGCCGAAGCCGCAGCACCATCACCCCAAGCCGCACCGAAAGCCCGCAAACGCCCGCGCGCGCTCCGCATTGGCATCAGCATCATCGCGGGCCTTGCCGTAGGCGGCGCTATCAGTGAGTTTGCCTTTTCGTCGCGCGACAAAGGCGCCTTCCCCCATCTCAATCTCTACATGCCCGACAAAGAGCTCGGCGTTCGCTTAATCCCAGGCGAATCCATGCTTCTTTCCTTTGGCGGCAATCCCGTCACCACCGTTCGCATCAACCAGGCCGGTTTTCGAGGGGCAGAGCTGCCCGCACCCGGCCCCAATGATGTCGTCGTGGTGGGCGATTCTCAAGTCTTTGGCCTGGGCGTCGAAGAAAACGAAACCTTTAGCGCCCGTCTCCAAGCCCTCCTTCCCAACAATGCCCAGGTCATCAACGCAGGCGTGCCCACGTATGGCCCGCCCGAATACGACAAAGTGTTGGCCGATCTCCTGGAAAAACGGAAACCCAAACGAGTCGTGTATGTCGTGAATTTCGCCAACGATTTGCTTGAAGCACAAAGGCCCAATGCCCAGCGCCATGCCGTATGGGATGGCTGGGCCGTGAGGCTTGAAACCGCTCCAAGCCATGTGGCCGGCTTTCCAGGCCGAGATTTCCTGTTTAGAAAATCCCACGCTGTCTTTGCCCTTAGAAAATGGTGGTATAAAACCACCGGTCCCACGGAAGCCTTTATGGTTCCGTCGGAGGGCACGTTCAAGGATATTGGCATGGCTGCCGCGCGCGCCGCGGAAGAACATGTGCGCGCCCGCGATGACACCCGCCGCCTGGCGATGCTCCAGGGAGCCAAAGTCAGCATAGCCAATGCCGAACTCTATGATGCCCGCGATCGCTTTGTGGCACTGGTCAATGAACAGCAAATTACAACCGAGAACATTGAATTTGGCTGGAGAACCCAATGGAACCCGCTTAAAGCCGCCTTTGCTCAGCCTGGGGATATTGTCGGCATCGATGACACAGGCGAATACACATCGCCCTTATATGCCACCGCCGAAATTATTCTTGCCGGAGCCAAGGCTCGCAATAAAATCGAGGAAGAGCTTCGAACCCGGGCCAAAAAGAGCGCGGCCGACGCGGCAAAAATCGACCCCGTGCTGAGCGCGATTTCCGACGCCCAAAAGCGAACCGATGCAGTCCGGGCCGAGATTCCACCGAAAATCAAAGCCTTTTCCCCACTTGCCCCTGGCCTGAAGAAAGTCAAAGCCTTATGCGATGCCGCAGGAGCCAGGCTCTTTGTCGTCGCTCTCCCTATGGATGTTCAAATTTCCAAGGAAGAGTGGGCCAAGTATGGGAAAGAACCCATCGATCTCGAACCCGCCCGCATTTTGATCGACGATGTGATCGACGCGGCAGAAGACATGGGCGCCACCGCAGTGGATCTCAGCGATGCCCTTCGCGCCGCCGAACCTGGAGCTTTTTTAAATAAAGACCTACACATGACCCCAAAGGGCCATGAAGCCGTTGCCAAAGCGCTTGCCACCGCGCTTGAAACGCCGCCAAAACCCAAACTTCCCGAACCCGTGGCGGGTAAACCCGTCGGCCGCTCTCTTCCGACTTCCCTTGCCTCCGCCCGCCAGCGCAAAGAAGTCAATGTACCCCGATCCACAGCCGCAGGCTGCGAAACCTATATTGTCGATGAATGGCTCACCCTGCGCTGCCACAACAAAGGCGAAGACCGGGCATTTCCCCTGGGCGTAAAAGTCATCCAAGCCCCCTTGGGAGAGGCCGTTATCTATAAAGACAGCGCGGGAGCCCTCATTGTACAGGTTCCCGTTATCCGCGATATGCCAGGCGCTATCGTCGACTTTCGCTGGCCCGAGCAATGGCGCCGGTTGCAAGTCACCTGGAGCTCCTATTGGTCCACCGCGCGCTCTAAAGATGGCAATGTCTCCATTGAATTTAATTTCCCTGAGATGCACCCAGATTCAGAGAAAATCCCCGCGCCTCCCAAACCGAGCGAAGCGGCCTGCGCGGCTGTAAAAGCAGCGGGAATCACCGCAGCCTGCGATGAAATCCCACTCCTTGAAAATCCCGCCTGCTATACAACCTACAAGAACGATCCTAAATCCATTGTCAATTGTCTAATGGGTGAACGCTATCCGGCATGCCCCCGAGGATCAGGACCGGTGGGGGTCTTTCAGCGATGCGTTCCTCTTTGCTCCAAAGATGTCCCATGCGCGACTGGAGAATGCACGGCTTATGCGGGGGCGGAGGTGTGCCTGTGAAATCTAGCCTTCAATTCCCACACCTCTGCACCCTCCTTGGGGCGCTTGCGCTGATGGCTGGCACTTCCCTGGGATGCGATACATTCAATCCACCGGCTGGAGCGGCGCCCTCTGTCACCGAGCAAGCCGAAAAAGCCAGAGCTGAAGCTAAAACGACCTTAAATGCCGTCATCAAAGCCGCGCAGGGTGCCACATCCACATGCACAGCCGCACCTCTTCATTGGGAAGCCGATGTCAGTGGCACCACGATACCCCATCATTTTAGCCGTCCATGCATTCCTGTGCGCTGCGATCCCAAGCCTGCCGAACTCGATGCCCTGCGGGCGAGCGTGGGGGCGGCCAAAAAGCTGGTCGAAGGCGATATCAACCTGCAAATCCCTTCATTTCAAGGCTTTTTAGCCCTATCTGAAGCGATGCTCGGCTTTGTGGACACGGCCCTCGCGGGTAAGGCCAAAGCGGCGCCCGGTGCGGACACATCGTTGGTCTTAAGCGGCCTTGCGATGCATTATTCGCTGCTCGCGGCAGCCTATCTCGATATCTACAAAGATGCGGATGTACCCAAAGAACCGCCCTCGCTGACCGCCTCCCTCGACGTCCCCGAACCTGGAGGCGATGTATGCAAAGGCTGGGCATTACCCCGCTATTGCGATGTCAAGGCGGTAAAGGTGCCCAAGGAGCGTAAGTGGAGGACAGACCCAGTGTGTATTGAAGTGGAAAGTGTGATGAAATAAAAACGAGCCTGCAGGGAGAGTGTATCAGGCGACACCACGAATCAGGGAAGCAGCCCATTTCAGAATAAATACACGCTCAGCAACCTCTGGGGAGTTTGCCCAAAATCCGAAGCTTTTTCTTGCCTGCCTCCTGCACGTCTGCTTTCTCCTTGGGCTCGAATCCCCTCCAGGCCAATAGCGCGTTGGGCCGCGGCGTGACAATTGGAAAGTCCGGCACGCCCTCGTCCAGACACGCGAACAGCTTGAACAGCGCGAGCTTGTCTCCATATACCTTGATCTCTCCATTGGCAATGGCCGCGTTGGGTGTGGTCAACTGAGACATGAGCTCGTCAAGAACTTGGCGGGTCAGAATAATCGTCACGTTATCCTGCGCGCTCACCTTGTTCGCCGTTGTGCTCATCGCCCCATGGCTAAGCTCCACCAAATATTGCTCGTTCGTATCCGTGAAGATCCAATTCATCACGGTGGGCTTCTCGTCGATGCTCGCACGGGGTCCGTTGATGTGCCCAGCCATGGCGTCAAAAATCATCTCCAGCGTCATCGCCTGGGTCATGCTTGGATCGGCTGTGGTCATCTCGGGTTCCGGCGTCCCGTGACGCAGCTCCTGCGCACCCATCAGATAAAAGTTTCGCCATGTCGCGGCCTCCGCTCGATAGCCAAGCTGCTCCAGCACATCCGCTTGAAGCAGTTTGGCCGGCTCAAAGTCGGGCTCGGCGAAGATGAGCTTGTTCAAGAGCTCTGCCGCCCAGCGGTATTCGCCCGCTAAGTAAGCCTTTTCGGCTTTTGCCAACACCTTGGTCCGGCCGCCCATGGCCTCGACATATTTGGGACTGCTCTCCTGCGGCGGAAGCGGATGCAAATTCGAAGGGTTGCCGTCAAACCACCCCATGTATCGATCGTAAACAGCCTTCACGTTGTGGTTTACGCTGCCATAATAGCCTCGGCATGCCCACTCCTTCTCGAGCGCGGGGGGCATCTTGAACACCTCGGCGATTTCAATACCCGTATAGCCCTTGTTGAGCATGCGAAGCGTTTGGTCGTTGAGATAGCGGTACATATCCCGCTGCATGGTCAAGAAGCGGGCGACATTGCCGGTGGTGTCCGCGCGTTTATCCCATATGGGCCAATGGTGCGAAGCAAAGAGCACGTCCGTCTCCCTGCCGAACATGTTAAGCGTCTCATTGAGGTATTTGGACCAAAGCAGCGCGTCGCGCACTCTCGCACCGCGCAGCGTCTGGATATTGTGCATGGTGTGCACGGCGTTCTCGGCGGCGCAGAATGCCCGGGCCTTCGGAAAGTAAAAATCAAACTCCGAAGGCGCTTCGGCACCTGGGGTCATGTGGAAGACGATATCGACTCCATCGACGGTCACAACCTGGCCTGTATGGGAGACGCTGATGGTGGGGGCGACGATTGAAATCTTACCGACGGACTGCCCCTTACCAAGACCAGCATCAACTTGACCATGGCTATCAACCTTGAGATAAGGGCCGTACATATATTGAGCTCGCCGGCTCATGGCGATTCCGGCATACACATTCTCACTGACGGCGTGTTCGAGAAACCCATCGGGAGCGATAACAGGAACGCCATTTTTTACATCATCGGGGGAAATGACACCGAGCACACCCCCGAAATGATCGACATGGCTATGGGTAAAGATAACGCCTGCAACAGGCCGCTTGCTATCCTTGCCCACGGATTCGCAATACTCCCTGTAGAGCTTCAGCGCGTCCGCCGCACACTCACAGGAGATAAGCGGATCGATAATGATAAGTCCGGTTTTACCTTCGATGATGCTCATATTGGACATGTCGAAGGCTCGGACTTGATAAAAGCCTTCGGTGACGCTGAAGAGACCATTGGTATTGTTCAACCGGGACTGACGCCAAAGGCTTGGATTCACAGCCGGGGGACATGGTGCGTTGATGGTCTGGTCGCTGTAGGGTTTGAGACTCCAGACTTCCCTCTTGCCATCCTGAGACATAACGGTGACAGGATCCCAGGTGCGCAGAAAATTGAGCTGCGCGTCATCAAAATCATTTTGGTTATTGAAATCAAGCTCCCGTTCCATGGCTTGGTTGGCTTCCAAGGTGAAACGGGAAGGCTCTTTGGGATCTTTAGACAATTGCAAACGATTCGTCGTCATTGACACAGCCTCCTGCCCGTCGCATGCGACAGGCAACATGAAAGCGCAAGACGTATCGCACTCACTTCATTATGGCAAGAGAAATTGTGACATCGGACTCAGCCCGGCCCAATCCAGGGGACAGCAAACGCACGATTCCGACACGGTGTCAAGACGCTTTGTTCCCGTACGGCACTTCAATGAATGCTCATGGAAACCCGAAGAACGCCGTTGCCTTGTCGTCCTCAAGGCCCCCACACCATCCAAGTCTCCTTGCAATCGCTCACCGGCACTTTCCCATCTTGCTCCCGGATAATCAACACCTGCTCTACCGGCGATTGAGGATATGTAACGTTGTTTTCGCATTCCGCGCTCTGGCCTGGACCTATCACGACCTTCGCCCCCACATTCACCGTGCATGTATTGAGCTTGTCCAAATCATTCCATTCCGCACATATCCCATAGTCCGTCCGGTATTTATCCTTGCTCCCAGAAGGCCGATCCAAAGTCCAATACGCCCCCGCTGGCTTTGCTTTCTTTGATGTCTCATAGGTCGAACTAAAGACCCGGTACACCGTCACCGGCTGCTTCACCACATACACGTCTCCCTTACACAAACTCCCCTTTCCAGGCGCCCCAATCGCAAACGAAGGCGCGGGCTCATCCACCAACCCCAACGCGGGCGGCGGCCTCTGCGCCGGCCCCGCACAGCTCGAAGCCGGCGGCGCTACCGGCTCGGACGTCGGCGCGGGCCCAGGCTGAGCTACACTCGCCGAAGCCTCGGGTTGAGGCAAGACCGTGCTATCGCTGGACCCCGTTGTGGCAGCAGCACCGCAGGCCGTCAGACCTAAAAACGCAAGGAATGCAGAGAGAATTCGCATGAACGCAACGCTAGGCGCCCATGCATAGGCTTGTCCAGAAAAAAGATCTCGAACCGAAGGCTAAATCCCCGTTTCCAGCTCTACAATCGGATCGTTTACAAAGCCGGCCTCATAGCCAAACTCCGTCAAGGGAATTCCAGCGCCCCGAAGCGCCGTCAACAGCGCCCTCGACGTATTCCCACCCGCCTGCCGATAATGAACATTCCCCTTTAACCGTCCCCCGCCCTTTCCACATAAAAGCATCGGCATATCACTCTGCGAATGGGTCCACCCCTCCGCATGCTCTGTGCATGCGAAAATCGAACAACTGTCCAGCAAATTCCCCACCCCCTCGGGCGTATTCTTTAAACGATCGAGGAAATAGGCCAATTGCTTCATCGTAACCTTCACCGCCTCCACCTGCTTCGTATAGGGCGCCGGCTCTGTGTGATTCATATAATGCTGTCCATCCATCGCCCCCACCATCCAATACACCACACCAGAACCACAGGTCGAATATTGAATCGAAAACGCCCGCGTCAGACCACAGGCCAGCGCCAGCGTCATTAAATCGCTCATCGCTTTGTTCTTCTCTTCAATTTGCTCGTTGGAGTTCACATCCCCCAACTCCCCAGGCGCCGCAGGCTTTTCACATGATGCCGCCGCCGACTTTAAACGCGCCTCCAGCTCTGAAATACTCGTCAAATGCTGCTCCAGCCGCTGCTTATCCTTCGAACCCAAGCGCCCCTGCAATCCCTTGATTTGCTCCCCCACGGCATCGAGCACATGCACCCGAGCCTTGTTCAGCAGCGGATTCGATTCCTCCTGATTAAACAAACGCTCAAAAAAGGCTTGAGGCGACTCCTCCGAGGGATTTACATTGGTCTCCCCATTCTTGCTCCCATTGTGGGATAGATGCTGAAAACTCGTCCCCTCATCCGTCCCCCGGAAGCGTGTCACCGCCGCCTCCAGCGACTTGTACGGACTCGGACTCTGGGACTGAAAATACTGCGCCGCAATCTGATCCACACTCGGATACTTCATCGTCGATACAATGGTATCCCGCACATCATCAATCTTTAAATGCGGACCGCCCGAACATACCGCCGACATCCCCGAATGATGCGGATGAATCGGCGTCTTTACCGCCAAACCGCTAATCACACTCACATACGCCTTATGCGGTAACAGCGCCTCCAAGGCATAGCCCGCAGGCACATTCCAATCCGGCCCTTCCATAGGCGGCGTCCACGTCGGCAAATGCACTCCATTGCCAAAAAACCATAGCCCAAAGCGCGTCGGAATCTCTGTTCCATCCGCCAGCGCCTCGCCATGCGTATTCAGCATAAAATCAAAGAACGGCAAACCGATGGCGACCGCGCCCCCAGCCAGCGCTCCCCTTAAAAATAAACGCCGCGAAGACTTTTGCTTGCTCATGGCTGTCCCTCCGTCACCGGCATACTCGCATAGCGATATCCATCATTGCTCACCAGCGTGACCACCAGCTCTTTAAAGTTATAGCTATGGCTCACAAAACCCTCAATCACCTGATCGACGCTGCGATCATCGCCGGACCCCGCCAAATGCGCGCCCGCATGCTCATAAAAACGCCGCGCCACACACGCCCCAACCTCGGGCAGCGATGCCACCAAAGCCGCCATTTCCAGCGCCCCGTTCACCGGCGTCCCATCCACATCCGTCGCCGAATCAATGGGTAAATTGCTCTCGTCCACCTCGCGATAAGCCCCTATCGCATCATAGTTTTCAAACGCAAATCCAATCGGATCCATCTTCGCATGACAGCCCGCGCATTCAGGATTCGTCCTATGCACATCCAGCCTCTGCCTCAAGGATGTCGGCTTGCCCGGATCGGGCTCGGGAAGCGTCGTGTTAATCCCCGGCGGGGGAGGCGGGATATCCTGACATAGCAAATTCAATCGCACAAAACGGCCCCTATGCGTCGGCGATGTCTGCGTTTTATGCGCATTGAGCGCCAAAAAGCCGGGCGTCGTCAAAATACCCGCCCTCGTTCCATCGTCCGGCAATGTTACCGGCATCCAATCCGGCCCCGATACCCCCTCGATTCCATACACCCTTGCCAAATCCTCATTGATGTATGTATCCCGCGTCGTAAACAAATCGCGGAAATCGCCCTCCCGCTCAAATACATTTTCCTCAAACATCCGCTCCAGCTCAATGCGCATCGAAGGCCCAAGCGTCGCCGTAATCTGAGGAAACTTATCGGGCTGCTTATCGAGCGAATCCAGCTTGCCAATATGCATAAAGTCGCGGAAAAACCGTGTCAGCGCCACCCTCGCCCTAGGATCGTCCAAGAGCCGCAGCGCATGCGCCCGAATCCCCTCCGCAGTCATGAGCTCGCCGTTTTGAGCCGCCGCCCTTAAATCGTCATCCGGCGGCGCATCCAACAACAGAAACGAAAGCCGGCTCGCCATCTCCCAGTTTGTATAGCGATATCCCAAAGGACTCTTCTCACCCACCTCAACGCGAAATAAAAAGTGAGGCGATTGAAGCACCGCGCCCAGCATAAACTTCACGCCCAGCACAGGATCGCCCAAATCCACAACCACTTTTTCGGCCACCGAAATAAGCGCGCTTACCTCGCTGTCGGAAACCGGCCTGCGCCACGCGCGCGCCGCAAATGAGCCGGCAAAACTCTTGACACACGCATCGGAAACCGACGTAACGGCACAGCCAATCAACGCATCCCGCCTCAGCGGATCGGCAAACACCTGATTGAGCACTTCGTACGTCGCCTTCTCATACTTCTCGGCATCGAGCGGAGAAATCGTACTTTTTGCCGCGGAAATCGATGTAAAACCATAGAGCACATCATCCGCGGGCAAATCCTTTGGCATCACCAGAGGCTTACCAAACAGATCGAGCCAAGCATTCTTTAACTGAGGCTCGCTCAGCCGGTGAAGCGTCGCTTCCGCGGGAATAAAGCTTGGATCGGAAGCCAGTTTTTGTTCTTCCGGCGGATCGCCGATTACGCCCACGCAACCCGTCAGGGCCGCGAGCGAAAACAAGAGAGCTAGATGCCGATTTCGCATAAGGAGCGAGCGTACACAGCCCGCGCTAAACATCAAGAGCCAACTTTTGGACAAACAATGATAGGCTCGCGCCCATGCTGAAGCGCGCCCCCCAACCTTTGTCCAAACACCTAGGATACACGCTTATTTGTCTCATTCTCGGCGGCTTTTGCGCCTGCGGCCCCGAAAGCGAAAGCGCATCGGGCAGCTCGGATTCAAGCGGCAGCACCGGCGGCGGCAGCACCGGCAGCGGCCAAGGATCGGGCGTTCACGGATGCTTTGCCACCGAGACCACCTGCGATGGCAAATGCATCGACACCCAAAGCAACGCCCAGCACTGCGGAGGCTGCGGCAAAGCCTGCACGGGCGAAGCCGATCGCGTAGGCGCGTGCATCGAGGGAACGTGTCAATACCAATGCAACAGCGGCTTTGTGGATGATAACGGCGTATGCAAAAACTTCTTTGGCGCGCACGAATCGTTTCCCAACGACTGCCTGGGCTGCAATGTCCCCAACTCCATCACGGGCAACTGTTCTTGCCCCGCATCCACTGCCACGCTATCGCTGGCCGTTCAAAGCGACTGTCCTGCCAATCCTCTTCGGGCCTCGACGCGCCTGAACCTATGCGTCACGCCTGGGGTCTCGGACCAGAGCGACTTTGGAGGCGCCTATCAAGTCGACGATTTGGACGGCTGGTGTGGAGCGAGCGCCAAGTGCCGGGTGGGCAATCCCATGATGGGCGGGGCGTGTGGATGTCCGGCGGGTTTTGATGAAGCGATTGGCCTGCGTTCCATTATCCGGCTCCCGTGTGATCAAGGCGAAGTGGGCACGGTGATTGTGGTATGCGGCAACAAAGACGTTCCCCCGCGCACCTTTGGAGGCGCCTATCAATTTGACGATATCGATCCTCAATGCCGCGTTGGCAATCCTTGGACGGGAGGATGTTCATGTCCTGCTGGAACGACGGATCGGGTCTACCGGGTGATGGTCGATGGTGGGGCTGGGCTGTATGGGTCGACGATCCATTTGTGCACCATGTAGAAAGGAAAACCAATCTTGCTCTCCTTTACTCGTATTCTCCCCCCCGCCCTCCTTCTCCTTGCCTGTGGAGGCTCTCCCCCGCCCTCACCCGCCTCCTCGGCATCCTCTCCCCCTGCATCCACCGCCTCCACCCCTCCCAGCGCAACGCCAAACCCACCCCCAAGCACCGGCCCCAGCACCGCCGAAACTCCGCCCCCCACAGACCCCCACAAACTCCACTTCATCGCCTATGGCAAAGACACCTGGGCCATGCGCTTCCTCAACCAAAAACTCCACCGCCGCGCCCAAAACAACAGCTTTGAACGCTATCAAGGCCAAGGAAAATGGCTCCGCGACGATTTCTTGTCCACCTTTCCCACAAGCAATAGTTGGCAAGGCACCGTTATCCTCGAAGCCGAAGGAAATTGGCCCTCTCATCTTTATGCCCCCGTCCACGGAAAGTTCGATCAAATCTTTGAATACAAAGACCAGCAGTGGAAACCTACCACCCTCCGCTATGCCGAACAGCTCCAGCCCTGGGCCGATGGAAGCGTTATCGGCCTTGTTCCTGGCAATACCCCCAATCCCTTTGTCGTCTATGGAAACCCCAAGGTTCCCCTGCCCAAACCCGCCCGCCTCAAGAAACAGCGCTTCTTTTGCCCCCATCGCCTGGTTGTCCACGGCTACAAAGCCAAAACCACCGGCGACCTCGCCCTCTGGGGCACCGAATGCAAACAAGGCGAAAACTACCCCGACAACTACCATATCGAACGCTTTTATCCCGATGGCCGGCGCGAAACCATAAAATTCCCCCAACCCACCAAACGGGTCTGGGGTATGGCCTGGAACGGACGTCCTCCCGTGCTCGCCGTCTCTCCCGACGATATATGGATACCCACCCTTCAGCTCGAACCCCAAAAAGCCTGGCTGATGGCTCACTACGACGGCAAAAGCATTCAATACGAAGCCTTGCCCTTTGGAGGCCAGGAAGACTTTTTTGGAGCCGATCTCAAAGCCTCCGACGACGGCACCCTATGGTTTACCTTCCGGGCAGGCCATAGCAAACCCTTAGAACTCTGGTCCCGGTCCAAGGACGGCCAATGGACCCAATGGGAAGTGCCTTCCATCTCGGCCATGCCTGGAGAAGAACGGTCGTATTACAACTATGCCAATCTATTTCCGGTGGGAAACGAGCTATGGATGGAAGCGGATTACTATACGAGCGGCTCGGTCATGGGGCATGCGATTTTATGCACCAAGGACTATAGCAAGGTGAAACCCTAGAAGGGAATCCCACCTGGCAGCCACGGCTTTTTAGATATTTAGCGAGAGGTTCAGATGTCGGCACGAAAGCGAACTCCACCCCAAACCAGCAAGAGAACCAGCCCTGTCAGCCATTTCCGGCCGCACCCATGGCATGGCTTGGAAGTAGGCCCCGAGCCCCCCGAGGTTCTCAACGCATACATCGAGATCACGCCGTTTGACCTGATGAAATACGAAATCGACAAGGTATCCGGTTATTTGCGCGTCGATCGGCCGCAGCGCTCTTCCGCGCAGCACCCGGCCCTCTATGGCTTTGTTCCTCGAACCTATTGCGCCGCTCGGGTATCTGCGCTGGCGCCTGGGACGCGGCGGGGCGACGGCGATCCTTTGGACATTTGCGTGCTCAGCGAACGGGCGATTACCCGAAACGAAATCATTGTACAAGGCCGAGTCATTGGCGGGCTCCAAATGATCGACAACGGAGAGGCCGATGACAAGATCATCAGCGTACTCGAAAGCGACGATGTATGGGGAACCGCCCGCGATCTCAAGGACGTCCCATCCGTCATGGTCGAGCGGCTTCAGCACTATTTTTTAACCTATAAGCTTGTCCCGGGAAAGAAGGCCCAAGCCCGCATCGCCAAGGTCTATGGACGAGTTCATGCTCTGAAAGTCGTGCAGGCGGCCATGGCCGATTACGACGACAACTATGCCCTGATGTAACAGAAAGCGAGACCCAGGAAACGACCTATGAACACACCCACCCAAGTCCTTTTAACATTATGGACGGCGGCCATCCTCTCTGGGGCATTGACCGCGTGCGCCCCTCCACAACCAGAACCCCAAAGCCCCGGAACCGAAGCCGCTCCCAAAGCGCAACCGCCAGCCGAAACGCAAGCAAGCGCCCCGGCAGCGCCAACCCCAAGCGCCGCCCCAAGCGTCCCGCCTCCCAAGGAAAACGCCGCGCCGCCCCCACCCACCGAACAAGAATGCCGAGACCGCGCCGCCAAAATCACCCCGCCCGCCTCCACGGCAACCGAGGTCGTACAGCAATTCAAAGAGTTCTTTAACGCCTATCACGAAAGCTTCCGCTGCTGCTTCGATGCGCTCCATGCTCCCAGCAATCCAGGCAAGAGCGCCAAAGTAACCATGCTCGTCGATGTGGACGGGGACGGCCATCTCAAGAAGGCCGAAATCATCGCTGCGGAGAGCGATCCTGTATCGGCGCAGACCCAGAAATGCATGGTCGACATTGCGGTGGGGCTTAGCTATCCCAAACCCGCGAGCAGCAAGGCGGTGGGCTATAAGCGGATTTTTGATTTTAAAGCCCGGCGCTAGAGCGGAGCTCTAAGGCGTCTTTGTCCCCTCCGGCTCCCCCTTTGCACCCGCCTTCTTCTTTCCCCCGGCGCGAGCCTCGATCATCATATCCATATAGCCAAAGACCCGCGTATCGATATCGGCCGGCAGCGCCCCCAACAGCTTGGCTTCCCGCTTCAAATTCTCCCTAAAGCTATCGAGAATCCCCAGCATCTCGCTACGGAGCAAGCCCGCATGCGCCTTGCCCTCTTTATCGGCGCGCTGAGCCAGCAAAACCCCGATACGCTCCCCCGAAGCCAAAAACGAGCTGACCCAATCATAGAGCGACGCAGGCGCCGCGGGATCGCCCATGGGAGCAAGAGGAATTGACTTTAAATCTACCTCATGGGAGGACAGAAGGGCCTTACGCTGAATCGCATTGGCCGCCTCGCTCGCATAGGTCCCCTGCAACTCCTGCCCTTCGGTGATATAGGTTTGACGCACCATACGCATCACATCCTTCACCTGCTTATTCACCTCTGGATGCCCCAGATAGGCATCGGTCAACTTAAGAATAGCGGCCCCCGAAGCATCATGAAACACATCCTCGGCGCCCAGCTCAGCGGCAAAGGGAACCTTGCCCGAAGAGATACCCGGAAAGAGGTTTTCGGACTTTTTCACATAGGCTTCCAGCATCGGGACCATAGCTTTACCCGCGTAGGAAAGCTCTACATCGGGCTTTCGTTGGGTGAGCATGTCGTTGCAGACCAGAACAATGTCTTGAAAGTTGAGGTAGTTGCTGTTCATAAGAACCTTGGATAGATGGCTTGATGGGGGGTGTCAAGGAATTTCTTAGACAGGCCAAGTATCCTTTGCGCTGACCGAGCCCCTTCCGATACATTCATGCGCAGAGGCAAGGAGCGCGAAAGAATACTGGCATGAAGTCTCGCATTCAAATGCTCGGTCCGCTGTTCTTTGGACTTTGCGCCTGCAATGTTCAATTTGAGTACCACGCGGGCATAGGCAGCGGGCAAAAACTTCCCGAGCCTGATATTTGGGTTGAGGAGCCGGCTCCCCTTTCGGAACCCCAAAAACTCCGCCAAACCGAGGTCGATGCCTATCTGGCAGAGCTCTATAAAGACTATCGCATCGTCGCCACCAAACAGGGTTATTCGGGGGATATTTACGATTGGATCGAATCCAGCTCCATGCCCACGTTGGGGCTCCCCGAACTGCCTTTGCCCCCTGTCGATTTGGCTTTGCCCCAAGGGGTGCAGCTTCCGCTGAGCGAGCTGAATGAATTTCCCGAGCTGCTTGGTCCGGTGGGCTCGACACCGATGATCCGGCCTGATTTCTCGGCTTATGTGATGGGCGAAACGGGCGCTGTATCGCTGCAAGATTATCTCGATCATGATCAGGTATTTGGAGCGCCTGGATGGCCCGATCGGCTCTATGCGGGCTTGGATTTGATAGAGCCCAGCCAAGGCGTCAGCGCTATTTTCAATCATTATGCTGGTGAGGTGGAAGATAAGACCTTCAGCCTCGTTGAGATGGCGGTGACCTGTCCTGCGGTGGGGCCGGTGAAGGAGCTGATCGGCATGATGATCTCGGTGGACCGGGTGAATTTCGACCGGAATTTAAAGCAGGGGGAAGTGGCGAAGCCCCGTCTGCATGTGGAATACGCGCGTGAGATCGATGGAGAGCTCCGGGGCGTCTATGATGGGCGGGGAAAGGAATTTGTGCCTTTGCGCATCGATCCAAGCGAATGGGATGTAAATATTCCTTTTCCAAGGCGAACGGTGCTTGGAGGGGTGGCCAAAGTGTCCGAGGTGAATGGGATGCAATATGAACACCGGATGGACATCATTCGTTCACCGAGCGGGGATTGGTGGATGGTATACAACGGGGAAGTGCTTGGGATTTATCCAAGCCATCTATTTTCGATGCTAAACCAAGGCGCTTGCAACGCGCATTTCTATTCGGAGATTTACGACGGGACGCCTGAAGCGTGGACCTTTACGGATATGGGAAGCGGGCTTCCGCTGGATGCGGGACCGAACAGAGTGGCCTATATGCGAAGGCTTACGTTTAGGGAGCCGCTGTGGGTGGAGGTGGAGGTGACGGAGACGATGGGGAATCGCTCGGAGAAGGAGATCTCCGCCTGTTACACGCGCACACTGTTGGAATCGGGCGGCCCGCTCACAGGGAATTTTTTCTTCTATACCGGCCAGGGCAGCGATGCCCCGGGATGCGACTAGCCATGCAAACACCGAGATTTTCAAGCCTTCACACAATTAGGCAATGCGCCGTGTTGCCCCTCGCTGCGGGTGCCACGCTCTTGGCCTGCTCGGCTGCTGACGACGCGCCTGCCCTCAGTGAGCGTCCCCAAACCGTCAGCAACCTACCTGTCAAGGAAAATCTGCCAACCTCATCCAGTTCAGCACCCAGCGCTTCCACTCCCAGCAATGCATTGCCCATCGGCCATCCAGGACCGCCCTATCCTATCAGCACTGGGACCTGCGGCGAACCTCCCTACAAGAAGCCGGCGGACTATGTCGGGGTATGGCCTCCTCCTCCTTCCCAGTGGTGGGGCCTCAAGCTCTCGCCCCTGGAAAAGATCATCGCCGATACCGCGCCTACCCAGCCCTGGTCTCAGCATGTGCCTGATCAAGCCTGTTCCAAAGATGACGAATGCGGCGATGGCTTCTGCGATCGGGGGCGCTGCAATGCGATTTGGACATGCGCAACGCGCGCAGGAATGCCTTGCGAAACGCATGAACACTGTAAGAGTTTCGGAATCAGCATTTGCGTTGATGGGCGCTGCCGCTCATGCACATCTGATGCTGAATGCGAGGCCGCGCACCCAGGAAAAGGCTACCTATGCAATATTTTTCCGCGCCCTCCCTACCCTCGGCGTTGTGGGGGACACGGCCCGCATCCGTCCAACATCCGATATGATTAAGGAGTTCTGATGCGCTTCCCGCATAGGCTTGAATGCGGCGATCGTTTCGTGTTTCTCGCGCTTCCTTTTCTCCTCGCCTGCT
This sequence comes from uncultured Polyangiaceae bacterium, assembly GCA_964537685.1. Taxonomy (GTDB): domain Bacteria; phylum Myxococcota_A; class Polyangia; order Polyangiales; family Polyangiaceae; genus CAZICM01. Next base: position 36,999 of record CAZICM010000038.1, read on the forward strand.
CGGCCGCTGACGATGCGCCCGCACTGAGCGAACGCCCCCAAACCATCAGCAACCCACCTGTCAAGGAAAATCCGCCGTCCCTCTCCAGTGCGGCACCCAGCGCTTCCAGCTCCGCAAACGCATTGCCTGTGGGCCATCCGGGACCCCCCTATCCTATCAGCACGGAGGTATGCGATGCACCTCCCTATAAGAAACCGGCGGACTATGTGGGTGTGTGGCCTCCTCCAGCCTCTCAATGGTGGGGCCTCAAACTCTCGCCTTTGGAGAAAATCATCGCCGATACCGCACCTGAACAGCCCTGGTCACGGTACGTGCCCGATCAAGCCTGTTCCAAAGACGATGAATGCGGCGATGGCTTTTGCGATCGAGGGCGATGCAATGCGATTTGGACATGCAGAGTACGCTCAGGAATGCCATGTATAACGCATGAGCATTGCCTGGGTTCGTCGATTGGTCTGTGCATCGATGGCCGCTGCCGTTCATGCACATCCGATGCTGAGTGCGAGGCCGCGCATCCGGGAAAGGGCCTTGTATGCAACGTCCGTCAGCGGCCTCCCCACCCTCGCTTGTGTGGCGTCTTAGGTCCCCACTCGCGCCCAATCCAATATAATTAACGAGTTCTGATGCGCTTCCCGCATGGGTTTGAATGCGGCGATCGTTTCGTGTTTCTCGCGCTCCAATTTCTCCTCGCCTGCTCGGCCGCCGACGATGCGCCCGCACTGAGCGAACGCCCCCAAACCATCAGCAACCCACCTGGTGTGGCATCCCCCATCCCCCTCACGCCCCTGGGTACAAGCCTCTGCCCTCTTTCAACCTCGTTTATGCCCTCCCTCACCCCATGGAGGGCCTCGCCACCCCCATCGGGCATATAGAGCCATCCGCCGGGTCCTTCCTTGGCTTCGTTTTATAAGGGGCGGTCCCTACCCGCAAAGGTCGCCCGCACCGATTTGAGGGGGGCGGTCCCTACCCGCAAAGATCCCCCGCGCCGATTTGAGGGGGCCGGTCCCTACCCGCAAAGACCATCGGCGCCCCTTTGAAGGGTCAGGCTTACGATAGATAGCGCCCCAAGCACCATCGCATACCCTAGGCCATACGCCCGGAACCCAACGAGGCATCGCCGCATGACCAGGGGTATCAACGAATGCCCAGGCCCCCCTCCCCATCCAGCCAATACCCCCGAATCCAGCGAAATTTCCCGCCCCGCCCCGCCCCCTGTTATATTCGTCCCCACCCATGAACCTCTCCGCCGCAAAGCGATGCCCCGAGTGCGGCGAGCTCTATGAAGCCGATGTGCTCTTCTGCCCGCGCGATGGAACGCCCATCACCAGCGCCCGCAATAGTAGCTTCAGCGGCGCCGAGCGAGACCCTTATGTCGGGCTCGAACTCGCCGGCCAAATTCATGTCAAGCACTTGATCGGCATCGGTTCGATGGGCCGTGTCTATAAGGCTTTTCAAGGCGGTGTCGATCGCGATGTGGCCGTGAAGGTGCTGCACCGCGAGCTGTCGGGAAATCAAGAATTGGTTTCGCGTTTTCATCGCGAGGCCAAGGTCTCCAGCCGTCTCGTGCATCCCAATGTGGTCTCGGTGCTGATGACCGGCATGATCCCAGGTCACTTCGATTCTAAGAGCGGCGGCGAGCTGTATCTGGTGATGGAGTATCTCGATGGGATTTCTCTCTTATCGGCGCTCGCAGCCGCAGGCGATGGCAATGCGCTCCCTCTGCCAAGGGCATTGCACATAATTCTTCAGGTATGCGATGCGGTTGGTGAAGCCCATGCCCAGAATATCGTTCACCGCGATTTAAAGCCCGAAAATATTATGCTCGTGCGGCGCGGCGAAGACCCGGATTTTGTAAAGGTGCTCGACTTCGGTATCGCCCGATTGAATTGGAACGATAAATCAATGGCTACCCATGCGGGGCTTATCTTCGGGACGGCTAAATATATTTCGCCCGAGGGCGCCGAGGGTTTTGCCGTGGGGCCGCCCGCCGATGTGTATTCGATCGCGGTGATTTTGTATCAGTGCCTCGCGGGTAAGACGCCATTTGAAAGCGATTCGCATGTGGGGCTCTTGGTGCAGCATGTGCAAAATGCGCCTCCTGCCCTGACGAGTATTCCGCGCGCGGCTTATGTGCCGGCTCCGCTCGCCGAGGTGATTATGAAAAACCTCTCTAAGAAGCCTTCCGAGCGGGCAAGCGATGCGAGGGCTTTGGGGCGCGACATTATCGCGGCGGCGCGCGCGAGCGGCTTGTCACCCGAAGAGATTCTGTCGCCGTCTTCGCTGTTCGCGGCTCAATACAGAGGCGCGGTGAGGCTCGCTTCCAAAGAGCGGACGAAGTCGATGGAGCTTGGGCCGGATGTGGCCTCGCGCATTCAAGCAAACGCGGCTCCGGCGCAAACGGTTCAGGCCGATACACAGCCCAAAGCCGCTTCCGAGACCAAAAACGAAACCGCTGTGTCTCCCGCACAGGGAATGCCATCTCCCCTGCCCAGCTCTCAGCGCCGTCCTCCAACCATCACCAGCACCAACGATCTCAAGGTGCACAAATCGCCGCCCAAAGCCTATACACCGCCTGCTCCCGCGGCTCTGCCTTCCACGATTCAAGGCACCGAATCAGCGGTCGAATCGGCTCCTGCCGAACGTCCCGCGCGGGCTCAAATCGCGCGGGCCATCACCATTTTCGCCTGTGTGCTCGCGTTTGGAATCATGGCCGTCGCCGCGGGAAGAAAACTCGGCGCATGGGGCGCGAATCCGCCTCAAAACGACCCGATCGAAGCGCAGCTCGACGAGGCGCGAGAGGCGATGCGCAGGCGGGCTTGGGATGCACCGGCCGATGCCAATGTGAAGGCGATTTTGGAACGCGCTCACAGCCGTTTTCCAGGCGATCCGCGTATACGGGATCTAGAGCGCGAAGCGGCCGAGCGGCTGGTCACAGATGCGCTGGGCCGTAAATACGCGGGCGACAAGGCCGAGGCGCAGAGGCTTGCAAAGCTGGCGCTTCAGTTTTCGCCGGGCCTTGCGGCGGCCGAGCATTTGCTCGCGGAACTGGCTCAGCAGAAGGACGAACCCAAAGAACCCGCGGCAGGCGCGGGCACGGCACCGAAGGGAAAGGGCGACAAGGAAGCGAGTTCGGCGGGTGTGCGCAAAACCCCTGAAAACAAGCCTTCCAAAGAACCTAAAGACAGCGTTACGCCCACGCTTCCACCGCCGCCTCCCCCCTTGCCCACCACGACAGACACGGCGCCCCCCGCGACATCAGGACCGTGGCTATGAGCACCTTAGGCATCCGCTTCCGAAAGGCCCTTCGCATCGCATGCCAAAGCCTTGTGTTTTCGGCCATTGCGGCTCTATCGTCCGAAGCTTCCGCCGATTCATCGACACCGACCCAAGTGGCCATCGCCGCCCACGAGCTCGAGCGCCCCTATATGCTGGCCGAGCTCGCCACGGGCTTAATCACGCTGCCCGCCGCGGAAGTGTGCCTCACGGTCGAGAACTGCAAAGACGGCGAAACCAGTGTCGGCGTAGGCATACAAAATCTCTATCGCTACAAGGCCATTGGCTTTGGCGCGGGCATTCGCTGGGCAACGACGCTGAGAAGCGACGCAGCGGAAGGCGCGCAGGCTTTAGAGCGCGAACACAGCCGGCGATACTTTTTTGTGGAAGGCCAATTCCGTTACTACGTGCTGTGGGAGAGCTCTTGGGAGTGGTGGCTGGGCACGACGCTGGGCGGTGTGGTGGTGAATGATTCGTGGTCGGTGAAGAGCGATCGCGAGCCTGCAAACGATGCCGATTTCGTAGGTCCCCGCTCGGTGACGATCGGCACTGAAGGCTTGACGGCGGGGCTGGGCATCGGGTCTCAGTGGGCTTTTTTGGACAACTGGTCCATCGGCGCTCAACTGCGTTATTGCGTGTGGATCTTGCCATCGACGCGCGAAGAGTCTCCGACGGGCGACTCGGCATCGCTATCGGGCCGGGTGGACATGATCGACTTTAGTCTCGCCGTTTCGTACCGAATCGCGATGTGATAGGCAGCCTTTCGCTGCATCAAGACGCTTTAGCCGAAGGACACCGTATGGATCTATCTGCTGTGGGTTATGTAACCCGACCCTATTCATTGACCTATGACTGGAGAACCCTCGCTACTTATGCGCTGGGCATCGGCGCGAGGAAGGACGAGCTCGATTACCTCTATGAGGGCGCCAAATCGGGCATGAAGGTGTATCCGACCTTTGGGGTTGTCCCTGCCTATGACGCCGTTGTGGATGTGCTTGGCAAGACGGGCGGCAATATGGCGATGGTGGTTCACGGCGGGCAAACCGTGCGGGCGCACCGGCCAATTCCTTCCAGCGCGACGCTTACGACAACAGGTGTTTTAAAGGCGATTTATGACCTGAAGAAGTTTTCCCAGGTCATCATCGAAACCTCGTCGGCCTATAACGGCGAGCCTTGTGTAGACACGACCTGGTCCATCATTTTCAGGGGTGCGGGAGGCTTTGGAGGCCCTCGCCCGCCCGAGTCCAACGAGCCTTCGATCGCGAAAGATCGCGTTCCCGACTGGACATTCGAAGAGACGACATCGCCGGAACAAGCGCTTCTGTACCGCATTTCAGGCGATGTGAATCCGCTCCACGCCGACCCTGAATTTGCGGCGATGGTGGGTTTTCCCCAAGGGCCGATCCTCCATGGCCTGTGCACCTATGGCTTTGCGGCGCGGGCTATCGTAAAAAACGCGGCCGGCGGCGATGCAACAAAGCTTCGATCGTTCACGGCCCAATTCCGCAAGCCCGTGTGGCCCGGCGATACCCTCGTCACCCAAGGGCATACTCTCGACGACGGACGGGTTTTCGTTGTAACAAGCGTAAAGAGCCGCTCTGAAGCGGTTCTAACAAGCGCCTGGGCTGAGATCGGCTGACTTGAAGGCCGCGGGCGTGATAAGAGCGCTGGGCAAGAACGAGTGTGGCGGCGTAAATCGCTCTGTGGAAGGGCAAGCACATGACGAAGAAGACTGAAGAAAAAGGCAGCGGAAAGAGCAAAGAGGAACTCGAGAAAGAGAACGCTGCTGAGGAAGAAGAAGACGAAGGCGGCGAGGAAGAAGAGGACGAGGACGAAGGCGACGAGGAAGAAGAGGACGACGGCGAGGGCGAGGGCGACGAAGAAGAGGAAGAAGACGAGGAGGACGACGGCGAGGAAGCCGTTGATGCCAAACCTGCCCGGCGTCACCGTCCCGAGCACGACGAAGGCGATCATGGAGCCGCGGCGGCCGATGACGAGGAAGATTCGACGTGGTGGGCGCCTCATCTCGTGCTGGGCGTGCTGATTCTGCTGGGCATCCTGGGCTTCTTTGGGGTGTTCAACAAGACGCTTGGCTTCTTGGCCGCAAAGCCGCCGGCGGGCACGGAACAGCCCGCGAGCAAGCCCGAGACCAACAAGGGCGCAGAAGCGGCGAAACCGCCTCCGCAGCAGCCGCCGCAGCAAGCGCAGCCGCCGCGCGAGATGTTTGGCGCGAAGCATTTGCTGGTGATGTACAAGGGCAGCCGCAGGGCGCCTGAAAACGTCACGCGGACGAAGGAAGAGGCGAAGGCGCGCGCGGAAGAAGCCTTGAAGAAGGCGCGGGAGAAGAAGGCGCCGTTTGAAGAGCTCGTGAAGGAGTATTCAGACGAGATGGGCGCCGGGGCGCGGGGCGGCGATTTGGGCAAGTTCCCCAAGGGAGCGATGGTGCCCGAGTTCCAGGCTGGCCTCGAGAAGACCAAGGTCGGTGAAGTCAGCGATTTGGTCGAGACGCCATTCGGCTATCACGTCATTCTTCGCACCCAGTAATTCCAATCCATTCACGGCCAAAACAAATGGGCGCCGTTTCTTCAATGAGACCGGCGCCCATGTTCTATTCGCTTTATTTTCTTATCAATTCTGTTGGATTGAAGCGGCGGCGCTCTTTAGCTTCTCAATCTTCTCATCCTTGCTGAGCGACACCTTTGCGACCTCAGCCGAAGTCATTCCCGCCCTGAGCACGCGCACTTCATCGCCGATACCCACGACGGCCTTTCCCACCCGGGCAAAGAGCCACTCGACACTTGGTCCATCGCCGTCGGTGCGCATCAGCCGCACGGCGCCATCCAGCACGGTTTTTTCCTTCGCAGCGCCCGCCTGCTTACCCAAAAGCGAAAGCGCATCCTTGGCCTGCTCCACATCATTGCGTGAAAGCGCGGCAAACCGGTATCGCTTGGCCTCTTGTTTGTAATAACCAAAGGCGCCCGGTCCAAGCCCGGAGATCCCCAGCAAATCGCCCGTAATCAGACGCACGCCCAAAGGAAGCATGGCCTGTTTGGGAAGCATGGCCGCGGCCGGGGGAAGCGCGGTTTCGCCCGATAGCCTCAAACCCATTTCCTTGACGAGCGCGGGCAATATTTTCTCGCCGGCGGCGCGGATGGCCGCCTCGGTCGCTGCATCGTCGTTATAGGTAATCTCGGCCAAATAAGGGCCTCGCCATAGATAGGCATTGCCGACGCCCAAAGCCGCGGCGCCGCCCGCATCGATAGGCTTGGGCGTAGCCTCATCGGCCGGATCGCCGTCTCCCACGACGCGCTTGGTAAACATCCCATAGGCACCCTCGGACGAGCCAAACTTCGATAGGTGCACATTGATATTCGCCGCGGAGCCCGCGCCGTTGACATAGCGGGCTTCGAGCACGCGCTTTACTTGAAAGCCTTTATAGACTTCGCATTCGCCATCGAATAAATCGCAAATACCATCGAGAGGTAATGGGGCACTTTCACCAAAAGCCTTATCGCCGCCATTGGGATCCAAACAAAAACCGCTGCTCATTCTGGGCAAAAAGGCGGCGCTGGCCGAATCGGAAAGCGTGCCTCCGCCGCCTTTACAGGCATCGGCCTTTGCGCTTTGCGCGGCGGGCGGAGGGGGAGGCTCGCGCCGCGGAGGTTCTTCTGATTTACATCCCAAAAAGGCCGAGCCGGCAATCCAAACCCCTAAAAAACAAGCTGATATTTTCATAGCTATCCCGTGGCAGCCCCACTGCATCCAGAAGCGCTAGCACTTTTTTGCATAACACCGCAATCGTTAGCGGATTGCAGAGGGCAATGGCCCATTGAATTCCCTGATATTTTTATTCACTTCCGCGTAATCTGCGAGGCATGAGGCTTGCTTTTATCCTCCCCCCGATGGCTTTTCTCCATCTGGGCTCTGCCTCCACAATGCAACAAAACGCCTCGAACAAGCGGGCGCGCCGCCATTGCCGCATCGGTTTGCGGGGTTTCACACTGCTAGAAATCCTAACGGTCATTATCATCATCAGCCTACTCGCGGCTATCGCGGCACCCGCATTTTCAAGGATGATCCGCGATCGGGGCGTCAGCCGCGCAACGCTTCAGGCCATGGATATTTACCGGATAGCGCGGGCGCGGGCGCTCGAGCGCGATGTGGTGATGGTGCGCTGGAATGCGGCAGGAGGCCCAAATGGCGTTCCCCGCATTGAATTTTTCGAGCCTGTGGTGACGGCCATTGGCGCCCTTCCGCCCACATGCCAAGGAACGGCCTGGGGACCTGGATCGCCTGCAAATCGCTCGATTGGAGCCTTAAATTTCTCGCCAATTCCCGCCAACAATCCCAATCCCGATGAAGCGGGCGCGAGCGAGCTTTCGCCGCCGATATTCCGCGATAGCGCGGGCGCGGTTCAATCCTTTGCCGATATCTGCTTCACGGCCCGGGGAAAAAGCTTTATTCGCCTAAGCGACGGCGATCCATTCGTTCCCCTCACTGGCATCAATACGATCGAAATGAAGAACAAGCGCACCAATGTTATCCGCACCGTGTTTATCGCGCCCAACAGCCCTGCGAGGGTAGCGTTATGAAATCGATCAAATTCAGAGGATACACACTCATTGAAGTGGCTGTAGCGCTCGCGGTCCTCGGCGTAGGCGCCGCGGGCGTCATTGCCATTCAAAAAGCGACGGGCCTGGGAAGCGTCAATGCCCGCAATGTGACCACAGCCAATCGAATTGCCTCCAAATGGCTCGAACGCCTTCAAAACGACGCCCTAAGCTGGAACACCATCACAGGATATGGCTCATCGGCTTGGCTAAAAGAAGCGTCGCTACCCGCGGCTTTATGGAAAATCCCTACGGAATTGCCCAATTTTGGAGCGCCCGATGCCGACGTACTGGGGGCCGACATTTATCCGGGCGACCCATCCACACCCGCATTTTGCACGCATCTTCGATTAACGGCGCTTCCAGGAAGCCTTGAAAACCCCTCGGGCGGACAGGCACCGCCCTATGTTCCGGCCATACGCGCAGAAGTCCGCGTGTTCTGGAGCAAAAAAGGCCAGCCGGTGAATTGCGCGCTCGATCCAAGCACAATCACGCAAACCCGCGAGCTCTACGGATTTATTCACCAAGTCGCGGCAATCACGGCGCCTCAATGAAAACGGTCAAGACCGCCATGAAATCAACAGATTTTACATCCAAATCGATGCATTCCGGGTCCCGCGCTGGCGAGCGAGGCTTTACCCTTGTGGAAGTATTGGTTGCGGTGACCGCCGGATTGATGGTCTCGGCCGCCGCGTTTATACTCGCCCGGAATGCGACCCAATTCTTTCAAAATGAGGCGCGTATATCCTCGGCGCAGCTTTCGGCGATGATGGGCATTGAACGCTTGCTATCGGATCTCGATCGGGCGGCTTATTTATCGACGCCCAATATCCTCAACCAGAATCAAATTCCCAAAACGTGCATCGGCCCCGGCACACCTCCCAAGGGATTGGAAAACCTCTCTGCCCTCTTTATTGAAGAAGGCGGATCGATTAACGGAACCAATCCTTTGCCTCAGAGCATCGCCAATGACATGAATCCCGATCGCATCACCATTGGCGGCAGCTTTGACAACAACGATGTATTCCCCGTCAATCTCATTCAAATTGGCGCCTCGGGGGGCTACACCATTTTCCTTTCGAAATATTCGCACAGCATGACCCGCGCCCAGGCCGCCGGGCAGAAGATATCCAATATCTTTAAAACCGGCCGATTTATCCGCCTGGTCGATCCGCAGGGCATTTTCGAATATTACGCCGAAATCACCGGCACAGACGAACAGCAATTATCGGTTTCCACAGCCCCCTCCCCCTATATGCCTCAATCCGCGGATTCAGGCTGTGGTTTGGGAAATAGTTTTCATGTTGGATTCGTAGCCAATCCCGTAACCCGTATCCGCTACGATATCCGCTCGCTTAAAAACAATGCGGCCTACAATGCGATTGTAAAACCTGTCAATCCAGAAGTAACCGGTGACAACCAGCGTTCCGAGCTCGTCCGCGTTGAACTTCAAGCCAACGGCGATGAAATCGCCGACACCATCGAATTGGTGTCCGAATACGCCGTTGACCTTAAATTCGGCCTCACGGCATTCACGGCAAACACCGCCGCGCCCACTTCATTGACGACCGGCGCTTGCCAATCCGCTTTAGGTGGCACCCAATACGCTTGTCCCATTCCCATGCCCGCCGACGTATACACCCAATTGAGCGGCCCGCTTGGCAATGGAGCATCTCCCGAGCTTATCCGCAGCGTGCAAGTGCGCCTGGTAACGCGATCGCGCGCCCCCGATCGCGAAACGGATCTGGGCACAGGCCCCGATGGGCGCAAATATAGATTCCGCATCGATTTACCTGGATTCCCCGCGCCCAAATTCACACGGCTGCGCACAGTTTATGCAGAAAAATATCTTCGCAACCAGGAGTCACGCTAATGGTTCAGCCTAAAATCAACCGGGCGGCCCTGATATCTGATCGAATTCGCCGCCGCCGCAGAGAAAGAGGCGCTTCGGTTTTCATCGTTGTACTTGTCATTACGATGTTAACGGCCATCGGTGTATTTGCGGCGCGCTCCACCCGGCTCAGCACAACAGCGGGCGGACATGCGCGGCAAATGACGCAAACCCATTATTTAAGCGAATATGGGATGAAACTTAGCATTGCGGCATTTCGCAGCGCCCCCAATGCATACCGCAATCAATTGGTAAAAAGCCCCGACGGCACATGCCTCGCAATGGCGAATGCCGTCGACGCCAAATGCATGAAGCTTTATCCATCGAGCCTCGAAAAACAGCTCTTTCCCGTCGGCCAAAACCAGGCACCGCTTGTTGAACAGCCCACGGCAACCCAAGCCGGAAGCCTTGGCCCCACGCCGCTCGACGCCCCATTTTCGGTTGAAGTCACCAATCTCGTCGAAGGTAGAGCTGCACCCGGATACGATTTATCACCGACGAGCAGACCTCGATTTTGCATGAGCACATTTACGATGACGGGCACCGCTCAAATACGCCCAGCAGGCGCGCCAACATGGACAAGCAGCGAAGCATCGCGCGCCTTCTTTACGTTTGGGCCTTTTGTTTGTTTGGATCAGCAGTAGGCGGAGGATGTTATGAGAAGAATTTCCCTGGCCATCAGCATTGCGGCGTTCAGCGCGCTCGCATCCCTTGCCGAAACCAGCGCTCAGGCACAACAACTGGATATTAATCCGCCCATTCCGAACGTATTGCTCCTTATCGACACATCCGGCTCGATGGAGAATATGATCAATGGCAAACGGCCTGAAGCCGCGGATGCCGTAAAAGATCCTGTTACCAATGCGCTTGGCTCGGCCGCTTGCACACCGGCGAGCCCAATGGCCGCCCATAAAATGAATCGCTGGGCAACGCTGCTTTCAGTGCTTACCGGCACGATCAATAACTTTTCCTGCGTCGCCGTGAACCGTTCAAGCGCCGCTTTCAAGAGCGAATACGGCTGGAATGGTTCAGATCCCTATGATTACAGATATTATCTCGATTTTCACCGCATCACATCGAATGGGTGCACGCCTGGCCCGGGCAGCATGACGCTCAATTGGGATACATGGCCCGCCAATGCGATCAAATACCATGCCTGGAATGATGCGAACGCAGCCTGCGCCGCTCCTGGATGGCAGCAGCTTAACGATGGTATTCTCGATGTATTCAGGGATCGGGTGCGTTTTGGATTAATGACATTTGACACCCTTCCCAATCCAAGCACCGGCTCCAATGGCTCGCTTTCCGTCCCGCAGGCGGGCATGGAAGGCATGTGGAGTTATTATCTCAATTGGCAATCGGGAGGCTCGCCCGCGACGGGAAATCCGCCGAATTGCGGTCTCAATCCGATCGAAGTCGGAGCCCGCAATCCATCCGCACCGCCGTGGGAAGGCCGGCTGATTCCATTTGGCGTTCCCGGCGCTCCATTCACTGAAATTAACCAAACCAACGATCGTATTCAGGAAGCCCTTATTTCAATGCGGCCCTACGGGGCGACACCGCTGGCCGGAATGCTTTCGGATGCCAAGGATTTTCTATTGTATGATACGGTCCACGGCTCCGGAAACGATATGTATTTCTCGGGCGGCTGCAGAAAAACCTATATTTTGGTGCTCAGCGACGGCGAACCCAATCTCGATCTGCGCAAAGAATGTGAAACCGGCAATGGGAAATGCCCGTTTCAGCGGCCTTATGAAATATCCCATGAGCTTGCCACAAATCCCGATCCAAACCGTCGGGTTCAAACTTATGCCATTGGATTCGGCGTATCCTCGGCCCAAACCGCGGCAGGCCCCGTCGATTGCAAGGCCCTCACCCAATTTGATTTAACCAATCCCAACGGAAAATGCAGCAATGCAACAGGCAATCTCGCGGCCTGCTGCACATTGGGCAGAATTGCTTTTGAGGGCGGCACCGATCACGCTTATTTTGCCGACGATATTTCCTCACTAAAATCGACGCTTTCCCAAGTGCTCGCCGATATCGCCAAAGGCTCCACCAGCCGCACTGTTCCCGTGCTGGCATCGGCGGGCGGCGCAACAGCCGCATCCGGCAATGCATCGGCTGCGGGCTACCAATTCGTTTCGTCCTTTGATGTGCCTGTGTCCAGCGATATGTGGACCGGAAACCTCGAGCGCAAGCGCTATGTGTGCGAAGTCCAAAACGGACAGCTCGGCGCCAATCTTAAGCCCATTAATGAAAGCATTGGCGACAGATTTCATGTAAATGTAAACAATTTTGATGCCGCCCATCCCCGCCAATTGTTTACGGTAATCGGCACAAAGCAATTGACCGGTGAAATTTACTCCCGCCGCAGCATTCGCCTTGTTCCCAATGGAAACGACGGCATTGGCCAATACAGCGGAGCGATGACAGGCAACAATGCATTGCTCGACGGCACAGCATTCGCCGCAACGCTCAAAGTCAATTCAGAAGCATTGGAAATTCCTCCCAACGCACCTCCATCTGCCTGCGCCACAAGGCTTTCAGCCTCCGACGGTGTGACCTGCACCGAGCGCCTCATTCGATGGTATGTGGGCGAAAATAACCTGCCCCACGCTCCAGAGACCCGGAAGAAGAGCGTGAGCTGCCCTGAATGCAGCGTTCTCGGCAGTATTTATCACTCCACACCCGTTATGGTTGCACCTCCCGTTGTGGCCCGCCGCGACGAATCCTATGCTGTATTTGCAAGCGATCCAGTTGTCAGCAAACGTCCTGTTGTATTGTATACGGCGACGACCGATGGTCAGCTTCATGCATTTAAAGTGGCCGCGAGCGACGCCAATGATTCATTAAAAGTCGATACCGATTCCAATAATGAACTGTGGTCATTTATCCCGCCGCACGTCCTTCCGCACCTGCTTCCCACCTACGATCAGCAGGCCATTTTATTGGATGGCGCGCCCATTGTAAAAGATGTAGTCTTTGAACGCACGCAATCTCAAGCCATTGCTGGAGGCAGCGCCGGCGGCGCGAAATGGAACACCATTCTTCTCGCGGGCGGAGGCGCGGGCGGAGGATTTTATTACGCGCTCGATATTACCAACCCTGCCGAGCCTAAATTCCTTTGGCAATTGGCAACATCCGATGATGGTTCACCGCTATTTGGCAAATCGGCTGTGACGCCCGCCATTGCGACCATTGGCTATAAAAAATCAGGCGACCCAGTTCTGCGGGAAATCGCCGTGGCCATTTTACCGGGCGGCACAGCACCTCTTAAAGCCGGCAACTGCCTCCGGGCTCAAAACAATTTCCCCAATATTCAATCGCCCAATGGATTTGCCCCGCGCCAATCCGTGCGTTGCTGGGGCGAATCCAATAGTCCCACACCCGGAGCCGCCCGTTCGATTTCGATCGTTCGTCTCGACACTGGCGAGGTATTGATGAATTTCCGGGGCGCGGCAACCGACGGCCCTGCAATGCCTAACGATCGGCATAAGATCGTACCCTTTGATTCTCCAATCACAGGCATTCCTGTCGCATTCCCAACTCAATCCGGCCAAGTGGCTGACCGCATTTTCGTCGGGGATGCCGATGGAACCCTCTGGCGCCTCGATCTGCGCAATCCTGAACCGCAGTTTTGGTCCGCCGAACTCGCCTGGGACGGCCATTCTCTCAATTCCGACACACCCAATTCCGGCGAGCCAATTCAAACTCCGCCTGTCATTTCAATCGATAACGTTGGCAACCCCGTCATTTTGTTTTCAACGGGAGATCAAGAAACGTTTACGGCGAGCAATGTTCAAACCCGCGTCTGGTCCATCAGCGAAAAACTCAATGGAACCAATTTCGTCCGCTCGGAAAATTGGGTGATTCCATTTTCGGACGGAAAGCGCGTGACAGGTCCGATTTCACTCTTCGACGGAACGGCTTATTTCGCAACATATACACCGCCGCTCGGAAATAATACGGCTTGCGCGCTTGGATATGGCTCGGTGTGGGGCGTTCATTACATTAAAAAATATCAGGACGATCCCGCGGCCGATCCTCAATTGCCGCCCGGCGCAGGCAATCCTTTCCCGCAGGCTAAATATGCCGTCGACGCCGCCAATCTTGCCCAAGGCTATGTCTATTCAAAAGACCAGGCGCCCGGCACAACCGTATTTGGTGTCGCAATCGGCCAAGTGCCGTCGTGCTCCGATATCGGTGTATCCAACGATCCTTTCTTCGGCCCCGTGTGGAGTTTCAATCAAGCCAGCAACGGTGAATACAAACTCGTGTATCAAACGGGTAAATCAGGCGCTTCCTCGCAGGGCTCCGTTACCAATACCTACGAAGAAAATCTTCCGCCACCCAAACAATTCGTTAAGATTGACTCATGGGCAAGCATCGTCGAATAATTATCGCATTGGCCGCCATTTCGTGCGGATTTATCGCGGGGTGCAAGGGAAAAAGCCCGGCTCCCGATAACGGCGCGCAAACTCCGACGCCTGCCGCAACGGCGCCCGCCGATCAATTGGCTCCGGGCGAACTCGCCTTGGGAAAAGAAGAAGCCTTCGGCCTCGTGCTTCCGCGCCGCATGCAAATTGAGGCGCGCTTCCCCGATGCCGTCTTCGCCCACGGCCAAATTCCCGCCGAGCAAGTGGCCAATTACATTCGAAAATATATTGTTGCCGAACGAGTTGAAACCGGTCCGGCCAAAACCATTTTTGAAAAGGCCACGCTCAAAGAAAAACCGGCGGCTCAATTGCACATCGAAGTGATCGCCCAAGGCGCGCTCACCCAACTCGTCGTCCGCAATGAAAGCCGCGCCCCCGCCAAGGAAGGATTGAGCGAGGAAGAGCGCTGGAAAGAGCTTGGCTTGACGCCTCAAGGCCAAGTGCTGGACCCGACCCAGCTCGAATAGACATTTAACGCTAGAAGCCCGTTCTTAAATCGGTTAAAGCGCTCCCGTGACCACCGCAGACGCTCAAACCCAATTGCGCCGTACTCCGCTCTACGAAGAACACCTGAAATCCCAGGGCCGGATGGTGCCCTTCGCGGGCTGGGAAATGCCCGTTCAATACACAGGTGTGAGCGAGGAACACAAGGCGGTCCGCACCGCCGCCGGCCTCTTCGATGTTTCGCACATGGGCGAACTCATCCTGGAAGGCGAATATTCGGGCCAGGTCGTCGATTATTTGATTACCAACAATGCAGGCGCCCTCGAAGATGGCCAGGCCGTCTACACAGCCGCCTGCAATGAGGCGGGCACCATTTTGGACGACCTCATCGTTTACCGCATCTCGCAAACGCGCTGGCTCATCGTCTGCAATGCGTCGAACCACGATAAAATGGCCGCCCATTTCCGCAAGGCCGCCGAAAATCATTGCAACTTCGAAGACGTGTCCGACAAGACCGCGATGCTCGCGCTCCAAGGCCCCAAAGCCCTTGAAATCCTGGCGCTCACAGGCGGCGACGGCCCCGCGCTTTCTCAGTTAAAAAGTTTTCGCTTCCGCGATGCCGTGCTCGCCAATGTGCACTGCACCGTCGCGCGCACCGGCTACACGGGCGAAGACGGCGTGGAAATATTCTGCTCGCCCGAAGATGCGCCTGGCTTATGGCGAACATTGCTCGCGCTCGGCGCGCCGCTCGGCCTGGTTCCAGCGGGATTGGCCGCGCGCGATACCCTCCGCCTCGAGGCGAGGCTTTCTTTGTATGGAAATGATATCGACGAAACAACCAATCCCATCGAGGCGGGCCTGGGCTGGGTCGTCAAATTCGAAAAGGGCGATTTCATCGGACGGGCAGCCCTCGAAAAAATCAAGGCTCAAGGCCCTTCGCGCAAATTGGTCGGCTTTGAAATGACCGGCCGCGGAATTGCCCGCCATGGTTATCCCCTCCTGGATAATTCAGGCGCCAAAGTGGGCATCTGCACCAGCGGCAGCCCGGCGCCGACGCTCGGCAAAAACATTGGAATGGGCTATTTACCCGCTTCCATGAGCGCGATTGGCACAACCTTTTTGGTCGATTGCCGGGGCCGCACGGTGGAAGCCACGGTTGTAAAAACCCCATTTTATAAGCGCGCCTAGCAATTTAATCTAAATGCTATTTCATTGAATTGTATAGGCAACCGCTCATAAGTGTTTAATAGCGACTGCATTCAACAATTGAAATTGAATTGGAGCAAGTACACATGGCATCAGATGAAGTCAGACCCGACCGGAAGTACAGCAAAGATCACGAATGGGCGAAAGAGGAGAATGGCTGTGTTCTCGTGGGCATCACGGCCTTTGCCGTCGATCAGCTCGGCGACATCACCCTCGTCAATTTAGATGTCAAGGCCGGCGACACGATTACCCAGGGAAAAGCCTTTGGAACAATTGAAAGCGTAAAAACCCTCAGCGATCTGTTCGCTCCGATCAGCGGGAAAATCCGCCGCATCAACACCGAGCTGGAGACCAAACCCGAACTCGTCAACGACGACTGCTATGGCCAAGCCTGGATGATTGAAATGGAGCCCGCCGATCTCAGCGAGCTCAACGGCTTGCTCGATGCCGCTGCCTACGGCGAATTCCTCAAGACCAGCGCCCATTAGCCCAGCGCGTCATCAAAACGGCCTAAATCCCGATTAAAATTAAATTGAACTTTATTTAAAACACGCTCAAAAAATTATCAAAAACCCAATCGCTTCTTCCCAAGGCAGGGCATCCGTGTATGCTCCGCGCCCACCGAGACACGCCATGTCATTAAACCTAAATCACCCTGATCAATTCGTTCGCCGCCATATTGGCCCAAGCGCCGAGGACATTGAACAAATGCTCCGCACCGTCGGCGCCGAATCCCTCGATGCGCTGATGCATCAAACGGTTCCCGATGCCATCCGCAGCGCGGCTCCGCTTGAAATCGGACACGCCAAAAGCGAACACGAGCTTCTCGCGCTCTCCCGCGCCCTCGGCGCCAAAAATCGAATTTATCGCTCCTATATCGGCATGGGCTATCACGGCACGATCACCCCGCCCGTAATACTGCGGAACGTGCTTCAAAGCCCCGGCTGGTACACGCCGTACACGCCCTACCAGCCCGAAGTGGCGCAGGGACGCCTGGAAGCGCTCTTGAATTTTCAAACGATGATCATGGATCTCACAGGCTTCGAGATCGCGAATGCATCGCTGCTCGACGAAGCGACGGCCGCCGCGGAAGCCATGCATATGGCTCAAGGCTATAAAGGAAGCGCCGAGAAAAATGCATTTTTCGTGTCCAATGCCTGCCATCCCCAAACCATCGATGTGGTGCGCACCCGCGCCGCGGCTTTGGGCATTGAAATCATCGTCGGCGACTACAGATCATTAAATATCGAATCGCCTGGCACTTCGACGAAATTGTTTGGAGCCCTCGTTCAATACCCGGACACCTCGGGCTCCATCGACGATTTTAAAAGCCTTGGCGAAGCCCTTCACGCATCGGATGCCATGCTTATCGTCGCGGCCGATATCCTTAGCCTCGCATTGCTCACCCCTCCTTTTGAATTTGGAGCGGACGCGGCCGTGGGCAGCACCCAGCGATTCGGCGTTCCCATGGGCTATGGCGGCCCCCACGCGGCCTATTTCGCGACCAAGGAAGAATTCGTCCGGAAAATGCCCGGCCGCATTATCGGCGTTTCCAAGGACGCCCATGGCCACGCGGCGCTCAGGCTCTCGCTTCAAACGCGCGAACAGCATATACGCCGCGAAAAGGCCACCAGCAATATCTGCACGGCCCAAGCCCTGCTCGCGGTCACGGCGTCGATGTATGCCGCATATCACGGCCCCAAAGGCATTCGCGCCATCGCCGAGCGCGTGCACAACATGACAAGCGTGCTCGCGCATGGCCTTAAACAGCTCGGCCTCGAAATCGAAAATAAAAGCTTTTTCGATACGCTCACCATTAAAGGGAGCGAAAGCCAAATTAAATCCTGGCATGAAGCCGCGGAACAGAAGCAAATGAATCTCCGCCATGCCGGTAACGATCGAATTGGATTAAGCCTGGATGAAACTGTACAAATATCCGATCTAATGGATTTGCTTGCCGTTTTTGGAGGAGAGCGGGCCTCATCGCTCAGCATTGAACAGCTTGCGGGTGAAGCCAGCCAGAACCTTCCAGAACAGCTTCGCCGGAGCTCGGAGTACCTCACCCATCCGACCTTCAACAACTACCACTCGGAAACGGACATGCTCCGTTACCTGCGCACGCTTGAAGATCGCGATCTTTCGCTGGCCAATTCGATGATTCCGCTTGGCTCGTGCACCATGAAATTAAATGCCACGGCCGAAATGATTCCCATCACCGAACCCGATTGGAATGGCCTGCATCCCTTCGTTCCCCTATCGCAGGCGCAGGGATATCAAGAAGTCTTCCGCCGGCTCGAAGCCGCGCTTTCTGCGTGCACGGGCTTCCCCTGCATTAGCCTGCAGCCCAACGCGGGTTCTCAAGGCGAATACGCGGGCCTGCTCGTCATTCAAAAATATCACGAAAGCCGCGGCGAAGGTGGCCGCAATATTTGTTTAATCCCGACCTCTGCGCATGGAACCAATCCGGCTTCGGCTGTGATGGCGGGGCTCAATGTCGTCTTGGTTCAATGCGACACCCACGGCAATATCGATCTCGCCGACCTTGAAAAGAAGGCCATTGCAAACAAAGACAAGCTCTCTTGCCTCATGGTCACCTATCCCTCGACCCACGGCGTCTTCGAGGAACAAATCAAACGGATATGCGAGATTGTTCATGAAAATGGCGGCCAAGTCTATATGGACGGCGCCAACATGAATGCGCAGGTGGGGCTCTGCCGCCCCGGCGATTTCGGCGCGGATGTCTGCCATTTAAATCTCCATAAAACCTTCTGCATCCCGCATGGAGGCGGCGGCCCGGGCATGGGTCCGATCGGCGTGGCCGCCCATCTTGGGAAATTCCTTCCTGGCCATTCCGTTGTTGATTTAGGAAAACCCGATGGGATTGGCGCCATATCGGCGGCTCCCTGGGGCAGCGCGAGCATAGTTTTAATAAGCTGGGCCTACATTGAAATGATGGGCGGAGACGGCCTAAAGCGAGCGACCGAAGCTGCGATTCTCAATGCCAACTACATCGCGGAACGGCTGCGCGGCCATTACGAAGTGGTCTACCGCGGCGCTCACGGCCGCATTGCCCACGAATGCATTTTGGATGTGCGGCCCTTCAAAGAATCGGCAGGCATAGAAGTGGACGACATCGCCAAACGCCTTATGGATTACGGCTTTCACGCGCCGACCATGTCCTTCCCCATTCCCGGCACGCTGATGGTCGAACCCACCGAAAGCGAACCCAAAGCCGAACTCGATCGCTTTTGCCAAGCGATGATTTCAATCCGCGGGGAAATCCGTGCGATTGAAGAAGGCCAGATGCCGAGAAGCGACAATCCTTTAAAAAACGCTCCCCATACAGCCGTATTTGTAACCGCACCGGAATGGAATCATCCCTATTCCCGCGAAACCGCTGCATTTCCCGCGCCGTGGACGCGATACCGCAAATATTGGCCTGCGGTTGGGCGGCTCAACAATGCCTTCGGCGATCGCAATCTCGTCTGCGCTTGTCCTCCCCTCGAAGCCTATATGTAGAACCAATCTCAAAAAGCGTAACGAGCGCCCCAGGGCTAGGACGGAGGACGCAGGAATACAAGTGTATTTTGAGGACGACAACCGACGCCCTGGGGAGCGCAGTAGGTTTTTGAGATTGGTTCTAATATGCGGGGATGAATAAACATCTCTGTTGCCTATTCACTTCCGTCCTCCTAGCCGCCTGCGCCGACACCGAAAACGCCCCGCCGGCCGATGAATGCAGCCTCCAGCACGCGCCCTACGCATGCCGCGTCGTCGCCTTTAAAGCCGGCGGCGGCGCGGGCTTTGGACAAGATCGAATGCCGGATATTGTGCTCGGCCCGCCCAATCCCAATGGCGAAAGCATTAGCACCGATGTATTGTCCCTGGGAATGGGCGGTGAAATTACCATCGAATTGGCTACCCCAGCCACCGATGGTGAAGGCGCCGATTTTACCATCTTTGAAAATCCTTTCGTTATCAATGGAAGCAGCAGCGTATTTAAAGAGCTGGGCCTGGTTTCGGTGAGCGAAGACGGCGAGGTATTTTACGAATTCCCCTGCGACACCGCGTCACCTGAAACATCGTCCTGCGCGGGCGTGCATCCCGTGCTCGCCAACACGATGCCGGATCTATCCGCGGAAAATCCGATGGTATCTGGAGGTGATTTTTTCGATTTGAGCACCATCGGCCAAAGCCGGGCGCGCTATATCCGCATTGTGGATTTAAAAAGTGTGTTTGGGGCCGATGGAAAGGCTGGTTTTGATTTCGACGCCGCGGTTGTACTTCACCCCGAATAAAGGTCAATCCAAGCGGCGCTGCGAGCCATCCGGCATCATTTCGCCAATGGCTTTTCCATTCTCATAAAATGTTGCCCCAATTGGATAGCCATCTTCCTCCCACAGCTTTGTCCAGCCATGACGAGTCCCCTGCGACCACGCGCTCTGCGATGTAATACAGCCATTGGGAGCATATGCCGTATGCACACCCTGCTCCAAATAAACCTTTGGCTCATTGCCCACATAAAAGCCCACCGAAGAACGGCCGCCCGTCGCATGATAATGAATTGACCAGCGCAGGCAGCCATTTTCATAATAACTTTGGGATTCAAGGCCACCCGTCGATTTATAAAAATTGATCGAAAGCCCGTGGCGGCGCGGAATCATGCCGGGACCCAAGGGAATTGCGCAGCTCAAACTATCTTCAAAATCGTACACACGCGCGCCTTCCGGGCAGCGCAGCATCATTTCGGAAATATCCGTTCGCATGATTGAATCATCGATCCACGAAGGTATTTCAGCGGGATGCTCGGGCGTAAAAAATGCCCTTACCGGGCCTGAAAGCTCGGGTCGGAGCGAGGCATAGCGAGCCCTGCCCTCGTCGATTTTTTCAAACATCGGCAGCATCCCCCGCATATTTTGGATCTGCTGCTCCAAAAGAGGCCGCATTTCCGCCGGCGCGTCAGGCAATTGGGCCTCGAGCTCGGCAATAGACGCTAGAAAATCTTCTTTGGATGTCGCGCTCATTAAAATCCCTCGATAGGCTCATTGGCTAGGCCCGCCGGAGTCTCGCGTCAAGATACATTATCATCGTTGATGTAGTAACTTTTTTAAGATTGTAATGCTCTTCTCCACAACACCCGCTTGCCATCGAAAATAAATACCCCTACCGTGGAGCCTCATTCAATGGATTTCAGTGCCCTCATTCAATGGCTCGAGCGGGCCAATTTAATAACGATTTTCGCGGCCCTGCTCGCCGAAAATGCGCTCATCTTCTTTCTTTCCCTGAGTTTTGGTGCGCTGTGTGCCCGATTATTTTCAGCCCGCAAAGTCATCCGGGAAACGCAAAACCCTATTCCCAAACGCTATATTGCGATTGCGCTCTATAATGTCGTGCAGAATTCACTGGTCACGCTGGCGGGCTTATTTCTATGGCGCAGGGGAATTATTCATTTCCGCAACGATACAAGCCTATGGGCATGGCTCGATACGCTTTCGCTTTTGCTCATTATGGACTTCACCATGTACTGGCTTCACCGGATTGCGCATCATCCCCGATTGTATTCGTTCGCGCACCGGTTACATCATGAAATTACGGAGCCCTATCCGCTTTCCCTCTTTGTACTGCATCCTCTTGAAAACCTGGGCTTTGGCGCGCTGTGGCTTTTGGTCATCACGCTGTATCCGGCCTCGTGGCTGGGCATGTCGCTGTATTTAGCGCTCAATGTATTTTTTGGGACGCTCGGCCATGCGGGTGTGGAACCCTATCCATCGAATTGGCCACGGCTATTTGCGCTCCGCTGGATTACCGGAGGCACCTTTCACACGAGGCACCACCAATGCGGTGACTACAATTTTGGCTTCTATACCCTGATCTGGGATTGGCTATTTGGCACGCTGCAAAGCGGCTACGAAGAAGATTTTGCCAAAGTGCCTAAAATATCATCGAATTAGGCAAAAATACAGTCCAATTGGCGCCCCCGAGACGAGTCGAACGTCCGACCAACGGTTTAGGAAACCGCTGCTCTATCCTCTGAGCTACGGGGGCGTTACAGCAAGCCCCTTTTTTCATATCAAAATACGCCTGTCAACATTCTTTTTCACGCGCCGCCGCTTTGTGATTTCTTTGCCGGCGGCGCAAAGCTAGGCATTTGGCTCAGCATGCTTCAGCCACTCAGCCTCACTCCGATTGGAATCGCCCGCACGCCCTTTCGCGATCGCGTGAGCACGCCCCGCCAGCCCGCCGCCATGCGCGATGTGCCCGCCACCATCGAGCTCTTTAAAGGCCAAGGCTATGAACACGCTCTTTCGGATTTAGAAGGCTTTGATATTATTTGGGTTATCTTTTGGTTTCATCTCAATAAGAATTTCCGCCCTAAGGTCTTGCCGCCCCGGAGCTCGTCCGGGCGCCGCGGCGTCTTTTCTACCCGCGCTCCTTACCGTCCCAATCCTATTGGATTGAGCGCGGTGAAGCTCGATAGGATTGACGGCCTGATTTTGCATATAAGAAACGCCGATTTAATCGATGAAACACCTATTTTAGATATTAAACCCTATATCGCTTATACCGATGCTTTTCCCAATGCAAAGGCTGGATGGCTCGAAGAGGAAAATACGATCGGATTTACACCTGATTCTCAAGAGACGCCCCGCGATCCAAAACCGGGCTATGAAGTGAGCTGGAGCGCGATAGCCGCGGAACAAGCTCAATGGCTAAAAACCGCTTTTGGAATCGATTTAACCGAACCCGCCGAGCGCATTTTGAATCTTGGCCCTCAGCCTCATCCCTACCGCCGTATCCGCGCTATCGAGGGAGGGATGCTGCTCGCCATTAAAGATTTTCGTTTGAAGTTTCAGCACGCGGGCCGGAGCATTACCATCGAATGCATTGAAAGCGGCTACCGCGCGCGCGAACTGGCCTTGGGAAATGAACCGGCGCTGGATATTCACCGCGCTTTCATTCAGCATTTTTCGCGGCATTTTTCGCACGCAAAACAGCCTTAAAATAATTATTTTTTAAATGTCAAAAATGTCGTCCGCGATTTAGGCACCGTGGTTTCCATGGACTTGGTCGACCCCGTCTGAAGCCGGCAATACACCTTCACTTTGCCAGGCGCGACAAATACATGCACAGGCGTCGATCCCGCAGACTGCCCGTTCACCGTGACTTTGCAGGGGCCAACTTTCGATGTGATGATCAAACGCCCTTTTCCAGGGGGTATTGGGGGGATTTTGTATTTGGCAACGACGCCCGCATCCGCGCCTTCCATCAGTTCGGGATTGGCCTCGAGCGCCTCTTCAACGCCCGAGCCTTCCTGCATTTCAATGACGCCTTCAACGCCGCCGCTGCCGCTTTCTTCGGGCACACCGGTAGACGCCGCTGAATTTTCAGGCGCCGTCGGCGGTGGGTTCGGTTGAATTTCGATCGAATTGATATACGATGGCACCGTATTGGCACCGCTTGTTCCGCTTTCCTGTCCGCCTCCCCGGAGAAGCACAACAAGCAATAACGCCGCCATGACCGACAATCCGATCGAAATGGCTCCCTTCGCGGCCCACGAGAGGCCCTCCGAAACGGGCGCGGCTGGAGGCGCTTGCAATACAGGCGACTGCATTCGCCTCGATGAACCGCTCCAATCCGGCGGCGGCCCGGGCTGTGAAGGCGGAGGGGTAGGCGGACGCTGCGGATAGGCGCCTTCCTGCGTGGGCCATGCGGGCTGCGAAGGCCGGGCAGTCAATCCAGATGTATTTGCTGAATGCATGTACGGATTGACAGGCTGCACCGGAATCGCCGGATTGCTTTCAGGCCCCGGCGCCCACGATCCTTGCTCTCTCGGAGCGGGCGTCTGCATTACGCCCGAATTGGAGGCCCACAATTGCGTTTTGGAATCGGGCGCGCGTTCAACGGTCTCCAAGGGCTGGCCCAAAGGCGCGGCGGGGAACGGCGTTGCCGTCGCCATCGGTGAATCCATCGTGGGCCGATCCTGAGAATCCGGCGCGGGCTCTGCGGGCGGCTCCGGCGCGGCGATCGCCGCAAAAGCATCGGCCATCTCTCGGGCCGAGGAAAAACGCTGATTGCGATCACGCGCGAGCGCCCGCTCGAAAAATGCATCGATGGAGGGCGGCAGATCAGCCACGATCTCCGAAGGCTTTGGAATCGTCCCGCTGAGAACATCGGCGAGCACCGCGCCCAGCGTCGTCCCCGGAAAAGGCAGCGTTCCGGTGATGGCCCGGTAGAGCACAATGCCCAGCGACCACAGATCGCTCCGCGTGTCGATCCCCTTCGAATCGCGGATCTGCTCGGGGCTCATGTAGTGCGGCGAGCCCATGAATTCACCGGTTTTTGTGCTGTGATCGATTTGTACGTCGGTTTGCTTGGCGATGCCGAAATCCAAAATCTTCACGACTTCTTCACCCGCGGGCGTCCGCGCGAGGAAGAGGTTTCCAGGCTTTAAATCCCGATGAATGATGCGCGCCTCGTGCGCCGTGGAAAGCCCGCCCTCAATCTGGCGAAGCAGCCCGGCGAGTTCGGGAAGAGGCAAGCGCTTTCGCTTTCGGAGCCTGTCTTCCAGGCTCTCGCCGGACAAATGCTCCATCACGAAAAAAGGCGTGACCTCATCAAAGCCAAAATCGACAACCCGCACGATATTGGGATGCAAAAGGCGGCTCACCGCGCGCGCCTCGCGCTCAAAACGCGAACGGGCATCCGGTGTTTCCGCGGCGGCCTCTAAATCGAGCACTTTAATGGCGACTTGAGCTCCGCCGGCCATGGACGACGCGAGCCACACCGATCCCATACCGCCCGCGGCAAGCTGACGCTCGAGCCTATATCTGCCGCCTAGAACGGCACCGATCTCAATCGTCACGCACGCTCACTCCGGACATTTGCGCCGAGCCTATCACGAGCGAATGCCTGCTGTTCAATCCGCTGCTCGCTGTGCGGAACGAAAAAAGCTGTGCTTCATGATGAGCGCACTCGTTCAAACCTAAAACAAACCTAAAATCCAAACCTAAAATCGCCCCATTGACACAAGGCGGCCCTGTCAGTAACAGGAAGCACCAAATCGCGAATTGATATACGACGAACGGAGCACAATACCATGAGCGTGGGCTACAATTCTCCTTTGTATATTCTGCCTTTCGATCACCGAGGATCATTTCAATCAAAAATGTTTGGCTGGAAAGGCGCCCTTTCCGAGGAGCAGACCGCAGAGATCGCCGCAGCGAAAGCCGTTATTTACGATGGTTTCAAACAGGCGGTGAACCAGGGCGTGCCCAAGGATCGGGCGGGTATTTTGGTGGACGAGCAATTCGGCGGTGCGGTTGCGCGGGACGCCAAAGAGAGCGGTTTCGCGCTCGCGATGCCCGCTGAAAAGAGCGGCCAGGATGAATTCGATTTTGAGTACGGCGACGAATTCGGCGCGCATATCGAAGCCTTCAATCCAACCTTCTGCAAAGTGCTGGTGCGTTACAATCCCGAGGGAGATCCGGGCATGAATGAACGGCAGACGGCCCGTTTAAAGCGTTTGTCGGATTTTCTGCACAGCCATGGCCGCAAATACATGTTTGAGCTCTTGGTCCCCGCCGAAAAAGCTCAATTGGATGCGGTGGGCGGAAACAAGAAAGAATACGATCGAAATGTCCGCCCCAATTTAATGATTCGCGCCATTCATATTCTTCAGGACGCGGGCGTGGAGCCGGACGTGTGGAAGATTGAAGGCTTGGATTCCCGCGAAGACTGCGCGCGCGTGGCGGAAGCAGCGCGGCGCGGCGGACGCGATGGCGTGGGCTGCATTATTTTGGGCCGCGGCGAAGACGACAAGAAAGTTGTTGAATGGCTTAAGGCGGCGGCCGGAGTTCCGGGCTTTATTGGATTTGCCGTGGGCCGCACGACGTTTTGGGATCCGTTGGTTGCGTTTCGGGCCAAGGAAATCTCGAGGGAGGAAGCCGTAACGCGCATTGCGAACAGCTACAAATCCTTCGTCGAGATTTTTGAACAGGCCGGCCGCTGATTCTTTTCTCCTATCGATAAAAGTGCGCCCGGCACCCGTCTCTACTTTTACTCCCCCCTACAAAAATTGAAACCGCGGCCCTATCGAACCGTATTCGTAAGGCCATGTGGATCAGCAGCCATAAAATTCGAATGCCAGAAAAGCACGAAGCTTTGCCCGGCCGTTCCGAGCGAATGCCCGTCACCAATAAACATTACGTACTCAATACGGTTTTATTGCCGCCCTATCCGGAAGGCATGCAGCGCGCCATGTTTGGGATGGGCTGTTTTTGGGGCGCCGAAAAGCAATTTTGGAAAGCGCGGGGCATGTATTCCACGGCGGTGGGATATGCCGGCGGGTATACGCCGAATCCGACCTACAAAGAAGTATGCAGCGGCTACACAGGGCACAATGAAGTCGTATTGGCCGTATTTGATCCCAAACTCACCAGCTATGAAGCGCTATTGCGCATTTTTTGGGAGAACCACGATCCAACCCAGGGCATGCGCCAAGGCAACGATGCCGGAACCCAATACCGCTCAGGCATTTATTGTTTCGATGAGGATCAGTTAAAAATGGCCGAAGCTTCAAAAAGGGCCTTTCAAAAATCGCTCAATGAAGCAGGATACGGTGCCATAACGACAGAAATTATCCCGGCTACTGAACTCTATTATGCCGAGGACTACCATCAGCAGTATCTCGCCAAAAATCCAGGCGGCTATTGTGGACTGGGCGGTACGGGCGTGAGCTGTCCAGTGGGTATCATTTCACCGGCATAAGCGGGCCCCTGGCATGTTAGCCTGGCCCCGCATTGAATACGCCCTTTCAATCCCTAAACCGCCTCAACGAACTGATACGCAAGACCGATCTATTTTTTAATCGCGTCCAAGAGCGTTATGGCGGCTCCATGCAATGCCATACCGGCTGCAGCGATTGCTGCCATGTACAGCTTTCGGTGACCGCCGCCGAAAGAGCCATGATTGCCGAAGGACTGCGCACGCTGCCTCAAGACATTCGGCGCCGGCTGGCCGAGCGCGCCGGCCATCCCGATCCCGAAAAGTGCAGCGCATTAAATGCCGAGGGCAAATGCGATATCTATCCCTTTCGCCCCTTGTTCTGCCGCTCCCACGGATTGCCGATACGCATGGGCAAAACGATCGGATTGCCTATCGTCAATCATGGGGCGAATTCAATCACGGCTTGTTTCCGCAATTTTACATCCGATCAGATATCGAGCATTGACGCCGATTGTATTCTCGATCAGGAAACCCTTTCGACGATTTTACACGTCATCAATCAAGCCTATGCGGCGGAAGCCGGAGAAGACGCTGGACAACGCTTTGAACTCGTTTCCATTTTCAGAACTGCGAATGCCTGGAGCGAATAACGGTTGAATTGTATGAAAATACCGATTGGATTCAAACACAATTTTATTGCATCTGCACTCCTTGGGATTTTAACCTATGCTGCGCCGGATGCCCGAGCCTGCTCCTGCGCCCCTCCCCGAACGCCCGTAGAAGCCTTGCAGGACGCGGATGCCGTATTTGAAGGCACAGTCCAAAGCGGCGGACAGAGGGCACAAGGGGGCCTGAGCATTTCAAGCGCAATGGCACCCATTACGTTCGTCGTGCTGCGGGCTTGGAAGGGCGCAGAGAAGGGAAAAACCGTTTCGGTGATCACCTCCGGGAGTACGGCGAGCTGTGGTTTTCCTTTTGCGAATGGCAAAACATATCTGGTGTATGCCTTTAAAAACCCTGACACGGGCAAGCTGGGCACTGGACTGTGTTCGAGAACCAAGGCGAGTAGCGAAGCGGCCGAGGATATAAAGGAGATCGATCTAAATAAAGGGAAAGCCTCGCAGCCGCCAAAAACCAACGATTTGCCTAGCCATTCAGCTTCATCTTCCAAGCCGGATTCCGAACCCGCGCCTCCAGAGCCGGCCAATACCATTCAATCACCTTCCAATACAGAAAATACCACGGAGCCCTCGCAGGCACCTCCGGCCATGAGTGTGAGTCCCGCGCTACCGCCCTCGGGAGGAGGCTGCGCGGGTTGCTCGGCAAGCCCATCTCCCGCCGATTTTTCATTCCAAACCCATGCGCTGTGGATCTTTGGCGCCCTCGCCCGTCTAAGCGCCTATTCTCCGCGGCGGCGGCCTGCGCGGAAGGCTTCTAGGCCACAGTCATATTAAATTTTTTTTCAAATCCAAGCTTTGCTTTGGCCGCGTGTTCTGAGAAATAAGACGCTGCTCAGGAAGGCTTATGAATCAAATTGCATTTAAATACAAATGTATTGGAATGCTTTTAGGCACGCTGATTGCCGCATTTGTGGGTTCGGCCTTTCTCGCGCACAAGCGCGCTGTTTTTTTGCGGGAGAGGCTTGAAGAACAGACGCGCGACTATGAAGAAGAGCGCAAGCGCCTTCAGCAAGAACTCGAAAAAACCAGTGCGCTGTATCAATCCATGTCCGGTGAGGGGCATTTGGTTCCGCGCTCGTTTGAGCAGGGAACACCGGAGGGATTATCCCCCGACTTTTGGTTTGAACAGATTCATTCGGGGCCGGGCGATCGAAGGGCGACGCCCTACCGGCCGGAAGGCGTAGATTTCGCTTCATTTATCGATGTATTTGGGGCGGCCCTCGGGCCTCCGCACGAGCGCGATCTTCTGAATGAGACGGCGTTGCCCGGTGCGCCCCGATGGATAATGCCGCGGGAGCAATCGCTCGATATGGCTGTCGATACCGAGCGGGAAAAATTAGGGCCGGAAGGCGGAGCATTTCACGTTCGTATTGCGCTTCAATCTTCAGATATTGTCCCCGCGGAACGGCCTCCGGTCTTTGTTCATTTGGTACTCGACAAGAGCGGTTCGATGGAGGGTTCGCATCTGCAGGCCGCGCAAAAAGCGGCAATTGGGCTGCTTCACAGGCTTTCGCCGCAAGATGGTTTTTCTTTGGTGAGTTTTTCGGATTCGGCCCGTGTGGTGGTCGCGCCTGGACCAATTGGAAGCCGTATCCATTCAATTGAACAGTCGATTTTATCCATTCGGGCGGAGGGAGGCACCAATCTCTTTGCAGGGCTTTCTCTTGCGTACGAACAAGCTAAAAATGCGGCCGCAGCTTCTCGCCTTCAGCACCCGGTTTCGTCGGTGCTGGTGCTTTCGGACGGACACACCAATATGGGCGAGGAAAGTCCGCGGGCGCTGACCAAACTCGCCTTTGATGCTTTTCAAAACGGAATTCAAACCAGTTCTTTTGGATTGGAAAGCCCCGAGGGCAGTGAATTATTGGGGGCTCTGTCGAGGGAGGGCGCGGGGACTTATTATTTCGTTCACAATTCGGAACAATTGGCTCCTGCTCTTTTCGCCGAACTCGGGAAGAAGCTCGATTTGGCGGCGACATCGGTGGAGCTTCGGGTGCGGCTTTCGCCTTCGATGGAGTTGTTGAAAGTGTATGGCTCAAACGCCGCGGGAGCGGAAGGGATGGCCTACAGGCCGCCCGCGCAGCGCGGTGAAAGCATGCGATTTCTCATTCCTACCTTTGCCCGCAATGATGCATTCGCATTGCTTTTAAAGATAAAAGCTCCTGCTTCCCTGGGCACCGCGGATGTGGGCGCGGTCGATCTCGATTACAAAGATTGCGCGGGGCGCATGCATACGATAGATAATAAAACAATATCGATCAAATTTTCCACAAATGAACCGGAGAGCAAAGAGACGGCCAATGCTTCTGTGATGAGAACCATTGCGGCCTTCGAGTCGGGCGAGACGCTTCTGGATGCGGCGGCGCGTGTTGCGCTGGGCGATCGGGAAGTTGCGGCAAAGCATTTGCTGGATAGGGAAAAAGAGCTGCGGACAGCGGCTGCCGAATTAAAAGATCCCCTGTTTATTCACGACGCAGAGCGATTGCGGCTGTTCCGTATGTACGCCATTGGGCAATCAGGTACGGCGGACCCGCTTTCGCTGTCTATGCTGTTAGAGACGGCGGGACACCGGCATCTGCGCTGATTCAATACAGGATATGCCGTTCATTTGATCGTATTTACCGGACGGTGAATCGGCTGGGGGTCATAATCGCTGAGTAGCTTGGATTCTTGGGCCGGGCGACAATCTCGTGCCTTCCCGCCCGCGCTGGAACCCGAATACGATAGGGTGCCTTGGATTGGCCGACGACTTGGCCATCTACAACGAATTCTAAAGCAATTTCATCGCCTCCACTGACTTGAGCGGCAATTTCGATGCCTTGGCGTTCGGCGAAATCGTCGTTGGAGATACTAAAAATGCTTCCATTTTCGGGTTTGGTAATGCGTATCTCGGGCAGCCCGCCCTGCTCTTGCGCGCAGCCGGGGATCATGCGGCGTGAATACCAAGGAATTCCAAAACTATCCCGTCCAGGTGCTCCCATGGGAAGCGATGAAAGCCATGAATCAAAGGCTTCCGGAAATACCGCAATGGTGCTGGAGCCTTTTTCATCGCAGCGGAATGGTGTTTCACTTGGTTCGTGAGCGCGCGGGCTTGCGTGCACATGAATATCGCAGTGACCGGAAGGCTCGTGACCCCGGGCAAATCGGCGGCTTACTTCTTCGGGACAGGCGGAAGAGCGGGGCTTGCCAGAAAGCGGGCACACTTGGGTTTCTACGAGCCACTGCGAATCCCACAGGGGTTTGCGTGCGTTTACGTCGCGCATGGCGCGTCTCATGATGTCGGCGAAGAGGGGCCCCGCGCCGCTGGAGCCCATCACTTCCCGCATCGGCGCGGCGTCGGTATTGCCAAGCCAGACGACCACGGTTTTTTCATGCGTGTAGCCGGCCGTCCAGGCATCGCGGAAACCCGAGCTCGTGCCTGTCTTTACCGCGACGGGATAGCCTAAATCGAAAGGTCCCTGGCCATGAAGGCCACGGATACGGGCAAGGGGATCGGAGAGAATTTCAGACACCAGCGCCGCCACGGATGGCTCGAAGATTTGCATGCCTTGAGGAGGTACACGATCGGATTGCTGAGAATTTTCCCCATTCAATCGCATTCGAAGCGGAATGGCTTCGCCTCCGCGCGCCAAAGCCATATATGCCGCGGCCAATTCGCTGAGTTGAATTTCTCCGCTGCCCAGTGAAAGAGCTAGACCGTAATGGCTTGCATCCCGATCGAGAGAATTCATGCCGAGCGCGTGAAGCCGGTCGAGCAAGGTCTTCGGGCCAATATCGGCGAGCAGGCGAATCGCGGGAATATTCAGGCTGCCCGCGAGAGCCTCGCGCGCGCTGATCGGGCCTTCAAAGCTTCCGTGGAAATTGGAGGGTGCCCATGTGGATAGATCTTTTTCCGAAAAGCTCGTCGGAATATCGGCCAGCATTTCGGAGCCCGTCACGCCGCGTTCAAAGGCGATCGCGTACACAAAGGGCTTGAGCGCCGAGCCAGGCTGGCGCCGGGCTCGAATCATATCAATTTGACCATCAATTTGATTGTTCCAAAAATCGGCACTGCCCGCGTAGGCCAGCACGTCGCCGCTGTGATTATCGATAACAATCGCAGCGGCGTTGGAAACTCCCCGGTCGGCGATGGTGGCCAAATGGGTGCGAATCAATCCTTCGATATCTTTTTGCAATTCGAAGTCTAGCGTGGTCCGCACTTCTGAATCATTGGCCAATTGACCGCTTTTGCGAAGCGCTTCGACAAAGTGAGGGGCGTGCATGGGATGCTGCAAAGGCTTTATTTCCAAGGGTTCTGCGTCAGCCCGTCTGAAGTCGGCATCGCTCATCAGGCCCTCGCCGTGCAACGCTTCGAGCAATCGCTTTTGCCTGAGAACCACGCGGTCTTGATGATTGTAGGGGTCGAGGTAGGAAGGCGCTCTGGGCAGCACCGCCAAAAAAGCCGCCTGTGCCCACGATAAATCGCGCGCTGCCGCGCCAAAGTAGGCTTGCGCCGCGGCTTCAGGTCCAATTAAACCGTGACCGTAGCCCAATCGATTGAGGTATGCTTCCAAAATTTGGTTTTTGGTGGCTTCTTCCTCGAGGTTCTGGGCGCGGGCGCTCTCCCTGAATTTGGCGGCAAGCGTTCTGGGTCTTGGTTTCCCTTGGCTGTCGAGCAATTTGACGAGCTGTTGGGTGATGGTGCTCGCTCCGGAAACCACGCGGCCATGGCGCACATTCTGGAGGGCAGCGCGTACCACGGCAGGTTTATCAATACCATCGTGTTCATAAAAATCCTTGTCTTCGCTGACCAAGGTTGCGAGCACGATGCGATCGCCGAGTTCTGAAAGCGCTAAACTGCGCCCCCGATCGCCTCCTTCGGCGGGTATTTCTCGAAGCAGGGTTCCATTTCGATCAAATACTCGCTTGCTTTGATGCCATTGATCGCTCAGGGTCGGAGCCGGTGAACCGGATACATCACGATAGTATTGCCAGCCAAAATATGCGGCGCCGCCCACCGCAACGGCGGCCAAGAGCGAAATCAGCGGACGGCGCTTTTTCAAGGAGAGCCTCATTGGATGACGACCTTGCGTGAGTCGGTGTAGCCATGGCTGTTGGCTTCGTACATCAATTCAGCCGATGCCGGAGATGCGACAAAAGTGCCCGGCGTGACGGCGCGGACAATGTAAGAAGCCGCGACATAGTCGCCCCATACTCGATCAAAATACACGTTCACGCGATCATCATGTAATTCCAAATGGCTTGGATCGCCTGCTCCACTGCGGAGGAAGGCCGCAAAAGGATGGCTGTCTTCGAGCTCGGGAACGCTGGCCACGGTGGCCAGATCGGTTTGAACGGGTTCGAATCCAGCCGGTAGATGATCGGTAATGGCAACGTATCCAGCCCTGTCGCGGTCGATATTGGATGGCATGCTCACAAGCACCGAGACGCGAAGCACATCTCCCGCGTGTAGCGAGGCCAGATCGACAGGCGTGCCTTTGGGCGTCGTAAACACGCGATATACGTCGGGGCCGCTGTCTGAACTGGTGGCCGCGAGGGAACCCGCTTCTTCAGAGGGCCTGCGCCACACCGCGCTCACCATGTAGCCAATGGTTTTCGTTGTATTGCTCTCCAATACGATTTTCGATTTCTTTCCTTTCAATCCAGAAAGAGGGATCGAAAATTCTTTGCTGCCTCCGCCCAGGTCTTTCGAGGCGGCGATTTCCTGGCCATCCAGAAGGAGGCGCACAGGAGAGCCTTCTCCCGCGCTGATTCTCAATTGCTGGGCGAGCGCGAGCAGGGAATATGCCGTGGCCTGGGTGGTGTAGGAATCCATTCCATCGGCGAGTTTTTGAACAAGACGCGGAAGAATCTTCGAATGGGGTCTCAAGCTCATCAATGCCATGGCCGCTTGGGACATCGTGCGCATGGGAGACCCGTAATAATAAAAATCGTTGTGCTTGGGGCCCGCATTTAAATTTCCCTGTTCGTCAAAACCGGATTCAACTGAATCGAGTAATTTATCAATTCGTTCATTTTGATTGGGCAGGGCGGAAAATGCGAGCGCTTGGCTGGCCGCACCAAAGACGGACAGGTCGCCCAGGCGATCGAAGAGGGCGTCGCTGTGCGCGGGGTTTAGCGAGCCGAGTTCGGCAAGGCTTTGTGCGATGGCGGCGCGGACTTCGGGTTCAACGTAGGTGCTGAGCAGATGCGTGGAGAGATAGCTCTCCATGCCTTCAAGCAGGCCGGGCGGCATGGCGATATTGGCCTTCTTGGCGAGCACGACAGCGCGCATTGCATAGGCTGTTCCGTACACATTGGGTTCGTAGCCGCCCGGCCAGTAGGCAAGGCCGCCGCTTGGCGTCTTCATCGAATTGAGGCGCAATAGGCCGGCGCGAATCTTGTTCTTTAGGTCTTCGTCGCTGAAGCGCGAAACGCCGATGCGGGGAAGGATGTCGCGCGCCGCCAAAAGCGGGAGTGTGCTGGAAGTGGTCTGTTCGACACAGCCATGCGGATAATCGAGCAGATAGCCGAGGCGCGCGCCCAGTTCGGGCCATAGGTGTTCGCCCACATGCACCGAAAGTACGCCTTCATGAGCAAGGCCGCCCGGGCTTTGAATCGAGGCAGGAATGTTGAGGGCGATTTCTTTTCGGCCCGCGAAAGAGCCTTCGAGCGCCGGTCTTTCGTCGATGCCCGGAGCCTGTACGGGAACGCGGGCTTCGACCGAATCCAGAGGCGCTCCAGAGCTTTCCGACACGGAGAATGTCAGCCGCATATCACCGGCTTTTGAAGCCTCCATGGGAAAGCCGACGCGGCGGTTTGCCCGCGCTGGAACCTGAACGCTGGTGCTTCGCTCGCCAAGGCGGACAACGAGATTCATTGGATTGTCGGTGTTGTTATGAAGCACCGAAGCGGCTTCAAAATGATCGCCAAGGGAGGCGAAACGGGGAACGGCGGGCAGGAGCAAGATGGGTTTGCTAACGGTGAAATCGCTTTCTACGGCGGCGCCTTTGCCTTCATCGTCCACCGCGACAGCCATCACCCGGAATTGCGTGAGGTTGTCGGGAAGCTTGAAGCGGACTTTGGCGCGGCCTTGAGCGTCGGTTCGCACATCGGGCTTCCACAGCGCCGTTTCAACGAAGTTGCGCCGCGTGGAGGTGAAGCTTGTGGTTTCGCCTCCGTCGCCGGCCACATGGCTCTGTTCGAGCAAATCGGCGAGTTTGGTGCGGCTATCGCGCAGGCGGAAGGAAAGCGCGCGGCCTGGGCGGAATTCGACGGCGGGGTCCGGCGGATGGTAGGCGCTGAGCCTGAGCACGCCTTCATCGACGACGGCGAGGGCAATTTCGGCGTTGGGTTCGGGGTTGCCGTTATCTTGTACTTCAAGATTGATTTCGGCTTCTTCGCCTGGGCCGTACGATGTTTTCGCGCTTTTGGCCGTTACGGCAAGCCTCGCGCCGGAAAGCGAAACGGGAAGCCTGACGGCGCCGATGCGGTAGTCGGCGATGGCTTTTCCTTTTGCGCCGATTGGAAGCAGTGTGACGACAGCGTGCGTATGAGGCGCGTGTCCGGCTTCAATTGGAATGTCGAAGGTGGCCGCCGGACCGTTCATCCGTTTGGAGATGTGGCGCAGTAGGCCGCCTTGTTCGGTCGTGATAATCGCGGTGGCCGCGGGATAGGGGCTGTGCACCAGCAGTTTCGCTGTTTCACCGGGCGCGTAGCGCGATTTGTCGGTCACGATTTCGATGGTGCGCCCGCGGCTGGGCATCACGGCCCGGCTATCATCGCCGCCGTCGCGCCAGGCCCAAAATGAGGACTCTCCGCCGGCCCGCCCATCCACCATCGCCGTCACGCGATAATATCCAGATACAGGAACCATCAAATTGCATGAAACAACGGATGAGGTTGTTACCGTATTGCATTTGCCTGAATCTATGCGTTCTTCCGACCATTCATATCGTATTGATCCACCCGGCCCCTTTCGTTTTGCGTATTTCCATTCAATTCGATCGAGTTTAGCCGTAATAGGCACATCGGCGATGGTTTTTCCTTCGGTATCCACAACGCCGAGCTCGATGGGAACGGAGCCGCCTGTGTCGATCCAGCGGCTCTTTAGCCTGAGCGCCGCATAACGGCTGGCCGGATGAAGGACAACGGAAGCTTTTCCCGCGACGTGCCGGTAGGACGAATCACTCACATCGGCCTCGACCTGAAACATTTGAGGGCCAATCACGCCCTCCATTGAAATGGCTTGATCGAGCTTGAATACGCCGTCGGGGCCCAGTGTGGATTCGCCGGCGCGGGTCCACGTCTGCTTGGCCGCGATCTCTTCTTCGTCGTCGTACCAAGATGAATAGCTGGGGCGAATGACAAATCCCTGCGAGGTCAGCGAGCCTTCGGGAGCCGGCGCGGGTGTGCGGCGAATTGTCCATTGAACGGAAGCCCCGTCCATCGGCGCGCCGAATAAATAGCGGCCGCGTACCGTTGCCATGAGCTTGGATGCCGCGCCCGCTTGGGCGTCTACATCCACGGCAAATCGCGGCGTTTCAAATTCAGCGATATTGACGACTGTATCCGCGAGCATTCCTTCGCCATTGGGTTTTTCTTCAATTCGAATGTGATGGCGGCCTAGTTTTGCGTCGGCGGGAACGGCAAAGCTCAGCGCGATGCTGCCCATGTCATTGGTTCTCGATGTGGTGGAAAAAGCTTCGTCGCCCGTTGGCCCGATAATGCGGATATGCATTTCTGCGTTGGAAACAGGCTTTAGCGCCGTTCCATCGGCCTTGCGGACATTGGCTTTGATCCAAACCGTTGAGCCGGGGCGGTAAATGCCCCGATCGGTCATCACCATGGCGCGCAGTTCGCTTTCGGCGGGCTCAGCTCCCGATGAAAGGGCGGGGAACAAGGTCTTCGATGTCGCGCCTTGATCGCCCAAATCGAGCTTGAATTCAGCGTCGGAAGCCTTGACCAAGAGCAGTCCTTGATCTCCTCCCTGCATGAGGGCGATTCCATTGGCATCGGTGAGTGCGGATGCCTGGGATGCCTGGTTTTTATCGATGATCTCAACTTTCGCGCCGGCCACAGGCTCACCGCCGCCCAAACGCGCGACATGCACAAGGGTTTTGCCGGAAATGGTGCGGGTGTGGACAGCCAATGTCTTGGCGTCGCCGGGCGTGATTAGAGCCAAAAGAGGTTCGCTGTCTCCGCTTCCGCTTTCTCCGAGTGTCCTTGCTCCAAATGCTGTTTTTTTAATTTGGGCCAAGGCCAGGTATGTCGTTCCAGCCGAAAGTTTTTCGAGCAGGTTTACAGGTGTTTCAATCAAGCGATCGTGGGCTGATTTCACGGGAACCACGATGCTGATTGGCGCGGCTTCGTCGGGTGCTTTGCCTTCGCGTACGCGGTCGATGGCGTGCAGATACGCCTCCGCGTTGCTTGCGGGCACGGGCCATAGTTTTACTTCGGCTTGATCGACGTTTTTGGTGGTGAGTACGAAGCGTTTGC
Source organism: uncultured Polyangiaceae bacterium (assembly GCA_964537685.1). Classification (GTDB taxonomy): domain Bacteria; phylum Myxococcota_A; class Polyangia; order Polyangiales; family Polyangiaceae; genus CAZICM01. Next base: position 73,744 of record CAZICM010000038.1, read on the forward strand.
TGCCTGCTTCATCGAGGGAAAGCACGCCCGTTGGCATCGTGAGCGTCGCCGGCGATGGCATGGTTTCAATCTGAACTTGAATGGGCGCGGAAAGGCGGCCTCCGAATACATCCGTAATGCCTGCAATGCTGACATTATAGGTTTTTGAGGTTTCAAATCCGCCGGTCAATACGACATTGCCGCCGTCCCAGCCCCAACTGTAAACGCTTAAATTGCGGACGGGCGGTGAGATCGATACGAGTTTTTTTAGCTCGCTGTCTGCCGTGGATAGGCGGTGATTAAATGCAAGGCGAACGCGCCTTCCGCTAATAATCAGTTTTTTGCCTACGCTGTTGCACACTTCGCCGCCGTATCCGTCGCAATCCATTCCCTGCAATTCAAGCGGCTGGGCAATCGTGAATCGCGCTTTGTGGCTGTTTTCAGGCTTTTGGGGAAATCGATCTTTGGCGACCAAGGTATAATCTTCACCCGCGGAAAATGCTTTTAGCGGTGTCACCAATACGATAAAATTCGAATCCACAGGAATTCCTTGGAAATTCGATCGCTTTGGGTGTGTGAGAGAAACGGGAATGGGACGGCCTTTGGAATCTTCCAGATGAACAAGTTTCCGGGCCGCCGCGATATCGATGGCCTGGTCAAATAAGACGGCCAATTCCGGCTGTTTCCCAACGGTGGAGAGATCGCCGGGATGCACGGCGACGATGCGCTGCTGTCCAGCCGAAGGGACGTAACTCAGGATTTTTCCGGCAACGCTCGCGCGGGGAACGACCTTGGCTTTCCAGCTTTCTTTAAAGGCTTCGCCGCTTTGGGTTTTTATGTTGCCGAGGCCAACGTGAAAGGTCTTGCCGAGTTCGAGGGGACGCGCCGCGACAAACTCCAAGGTGTGCGGGGAGAGCCAGCGCGCCTTGCCTTCAATGGCGGGTTCGATGGTGAGGGTTCCAGGCGCCGCGTCGACCGATGTGTCTTCAGGCTTGGAAGGCTTTGCATTTTTGCCAGCAGCCTTCGGTGTTTCCGCAGGTTTGGGACGCTCGGGAATCTGCATCGCCTGGTTGAAGACCAGCCGAAAACGATCGCCGACCAGATCGAACGATCCTTCGCTGTCAAGCTGCGGCTCGACGACTCTGGGTTCCCATGTTTCGCCGTCGGAGCGGTTTGAAAAATCTGTGGGCATCGCGCCCCGCGCATGCCGGCCTTGCGATGGAGGCGGCGGAAAACTCTCGGCTTCATTCCGGGCGGGTACGGCCCGCGTGAGGAGGCTTTTTTCTCCAGCGCCGGGATCGGCCGGTCTCCGCGCGTCCTTTGAGCTCGCGCATACAAGAGATGAAAACGCAACGAGTACGACGAGTGCGGCCTGTGCTTTTCTCATGGTCAAACCGTTTTTGAAATGAATCGAAGAACATGCGCAGATGGCTGCTGATTAAAACTCAAGCCGTCCTGCGCAACCGGGGAGAACGCGCTGAGTGCCGCCATGCATTCCAACACAAAAAACAGGCTGTTTTGGCGCCTTTGAGCCACTTGAATGTACAGCGCTTCTGTCAAGCGCAGGGCACGATCGTGCCGCTCCTTCGTGCCCTTGATGAGCCTGCCCCTCAAAAATGAATGCTTCCCACTGCCAAAATCGTGCTTTTCACATCGCGCATGCAAGCCCATCGCGCGGCATCGCTCGCCCTATGTTTTCACGTAAATCATGAACGTTTCGCGGCCCCCTTATCGTCGCCCATGCGCACCTTTCCAGAGCTGGACGAAATGAGGCTGTGGGCACAAGGTAGTCGCCAATGCTTGGACCGGGCTTGGCAGGCATGCGCAGCCGCGAATGCAAAAAAGCCCCGAAGACAAGCTTTTTTGCCTGTCCTCGGAAATATTCGCCAAGCATGGGTCTTTTCTTTTTGGATTAGTTGCAAGGAGAGCTCGAATGAACACCAAAACGAAGTGGCGTGTAGCGTTTATGCCTGTGGCACTTGCTGCGCTGGCCATCGTTCCTCTTCAGGGTTGTGATGAGGTAACCAATGCTCAGCAAAGCCTTTGCTGCAGCGAGTTTACGCCCGGCGCGGATCTGGCTGCTGTGGACTGGAAGCTTGAGGGACAAGCGGGCCTTAACTTTGGCGCGTTTATGCAAGCCACGTCTGATTTCACCGGCGCCGCAACAGCGATGGTGGGAGACGTTGCCAACGCTTGCCAGGCGATTGCGGTCGATCTGGGCGCCGAGCCCAAAGCCGTCACAGCCACGGAACCCGACAAGCGTGCGACGGAATGGTGCAATCTCGCCGTGAGCAAGATCACGGAGATCGGCGCGCAGTTGACCATCAGCTTCCAGCCTCCGAGCTGCACGATTAACGCGAGCGTTCAGGCGAGCTGCGAAGGCACATGCAGCGCGAACGTGGCCTGCGAAATCACGCCGGCGCAGATCATTGCGCGCTGCGAGCCGGGCAAGCTGTCCGGCCGCTGTACGGCTCAATGCACGGGAACTTGCGAAGGTTCTGCCAACCTGGCCGTTGCTTGCGAAGGCAAGTGCGGCGGCACCTGCGAAGGTCAATGCATGGGTAACTGCGCCGTGAAGGACGCCATGGGCAACTGCAAGGGCGCGTGCGATGGCACATGCCAAGGCGAATGCCGCGGAAGCTGCGATGTGGACGCGATGGCAATGGTTCAGTGCAACGCGGACTGCACGGGCGGCTGCTCGGTCGAGTACGAGGCCCCCAAGTGCAAGGCCGAGCTGAGCCCGCCGAGCGCGGAGTGCCAAGCGGACGTGGACTGCAACGCGTCCTGCAAGGCGAGCGCGAGCGCGAAGGCCGAGTGCCGCGAGCCTTCGCTTGTCATCGAGGGTTCGACGAATGCGGACAAGCTCATCGCGACGCTGAAGGTGAATCTGCCCAAGCTGCTCACGATCGCGCAGGCGCGTGGCCAGCTTTTGGTGGATAACGCGCAGGTTGTTGTGCAAGCCTCGGGCAGCATCGAAATCGGCGGCAGCGTAAAAGCGACGGCTTGCTTGATTCCGGCGGCGGCCGCGATTGGCCAGGCGCTGAAGAATGCTGAAGCGAGCCTGTCTGCCAGCGTGAGCGTCGTCGGTTCGGTTGGTATCAACTGATTCGATCCCGGCGTTTCGCTTATCTCAGGCCGCGCGCTCATGTTTGGGCGTGCGGCCTTTTTATTTTTATCGTTATGGATATTATTTTTTTAGAATTGATATGGGAATTGTTATGGAACGGCGCTGAAAAGCAATTCGAGAGCTTTTTGAACGGACTGCGCGCGAACCATTTGACGGTTGCCTTCAAATACACAGCGCTCAAAACGGGCTTTTTCGCCGCGCTTGCATAGCCCGAAATACACTAGGCCCACGGGTTTCTCTGCGCTTCCTCCGCCGGGCCCCGCAATGCCCGTGACGGACACGGCCACATCCGCTCTCGAGTTTTGAAGCGCTCCTTCGGCCATGGCGAGCGCGACCTGGGAACTGACGGCACCGTGCTCGATGAGCATTTCCGCGGGAACCCGAAGCAGGTCTTGCTTGGCCTCGTTGGAGTAGGTGACGAAACCCCGTTCCACAACATCCGAGGAGCCCGCGATTTCGGTGAGCGTTGCCGCGATAAGGCCGCCGGTGCAAGACTCTGCCGTGACAATGCGAAGTTTTGCGCGGCGATAGCGCTCTAGAAGTTCGGTGGCCTGTTCTGTCAGTGCTTCCATGGTGATCCCGGGCGGTAAAACATTTTTATCAAAATGGACTCTATCCCTTTAAAAGTGCAATCGTAAACGTTTCGTTGTGATGCATTGTTATGCCTTGCACTGGAGATAATTCTCCAAAGGTATAGAAACCAATCTTTGGAATATTTTTACCAATACGATCAAATGTTTCTTTTAATTCATCTCGGTACTTCCCACCTAACACGGCCTTGCGGCCCATACAATCAAATATCAGGGCAATACTTGGTTTTTTCATCGCGGCACATACGGCCGCTCCAGCTTCATTGGCTCCGCGGATCACATCCTCTTTGGTTGCGCGAGTCATTCGCACCTCGGCTCCCTCGGGCAAATCGCCGCCGAAAACAATTGCATTTCTTGCCTCGTCCACACCGCTGATAAAGCGCAACAATAAAATATCGTCGTCGGGCAACCGTTGCGTTCCAACCACGCCGCCCACGATGCCTATTGGATATTCGGCGCTCACCCGCGGCATCTCGCTCACGCGGTGCTGCAGATATTCCCGGTAGAGGGAGAGGGCCGGCTTGCCATCCAGCTCCAGCAAGACATTTCCCTGCTCTACTTTGGTGCAGAGCTTCGTGCCGCCAATGGGAATCCATCCGCTTTTGGCCGCGGTCACGATTTCAATGTTGCCCTTGAGCGCAACCCCAACCACGCCGCCCGATATGCAATCCCGGTTGAAAAACTCGTAGGTCCGCGCGAATTCGCCCATATCCGCGGCAACGCCTCCAACAATGGGAAAGGTGCGGCCCACCATGTCTTGAAGCCCCAGCAAAAAACGGGTCGCGTTGCATTGCATCCCGTCGGTGAAAATAATCAAAAGGGTCGGCTGAAATGCTCGTATATTCTCGCCAAATGCCCGCCCCGCTTCAAAGCTGTCCGCCCCCACTTCGTCCATTCGAAAGGTTTTATATGAAATTCCATCCAATTGAATCCCCATCGCGGTCACAGAATGGGTCAGCGCTTCTTCCGAATTGATTTCGGCATAGCTCGAGCAACCAACCAGGGTAACATTAGGTAACTTGCTATAAATACCATTCAATACGCTGGCATGATCATACTTGGCCGAGGTAAATAGCAATATCAATTCAGGCGTGCGTTGCAGCTCTTCTTTAAGTTCTATGGCGACTTCTTCTCCCGCGGCAAAGGAATCTTCATTGACAATCGATACCGTGGCTGCGTGTAGCATGGCTTTTCTCCGGCGCTTTAGGAGCGGCTTGAATTTGTTGGCAGGCAAGAATTCCAATGGTGCCTATTAAGCATATTCGATGCGCGCTCTTGTTGGCCTTTGTTTTTTCTTGCGAGCGCCGGGAACCTAGCTATGCCCCTATAACTACGCCGCGTGCGCCGGCATACGTGTCTTCGCCATCGAATGAGGACGCACATCCTATAGCGTCAGAGGAAATATCTTCGTCCCCGCCTTCCCTTTCATCTGCGGCGGCTTCGCCTGAAGCGAATCCCCCTCTGTTTCCAGAAACCTATACCCTGCAAGTACCCGAATACGGCCCTTCTATCGTTCTGGTTCCCCGCCAATTGTCGAGCCCTAAAGCGCTGGTTATCGCGGCCCATGGAGCAGGAGGCCGCCCCGAACTTCAATGTGAGCGGTGGCGGCCTGTGATCCGGCAGCGCGCTTTTGTTTTATGTATACGTGGCTATGCGCTTGGACTTTCCGATAGCAGCCATCCGCCTCAGCAGTTCTTCTATCCAAACCACAATTCCCTCGGAAGGGAGCTCGATAAGGCTTTATCGGCGCTCATTTTGGTGTTTGGTAAGAAGCTAGATATGCGCGATCCTGTTTTTATAGGCTTTTCCCAGGGCGCGGTCATGGGGGCAATGATTCTTCCCGGGCATTCGGCCCATATCGCCCGCGCTGTGCTCAATGAAGGCGGCGGCGGTGAATATTCCGAATGGAGTATACCTGTAGCGCAGCGTTTCTATGAGCGCGGGGGGCGCCGGGTGCTGTTCGCATGCGGAAGGCCGAGTTGCAACGATTATGCTCAAACAACGGCTAGGTATCTGCAGAAAGCCGGTTTGCTTACGCGCGTAATCCATGTAAAAGGCGCGGGCCACGATGAAAGTGCCATTTTAAACAAGGGGCTCGCCAGTGCATTCGAATGGCTTGTGGAGGACGATCCCCGCTTTCACGATGATGTTCTCCATTAAAGTGTGTGAACGCAAATGCCTATGAAAAATCTTCTCGTGCTCTCAGGAACCGAACTCGCGGCCATGATCCGGAATAAACAAATTTCGTCGGCCGAGGTCGTGGAGGCTCACATCCGCCGCATCGAACATGTGAATCCATCGCTCAATGCCGTCGTTTATCCGCGCTATGAAGAGGCCCGCGCGGAAGCGAAAGAAGCCGATCGGCGGCTCGCCTCGGAAGACCCGGATTCACTCGGCCCTTTTTTCGGCGTTCCCTGTACGATCAAAGAATCGTTCGCCCTAAGCGGTATGCCCAACAGCGGTGGCCTCTTTGCCCGCAGGCATCTGCGATCGCCGGCCGATGCCATTACCGTTGCGCGCCTTCGGAGCGCCGGCGCAATTCCGATGGGCGTTACGAATATTTCAGAACTTTGTATGTGGATGGAGTCCCACAACAAAGTCTATGGCCGTACCAAAAATGCCTATGATTCAGGGCGAATCGCGGGAGGAAGCTCGGGAGGCGAAGGTTCGATTGTGGGGGCGGGAGGCGCGCCTTTTGGTTTGGGTTCGGATATCGGCGGTTCGATTCGGATGCCCGCTTTTTTTAATGGGGTGTTTGGCCATAAGCCGACAGGAGGGCTCATTGATAACGAAGGCCAATTTCCAATCGCGCATGGAGAAGCGCTCCGGTATATGTCGCCGGGGCCGCTTGCCCGCCGCGCAGAAGATTTAATGCCGCTATTGCGGGTGCTGGCAGGCCCAGAGGCGCGCCAAAGGCTTTCTTCGCCGGGTTCTGTGGATATCGCCGAACTACAGGTCATGAGCATAGAAGATAATGGGCGGATCGCTGTGAGCGACGAGCTCCGGGCCGCTCAGGATCAAGCTCGAAAAGCCTTGGAAACGAGGGGAGCCCACACCAAAAGCGCCCGCCATCCCGCACTTCGCCGCTCGCTTGAGATTTGGTCGTCAATGCTTCATGCCGCGGGCGGGCCAAGCTTTAGCGAAATGCTCGGCGATGGAGCGCCTATCCAAGCGGGCCGCGAGCTTGTGCGCTTTGCTATCGGCCGTTCTCCTTATACTTTTCCCGCTTTGGGACTCGCTATTTTGGAGCGCCTGCCCGATCTGCTGGGTGCCGAGCGGAATCGTTTTATTGAATTGGGAATGATGTTAAAGGCCGAGTTGATCGATTTGCTCGGTCCGCGCGGCGTATTTCTTTATCCGTCCTACTCCGATGTCGCTCCTAAACATAAAAAGCCTCTGCTGCCGCCTTTTAATTGGGTTTATACGGCCATTTGGAATGTGCTCGAATTCCCCGTGACTCAAGTGCCGCTCGGCCTTGGAAAAGAAGGCTTGCCTATCGGTGTCCAGGTGGTTGGCGCTCCAGGAAACGATCACATCACCATCGCCGTCGCGCTTGCCTTAGAACAATCGTTTGGAGGCTGGGTGCCTCCCTTTCGCGCTTAATGCGAAACGCCTTGTTTTCCCGATAAATTCATACAGAGCGCGAATTTGAAATTGCACTGCGAACGCGGCGGCTCTCAACCTGAAAAGTGAGCCTCATTGCAAGCCAAAAAGGCTCTTTCTCATAATGAAAAAGGCTGTGAGCGCACGGCCGAAAACGATATATTCGGCGTTCGTATTCGAGTCGCTGCGAACGCTCCGCGTACCGAATCGCAGCATCAAATACGGTGCTTCACCCCGAAATCCATTCGACCGCTTTTGGAGAAAGATACGCAATGAAGCGTACAGTCCGGTTTCTGCCTCTGACTCTAGCGTTATTCGCCGGCTCTTATGTTCACGCAAAAGAGCTATCGAATTACAACATCAACGCGGACGCCGCTCCTCAGGCGGCTGCCACTATCCCTGCCGGTACGGGAACATCCGCCGCGGGCTTTATCTCTTCGTTCGACGAAAAACGTGGCGTTCCTACGTTCTTCTGGGCGGCTCCCCAAAAGCAACCCAAGGGTAACTTGACCCTTGCAGGCGCAGGACCGGACAGGCTCGCTCTGCACTACGCCGCGCAAAATGCGCAGACCTACGGTTTGTCGCCGGCAGCGCTGAAGACGGTGTTTGTGCGCGATGTGCACGATACCGGCCGCGGCGGGATCATTGTTCATCTCGGGCAGCGCATCGACGGGGTCGATGTGTACAACAATGAAATGAAAGTCCTGATGAACCGTCAGGGCGATCTGATTGCGATCGGCGGCAATTTGCACGCGGCGGCGACACCGAAGACGAAAGGCAAGTCGCGCACGTTTACGATCGCCCCGGCGGAAGCCATTGCCAAGGCTTTTGCCGATAAGACCGAGATCCAAATCAAGGCGGACAATCTTCTTCAGCAGAAGCAAGTGAAGGACGGCTACAACTACTTCACGCTCTCGGCCACGCCTGAAATCCAGGCCCAAAAGCTGATTTTCGCAACGCCGGCCCGCGCGAAGAAGGTTTTCTTCCCCATGCCGGACAAGATCGTCCCGGCCTATTATCTCGAGATCGATCTCGGCAAGAGCAATGAAACATCGGCCGATCTGTGGGGCTATGTGATTAGCGCCGCAACGGGCGATGTGCTGATGCGCAAGCATCTCACGCACGATATCGCCTTCAACTATACGGTTTGGGGCGAGACTTCAGCGCCTTACACGCCCCTGGATGGCCCGCACGCCGAGTTTGCGCCGCATCCCACAGGCATGCCGGATAACTCGTTCCCGGCCTTTATTCCGCCCGTAATGCTGAGCATCGAGGGCTTGAATACGAACCCGAATGGAATGCCCGATCCGTGGCTCGACGCGGCGGCCACGGAGACCAATGGCAATAACGTCGATGCCTATGCCGATCTGGCGGCGCCCGATGGTTTTCAGGCAGCGACCGATTTGCGCGCGGATACGACTTCGGCCAATACCTTCGATCGCACCTATGACACGAACGTCGGGCCGGCCACATCGCCCGATCAAATCAAGGCGTCTGTTACGCAGCTCTTTTATGTCAACAACTGGCTGCACGATTACTATTACGACTCGGGTTTCGATGAGTCATCCGGCAATGCGCAGGCTCTAAACTTTGGGCGCGGCGGCGCCGAAGGCGATGTGCTCAACGCGCAGGCGCAGGACTACACAGGCCAAAACAACGCGAACATGAGCACGCCGGCCGATGGTCAGTCGCCCCGCATGCAGATGTATACATGGAACGGTCCTGCGGGTACGGCGGCGCTCGATATCCAGCCGATCAATCTTCAGCCTCAATTCCAGCAAGCCGGCTTCGGCGCGGATAATTTTGACATCACGGCCGATCTCGTTCTCGCCGACGACGCGACGAATCCCAATCCGGCCGATGCCTGCCAGCCCCTCACCAACAACGTGACGGGCAAGATTGTGCTGATCGATCGCGGCAATTGCACCTTTGAGTTCAAGACGCAAACGGCGCAGCAAGCGGGCGCTGTGGGCGTTTTGATCGCGAACAACGTGCCTGCCGGCCTTCCGGGGATGGCCAATGACGTCGCGATCCCGCCCGGCGCCGTGACCATCGGTGCATTCGGTATTTCCCAGGCCGATGGTAATGCGCTCAAGGCTGCGCTGATGAACGGAGCTCAAACGGTTACGATGTCGCTCGTTACCGAGCCGGATGCCGATGGCACGATCGATAACGGCATCGTCGCCCACGAGTGGGGTCACTACATCCATCACCGCCTCACCAACAGCGGCAGCACCCAAAGCGCCGGCGAAAGCGAAGGCTGGGGCGATTTCAGCGCGCTCATGCTGGCCTTGGATGCGAACGAGGACTACGCGACGGGCACCTTCGCCGCGGCGATTTACTCAACCCGGATCCTGGGCGACGCAGGCTATTTCGGCATTCGCCGCTTCCCCTACACGCGCGACATGACGAAGAACGGGATGACCTTCAAGCATGTGACAAACGGCGTGGCGCTTCCCGCAGGCCCCACACAGCCCGCAGCGCCGGATAACTGGGAAGTCCACAACTCAGGTGAGGTGTGGGCGACGATGGTTTTCCAGGCCTACACCGAGCTCTTGATGAATGGCGGCCATACCTTCGATGTCGCGAGGCGCCGCATGGCGGACTACATCGTGGGCGGCATGAAGATGGCTCCTGTGGATCCCACCTTCACCGAGCAGCGCGATGGCATTCTGGCGGCGGCGGCGGCCGCGGACACGGCGGACTTTATGCTGCTGGCCACAGGCTTTGCCGATCGGGGCGCGGGCACCTGCGCGGTGTCTCCCGATCGCTACTCGGCCGATGGGTCGGGCGTCGTTGAGGATTATGCGCTTTCTGGCCAGCAGAAATTCGTCGGCCTGACCTTCGATGACAGCATTAAGACCTGTGACGGCGATGGCATTCTGGATGGCGAAGAGATCGGCAAGATCTATGTCGAAGTGCTGAACGGAGGCGGTATCTCGCTGACGAATACGATGGTGACCGTGGCGGCCAATAACGCCAATGTCAGCTTCCCGCAGGGCAATACAACGTCGATCGCCAGCCTCGGCCCCTATCAATCGACGGTCGTTTCTTTCAATGTCGCGCTGAATAACACCTTTAACCAGATCACCCAGGTCGACTTCACGGTCGATCTCGATAACGCCGCGGCCTGCGTCACCAACACGCAGGACACAACGACCGTCACGGTGCACATGGACGACAAGCCCAACACCACGACCACCGAGACGGCCGACAGCGAGAAATTGCCGTGGACGAAGTGGGGCGCGCAGGGCTTTGAAACGCTGGCCGATGATGTGTGGTCGCGCAGTCAGGATATGAACGGCAATTGGTGGATCTGGGGCCAGGATTATCCGTCGCACTCGGATACGGCATTCGAATCGCCCGATCTGATGGTCGACATGAACCAGAACTTCGTCATCAGCTTCGAGCACACGTTTGACTTCGAAGCGAGCCCGCAAAACCCGGGCGACCCTGACACGTTATGGGACGGCGGCCTGATCGAGATCACCAGCGATAACGGGATGACCTGGGAAGATATCTCGATGTACACCAACCCCCAGTACAACGGGCAAATCGCCAATGTGCCGGGCGCCGATAATCCGCTCGCAGATCGCCAGGGCTACACGAAGCAGAATCCGTCCTATCCGAACCCGGACACGATCACGCTCGATTTGGGCAATCAGTTCGCGGGCAAGACGGTGAAGTTCCGTTATCGCATCGGCAGCGATGCAGCTTATGGAACACCGGATGTAGCCGGCTGGTACATCGATAACGTTAGCGTGATGGGCATCACGAATGTGCCTTTCCGTACGGTGTCGGCGGATGCCGTGGGCTGCAACGCGCCTCCGATGGCCAATGCAGGCGTGGATCTTGTCGTGAATGAGGGCGATTTCGTGACGCTGAATGCGTCGATGAGCTCCGATGCCGATAACGATCCGCTCACGTATGCGTGGAGCCAATCGGTCGGGCCGAATGTGGTGCTGTCCGATGCGGCGGCGGTCATGCCGACCTTCACGGCGCCGATGGTCAACGCGGACACGATGCTGACCTTTGACGTGACCGTAAACGACGGCCTCGCAGGCGCAGCGGACTCGGTGAATGTGCTTGTCAAGGATGTTGCGAGCAGCAGCTCCAGCAGCGGCGCGGGTGGTTCCGGCACCGGCGGCGCGGGTGGCGCGGGTGGTTCCGGTACCGGCGGTGCAAGCAGCTCGAGCAGCTCGGGAAGCAGCAGCTCGGGAAGCACCAGCAGCTCGAGCGGCGGAGAAGGCGGCATGGGTACCGGTGGCACGGGTGCCGGCGGTGACGTTGAAGGCAGCGGCGGATGCGGTTGCGAGGTGCCTGGCAAGAGCCAAAGCTCACCAACCGGCTCTGCATTTGCTTCGCTTCTCGCCGCGGCTGCGATGTTCTTCCGCAGGCGCCGCAATCGTTCGATCAACTAAGCCCTTCCCCCAATTTTCCCTTCTACTCTCGCGAATCCCGCGAGATATCCCTCCCCGAACCACGCAAACCAGCGAGCCACGCCTCTAAATCCAGAGGCCACGCGCTCTCAAACACCAACAATTCACCGCTTCGCGGATGAGCGAAACCCAGCACCGCCGCGTGCAAAGCCATGCGCGGAGGATCGAAAGCTGTTTTCTTTCCATACGCCCGATCGCCCAGCACCGGATGACCAACACCCGATAAATGAAGGCGTATCTGGTGCGTGCGGCCTGTCTCCAATTGAAAGCGAAGCCACGCAGCTTCCGATCCGAAGCGTTCGATCTCGGAGACTTTGGTGAGCGCCCGTTTTCCTTGCACCGGCGCATCAATCTGGGAGAGCCCCTCGGGCAAATTCCCGCTCACTACGCCCAAATATTCGCGCCGCACATCGTGAACCCGGAAACGTTCCGATAAAAATCGATTGCCATGCCCTGTTTTTCCAAACACCAATAGCCCGCTCGTTTCCATGTCCAAGCGATGCACGACATACATCTCCGGCTTGATGTGCCCGCGCCTCTTCTGAAGCGCCAAAAGCTGCTCCAGCAGATTGTTTTGATCGCTTTCAGGCGTCGGAGCCGTGAGCAAGCCGGAAGGTTTTTCGACGACGATAAAATCATCATCCTCGGCCACAATGCGCAGAGGCTCGTTTTCTGTGCCTTCACGCTTGGGCGATGAAGCCCGGAAAAAAGCCCCGCCCAGCACCGCTTCCACGGTCTGGCCGGCCTTCATCGCGCGGCTCGCGACTTTTACCCGCGCCCGATCGACAAACACACCTCCAATACCAAGCAATACACGAGCCTTGGTGCGCGATAGCTCTGGCACATGCGCAGCAAGAACCTGATCGAGCCGTTTGCCGGCATCGCTCTCATCGACGGTAAAGCGCACTCGTTTGGGCTGCATGAGATTCAATAAAGGGCGACGCTAGTTTGCGCCCCTTTCGTTATGATCGCCGCCCTCAAACCGTAAAACCAAAAATCCGGTCACATCAATCGAGGACGCAGGCACATGGCCAGCGAAGACACAGGTCAGAAGGTGGGCGCATTGAACCAAGACGCACCAGAAAACGCAGCCGACACGCAGGCCATCGCCGATAAAATTTCGGCCGGTGACTATGCAGGCGCGCTTTCCATGTGTGCCCATGGCTATGCCGTTCCTCTAAGCCGCTACTGCATGGCTTTCACCGGATCTCAAAGCGAAAGCGAAACGCTGGTGGAGGAAGTGCTAGGCGCGGCTTATGCCGGCTTTGCTCAATACCGCTCTGGACGCGATGTACGCGCATGGCTCTTTGGCTTGGCGCGGCGCATTTGCGGCCGGCATATCGAGCTGCGCACCCGCAAAACAGGCCACGGCCTTGAAAGCTCGGGAGACAACAAAGATTCGCAGCGGGTAAGAGGCGCGCTGTCGAAGCTTAAGCCGAGTGAAAGAGAAGCCGTGGTGCTTCGTTATGAAGCAGGGCTTTCGGTGAGAGAGCTCGCCCTGTGCTGCGGCGTGGATGAGGCAACGGCTCATAAGCGCATTAGCCGCGGACTTGTGCGACTGCGAAGCGAGCTTGCCCAAGGATGATGTTGAAGGTGAGGGTATTTTTATGAGTGCGATTGCAGCGTCCGGACAATGCCGGGAAGTCGAAGAGCGGATCAGCGAAGTGCTCGATGGTCAGGCCCCCGCCGCGCTGTACGATCACATTGCCGAATGCGATACGTGCCGGGATCTTCGCTATGAAGCAGAACAGGCATCGGCGCTGGTTGGCAAAGCAGCGTCCGATTTTCGCGCGCCCGATCAATATGCGGCGCGGCTTTCCGAGCGCGTGACCAAGGCGCCCGCACCCGCCGGCGCGACAAGCATTTCGGCGACGCGGCCCGAAGAACCTGCTCCCCAGGCGCTTTCGGCGAAAGACAAAACAGATATCGCCACATCGCCCACTGTTCTTGCCTCTTCCGAGCCGGCCAAAGAGGCGCCTTCTTCGGGCGTACGTGTGACGGCCAATGAACCTGCGAACACGCCGGAAGCCATTCCAACGCCGACTCCTGCCGTTTCCAAGAGCGACACACCGAGCAGCGCTGAAGGTTCGGCCGTCAGTGCCACATCACCTGGGCGCGAATCCAAAACATCCGATGCAGAAACAAAGAGCGAGAAGCCATCGGAGCCTAAAAAGGCGCTGGATCCTGTCGCCAAAACGCCCAAATCGCCTGTTCAGAAGCGAGCCTTGGGATTGGGATTGGTGGCCGTTGGTTTGGTGGCCGCGGCGGCTGCGGGAGCCGGCTTGTACCTGATGAAGGACAAGTCCCCGAAGACCAGCTCAAACGAAGAAGGCAGCGTGGTTGTCGATGGCCCGTGGTCCGGTGAAGTCAGCGCCGTGCTCCGCGCATCGGCCGACAAGAGCGGTGGCCTCGAGGTAT
>CAZICM010000039.1:0-33534 GCA_964537685.1 uncultured Polyangiaceae bacterium
TGCGATCGACATCGAGCAAGCCCGCTGCCTGAAGGGCGCCCAGCGTATGGGCCAGCGCTTCAAGCATGGTCGGAGCGGTGCATTCGTCGTTGGCTATCATAAAGGCGGGCATAAAAAGCATTTGAAGCGGCGTCAAGGAAAAAATGGGAGGGGGGAGGATTTTTTTGAGTGGGCCTTCCTACCCCCTCCCCGCAAACCACCCATGCATCAAACCCGCCTGAAAAAACTGAACCGCCCGCCCAAACCCCGACGCCTCAATCATCCCCGCCACCTCCCCCGGCGGTAGAATCGCTACATCCTTCGCATACGCCACCCGCATCCGCTCCAGCACCTCCTCCTCCACACCCGCCGTCGACATCACCCGCATCCACACCCGAAGCAATGCCTCGTAATCCTTCGACCCCACATCCGACGCAAGATCACAAATCGCTACCACACCCCCAGCCACCAACCGATCCGCAATCAAACGATAAAACCCACACCGCGCCTCCCGCTCCAACATAAACTGCGACACCAAAAAACACGTCGCCCCATCATGCAACCCTTCCATCGTCAGCGTATCCAAATACCCCTCATGAAAATAACAACGCGAACGATACCCCTCCGCATCCGCCCGCTCCCGGCAAACGTTTAACATCGCCCCAGATGGATCCACCGCCGTAAACCGCCAACCAGGAAATAACCGAGCCATATACGATAGCTCTACACCCGTCCCCACACCAACACAAAGAATCCTCGCATCCGCGGGCAATCCCGCAAACACCGACCCCAATAAAAAATGTAAACTCTCACGAATAGGCGCCATCCTTGCCCATTGCTTGTCATAGCCAGCCGCCATTTGATCAAAAACAACCTTCAACTCTTCTCGTTGCATCATCCACCTTCTCGTTGCTTCCTAATAGGGTCCCAGCAAACCAGAACCTTTTTTATTCCTTTTCAAAGCACTCCCCTTGCGCCCCACCCCGCCCTCGGCTACGTCCCCTCCCCCCATGACACCCAACGAAGCCCTCCCCGTCTACATGCATCCCATCGAGCTCTCTCAGCTCCTCGCCATCCTCCATACGCTAAGCCCCAAACATATCCTCGAATGGGGCGCAGGCGGCAGCACCCGCGTCCTGCTCGAACAGGGCTCCTCCGTCGAACGCCATGTCTCCATCGAACATGACCGCGCCTGGGCCGACAAAGTCCGCTCCATCGTCACCGACCCCCGCCTCTCCCTCGTGCATATCCCGCCCGATAAACCGCTAAACATCGCGTCGCCCACCCAAAAACAAATCGAAGCCTGGGACGCGTCCGCCGAAATCGATCTCTCGGTGCTCGCAGCCTATGTCGCCTATCCCAAAACCTTGGGCATCCGCTTCGACTTTATCCTCGTCGACGGCCGCGCCCGCTGCTTCTGCCTGCGCGAAGGTTTTGAACTCCTGCGCCCAGGCGGCGTGATCGTCCTCCACGACGCCCAGCGCACCCAATACCACGACGCCCTCCGCTCCCTCGGAAAACCCGTCTTCCTAGAGCCCTGGCAACAAGGCCAAATCGCCTTCGTCCGCAAACCCGATTGAACGCGCTACACCTTTACAAACGCATATTCGCGCCCCGTCTCCGAAGCCCAGAACGCCCGGTAGCCCGCCGCATTTAGCTTGTCAATACAGGCTTCCGTGCGCGAAAGAGGCACGCCCTCCAACTGATGATGAAACTCCACAAGAATCTGCCCCACAGGAATCTCACCGCGCACAATATCATCAAGCGCCTCGTACTCCGCACCCTCCACATCCATCTTCAGCACATCAATCCGCGTATGCCCAAGCCGCGCGGCGATGGTGCTCAGCTTATACACAGGCACTTCAATCGCGGGCCCCGAAGCCCGGCTCCGCTCCAGCACCGTATGCGAAATATGATCGGGATTCTCGGGCGGCGAAAAACGCGCCACCCCATCATAGGCCGAAAGCCCCCAAGGATGCATAACAAAACGCTCGGGCAAATGCTGCTTCTCCACCCATGCAATCGAACGCGGCGTCGGATCGAAGGCATGCACCGTCACCCCAAAATGCTCCATGATCGCGATATCAAAACTCACATCTTCGCCTACGCCAAACGAATAAACCACGCTCTGCCCGGACACCCGATCGAGACACACCGCATAGCCGCCATAAGCCGAACCCAAGAAGACCGACGGCATTTCAAGCTGAACACCTTGGCGGGGCATACCTCGCCGGCGCCGGCGGCGGGCATCCACAAAATCAGACACAGAACGGAGTAGGTCGCGCATCATGAGAGAGATTTGAACCCGACTTGCGTGATAAAGAAAGCCTAAATCTTCCAATGACCCTGATTCCCCGCACAATTGTCCACTATGGGCGTTACGATCCGCGCACACATACCGGCGGCGTCGAGACCTTTGCCCGCAATCTCGGACTCGCATTTGAAAACGTCGTGTTTATGACGCCCGAGACACGGGACGAAAACCTGGTGCTCAAACAGCGCTGGCCGGTTTTATGCGACAACCAGCATGTACTCGATTGGCCGGCGCATATTCCGGTGATTGGTTTTCAGCATGGAGTCGCGCTTCGAAAGCTGCTTTCGATACCGACCTGGGATCACGCGCGGCTGGCCATCCGGCAGTTTCGCGCCTCGCGCCGTCCGCGCACGCTGTGGGTGGCCTGCGCCGCTTGGATTCGCGACACCTTTGCGCGCCTGCATGGCCGCCGCGCCGAACATATTGTGTATCACGCGGTGGATCTTGAACGATTCGATGGCAAGCTGGACAACACGGGATCGCGACTGGTGTTGCACGATGGCCGAACGCCTCACAAAGGGCGGGATTTATATCCGCATCTGGTGAAGGCGCTGCCTGATTACGATTTTGAACCGCTCTCGTGCGCGGCGGAACAAGTCCCCGAACGCATGCGCAAGGCCCGCGCCTTTGTTCATTTGAGTCTCTATGAAGGCAACAGCATCGTATGCAATGAAGCGATGGCGATGGATCTACCTTGCCTATTCACGAGGGTAGGACTGCTACTCGACCGGGATTTACATCTGGATGTGGAAGTGATTGAGCCGCGCGAAGCTTTTCACGATCCCGAAAGGCTGGTGGAGCGGGCGAGACGATTTTTATTGGGACTGAACGAGCGCGCCTACCATCCTCGGCGCTGGGTGGCCGAAAACGCAAGCTTTGAAGCGAACCGAAGACGATGGCAAGCGGTCATCGACGATTTTGACGCGCGGGCCTGGTGGCCGTAGATGATGGCCCTAGACCATATTTGCCCAGGTCAACGAGGCCCAGACCCCACCATCCGACTCCAAAGCGATTGACTTGATTCCTATTGGACACCCTCTATAGAACCCATCTCGAACAGCAAAACAGACAAACGGGAGGAACGCGGCGATGATCATTGCCGAACGCGGCTCGGTACTTCGGCTTCTCTATTGGCAATGGCGATCGGTTGTCCTGTTTACGGTATTCGGCACCGTCGTGACCACCTTGCACGAGCTTGAAGTGTTACGATTCAAGCTTCCGCCCCTCCCCCTGGGCGTCGTGGGCGGAGCGCTGGGCATATTCGTCAGTTTTCGGACCAACAACGCCTATGCGCGCTGGTGGGAAGGCCGTCAGCAATGGGGAAAACTCATCAATTCATCGCGGCATTTTGCCTTGCAAGTGCTGAGCTATCTACAGCCCATCGCCGATCTGGATGTGGCCCAGGCAAGGCGGGAGATTGTGCTGCGCCATGCGGCTTATGTGCACACATTGAGAGCCCATTTACGCAAAGAAAAGGTATTGGCGGATGAGCATGTCATGAGACTTGTGCCGGAAGCCGAACGGGAGGCGCTGGCTGGAGAGAAAAACATTCCTTATGCCCTTCTGCACACCCAATTTGCCCAGCTTGAAGAGCTATCGAGGCGGGGAGCGATAGATCCTTACCGATTGCAGGGGTTGGACCGGCTGATCAATGATTTTTTGGATGTCCAGGGAGCCTGCGAGCGGATCAAGAACACACCGATGCCGAAGAGTTATGGATTTATAGGTGAGCGATTGATTTGGGCCTATGCCTGTTTATTTCCCTTTGCGATTTGGGACGACATGGGCTGGCTGACGATACCGGCGAATGTGCTTGTGTGTATTGCCTTTATGCTGATTGGAGAAGTGGGCCGGGTCTTGGAAGATCCATTTAATATGTTTTTTAATACGGTTCCGATGACGGCCTTATCGGTCACGATAGAGACAAATCTAAAGCAGCGGCTTGGGGATACGGAATTACCCGCAGAGGTGAAGCCGGTGCCCCCAGGCGTACTCTTCTAAGAGGGTATCCTACAGGGCTACTGCGGGTTTCATATCTTCGGTCAACCTCCGTCACCGTACAATGTACGGCTCCGTCGGTCTCCCTAGCTATGAAACCCTCGTAACGCCCTGTAGGACACCCTCTAAAAGCCCTCAAGACCCCTTCGCCAAAGCCCGCAGCTTATCGATCTCGTCAAAAAACTTCAAAGGCGTAAACTTCCCGAGCCCATAAAGCGCTATCAGCCAAAGCGCAAGCCCGCCCACAAGCCCCAGCACAGCGCTCGGCACATCCGTCCCAAGCTGAGAACGCACACCATAATATGCCGCGCTAAATAAAAGCGTCGCCAACAGCGGCAGTGCATTATGCCGAAGCACATCCCCAGGCCGCACCCCCGACAACAGCTTTATCCCATAAAACCAAGTCGGCAGCGTCGTAACAATCGCAATCAGCACCACCCAGCACGCCCCTTCCAGACCAAAATACGCACAGAATGGCCATATCAAGAGTACCGTACAGAAAAAACGCGGCAAATTCATCTTAAAATCAAAATCCGGCCGCCCCGTCGCTTGAAAAATCGGCCCCGCAAGCGCCGCAAACGAACGCACATATCCAGACAGCACCAAAATGCGAATCAAAGGAATCGTATTCGACCATTTCGCGCCAATCACATGCGCCACAATATCGGGTACCGCTATATAAATCAGCGCGCTTACCGGACCGCTGATCAGCAGCGTTATCCGCATGATCTTGATAAATGCCTTCTGAAGCTCTTCTTTATCGCCCGACAGCCGCGCATAGGTGGGAAAGCCAATGCGCCCAATCACATGCGTAATATTCGTCGCGGGCATATTGGATATATCATACGCGAGCTGATAGGCACCGAGCGCCGTCAAGCCTAGATATTTCGATACAAATACATCGTCGCCCTTCGTAATAATAAAACCAATAATCGCCAGGCCGCTCAGCCATTTACCATAGGCGATCAGCTCGCGAAGCTTGGGAAAATCCCACTTGAGTTTGGGACGGTAAGGATGCGTCAGGTATGAAATCGCAAGCCCAAGCACCGCGCCCCCCAAATGACCGGCCACCAGCGCCCACACATTGCGAAAGATAAGAATCGCCGGGATGAAAATACCCAGCCGTAGCAGCGAATGCGCCGTCTTGATCAAAAAAAGCGTCTTGAAATCAAGCTTGCGCGTGAAAAAAATCTGCCCGACATTCCCCGCGCCCGCCAGCGCCACCGAAAGCGAACAGGCAATGATTAAAGGAAAGAGCGTCGGCTCATCGTAAAAGCGCGACAGCAGCGGCGAAAGAGCACAAAGAATCAGCGTAATCAGCACACCCCGCAACACATGCCACGTCCAGGCAACATCGAGATAACCCTCGACATCGCTGCTCCGCTGAACAAGCGCCGTATCAAAACCCGTCTGGCTAAAATGTTCGAGCACACTCAGCGTAAGCATGGTCGTGCCCATCAAACCAAAATCGCGCGGCGATAGCACGCGGGCCGCAAGAATACTGCCCGCAAGACCCGCTACGCCCGCGATGATTTCGCCAATGGTTGTCCAAAAAGAGCCGCTGAGAAGAACTTTATCGACGCGCAATGCGCTCATGGTATGGTCCGGTGCCTTCTTTGCCGATGTTCCCCCCTACCCGTTTGACCCATCGCATAGGCCACGCCCCCTTGCAAGGTCCCCTGCGTCACAACACTCCCTAAATCCGTCCCCATCTCCACCAACATCTGAGCCACAAAGGGACTAATCCCGGTTAACACCACCTCGGCCCCCAACAGCTTCACCGCCCGCGCCGCCCTCACCAGCGCCTCGGCCACACCCGCATCCACCTGCGGCACCCCCGTAATATCCAAGATCACAACACTCGCCTTGGCTTGGCTTAAACTGCTTAACAACGCCGAAATCGCCCGCTCCGCCCTGCGCGCATCCATCGTTCCCACCAAGGGCATGATCATCACCTGATCGCTAATCGGAATCACAGGCGTGGAAAGCTCGGTAAACGCCTGCGCCTGCGCATCCATCGAAGCTTCCATAGCGAGCGCCTTTTCCCGCTCCGCCTCGGCTTGCTTGCGCGCATCGATATCCATCGTCACCCCCCGGATCCCAATCGGCCGCCCGCTTTCATCGAACATTGCACTCATCTGCGTGATAGCCCAGACGACGCTGCCATCCTTGCGCACCCAGCGATATTCCAAACTTCCCGAACCCGCCGCAACGGCGACCTTGTATTCAGCAAAGACGCGTTCCCGGTCATCGGGATGAATCAAGTCGGCCCAGAAACTTTTGCCGGCGAGCCACTCTTCTTTCCCATATCCGCTAAGCGTCTTGATATAGTCGCTCACAAAGTTGACACGCTGCTCATCGGAATTGGGCACAAACCAACTCTCCCAAAGAACAACCGGCGCATAGCCAACCAGCTCCTCGAAATGGCGAGCCCTGGCGATCTCGCTTCGAAGGTCTTTTTCGGCCTGAAGTGCGCGCTGTTCAGCGGCCAGCAGACGCGCTTTTAGCTCTTTCAGTTCGTCTTGGAGTTCAGGTTGTGGTGTAGGCTCGGACGACATACGGTGCTGATACTCTGGCGGACCGCGGAAAAAAGCAAGGGAGAAAAAGCTTTCTCAAAAACGGGCATCCCCTAACGACATTCACCGTATCTCCGTCGTCTTCTTCCGATGAAGGAACTTCACCCCCGCATACACCCCCGCATTACAAACCAACATCCCGATCGCCGCGGGAACAACCACGGCCCAACCCGATTCACCGCCCTCCACCACACTCCAGGCCATCTTGCCCAGCGCCGCCGCATTGATAACAGCAACACCCCACCACCATGAACGCCTCCAAAAGGCCAAGCCCAGCCCACAGAAAAAAGCGGGCACCGTCAGCGTAAGCAACACTTTAACAAAGGTCCACCTACCGAACACATAATCGCGTTCGGCTTGAAGAAAACGCTCGACGGCAGGATCGACAGAAACCGGGGCAGGGAACCAGAACATGCTTGTAAACAAAGCGGCGATGGTCATCCCGATCCCCAACCAACTGCGCTTGTAAGCGAAATAGACATAAGGCAGGATAAACATCGGGCGCACATACCAACTCCACACATTATGGTGACGCGCCCAAGCCCAAGAGAAAAAATCCGCGGCCCACTCCATATCTGCCCAACAGCCTATCACAAGCCGGCCGCAGATGTCACCCTTCTATTTCATTGACCTCGCCCGAAGATACATATAGACAATAAACCCAAGCCCAACAGAGACAAGCGGCACCGACGGCAAGGACAACACCATGAAGCACATCCATTTTATCGGCATCTTAATGGTCATCGCGGCATGCGGAGGGACGACCGAAGGAGGAGGCAGCGGCGGCTCCGGCGGCATGGGCAGCGGCGGCAACGGAAGCGGAGGCGGGGGGCAAGGAGGAAATTCTGGTGGGATGCCCGTCGCGGGCGAAGCGGCGGCGAGCCCCTCATGTGCGCCGAATGATGGGCCAGCGTTTACGATTGAGATAGGCTTAACGGAACGGAGTTGCGCATCCCCTACGGGTGGCACTGTATTGAGGCTCAGTTTTTGGACAAACACGAGCATGCCCGCGGGCCACACATGGAACTTGTCACCGAACGCCGGGGAGGGACAAGGAACATACACCCCCGCATCAGACCCGGCGAATTTCGTCGCGGTTGAAACGGGCACATTGGGGATTGACACCTGGGGAGCGGACAGCGCAACGGGAAGCTATGATGTGATACTAAAAGACGGCACGCATTTAAGCGGAAGCTTTGATGCGATCCCATGTTTAATGAACCCTGCCATGTGCGGATAAAGGGAGCGCGGACATTCAGACAGGAGCGCAACGATGGCCTTCACCAAAAAGGAAAAGATTCACAGCATCATACACACGGCGTCGGCGACGGCCGCGGGCATAGGGGGTGGACTAGCGCAGATACCGACATCGGACATTGTACTCATCACGCCGGTTCAAGTTGGGATGATTGTAGCGATAGCATTGGTTCACGGAAGAAAAGTGAACGAAGCGACGGCGACGGCGATACTGGGCACGGGCACGGCGGGACTATTTGGCCGTGCATTATCGCAAGCATTGATAGGCTGGATACCTGGATTTGGGAATGCGGTGAACGCATGCACGGCGGCGGCGCTCACAGAAGCGATAGGCTGGTCGGCTCACAAGTTTTTTGAAGACTTGGGGAACGAACCTATGGCTGAAGACGAAATCAAAAGACGGATGAAGAACGCGAGGCCGGCCCTGCCCCGCTCACCGGACTACGTGAACGGGGGACATCGAGACGATTGAAGGAGCTCGGGTCGTCTGCATCGCGAAAGATTCTGTGTTTTCTGGATGGCGGAGCTTCTACATCGCCCGAACACGTCTGCTTGAGCTCTGCAGAACGCTTTACATCGCCCGAACACGCCTGCTTGAGCTCTGCAAAACGCTTTACATCGCCCGAACACGCCTGCTTGAGCTCCGCAAAACGCTTTACATCGCCCGAACACGCCTGCTTAAGCTCTGCAAAACGCTTTACATCGCGTAAACACGCTTTTCTGGACCGCAGCGGCGATTTGATACTTGACCATTACGCTCCAACGCGGCTACACTACCCCCCAAACCCCCGTCTTCGGTCAACCTCCGTCACCGTACAATGTATGGCTCCGTCGGTTTCCCTAGCTATGAAACCCTCGTATACACCCTGATAGGACGCCCTCTCAGGTTCAGCTCGGCATGTTCCCCGAGAGGGAACTGGGCTTCAGTCATTGGGACGCCGTAGGTTTTGGCGCTCGACTTCATAGGCCACAAAGGGATGACGCTTTTTTAGATGCGCAAATGGAATCGGTCCCGCGCTGTTCACACCGATATATTCATTGAAGGCGTTCACCCGCGTCCGGCGACAATCCGCATCGTCAAGCCCAAGCCGATCAATGGTTGTTTGGGCTGGGATTTTTAAGGTCTGATCCAAGTGCGGATCCGGTGAAATCGACCCATCCCACACATTCAGGCAGAAGGTATTTGGCGCAATGGTAAATGGATCCAGAAGATCTTCAGACGTACCCTTTCGCTGGTTCATCCGCTGGCATGCCAATCGGTAGTTACGCCATCGGTAAGCTTCGCCGATATCATTGGACTTTCCGATAAAATGATCAACCGTGTGCGATCCCAGCGCCTTTTCAAAATAGATGCACAAATAAGCACAAACGCCGCCATAGGCATCATGCAATTGGGGCAGAATTTCTCTCCAAAATGGCTCAAGTTCCACACCCTGGGGCTTCTTTCCAGACAGCGGGAGCCCCTTGGATTTTAGCCATTGGACACCCGGGCGATAGACCTTTTCGTTAAAGCCCTTGGGGGCTTTGCGCGCGGCAACGGGAATCATGTTATCCATCCCCGCTTTTCGGCGATATAGCGCCAGCGGGTCCAGAATGGATCTAGCTCGGAAAGCACCGTGCGTAATTCTTGATGGATTTCCCTCGCTGTTTTGGCATCCAGATCGCCATTGTTCATGGCTTGCTTGGCTTTATCCAGGGCTTTTTGAGCCTCAACAGAACGTGTGGATGGCAGTCCAAAAACATCAGATAAAAGCCATGCATCGGCTTCACCTCGGAGCGTCCATGGTTTTTTCTCGACCCTAACCTTCAGGCCGTTTTCCAATGCATCGAAGTGAAAGAGGGCATCCTTTTCCTCGTCATATACATCTTCAGCGGATGCGATGACCAAGGGTGAATGCGTGCTGATCATCAGTTGAATGGGAGGAGCTTCTGGCAAAAGCTTTTTAGCGGCCTCAATCACAGAACGCAGGATGGTGCGCTGCCATCGAGGATGGAGATGGGCTTCGAGCTCATCGACCAGCAAAACGGCGCCGCTGGGAGGCTTCACGCCCATTTGCTGGGCGGCTTCATTTATTTCCATCACGCTCCACACCAGCGCATATGCCAAGCCGAGCACCCTTTTTACTGCGGCCGAGGCATGCACGGCGAAGATTGGGCCATACGGTAGCAGCAGGCGGGGATGTTCGCGCGAATCGTCGCGGGCAATGCGCTTGGGCGCGTCAAGTTGAAACCTTTCTTGGTCGGGCGAGAGCGCTTTTAATGCCTTTTGAATTTTTTCAAAAGCCTCCGGCTTTCGATCGCGCCATGAGACGACATCGATGATTAAGCCGTTGCATATCGGCTTTCCATTGTGTTTGAGGCCGTCCCAAAGACTATCGCCGGTGTCCTGCGGGCTTGCCGGTGAGGTGGCAACCGCAGGCCGTCCGCCAAAATGAAAGCAGGGAATGGCGTTGGGATTATCCCGTGATGGACTTGAATTTCGAAGGGGATCCCAGATTGAAATTCCGCCGTCGGCGCGGGCATACATAACGAGGGAGTTACCGAGTCGGCTAGAGATATTCGGCGACCAGCGGGCCTTTTTAAAATCATAGATCGCATGAAGTTGATTCTGGCCGGCTTGAGCCACAATCGAGGGGGTTTGGGGTTTGGACTCTTTTTGTGCTTTACGTTTAGGAGGCTCGGGCCTGACCATGGCATGACCGGGAGGCCATTCGCCGGTGAGAACCCAGAAGATGATATCGAGAACAAAGGTTTTTCCCAGGCTGTTGTCGCCGGTGAGGAGATTTAGCCTGGGAGCAAAGTCAAAGATAAGTTCGGAGCTTGGGCCGATATGATGGGTTTCGAGGCGGCTGAGCGGGCCGGCTTGAGCGGTGGATGATGGCAAAGGGGGCGGCGCAGGCTCGGGTTCGCTCTTGGATTCGCCTTCACCATAGCGCACGCGGCGTTCTTCTTCCTCGCGCTCCTCGCGTTCGGCGGAGGATTTGTAACAACGCGCGAGTTCATCCAGGAGCGCGGCGGTTCGGGGGTATTCATCCCGCAGCGCTTCTGCCGCGTCTTGATAGTGTTCTTGAAGCTCGCGTTCCCGCTCGCTGCTCATCGTATGGACCTCGCCGTTGAGACGATTCCATTCGGCTGTTTGTAAATGGCGATCCAGGTCTGGGAATGCGCGCTCTTCCAACAAGCGCCTGGCGGCTATGCATGGCCAGTGGCCATTCGAAGGCGGGGGTACGCGGGCAAGCACTTCTGCGATATTGACAATGGAGATCGCTCCTCGCCGTTCCTCCGTGGCCAGCTTAAAGACAGCTCGGCACCATGCTTCAACAGCATCCTCGCGCGCCGCCTCTTCGAATTCTTCGCCGGGATATCCTTTCCACATCCACAAGACGCGATGGCCATGTTTGGCAGCATTCTTCGCTTTGGGATCCGGCTCGTCCGGACGGGGTTCGCCTTCCGCATGATAGAGATAGCAAAGCAACTGAACAAAGAAATCAGGTGCGGAGCCCAGCATTTTGCCGAGGACCAGCGGACGTTTAGCGTTTGAACCGTCGTCATCAAGATACGCTAAGAGCGGCAACTCCAGCTCGGCAATTTGATGGATATCTCCATGAGGATCTCTATCCAATACCTCAAACAGCGTTCTAATCATATAAGATTGAATACTTTTTAGCGCCTCGCCCGAAGGATTGCTTTTTAGGGCCTCTAACGCTAAAAGCGCTGTCTTGCCAGAAATCTTTTCTGAATACATACTCGCAAGCTCTATCGCCTGTGCGATTCGCCCAACGGAAACAAGCTCGCGGATTGCCCTTGTCAGGTCTGGATCGGAGACATCGCTAAATACATACCGAAAACGATTCCAATGGGCCGTCTTTAAGGGCTCACCCAACAGATCGATAACATCCCAAAGCTCGGCCGCGCGTGGGAAGATCGTATTTTTATTGTTGAGAAGCTGGGCAGATGCCGCGGCTTCCTCCCCCCTTCCAAGCCCAATCAGACGCTTCCATACCGTCTTGAGCCATTCCACTTGGGCTGTTCTATCGCCGTGCTCAAACGCCCGCCAAACGAGAAACGTAGGAACGACTCCGGCCAGGGAACCGACATCGTTGGGATGGAGAAACTGTTCTTCCCAAGAGGCTCCGCTTGGCGATTTCGCAATATGTTTACCGAGCTCATTCGGCAATTGAATGCGCTGGGCAAGCCGCGCCAGCGTATCCCATGCGTCTTTCCGCGATAGAATCTGAGCCATGGCTTCTTGTGCCAGTTCATCGTTTCGCGCAACACGCTTTTTGAGATTGTATACTCCCGACTCGTCTATGGGTTCGGGTAAATCGATCCCCTTGTCAAACAGCCATGCTACCTGCAAAACAACATCGGAAGGTTTGAAACGCTCATAAAGATTCTTCAGCCGATCGAGGATAGACTCCGATTGCTTATTAGAGCGATAAAACAGGTCCAATTGCCTGCGCAGCTCAGACCAAATTTTAGCTTCTGAATCCTGAATGCTATCCGCCCGCTGTGCCAGGGTATCAAGCACCCGTATACGTTCATTTTCAGGAAGACGCCGGGCCGGCTCCAGCATATCCGCCCATCGTCCCGCATCCGTACCCGCATACGCAAGCCAAAGCTCATAGCTTGTTCGAAGCTGCTCGCCGGCTTCATTCGGTGTTGCTTCGTTAAACCTCCCCGTTGGACCTTCCGAACGAAATATGGGCCTCGCGCCTTGGTGAAGGAGGTGCATATCTTTGAGTGCGCCGAAAATGTCGTTGAGAATCGTCCATGCAACGTCGGAATGCCTCTGGCATAAGAGCTTTAGAAGCTGAATACGCTGTTCAACGGTTGTGTTGGATTGGGGCGCCAAACGGTCGAGCATTGCGGTCAGGCTTCGCTGTGGCCGATTGAAGCGCTTTCCAGGCTGATACCCTTCCCGATCCACCTCGCAAAGCCGGGCGAGCGCAAACACCGTTCCCTGCACAACACCAAAGTCCTTCGACCATGCGATGCGCTCCAACGCCCATAGCAATCCCGTATGCGGCGCCCCTCCAACTATCCTTCCTTCCTCGGCAAATAGATGAGCTGCCCCCTCGTCACCCTTATCAAGACTCTTCTCAAGCGCCTCCAAAAACGCCCGTGGAGAAGCTTCCGCCAAATCGGGAAGAATATCCGTCGCCGACGCCCAAGCCTTCCAGCCCCGTTGTATATCGAGCACATCCCGCACAACAACAAAAGCCAAATCCTCCGCCTTGGGGATATCGGGTTGAAGCGCGCAACATATCAGTGCCCCTGCCATTCCATGCCGGAGCCCTTCGGAGTATTGCCTGTTGGGTACAAAAATTCGTTGCTCTTTGGGCAGATCAAACGCCGGGTTCAACTCGCCTAGCACGTCCGTAGCTACTTTTAGATACTCCTGCCACCAGGAACTCAGAGCACCCAGTTTTGGCCCCAGAACTTTCCAAGCACCAGCCATGGCCCTCCAGCGATAGCCCACTGGCTGGCCGCGCCCTTGAATCTGCTCCACCCACGGGCCGCTTATCATGTGGGCGCACCAGCGCTCCAACTCCTCCGCGTTCGCGCCCAAGCGCTGAACCACTTCTCGATCACTTGAATTGAGAGGTGACCACGCACCCATCAAAAGGAATGCGACTAAGGCGGGCCGGGAAAGATCCCGCGCCCAGTCAGGACGAACAAAATAGCCGCATATTTGCTGAAGAACCGTTAAGCTTCCACCCGCCTCGAGCACCAAACGCTCGGCCTCGCGGCGCTCCCGCCCATGCTTGACCAATTCCTCAATCAGTTCGGGATAGGACTGGGGTTTAAGGTTTAAAGTCTCCCGCTCAGGAGGCGTGGCCGACCTGCCAACAGGCAACAAGAGCCGCACGGGAACACCCGCAGCACGGCCAATATCAGGCATTTCAAACACGGGAATCACAAGGATCGATTCCCCTCGGCGGGGACGGGTAAGCCAAACAAAGGTCTCAGGGGTCTCAACAACCAAGGCTTGCTCGGCCCATGGGGACCATTCCCTAGATGAAAGTGCTTCCGTGGCAAATAAAGCCGCTTCTTCCTGGGTATCGGCTTGAATAAAGCATCGCTTGCTTCCAAGATCTGAAGCCCATTGCACAAGCTTGGCGGCCTGTGCCTGCCTTTCCTGGCCGACCATCACCAATGAACTCGGCAGAGGCGGCGATGTCCGGGCGCTCCATCGCTTGAGATAATCCTGAAGCTCGCAAGCGTCTGTGGCTCGGCCCAGTTGCTCGGCAAACCAAAGCGCGACGCCCGGCGCCTGCTCCAGCCAGGCAGATAAATCATCGGCATCGAATACCCAAATATCAGCCCATTGCTTAAGCTGCTTTTTTTCCCGCACCCAAGCATCTTTTTTTTCAAACCGATGGGCGCTCACGGCGACATAGGAACTCTGAGGAGCGACGATTTCACCGGGATCCTTCGTACGCTTTTCGAAATCCTCATTGAGTTTAGCGCGGACAGAAAGCTCCGTAGACATCTCCCAGACAGACACACCCGCGGGACAAAATGGTCCTTCCGTGCGCGCGCGGACCAA
Organism: uncultured Polyangiaceae bacterium; assembly: GCA_964537685.1. Classification (GTDB taxonomy): domain Bacteria; phylum Myxococcota_A; class Polyangia; order Polyangiales; family Polyangiaceae; genus CAZICM01. The sequence continues at coordinate 14,678 of CAZICM010000039.1, forward strand.
GCCATCCCATCCCCCATAGCGAATACCGGCATCAGCCCGCATCTGCAAACCATCCAAAGGAACAGTCGCCAAGAGGAGACGCCTAATGAGTTTAGGCAAGACAGAAGCGGCTTCCATGCGCCGGGCCCAGAGTTCAATATCGTCGGCACTAATTTCCCAGGGTTTATTCATGGCGATGACTTCGTTGGAGCCTTACCTTAAAAGCGTAGTTGTGTACAAGGATTTGGGAAATGCGGCTCAGCGGCAACCAAGCCGTTTCAATGGCTTAATACAAATGCCCAGAGATGAGAAGGCCAAACTTCATCCAGCGACAACAACCCCACCCCCTCCCAGCGTCGTGCATTGGGAGGGGGACTTGGGCAGCGATCTGAAGCGACAAAACCCCCTACTTCGGCCCCTCGCCTTGATCCCCTCCCCCTCCGCCCCTCTTCTTCCCCATCTTCGGCCCACTAAATGGCTTGAAATACGCCTCCACCCTCCCCATGTCATGTGGAAACTTCGCCGCCAAATTTGCATGCAGTATTTGCCGCTTACTTATCCATGCCTGCTTCAGTCCCGCTATCGCCACGTCCTTGTGCCCATCTCTCTCTCCCTCCACCGCTTCTAATATGTCAATCGCCGCCTTGACCTTCAACGCCCCCGCCTCTATCCGCGGCCGATACAAACCCAACAATCCCTTCAATTCCCCATCTGTCTCCGCCGCTGCCAAATCCTCCCCCATCTTCTTTATCAATATCGCTACCTCCCCAGGCTGCCTCGTGCGCATGTTCACGCGCGTTATCCCTACTAGCCCATTCTTGAAATATCGCTGATACCTCACGTCCTTGCGCTTCTTTCCTACCAAGGACAAAAGCGCTAACTCAAACTCTCCCACCGCCCGATCTACCCCGTTCTTCCCATGATCCGCCTGCGATAACTTCCCCTCCGCCTTCCGACACCCAATCTCCAAATCTTCATGCTTCCTCTGCGCCGCCAATAAGTCGGTATTTACCTGCTCAAATTCACTCTCCATTCCCGCCGTCTCTTCGTCGGCTTGGACCGCCGCCACCGTAAACGCTCCGTTGTCCACCAACGCTGTCGCCGTTGCATTCGGATGAGGGTTTTCCATGATTCGGTTCCTTTCTTTCTTAGGACATCTTGCTGCGATCAATACGCAAAGCGTAAGCTCTCTCTTTCGCTTGCGAAGGTGTCAGACTTGACCCTTTTTGTCCATATTCAAAAAAATGATCCGTGTCTAGAAAAAGTTCATGCCCATGGGCTTCGTGGGTTTTCTAGATGTCAAACCTTCTACATCGCTCAATCTCGTCTGTTCGCGTCTTGCAAAACGTTTTACATCGTCCAAACTCGTCTGCTTGAGCTCTGCAGAACTCTTTACATCGTCCAAACTCGTCTGTTTGCGTCTTGCAAAACGCTTTACATTGCTCAAACTCGTCTGTTTACGCCTTGCAAAACGCTTTACATCGCCCAAACTCGCCTGCTTGAGCCTTTCAAAACCCTTTACATCGTCCAAACTCGCCTGTTCGCGACTCGCCAAATACTCCACACCATAAATCCTTGCATTCTCTCGCCCAAACCAGCACCATACCCACCAATGCGCTCCAAATTCTGGCCTTGGCTCCTCGCTTCCATCGCCGCTCTCCTGCTTAGCGCCCCCTTCCATGTCCTCGATGCTGAACCAACTCCACCCTCACCTTCATCTTCGGCATCCGCTTCTTCCAATCCTCCCGTCAAAGCGAAACTTTTGGAACTTTCCGCCGACCGCGCCCATATCGATATGGAATCCAAAAGCGCCGTCCTCGAAGGTCATGTCCATTTAAGCCGGGCCGGTGTTACCATGGATTGTGCCCGCGTTGAGGCCCGGTTCGGCGATGCCTTTGCCTTGCTTTGGGCCAAAGGTTCGGGCGGTGTCTCCGCTTCGATTCAGGGCGTTAGCATCCAGGCCCCCCAGGCCGAAGCCGATTTTAAATCCCAAACGATGGTGTTTTCCGGCGGCGTTAAATTAACCAAGGGCGATGCCTTTCTTTCCGCCCAAAAGGCCAGCGTTAAACTCGATTCAGGTAAAGTTTCTTTGGATGATGTGAAGGGTGCGCTGGCTGTAGGTCAATAATATAAAAATAATAGGCCATTGAATCTGATTGGTTCGCTTTTAAACGGAGTGCCTTTCGTATTGGAATCCAAAATTCTTCGCGCGGACAATATCAGCGTCTATCTGTCGGGGACCGCCGTGCTCCGCAGCGTCGGCCTGCATCTGAATACAGGGGAAATTTTGGGGATTTTTGGCCCGAGCGGCGCCGGTAAAAGCACGCTCCTGAAGGTGCTGGCCGGGGACGAGGAATTGAATTCGGGGCGCGTGCTCTTTTCAGGCGAGGATATTAGCCGTCTTCCTTTATGGAGGCGCGCCCGTAAAGGGATTGGGTATTTGCCTCAAACGCCAAGCGTGCTCTTGGATTTAAGCGTGCGCGATAATATCGAGGTCTTCGCCGGGCTCTGTGTCCGCAATGAAAAAAAGGGGCCGGCTCCTTCACGAAAACAAATAGAAGAAAATCTGTTGAATTGGATTCAGCGTTTGGGGCTTTTCGATCGAATGCATATCGCCGCCGGTCTTCTTTCAGGAGGCGAAAGGCGAAGGCTCGAGCTCGTTCGCGCCCTTGCCGGTGAACCCGATGTGCTTCTCTGCGATGAGCCTTTTGCCGCGGTCGATCCTATTGGAACAGAAATCATTTCGGTTGTATTGAAGGAAGCCGCCCAGCGGGGTACCGCCATCGCTCTATGCGATCATCACCTGGCCTCGGCGCTCCGTCTTTGCGATCGGGCCATGCTGCTGTTGGATGGTGAATGTGCCCTGAGCGCCCCGGCGGATGAATTTGCCCGGCACGAGCTGGTCTCCATCCGTTACGCAGGCAGAAGCCTGTCCTAAGCGCTTCCATAACCAGAGCCCTGTGATAGTTTCGCTTCCGTAGCCTTATCGATCGCTGTCGTTTTCCCAAAAACCCTCGCGGCGATAGGCCTTGAGGAAATTAGGACAGGAGAAGCTCCGAATGAACATTACGATCACGTTCCGGCACATGGATGGGACGGAGACCGTCAAAAGCTACGCCCACGAAAAGGTCGCGAAGCTCCAAAAGTTTTTACGTCAAGCCATGAGCGCTCAAGTGACGCTCGCCGTCGAAGGATTGGAGCACGTGGCTGAAGTCAGTGTCTCGTCCGGCGGCTCGCACTTTCACGCCAAAGAGCGCGGCGAGAATATGTATTCGTCGATTGATGTTGTGCACGATAAGCTCGAGCGGCAAATCCGCGCGGCCAAGGGCGCCGATGTCACCCGTAAGCGGGGCGCGGCGACCGTGCGGGAGTTTTCTCCGGAAGCCGAAAAGGCAATCGCCGACGCGACGGGCAAGAAGGCCGACGGCGCAAAGGCGGCCGGCAAGCCCGCGAAGAAACCTGTCGCCAAGACTTGAGCGCGTTTTATCGCTTCCCTCCACGGCGGGGCGGTAGCCGGCACCGTTTGAATCTTTAAAAACCGCCCCGCAATCAACAAAACCCAGGCGGCACCCATGCGTGTTTCCGACACACTCAGCCCCAAACAAGTTGGAATCTCCAATGAAAGCGAGGGGCTCATCCGATCCAAAGCCGAAGCGCTTGCCCGCCTTGCGGATCTGCTTGCGAACGGTCTTGAGAACGCCGATAAGAATGAAATAGAGCGTGTGCTCCTGGACCGCGAAAAGCTTCAGTCCACGGGCATAGGCGGCGGGGTTGCGATTCCTCATGGATCGCTCGATCGGATTGATAAACAGGTGGGGGCGATGCTTCTGTGTCCGGCGCCGATTGATTTTGATGCGATCGATAATGCGCCGGTGTCGATTTTGTTTGCGCTTATCGGTCCAAAGCAAACAACGGGCTTGCATTTGCAGACCTTGGCGAGGGTGTCGAGGCTTTTGCGCAGCGCCAATTTCCGGGAGAAGCTGTTGATCTCGCCGGATGGTTTGAGTGCGTATGCGGCGATCTCCGAGGAAGAGGAGAAAGCCAAGTGAGCGGCGATCCACCTGGCTTACCCAAGGCGCCTAAACACGGCGAATCGCCGTCTGCGCCCGAACCGCGTTCGATTACGGTGAGGGAACTTCTGCGCGATCAGGTTCCGGGTGCGGAGCTGTCGGTGATCGCGGGCGAACAGGGCCTTGACCGGGTGATCCGCCATACGCGCATTCAGAAGTCGGGGCTGGCGCTGGCCGGGCATTTTCACGGCATCGTGCCTACGCGGGCTCAGATTCTTGGGCAGACCGAGCTGTCTTATTTGGCGAGGCTGCGTTCCGAGGAGCGGAAGAAGGCGCTGACAGGCTTTTTTTCGCTGGGTTTAAGCTGCGTGATTGTCACGCAAGGCAAGCGTTCGTTTGATGAAGATGTGTCGGGGGTGGGTATTTTGCCGATGCCCGAGCTGCTCGACTGCGCCGAGGAAAGCCATACGCCGCTGTTGCTATCGAACGAGCGATCGAGCGCGACGATCATGGCGATTCATGCGCTGCTCGACGATCGGCTGGCGCCCCGCGTGAGGCTTCACGGCGTGTTGGTGGATGTGTTTGGGGTGGGACTTCTGCTGATGGGTTCCAGCGGAATCGGCAAGAGTGAATGCGCGCTGGACTTGGTGATGCGGGGCCACAGGCTGGTGGCGGACGATGTTGTGGAATGCGATTACAGGCCGCCCGGGATGATCTTTGGCGCGCCTGCAAGCCTGCTCCGGTATCACTTGGAAGTGCGGGGCTTGGGCATTCTGAACATTAAAGATCTGTTCGGGGTGACGGCGATCCGCGAGCGCAAGCGCATCGATGTGGTGGTGCGTTTGGTGGAGTGGTCGAAGGACACCGAATATGACCGGCTGGGGCTCGACGACCGCTATCACACGATTTTGGGCGCGAGGATTCGCGAGCTGATGATTCCGGTGAGGCCGGGCCGCGATATGTCGTCCATTTTGGAAGTGGCGGCGCGCAACGAGCTGTTGAAGAACGCGGGACATCATGCGGCGCGCGAGTTTTTTAATAACCTAGAGGGCACGCTGCTGAGCGAGCGAATGCACGGCGAAGCCAAGGCGCCTCAGACGATTAAGAGCGCCATATCGCCGGGCGATCTCGGGCCGGCGAAGGCTCCTCCTCCGGCGGGGAGGCAGCCATGAGCGGTCATGTCGTTGTGGTGACGGGCTTGTCGGGGGCTGGAAAGTCGACGGTGCTCAATGCGCTGGAAGACGCGGGTTATTACTGCATCGACAATTTGCCGACCTCGCTGATTGGCCAAGCGGTGGACGATTGCGAGCGGGGCGGGATTGAGAAAATCGCGCTGGGCATCGATGTGCGGGTGCGGGCTTTTTTGGATGGAGTGGCTTCGGTTTTAGATCGGCTGAAGGAAGGTCCGCGAGCGCTGGATGTGTTCTTTTTGGACGCTTCCAACGAAGTGCTGCTGAGGCGATTCAGCGAGACGCGAAGGCCGCATCCTTTGGCGGGGGCGGAGCAGGTTTCTGCTGGGAACGCCGCTCTTTCGGTTCTTGAAAGCATCGCGCTGGAGCGGGAGCGGCTATCGGCCATTCGTTTGAGGGCGACGGTCGATCTCGATACAACGCTGGTTACGGTGCACGAGCTTCGAAGGCGGGTATTCGAGCATTTGGATCGGGATGCGGCGAGCCGCAGGCATCTTCAAGCCCGGGTGCTCTCGTTTGGTTTTAAGTTTGGCATTCCGGTGGATGCGGATCTGTTGTTTGACGTTCGCTTTCTCGACAATCCGCACTTTGTCGCCGGGTTAAAACCGCTGTCGGGCCAGGACGAGCCGGTGCGCGCTTATGTATTGGGAAGCGAAGACGCGCAGCGCTTTTTGGAGCTTTCGGCTTCGCTGCTGTCGTTCTGCATTCCCCGCTATGAGCGGGAGGGCAAAAGCTATTTGACGATCGGCATTGGATGCACGGGAGGCAGGCACCGATCGGTGGCCATCGCGGGCGCGCTGGCAGAACGTTTATCCAAGGCGCTGGCGATGGAGATCGGCGTCGCGCACCGGGACATCGAGCGCAGCGAGCGCGCAGCTACGGCATTGCTCGCCAACACGGCAACTCCAGCCGGAGGTGCGGCATGAGCGATGGGCGGCACGGGCGTTTTACGATCGTCAACCAGCGGGGCCTGCATGCGCGCGCGGCCACCAAACTGGTTCAGCTCGCGGGCCGCTATCCCTGTCAAATCACGCTGACCGGCCCCGATGGTCAGGAAGCCAATGGCAAGAGCGTGATGGGGGTGCTGTTGCTCTGTGGATCGATGGGGACGGTCATTGATGTCAAAGCCCAGGGTGAACAGGCGGCTGAGGCCGTTTCCGCGATAGGTGCACTGATCGCCGATCGCTTTGGAGAGGGCGAGTGAAGAGCGAACCGCCTAGAAGCCGGAATCCCGAGCCTGAATCGGCGACCTTGCAGGGCATCGCAGGTTCTCCGGGTGTGGCCATTGGAACGGCTGTTGTGCTCGATAAGACGACGGCCGCTTTTCCCCGGCGCCACATTGGCTTTGAAGAAATTGCGGATGAGCTGTCCCGTTTTTCGCAAGCCGTGGAGCGGACCCAGAGCGATTTGCGCGAGATGGCCAAGCTGATGGCCGGCAAGCGGGCGGAAGCTTCGATTTTGGAAGCTTATTTGCTGATGGTGGGCGACGAGACGCTGGCGGAAGCGGTGAGCGCCCGCGTTGTGGAAGAGCAGCGCTGCGCGGAGTGGGCCGTGGCGCTGGCGTGTGAAGAGATTGCGGGGCGCCTATCGCAAGTTCCCGATCCTTATCTGCGGGAGCGAAGCCACGATGTGGAATTTGTGGGCGAGCGTCTGTTGCGCGCGATGGGCTGGGGACGGCAAGAGCACACGCTGCCCAAGCTGGAAGGGCCGACCATTGTGGTCGCGCACGATTTATCTCCGGCCGATACGGCGGCGATGATTAACGAGCCTGTGGTCGGTTTGATTACCGAGGTGGGCACGCGGACCAGCCACACGGCGATTATGGCGCGGGCGCTCGAGATTCCGGCGGTGGTGGGCGTGGGCGATGCGCTTCAGCGGATTTCCCAAGGCGACACGCTGGTGCTGGATGGGATGCGGGGTTCGATCATTCTTCATCCGACGCCCGCAGATCTCATCGAAGGCAAGAGCCGGGCGGAACGCAGGCTTGCGCATGCCAAAGATCTTTCGGAAATGCGCGATCGTTCGCCGCTGACGAAGGACGGCACGCGCGTTGTTCTGCGCGCCAATGTGGAGCTGCCTTCTGAGGCGCTTTTGGCCCGCCGTCACGGAGCCGATGGCATTGGGCTCTACCGCACCGAGTATCTGTATATCGATCGCAAAGAGCCGCCTTCGGAAGACGAGCAATTTGAGATTTTCCGTTCGGTGGTCGAGCTGATGGCGCCTCATCCGGTTGTGCTGCGCACCTTTGATATCGGCGGCGATAAATTCGTCTCGACCTTTCCGGTGCCGCCCGAGATGAATCCGATGCTGGGCCTGCGCGCGGTGAGGCTGGCGCTTTCGCGGCCTCATGTATTTTTGGAGCATTTGCGGGCGATGGTGCGGGCGAGCGCCTTGGGCGATGTGCGGATCATGATTCCGATGGTCAGCAATCTGGGCGAGCTGCGCGAGGTTCAGAAGCTTTTGGACCGGGCCAAGGCGGAGGTGAGGGCGCGCGGTCTTCCTTGTGCCGATGAGATTCCGCTTGGGGTGATGATTGAAGTGCCTTCGGCGGCCATCATGGTCGACTTGTTTGCGCAGGAAGCCGCGTTTTTAAGTTTGGGCACCAACGATCTGATTCAGTACGCGCTTGCGGTGGATCGAACGAGCCGTTCCCTGGCTTATCTGGCTTCGCCTTTTGATCCGGCCATTTTGCGGCTAACCGTCGGGGTCATCCGCGCCGGGCAGAGCTGCAAGCGCTCGGTCAGCGTATGCGGAGCGATGGGCGGCGAACCGATGACGGCGCTTTTGCTGCTCGGGCTGGGCATGCGGGAATTTTCGATGGAGGCGGCGGCGATTCCGACCATCAAGGAAGCCCTGCGGCGGGTTACGCTTCAAGAAGCGGAAAGCGTCGCGGCCAAGGCGATGACCTGCTCGACGGCGGAAGATGTCGAACACTGCGTAGCTTCTGCCTTTGCGCCCCGCATCTACGACTTGCTCACGGGCGAAGATCGCAGGTCGGCGAGCCGCTGATCCAATACGAAACAAGCTCGTCAAGCGCTTTTCGCTTGAGGCCGTGGAAGCGAGCTTTTAGCGTAGCGCCCGCCCACAATGAACTTCCGACGAGCACTCGGGGTCCTGGCTTTGGCGGCAGGCGCGCTTTCGGTAACGGCATTTGCCTCAGGCTGCCAAAGCGAAGGCGAAGGCGCTCGCATCCAAGGACAAGTTCACCTCACCCTACTTCACACCTCGGACATTCATTCGAGGCTCTTTCCTTACAACCTTCAGCTTGGACAGGTCGACGCGAGCCTGGGATTGGGCGAAGCGCTCTCCATTGCCAATGTCGGGGGCGCGGCTCGCATTTCCCACATCATCGGGCGGGAGCGGGCCCGGGCATCGCGTGTGCTGCATCTGGACGGCGGGGATTGTTTTCAAGGCGCGCCCATTTTCAATTTTTATTCGGGCGAGGCAGAAATCCGGGCCTTGGGCGCGATGGGCGTCGACGCGATGATCGTGGCCAATCACGAATTCGACCGGGGCGCGCTGAATTTAGGCATTCAGCTTCAAAACCACGCTTCATTTCCCGTGCTCGCGGCCAATTATCAGCTTGAAGATCCGTCGCAGCCCGGCGCATCGCCCTTGGGCAGCGTAATTCAGCCCTTTACAGTCTTCGATGTGCAGGGATTGCGGGTCGCCGTACTCGGCATGGGCAATCTCTCCAGCCTCACATCGATTTTCGACGCGCCCAACCGCCTGGGCATCACCCCTTTATCGACCACCCAAGTCGCACAATTTTATATCGATTTGCTTCGGCCCACGGTCGATTTGATTGTGGTGGTGACGCATTTAGGTTTGGAAAACGATCAAGAAATGATCGAAACCACAACCGGAATTGATGTTGTATTGGGCGGGCACAATCATATTGTTTTACAGCCGCCGAAGCGGGTGCGGGATTGCTCGGCATATTGCGATGAAAACGGCGAGAATTGTTCTATTCGCACGACGAGCGGCGATCCTGGCAATTATATCAGCCGGCCTTGTAAACCCCGCGATGTTATTCTCGCCCATTCGGGAGCCTTCGCCAAATATGTGGGCCGCCTCGATTTGGTGCTCTCCAACAACAAAGACGATTTTCTCCGCAAAGACGATTACGACCCGCTCAATGGCTTTGAAGTTATTGCCAATGACTACAAGCTATTTCCCGTAAACGAACAAGTTCCTGCCGACCCCATCGTCGGCACCATCCTCGAGCCCTATGCCCAAGGCTTGGACGCCCTCGCCAATCTCGATTTATTGGTTGGCTATGCGCTCGATGGTTCGCGCCGCTTCTCCACGTCGGGAGGCGACTCGGCCCTGGGCAATATGATCGCCACCGCCGTATGGCTAAGGCTCGGTATACAGACCGATTTTTCACTGACCAACAGCACGGGCATCCGCGCCGATCTCGTTCCCGGCCCTGTAACGGTCGAGCAGATGTACAATATCTTCCCCTTCGACAACACCATCAGCAAGATGCAGCTCTCGGGCGTCGAAGTGCAGGATTTATTTAATTTTGTCGCCCGCCGATCGGCCGGCCGCGGCTGTGTTTCCCAGGTTCAAATCGCGGGAATGCGCGTCGTTATCGATTGCCAGAAAAAACTCACGCCCGATGCGGCGCCCGGCGTCGCCACCAATATTTATATCGGCGCCTACAATCCCAAAATCGATTGTAAAAGCGATATGGATTGCCCGGGCGCGGGCCTGGGCAGTTGCGATATCGAAAGCAGCCATTGTTTCCAGCCTATCGATCCCATAGGCAGCTACGAACTCGCCACATCCAATTATCTCGCGCAGGGCGGCAGCGGATTCCGCGTTCTCCAGCGCAATACCACCCAATTCGATACCCAAATTCAGCAGCGGGATGCATTGGTCGATTACATTCAAGCCGGCCCGCCCTGCGGCGCCGACGCCGACGGCAACTTGACATCGTGCAGCACCGACGCCGATTGCGCCCCCGTCGGAGAAAACTACACCTGCGCCTGCCCTGAAATCGTTATCGAAGGCGAAACCTGTGAAAACGACCCGGCCCGCTCTTGCATGAAAGGCAGTTGTGTCCTCAAGCAATGCCGCGCCGATGTCGCCGCCTTCCAGCGAAAAACCTGTGAAGGCGCGCCAACCGAATCCATTCGCCAGGAATGCGAAAGATCCCTTGCGCCATGCAGCTCGGCAGGCGAGCAATGTAAATTCCTCGCCTGTGTTGACCGGGGAATTGGCAATTTTTCCGACGGCCGCATTAAAATGGTGGGTCAATGAAATTTAATCGTATTGGCCAAACAGGGGCCGCATTGCTTGGAATGAGCATGGCATTCGGTTGTATTTCGTGTTCAACCCAAGATGCCCTAGAGCTCAATGGCCTGGCGACATTTTCGATAGCGGTCACGGGCGTCAACGGCGCCGACCCACCGCTGCCCACGGCTCCCCTTCCGGCCAACCGCGGCGATAAAGACGAAATTTGGGAAGTCAACCTCGAAGCCCGCACAGCCATCGGCAATACCTTTCCCTTTGATGGCTTGGTCAGGTTAAGCGTAGAGCCCGGCGCCATTATTTCGGTGGAAGGCGAAGGAGCCCAAGGCCGGAATGTCCTTGTAAAAGGCGGAAAAGCCACGGCCCTGGTCCATGTCACGGCCGTCTATGGCCCTGCCCGGCTTTGGGTCGAAGACTTGGGATATGTCCCCGCATCGGCGGGAATTCAGCCCGCTTGTGCCGATGGGATTGACAACGACGGCGACGTGCTTGTCGATTACCCGGCCGATCCGGGCTGTGCCTTTGCCAACGACGAAAACGAAGACACAGGCAGTTTTGCGGCGGGCGTATCCGGCCCCGTATTTTACGAACTCCCCAGCGTTGTCGATATTCAGGGCGAAGGCTCGACCACGCCCTACCCGCTCGAAGGAATGCAGGTCAACACCGCCGGAACCCATACCGTCATCGTCACCCGCGTATCGAGCGACGGTTTTTATATTACCGATATTTCCGACCAAGATAAAGGCTTTAACCATCTATTCGCCTTTAACTTCAACACCCCGCCCGGCATGAGGGTCTGCGACAAAGTCGTTTATCTCTCGGGCACCGTCAGCGAATTCTTTGGGTTCACCGAATTATCATTCCCTTCCTACAAATTGGTCTATCCCCGCGAAGGCATTGATGTCTGTCAAATTCCCGAGCCCGCCGTACTGGGCCCCTCTCTCATCGCCAATGCCGTCGAAATGGAGAAACTTGAAAGCGGCCTGGTACGGATTCGAGGCTACACCATCGCATCGAAGTTTGGCCCCTCCAATCCTGAATACGTCGAGATCGCGCCTGATTTAGGCGGCGGATATTCCTTTACCTTTGGACCGGCTGCCAGCAACTGCGATTTTAACGGCGACGGCCAAGTCGATTTTGAAAGCGATTTAGAAGGCGGCTGCGGCAATCAATGCTCGGACGACCCCGAATGCAGCGAATGGATAGCCTTTGCGGCCCGGGGCAATTTCAAAGTCCGCAACAAAGCCGAGGGAACCGTTATTCAAATCAACCTTGGCACCGTACCGCTCTTCAACCCGCTCGAACACAAAGGAGAGCTCTTGCTCTCGGTAACGGGCACGCTCCGCAATTTTTCAGGCGGCTCGCTCAATTGGACCATTGAGACCCGCTGCCCTGACGATTTGGTATGTACCCAGACCGATGCCTGCGTAAAGAAAGAGGCACCCACCTCGGAGGCTTGCGTACGGCTGAGAAGCATTAACGACAACGACGAAGGGACGAACTAGCTTATGCAAGTCCGCGCGCTATTTGGCTGCGCCGCCATCGCTTCGCTGCTTTTTGCCTTACTACCTTCCGCCTACGCGCAGCCTGCGCCGGCTCCCGACACGCCGGCCCCCGCTCCAGAAAACACGGCTGGGCCAATCTGTGAAAAAGCCCGCACGACCTTTAGCGCGGGGGATATAGCTGCAGCTTGTGTTCTTTTTGAACAATGCCATCAGACAGCATCTACAGCGCCGGCGGGAAGCTCAGGCCCATCGCCTGAACAAGCGCTGTTGGAATGGGGAGCATGTTACGAAAAGCTCGGCAAAACAGATCTTGCCCTCAGCAAATACGATCAAGCCGCGGCAGGATCTGGGCCCAAGGCTGAAGAAGCCAAAGCCCGAGCGCTTGCGCTTCGGGGACCGCCCCCTGCTACCAATCCCCCACCCACAACAACCGCGGCACCGCCTCCTTCGGGAAAAGAGCCTCCGCCTGTAGCGGTCATTGACCCAAACGCTCAAGCCCCTGCGGCTGGCGACGTTAAAGCTCCGGCGGCTGAACCTGCCAAAAAAGAAGAGCCCCATGTACGCATAGGCGACTTCATGGATACGCGGCTCACCTGGGCCTTTGGTGACGACGACATCATTCATCAAACGGGGCAAGCGACACCGCTATCCCCCAACGCGAGCATAGGCGATCGGCGGCAATACCGGCTCTTTTTTGACAACCTCAATTCCCGTTTTGCCGGCCGGGAAAACCTAACGCATTTGGTCTTATATAAAAAGATGCCTGGCTTTATCAATCACCTCGACACGGAAGCGTCGGTGGTTGTACGGCTAGATATTGCGGCCTTAACAAGAAACACCAACAACCTCAATCAATCCCTATATGATTCCGGCTCATTTATCCGGGCATTTTATCATACGGACGGCAACGACAGCGGCAAGACGGGCATAGGCATCACGCTCTTTCCGCTGGACACCGATCGATTCCGGCTGGGCTACTTATACGATATCTCGTGGGGCGGCACGGCGGCCTCGATCAACCAATCGATCTTCCCGCGCATCCAAGGCGGCTCACCTGGCGCGAAGATTCAATACGACAGTGAAAAGTTTAGTATTTTCGCAGGATTTAAGACGGCGACCATCGTACAAGTCCAGCAAACGCTAACGCCTGGCACGAGCGAAGTAGAAGAGATTCGCATTGGGCAAACAAACTATGGTTTATTGGCGGGTGGAAGCGCAGATATCACCGACGAATTGCATTTTGATATAGGCGGCGGGTATTTCCAGCAGGGCCGTTTTGATTTGCCTGACGTGGCGGGCGTACCTGTCTATACCTATGGCGGGTCGATACGGGCGGCCTATCATCATAAAGACATGCCTGTGGGGCAATCGATTGACTTTGCATTATACCGGAACGATCCGAACAAGCCTCAAATTATCTTCAAGCCCGAGACGTACACGCCAGGCAAGACGACCTATGCGGTCAGCGCAGAATTCTCCAATTTGCTACAAGTTCTTAAAGACTTTGACCGGGCGGGCGCGACAGCGATTCAGAGCGCGCGGGCCTTTGCGATGCAGGCGAATTTAAAATCGGGGTATTTGCGTGCGAGCCTAACGGGTATTTATCGCGACTTACCCTTTGTATTGCGCAACCAGCCGAGTTTTATACCTTTCCAGACGTTGCCCAAGGACGCCTTTACGGACAACGAATTTTTTATGGCGGCGGCAGCGGACTACTACATCGAATCGCTGAGGCTAACGCCTGGGATAGGCGGCGGACTTCAGCTTCCTGCGACCTTTCGGACAAAATCGATTGATGCGGCGAGTTCGCCGATCGAGCGGACGGTGGTCGTACGGGAGCAGGGGAACATTGCTATTTTGCCGGTGAACCAAGAGGCGGTGCCCATTTTTCAGGCGCGTGCAAGTTTGAAGTGGGACATTAGCAAGATATTATCGGCGATAGCGTGGCTGCAATACGTGCGGGATAACAATTTGACCTTTGTGGAGCGGGATCCGAATGAGGGCACGATTGCGCTGAGGACGTTTATTGATCCGAATTTCTTTGGGTTTGGGGCGAGCGTATCCGCAAGATTTTAAGAGACCGTCTCATAACCCTGCTGCGCGCCTAACGGCTTCGGTTGAGCTCCCTCACCGTACTGGAGTACGGCTCGGTCGCTCGCCCTAGCCGTTAGGCTGCTCGCGACGGGTTCTGATGACGGTCTCGCCTTTGGATGGATGTGGCCGGATCGAAGCGCAGTCAGAAAAGCAGCGGAGTAAGGCGGATTCAATGCTGAAGTCGATTCGCTTACAGAATTTTAAGGCCCATAGCGATACCTTTGTAAGTTTTAAGGATCGGCTGACCGTGCTGGTGGGGCCAAATGGGTCGGGGAAAACAAGTGTGATGGAGGCCATTCGGCTGATGTCGCAGCTTGGCCCGAACGGCATTGCATGGGTATTCAGCGGCCGCTGGCAACCCCAAGCTTTTCGCCGCTGGGGTTCCAAAGATGAGATCGCAGTGCAAGGGCTTTATTCAAACAACGGCGATTCCAAGCCCCTTGAGTTTCGTTTGGACTCGGACAAAGGTATCATTCGCTATTCTGTGGATGGATCATCATTTACGGTAAGTCTCAGCGATCCATCTCGTTTTGGCGATCCCTGGGCCAAAGCATGCGGACGCGCAAGCCTATTTAAGCTAAATGCAAGCGAGATAGCCAAACCCGTGGACAGCGCAGAGCGGGGTCAGGAAGTCGATCAGACAGGCGCCAATACGGCCGCGGTTCTTACCACCCTCAAGCTGGGCGATGATGAGAAGTTTTCTCGGATTGAAGAGAGTATGCGCCGAATCATTCCCAGCGTAAAGCGGGTTAGGATTCGCTCCATCCCCTATACGAAGGGTGATCGCGAAGCATTAGCCAATAAAATCTATTTTGATTTTAACGGAGCTTCCAATATCCCAGCCGATCATGCCAGCGAAGGAACCCTTATTGTGCTGGCTATGCTGACCATTGTTTTTAGCCCAAGCCCGCCCGATATTATTCTGCTGGATGACTTCGATCAATCCCTGCATCCAACCGCTCAATTGGAATTGGTTCAGCTTTTTAAAAAACTTGCTCGATGAATTTAAAGATCTTCAGATTATCGCTACGACGCATTCCCCTTATATCCTCGATGAGCTTGAGATAGATCAAATTCAATGCTTCGCTCTTCGCCCCGATGGTACAGTGGCGACCAAATCATTGGCTCAGCATCCTGCCGCAAAAGCAAATCAGACGATGCTGCTTTCCGGTCAATTGTGGACTCTTGATGCGGAAGAAAACTGGGTGTTGAAGGATAGCGCCGATGATTAAGCTCATCGTCTTCTGCGAAAGTCCAATCGATGCTCTCACCGTTAGGGGACTGGTCGATCGCGTGCTCAAGGAACATGGACCAGATTGGGTGAAGGATCTTATCGATGAATACCCAGAAAGCCTCCGGGAATATATAAAACTCGGTGCTTTGAACGGAGATTTCTTTGATCTTCACCAGCTTGGAAAACACCTACGGGAGCTAAAAAAGCTATCGGAAAGCGATAAGGATTTGCGAGAAAATAAACCCTTTCGCACAGCATTAGCTGGTTCTCTCCAGGGGCGATTTGGCCGGGATGGCCCGCGTTTGGGTGACGGCACTAACATGATACTGACAGCTTTTCGCATTGCTAATGCCGTTTATCACGCCGAAAATGGGAATCTCGATGCTGTCTTATTTATCTGGGATATGGATAACAAAGGGGATGAACGACGCAGAGGTACCCAGCAAGTCCGTGATAATCTATCCAAGGCTATGCCATTTAGGATCATTCTGGGACTACCCGATCCCGAGCGAGAAGCATGGGTGATCTCAGGGTTTGAGCCGGAGAACCGCGAGGAAGAAGGGCGCCTCGAGAAGCTTCGGAGTATTTTGAGCTTCTGTCCAGTCAAGGAATCCCATCGGCTTTGCGCTAACGATTCTGCCAGCTCGCGGGATTCCAAAAAGGTCCTTGTTGGCCTTTGTGGCAACGACCGGGAGCGCGAGGCGCGCTGCTGGAATCATACAAGTAGCGTTCCGGCTCCCAAACGCACCTATAACCCCACCCAACAAAAAAAACCTCCCCCCAACAAAATCCCTTGACACCCCCCTCCCGCGCATAACATCCTCCCCTCGCAGCATTTCGAAAGGAGTTAAACACCATGCGCATCCTAGGACCAAACGCTCCCCTCGATGTCTTCAGACTCGATATCGTCTATCTCATCGCCGGCCTGCTCGCCGAAGAAAATAGACCCAAAGTCCAAGCCCTCGCACCACCCCTCACCACCATCCTCACCGAACTCAGAAACGAACGCGCTGCCCTCGAACAAGCCGAGGAAATCCTTGTCACCAATCAAGCCCTCTTTGGTGCCCGCGACGATAAAACCGATGATCGTACCGTCGAACTCGGCGGTATCGCCAGAACCCGTCATAAGGATATCTATCAACTCCTCTTTCCAGATCTCAGTCCCTCCAAAATCGGCGAGATCGCTATCGCTAAGCAGCTTAAGGAAAATGATCGTATCCTCGGTATTCTTCAATCCCTCGATCCCTCCCACCCGCTTCGCCTCGATTATGAAAGCGATCTCAGCGCCGATATCGCAAATCTCAAAGAGGCTGTCGCTTCCGTCTCTCAGGCCGATACGGCCCTCCAATTGGCCCAGGTCCGTATCCGTCAGCTTAAGGCCAATATCGATACACTTCGGGTCCAGACCCATGGCGAGCTTCTCAATATCTTCGGCAATAAGGACGATGCCGAACGCTTCTTCCGTAAATCCCGCTCCGTTCCCAGTAAAGATCAGCCCGCCGAGCCCGCCCAAGATCCTGTCCAATAATACCTCTTTTTTTCTTGGATAATATGCCAGCTTGCTACCAAGCAGGCAATCTTTCGCGCTCCGGCGTCTCCAAATAGCTCCTCAAGCAAGATATCCACCCAATCCCCGGCGCCGATTCAGTCCATGATGGGCTGTTCATTCCCGTCCGGCGCCTTCGATTCGCTTCTCTCAAGGATATGGCCCAATCAAGGGGCCTCCGGTTCATGTCCGCACATCCAAAATATCCCGGCCGGAGCCTCCAGTGCGACATGAACACGTCTCCCTAGACGCATTCGGTGTCGCCGAACCGGCGCCCGAGCTCTGTGGGAATGCGTTCCCCGCCGCCGGATACATATTCTCAACATTTCCTCTTGCCATCCGCACCATTCTCGGCCACGCTGCGCCCATGTCCCGCCGATTCAATACCACCGGTGATTGCCGGCCCGAATCTCACTATATGATTCCGGCCCTGCCCCGCTTGCCCGAGGCGCCCGAACTCGTCGACCAAATGAACTATTTTGTCGTGCATGCGCCGAGGCAAACAGGAAAAACAACGACGCTTATCGCACTCGCCCAAAGCTTAACAGAATCGGGGAAATATGCGGCGCTGCACTTCTCGTGCGAAGAGGGCCGGGCCGCAATCGATAACTATGCGGGAGCTCAGCGAGCCATCCTTTATGAAATGAGGCAACGGGCCAAAGACCTGTTGCCGCCGGATCTTCAACCTCCTGCCCTTCGCTTGGAGAACAATGAAAGCCTGATCCGCGATAATCTTGCGCACTGGGCTCAGCAGTGTCCCAGGCCCTTGGTGCTGATCTTCGATGAAATCGATTCCCTTCAGGGTCAAAGCCTGCTTAGCGTGCTGAGTCAGCTTCGAGCCGGCTTTTCCGCCCGTCCCAAGAACTTTCCCGCGTCCGTGATTTTATGCGGTCTGCGCGATGTGCGCGATTATAAGGCGGCCAGCGGCGGTGATCCAACCCGCCTTTCGTCTTCAAGCCCTTTTAATGTAAAAGTCAAGTCCGTTCTTTTATCCAACTTTAGCCGGGAGCAAGTCGAGGAGCTCTACCACCAATATACCGAGGAAACCGGTCAAGCTTTTAGCCCGGAGGCCATAACAAAAGCCTTTGATGTCACCGTTGGACAGCCTTGGCTGGTCAATGCCCTTGCCCGGGAGATCGTCGAGGAAATAAAAGTGCCCTTGAGCGAGCCCATCACCGAGGCGCATGTCGACGAAGCAAAAGAGCGATTGATTTTGGAGCGGGCCACGCACCTGGATTCGCTGGTGGCCAAGCTGATGGAGCCTAGGGTAAGAAGGATTATCGAGCCCGTGGTGGCGGGTGAAATGTTGCTGGGGGATATTATCTATGACGATGATGTCTCTTATGCGAGGGATTTAGGATTAATTTCCCCCACCAATCCGCTGCGCATTTCAAATCCTATCTACAAAGAAGTCATCGTCCGGGTGCTGGCATCGGGTGTGGAGGCCAATGTGCTGGCGGAGCCTCAGAGCTTTGTGATGCCCGATGGACGATTCGATATCAAGCGTATGCTCCAGGAGTTTAGCGAGTTCTGGAAGGAGCATGGCGATGTTTTGACCAATGGTCTTTCTTACCATGAAGCCGCGCCTCAGTTGGTGCTTATGGCTTTTTTGCAGCGTTTGGTCAATGGTGGGGGGGTAATCGACAGGGAATATGGGATAGGCAGGGGGCGTATCGATCTGCTGGTGCGCTGGCCTTTTAAAGATGCACAGGGGCAACGCTGTGTTCAAAAAGAAGCCCTGGAGCTTAAAGTGTGGAGGGATAAGCAGAAAGACCCATTGGAAAAGGGGCTTCGGCAGTTGGATGAGTATTTGGGCAAGGTGGGTTTGGAGACTGGGGTTTTGGTGCTCTTCGATCGGAGGAGCAGCGCGGAGGATATCGAGACCCGGACCCGTTTTGAGGAAGTCTTTACGCCTTCTGGAAAGAAAGTGACACTGCTTCGGGGCTAAGGATATCTACGCCGGCCTCGCCGCTTGAAAAGCATAGTCTCAACATTTCCTCTTGCCATCCGCACCATTCTCGGCCACGCTGCGCCCATGTC
>CAZICM010000039.1:33634-85907 GCA_964537685.1 uncultured Polyangiaceae bacterium
TTTATGCGGTCTGCGCGATGTGCGCGATTATAAGGCGGCCAGCGGCGGTGATCCAGCCCGCCTTGCGTCTTCAAGTCCTTTTAATGTTAAAGTTGAATCGCTGAAGCTCGGTAACTTTACGAGAGACCAGGTGGAAGAGCTCTACCACCAATATACCGGGGAAACGGGTCAAGCCTTTAGCCCGGAAGCCATAACAAAAGCCTTTGATGTCACCGTTGGACAGCCCTGGCTGGTCAATGCTCTTGCCCGGGAGATCGTTGAAAAAATAAAAGTGCCCTTGAGCGAGCCTATCACCGAGGCGCATGTGGACGAAGCGAAAGAGCGCTTGATTTTAGCCCGGGCCACGCATCTCGATTCGCTGGTGGCCAAGCTGATGGAGCCTAGGGTAAGAAGGATTATCGAGCCCGTGGTGGCGGGTGAAATGTTGCTGGGGGATATTATCTATGACGATGATGTCTCTTATGCGAGGGATTTAGGATTAATTTCCCCCACCAATCCGCTGCGCATTTCAAATCCTATCTACAAAGAAGTCATCGTCCGGGTGCTGGCATCGGGTGTGGAGGCCAATGTGCTGGCGGAGCCTCAGAGCTTTGTGATGCCCGATGGACGATTCGATATCAAGCGTATGCTCCAGGAGTTTAGCGAGTTCTGGAAGGAGCATGGCGATGTTTTGACCAATGGTCTTTCTTACCATGAAGCCGCGCCTCAGTTGGTGCTTATGGCTTTTTTGCAGCGTTTGGTCAATGGTGGGGGGGTAATCGACAGGGAATATGGGATAGGCAGGGGGCGTATCGATCTGCTGGTGCGCTGGCCTTTTAAAGATGCACAGGGGCAACGCTGTGTTCAAAAAGAAGCCCTGGAGCTTAAAGTGTGGAGGGATAAGCAGAAAGACCCATTGGAAAAGGGGCTTCGGCAGTTGGATGAGTATTTGGGCAAGGTGGGTTTGGAGACTGGGGTTTTGGTGCTCTTCGATCGGAGGAGCAGCGCGGAGGATATCGAGACCCGGACCCGTTTTGAGGAAGTCTTTACGCCTTCTGGAAAGAAAGTGACACTGCTTCGGGGATAAACCCAAAACTCACTTCTTTCGCTTGGGCCGGGGACCTTTCGGAACTGGCGCGGGTTCCAAACGAAGCTGCGCCCGCACCTCCATCAGGATAACCCCCAGCCGGTTTAAACCGCTCCCATCTTGCCCGCACCCCCAATAATAATCAATGGGCGATTTCTCCACCAGATGCTCGTCCCCTGTGGCAAGCAATTGTTCATGCAGGACCATATGCGTCCTGAATTTCTGAAGCAGGCCCCGCCGCATCACATCTTCTTTGATTTGCTCCCAGTTTGGGTGAATGGGATGCTTGCGATCCCGGCCCATTGTCGCCGCATCTTTGGCTTTTTTTACGCAACGTATGGCCTCCGCGTGCGCCTTGTCGCTGACGAGAAACTTGGATGCCTGAAAAAAATGTTCAACCGTTGGATAGTACAGGCCATCTATCTCCACACCGTGAGCGGAAAAATTGGAAAGAAAGCCCCACTCTTCTCCGGCCAAGTAAAAATAGATCGCCATAAAACTCCAAAAAGAACAATCGACGATAAACAACGGGGCTTGACAGCGCCCAAAAAGGGTGATTTACTGCTGCGCATGATGACAGCAGACGAAATTATTGGGCATATTCTCTCCGATCCTCGGGTGTTTTTGCATTACACATCGGAGGCGGGTCTTCAAGGCATTTTGGCTGAAGGGGTGATTCGAACCAATGTCCGGGGGGCGGTGTATTTCACGCAAGAGCCCTTTAGTCAAGCTCAAGTTCACACCAATCTGATGATCGGTGCAACAACGCACGAGGGGCGGGGTACGCATCTTTTGGCGGTGCGGCTGGACAATGGGATTCCCATCGAAACGTGTGGCTATATGGAAGTGTGTGTGCGCCAGACGATTCGCCTGAGCCAGCACCAGATTTTGTATTCTGGTCCAAATCCTTTCTGAATTGCGTTTGTTGGGATGACGATTCGAACCTGTCTCAACATTGATGAGACAGCTTCTACGCTCTCGCCGCTTGATTCCCCCGAATCTGATTCAAATACGCAAGCGCCTGCGCTTCGCTGTCAAACAGCATTGGTCCCGAACCCGTGGTGGGCGCCATCAACCGGCGCATCGCCTTCATCATCATAATAACAGCCCTCAACGTGAAGGTGGCGCCGATAACGCATACTTTGGGCTGAGGGACCGAAAGTTCCTTTACCCACTTGATCCACGCGCTTCGGGTCTCGGGGGGAAAGGCTTCGAGCCGGCTTAAATCAATCACCAAATAAATCTGGGCATATGCTTTGAATGTGCTGTCCACGGCCGCGATCACCGCCCAAAAATCATCCGGCGTGTAAATGCCGTTTAAATAAAGGCGGATCAAATCGCGCTCAAACACGACCCGGTGTTGCCGAATGCTGATTTCCGCAGGCTCGCTCATGGTTTTTCCTTAGGGACATTAGCGCCTAGGGACAATAGCGCGAGGCGGGATCGACCGATTTGCAGGTGTTTAAGGATGCATTCTGCCCTGCATCCACCGATACCGTTTCAATATGAATGTGCGGACCCGATGAACAGCCCGAATTGCCCGCGTACGCCAATAGCTGCCCTTGATTGACATGCGTTCCATTCGCAATGCCAGGCGCTAAATCGTCAATGTGTAAATAATAAATATAAAAATCCTTGTTCCCATTGTTGGGATCGCCGCAGTCCGCCTTGACTTTTACGTAGTTAAATGCGTTCCAGCACGCTTGGGAGCAGCCGTTGTTATAGCAATTCGGAAATCCAAGCGCGCTGCCCACCACCGTGCCCGACATGCCTGCGTAAATCGGTGTTCCAACGGGGGTTCCATAGTCAATACCATAGTGACTGCCACCTAAAGCGCATGCACTAAAGGATTGAGTGACAATTCCAGGCGGTGTATTTAGACAACACATGGCATTGCCCGAAGGCGCGCAGGCATCGGGCTGGCCGGGCGGCATCACCTGACATCCATTGGGACAATTCTGCATATTGGCCGTTGTCCCATTTTGGCAGTTGTAAAGCGAATTGGGATCGCCGCCGAGCGAGCCTCCACAATACAATCCATTGCCGCTGCTCGCGTTTTGACATGGATCGCCCGAGGCTTTGCATTCATCGGGAACGCCGGGCGGATTGACTTGACATCCGCTTGGGCAGTTTTGTTTATTGGCGGTCGTTCCGTTCTGGCAATTGTAAAGCGCATTGGGATCGCCGCCGATAAGGCCGCTTCCGCAATACGCGCCATTGCCGGACATGGCGGATTTGCAAGGATCTTGCTGCATTTGTACCTTGCACGCGCTGTTTTCACATCCAAGCTGGCAAGGCGATACGCCTTGGGTTGCGCCGCCTTGGCAGGTATAGAGGCTGTTGTGGTCGGCGAGGCCGCCGAGTTCGGCGCCGCAGTGTTTGCCATCCGAGGCGTTTGCGCAGGGGTCGGAAGGCATATTGCCCGATGAGCCGCTGGTGGACGACGACGTGGATGAGGTCGAACCGCCGCCCACGCCGCCCGAGCTCGATGTGCCGAATCCGCCTCCGCTGGAGCTTCCGCTCGAGCTTGTGGAACTCGGTCCGCCGCTGCCTGTAGAGTGCGATTGATTGGTCGCGCCTTCGCCGCCCGTGCCCGGATCGTCTCCGCACGCAGCCGCCCACGATACCAACACCACGCCGGAAAGCAGCCAAACGCTTTGCAAACCCCGAAAGAATCCCATAGCAACGCCTCCTCTAAAGTGACTGTGCAACGTATCACACATGCCCGGATTGAAGATCGGCAAAGCTTTAAAAGTTGTTCTTGACTTTTCCGATGCAGAAAACCTAAATATTATGTGTGAAGCTTTCCAACAAAGGCCGCTATGGCGTTCGGGCGTTGTACGATATCGCCTTCTATAATCATGGGAGGCCGACCCAAATTCGTGAGATTGCCGAGCGCTCGTGTATTCCGGCGCGATTTCTTGAACAAATCTTTCAAGATCTCAAGCGGGCGGGGATTGTTGGAGCGAAGCGGGGCCCCAAAGGCGGTTATCATTTGGCGAGGCTGGCCAAGGAAATCAGCATTGGCGACGTGATGCGGGCCTTGGAGGGGCCGGTGGTGCTGTTGGTGGACGACGAGCAGGCGGCGGACAAGCGGAGTGCCACGGATGCAACGGCATCTATTTTTAGAGATATTGCAAAGGATGTCGAGCATTGTTTTGATTCGGTAAGCATCGAGGATGTATGCGAGCGGGGCCGTGAACTCCGGGAGAAATATCCAGAGCACGAGTGTCCCAGTTATGTGATTTAAAGTTCTGGGCCGCGATTTTAACATTGAATGCAATGCCAATGAATACAAACGAATTTAAATCTTCCGGCCGCCTTCCTCCTCTGCCCTCGCATCCGCGGGTTGTGGACAGCGTTCTCGATTTAATCGCGGACACGCCTTTATTTGAGATTCGGCGCTTATGCACCGAAGAGCCTCGGGGGCGGGTATTTGCGAAAGCGGAACAGCAGAATCCGGGGGGTTCGGTGAAAGACCGCATTTGTCTCGAAATGATCGAGGCGGCTGAGCGCAATGGGGATTTAAAGCCGGGCGGTGTGGTAATTGAACCGACCTCGGGCAATACGGGGATTGGGCTTGCGCTGGTCTGCGCGGCCAAAGGTTATCGCTGTATGCTGGCGATGCCCGCGAGTATGAGCCTGGAGCGGCGCCAATTGCTTGAAGCGTATGGCGCGGAGGTGGTGCTCACCGATCCGGAGCTTCAAATGGAAGGCGCTATTCAAAAGGTAAATGAATTGGCGCAACAAATCCCAAACGCTTTTGTACCCGGCCAATTCGATAATCCCAACAATATTTTGATCCATCAGGAGACCACGGCGCGGGAAATTCTTCATGCGATGGCCAACGAGCCGATATCGGCGTTTGTGGCGGGGGTTGGAACGGGGGGAACGGTGAGCGGGGTTGGCACCGTATTAAAACGCCTGCGTCCCAAGGCAAAAATCATCGCGGTGGAGCCTGAAAGTTCGGCCACCATTTCCAAAAAAGAGCGGGGACCGACCAAAATTCAGGGCTTGGCGGCGGGTTTTGTGCCGGCCAATTACAACGCGGCGGTGGTCGATGAAGTGAGAACGGTCAGCGATCAAGCGGCTTATGAAACGAAAAAATTACTGGCCCATCGCGAGGGATTGCTTGTGGGAATCAGCTCGGGGGCTGCGGTTCGCATTGCCTTGGATGTGGCGAAGGAGCTCGGCCCGGATTCCAATGTGGTAACGGTGCTTTGCGATACGGGCGAACGCTACTTTAGTTTGGACGAATATTTTAAGCCATGAATGCCGGTGATTTTCATGCCCAGGTATTGATTGTGGGCGCGGGCGGCATTGGATCGCCGGCGGCGCTGGCCCTGGTTTTATCGGGTATCGAGCGCATTGCTGTGGCCGATGACGATAGGGTGGAGCTTTCAAATCTTCACCGTCAGATTTTATTTCAAAACGATGATATTGGCCGGCCTAAATTGGAAGCTTTTGGGGATGCGCTGAGGCGCCTGTCTCCATCCATTCAATTGTATTGTCATTCAGGGAGATTGCTTCCTCCTAATATCGGTGAAGCCATTTCCAGGGCGGATATTGTGCTGGATGCGACGGACAATTTCGCCTCCCGATTTTTAATCGCGGATGCCGCATTTTTAGCGGGAAAACCGGTTGTTCATGCGGCGAGCGTGCGCTGGCAGGCGACGGTAATGGCCGTTTCGGCCTTGGGCAAGCCCTGTTACCGTTGTTTGTTCGAAGATTTGCCTAGGGGACAAGCGCCGGATTGCGCGAGTGCGGGTGTCGCGGGGCCGGTCTGCGGAGTCTCGGGTTCTATTGCGGCCGATCGGGTGCTCTCGGTGCTTTCCGGTTCAAATCGGGCTTTTGGTTCGATTGTCACCTTCGATGGGCTGCGGGATCGGCTGAGGGAAGTGCCAGTCCCTGCGCGGCCTTCCTGCGCCTTGTGCGGGCCCGATCGAAGCATTAGAGGGCTCGACATACAGCGTTATGCGGCTCCGGCCTGTGAATTTTAAGCAATGCGTTAGACATCTTTTACAATGGACTGAAAGGAAGACATCGTATGGGTATCATCGTGCGTGTTCCAACCCCGCTCCGGACGCTGACGGGCGGTAAAGACGAAGTGAGCATCGAGGCCGCGACCGTAGGTGAAGCGCTAGGCGTGCTGGAAAGCCAATTTCCGGGCATTCGCGATAGGCTCTTGGACGACAAGGGCAAGGTGCGGCGCCATGTGAATTTATTTGTGGGCGAAGAGGATATTCGCTTTTTGGATGGCCTGGGGACACAGCTTAAGGCCGGCGATCAATTGTCGATTGTTCCTGCGATCGCGGGCGGATCGTCCTTCGATCGATGAACGGCGAAGCCCGCTATTTGCGCCAGATTTTGCTGGCCGAAATAGGCCGCGAAGGCCAGGCGCGCATTGGAAAAAGCGCGGCGCGCGTGGCTGGAGAGGGTCTACGCCATGAAATTGCCGAGCAATACGCTCGGGGTGCAGGTTTTAAGGCCATCGAGCCCGGTGAAATTATAATGGAAGAATTGGCGCCGAATACGGTCATTATGTCGCCGGTATGCCGGGAAGTGTGCGCGGGAGCCCGTGCGGCGCTTTCGGCCATGCGGCAAGCCGTGTTTTCCAATACCGAGGGAGGCGGGCCTTGAGGCATTCGCTGATTCGATCCCGAAGGCTTTCATCGGTGCTCGACGCCGTGGGCAATACGCCGATGGTGCGCTTGGGCAAGACGGCTCAAGCCGCGCCCGGCGTCGAGGTGTATGTCAAGCTGGAATTCGCGAATCCAGGCGGTTCGGTGAAAGACCGGGCCGCCCGGAGAATGATTTTGTCGGCATTGAACGATGGACGGCTTTCCGGCGATAAAATCCTTATCGATTCGACGAGCGGCAATACAGGCGTCGCTTATTCGATGTTTGGAGCGGCTCTCGGCATCCGCGTCGCGCTCGTTATGCCTTCCAATGTGAGCAAGGCCCGCAAAGAAATCGCCAATGCCTTTGGAACCGAATTGATCTATAGCGATCCAATGGAAGGTTCCGACGGTTCGATTAAATTGGTACGGGAATTGGTGGCCAAACATCCCGAGCGATATTTTTATCCCGATCAATATTCCAATCCCGACAATCCTTTAGCGCATTACCACGGCACAGCCGTTGAAATCCTCGATGCCGTGGGCGATCGGATTACGCATTTTGTGGCTGGATTGGGAACAAGCGGGACGATCGTTGGCACATCCCGTAGATTGCGTGAGCATCACCGTCCAATTCGCTGCATTGCGGTGGAACCGACCGAGGCGCTTCATGGCCTGGAAGGATTAAAACATTTACCGAGTTCGCTGGTTCCTCAGATTCACGATGCATCGGCTTATCACGAAACGGTGCGCGTTTCGACCGACGATGGCTGGGATATGGCCGATAGGCTGGCCGCGGAAGAAGCGCTGCATGTTGGGCATTCTTCGGGAGCGGCCGTCTTTGCAGCTCTTCAAATTGCAAAACAATTGCATGAAAATGGACAGGGCGGATGTGTGGTGGCCATTGCCTGTGACCGCGGCGATCGGTATTTCGCGCCGATGAAATGGGAGAAAAAATATTTATGGTGAATTCCCATGCTTGGGTGCTGGGTGGCCTGCGTATTCGGTCGAATGTGCTCCGGCAGGTGGAAGAAGCGGCCCTGGCGGGATACGCACGGGACGAGGAAGCCTGCGGTTATTTACGGGGTCCCGCGGCCGATCCGCTGCTCTGCGATGAGCATATTGCGATGGAGAATCTCGCCAACAAGCTTCACAGGATGGACCCCGAGCAATACTTTCGGACAGGCCGGACTTACTTTGAATTTAACGGCGAAAAATTCCGGCGGGCCGTTCAAGCCTCGGAATTGGAAGGCTATCCGGTCAAAGTGCTTTATCATTCTCATTTGGACGCGGGCGCCTATTTTAGTCCGACCGATGCGGCGGCGATGAGCCAGGGCAAAATGCCTGAAATGGAAGGCGGAGCCATTGAAATGGGGCCCGGCCCTCCTTATCCCCTGGCCTTTTTGGTGACGAGCGTGCGCGGCGCGCATATCGAAGGCCACGGGCTATTTATTTGGGATGAACAGGCCAAGCGCTTTGTGCCCTCGGCATTTACCGTTGAGGAATAGGTAAGCGGCCATGTCCGAAGGATTTATCGTGTGGTTCACGGGCTTGTCGGGCGCGGGCAAAAGCACGCTTTCGGCCATGCTGGCCGCGGAGCTCCGGAACAGGCGCGTGCATGTCGAAGTGCTGGACGGCGATGAAGTGCGCACGCATTTATCGAAAGGGCTTAGTTTTTCGAAGGAAGACCGGGATATCAATATCCGGCGCATTGGTTTTGTGGCCAAGCTGTTGGCGCGCGCGGGCGCGTGTGTCATGACGGCGGCGATTAGCCCCTACAAATCCATCCGCGACGAGCAAAGGCTTCATACGCCGCGTTTTGTGGAAGTGTATTGCGCCTGTGATATCGGCGTGCTGGCCGAGCGCGATATTAAAGGGCTTTATAAAAAGGCCATGGCCGGTGAAATTAAGCATTTCACGGGCATTGACGATCCTTATGAGCCTCCGGACAACCCAGAAGTCACGGTGTACACCGATAAAGAAAGCCGCGAGGAAAGCGTTTCAAAAATCGTCGCGAGGCTGGAGGAGCTTGGATATATCCCTCTGCATGGCACATCCTATGAAATTGGAAGAGAAATAAAAGGCTATAAAAAAGCGCTTGTTTCGCCTCATGGAGGGGAACTGTGCCGGCGCTGGCTCAGGGGAGATGCAAAGGCCGCGCTATTAGAAAAAGCCCGTTCAATGCCGGTAATCGATATTGGTGTCCGAAGCGCCGTCGATGTCGATAAAATATGCAGCGGGGCATTTTCACCGCTGAAAGGCTTTATGGGCTCGAAGGATTATCTTCGGGTGCTCAAGGATATGCGCCTGGAAAATGGACTCCCTTGGCCAATGGTTGTTGCGCTTCCTATTTCAACCGAATTGGCGGCCAGTCTTTCGGTTGGTGCGCAGGCCGCACTGCGCGATCATCACGGACGTGTTGTTGCTGTATTGGATATTCACGATCTCTTTAAGCCCGATCCCGCGCTGGAAGCCTCCGCTCTTTCAAAATCGGCTGAATCTTTTAGCCATTCGATTGTATATGCGGGCGGTGAGCTTCATGGACTGGATAGGCCCAATATCCCGTGGTATTCGCCGCATCATCTCGATCCGGCCGAGACGCGCGCGGTTTTCGCGGAACGAGGCTTTGGAGCGGTGGCCGGGTTCTATGCCGCCGAGCCGCCAAGCCGGGAACATGAGCATTGGATGAAGACCGCTCTCGAGATTTGCGATGGAGTATTGATCAATTCGATGGTTGATGATGCAGGTCCGAATGAATTTTCGTCCGGAGCGAGGTTTAGGGCCTGGGAAGCTCTGCTGGAAGGCTATTTTCCGGCGGGGCGGGCGCTGCTCTCGGCCTATGCCGACAAAGATCGCCCCCGGGGGCTCCGCGCCTCGCTGATGAATGCTCTTGTGCATAAAAACTATGGCTGTTCGCATTTTATTGCGGCGGGCGGAGGGCGGCTTGAACATCGAGCGCAGGAGCTTTTTGCATCGCCGGAGCTGGGCATTGAAATCTTGTCCTTTGAGCGGGCTTTTTATTCGCAGGCGCTTGGCGCAATGGGCACCGAAAAGACGGCGCCGGGCGATGAATCAACGAGAATTTACGCGGAGGGCGCGCTGCTCTATAAGAGTCTGAAACAGGGGAAGTCCGTGGCCCCCGAACGCTATAGGCCCTGTGTCGTGAATGCCCTGGCGGATTCTATTTCATCAGATTGACCGTTCACTACGTCGAGTGCACCCATGTTAAAATCTTATCGAATTTGGAGTGCATATTGTTTTATTGGTGCGGCGCTGTGGGCGCTGCCTGCGCGGGCCGATTTAAAGGCCGATGCCGATCGGCTTCAGCAGGCGTTTTCCGAACATGCGGCATCGCTCAAGCCTTCGGTTCAAGCCCGGATTGAACGCCTTCCCCCGGTGTTTGCCGAAGCGGGACGGCCGGTCATGATGAAATTGCCCGATTGGGCGGTGGCCAAGCAGAGCGCTCCTCCTCTGGCTCTGGGTGCAGAAAAAGAAAATAAAAATACGCCTTCGGATTGTATGACCGTGGTGGTGCTGGGGCCGAGAACCGGGGAGTTTTCCGCCGATATCGATGATTCGGGCAGCGGCGAGGGTATTTTTCTGCGGCGTATGGAGCGAAAAAGCGCATCGGCCGCCAATCCGGTGCAAATGTTTGGACATCCGGGCACGGAGATGCGGACCGGCGAAGAATATCCGCCCTGGATCAAGAGTTCGGGAGGAGCGCTGCGCTATGTCCGCTGTGGGAAGGCGAGAGAGCAGGCCAAATATATGATGCTCGAGCTGGCTTCATCCCGCGCGGTGCTCGAAACGCTGGTGATGACGGGCGTGAGCGATTCGCCGCCGGTCGAGCAAATCTTACCGGAAAGGGCATTTGGGCCTTTGATTCCCAGGGAGGGCGCGGGGCGGCCCGTGGAGCCTGGTCCGCTGTTGGAGCGGCTTGCGCGGGCGGAAAAAAGGGCGAGAGCCGATGGTGCCCGGCATGTGGAGAGGCTGTTTTCAAGGGCTTCTTTGATGGGCGCAGGGGAGTTTTTGCTAAGGCTGCCCGAAGGTTGTCATCGGCTGGAGGTGATGGCCGAGGTGCCCAATTTTATTCCGAGGCGCGCGACGGATGTGGACGCCGAGGCGAGGCTTGCGGATGGTGGCGGGGTGCTCGCGAGAGATCGCGCCGATTCACCGGATGCGCGCTTGGATTTTTGTTTGGGCGAGCCTTCGGCGGTGGCAGTGCCCTTTATGGGGGCGGCGGGGCCGGTTTCTGTCTTTATTTCCGATGCAAGCTGGCCGATTCCAGACACAATTCCATCGTATTGGGGACCGAGGGCGAGGGCGGCCTTTGCCTATGCGGTCCGGAGGCGAAACGCGCCTGTTCCCGCTGGGGCTCCGGTCATGGAATCGCTGGGGGTTCAGGGCGAAACCCTCGTTGCCGCCGAGGTATTTCCAGGGCGATGTTATTTGGCGGTGGTTGGCCTTGTGCGGGGCGAAGCGAGGGGGCTCCGCCTTTCGGTGGATCTGTCAGGACGGGTATACAAAGACGAATCACGCGATCGAATTGACGGTGTTGCCGTTGCATTTTGTACCGAAAATGAAAGCTCGGTGCCCTTGCGGGTATCGGCGCGCGGAAGCTCGTCGTGGTGGGCTTTGAGCCTGTGGCAAATGAATTGATCGGATTGTTTTGCAATAAAATCAAATTAAGACGTTGTAAATCCGCCGTCCACCACCAGGGTGTGGCCTGTCACAAACGACGCAGCATCCGAGGCCAAATACAAAGCCGCACCTGCAATTTCATCGGGTTGGGCATAACGCCTCAGCGCGGCCCGTTCGGTGTAGTGTTTGAGGATTTCGCCGCTCTGCAGAAGCACCTGAGAAAAACGGGTTTCCACAAGGCCCGGCGCGATCGCGTTCACCCGGATTCCGCTCGGCCCAAGCTCGGCCGCCAGCGTTTGCGTCATCGAAATCACCGCGGCTTTGGTCATGCCGTATACGCCCTGAAGAGGCGACGCCTGCAGCCCCTGCACGCTCGATACAAAAATGAGCGAGCCTTTCGCATTTCTTGCGATGAGATGATTGGCCACTTCGCGCGCCACATTGAAATAACCCTTCACATTCACTTCAAAGGTCTTGTCGATGGCGCCCTCGTCCACGCCCAGCATCGGACCAAAATGAGGATTGGTCGCCGCGTTGTTCACCAGCACATCAATCTTGCCAAAGCGCTCCACAATCGCTTTGACCATCGTTGTTACATCGGCCGCTTTGCCCGTGTGGCACGCATACCCTTCGCATTCCACACCCGCGCTCCGCAATCGCCCGGCGGCCGCAGCAACACCTTCGGGCTTTCTCGAGGCAATCGCTACCTTCGCCCCGCTCTGCCCAAGCACGCGCGCAATCGATTCGCCTATGCCCCGGCTGCCGCCTGTGACGAGAACAACTTTGTCTTCAACATGAATCCACGGTTTCATGCGCGCATCGTTGCAAAGCTTTTGATGCTGCGAAAGAGTAAGTTCGAATCGGCGCCGGACTTATGGAGTGATGCATGCGTTTGTATGTGGCCCTGGCTATTTTTGAGCGTTGTCCGAGCGATGTGCTCAACAGCGTAAAAAGCCTTCGCGAGATTTTAGAGGCCGCGGTGTCGGCCGGTTCATTCACGGGCCTCAGCCTTGTGTCCGTGCCTTTTTCGCCTCATGGCGTCACGGCGTGCGCGGTCGTGAGCGAATCGCATTTGGCGCTTCATTCGTGGCCCGAGGAAGGAAAGCTCTTTGTCGATATCGCCTCGTGCAGTACGCGCGAGAGCGTTCAAAAAGCTTTGGAATCGATTGCGCGCGCCTTTCCAGAAGGCGTGCTCAGCTTTGTCGATGAGCGCATCGTGGATTCAGAAAGCACGCCCGGCGGGCTTCAAACCATTCACCACTCGATGCGGACATAAGACGTAAAACCCTTCGATGGACGGTCGACCGGGCTTTGAGTGCGAAGCGCTTCATCGACATCGATGGTCGACAAATTCTCGAGCACACAGCGACCCGCCGCACCGCCGATGGCCGAACGTGGATCGACACCCATCTCGGTATGCCGGGGATCGCTGATAATGCGAATCGTGATCGCCCCATGCTGATTGGGCGTGCATTCGCGCATCGCCTGCCCAAGCGGCGAAAAGGCTTTTTGCGCATCATCGATTTGCCGGCCTTTTTCATCCTGCACGCTGATACGCGGAACCAAAGGCTCTGGACCTTTCGAGGCTTCCGCTTCTTTGGATACGGGCGAAGGCGGAGGCTGCTCCTGAGCCTTCAGCTTGCGATTGGTCTCTTCATCGGTCGGGGAATGCCGCTCTTGAATCAGCGATCCGCCGCACGCCGAGGCCAAATATCCAAGCCAGGCGAAGATCAAGCCGCAACGAATATGTGTTCGCTTGCCCATATCAAAAACTTGGGGTGTCCTCGCGAAGGAGTAAAGCGCCTTTGAAAAAAAATCTGCGCGGCTAAGGCGAAGGAAGAGAGCGCGTCAAAACAAGCGCATTGGTTTTCGCGCCGCCCGAGCGAAACTCCGCAATACCCGACGCGGGTGCCTTTGCATCGGCGCATACCCGGCTCGCCGTGACGAAACGGGCACGGCTGAGCGACAGCTCTTTTCCGGCAAGGTCCACGATCCTCACATCCACGCCGCTTGCCGCACCATCCATCGTGTCCAGCGCCGCAATGACCTCCACACAGGTATTGGGCGCGGCCAATAAGGGAAGTTTTTTAAGGCTTGCGCTTTCAAGCGAGAGCGAGATGGCTTTTTCCGCTTGTCCCGCATCGGCAGGTGGACCGCCTGCGTTCATCCGGGCCAGAAGCCGCGCAGCCGCCACCGGCGCCGCGATCAAGGCAGAAGGCGCGTTTTTGTCCTTGCGCACTTCAACGGCAAAAGGTCCGGGGCGGCCCATCGCTTCCACATCGAGCCGCGCGCTTCCACCGCTTCCGCACGCGAACAGCGACGCAACGGCTCCTCCCCGCGCTTCCGCCCACAAAGCGTTTTTATCGGTCCACAGCTCGGCCAGCATATCCACCAAAGGCGCTCCCGCGATCACATCGATGCGATTGCAGCCCGCAGACAAATCGAGCGTCATCGTCGAACGGCTTCCCGTACGTGCCGCGCCCGTTCCCGAAAGGCGCGCCGGACCATAGTTTTCCTGGCCCGCAAACTTCGCGGACAGCCACTTTCGCGCGCCCTGAACATCCAAAGATTGAGAGGCATGTTCAACAAGCGTCGATTGAGCGACTTCCGCCTGGGCGCCGATGGCCGAACGCGCGATCACCACGGCCACAAGCCCTTCCGAAGTGCGCGGCCGCACGGAAAAACTCAATTCCGAAGCATCGGCCGTACACAGCACAATCCAGCGTTCTCCTTCTTGTTCGCGCGCCCTCGCGACAATGCGGCCTTCTTCATTTTCGACCACCGCATCCAGCGCCGCGACTTCCTCGCTCGGCACCGCAAGCACATCGAGACAGCGGCCCGCATCGGTTGAAAGCGATACCCGGCTTGGCGCGCGCGAACCCACGGGCAATGCGATGCGCCGAACCTCTTCCCAGCGCGAACCCACATGCTGCCGATGCGCCCGAATCTTCGCCTCAAGCCCAGGCCATGAATCCAGCCTTCCGCTGTCTTGTCCCGGCCTTCCCCGGGCATTGGTCGCCTTCGCCGCGGCATCGGCACGCGCGGGCGTCACGCTGTGCAGGCCCACACTGAGAAAGCCCGAACCCGACATGATGCGGGCCATCGTGTACAGCCTCTCGGGATGAGGAGGACAGATCAGCAGCGTCGCGGCCGAATCAGCGGCTTCATCGCTGGCGAAGAGACTTCCATCGTCCTCGTACGCAAACAGATCGACATCGGCGATCGTCGGTGAACCCCGCGCCAAGATCAGCGCGCATTCTTTTTGGGGAATCTCAATGAACGAGCCTACCCGATCGCCTTCCGAGCCGATATTGGCCCCCAATACGATAAGCGCTCCGGCTCCCGCGGCGACGGCTTTGGCCGAATCGGTGATCAGCCATTTTTTTCCGTCGATCGCTTCAGGGCTTACGCGAAGGGTTTTGGGGCTTTCCTTGGGAACTGTGCCCGATGGTTTTGGCGGGGGAGCCGGCGAAACGGGCGCCGGTCCACAGCCCAGTTGAGCCAGGGAAACATATAACGATAAAGCGATTTTTATATATGATTGTATTGGAATACGCTGAATTCTATTTCCTATTGCATCAAATGGGTCGCTGGGTCCTGCCCGTCCTGCCCAAGGAGGGCCGGAGGCAAACAAGAAGGCAGGCCCGATCTTCATCGCGGATAGCTTGTTCTATACCGGAAAAGACGCGGTGTTCACACAAAGGAGGCTCACCAGTTGCGAAGAGAAGGAAAAGAGCTTTAGAGTAGCCGCGCTTTCCCGGGACACGCTGTCATCGGCAGCCGTCCCGCGCAGGCCGCGCACGAGTGGCGGAATTGGCAGACGCACCGGACTTAGGATCCGGCGCCGCAAGGCGTGAGGGTTCAACTCCCTCCTCGTGCACCCATTGTGAAGATTTCAAAAGTCGAGCTCTACTTCGCGAAGATTCCCCTCGAAGAGGGCGACGATGGGTTTTTTTCGGAGCGCACAGCCTTTCAGCCCAATTGGTTTCCCGGTTTTCATCAGACCGATGTGCGCTTCTATTTGCTGAGGCTCGAGGCGGACAATGGCCTGGAGGGCGTGAGCGCCGTTCCCACGATGGGTTCGGAGCGCGACGGATTAGGCCCGCTTCTCGGCGCTTATTTGCTGGGACTCAATCCGCTCGACACGCGGACGATCAATCAGCGCATTCAAGAATTTGCGATGATTGGCATGCGCAATGGATGGATCGAAGCGGCCTTCTGGGACTTAATCGGCAAAGCGCTTTCGGCGCCTGTGTATGCCCTGCTCGGCGGCTCGGGCGGCTATGTCGACCCTTATGCTTCGCTGGGCTCCAATCACAATCACGACCCGCGCGTTGTCGCGGCGCTGGTCCGCGAGCGCAAAAACCAAGGCTATCGCGGCGTAAAAATCTGCGTCAAAAGCCTCGATTTCAATCGCATGGTTGAAATTGTCGCGGCGGCGCGGGACGGAGGCGGACGCGACATGGTGCTGATGGTCGACGCCGATTTAGGCTGGCCTGTCGAGCTTCTGGAACGCAGTCCCCGGTGGAGCATTGAATTTGGGGCGCGCTTTGCGCAGGCGATCGAACGCTATAGCGTCGCATGGCTGGAAGAGCCACTGCACCAGAGCGATTTAGAAGGCATGGCGCGGCTGCGCAAAATGACACGCACACCCATCGCGGGCGGCGAGATGAACGCATCATGGCTGGAATACAAGCGAATGCTCGAGCTGGGCAGCCTGGACGTGTATCAGCCCGATGCCATTTTGGCTGGAGGCACGATGGCGGGCGGCGTATCGATTGCCTATTGGCTCGCGCGTGAAATTGAAAAACACAACGAGGGCCTAGGCCCCGGCGAGCGCATGCTTCGGCTGGCGCCTCATACCTTCACCAACGCGCTTGGATTCTTCGTCAACCTTCAGCTCTATGGCCTTGTGCCGCCTGAAGAACGCTGGCTTTTTGAGCTTGGACACGACGAGCATTACCGGCCCGAACAATATTCGCGCTGGTTAAAGGGCGGCATCGTGCGCGACGACGAAGGCCGCATCCGCATACCCGAAGAGCCTGGCATTGGAATTCAAATTGATTGGGAAATGATTCGAAAGTATGGTCGCCGATTGTATTCGGGAACGAAGACCTCGATGGGCGCGTCGATGCTCTTTGAGCAAGGTTTAAGGGAGATGAGGTATTTGGCCAAAAAGAGGCAGGCATTGGAAGAAGAGAGCTCACGCATTGAGTTTTCGCTTCCAGAACCGCCTTTTGAATGACTAACCCATTCAAATTTATTTCTTTTTATTTTTCTTGCACGCCGCGCCCATAAAACGCAGAACCATCCATGCCCGAGGCCGATATTTTAATGCGCGCAAAAATCGCTTCGGCCCGCTCGCTCATTTGCTCGGCTTCCGCCGCTGTGTTGGGATCGCCCGCGCTCTCGGGATCTGTCCGAAGAAATTGAACATAGGCCCTAAAGGTAGCGGCGAGTTCTGCCTCGTTGCGCGTTTCTTCAAAAATCGCAGCCGATTGCGAAAAATACTCCCGGGCTTTTTTACGCTGCCCTTCCCCAAAACCGCCCGACGCGGCAATTTGACCGAGTGTCCGAAGCGCACTCGCCAAATGCACTTTGCTTTTTACCTTTGCAAATAAATCGACGGCGCGGCCGATTGCATTCTTTGCCTTCTCTAAATCGCCCTGCAATAAATATGCGTTGCCCAATCCCCTCAATGTTTCGGCCAATCCAATCGTATCGCCCAGCGCATCGCACAATTCTTCCGCCTGGGTCAGCACCGAAATCGCCCCCGCGGCATTATCCATGCGGCAATAGGTCAATCCAATATTAATAAGCACCAATGCAATGCGATTTCTATCTCCCATTTGCCTGGCAATATCCAGGGCCTCCTGAAAGAGCGAAAGCGCTCTCGCGTAATCGCCCTGATAAAGCGCCACATCGCCGATATTGTTTAAACTCTGTGCAATGCCGGTTAAATCGCCAATCTCGCGCCGGATCGACAGCGCCTGCTCCAATTGAACGAGCGCCTGCTTGAATTCACCCGAATCCTGAAGCACCAAACCTACATTGTTCAGCGAAAGCGCTATCGAACGCCGATCGGCAAGCCTGCGCCTTTGAGACAGTCCCTCGCGCAAATAGGTGAGCGCTTGATCGTATTCTCCTCGAATCCAATAGAGTTTTCCAATATCATCATAGCTTGAGGCAACACCGCGCTCATCGCCCACTTCCTGAAAGAGCCTCATGGCCATGGTTAAATGGGCTGAAGCATCGTCCAGCGCACCCATATCCCTGTATACTCTGCCAATCCGATTGTGAGCTGCGCCTCCTTTGCTCTTGCGATCGAGCCGGTAGGCCAGCGTCAGCATTTGCCGGAAAGCCGCGAGCGCTTCATCCACGCGCCCCAGAATCAGCAGCACATCGCCATAATTATGCAATGCCGAAAGCCTTCTATCGGTATGGGCATCGCCCAAATACAAAATCCCCTTTGCATAATGCTCGGCCGCCTTGGCATTGGCATAACGGCTCCGCGCCACATCCCCCGCTTCCACATAAGACAGCCCAGAAAGCACTTCCTGCCGAGCCTTTTCCCAATGCCCCGCCAATATCGCCACATACTCTTCGCTCGCGTGCACTTCCGGCAGTGAATCCATCCAATCCGCAAGGGTGTGATGATATCGCCTCGCCATGCTCTGAGGCGTGCGCCTTTGAATCGTTTCGCGCTCTTTGTTGTGTTTAAACACATACTCGTCCGAACCCGCAAACGTCGAATCCGGCACTTTTAAGATGTAATCGCGCTCGATTAATGATTCGAGTATTGTTGAAATTCGATCGCGTTCTTTATCCAATCCATCGGACCAAAATGGAGGCGCCTCTTTTCCAATGCGGCCCAGCACCAAAAAGGCATCGCCCCAAAACACACTGCCCATGGCCGCGGCCTGCTCCAGCAACTGCTTTTCGTCCGGCCCAAGCCCGGCCAAGCGCGCATCGATCGCATCCTCCACCGTGATGGGCAGGCGCGCGCTCGCGAGCTTGTCCAAATGCACGCGAAAGCGCGTCTGCTCGGAAAAATCGTCCTCCTCCGTCAAGACCCCCTGCTCTTTGTAAATCCTCACCATTTGCTCGAGCAGTTGAGGATTGCCTCCGGCAAACGAGAGTGCCGTATCCACGAGCGCCCTGGGCACCTGTCCATCCACGGCGCAGGGCGAAAGCAGGCATTTCATCATCGCCGCCGAGTCATCCTCGGAGAGCACCGCAAGCGAAATGACGTCGTGCCTTCGCTCTCCAAAGCGCGGCCAATCTTCGTAGCGAAGCAAAAGCTCTGGGCGGGCCACGCACAGAATCAAGATCGGGCCATGCAAATATTCGAGCAGATAACGAAGCAGATCGAGCGAATCTTCATGCGCAAAATGCAGATCTTCAAAGACGAGGCACAGCGGACCATGCGCCGCATCCGCTTCCAAAAACGATTTTAAAACGGCACTGCGCAGATCGCGCCGCACCCTCGGATCGTCGGCCACGGCGCGGATCAGCGGGCTCTCTTCAAAGTGCAAACCTAAAAATTGCCCGAGAAAATAAGCCACATCGGAGACTTTGCGATCGCCGATGACCGAAGTGACTTGAGCGCGGATCTGCGTCTTTAAAATCTCGCTCGTCATGCCTTCGATCATCCCGAAGCGGGCGCGGAGCAAACGCATAAACACGCCGAGCGAAAGCGTTGTATCGCGGGCACTTCCGCGCACAACGCGAGGAACAGAAGCCGCGGTTTTCGCGAGCAGCGAAGGCCCCGAAACCCCTTTCGCACCGTCGGCGCCGCCCCGGATGCCCTGAAGAAAATCGTGCACCAAACGGCTCTTCCCAATACCTGCCGGCCCGATCACCGACACAATGCGCGTCTTCTTCTCTCCGGCCACACTCGCATAGGCCGAACGCAAAACGGACATCTCCGCCTCACGTCCGAAGAGCGGCGCATTGTGAATATGCCGAAGCAGCGTATTTAGCGTCGTTTCCTTCATACCTAGCCCCACAGTGCCGACCTTACACGAACCGCGCCGCGCCTTCACCAGTCCGTCTCTGTTCACCGGTTCACCGCCTGTTCGCCGCCTATTCACCGCGCGGCCAGCTCGTGTAGTCTCGCCCTGGGGACGATGAATACGGCCGACTTATCCAGACTGATCAGCCTTAGTTTCACGGGCGGCGAGCTGCGCGCCCTCGCGGCGGAGCTGGGTGCTGAACATGAAATTGACTGGGAACGCGGCACGGCGGACGCTGCGCGCGATTTGCTTCGCCATTTTGAACGCAAAGACAAGCTCAATACGCTTCTTCAAAAGCTTCGGGATGCGCGGCCTTTGGTCGAATGGCCTGCCGATCGCGAACAAGCGGCTCCCGCGTTCGCGCCTCCGCCCGCCGCATCGCCTGCCCTTCCCACAGTCGAAGCGCTCTCGCCTCCCGCGTCTTCTCAATCCGTTTCAAGCCCAGGCGCCGGGCCTCTGCCAGCCAAACCCGACCCGTATCTGTCGCCCCGCTGGCCGGGCACAACCGATCTGCGCGCGGGGCAAGAGAAAAAACGCTTCGACCCCAAAATCATCGGTGCTGTCGTTGGCCTGATTGTATTGGCCGCCGTCATTGCCTTTTTTATTGGCCGCGCTGGAAGTTCGGATTCCAATACAAAAGAAAATACATCCAAAACGGCTGCATTGACCGCGAGCGCCGGAGCATCGGCAAAGCCTCCATCCAGCGCGCGCCCCCGCGTTCCCGCATGGGTGGTGTCCGCCGCCATCGCCAAAGGCTTGGCCAACGTCGCACGGAACTGCGAATTGCCTATCAATCCCGACGATCCAAATATCGACGAAAGCGTTATCTCCAGGGCTCTCGCGCTCTGCGGGCGATCGGCCCAGGACGATTTGCCCCCCCAGCGGCCGATTGAAAACCAGAACCGCGCCAACGAACCCCAGCGCAAAGACATCGGCGAGCAGGCAATAAAAACGGCTGAAAAACCAATTCAACAGACAGGCCCAAAAACCCAGCCCAATTCAAAACCCAAAACCGGGGAAACACCTCCCGCCGGCCAAAACGGCGGAGGATGCCTAAGCCGCTGCGGAAGCGAACACAACTCCTGCAAAAGCCAATGCGGAAAAGAGCCCACCGAAAGCTCTTTGTACGAACAATTTCAGAGCTGCAACAGCCGCTGCCTCGTCGCATTTTCAGCGTGCAAGCGCTCCTGCCAATAAGACCGGATGAGTTCGCGATTTCTTAGTTTTCACTCCCGGATTTTTTTCGCGGCCCTTCCATTGTTTGGCTTTGCCATCCTCGCGCCTCAGGGTCTCAAGGGCATCGATGCCTTTCTTCAAACGCCGCTGGGACCAGGCGTTTTATCGCTGGCCTCGATCGCCATTGGCATGAGCATCGAAGAACTGGGCACGATGAGAAGAATACGCCAAGGCATTTTTATGCGCCTCAGCGTTCCTTTCTTTATTGGCGCGGGCGCGCTGTGGGCCTTGATTTTAGGCGCACCCAATGCCTCTCTCGCCACATTTGGATGGATTTTATTTTTGATCGGATTTATTCCAACCCTTTTTATTTTTCGCCACGATCTCGCCGTTTATAAAGATCCCCGCCATGGACAGCCTGTTGCGCTTCTCGATATCGGGGAAAAACACCTTCGAATACGAACACAAAACGACGAAATTGCCATTCCCCTTCGAAAAATCCTAGGCGTCGTCCCGGTGGCTGGGCTTAATGGGCGGGGTGTTATTATCACCGTGGCCGGCAAAGAAAGCCTAAAAGGCCCTATTTCCAGCCTACCGTGGATGGCTGCTCAAATCAGCGGCGATTCATTTGTAATGACCGAACACCAGCTCGCCATGAATGCCGAAACCTTTGCCGCTGCCATTGCCGCTCACACCCAGAAAAAAGCCCGGCCCAAGGAAATCGTATGAAGCCGCAAATCTTCCCGCTCAAACGCCCCACATTTATGCTTGGACTCGGCTTTGTTCTCTTTGGAGCGTCGGCCGCCTTCTTTTATTACCGGGCCACAACCAATGACCGCGGATTGATCATCAATGGCATTATTGAAATGGGGCCCGGCGCTGCCGATATTTTTTATGCGGTATTCTTTGTGCTTTCGGCGATTATGTCGCTTGCGGGCCTGTATTTAAGCATTCGCCTTCAGCAGATTAAAGATTTCCGGATTGTGGTCGGCGACGACAGCGTGCTCGTACCGCCTCCCACTTTGTGGAAATCATTCAATGAAATCAGCATACCTCTAAATAGCATTGTATCTGTGGCGCAAAATGGATATGCCCTGGTGATCAGCACGGGAGACAAAAATCACAGCATCTCCGCCCAATGGTTTAGCCAATACCATCCAATGACTGAAGTATCTGATGCAATTATTGCGCGGGTACGCGAACTCCATGCCCAGAATAAAAGCGCCCCCAAAGCAAAAAAATCTAAAAAAGCCAAAGCTCAAGAGAATCCTTCAAACGAATAAGCCTTTACGCCGGGCGCGTTTCGCGTCTATTTCCATCGGCGCGCCATGTTCAAAGCCCATCGTTTATTAGGTTCTGCCCTGGTTTGTGCCTGCGCATCGCTTCTCGCCTGTGGAGGCGGCGCTCAAAACAACAACCCGGCCCAGGTTCCGGTTGCACCCGCATCCGAAACCCCACAACCCGGACCCGCATCGGAAAGCGGAACAATGAGCGGAGGCGCCTGTATCGAACTCGCCACAGCCCGCCGTGAAAAACGCCCGGACGAACCCTCGAAGATCACCGCAAAACATATTTTGGTTCGCTATGCGGGCTCGAAAAATGCCGGCCCTGAATTCACGCGCACCCGTGAACAGGCGTGCCTGCGGGCCATTGAAGCGCGGGATGAAATTCGCAAGGGTGCCGATTTCGATGCCATGGTCGAAAAATATAGCGATGAACCGGGCGCGGCGAGCCGTCATGGCTCAATTGGCAGCATCGACCGGGCAATGGTCATCCCGTCCTTCGCGGACGCGGCATTTGAATTAGATCGGGGGCAATTAAGTGATGTTGTGGAAACCGACTTTGGTTTTCATGTGATATTCAGGACGGAATAGTACCTGCGTGTACAATCCGATGATTTGAGCCCCCATTATCAATTGTTTTTATTACAGGTCATCCAAAAAGAAACGTATAATCTCATTGTGATCGGCCGAATATAAAACAGCTCCTGTGCACAAGGCACTCAACGTATAGTACTCTTTGGTGCGCTCAAGACGCATTCCGCGGAGGCTTCGCATAGATGTGCCGCCCCTCGTAAACCAAATATCAAGCCCAGGATGCGTAGACAAATCGGCCACCGATGCCTGACCTAGAACCGGACCATTCATTGTAGCTTCGACTTCGCCGCATCTAGGCGCTTGCCCAGGCAATTGCACGCATATCTGATCGGTTTTTCCCGGGATATATCCAGGAAGTGTAGCTCCAGCCAACCGAAGGTTATATGTGTTTCCCGAAGGGAGAGGCGTAGCGCACGCACCTTCCACGCGATAACGGCCCGATTTGCAGGGATTACAATGACCAGGCTGAGCGCAAGAGGTGCCTTCACTCCGTTCATCCTCACGAGAACAGCCTTTGCCACCACAACAAACGGAATCGGCTTTTACCCATAGAAAGAGAGTAATGGCCGAAATGAGCATGAACGCCAGCAGTACAGCCGCCCAAATAAGTGCCGCGCGGATCGGGTTATTTCCTTTTGCGGGAACACGCTGCTGATACCCCTGACTAGCAGCGTGGATTGGAGAATGAGCTGGCATTGGCGGGCTATATTTCGACCCATGATGGGCGGTGTTCTGTGTCCAAGCATCCCGCTCAGCCCGGAGCTCGTCTCGGATCTTCAGCACCTCTTTTACAACCGATTTAAATCGGGCTTCCTGCATCTGCCCCGATTCCATCAGGGGCAATCCATCCGGGGGAAGCGGTTTCCTATCTGAAAGCGGCCGAAACGCCTCCCACGCACAATACCGGGCCACCACCGGTATGATCCTCTGCTTGGTGTAGTGAGCGTTTCTCACGGCTTCTGAGATTGGCTTATCCCAATGCTGAATATGTTCGGCACTGATAAGGACGAGAATAATCGCGGCATCCCGTATCTTTTCATCACGGATATGCTCGACCGAGTCCCCAGCACCAATTTCACCAGGATGCCAAACCTCTGTATCGTCATCGTGTTTTAGAACCGCAAGATGTTTCGCAAGATGAACCGAGCAATCTCTATCGTGAATATCGCCATAAATAACGATACGGATTTTCCCATCACTGCGGCCAGGCAACATCGAATCCCCTTGTACGGAGGGCGCATACACACCAATCTCCGCTCCATAGAAAGCCGGCCCAATTGCTTAGATTAATTCTATGGCAAAAGAAAGAAATTTTCGCGCTTCAGGATAAGACCTCGGCAGCATCGACCGGGCAATGGTCATCCCGTCCTTCGCGGACGCGGCATTTGAATTAGATCGGGGGCAATTAAGTGATGTTGTGGAAACCGACTTTGGTTTTCATGTGATATTCAGGACGGAATAAAAAAATCCTAAAGTCTTTTATTGCAATTCAATTTTATTGAAGCGGACAAATAGGATAGGGGCCTCCCGCATTAAAAGAGGGCGTGGGAAGACACTCTTTCATCGAACCGTCTCCACACACTTTCTTTCCGGTATTGGGATCTTTCGCACAGCAAAACGGAGTGACCACTTCCCACGTTCCCACCGGTCCGCCGGCCGCAGCCTCCTTGCACATCAACACCGGATGCGTGGAGCCCGGATTCGAGATGCACACGTTGGGCTCATAAACGCAAATCGGCAGCGGTCCTGGCAGGGCTCCCGCAGGCGCTTCAGGATTCGCATTAAAACAAGAACACGTCGCGCTATTTACCCCGGTGGGCACGATCCCCGGACACGTTTTTGCGTCTGGAGGCAGCTTGCACCCCAACGGACAATTAGGCGATGTTGCGCCACAAACGGGTGCTTTTTGAGACTGCTTCCAAACCGTCTTGCCTGCCACCGGATCGTGAACGCAATTTAAGTCGATAACGCAACATTGCTGACCGATGGTTTCTTGGGCAAAAGGACATGATTCCGTGGCCCCGGGCGTTTCCGCCGACACGACATAACCCGAGCAATCGTTGTCAGCCGCGCCTTTGGGATCGTAGAAGTCTTTGCATAGAACCTTCTGAATGCCCTCGGCAAGCCCACCGCCTTGGCCTCCCGCACCGCCCGTTTCACCCTTTCCTCCCGCGCCTCCTACATTATCTTTCCCGCCGCCCGACGACGAAGTCCCGCCCGAGGATGAGGACGACGACCCCGATAAACCCGAGTCGGTCTCATACCCAGGAAGCGCGCAGCTTGCCCCAATAGCGCCTCCCAAAATCACAACAAATAGTGCCCGTTTCGCATTCGATGAAATATGCATCGCAAACCTCCGTAAGTAAGCCAATTCAAATGTATAGAAAAAAATCCTGAACACAATGTTTATTTCTGCGCGCTTGAACCCAAATACCCCTCAAGCCGCTCCTTTTCCCGCTTCGCCGCCGAGCTAATCGCTTTCAATCCGATCAAACATGAAGGCGGCACATGACGGACCAGCACCACGCCGTTTGAACTCTGAAATACCGAATATCCATTGGCCCTTAAACGCTGCGGACAAATAGATAGCATTACATCCACATTTGATCGTTTTCCCACCCGGCTATCGAGCGCTTCCGCCAAATGCACATGCGTGCGTTCGCCCGCCAAAATACCCTCACGCGCAATGCTCGGAACGGCCGCGATATGCGTACCATGCCATACCGGCCCCTCCCCCGAATACACCAACCACGAAGCTTCCAGCGCCTCCAGCGTCACGGGCATATTGTTTCGCGAGTGCCCCTGACAAGCCCGAATGCAATCGCCCGAGCGCTCCAGCCTCGATTTATTGTTTTCGCGGATAGCGAGTTCCAGTTCGGCCTCGGAAATCGAAAGCACCGAAAGCACATCGGATACCCGCGCAAAGCCCGCGGCATCCATCGAAAGCCCGGCCTCGCCGGCTCCATGGCGCAGAAGCCACGATAGTTTCTTGCTTTGTTTTTGGATGTTCTGCGAAGTTGTATCGCCGC
This sequence comes from uncultured Polyangiaceae bacterium, assembly GCA_964537685.1. GTDB lineage: Bacteria > Myxococcota_A > Polyangia > Polyangiales > Polyangiaceae > CAZICM01. The sequence continues at coordinate 59,057 of CAZICM010000039.1, forward strand.
CCAAGCCCATGTTCGCACCCCGCCGGACATGATATGCGTGTTAAGCCGCTGTATCGGCTCATATAAAAGAGTGTCGCCGAAAAAGAACACGTTGGCAATCCCAATTTACAAGGGTGGGCGGGCGGCCTTCGTGAAAAACCGCCGTGCGTGAACTTTATATGAATCGGAAAAGAGCTTTGGGGATAGCGATGACAGGAAATTACCAGGTATAGTTTGGCGCGATATCCGCAATACCGTTGTGGCAAGACCCACAGCTATTGGGCATTTGATTGTTTTGACCGCCGGACGTAAAGAGCACTTCGCTTTGCACCGGCATAATCGCATCAAACACATGCGAGGAAACATCGCCCCGGATGCGTTTGCCAGCAGGCTGGTTCTGCGCATCGACGCTTGCGTGCATAAAGCGGCTCTGGCTTGCCGCTGTTTTTGGCATATGACATGCCGCGCATTGACCCACTCCTCCCGTAGCCGTTGCGGAGGCAATACCCATCACATTCGCAGGATCATAGCCGATGGTCATATCCGACATACTCATCATATGCTCGGACACAGCCAAGCCCTCTGCCTCCTTGGTCCAGGGCATATCGAGCCCAAAGTCGTACTTTGCATGGCAATTGAGGCAGAGTTCATTGTTGGCCGCGCTTGCCGCGAGGCTTGGACCATTATCCCGGTTGTGAACATTGTGGCAACTCGAGCAGGTCACGCTCATATAGGCATTTTTGTAATGAGATGACTTCAGATGATCGTGATATTGCTGATGATGCTGCCGCGAATGCTTGGTATCGTCCGCGTAGGTGCCGGGCTTTTCGTCGTGGTAATTGGCCACGAAATCATTACGGCTCATGCCTGGCCAGGGGAATGAAAGCATATTCACACCCGCCGAGGGGAATTCCGTCTTGTCATTGTTAATCGTTCCATGCCCCTCGCCGCGGGAATGACAGAAACCACAGATCATATCGTCCCGCTCGCCCGCAAGCAAGTTTGGCATGACAATATTCCTACCCGGCTCAGGACCGCCCGAGATATGCTCCGAGCCTGGACCATGACAATTCTCGCACCCAACCTCAATCTCATCCTTTGAACCGTCGCCGTCATAATCGAGAGGACCATTGACATCATTGACAGCGTCCGCGCGGAAATTTCCCTGGGGATCGCGGGTTAATTTCGTCCCCGTGAAATGACATCCCGCGCAGTTATTGTCAAAAGACTTGTTTTGAGCCGGTTTTACCGCCGGGCCATTGGCTGCGGTAGGCGGCCCCCAATTCGCGGGATTGTACGGGTGGAAAGGCTCCACGCCTGCCTGCAGATCTTCGTCATATTGAAACGGAAGCACATAATAGCTCGAAGGATTGGCCGCCGTAGGCTCGTAGGCTCCGTTGGTCGCCGCCCGTGTCACCCAGCGCTCTTTATACACGCCATGCCCCCCAAAGGTAAATTCGGCGTAGTACTTCATAGACACAACCCCAGTCGTGGGATTTTCAAACTGTACGAAATACTTTCCGTCATGCCCAAGGAGAAGATTATAGTTTGCAGGAAACTTTGGGAAGTTCGCCTGGGAGATACGTAGGCCATAGCCATCATTGGCGCCTGTATTGTCCCGAGTGTTCAGGGGTTCCACGGCGCTGTCTTTGAAGTAAACAAGCGCTTTGTCATGGTTTGGGAGCTTGGACAAGTCTTGATTTGCGGTAGCCACGCCCGGCACACGGTAGACCAAGGCATGAAGCGTATGCTTGTATCCAGTCATGTTGGAGGACGCGGTCACGCCATTGTGGCAGCCCAAGCACAGCGACGAGCCAAGGAAGGTCGCATTGGGCGAAGGACGCTGTGAAATCGTGGAATCCTGGAGCACGTCCGCTCCTTCCAAGACCTCAATCGATACGCGCGACGCATCGCCGCCCGGCAACACTTCATTTTCGTCGGCCGCGGCAGGCGTCACATACACAAAGTAACGTCCTGCAGGAACATCTTTAATTGAATAGGCCCCCATGGCATCCGTGGTTGCTTTATAGGGGCTTGTTGCCGCTAAATCTTCCATGGGGGTATGACTTGGCGAATTTGCCACTTCAAAAGCATCGAGCAGCGTTACGCTTGCGTTTGCCACCGCCGCCGCCGGATCCGCCATTTTTGCCCGGCGCCGGATATTGCCCGACACAGACCCCACGGGACTATCCGCACCCGGGGTCAAGCTCACATCCACCGCGGCCATCCCGGCTGCCGTGACGGAAACATTTGAAACGATTTGCGTTTTATAACCAGGAGCACCAAAAGCCAATGAATACACGCCTATGGGCACATCCGCAAGCTGAAATGTGCCATCCGCGGCAGTCATCGCGGAGAAGCTTCCCGGTGTGGGTGTTATTTGGACACCCGCAATCGGCAGACCCGTCGCCGCGTCACTAACCTTGCCCCCAATCGCACCTACACTCGTCCCCGGGTTGCCTGGCATACCCGGATCACCTGGCATACCCGGATCACCCGGCAAACCGCTCTCCCCGTCTCTTCCCGCAGGCCCCGCTGGACCTTGTGGACCTGTAGAATCCCCACATCCCACGCAGATGGCGATCAAGCTGATCCCCATCTGCCACCATAATCCCCCTCGAAGATGATAAACTGGTCGCATTTCACGACCTCCTTTCCACACCTGTCAAAGGGCAATTTACAAGCCAGAACGCCGCGCCTTGGTACGTCCTAACCCAGCCTAAATTCGAGTGTCCCTAGAGCTGAAGACCAGGTTGTCGGCAAACATTGCAGCGTAACCGCATTTCTTGCGTTATGCAAAAACAGGCACCCGCGTGAAAGCTTATGCTACCGTCGTCCACGAATTCGCCGAGGGTTGAAGCACCACCAACCCACGGGCAGCCCGATCCTCTATCCGTTTACTTAAAACCGTGATACGCAGGGAAGGCTTATTTCTCCTTAAAGCGTTATGGCGATCGAATGATGACCCGACCCGCATTGACCGCATGCTGCGCGCTTCTGTTCGCTTGCTCGCACCACGGCTCCTCTTCGCAAAGCACAGCCACCGCATCGGCTCAACACCCGAACACGGCATCCCCTTCGGCTTCCAGTTCCGACGCCGCGAACACGTCCACTCTCCTGTCTTCAGCCCCTTCAGCCCCCCTCGATCCTCACACAGCCGAACGCATCGACGCGGCCGTACGCCAAGCCCTCCACCGGGGCGACACCCCCGGCGCCGTCCTGCTCATCGCCGCATCCGGCCGCACGCTTTTTCACAAAGCCTATGGATTTAGGGCAAAACGCCCGGAAGAGCGGCCAATGACACCCGATACCCTCTTCGATATGGCTTCGCTGACCAAAGCGATCGTTACATCCACATGTATTGTTTTATTGATCGAACAAGGATTGATTCGCCTTCATGATCGAATTGCTTCACATCTCCCCGAATTGAGCTCCAATACCAAAGACGGAAGGGATGAAATCACCATTGAACATCTCTTGCTGCACACGAGCGGATTGATTTCCTCCAGCGCCCAGAGCGACTACACCCAAGGACTCTCGAAGGCCCTCGTAAAAATCCACGCGCAGCGCCTCCTGGCCAGCCCGGGCACACGCTATGAATACAGCGATTTGGGCTATATCATCCTGGGTGCGCTGGTCGAAAGAAAAACAGGTCAATCCCTTGATGTATTTGCCCAAAAGCATCTATTTGGCCCACTCGGAATGCGGGACACCTTATTTTTGCCGGGCGATCCTCGGCAAAAATGGCGGACAGCCCTCACCGAATCGGTCGACGGCCATTTTGTGGCTGGACAAGTGCACGATCCCCGGGCCCGGCTTTTGGGCGGCATCGCAGGCAACGCCGGCCTGTTCTCGACGGCGGAAGACCTCTCCCGCTTTGCCTTCATGCTCATGAACGGCGGCAAATACCATCGTGTTGATCCTCAAAGCGGCACCGCCGGCGAGCGCATTATTTTATCACCGGACTCCATTCGCCTGCTCATGGAAGCCCGGGCATTACCGAATGAAGGCCATCCCCCGGCCACCAAACAAAGAACCCTGGGCTGGGAAGTGAGGCCACCTATAACAGATGGACGAAAAACACAAAGCAATTTAGGTCATACGGGTTTTACGGGCACATCGGTATGGATGTATCCCGAGGTGAAGGGTGCCGTCATTCTTCTCACGAACCGGCTTCATCCCGATGGAAAGGGCAATATAAGCAGGCTCCGGGGCGAAATTGCCTCCCTGGTCGCACCTGTCTTTTTGGCGATGGACCAGAAAAATGCCGCACCCCCGCCTATATCGATCGCATTGCCAGAAAAATCAACTGTATTGAGCGGCCTGGATGTATTGAAACGGGACGGCTTTAGCGCCTTAAAACACAAACGAATTGGACTCGTTGCCCATCCAGCCTCTATCAGCGCAGATGGGAAAAATATCATCGATTTGCTAAAAAACACAAAAGATATTCATCTTCAAAAACTCTTCAGCCCCGAACATGGCCTTACAGGCGATCAAGACAGCGCCGTTCACGATGCCAACGATCCCAAAACCGGCCTTCCCGTGGTGAGTCTTTATGGTCCCAGAACCCGACCGCGCAAAGAGGATCTAAACGATATTGATACTGTGCTGGTCGATTTGCAGGATGTGGGATGCCGATTTTATACCTATATGAGTACCCTCGGCTATTTGCTGGAAAGCGCTGCGCTCTATAAAAAACCCATTTATGTGATTGACCGGCCCAATCCGATCGGCGGTGTTGCCGTCGAGGGCCCGCTTCCCGAAAAAGAATCGTTTACGGCTTATCATCCAATCCCCGTGCGGCATGGAATGACGCTCGGCGAATTGGCCAGGCTATTGAATGCCGAGCGTAAAATCGGGGCGGATTTACATATTATCGAAATGGAAGGGTACAAACGCTCCATGCTTTTCTCTGGAACGCGCCTTCCCTGGCAAAAGCCATCGCCCAATATCAAAACCCCGCTTTCAGCCCTCTTATATCCGGGTATTGGCCTTCTCGAAACCACCAATATCAGCGTGGGCCGGGGAACCGATCGCCCCTTTCAGAAGCTCGGTGCGCCTTTTATCGACGGCCGCGCCTTGACCAAGCAATTAGAAGCCTTTTCTCTGCGGGGCGTGACGATCCATCCTATCGAATTTAGACCCGAATCCAGCACATACGCCGGACAGCAGTGCGGAGGCATTGAAATCGAAGTCGCCGATCCCAATCAGCTTTCGCCGGTGCGCATTGGATTGTCCATCGCTCATGCCCTGAGAAAACTGTATGCCTCCGAATGGAAGGTTTTATCCATGCAGACCTTGCTCGCCAATACCAATGTATTGCAATCCATTCAAAAAGGCGAACATCCCGATCAAATCATCGCGGCGTATCAATCCGATGTGGATGCCTTTATGGCTGTGCGCAAAAAATATTTGATTTATACAGATTAGGGTTTGGAAGGTTCGTCGTTTACGGCGCGCTCGCAGCGCAAAGCCCAGGCATTGGAGCCCGTATCAATGACGCAGCCCGTGCAATGTTCGCAGGCCGCGCATTCTTCAAGCGATAAAACCGCATTCCGGGGCGGACAATAGATTTTTTTTAGGGCCGGCAATTTCCCCTCGGCATCCAATTGCTGAAGCTCGATTTTTAGATATCCCCGCATGCCGGCTTTCATTCATTCAATCATGGGCCATCGGTTGAAATCAACAGGGAACTTCGGCACCCTTGCGCTGATAATACCAATAATTGAGCACGAGGTTTAACGCGTAGAAGACCGCGAAGCCATAGAACGCCACATTGGGCGAGCCAAACGATTCAATCGAGGCGCTGAGCGCCATGGGAATTAAAAATGCGCCGTAGGCTCCAATCGCCGCCGTCCAGCCCAGCACCGGTCCGGCTTCCTTCGGCGGGAAAATGACTGGAATCATCCGGAAAGTTGAGCCATTGCCAATGCCCGCCGCGAGAAAGATAACGAGCATGACGCCCAAGAACGGCATGAATTCAGACGCCGATTGAGGCTTGGTGAAAAATGTCACGAAAATAGCCGCGGCCATCAATAAAACGCCGCTCACCGCCGTAACTCTTGCACCGCCCACTTTATCGGAAATCCAGCCCGCAATGGGCCTCGATGTCGAACCGATTAAGGCGCCCAAAAAGGCATAGCGCAATGGATCGGGCGCCCCTTCAAGCTTGCCAAAGGTCTCCCGGATTAAAAGCGCAAACGATGCCGAAAACCCCGAGAACGAGCCGAAGGTCATAAAATATAGCGAGGTCATGATCCAATTGTGCTTGCGCTTAAAAATCACGGCCTGCTGTCCAAATGTGCCTTTCACCGGTATGGCCCGGAGCATAAACGCCGCGGCCACCGTGAAAAACAAGACCGGCACTACCCAAATAAACGCGGCATTCTGCATCCAAATGGCCGTGCTCTTGCCGGCCCTCACCCAATTGAGCGAACCGCCTCCCAATGCGCCAAAAATGGGAGCCGCCACGATCAGTGGTGTGGTCAATTGAACGAGGCTTACGCCTAAATTGCCAATGCCCGCCTGAATGCCCAGCGCGGTTCCCTGCTTTTTCTTCGGAAAGAAATAGCTGGTGCTCGACATAAAGGCCGAGAAATTACCGCCTCCAAATCCCGCCGCCGCCGCAAGCGCCAAAAGAACACTATAAGGTGTGTCGGGATTTTGAACGGCAAGGCCCACGCCAATCGCAGGCACCAAAAGCGATGCGGTCGCGAGCGTGACGACCACCCGCGTCCCCACCATTTGAACAATAAATGAATACGGAATGCGCAGCGTGGCGCCTACCAGGCCGGGAAGCGCCGCAAGCCAAAAGCGCTGCCCTACGCTGAGCTTGAAGCCAAGCTCCGGCAGCCGGACGACAATGGCGCTCCACATAAACCATGTGGCAAACGATAAGGTGAGCGCCCCTGTCGTAATCCACAATGTGCGGCTCGCGAGCTTTTCGCCCTTTTCCTTCCAAAATGTCTCGTCCTCGGGGTCCCACTTTTCCCCGGACGGTGTATTTACATCCAATTCTTTGGTTTCTGTCGTCATTGAGCACCCGCCTCAGCCTTTTGCTTGGCTCCGTCAATTGCATGAGGTTGATCATCCGTATGATGATGATCTTCCACTTTCTCGGCCCATTCGGGAACGCGCTTCGCCATGACGCCTCTCACGACCAGGTGAAGCCATACGATGCAAACGACTGACAATACGAATAAAAACATCCAGCAGGTGGTCCACAGGCCCGAGCCCCTCAGCATATAGCCGAAGAGAATGGGACAAATAAAACCGCCCAAACCTCCTATGACGCCGACGATCCCGCCGACGACGCCGACTTCTTTGGGAAAATATTCGGGAATGTATTTGTAAACAGACGCCTTTCCGATACCCATCACAATGCCGACGACGAAGACCAATACGGTGAAAATCCACACGTTGGCCTGAAAGAAAATATGCGTTTCGCCCTTGGCTAAAAGCTGTTTGCGCTTCACTTGATCGCCCACTTTGACCACGGGTTCTTGGCGGAAAGTAGCCTTCGGCCATACCAATACATCCGCATCGTCGGGCACAATCTTCTCATCGGAAGCCTTGAGCGGATATTTGGCGGCGCCCACGGTGATTTCCGTGGCCGAAACAGCCGTCACCGTGCCTGGAGCGCCGGCGATCACGCTCTCTCCAGGCGAAGTGATATCCATGCGCGGCACGATGAGCATAAAACAGCAGACCGCGCAGATGCCGAATACCCAATAGGTGGTTGTGCGGGCGCCCAATTTATCGCTCAGCCAGCCGCCCAGTGCGCGAATAACGCCGGAAGGAAGGCTAAAGGTGGCCGCCAATAAACCGGCCATCGCGAGCGACATTCCATAAACGCTGACGTAATAGGGAATGAGCCATTGGGCCAATGCGACAAAGCCGCCGAATACCAAAAAGTAATACAACCCAAAACGCCATACGCGGATATGTTTTAAGGGCCGGAGCTGTTCCACAAAGGATTTGCCTTGGGCCGCTTCCACTTTCTTCGAATGCGTAAACAATACAAACAAAATGGACATGATGACCAATGCCACGGCGTAAATCCTGGGCATCGAGCGCCATCCATCCAAATTGGTTCCCTCATCGGTCAGCCATTTGAGAAGGGGCGGTCCGCCCATGCTCGTGACGGCGCTGCCCGCATTGCCCGCGCCGAAAATGCCCAGCGCCGTGCCCTGCTGCTCTTTTTTAAACCATATCGAGGTATAGGCGATGCCTACCGCGAATGAGGTGCCCGCCAAGCCAAATCCAAGGCTTCCCAGTACAAATCCGGCATAGCTGTTCGCATAGCTCATGGCCATGCAGGCCGCCGCCGCCACCAGCATGACAATGGGAAATACAATGCGGCCTCCAATACGATCGGTATAGAGACCCACGGGAAGCCGAATCACCGATCCCGTGAGCACAGGTATGCCCAATAGAACGCCGACCTGAAATTTATCAAATTGGAAAACCTTATTATCGACAAGGAATGTCACCAATACGCCGTTCATCATCCACACGGCAAAACAGACGGTGAATGCGATGGTATTCATCGCCAATACGGCGTAGGAATTGGATTTCTCGCTCATGTGAACTCCCTCGTTCTACATCAACGTTGTTTTTATCAAATCGATACAATTATTCGGCGGCGGCGTGCTCGCCCGCCCCGGAAGGAGGCGGAGCTCCCCGCAAAGAGCGCACGGCAACCACCGCAATCAGTCCAAGAACGGCCAGGCTCATGCCCACCGCGGATATCGCGCTGGGGGAACCTTTGGTGGGGGACACCATAACGAAGCAATCCAAAAATCGGCCTAGCAATGCAATACAGGCGATTTGTAGCAATGTCGTCGGGTGTTTCTTGACCCGCGCGGAAAGCAATACGAAAAAGGGAATGGCCCAGCTTATCAAAGGCACAGCCCAAAAGAGGAGCGACCAATCCGGATGGCTTCGTGGAATATAGTAAGTGACCTCCTCGGGAATATTGGAATACCAAATCAATAGATATTGGCAGAACCAAATATAGGCCCAAAAGGTTGAAAACCCAAAGAGCAGCTTGCCCAAATCGTGGCGAATCCGATCGTTTTTCGCCTGCTCGGGCAAAAAGAGAAGAACGACGATCGAAATGGCCGCCACGCCGGCCTGGAGAGCCCCGGCAAAGCCATACACACCGTAAATGGTGCTGTACCAAAGCGGTTCAATCGAGCTTCCCCAATCGAAATAGGCAATGGTCAGTGTTGGTCCGAGCACTACCAAGAAAATGGCGGATGCCTTGGCGAGGGCTTTGGTGGCCGTGGATGTGCCATCGGCAGCCATCACTTTGCGCCCAAGCCACGCGGACAAGAGAAGCCATAGCGCGATCAATACAAAAGCGCGGAGAACGAATATGGTCGGGCTTAAATACCAGGCTTTATCGTGGGGCAGCGCGTGCCCTTCGCCATGCATATGAGCCGCCGGATAAATGGCCCGGTAGCCCAGCGTTATGGCAACCACCAAGGCCAAACACGGTACGGCGAGCGTTTCCATGAGGGCCTTGGGCGCGCTTTTAATGGGCAGCCACCAGCGCGCGCCCGCTACGCCTTCAAGCGCGGAAAATATCGCCGCTCCCAGGGCAATCGACAATCCAAAGAGAGCGGCGGCCAATATGCCTGTATACCCTTTGGCCGGATCGATAAGCACTCCAGCCGCTCCGAGCAATGCAAAGAAAATGGCAATACCACCGATCAGCGTTGACTTGTTCGCCACCGCGGCGGAGAGCGAATTGGTTTCGGCGCTCATGGCTTTCCCTCCTGAAGCTTGCGGATATAGAGAATGGCGGCCCAGCGATCCTCGGGGAGGACTTGGATGGCATAGGCGGGCATAATTCCCTGGCCTTTGGTGACAATATGAAAGATTTGCCCGTCGGGCATATTCTTGGCGCGATCGGCGAGCAAACTCGGGGGATTGGGATACCTACCGATAATCGGTCCGTCGCCTTGTCCCTTCGGGCCGTGGCAAACCTGGCAAAAGGTTTGGTAGACCCACTTTCCCCGCGCGGCATTTTTATCGTTCAATTCGATGGGATTGAAGACTTCCTTTCCGGCCCGGTCGGCTTCTTCACGGCCTTCCTGGAAAGGGAATGTCTTCCATCCCATGGGAATGGTTCCCTCGGGAGGATGCATTAATGCCTGACCGCGCGGCGCATTGGGATTTTTATCGTAGGCTTCGTAGGGCACGGGCGTAACCATGCCGGGAAGCACGATATATCCGGGCTTGTCGCGATCGGCTTTGCAGCCGGCGATGAGCGCGGCGGCGCCGAAAGCTGTAAATAGCATGGTATTGATATTTAATTTTATCATTACCGCACCCTCCACCCTTCCAGGCATTCGGAGGGTTCGAGTTCTTGGCAGAGCTTTGAAAAGCGATCCCACGAAAACGATGCATTGTTTTCCAAAACCAGTACGGCAAAGCGATCGTCGGTGACGCGGGGATCGGGCAATTTATCGGGCCGCGCCTGTTTTGGACCAAAGAGCCGATTTCTAAAGATAAACGTGAACACCGTCGCGAAGGCCGCAAACAAAACCGTCAATTCGAAAGTGACAGGAATCGTTCCAGGGCCGGCCGCATTGGTCTTTCCTCCGATATTGAGAGGAAAACCTATGGTGTGGGTCCACAATTGAAACGTCAATCCCAAGGTTCCGCCGATAAATCCGCCGATTAAGGTCGCCCAAGGGAGCCGCGTGTCGGGCACACCCATCGCCTCATCCAAGCCGTGGACAGGAAATGGGCTGTACACTTCGTCAATCGTAAAACCCGCTTCGCGAAGCCTTTTAACCGCCGTCAGCGTATGATGAGGATCCTCGAATAGAAGCAGATGCGTGCGCGTCCGCTCTTCATTAAGCGTGGTGCCCATGGGCATCCTCCTTTTCTTCAATCAGCGTGTGCTTGACCTCGTGGAAGGAAACGACGGGCGCCACGCGGATAAATAAAAGGTAGAAGGTAAAAAAGAGGCCAAAGCTTCCGATCAAAATGCCAATCTCCACCATCGTCGGCCTGTAATGGCTCCAGGAAGAGGGCAAGAAGTCGCGCGAAAGCGAGGTCACGATGATATTGAAGCGCTCAAACCACATGCCCACATTCACCAGCAGAGAGGCAATGAAAAGCACGGGAACGCTTCGCCGGGCACCCTTAAACCAGAAGATTTGGGGCACCAATACGTTGCAGCCCACCATCAGCCAGTAGGCCCAGGCATAAGGTCCGAAAGCCCGGTTATAGAAGGTAAAGCGTTCATACATATTGCCGCTGTACCAAGCCGTAAAGGTTTCGGTGCTATAGGCCAGGCCCACGATCATTCCTGTGGTGAGCAGGATTTTTGCCATATTGTCGAGATGGCGGGCCGTAATATAGCGTTCCAATCCTAACGCTTTGCGCGTCAATATCGCAAGCGTGATAACCATGGCAAAACCGCTAAACACGGCGCCGGCCACGAAATAAGGCGGAAAGATGGTCGCGTGCCATCCAGGGATAACGCTGGTCGCGAAGTCCATCGAAACGATGGTATGCACGGAAACAACGAGCGGCGTGGCCAATCCGGCCAGCATCAGGCTCGCCTTTTCAAAGCGCTGCCACGATTTGGCCGAGCCCGTCCAGCCCAGGCTTAGTGCGCCATAAATGCGCTTTCGCAGGCCATTGCTGCGATCGCGCAGCGTGGCGAAATCGGGAATCAGTCCCACATACCAAAAGAGAAATGAGACCGTCAGATACGTTGAAATTGCGAAAACATCCCATGTTAATGGGGATCGGAAGTTCACCCACAAAGAGCCGCGGCTATTGGGATAGGGAATAAACCAATAAGCCAGCCAGGGGCGCCCCATGTGAATGATGGGAAATATGGCCGCGCAGATAACGGCGAAAATGGTCATCGCTTCGGCGGCGCGGGCGATGGCCGTGCGCCATCTCTGCCTGAACAAGAGCAAAATGGCTGAAATCAGTGTGCCAGCGTGACCAATGCCGATCCAGAAAACCAAATTGGTGATATCAAAAGCCCATCCGATGGTTCTATTGATACCCCACACGCCGATACCGGTCATAATGGTGTGGGCGACCAGGTAAAGACCCAATACCAAAAGACCAAGTGCCAATAAGAACAATGTGTACCAAGCGCCGCTGGGCTTTCTTTCCAGGGGACTCGATATATCACCTGTGATCTGGCCAAGGCTTGGCTGCCCCTCAATGAGGGGATCGTGCAATCCCTCGGGTGCGTGGGTGCTCATGTGCCTTTCTCCTTGTTCGCATGCATTTCACCGCTCCGCCCGCCGGGACGAATGCGCGATAAATACGTAATCGACGGCCGCACGCCGAGTTCGGCCAAGACTTGAAATGCTCTTGGCTCTTGTTTGAGGGCCGCAATTGGACTGTTGGGGTCGGCACCATTACCAAATAGAATGGCCTGCGATGGACACGACTGCTGGCACGCTGTCATGGCTTTATCGCCGCCCTTTCCTTCGATGCGGGCCGCTTGAATGCGCTGCGCGCAAAACGTGCATTTCTCCATGACGCCACGCTCGCGCATCACTACATCCGGATTGAGCACCATTCTCTCAATAGGTTCTTCGATGGGATGGTCGAACCAATTAAAGCGGCGTGCCTTGTAGGGGCAGTTGTTGGCGCAATAGCGCGTTCCAACGCAGCGGTTATAAGCCTGCATATTCAGTCCATCGTGGCTGTGAACCGTGGCCGCGACGGGACAGACGGTTTCGCAGGGCGCATTGCCGCATTGGGCGCACATCATCGGTTCGAACAATACATCCGGATTGTCAGCCTCACCCATGAAATAGCGATCCATGCGGAGCCAATGCATGTCGCGGTGGCGCTGCATTTCGTCCGGGCCGACAACCGGAAGGTTGTTTTCGGCCTGGCAGGCGATAATGCAAGCGCTGCATCCGGTACAGCGATCGAGGTCGATCACCAGTTCCCAGCGCTCGGCGAAAGGCGGGCGTTCAGCCCACATGCTGAGGTGCTCGCCATGGCCCTCGTGTGCAATTGCATCATTTATGCTGCCAACTTGATGCACAATGGGGCGGCCATGCGTGCTCATTTCGTTTTGTATCAAGGGAAGCGAGACTTTCCGGCCTAAAATTTTAATGCCGGCCTTGAGTCCTTTTCGCTTGAGCTGGCCGCTCTCGGTCCATGATGCAATCCGATAAGCATTGCGATTATTTTTTTGCTCTTCGCCGTCGGCTCGCCCATAACCCACGGGCACACCTAGGACTTGGGGATGCTGGCCGGGCAATACGCGCACCGACATTTCGATGCTCGCCTTCCCGACCGTCAATTCAACGACATCGCCGTCCTTCACCCCAAGCTCGCGCGCCTTGCTCGGCGCAATGCGAATACAGGCTTCCCAGGAAGCGCGCGTCAGGGGATCGGGCAATTCGCGGAGCCAAGGAACATGAGCCCGCTTTCCATCCCGAAGAGATACTTCTTCAATGAGTTCGGCTTCCAATACATTGGGCGTGTCTTCCAATGCACCGGTTTTCTTGAGCAAATCGGCGAAGACTTCGGCCGCATTACCGGGCGCCTTCGGGGGAGGATCGAATACGCTGGCAAAAGGCGTTGCGCCGACGAGCGAGCCGCGCGCGACCGAGGCCGACCAGGCTTGCTCAAAGCCGGCATTGCCGGCCGCCGTGGAAATTACATTGTCTTTCCATGCACGCCGAAGGTATTCATAAGCGTCCTTCATTTCAAAGGATGGATCGCCCATCCAGCGCATGAGGCATTCCACGGGATGGCGCGTTGTAAAGAGGGGACGCACCGTCGGCTGAGCGACAGTGAGGGAATCGCCCTCGGGCGCGAAATCGCCCCAGCGTTCCAAGCCATGATGAGCCGCCGCGACCACCGCGCAAGCCTTGGCTGTCGCTGTTTTGCGTTCGCTCAGCGCAATGGAGAGAGGCAGCGCGGCAATGGCTTTTCCAAGCGCCTCGCCCGCAGGCAAATCGTCGACCGGATCGCAGTCGATGGCGATAAAGCCTTTGGCCTTGCCCGAGGTGAGCAATTCGATCGCATTGTTCAGCGCGGCATCGCGGCCCGCGGCCATGCGCGTGGGATTGCCTGTTAATACGGTTGTATTTTCAGAGCCGAGGAGGCGATTGATCCACAAAACCGCGGCTTGTTCGAGCCTATCGTCGGAGCCGCACAAAACCAGGCTTTTATCGCCGTGATGCTTGAGTTCGGCCGCCCAGCCCGCGATGCGTTCATCGGAAATTGAAGCCTTGGGAAGGTTTTTCAAGGCGTCCGTGAAGGAGCGGGCGGCTTCGCTATCGATGCTTTTCGCCACGAAATACAGCAGTTTTAGTGCGATCAGCCGTTCGCCCGCGGCGCTCGCCGGTATACGCTCGTCGGCCGCCGCGCCCGTAAGCGAAAGCGAACCTTCGATCTGAATATGGCGGATGCGGGTGCCGCCCTTGGCGCCAAAACCCCTGCGCTCGGTATACGAACGCGCCATGTACACCGGATCTTTGCCCGTCGCGAGAAAGTCGCTGCCAAAACCAAACAGGATATCGGCCGCTCCAGGCTTGTACGAAGGCATCATCGCCCGCCCGTCGAAGAGCTCGCGCACATCGAGGGCCGCCGATTCGCTCATTGCATCGTATTGTACGTAAATTGCGTTGTATTTTTCAGCGAATTTGCGGACCAGGCTTTGAGCGCTGGGCGAAGGCCATGAGCGGCTCATCACGATAAAAGGTGAACCGGCGGGCAGTTTTGCAAGCGCGTCAAGAACGTGTTTATCGAGATCGGCCCAGGAAACCTGCTTTCCCGAAATTGCCGGCGCCTTTAGCCTTTGCCCGTCGTAGAGGGCCCGCAGATCGGCCTGGCCCAGTGCGCAGAGGCCCGAACGGGTGCGCGCGTGCTCAGGCAATCCTTCCAATTTGATCGGATGCCCATCCCTAACGCTGACCATAAGCCCGCAACTGGCCGGACAAGCCGTGCAGGTGCTGGCATAGTGCGAGGTCACGCCGGGCGTGAGCTCTTCGGGCGCTTTGAGATAGGGCAAGGCATGATCGACCTCGCGGCGGCTGCACCCAGCCAAGGCCATCGCGCTTAGTCCCGCGGCCCTTAAAAAGCCTCTCCGGCCCAGTGCGCCGGGTTTTTTATGAAGCCTGATGTTGGCCTTGGGCTCTTCAAATTCAGGCGCGGAAAAAACCGCTTTTGACGTTTTCTGGGGCGTCTTCAGATCCGGCCCCAGCTCGGTCCAGACAGCCCTGGAAGGCGTGCTTCCCTCAATTCGATTGGAATTCACGCTAACCTCTTAGTGATGACATACGACGCAATCGCTCAGCCGACTGGTCGCCGCTGTTTCGGTTTGCGCACCTGGCTGGGATCGATGGCAATCGAGACACCATCCCATCGTCAGGGGCGCGAATTGCTCGACGCGCGCCATGGTTTCGACCGGACCGTGGCAGGTCTGGCATGCGACATTGGCGCGCACATGAGCCGAATGATTGAAGTAGGTGTGATCCGGAACGCGGTGCACGCGAACCCATTCAATCGGTTTATCTTCAGCAATCGCCGTTTTGATTTTTTGTATTTCCGGATGGTCCGGCAATACTTGTGTATGGCAATTCATACACACGCTTGCGGGCGGAATTCCCGCGTAACGGCCCCGATCGGCGCTGAAATGGCAGTATTGGCAGGGCACTTGAAGCGCGCCCGCATGAACGGCATGAGAATAGGCGACGGGCTGCTCGGGCGCATAGCCTTCGTTGGTGGGTTCGCAGCCCGAGCTGATCAGCATGGCCAATCCTATCGAAATGCCCACGCTAGCCCATAGGCCGGCAGCGTATTTCGATCTCTTTTGCCTGAATGGAAGCATATAAATTCGCCTTCCTTTCAGGCGGCACCGCCATGGCCGCGCCGATCCCGATACCAAATGACCAATTGAACGGGGCGCCAAAGATAGGGAACGGGCGCCACAAGCGCATGCACCAAGCGCGTAAAGGGAAAGACCGCGAAGATGACAAATGCGCCGACAATGTGAAGCCGCACGGGCAAGGGCAATTCAGAAACCCTTTGGATATCCGGCGAGAAGGTGAATAGCGACCAGAGATAGGGCACGGCCGTCTGGGTGTACCAAGCGCTTCCCCAGCGCAGTCCAAGCGCTACCCACATTCCGGTTCCAATTTCATAGAGAAGCATTAAATATACGATAATATCGGCCACCGAGGTTTGGTGCCGGATTCGATCGGATGTGGCCCTGCGGACGATTAACCCGACCAAGCCGATGAGCGCGAGCACAGCAGCGGCCAGCGCGGCGGATTCCAAAATAAAGAGCCGCAGAGGCATCCGGTTCCACGCGATGACTTCACGGGGAATCAAAAATCCGATCAGATGTCCGAAAAACAGGGTGATAATGCCAATATGAAAAGGAACCGATCCCCAAAACAGCCGCTTCGATTCCAAGAATTGGGACGAGAGGCTGGAGAAGGTAAATGGATCCCTCCTATAGCGCTGAATTGAGACGACCAGGAACAATACGATCGAAATGTAGGGGAAAGCCCCGAAGAGCAATATATCAAGCATGGCTCTCCATCCTTTCATGAGTGGGGGCCGGCCGGGCAGCACCTGTTGTGCAATCGCCCAGAAGCTGCGGCAAAGTCCGGATCAGTACGGCAAAGGGGTCGGAAACCCGGTGCAGGTCAGACACCATCCGGTCAATGGCGGGCAATAGCAAGAGATTGGTTAACGCTGCCCTATCTTCATCGCTCGGAAGCCTCGGCAGGAGCCTGAGCAGGAGCGGCAAAAAGTCCGGCAGATCGTTGTTTTCTTCGATGCCCGCCGTGCGAAGTTCGACGCGGAGCTGAGCTAAAAGCGCGCCCCGCTGATAATCCTCACCAAAGAGATGATAGCCCACATGCAGGGTGCAGGCGGGATCTAGATCAAACAATTTGGTGTAATGCTCTTCTGCTTCGATCGGATGTTCGTCGATCCAGGTGCCCAGGGATTCAAACGCCTGGGAAGTGCTGGGATTGAACGGTGCCAGCGAGGCGGCCGCGCGTTTGGCGCATTCCGAGGTCACGCCGTCAGGATAATCGAAGCAATGGGCGATATCGTCCATCGTATTTATATTTCCGGCGATCATGATTAGAGTCCTCGCTCCGGACGGGTTCTCATGCCAATGCCTGCAAATCCCTTGGTTGCAAGCGGTTCTTCCATCAATTCGATGGCTTCCTCGCGGTGCATGGGCGGAATCACAAAGCGATCGTCGAAATTCGCAATGGCGGTGAGGTGATAGATGGCTTCCGCTTCCTCGGGAGAACATCCAGCCTCGGCCAGCATCGATTTCGCGCGCTCCATGGTGATATCGCCGACGGTGACAGCCCTTCGGTAAAGCCTTACGGCCAATTGCTTGCGAAGCGCATAGCGCACAGGCGCTTCATTGCCCGCGCCAAAGAGGCTGGCCATGTATTTCAAGGGCAAGCGATATCGATCGATTGTACCCAGAAAATCATCGAGTTCGGCATCATAGCCATTTTCGCTCACGTTGGCCATAGAGGGCAAGAGCGGGGGTACGTAGAAGAGCATAGGCAGCGTGCGCTGTTCGGCGTGGAGCGGCAATGCGAGTTTCCATTCCATCACATAGCGGTAAATGGGCGAGCGCTGGGCGGATGCGATAACGTCTTCGCTGATTCCGTTTTTCCGCGCGCCTTCCAAAACGGCCGGATCGTTGGGATCGAGCAAGATAGAGCGCTGGGCGTCGACAAGCTCGGAATCGGGGACGGATACGGCGCTGTGGATTCGGTCGGCATCATAGAAGATAACGCCGAGATAGCGAATGCGTCCGACGCAGGAATGGAAGCAGGCCGGTGCTTGTCCCGTTTCCAGGCGGGGATAGCATAGAATGCATTTTTCGCTCTTGCCGGTAGACCAGTTGAAATAGGTCTTTTTGTAGGGGCAGCCGCTAATGCAGAAACGCCACGCGCGGCATTTGGTCTGATTGAGCAGAACCAGGCCGTCTTCGCCGCGCTTGTAGAGAGCGCCCGAGGGACAGGCCGCGACACATGCCGGGTTTAAGCAATGATTGCAGATACGGGGCAGATAGAAGAAGACCAAGTGCTCCATATCAAACATAGCTTGGCGCTCTTCTTCGCTGCACGCCGCCAAATTCGGGTCATTTGCGGCATATATAGGCGAGCCCGATAGATCGTCATCCCAGTTTGGGCCGCGGTTGATTTCCATCGGCTCGCCGGTGATCATTGATACCGCGCGCGCCATCGGCTGATCGGCGCCTTCGGGAGCATCGAACAGATCTTGATAGCGGTAGGTGAACGGCTCGTAGTAATCATCGATGGTCGGAAGGTTGGGATTGTGAAAGACGGTAAGCGCACCGCGCACCGGATCTACGGCCCGCAAATGCACTTTTCCATCATCCCGCCGCTCCCATCCGCCCATATACTTGGACTGATCTTCCCATTTCTGGGGATAGCCCGTTCCAGGCTTGGTTTCGACATTGTTCCACCACATGTATTCGGCGCCCTTGCGGTCCGTCCACACGTTTTTGCATGCAATGCTGCATGTATGGCAGCCAATGCATTTATCGAGGTGAAACACCATTGCGACTTGAGCTCTTACGTCCATGGCTTATCCCCTTAGAAGGTTACCTTGTTCATCTTCCGCACGCGAACGAAGGTGTCGCGATTCACGCCGGTTGGACCCCAATAGTTAAAGTGATAGGTGAATTGCCCATAGCCGCCGACCATCAGGACAGGCTTCAGGCGGACGCGCGTTAGGCTGTTATGGCCTCCGGCCCTCCGGCCTTTGCGGAGATTGGACTTGGGCACGTTGATCGTGCGTTCCGGCGAGTGGTAGATAATGCATATTCCCCGCGGAATGCGCGCGCTCACAACCGCGCGGGTGCAGACGACGCCGTGGTCGTTATGCACTTCGCACCAGTCGTTATCGACAATGCCCAGTTCCTCTGCGTCTTTGTCGTTGAGCCATACCGGTTCGCCGCCGCGCGAGAGCGTGAGCATGCGATGGGTATCGCCATACGTGGAATGGATATGCCATTTACCGTGCGGCGTTAGGTAGTTCAGCATCATGCCTTCCTCGGGGCTTTCCCGGAGATCGCCGTAATCCTCGGGAAGAGGCGTCGGCTTATAGGTGGGCAGATGCTCGCCGAAATCGATATAGCCTTGATGATCGAGATAGAAATGCTGGCGTCCGGTGAGCGTGCGCCAGGGCATTAGCTTTTCAACTTGGCAAGTAAAGGCGCTATACGAACGCCCGTCGGTGAGCAATCCCGACCAGCAGGGGCTATTGAGCAGGCGCCGGGGCTGCGATACCAAGTCTTTATAGGTCGATCGCACGCCGCGGGTCGGTTCGGCCAGGTCCGTCAATTTAAGGCCCGTTTTCTTTTCCATATTGAGGTATGCCTTGTAGGCCACCTCTCCATTGGTCTCGGGCGCCATATGAAGTACCGCTTCACATGCGTATTGCGCTTCCTTTAAGGACGGATAGGTCACATTATCGATGATAATGGTCGGCCCATTGGCCAACAATTCATCGTATTGCTCTTTCACATCGACGGATACACCGTGAGCACCGATGCCCTGATTGCGCACGGTCGGCCCGAGCGCACAGAAGTGCTGAAGAAGCCGGGTATAATCGCGGGTGACGACTTTCATGGCGGGCATGGTTTTGCCGGGAATCGCCTCGCATTCGCCCAAACTCCAATCGCGGATGTCTTTTTGAGCGATTTCGGCGGGCGAGTCGTGAGCCAGCGCCGTCAGCACCAAATCCTCCATCGGCGTTGAAAGATGCTTTTTCGATAGCTCGGCGGTCTTGCCCGCAAGGCCCCTGAACAAATTCCAATCCGATTGAGATTCCCACGCGGGCGGCACGGCCTCCGACAAGGGATGAATAAATGAATGCATATCGGTGGAATTTAAATCGGCCTTTTCGTACCACGTCGCCGCAGGCAGAATAATGTCCGAATACAGCGCCGAGGTATCCATGCGGAAATTGAGATCGACAATGAGATCCATCTTTCCTTCAGGGGCGTCGCGCCATTTCACCGATTTCGCATGGCCTTTGGCTCGCTCTTTCGCAATTAAATTCGTATGTGTGCCAAGGTAATGCTTTAAAAAGTATTCATGGCCTTTGGCGGAGGACATCAATGCATTGCCGCGCCAAATATAAAATACCCTGGGCCAGCTTTCGGGCGCGTCCGGATCTTCGACGGCAAATTTTAAATCGCCTTTTTTTAACCGGGAAACCACATGGTCAATGACTTCTTTTTCTGTCTTGGCTCCGGCGGCCTTGGCCTTTTTCACCACGTCGATCGAAGACTCGGTGAATTGGGGGAAGAAGGGCAGCCAGCCATTTTTTACCGCTTTGACTTGCAAATCGATCGAATGGCCCTGCGCAAGCGTCGCTCCCTCGGGAACGGGATGATATTCGGTGAAATCGGCTTCATATCGCCATTGATCCGAATGCACATAATGGAAGGAAGGCGCATTCTGAAGGCGGGGAGGCGCTACCCAATCGCGGGCAAAGGCAATCGATGACCACGAGGCCATGGGCGCGAGCTTTTCCTGGCCTACATAATGATTTAATCCGCCTCCGTTTTTGCCTACGCAGCCGGTGAGCATCAATGCGACAATGCCCGCCCGGTACATTAAATTGTTGTGATACCAGTGATTGATGCCCGCACCGATGATAATGCAGCATTTGCCGTTGGTAATATCGGCCGTCTTCGCCCATTCGCGGGCAAAGCTAACGACCGTATTGCGGGTCACGCCGCTCCAGC
Organism: uncultured Polyangiaceae bacterium; assembly: GCA_964537685.1. GTDB lineage: Bacteria > Myxococcota_A > Polyangia > Polyangiales > Polyangiaceae > CAZICM01. The sequence continues at coordinate 79,818 of CAZICM010000039.1, forward strand.
GCTCTTGCCACGCCGGCGTGTATGACGCATCGGCATCATCGTAATCCTTTGCATAATCACCGGATAGGCCCTCGCGGCCCACTCCATAACGGCCAAGCAATAGATCAAAGACCGTAACGACAAGCACTTCCTCGCCATTGGACTTCTTTACGCGCTTGGCCGGAATGGCGCGCATGCTCACGTTGCGCTCATTATCGTATTCTTCGAATTCAACCATCGGCGTTTCGTCGTGGCGGCCCAAGAGCGTGAGCACTGGAGAAATCGGCTCGCCGGTCTTGGCGTCTTCCATTTTCAAATTCCACTTGCCAGGCGTGCCCCAGCGATGGCCCACCGAACCGCCGGGCATTTTCATCGAATTGGTCTTTTCATCGAGCACGAGGAATTTCCAGTCGCCGTTTTCCTCGCCCGCATATTCCTCGATGCTATTCGCGCGGAGCAGACGCCCCGCCCTAAAGCCCTTGTCCGAGGGAACCAATTCAACCAGATGGGTCGTGTCGGTGTATTGCTTTAAATATTTATCGAAATTCTCTGTGGTCTTGTCGACGAAGAATTCCTTGAGAATCACATGGGAAACGGCCATCCAATAGGCGCCGTCCTGCCCGGCATTCAAGGCAACCCATTGATCGGCATATTTGGCCACCTGGCTAAAATCAGGCGAAAAGACGACCAATTTCGTACCGTTGTGACGGCATTCAGCCAAATAATGGCAATCGGGTGTGCGCGTCATGTTAGGATTGGAGCCCATGACGGCAATCATTTTTGAATGATACCAATCGGCCGATTCGGCCACATCGGTCTGCTCGCCCCAGGCTTCAGGCGATGCGTTGGGCAAATCGCAATACCAATCGTAAAACGATAGATTGATTCCGCCCATCAATTGCAGGAAACGGGCGCCGCCCGCATAGCTCAATTGAGACATCGCGGGGATAGGCGAGAACCCGGTGATCCGGTCGGGGCCGTGCTTTTTAATGGTATGCACATTGGCCGCGGCGCATATCTCCATCGCCTCGTCCATTTTAGCCCGCCTAAATCCGCCCTTGCCCCGTGCCCTTTGATAACGAGCCCGCTTTTCAGGGTCGTTTTGAATGCTGGCCCAAGCTTCGACCGGATCGGCATGCTTCTTCTTGGCTTCGCGCCAGATATCCAAAAGCGCGCCGCGGATATACGGGTACTTGACCCGGATCGGGCTATATAAATACCACGAAAACGATATGCCGCGCTGACAGCCCCTAGGCTCATAAGGAGGAAGCGTTCTATCCAATAAAGGATAATCGAGCGCCTGCATCTCCCAGGTAACGATGCCTTCCTTTACATAGATATTCCAAGAGCATCCCCCTGTGCAGTTTACACCGTGGGTGCTGCGCACAACTTTGTCGTGCTGCCAGCGATTCCGATAAAATTCTTCCCAGGCCCGCGCTTGGGGACTGAATAGATCTTTAAGCCACCTCACGGCGTCCTCCTCTGTTCCTTGGATGAATTCGCATTCTTTTTAATCGTCCGCTCCCGCGCCCAAATCGCGTTGAGCACGATGAGAACCAGCGCGGCACCCGATAGGCCCACCAGCGGCACGCTTTGCCCGCCTGCCGGCACCACGGAGCTTCGGTTGCTGTCATATAAAAATGCCCGCAGCGCGAAGGCTTCTTCAGCCGTCAACGGCTTGTCCGCAAAGATTTTGTTCATGAGGAGGAATTGGGGGTTTTTTAGCGCAGCATCCAATCCCTCATCACCCAGACGCGCAAATACCCGCGTCAAATCTTTGGCCAGATAGCCACCGCCCGCGATACCGCCCGCATTGCCCGCGATATGACAGGAAATACAAGGCGCCGCGCCATTCTTTAGCGGCTCGTCGCCTGTAAAGAGAGCCGCCCCGCGAGCGATATCGGCGGGCTGCGCCTTGACTGCAGGAGTAAAGGCGGCCTGCAAATTACACGGCTGTGCCGAACATTTCTCGATTAAGTCGACGAGGCTTGTCGCCTGTTCCTCCGTTAGACCCAGATCGGGCATCCGCACGCCGTTAAACTGAGCCACCAATTGGCGGGCATCCGCGTCGGAATCGAGCATCGAACTCGGAACGCGAATGATTTTCCCTAGCCAGGCCCGGTCACGGCGCTTGTGAGCATCCTTAAGATCGGGCCCCACTCTAGGACCTGATCCAATGGTATGGCACGAACCACACTTGCCTACGAAAAGCTCTTCGGCCGGGCTCTGCGCCTTTTGCGCGTCAGACGCAGAATCTGCGCCCTGGGGGGCAGCCTTGGCGTCTGCGGGAGCGGCGGTTTCGGCTCCATTCGCAACCATGGATGTGGTCGCAGAAACGAAGATCGCCGCTAAAAACATGCATTTTGAAGCCAACTTTTTAAAGCTGGGTTGGCTTGCTTCTGAGGTCGATGAGGGCACCATCGTTTGAGCCTCTGTGCATGCATCGTGCCTTGTCACAAATCGTGCTTCAGCATCCAGAAGATGGAGCTCGAGAACAGATGCCACCGCTGCGCCCGTTCAGAGCAGGCTGCGGAGGATGGTATTTTGATCGGCATGGTTTAACATTGGATTAAATGGCACAAGAACGAGTGCCCTACATTTCAGACACGCAGAGCCACATAGGGACGCACGGGTATGGATAGCCGTCAGGAATCTTATTTTTCAGGTGAAAGGCGTTCACTTCCCCTTCTGATGGAGGAGCGGCCATACACATCCTTTGGGATATCTCCAACATCGATTCAAGTTCAACCCTATAGTGCACGTATATCACTCACCGACCGCTGCGACTATGCCTGCACCTATTGCAGGCCCTCGCGAAAGGATGGACCCACAGAAAGGCGTTTACCTCTATCGGCTTGGAAAACCATCTTCGAGGGACTGAAGCGCGCAGGGGTCCGAAGAATGCGCATAACTGGGGGAGAACCGCTGCTTTTCCCCGATATTGTTGCAATTGTGACTCAACTTAGAGAGCTGAATTTCGAAGATATTTCCTTGACAACCAATGGAACGCAGCTTTTGCGCCTCGCCCGCCCGCTAAAGGAAGCGGGACTGATGCGGGTGAATGTCTCCATTGATTCCCTATATCCGGAGCGATTTCAATCGATCACGCGGGGAGGAGACTTAAATCAGGTGCTAACGGGCATTGAGGCGGCGAAGGATGCGGGGCTTTGGCCGCTAAAGGTCAATACGGTTGTATTGAAGGGCATAAATTGCGATGAGATCGAATCGATTTTATTGTGGTGCTGGTCGAAGGGATTGGTGCCTCGATTTTTGGAGCTGATGTCCATTGGGGAGGGGGCAAAAATGAAGCCCCATTTCATGACCGTGGGCGAGATTCGGGCGCGGCTATCGAAACATCTTCGGGATGAGGAGGCTCTGGTGGAGCCGATGCGGGGGCCGGCGAAGTATGTGCGAGCGCGGGAGAATGCGGCGAGGCGGGTAGGGTTTATCAGCGGGACGAGCGACACGTTTTGCGCCCAGTGCGATCGTTTGAGGGTATCGGCATCGGGAAAATTTTTGCCCTGTTTGGCGATGGAGGAAGGCGTGGGGGCGGCGCGGGAGGCTTTGGCTGGGGATCGCGAGGGAATCGCGGCGAGGATTTGGGAAGCCTGGGGGAATAAGCCGGATGGCCGGGTATGGAAGGGATGTAATGAGGCATCGGCGGAGCATGTGTCGATGCGGGCGGTGGGTGGCTAGCCGATTTGAAGGATTGGCAATAGCCGAGTAGCCCTTTTGTAGTTGCAGATCGCCTCCTGCGGACGCTTGCATACCCCTTTTCCTCGGCCAAGATGCCCTCTCGGATGGCTGAGCATTCCTTTTCTATCCATAAAAGGTCCTTTCGCATGCTTGAGTAGCCGTTCTTCATCCAAAAAACAGGTAAACATAAGGATGAAGGGGCCATTTTGAAGATGGAGAGCGGCTTTGTAGGACCATGAGAAGGCGATGGGGGAAGCGGAATCGTATAGGGCAAGGATTTGCAGAGGCATCCTGATTTTGGAACGCGGAAGTGACAATAAAATAAAAGTTGATCTCATCGATGAATCTTTGATATAAGCTTTTTTGTAGCTTAATACATGTGGCAGCACGAAAAAGTGGCGGAGCTGGATCGATGAAAAAGACGATGTCAAGAGGAATGTTGCGTCTAGCCGCGGCCATGGCGATGATGGGTGGGATGGGGTGCGATGTCATTGTTGGATGCGATGGGGAACACGATGAAATTGGCGACAGCCTTCCGTCCCTCCAACCGTTTTCCAACATCTGGTAGCCCCCATGTCGCCCATCACGCTTAGCCCAGGAACGATTTTCGCTACCCGCTACCGCGTTGAACGCTGGATTGCCACCGGAGGAATGGGTGCCGTCTATGAGGTGACGCACCTTGAAACCGATCGGCGCCGCGCATTGAAAGTGATGCACCCTCATTTGATCCAAAGCGATGATATGCGCGATCGATTCCGGCGGGAGGCCAAGGTGGCCGCCCAAATCCAAAGCGCTTTTATTGTCGACGTTTTTGATGCGGGCATCGACGAAAGCACCAAGATGCCCTTTTTGGTCATGGAGCTGCTCCAGGGCGAGGAACTCAGCCAATGTCTCGCCCGCGTGGGCCGTTTTGGTCCAGAGGAAACCGTCAACTATCTGTGGCAAACGGCCCTTGCCCTCGATAAGACCCATCGCGCGCATATTGTTCATCGCGATCTTAAACCAGAGAATCTCTTTCTCCATGAACAGGAAGATGGCCCTCCCCGTATAAAGATCCTGGACTTTGGAATCGCCAAACTCATCGCGGATGCTTCCACCGATGGCAATGCCACCCGCTCTCTGGGTACGCCTTTGTACATGGCGCCCGAGCAATTTCACTCGAATTCATCGGTGTCCCCCGCCTCGGATATCTATGCGCTGGGAATGATGGCGTATACGATGCTGGTGGGACGGGGTTATTGGCATGAGGAGAAGAGCAACAGTCAAAATATATTCGGCGTTATCGCTCAGTTGATGCAGGGTCCGAGCGAGCCCCCGTCCGAGCGGGCTTTAAGACAGGATGTGGAATTGCCCCCATCTTTTGATGAATGGTTTGCGCAGGCCACAGCCAAGAAGCCCGGCGAGCGCTTTTTATCGGCAACGGCAGCGATCCGGGGATTGGCTTCTGCATTGGATGTCGCCGAACCAGGGAGCACAACACTTGCGATGACTGGCGGGCTGCCGAAAGCCTCTCAGCCCAGTATACCTGCAATAACGGAATCCCAGGTCACAACAGAACCCACGGTGCGAAAGCCCAAAAACGAAACCCTTCTCTTGCCAACGCTGCCTCTGCAAGCAAAACACGCGCGCCCATATACTGTCGAGCTGACCACCCAGAAACTCGATCGGAATGTTGCCGAACAGGTGAAGATTCATGCGATGAAGGCAATGTCTTCGTCCCAGAGAGTGGCGCGGGCCCTCGGCGATCTTGAAACAAAGACCGACGATCAAGGGTTTTCTGCCACACAGAAGCCACCCGAATCGATCACGCAACCTGGGAAGGCGGGAGATGCGTTGCTCTTCAATCCCCCACCAATATCCGACAAGACCCACGATGTTTCAAGGCGTTTGCCTTATGTGCTCTTTTTGATAGGAGCTTTGTTTGGGGGCTTTGGGATTCTTGCCGCAAGCGGGAAATTAAAGGCATGGTTGGCACAAAGCGGGATGGCTCCCGTTTCAAGTGTATTATCTCCGCCGGAAGAGTCCATTCCGCCTGCGGAGTCGCTTCTGTTGTGGCCTGGATTCTCATCCACCGTCGAGAGTCCGCGTCCTTTGGGGAGTTCTCATGAGCCTCCTCATGGGGAACCTGGATTGATCGATGCTGGAACGGATGCAAGTGTCGATGCTGGAATGGATGCAGGGGCCAAACTCAAACCTACGAAGAACCCAGGTGCTAATTCTGGGGTATCCAATCACTCCCCCTCATCATCTACATGGTGCTGGGCTAATTAGCCCAAGCGTTTTCCGATAGTCCCGCACGATTCACACGATCGAGTTCCGAGCTTCCCCGCCCTCGCATCGCCCATCCGATAAGCATATCCCACACGCCGCATCTAGTCGGACAATGAACGTCCTACCAATTCAAAAAGCGCTTGA
>CAZICM010000040.1:0-84662 GCA_964537685.1 uncultured Polyangiaceae bacterium
ACAACCGAGCCGTGTGTCATGAGCCCTCCGACTTCCATCACCAGCCCGCTCGCGTTGATAAACAGCGGCGTCCAGCCGGGATCTGTAAAGGGAGCAATGAGAATCTCACCTTTTTTCAACACGTCGCGATTGGGCGACATCACCACTCTGGCAATGCCTTCCACCGTGCCGGGCGAGGCGGCCGTGCCAATCAGCGCACCTTCGGGCAAACCTTCGCCGGCGTGAGTTGCGGTAGGCGCCTCGCCATCGCTGGTCAGAATCCTCGGCGGCTTCATTTCGCGGAAACGCTCTTCGTCGGCTCTGCGCGAGCGGATACGGGAACGAAGCTCTTCGTCGGGATGCTCCAGCGCCGAAATGGCCTCCTCGAGCTCCAGATACCAAATATCGTCGAGCTCATCGATACGGCCGGAGTCCTTAAGCATCCGCGCGGCATCGAGGATTGAATTTCGGATCAACCCCATCGTGCAGATCAAGAAAAATTTAGGATGCTCGCGAACGGCCAATAAATTACGCGAAACGCGCGCCATTCTGCGGATCAGCGGCACGCGGAGAAATCCCAGCGATCGGGTCCGCGCTTGTTCGGCCAGCCGGTGGACGGCTTCATTTCCGGCTGTTTTTAGGCGGCTATGGTGAGCCCGGTGAGCGTTTTCTTGTTCGCCGTGCAGATTGCCCGCAATCATCTGAAGCAAAGCCGAAATATCATCCCGGTAACGAGGGCGACTGATATCGATTTCCGAAGGCCCGCGCATTCCATAGCGCTCTAAGAACGCGTCAAGCGCCTGCAAAAAGGCATCACCGCCTTCCAGCTCGAGCAGCGCGCGCTTCGCATCCGCAGGCAGCGGCTGCTCAAAAAATCTCATCACCGCGGGATATTTCCTGGCGACATCGGCCACATCGCCCAGGGCGAGATCCATTTCCGTCGTCACATTGCCTGAAAGCCCGCGCACCAAGGCATCGACATCATCCTTGGCTTGCTCGCCCGCCAATTTCAGCGCGACCGACTTCGCGAGCATGCCTGCGACGAGATAGGGCGGAACATGCCAGACCAAATTGAAAAACAATGTGTCCACAATGGAAAGAGCTGCCCGCAGCCTGGGCGCTCCCGCGGGCGCCGTTTCAAGCGTTTTCTGTATGCGTGCCACCGCCTCGTTTCCCTCGGCCAGCAAGCTGTCCGCCTTACCCTCGGGCGGAAGAAACCAAAGGCGGGCTTGTGATTTTAATAGTATAGGTAAAAAATACTTTGCAATTGTACTCAGCTTAACGCCGTCTTTTTCGCGCTCCCCGGAAAAATCCTCCCGGCTGGATACGTCGGCAGCAATGCGGGATGAAAGCTCATCCGCAATGCGCAGCCCCTTTGGATAGATCTTCCGCGACACCGGATTCAGAAGCAGCGGCGTAACATCCAGATACAATCGTCCCGCCGCCGAACACATATAAGGATTTTTTCCCTCACCGCTTTTTCCAAAAGGAAACAAATTCTTCCAAATGGATAACCCCATTGGACGAATTGGATCGGTCATCACCTGGGCATGACTAAAACTAAAATACACATGCAATTGATCGTCACGGGGACGGGGTTCGGGCAGAGGAAACAAAGATGTGATCGGACGTGTTTGCAATACAAATAAATCTCCGCCGCTGATCGCCCATTCGATATCCTGGGGCGATTTCATATGGGCTTCAATGCGCTGGCCCAGCTCGGCCAGACGCGCGACATCGGCATCGTTTAGCACCCGTCCATACCGCTCGGAACCCGAAAGCTCTTCTTTCACAACACCGCCATCCGAAGATGGTCTCAATGCGATCGTTTTCTCCGCTACCTTGTGCTCGACAAGCACTTTCTTTTTCTTATCAAATCGATAGAGGTCCGCGGATACAACACCGGATACCAATGCCTCCCCCAAACCAAAACCGGCATCGATAGAGACAATATTGCGATGGCCACTCACCGGATCGGCCGTAAACAAAATCCCCGAAACCTCGGGCGTAATCAGGCGCTGAACGACGACCGATAGCTCGACATTGCGATGACCAAAACCCTGTTCGGCCCGGTATAAAATCGCCCTATCGGTAAAGAGCGAAACCCAGCAGGCCCGCACGCGATCCAAGAGCGCATCTTCGCCCCGCACATTCAAATAAGTATCGTGCTGGCCTGCAAATGAAGCATTGGGCAGATCTTCCGCCGTGGCGCTGGAACGAACCGCATAGGCATGCTCGGCACCAATACGCCGGAATGCCTCGACAACAGACGCCCCAACTTGCTCGGGAACCGGCATCTCCAATAGAGCCGCCCGGACTTCTGACCCCACCCGCCGCGCCTCTTCGACCGCCCCCGCGGACAGCCCCTCCAGTCGCGCATACATCGATGACACATCGGGATACGAAGAGATAAACAGCTTAAACGCATCGGTCGTCACGCAAAAACCGGGCGGCACCGGAAAGCCCGCCCGGCTCATTTCCCCCAAATTGGCGCCCTTGCCGCCCACCCGGGAAATATCTGAAGCGCCAATCTGGTGAAGAAATAGAACGTGCATAGGACGTTTTAGCGTACGCCCCGCACCATCAAAACTCGATTAAATAAATATTAATCGTCGGCCAATACTTGGCTCACAACTTCCAACGACTCGCCCACCGATTCCACATGCCGCAGCGCTGAATCATTCAATCCGACCGATGCCACGGCCACCGCATCGGCCGCCGATAACATCCGCGACAGAACCCCAACATGCTCGGCAATGCGCGCATCCAATTTATTCGCCACCAACCCTGCCTTTCCCTCCGCTCTGGCCGCCCCCTTCACCAACACCCGCTCGAGCCGAACCCTCGCCTCCCCCAGCGCCACAAGCATCTTCCACGCCTTATCGATTTCCCGCGCATCCTTCCCTGAAACAGCCACATCCACCACCGAACGCCTCAACTCGGCTCCCTCGAGCAAACAGCCCCGCGCCGGCTCGCGCACACAACCCCCATACAAAGCCAGCGCATGCGCCACCGCATCATCCGCTTCGATGAACAATGGCAATTGCATCAAAACAGAAACAGTTACCAACGAAATGGCCCCGACGATCCATCCCTGAGCCGAAAACAAGCCCATACCATAGCGGGCCACCAAAGCGCCCGAGACGGCTCCAAAGCCCAGCGCCAGCCCCAAATGTACCAGCCGCGCCTTGAATTGCCGCACTCGGGCACTTCTCTCCGCGAATACAAAAGCTGAAAGCACAGCCCCCGCCCCCCAAGGCGAAACAGGCCAAATCAAAGCGGAAAGCAGAGCTCCCAGCGCCCCCTTCGCCGCGCCCAGCGCCGAAAAGCCCGAACAAGCGGCGCAGGCAAAGGCCATGCAGAGAAGCAAAGGAAGCGCAGCGCCCGCAAACATGCCCAGTTGATCGGCAAAAGGCATTACAGCGAAAGCCGCCGCAGAAACCAAAAAGAGCGCTAATTTCCACACCATGGGATTGATCCTGATCAAATTGGCCTACAATTTAATAAGCTGGCCTTGCTTCATTGGCAAAAGCCTTTGCGGCCGAAGCCTTGGCCGCATGCTTGCCGGCCTCGGTTGTTGGAGCAGCTTGAACGAATTGCCCCTTATCCTCATTGTATTCTTGCACTTGGCGCTCGAGCATGGCCGCCTTGGGAGCGGGCGCGATGGCCTTGGCCGTATTGAGATCGGCAATATTCTGATCGATAAGCTGCTGAGCCCTCGCCCCATCGCCCCGGCTATACGCCTGGGCCGCCTCGAGTTGGCGCAGCGAAGCCAGAGCGCTCATCGCACTGGCAAATACATCGCCGTCGCGGCCTTCCAAAACGGCCTGCTGATCGGAAGTGGGCAAGAGCGTCAGCGCCGAAAGCTCGGCCTTTTCTTCTTGCCCGCCGACGCGCGTAAAGCGGACTTGACTCGATAGCTTCAGCGAATCCGCGCCGCCCGCCCGCGAACTCAATTCAACGATCACCCGCCGTTCATCCCCCGCAAAAAGCGCCCCCAGCGAAAGTTCGAGCTGGGTATCGTCGTTGAGCAGCTTGGCATCTGCGCCCACCGCCCGCACAAAACGCAGCCCCGCGGGCAAATCGAGCCTGAGCGCCGCCTGCTCGATCGTCGTCTGAGCCGTCTCATGAAGCTCTTTCTTCAAAAAAGCGGCGAGCGCAGACGCATCTTTCACATAGGCAAAATTGCCCCTGCCCGTTTTCGCAATGGCGCCCATATACGCCTCATCAAAATCGACACCAATCCCCAAGGATGAAATCGTCACACCGCGCTCCGCTCCATCCTTTGCAATCCGCTCGGCCTCGAGCCGGGTGTTGTCGAGACCATCGCTCACCAGCACCACGCGCCGAACCCGCCCTTTTGATGCATCGGAAAGCGCACGTAGCCCTTCATTGAGCGCGGGAGGAATATTCGTTCCGCCATCGGACGAAAGCGCCCTGATTTTTGCCGATAACGACGATCGAATTGATTTTACACGGGTCAAAGGTTGAATTACTTCGTGATTGCTTGAATAACGAATGAGTGCAATTTCATCGTCGTCGCGCATACTCTCCAATAACGATAGAATGGACTCCTTCGCCTTTTCAATTTTCTCGCCGCTCATTGAGCCCGATGTATCGACGACCACGGCGAGAGAAAGAGGAGCCCGCTCTTCGGCCACACCGGAAGGTTTATCGGCGGCCATCACAAGCTCGGCAAAGACGGTAGCTGCGTCGGCGGAAGGAATCTTCGTATGGCTTAGCGCAAGCGAACCGTGCAATCCCTGAGCGCTGAAGGAAGTGCTATTTTTTCCGCTCATTACGATCGGATTGACCGCGGGCGCGCTGATAGGAACGGAAGGCTTCGAACCTGCATTCGCCGGAGCCCTATACAGAACAAGCCCTCCGGCACAGAGCACGATGGTGCTCAAGGCGAGGTTGCGGCGGATTCTGGGCGTGCGTATCCATGCTGCAATCGACATGATCGTATTGCTCCTGTCTTTGCCCAAGCTGGGCGGCTCTATGGCCGATGGAAGGCTCGCTCCGCGCCTCAAGGCGCCCGCAAAGCCTATGGCATCGAATCCAGTATCGCTGCTGTACGAATCAGCGCGCCGGCCGGTCTATTGGCTTTAAAAATTGTTAAAAAAAATGAGCCGGCCCCCGGGCATAGAGGCTTATCCCTGGGCGCCCCTAAGCTCTTCCAGCGCCTCGCGCGCCGCCTGGAGCAGCACATCCCGCTCGTTTTCAGAAGGCTCATCCGTGACCCGCTCGATCAATCGCTCGAGAATCTGACCCACCATGCGGCCCGGCAGCAGATTGAGCTCTTTCATGATGTCATTGCCATTGATGGCCAAATCCTTGGGGCTCAGTGCATTGCCAGCGGCGATAATGGCTTCCACGCGGGATTTGAGCTTGCCCAAAGACGCAATGTCTTCACCTGCCTCGCGGCCTTTGCCCATCGCATCCGCGATACCCAGCTCATATAGATCGGGCGCGAGTTCAGGCGTCACGCGGCGAAGCCAGCGCCGTACAGCCCCATCTGTCCACGTATCCGAATAACAAATCAAATGATGCCGTATTAACGCGGTAATTTTGGCGCGCTCATCATTTGAAAAACGCAGCCGGCTCAGCAGCGGCTCGGCCATTTCAGCCCCAATCCGCTCGTGATCGTAAAAGGTATAGTCCTGGGTCTTGTCCGAAAATGCGCGGGTCCTGGGCTTTCCCACATCGTGCAGCAGCGCCGCGATACGCAGAATAGGCTCGGGTTTGCAGGAATCCAGACAAGCCATCGCGTGACCCCACACATCATAACGGTGAAATCGATTTTGCTCGCAGCCGATCGATTCCAATAGTTCAGGACAGCTTATCGATAGAATTTGCGTGCGGCGCATAATTTCAAAGGCAATGCTCGGCCGGCTCGCCCGCATGCTTTTCAGCCATTCATCGCGCACACGCTCCGCGCTCACCCTTCGAAACGTTGAAAGCGCCCTTTCATGACCCATCGCCCGCTCGGTCGCCGGATCGATATTGCATTCTAAGGTTGCGGCAAAACGCGCAGCCCGCAGCACCCTCAATCCATCCTCGGCAAAACGCTCCAAAGGCTCGCCCACCGCGCGGACGATCTTCGCCTCCAAATCGGCCCGACCATGAAATGGATCGATCAGATGACCGTCCACCGGATCGATCGCAATCGCATTAAATGTAAAATCGCGCCGCGCCAAATCGGCCGTGATCTCATCGACAAACTGAACGGAATCGGGCCTTCGGCCATCGGAATAATCGCCGTCGCCCCGAAGCGTCGTCACTTCATAAGGCGTTCCCTTCACAAGAACCGTCACGGTGCCGTGCTGAATTCCGGTGGGAATCACCTTACGGAAGAAACGAATCACATCCTCGGGCCGCGCATCGGTCGCGACATCCCAATCCTTGGCTTCTTTTCCCCGCAGCAAATCGCGCACACAGCCGCCGACAATCCAGCCGCGCTTTCCCTTTTCACGCAAGCGCCGGCATATGCCGAGCACATCCTCGGGCACCCGTTCCAACAAATGATCTTCGGCGCGAATGGTCACGCGCCTACATCTAACAAATGCTCAGCCGTTCCCGTTAAGGTTTTTGATAACGGGGATCGAAGGGATCGACAATCTGGGGATTTTTGCTGGAGCCTGCCGATGATGGTTTTGGACCAGCACCCGATGCAATCTTTGTCAGCTTCACCTGTTTAATCAGTTCTTTACCATCCAATCGAATGGTTACCGGTTCATAGCCTTCGGCCTTTACATCCAGCGTGACCGTCTTGCCTTCCTCGACTTCAATCGTGGCTGGCAATTTGATCGACTTTCCATCCCTAAAGGCATGGGCCGTCTCGGGAATCGCCGCGAGCGCGACGGAAATGATTTTCGATGCGGACGGCCCGGGCAAAGCCGCGGGCGAAGAGGATGGAGGCGCGGGCGCAATGGAAGCCGGCGGCTGAATCCCCGCGGAAGAGTTGGCGCCTGTCTGCGCTTTTCCTGAATTCGCGCCCAACTGAGTAGCCAATACAATCGAAATAGCCGCCGTGACGGCAATGGCAATACCAATGATTCCCAGCACCGAACGCGGCCTGGGCAAAGCCGCTCCCTCGGGAGGAGGCAGCGAGGGCCTGGATGATTTCGATTTATTAAAATATTCGGGCGGAACGCTAAATCCCTCGCCCCTGGTGATTAACTCGGAAACGGCCACAGGCACTTCGCCGCTTTTCACCCGCTCGAGATCGGCCCGGAGTTCGCCCATTGAAGCGTAACGTCCCTCCGGTTTTTTGGACATACACTTCAGAATGACCGCCTCAAGTGCGGGAGAGCAATCCGGATAAATTTCACGGATGGGCGTCGGCGCCTGATACATATGCTGGGATAAAATCGCCATGAAATTATCGGCATTAAAAGGCAATTGGCCGCATTGAAGCTCGTACATCATTACGCCCAGCGAATAGATATCGGTGCGCGCGTCCACCGGCGTTCCAGCCGATTGTTCGGGCGACATATAATGAGGCGTCCCGAATACCGCCCCGGCCATCGTCAGCTTTTCTTCGGTGCTTTGGACTTTGGCAATTCCAAAGTCGAGGATCTTTACGAAATCGTCCACGCCTCCGCGGGGCACCAAAAAAATATTATCGGGCTTTAAGTCGCGGTGGACAATCCCGCATTCATGGGCCGCGGCTAATCCATCGGCAATTTGAGAGGCAATATCACATATCCGATCGGCAGGCAGCCGTTTTTCTTGATCGAGAATTCTACTGAGACTGATTCCATCGAGATATTCCATCACGAAATAGGTCGATCCATCGGGCAGATCGCCGAAGTCCGAGATATCGACGATGTGCGGATTGCCAATGCTCGAGGCGGCCCGCGCTTCCTGGGCGAAGCGATCGACATTTTCGCGGTCGCGCGCCATGTCTTTGCGCAAGACTTTGATCGCGACTTTTTTATCGATGGCTTTATGGCGGGCGAGATACACAAATCCCATCCCGCCTTCTCCGATGATCTGTTCGATTTTGTAGCGGCGATCGAAGGTCGTTCCCAGATAAGGATCTTTGCCCGCCAGGGTCTTGCCTGTCTCGAGATCGATTTTAGAACTGGAAGGCGGCGGAACATCCATCGAAGGACGGCCTTCCACGTCGAGTGCCGAAGCCCGGAATGAAACGGGAGGAATGGAAGGCGGCGGCGGTGGCTCGGTGTCCGCTTCACGCGAATTTTTTGGTGCAAGCGCGATCAGCGGCGCTTTGAATGTCTCCAGCGGCTGCGTGTCTTCATCGGGCGAATGGAAGCGGGGCGGAGGCGGGGACTCGAGATCAATGGTCTTGGCCTCGGCAACGATATCGTCCGGCACCGACGAGGCGAGCGGAACCTTCAGCGTCACGATTGGACGGCGCAACTCGGGGCGCACCGATAGAGGCTGCGTCGGTTCGGCATCCTTGCCCGAAGCTTGCAAAACACCGCCGTCGCCGCTTTCCGGCGAATTGCGCAAGTTTGGCGACGGTTTGTCCAAAGAGCTCATGAAAGCGCGGTCGTGTAGGCTAGCAGGGCTTTGCCAAGTCGAGAAGAAAGCTTAGGCGGGCCGATTTGTTCCCGCATCAAAAGCTTTTCACAGCGCGAATTGTTCTGCGGCCCCGAACCATTTCTGCTAGACGGGCAACCATATATATGGGCTACCCCATTGAAGTCGCGCTTCGTTATATGGGCTCTAAGAAGCGCGCATTTATTTCGGTTGGAACGGCCTTCGCTATTTTAGGTGTTGCGCTGGGCGTTGCGGCGCTGGCCACGGTCATGAGCGTCACGGGCGGATTTCAAGCGCAGTTCCGCGAGAAGGTGCTCGGTGTCAACGCGCATGTGCTGGTGCTGAAGTACTCCACTGACTTTCGAGAGTACCGCTCGATCATGGAGCAGGTCTCCAAGGTTCAGGGGGTTGTTGCGACGGCTCCCTTCAGCATCAACCCGATGATGCTCACGCACGGCGATGCGACGGCGACGGGTGTGCTGTTAAAAGGGGTTGATCCGACGCTGAGCCTAGGCGTGAACGCGGGTCCTGGGATGGAGCCGGTGCTGGATTTGCCCAAGCATATTGTCGACGGCAATCTGTCGGGGCTTAGGCTTCCTGGAGCGAAGCCGCCTGAGCGTCCGCCTGCATTGCCGCCCGTGCCGACGGTGGGAAGCACGCCGACCAAAAGCATTTGGGAAGAAATGCCCGGCGGAGGGCCGGATGGAGGGGCGCCGGCCGAGCCCGAACGCGATTCCGAGGGAAGGCCCAAAGCGCTTTTAAAAGCGATTGAAGAAGAAGTGCGCAAGGCCGAGGAGCGCGCGCTCAAAGATCCCGGCGCTGAAGAAAAGGAAGCGGCGGCGAATCCAAATTCGGACGAATTGGATGCCGGCACGGAAGAATTAACGGATGGCGCGCCGCAGGGCGAAGTGGAGCCCGATGGAGGCTATACGAGCGTATTGCCCGACGACGACGATTTACCTTCGGATGTCGATCCCGATGCATGCAGCAATCCGGCCTTGGTGGAGAAGATGCCTGGGATTGTCATCGGCGTATCGCTGGCCAAGACGCTTAATTTAAAGATTGGCGAATGCGTCACGGTCACATCGCCCACGATTGGATTTTCTTTTTCCGGCGGAGCGGTCAAACCCCCTGTTGCAAAGCGTTTCCGGGTTGTCGCTCAATTTGAAGCGGGCTTCGATCAATACGATTCAAAGCTGGTGTACACCGATTTATACGAGGCGCAGGCATTTTACGATCAAGGCGATACGGTCACGGGCGTCGAGATGAAGGTGGCCGACATTGACCAAGCGAATAAGATTTCAAAAACCATTTCGAAAATGCTTGGCAATGGCCTGTACCACACGATGGATTGGGAAGAGCTGAACCGCGGATTATTTACGGCCTTGAAAATTCAGCAAATTGGAATGAGTGCTGTATTGGCGCTGATCATTGTCGTAGCTGCATTTACTGTTGTGGCCACATTAATCATGGTGGTGCTGGACAAGAAAAAAGAAATCGCCGTCATGAAAGCGATGGGTGCAACCGACGAAGCCATTTTAAGAATTTTTCTTTATCAGGGTGGCATTATTGGATTCATGGGCACAACGATTGGATTAATTCTTGGAATCGCGGTATGCAAGGGGCTATTGGAGTACGGTTTTCCGCTGGACCCGAAGGTTTATTTTATATCGAAGCTTCCGGTGCAGGTGAGGCCCACAGAATTCATTATCACGGGTCTGATTGCGGTCGCGATTTGCCTGACGGCGACAATTATTCCGAGCCTTTATGCCGCGCGGCTCAGGCCGGCGGAAGGGTTCCGGGAGCAATAGATCAAGGCAGGCCGGGGATATTGGTGGTCACGCGATAAAGGGCCTTGGGAAGCGTAATATAAAGCGTTTTTCTATCCGGCCCTCCAAAGGACGCATTGGTAGGCGTCGCTGGAAGCGCAATCGATCCCCATTTCGAGCCATCGGGACGGAACACCTCCACGCCGGCATTGTTGGTTAAATACAAATTCCCCGCATCATCAATGGCCATTCCATCCGATGTCCGATCGATAAGCTTGGTCCACTGACCGGGCGTTCCATCGCCGGAAAGCGGCAATACACGCACACCGGGCTGTTCCGAATCCGCCACATACAGCGTATTTTGATCGGGTGATAAGGCAATTCCATTGGGTTTAGCCATATCCATCATCACGACGCTCGCGGCACCCGCGGGATCGATTCTAAACACCCCTTGAAAAGCCAATTCCTGCTGCTGGCCTTGAGGAATTCCATAGGGTGGATCGGTGAAATATAAATTGCCATCGTTGCGGACAATCACATCGTTTGGTGAATTTAGCTTTTGGTTTTGATACGAATCGATAACGACTTCGACCATGCCATTGCCGAGCGTGCGCGAAACCCTTCGGTTATCGTGTTCGCACGCGATAAGCAGTCCATTTTGATCCCAGCCCAGCCCATTGGATTTACCGCTGGGTTCCCGGAATATTTCGAGGGCCGAGGGCGGCGTGAGTTTATAAATGCGATTGGCGGGGATATCCGAAAACAGAAGCACGCCTTCTTTGGCCAGCCAAAGCGGGCCTTCTAAAAACTGAAAGCTGAAATTGCCTTTGGGCACTTCGGAAGCCGCTTCAATGCCGGCGAGAGGGTCAATATCGGCGAGATTGCCGCCCGCTCCGCCCACACCGCTTCCCCCTCCGCCGCTGGACATCGAGCCGCCTGCTCCTCCGCTTCCCGAGCCGCTTGAAGACGACACCGCTGAACTGCTGGACGAGGAGGATTGGGAAGAGCTTTCGTCTCCGCCGCAGGCAAAGGCCAAAAGCCCCAATGAAATACAAAAACAGCCTAATTTACGGGTTATTCTCATCCCGCGAATGTAGGCGCCGAACCTTTCGAGTTCAAGATTTAGCCTGATAGCAGATGACCGGATCGCGGGCGGAGGCCACTTCATCGAGATTGGCAATGCGAAGCCTGCCCAGCTCATGCAAATACTCGACATGCGCGCCGGCTTCTTCCAGCGCGAGCAGCTCGCCATAACCGCTTTGATCGCCAAAAAGAGCCGCAGAAATCTCGCTGATGGTGTGCGCCTTTTCACAAATGGCCAGCACTTCATCGAGCCTTTTTTTGTGGAACGAGACAATTTCATCGATACGGCCGCGTACATTCAAAATAGGCTCTTCGTGGCCGCCCAAGGCCAGGCGTATTCCTTCCCTGCACTTGATTTTTTCGAGGGAACGAAAGTAATGGCCCAGCCCCGCAAAGGGTGTAATCGCCTGGGGAAATTGATGCGGCGTAATGCGCGAAAGAATATGATCGCTGGTGAGCAGAATATCGCCGATCTGTAGGCATATTTGGCCTGGGCAGTGGCCCGGCGTGTGAATTGACCACAACGACTACGCGCTCTTCAAATCCGCTGAGCACCCGCGCGTCCAGCTCATGAACGCAAAGCTTTGCCTTCGATTTGGATATTAAATCGTTAATCCCTCCAAAATGATCGATATGAGCATGGGAAATAACCGCGCTGCCAATATCTTCGAAATGAACGGGCTCGCCGTAAATCTCACGCATAATCGCAAATCCAAGCTTAAGATCGCGGCGCGATGAGTCCAATCCTGACCCTGTGTCAAACAGGAGAAGGCCACCGGGATGAACAATTAAATAGATATTGTTGATGTGCTTGGGGAATGTCTCCGCGGGAATTAAATAAATGCGCTCTCCTGTCGATGCCCCGAAGCGCCGGACGCCAATACATCCAAATTGATCGATATATCGCTTGTATTCAGCCACATCGGCGAGCGCGGCCGAAAGCTGTGAAACCCTGGCCTCCAATGTATGAAGGCGCGGCATGCGCGCTGTTTTGAGCCATCGCGCGGACTGTAACCGAATCCGCTTCGCTCTTCAGTCTTTGCTCGCCCAATGCTAGGAGCTCCGCCGTGCCCTTCTCCCATATCCGCTCTCAGGAAACGGCCATCGCCACGCTCACGCGCGCTCTGCAAAGCGGCCGCGTGCATCATGCCTACCGATTCGAAGGCCCCGACGGCGTAGGGAAAGAACTCGCGGCTTTTGCCCTGGCTCAAGCGCTTTTATGCACAGGCGGCGATCCTTTGGGATGCGGGCAGTGCAGCGCTTGCAAGCGGGCCGTCACAATGGGCTCCGAAGAGCCTCATGTCCCCCAGCATCCCGATTTGACGATCATCGAACGGGGGCTGTATGCGCCGGAAATCATCGGCACCAGAAGCCGCGAGGTGTCGGAGATTTCGGTGCATCAGATCCGGCGCTTGGTGATCGAACATGCTTCGTTTTCGCCGCATGAAGGGCGGGCCCGCGTCTTTATTTTCAGGCGTGCGGACGAGCTCTCAACAGGCGCCGCCAATGCCCTTCTCAAGATTTTAGAAGAGCCCCGCCAAGGCACGCATTTTATCTTGCTCAGCTCGCGCGCCGAACGGCTGCTCACCACGATTCGTTCGCGCTCGATGCCCATTCGTTTTGGGCCGCTCCCCGATGCGCTGATCCGCGACATCCTCGCGGCGCGCAATATCCAGGGCGATCAGTCGCTGACCATCGAGCTGGCCGCGGGTAGCGCAAGCGCCGCGATCGAACTTTCCGATCCCGAACTAACCAAGTCCCGCGACGATTTCGTTGAAGCCATTCTCAGCGCGGCCGAAGCCAAAGATTTGGGCGCTGCCGTCGAATTCGCCGAGAAAGGCGATCGCGATAAAGCCGAGCTCCAGCAGGATCTCCGGGCTCTGTCCGCCACACTCGCGCGCAGAGCCCGCGCGGCCATGCATCAAAATCCAGCAGGCGCGTCTGCCATGGCCCAGCGTTATGAACTCGTGGCCCGCACCATTTCCAGGCTCGAGCGCAACGCATCACCAACCCTTTCGCTTGTCTCCCTGGTTGCCGAGATGCGCGAGATCCCAACCTTTGGCGCATAGCTCAGGGCAGCCGGCCTGCGGCATTGCGGAAATGCGTCCCAGGGGCCTACCGTAGGCTTCTATGCCTTCTCCCGATCTCCACGGCAAAACGGCGCTCATCACCGGCGCGGCGAGCGGCATTGGACGCGCCACGGCTTTGGCCTTTGCGCGCGCCGGTGCGGATTTATGGCTCTGCGATATCAACGGGCCGGGCCTTGATCCCGTGGCCGATTCAGCCCGGGCGCTGGGCCGCAAGGTGCATACAAGCGTCACCGATGTCTCCAGCAAAGAAGCGATGAAGACGTTGGCCGACGAAGTGCACGCAACACTTCCCGCGCTCGATGTGCTGGTGAACAACGCGGGCTTTGCCGTCGGAGGACTCTTTGTCGACACGCCTCTCGAAGCCTGGGAAAAGCAGATCGCCGTTAATCTTTGGGGTCCGATTTATGGCTGCCATTTCTTCGTGCCCCGGATGATCGAGCTGGGCCGCGGCGGACATATTTTTAATATTGCATCGGCGGCCGGACTCTTCGGCACCGCGGGATTGTCGGCCTACACCGTGACCAAATTCGCGCTCGTGGGCCTGTCGGAATCGATGAATATCGAGCTTCACCGGCACAATATCGGCGTCACGGCCATATGCCCGGGCGTCATTCAAACCAATATCGCCAACGCCACGCAAATGCATGGACCGTTCGCCGACGACAGGCTCCGGCAAAGCGTCACCGATTTTTTTATGAGCCGGAGCCAGCCTCCCGAGCGCGTGGCCGAACGCATTGTCGGCGCGCTCCAAAGCCGTCCTGTCATCGCACCGATCACCAAGGAAGCCTGGGCGCTCTACACGCTTAAGCGCATCTCACCCGAGCTCGCATCGCTCGTCGCCCGCAAGGCTTTTGAACAAATGGAACGCAAAGCGACCCAAGGGAAATAGACCACCGCCATGAAGTTCTCTGTCTTTTATGAAATGCAAATCTCTAGGCCCACCCGCGAGGCCGAAGCCAAGCTCTTTCATGAATGCGTAGAGCAAGTGATGCTGGCCGATGAGCTCGGTTATCACTGCGTGTGGGAAGTCGAGCATCATGGCCTCTACGAATATTCGCATTCGTCGGCGCCCGAGATTTTCTTGTCCTTCGCCGCCGCCAAGACCAAAAACATCCGCCTAGGCCATGGCGTCACACTCCTGCCCCACCGCTACAACCACCCCATCCGCATTGCCGAACGAATCGCTACCCTCGATATTTTATCGAATGGCCGCGTGAATTGGGGCTCGGGCAAATCGTCCTCGCCCGTCGAATGGCATGCCTTTGAAAACGACACCAAAACCCTTCACGAGCAGTGGGCGGAAGCCGTCGACATCATCCCCCGCATGTGGAGCCAGGATGTCTTTTCGTTTAAAGGCCGCTTTTTTAATATCCCGCCCACGCAAGTCATCCCCAAGCCGGTTCAAAAACCTCATCCGCCTATGTTCGCCGCCTGTTCCAAACCCGACACGGCCGCGCATGTGGGCGCGATGGGCTTGGGCGCGCTGAATTTCGCGCTGGGCACCGACGATTATCTCAGCCAAAAAGTCAGCGAATACCGGCAGGCTGTTTCAAAAGCCGCACCCGTTGGACGCCAGAAGAACAATCACTTCGCATGCACACCGGCCAGCCTTGTATTGGAAGACGATCGAAAAGCTTGCCAATACGGGTTTAGGGGCGCCCGCTTCTTCATGGAAAGCCTTCAGCGCTATTATTCACGCGGCGATCGCCCTCTCGGAGAACTGGCCGTCTCGCGCGACTTCTTAAGCGATGACGACATGGAACAAGCCATGATGCTCCGCAATTCAGAAGGATCGCAGCCGGCCACCATCGTGGGCGATCCGGCCTGTGCGCGCGAAACCGTTCAGCGCTTTGTCGATATCGGCGTCGATGAATTGATCCTCGTCATGCAAATGGGAACGGTTCCCCAAGAGCTTGTGCGCGAATCGCTGCGCACCTTCGCCGAAAAGGTCATGCCTCATTTCACTTGATTCACTTCACGGGAGATTCCGCCTTATGAGCCAGCTTCAAAGCTCCGAAAGAACCCTCGAATCCAGCTCTGCCCAGCGCATCCCGGGCACCCTCAAGGCCCGCGCCCCTCATTTCAATTTCAACGACACCATTCCGCGCCACTGGTTTGCCCAAAGCCCTGTCGCAACGCATCTCGCCAATAGCCTCAATCTCATCTTCCCCATGGGCGAGCGCTTCTTCGTCCGCTCCGTGCACCATTACATGAATCAAATCGACGACCCGGCCCTGCTCGCCGATATCCGCGGCTTTATGGGCCAAGAAGGACGCCATGCCTCGGAGCATCAGCGTTTCTTCGATGTCCTGCGCGCCCAAGGTTATGAAATCGACACCTTTCTCAAGGTCTATGAAGCCCTGGCCTATCGCTTTCTCGAAAAAATATTCGGCCCCAAAATGAGGCTCTCAACAACCGCCGCATGCGAACACTTCACCGCCATGTTCGCCGAACGCGCCTTGTCCGAAGATTTTATCAAAACCGAAGCGCATCCCATCCTGCGCGATCTGCTGATGTGGCACGCGGCCGAAGAACTCGAACACAAAACCGTGGCCTTCGATGTGCTGCAAAAAGTCGACTCAAGCTATGCGCTGCGCATGGCGGGCCTCTTGATGGCCACCACCACACTCACGGGCTTTTGGATGGCGGGCACGGCCATGCTGCTCGCACAGGAAGAAAAAGGCTCCGGCACCAAAGTGCTCCGCCATTTTGCACATGGAATCCAAAGCGGAAGAATTGGCCGGGGCAATATGCTCAAAGCCTTCATCGGCTATATGCGCCCTGGCTTTCATCCAAACGACATCGACAATTTTCATCTGGCCCAAGGCTATCTCGATCAACTCGCGGCAAAGAGCGCAGAAGCCCGGGGCTGAACACCCGACACGTTGACGGCGCGCCTAAATTGCCCTTCGATAAAACCCCATGTCGATCAAGCGCTCCAAGCAGGTGAATTTCCGGTCGAAGTTTCAAGACACACCAACGAGCGGCCCGTTCGCACCCAAACCGCCCGATCCTGAACTCTCCTGGGATGAACATATGAAGGACAAGGAGAGCGCTGTGTTCGCGCCCTATTCAATGTCGGTCAAATACGAAAAAGGCGCGCTGGTCGAGCATGTCAAATTCGGCAAGGGCGTGGTCGTCGCCGTCGAGGCAGGCAAAATTGATGTCTGCTTTAAAGACGGCAATAAAAAACTCGGCCACGCTGGTTAATTTATTTAAAATTTAAATACATTAAGCGTCTTCATCAATACCACTGGAGCCCATTCGATCATATTGATCAGGCTCTAAACGCATTCCTCTAAACGCATACAGTTTCGGACCATCGGCAATTAAAATGCCCGCCTCGCCTGCATCGCCCTCATACAGCGCCCACAAGACCGTCCCGCTCACCTGAGGCGCCCCCTGCCCCATCCGTTCGATCACACAGGGAAAACGCGCCTTTCTGGTCATCAGCACATTCCCGAATTCCAAACTCGCCGGCGGCTCGGCGGGAGCTGTCACCTCCAGAGGCGAGAGCCATAAGACATCGCGCCTGGGCGGCGAAAACACGGCAACGGCATGGGTCTTCGCCCCCTCGGGGGCCACAAAGAGCACCCCTTTCACTTTTTCCCCTTCCCTCAGCACCAAGGCCCCGCACAGCCACCGCTCCTCGCCTTGAGCCGACACCACATCCCCCAGCGCCAAAGGCAAGCCATCGAAAGGCGAAGGCGTTGAACCGGCCGGCTCCTTCGCCTTCTTGACGGCGGCCCCTCCACCTTGTTTTGGCTGTTTTGGACTGGCTCCCGCCCCCTCATCCGGCGAAGATTTTCGTCCCCGCGCGGCCAAATATCCCGCCGTCGCCGCAAGCACTGCCGTCACCACGGCCACGGTAATCATCATAATTCAAGCCTGGCCTTCCAAGACCGCAGCATGCAAGGCCGCCGCCCTTTGGGCAACAGCTTCCA
Source organism: uncultured Polyangiaceae bacterium (assembly GCA_964537685.1). GTDB lineage: Bacteria > Myxococcota_A > Polyangia > Polyangiales > Polyangiaceae > CAZICM01. Next base: position 17,377 of record CAZICM010000040.1, read on the forward strand.
GCGAACACTCGCCTTCAGGAATCAGCCCCCCGATGACAGCGGCACAATTCGCCATAGTCCCCACGGAAGCAGCCGTCTCCAAGGTAATGCCCCCAATCGCGACCAAAGGCAGGCCCGGCCTCAAATGATGCAGATGAGAAGACAGCGCGGAAAGCACCTCTAAACCGAGCACCGGATCGGGATTGGCTTTATTGGAAGTCGCAAAGACCGGACCAAGCGCGACATAATCGATTGGTTTTTTGAGGGCAGCATCCAACTGGTCGGTATTATGAGCAGACAACCCGATCAACAAATGAGGAACGCGGGAAGGCTCGGCACCCATTTTGAGAGCGAGGAGGCGAGCGGCTTCTGGGGGAATATCATCCTGGCCCAGATGCACACCATCGCAACGAGCGAGAAGAGCCAAGTCTGGGCGGTCATTGGCGAAGAGAGGCACACCTGCGCGGGCGCACAAAGGCGCCATTGAACGAAGAAGAGCCAAAGAATAGCCTGCGCCGCCATATTTATCGCGCAACTGAATTGCGGCGGGCCTAGCGGACAGCACGGCTTCAAAGAAAGGCAAAACGGGCAGAGAGCGCTTTGCGAGGGCGGATGTATCGATAATTGCGTAGAGACCTTGCATAGGGGGATATTTTAGAGAGCGGCTACCGAGGACGTATTGAACGCTAGCACAGCTCTTCCGCGAAGGAGAAAATAAAAAACGCCATGGGTTCAACAATTCCCGGATAGGAGAAGGCGCATCCATTTTTTTCTTGCACATCGTACGCGGCTGATCGATGATGGTTTGCATGGGCGACGCCGCAAGAAAAATAATTCAACCTGCCACCATCGACGATTTGCTCTCCATTCCAGAGGAAAAACGCTGGCACGAGATTGTCAATGGGGAAATAATGGAGCGGGCCTCTCCCGCGCCGGCGCATGGCTACATCCAAGTGACCATGAGCGCGAGGCTGCGCAATCCCTTTGGAGGTCCCTCCAACCAAAATGGCACAGGGGGATGGTGGTTTTTTGGCGATACCGAAGTGGAATTGGATCGCCATCAGATTTACCGTCCCGATTTAATGGCCTACCGGCGAGAGCGGATGCCGATTATGCCTAAAACATGGCCGCTTCGCATTAGGCCGGATTGGGTATGCGAGATTTTATCGCCGAGCAATTACGCGCACGATACTATATTAAAATTTAGAAACTATCATCTCTATCAGGTGCCGCATTATTGGATTATCGATCCGGAGAGACATCTGATGACAGTATACCGGTGGTCGGAATCGGGCTATACGGTGGTGGAGATGGCCGGGCCGGGGGATATTGTCCGGCCGGAGCCTTTTGGGGTGGTCGAGCTTGTGGTGAGCGAGCTGTTTGGGGATTTGGAGGAGACGGGGGGGTGATCAAAAAACTCACTCCCCGCGTTCGATCTCTTTTCCTCATCCAAGCAGTCCAGTTGCCGCTCCTTTTGCGCCCGATATGGGTTCTGCCCTGCCCAGTTGCTTATCCCATCGCGCTCGCAATCCCATCTAGACGCTCACGTTGCCTGTCTTTTTGCGCTTGACTCGGGTTCCGCCCTGCCCGGTTGCCTATCCCATCGCGATTGGAATGCCATCTAGGCGCTCACGTTGCCTGTCTTTTTGCGCTTGGATTGGGTCCTGCCCTGCCCAGGTGCTTATCCCTTCATGATTTCCAAGCCGCTTGGATGCCCAGTGATGCGTCTATAGGACCTTGGATGGCCAACTGGGCAGTGGAGAACCTTAGAACAAACAAAACCGGCCTCAATTTTTTCCTTGCAAAGACCGCCACCACCCATTATACGCCTGAATATGAGCGATAATTACATCGATTACCTCGAAGTTGACGAATACGGAACCCACTTTCTCAGCACAGCCGCCTCGCTGGTTGGAGCTTCTCCTCTGGTGAATGTGCAAGTGCTGCTCGATCTCGTGCAGGCCAAAACCAATGCGGTCAATGCCGAGCTGGAAAAAGCAGGTATTCAGCGGAGCGCCCTGCGAAAAGGCAGTTCCAATATCCAAACGGCCGCGGATGATGCCAAGGCCGAAATCAATAGGTTTTGGAGCTATCTTCAATCCCTCGATCCGGGGACGCCCGCCGATGTGGACGCGTTTTTCAAAGGCGGCAAGCAGGGCTCGCTCGCAGGTTTGAAACCCGCCGATATCAAGGGGAAATTGATTGAGGTGCTGACCGGTTTTGGCGCCGATATCAATAAGAATTTGCCCGATGGGGCCAAGTGGCAGACCAGGCTCGCCACAGCCCGGGATGCGCTTTCCGGGTTGAATGCGGGGGCGGTCCGAAGTGCGTCCATTGCGGCAACCGCCGAGCTCAAGAATGCCCGCGAGGACTTTTTGACAGCCTATAATGGCGTGGCCAAACGGGTGGTGCTGGGGTTGTTGATTCTCCTCGGGCGCAAGGAGGAGTATGCGCACTTCTTTAAGGATTTGCAGGTGAATGAGGCGGGGGCAAAGACGAAGGAGGAGACGCCAAGCGAAAATGAAAAGATGGGAGAGGGTTAGACGCATGATGAACCGGCCTCATAAAATCCCTTGACATCCCCGCCCCACCCAGCCTATCTCCTCTTCCCATGAACCCCCGCGTTGTGATTTCAGCCCTGGCCGGCTTGTTCGCCGCCGCGCTTTCCGCTCAAGTTGCCTTCGCCCAGGCTCCCTCAGCCCCAGCTCAAAACCCAAATGCGCCCGACCCCAAGGCCGCCGAGCCTGCTGCTCTGCCGCCCGCCGAGGCTATGCTGTGGATTATTGCTCCTCATCCGCGCGAGCCTTGGACCATCCGTATCGATAATATAGGTTCCAAGCCGATTCGCGTCCCCGCAGATGCTAGGCTCCTTAAATTTACCGCCGATCTTCCAGAGTTCGGTCCCGCTCCTGTCGAGCCGGAAGATGACCCGGCTTCCAAAAAACCTAAGCCCAAAAAGCCTAAGCCCAAGCCTAAGAAACCGGTGGTGTGTGATGCCCCTGCCAGTCTAAAACCTCAAGGCTTTCCCGAAGACCGCGCTCTGCTTCTCGCTCCGGGGGAATCTTATATCGATACCTTTGACCCTTATCTATTGTGTTTTGCTAAAAATGCCTCCGCTTTAAGCGGCGCCGTAACCCTAAAGCCTCAGTTGGGCTTTCCCCCGCCCAAGGCGAAGCCTGCGTTTGGAAAGAAAAAGGCGAAGCCCGAGCCGCCAAAGGGGCCCTTTGCCGTCGAGGGAACCGACTTTCCCGCAACGGTCGCGCCTGTGTATGAGCTCTTTGCCCCCACCATGGTCTTGAGTTATGGCTTGCCTCCGGCTCCAGCCGAATCAAAAGAGCAGTCCGCAGAGAAAGCGCCGGATAAATCCGATGAAAAGACGGCCGAGCGCCCTCCGATTGTGGATCAAAATGCGCCCCGTTTGGAGATTTCGGGAAGCGAATTCGTGGATGCCGGGGCGGAGCGCAATGCGTCGATTACGGTGATTGCAAAGAATGCGGGGCATCGGCCCATGTTGGCGGTGCTTAGACCGAGAATGCTTTCCTTCCGAATCGATAAACCAGATGGGACGGGAGCTATGTGCGGGCCGGATGCTTCGCCCAGGGGAATGCCCAGGGATAGTTATAAGAATTATAAGCCGGGGGAGACGGTGTCTTTTTCGGTTTTATTGGGAGAGGTATGTCCCAGGGGGACGTTTGCCAGGCCGGGAATTTATAAGATTTTACCGGCCTTGCATGCGGAGCAGACAGGAGCCGAGCATGGGATTACAGCCTATACAGCGGTGGTGGATGCCCCCAAGCCAACAATTGTGAGGATCAAGGAAGGGACGCTGCCTTTTCATAAAGAGGCGCCGAAGGCGGTGCCAACGCCCAAGCAGACCCTTGAACATGAAGAGGAAAAAGCGGAAGCTAAATAACTTATACGGGAATGATACCTCGCTTGCGCGCGGGCCGCTCCAGCTTCTTATGCCGCGCAAGCTCCAATCCCCAGGCAATGGCCTTTCGGGTATCCCGGGGATCGATAACATCATCGATTAAACCCCAGCCCGCGACTTTCATTACATCGATATTCTTTTGGAGTTGATCCACTAGCATTTGTTTGACTTCAGGCGGTGGCGGGGTATCCCCAAAGAGCTTGCGCGCCGCGATACCAATCATTCCTTCGGGCCCCATCACGCTAATTTCCGCCGTCGGCCAGCCTACGATTAAATCGGGTTCATAAGCCCGGCCGCACATCACAAAATAGCCCGCTCCATAGGCTTTGCGAACAACAACCGTTACCTTGGGCACCGTGGCCGCGCTCATGACATGCAGCATTTTTGCGCCATGCCGTATAATGCCTTCGTGTTCTACCTTGGAGCCGATCATAAAACCGGGCACGTCTTGCAGGAAAACCAGCGGAATATTAAAGGCATCGCATATCTGTATAAAGCGGGCGGCCTTATCCGCCGAATCGACATCGAGGATACCGCCCATATGGTTGGGCTGATTGGCCACGATACCTACAGAGCGGCCTCCAATGCGGGCCAGGCAGGTGATGATGGATTTGGCCCACTTGGGTTTGATATCGAATATTTCGCCATGATCGGCGATGGCGGCGATGAGTTTATACATATCATAGGCTTTGCGGGGATTTTCAGGGAGCAAATCCAATAAAGACTCTTCGCGCCTGTCAATCGGATCGGTATTGGGCAAGATCGGCGGGTCTTCTTCGCAATTGGAGGGGAAAAACGATAGATATCGCTTGATGGATGTTATGCATTCGGCGTCGCTGGGGACTTCGAGATCGCCCACGCCGCTTTTGGTGGCATGCACTTTGGAGCCGCCTAAATCTTGTTCGGCGATATCTTCGCCCGTCATGGCTTTGACCAGCGGGGGGCCGCCCAAGGCCATGGACCCTATGTTTTTAACCATGGGTACAAAGTCGGCGAGTCCGGGAATATAGGCCGTGCCCGCTGCGCCGGGGCCCACCATGGCGGCGACTTGGGGAACAACGCCGCTCATATGTACTTGTTCGCGAAAGAGATGACCCGAGCCCGCAAAGAGCGAAATCATATCGGGATGGCTAGAGCCTGGGTCAATGCGCGCGCCCGCCGAGTCGATAAACCAGACCATGGGCCAGCGCCCGCGAAGCGCCATTTGCCTCATTCGGGTGACTTTCTCTTCGCCTGTGTGGCCAATGCTTCCTCCTTTGACGGTAAAGTCATACGAAGCCGCGCAGACCATTCGCCCGTCTACCTTGCCAAATCCACAGACCACGGCATCCGCGGGAGGCCGGTCTTTCCCTTCACCACCGGCCGATAGGCCCATCTGCGTGCCATGCATACCCACTTCAAAGTAGACGCCATCGTCGAAGAACCCGCTCAGCCTTTCGCGGGCGGTCATTTTTCCGCGGGCATGCTGTTTGGCGACTTTTTCGGGGCCGCCCATTTGCCGGACCTCCGCCTGCCTCGCCTCTAAATCCTTAATCAATTCTCGCATATTCATAACGAAACACTCCTCCCTTATTTCCCTGTCCAACGCGGCGGACGTTTTTCCATAAAGGCCATCAGGCCCTCGCGGGCATCGTCGGTGGCCAGGCATACACCCAATCGTTTGCGCAAGAGCGGCAGGGCGGACTCCAAGTCCAAATCGTCCTGAGCCGCAAAGGCTTCAAGCCCGAGCCGAACGGTAATGGGGCTTTTTGATCGAATTGCATCGGCCATTTTTGTAATTTCTTTATCGAGTTCCTCGGGGGCCACGGCCCGATTGATTAAGCCTATGCGCTGGGCTTCTTCCGCTTCCATGCGCTCGCCGAAGAGCATCATTTCAAGAAGGCGGCGCCTGGGCATAATGCGCTGAAGAACGGCCATAATCATCATGGGGAAGAGGCCCACGTTGATTTCTGGAGTTCCGAGTTTGGCTGCTTTTTGAGCGATGGCGAAATGGCAAGCCGCGACGAGGCCCAGCCCTCCGCCCATGGCATGGCCATTGACGCGCGCAATGATGGGTTTGGGAGAGCTCATCATGGCCAGCAAGAGATCGGCATAATCGCCCCGGACGGGTCTCTCTTCTCCGCCTGCCGCGCCGCCTGCCATCTGCGCGAAATCGCCGCCCGCACAGAAGGCATCGCCGGCGCCCGTAAGCACAATAACGCGCACATCCTGGTCATCCGAGGCACCGGCCAGCGCATAAAGCAGCTCATTGACCATGACCGGGCCAATGGCATTTTTCCGCGCGGGATTATTGAGCGTAATGGTTTGAACACCATCCGTTTTTGAAAGGAGCAAATACGAATAAGGTGCGCTGCTCATGGAGTTGTATCCTCTCTGAGCGAGAGAATTTTCCGGGCTTCTTCCACAGTGGCGGGCCTTCGGCCCACATCGCGGCATAGCCTGACGGCGACCTCGACCAATTCGCCATTGCTCTTGGCCATTTCTCCATTGGGCAAATACAGATGATCTTCGAGGCCGCAGCGGATATTGCCGCCTAAAACAAGGGCCGCGGCGAGCATTCTCCATTGTCCGTGGCTGATGCCGATGACTTCCCATTCTGATCCGGCCGGCATAATTTTGGTTTGCAATTGAAGGGATTCGATATGGCCCGGAATACCACCGAGTACATTGACAATAAAAGAGAATTGGAGCGGCGCCTTGAGGACGCCCATATCGATTAAAGGCCAGATGCCTTGGGTATGGCCGCTATCAAAGCATTCGAGCTCGGGCTTAATCTGAGCCTCGTTCATGGTTTTAAGCAGCGTGATGATTTTCGAATAGGTATTGGGAAAGACCATATCGAAATCAAAAGCCTTACGGGCGCGGGAGTATTTTGAATAATTCATCGTGCCCATATTGAGCGCGCCGATTTCCGGGCGGCTTTCTTTTAAATAGGTGCACTGATCGCTCACATCCTCCAAAATGGTGCCCGTGGAGAAATTCAATAGAATGGGGCACCTATTCCGCACTTCTTCTTTGATTTTAGCGAAGGTTGCAGGCGAAAACGTGGGCGCTCCATCGTCGGTGCGCGCGTGAATATGCACAACAGAGGCGCCCGCGTCATAAGCCCGCTTGCATTCATCGGCAATTTCAACGGGTGTGTAAGGAATTGAAGGGCATTGCCTGCGATTGGCCAATACACCTGTGATGGCGCATGTGACAACACACACATCTGGATCGCGAGAGGCATTGGGAAGTTTGGGTTCACCTGTGAAACTCGGCTTTTCTTTCATGATTCCTCATTACCTTCATTGAAACCAGATCCCGGATCGCCCGTACCGGATGGTTCAGGCGATAAACCGAGGCTCTGGGATTGTTGCGATACCAATTGGCGGACACGTTTTTGAAGCTTGGTCAAAATGCGCAAAAGCTCGCGCAAATCGGCCTGGGACAGGTCAATCAGCGCATTTCTAAAAATCTCCATGGGCTCGACTTGGATATAGCGGGCGAGGCGGGCGCCTTTTTCGGTGAGGCGTATAAAAATAACCCGCCGATCGGTCGTCGAGCGTTCCCGGCGCACATATCCTTCGCGTTCCATTCGATCGATAATGCCGGTCACTGTACTGTTTTGGGCGCGGATGCGTTCCGACAGCGATGAAAAGGATAAATCGCCGAAGGATTCAAGCAGTTTTAACACCGTAAGCTGAGGCCCGGTCAGCCCAAATTGGCTGGCCATTCCTTTCGTGAGCCTTCGCGATTCGGTGTAGAGATAAATGATGGTCTCGACAATCGCGTCGACCTCGGATTTCGCTTCGGGAGGGAGCTCGGTAGCCAAGATAGTTCGCATGCGAAATATTCGTTTGATGGCTCGGTGTCAAGCGGACTTGTCCACGATCATCCCTCTTGTTCTTCGAGCAGACCCCTGAGAAACTAGGCTGCCATGCCTACCCGTCCTTTCGCCTATTTTTCACCTGCAAACCCAAACCGAAGGCGAGCGCTTTCGCTGAGCGCGGCCCTTTCAATTGCCGCGGGCACGCTGTATGCGGGCGCCTCTGGATGTGCGCCGACGGCGTTTACCTTTCAGGAAACGGACGATACGAGCTCGAGTTCATCGGCCACAAGCAATGGCACAACGACTTCCTCGGGCGGCGGCGCGGGAGGCAGCGGCACTTCCACATCTGGAGGCGGCGCGGGCGCAACATCATCCTCGAGCAGCACCAGCGGAGCGCCCGAGAATTGCCCGCCCAGTTATTCCTGTGCGCCTCCCATTCCACAAGGATGGACGGGATACGATATCATTTTGGTAGATCCCGCAGGAGGGCCTAAACCCGCATGTCCATTGGGCGATATGCCGCCCAAACTCAATGCTTCACCTGTTGCGCAAGCGCATACATGCACGGCCTGCGGCGGATGCAGCCGTATCAACGCGGGATGTACATCGCCCGAAATGACCTGCTGGGTAGGCGCAAACGATTGCATGAATGGCTCGGCGACCACGTTCACGCCCGCATTAAATGCCGGATGTGTCAACGATACGAACTTTATGGGGGGAGAAGGCACCCTGGCGGGCTGTAAAATCACGGCCAATGCGACGGTAAATAATCCGGGGCAGTGCGTGGTCAACAATGATGCAACGCCTGTGAAACCCGGCACTTTTAATGAAGATGTTCATACCTGCGATGCCATTACGGGGCCTGTGTGCGGCACGAATAAAACCTGTGTGACTTCGCCTTTTGCTGGACAGCAAATTTGCGTTCATAAATCCGGCAGCGATGCTTGTCCGGCCGAATTTCCAAACAGCGTGCAGGCGTATGGCGGGGCCCTCGATACCAGGGATTGCTCGGCGTGCGGCTGCGCGGCGATCACCGGGTGTTCAGGCGGAAAAATAACGGTTTACGATTTATTGGGCTGCGATGCGATGGGTGCGGCGGTCGTCATCGATAACAATGCATGCACGGCGGCGGATGCCTTATTCGATGTCTCGGCCGTGTCGTTTATGCACGAACTGGCAACGCCGATGGATCCTCAGCAATGCACGGGCGGCAATCCCACCGGTTCTCTCATGCCCACAAGCCCGGTCAAATATTGCTGTCTATAAATTATTTTCAATACAATTTCCAATACAATCCATTCAATTAAAATTCATCGCGCCTCTGTTTTAGCCGGACGGCGATGCTTTGAATGTGCTCGTCCTCGATGCCATGTTCATCGAGGGCTTCCGATAATTTTAAAACATATTCGATATTGGAGCCGCTGGGTCCGGTGGCACTTTCAATTTGGCGAATCATTTCATCGATTGGCGCACGACCGAGATGGTAGGGATTTTCAGGGGATGCAATCCAAGTGATGGCCCCGATGACCCGGGGCTCTTCGCCGTGGAGCTGAGCGGACACCCACACGCGCTCATATCCGCCCTGTTCCCGGTGATCGAGCATTTGAAGAATGGGCTCGGCGTGTTTTTTATCAATACCATAGAGAAGTCCCCCACACTGAGCGCCCGGACGATGGAGCAAGGTCGCGACACGCCCTAATTTTTCGGGGGTTCCCCGGTGATCGGGCGAGCCTTGATCGAGCCTGCGCTCATAATCAAAAATCGTCGCGGGCTGCCTGATGCTGAAACCAAAGCCGGGGCGCCATATCAGCGAGCCATATGCAAATATCCAGAGCACCTTTCAATCCTATCGAGTTTTTGGCGTTTTTCCTTCGAGAGCATCGAGCTCATCGGTAACGGCTTTCACGCGGGGGTCGGTGGGATCGTTTTCCATGGCTTTTTCATAGGCAGAGCGGGCTTCTTTGTAATGGCCCTGCTGCGCCAGGGCATTGCCCAGGTTAATCCACGCGGTATTGAGTTTTGGATCAATTTGCAAAGCATCACGATAGAATGAAATGGCCTTGGCGAGGTCTTTTTTCAAATGAAAGGCATAGCCAAGATTGGAGCGGTAGGATGCTTTTTGAGGATTCGCGGCAACCGCCGCCTCCAGATGAGCGATGGCTTTATCGGGTTCGTTTTGAGCCAAATAAGCCGTCGCCAAATCGTTGCGGATGCGGGCATTTTCGGGCGCAAGCCGAACAGCCTGTTCATAGCTCTGAAGCGCGGGCTGAACGCGGCCCGCCGCAAGCAGCGCGGTGCCTAAATTGGCCTTTCGGTCGGCATCGCCTGGAGCCAGTTCGGCGGCCCGGCTCAATTCATTCACGGCATCGTCCAGTTTGCCCAGGGCCAGGCATGCAACGCCCAGCGAGGAATGCGCCTCGGCATCGTTTGGAGCGAGAGATACCGCTGTTTTCAACGCATCGAGGGCTTCGGCGGCCCGGCCTTCCACCAAATAAGCCCGGCCCAATTCCAAGTGAGCGGGCGCATATGCGGCATCCAGGGCAAGGGCTTGTTTTAAATCTTTAATCGCAATTTGAAGGGTTTTGTTTTCAGGCGCGGCGCCGAATTCGCTGGGCACGTCGTCTTTGGATAGGCGGGCGCGCGCTCTGCCGACGAGAGGGGCCGGATCATTTTGATTTAATTGATAAGCATTTTGATAAAATTTTTCGGCGGCCTCGAAATCTCCGCGTTCAAAGGCCGAATCGCCTTGAGCCAGTTGCTGATCGGAAGCGGAATTCGTGCCTCGGGCGAGCCTCGAGGATGAGCTTTGGGCTGGAGGCGCAGCGCTATGGGCTGGAGGGGGAAGGCTGGCCGGGGCTGAATTTGAAGGGAATGGCTGTACATTCTCTTGGATTGAATGAGGAGCGGAAGCACAACCGGATTGCAAGGCCATCAACAGCCCGAACGAGACGGGCACCATTGCGCAGAAAATACCAAATATTCGAAAGGATGTATGGCTCATGGGGATATCCCCGCGGACGAATGTAATACAATGCCTTTTTGAGCGGCGATTTCCCTGAGATCGCGCTGATTGTCATCGATAATATCGGAGCGGGCTCCATGGGCGATAAGCCAATGAACGGCCTCTTGATGACCAGCCCACACGGCCGCAAACAAGGGCGTCCAGCCCAAATAATCCCTTTCTTGAAGGGCTTTTTGAGGATCGGGCAATTTGGCGAAGAGCATTTCAAGAACGGGCACGAGCCCCTCTTTGGCGGCATTGTGAAAGAGCGTAGCGCCGGGACAGTTTTTATTGATATTGGCACCCATTTCGATCAAATAGCAAGCGGCCTGGGCATGCCGGGAATCGATGGCCTCGCATAAAGCGCAAAGGCCAAAGATCTCTGCGTCCACCGGAATTCCGCGCTGCAAATGCTCCGCAATCAGCTTTGTCGATCCGGCCTCGGCGGACGCGACCATGGAATGCTCCGAGACCGCCGCTCCTCGCCCGAGCAGCCAAAGGGCAAGCTCCTCATGGCCTTGCGCCGCAGCGATGCATAAACCCGTGCGCCCTGAATCGCCGTGCTCTTGGGATTCAATATCAAAACCTTGATTCAACAGCATTTCGCACAGCCAAAGAAGGCCGCCGCTGCACGCTGCAAACCAAATACAGCGGGGATGGCGTTTTGGATTTATAAGAGCACCGCGTTCGACCAGAAAACGGGCCAAGGCATCGTGTCCATTCAGAGCCGCGAAATAAAGCGGAGGATAAAAGCGCTGCCGCCCATTTACGGGAACTTTATGCTCCACCAAGAGGCGCGCGGTTTCGGGATCGGCCGCCGCACATAATGCGCTGAGACGGCCTTTAGGCATTGGATTTGCACCGTATTGAAGAAACAATCGAACCAATTCGGGCTGTTTTTTTCCGGCGGCAATATGGAGAGGCGACTCCATAAAATAGGCATTGGGATCGGCGCCGCGTTCGAGCAATTGCCGGACTTGTTCAATATCGCCCAGTTCAGCCGCGCGAAACAATGAGCCTGGCACCGGTGTTTTATCGCCTTCTTCATGAGACGCATTGCGATCTTGGGCACAGGGCCGAAGGCGAGTGCGCGCCCAATCAAAGCTGCTCGTGTGAGGGACAAAATAGGGGCTTTTTAATTGGAGACCGCAGTATTTTAAGGCTTCGACCAGCACATCTTCGGCGCCCTTTTTGATGCGGCGGCCCGTGGCCCGGATACGAACGCCTTTTTTGCCAAATAGAAAAACGCGATCAGGCTCTTTAGGAGCGGCTCCACACACATATGCCATTTCATAATCAATATCGCCTCCCCACATTTGGCACCGGTAAAGTACGATTGGCGTTTCAATCGCCAGCGCAAGCTCTTTTAAGGCCCGGAGCACGCCTTGGGGCGGCGCCTCGCGAATATCCGCGCCCAGGGATTCAAGCAATTCAATCGGCGTGAATGCAATATCGGCCCCCGCAGGATGAAAAGACCACAAGGCATCCCAGGGAATTTCAGGGTCTTTATGGCCGTCGGGAGGTCCAAAGCGGGGAATTGGCCAACAGTCCTCCAGGCGGAAGGCCATGCGCTCCATATTGATCAAATTGAGTGTCAATCTCCTGAATATGACACAGCGCAGGCCCGAGCAGGGGATGGTCTTTTAGAATGGCCATGGATTTGGCAGTACAGCGGGCATAGAGAATGCTGGCAAACCAAGCCATTGGATTTCTTTGTTTTCTACTTCATCAAATTGTTTAAAAACACAATTGATTCACATTTTAAATGAAGTCATCGAATGCTCCTTGCCATCGAAGCGGAGGAGCACGGGTTTATTTTCGAGGCGGGTGGCGATGGCGGCGGGGCGTTTCCATACCCGCACCAAGGCGGCCAGGGTTTCCTTCGCGTAATCCACCTTTAAATCCATGCCGATATGCGCATGTTCCAGCAGGAGCTCACCCCGGTTTGCATAATTGGAATCCACAACGCGGATGACCGGATCGCCGAAATTGGTCAATTGAAATAAAAGCTTTTCTTTTACGGCTTTAAATTCACGGCTTTCGATTTCATAACGATCGTTTCTGCCGGAAAATCCAAAGGTATACATCTTTTGTTCGATCACAAATTCAGGCGTGAGAAACTCATCGATAAACGTTACATCGTTGTAAAGCGTGCGCACCTGAAAGATTTTCTCGCGCCCGAGCCCTAGGCGCATATCCCAATTGTTTTTCTCATCTAAATCGTCGCATTCTTCCCACGCGCGGCCAAAACAGCCCCTGTTCCACCGATCTTCAATGTGACGATAGAGTTCGACGCCAATTTTATAGGGATTTAATTGCCCTTTACCGGATGCCATGACGCTTGCATTCCGATCGGCATAATCAATAATTTCATCGGCTCCCAGGATGCGCTCGGTCATCATTTTGGAATGCCAATATGCGGCCCAGCCCTCGTTCATAATTTTGGTCTGGCGCTGGGGTACAAAATAATAAGCCTCATCGCGGATGACTTCGAGCACATCCCTTTCCCAGCGCTCAAGCGGCGCGTGATCCAATAGAAATTGAAGGATATCCCGCTCAGGCCGCTCGGGCACTTTGCGCTCGGCGGGACGGGCTTGTTCCATTTTCTTTTTCTTGGCCTCTAAATATTCTTCCGGATTGATAAACGAATCCATGTATTCCTTCGCAGCCAGCCGGGGGACTTCCATGGGGGGCTCGTCTTCGCCGCTCGGTGTTTGCGCGGGTTTTCCGGTGAATGGCCGCCAAGGATCGATAAGATTTTCGAGGGACAAACAATAATCGATAAATTGTTCGACTTTATTGATGCCGTGGCGCTCGATATGCCTTGAAATACGGGCGCCATGATTGGCCATTTTATCGATCCAGCGCCGGTCCGGATCGTATCCAGGGGCTTTTTTAATGGGATCGATTAAAGGGCCGCTTTGATCTAAATCGGTCGCGCGGAAGCAAAAATTATTTTTAAAGAAATCCACATGGCCATACACATGCGCCATAACGAGTTTCTGCTCTGTCAATGAATTGCCTTCGAGCAAATAGGCATAGGAAGGATTGTTGTTGATGACCATCTCATAGATTTTGGAGAGGCCATATTCATAGCTTTTTGAAAGCTGCTCGTATTCCATGCCAAAGCGCCAATGGGGATAGCGGCTGGGAAAGCCTCCATAGGCGGCTATTTCATTCATTTGGTCATAGGTGAGCATTTCAAAAATAACAGGGAAGAATTGCAGCCCATAATCGCGGGCGGCCTTTTCAACCCTATCCTGCTCGGTCCGCAAATACCGGGGAAGGGCCGTGTTCAGCGCGAATTTGCTCATCGCTCGCCTCTTATTTTCCCTTGCCGAGAAAATCTTTAATGCTTCCGACAATGGCGTCTTTGCCGGGGATTTCGCTGACAACCACCCGATCGTCTTTCGCGAAATGCTCGCGCAGGTCTTTGATGAATTGCCCCGATCCATAAGGGCTTTCTACCTGGCCATAGGCAAACATATTGACGCTGGGAAGAATTTGTTTTCGTAGGATATCAACACAATTTAATGTGTCGTCCATCGACCAGTTATCGCCGTCGGAAAAATGGAAGGGATAAATATTCCATTCGCTGGCCGGATAATCGGCGGCCATGATCTGGGCGCATAATTTATAGGCGCTGGAGATCATTGTTCCGCCGGATTCCCGCGTATGAAAAAAGGTGTCGCGATCGACTTCGCGCGCCGTGGCATCGTGAATAATAAAGCGGGATTCAATTCCTTTGTATTGCTTGTTGAGCCAGGCGTCGAGCCAAAACGATTCAATGCGGACGATCTCTTTTTGTTCGTCCCCCATAGAGCCGGAAACATCCATCATATAAATAATGACCGCATTGGCGATAGGTTCGTTGATTATCTTCCAAGAGCGGTATCGTTTGTCGTCGGGAACGGGCACAACCACGGGCCGATCGCTGCGGAATGTGCCGCTGGCAATCATTCTTTTTAAGGCTTCGCGATAGGTTCTCTTGAAATGGCGGAGCGATTCAGGCCCTACCCTCCGAATGCCCGAATACCGATCGTGGGCGTCAGAAATCTTGCTTTTGCCCTTATTTTGAATGTCAGGCAGCTCGAGCTCTTCGCCCAGAATATCCGCGAGCTCATCCAAAGTTACATCGACTTCCAGCGCATGCTCGCCCGCGTCTTTGCCCGCTTTGCCCTGGCCATCCTTGCCTTTTTCCGTATCGCCGCCAAGGGGATCGCCCGGCTTGCCTTCCCCCTGTCCAACACCGCCCTTTTGTTTATCGCCAAAAATAAAGCGGGGAATATCAATTTGCGGAATGGGAATGGAGACCAAATCCTTTCCCTTGCGCCCAATCAATTCACCTTGGGCAATATAGCGGCGCAAGTTTTGGCGAATTTTTCCGCGGATGATTTGCCGAAAACGGCCGTGATCCTGGTCGATTTTGAGCGACACGGGCCGAGCATAGCAGATCGCACAGCGGCGCGATCGGGCCTAGACAGGAGGGACCAAATGTTTCTTGCGCGGCCGTTCTTCGCGCTTGCCTTCATATCGATCGAATCGTTTGGCAATCTCGCGCCGCAAATCGGTGCTCGGTACAATCGCATCGACAACCAATTCAGCGCCGAGTTTGATTAAATCGATGTCCGCGCGGTATTCGTCGCGAAGCTTTTGAACGAGGGCATCTCTTTCGGGGCCCTCGGCAATTGCATGAATTTTATTGTAAAAGACCGCATTCACGGCCGCGTTGGGCCCCATAACGGCAATGGATGCGGAGGGCAATGCAATGCAGGCGTCGGGAGCAAAGGCGGGGCCGCACATCGCATACAGGCCGGCTCCATAGGCTTTGCGCACAATGACCGAAAGCTTGGGAACCGTGGCTTCGCTGACGGCGGCAATCATTTTCGCGCCCGCCCGGATAATGCCCTGTTTTTCGACAACGGTTCCAATCATAAATCCAGGAACGTCGGCCAAATATAAAAGGGGAATATTAAATGCGTCGCAGAGCCAAATAAATCGGGCGGCCTTGTCGGCGGAATCGACGAAAAGCACGCCGCCCTTGTATTTAGGCTGATTGGCAACGATACCGACCACGCGGCCTTCAATGCGGCAAAAACCCGTGACGATTTCTTTGGCGTAGAGCTTTTTGATTTCGACAAATGTGCCTTCATCAATAATAGCGTTAATCACAGCCATTATATCGAATGGCTTGTTTTCATCGGGCGGAATCACGCTTTCAAGTGGAGGCTGGTCGGCCTTGGGCGGATGCGGGTTGAAGCGCGGCGGGGCCTCGTCGCAATTCTTGGGCATGAGCGCGAAGTAGCGCTTGGCAAAGGCGATGGCTTCTTCCTCGGTCTTTACGAGCACATCGCCGCAGCCCGATTCAGAACAGTGCATGCGGGCTCCGCCCAGCTCTTCAAGCGTGACTTTTTCACCGATGACCATTTCAGCCATGCGGGGCGAGCCGAGATACATGCTGGCGTTTTTGTCGACCATCACGACGATGTCGCAAAACGCGGGAATATAGGCTCCGCCGGCCGCCGAAGGACCGAACAAAAGGCAGATCTGGGGCACCATGCCCGAGAGCGCGACCTCGTTGTAGAAAATGCGTCCCGCGCCTCTTCGCCCAGGAAACATTTCAATTTGATCGGTGATGCGCGCGCCCGCGGAGTCGACCAAATAAAACAGCGGGCAGCGAAGGCTTTGAGCCGTCTCTTGGATGCGAAGAATTTTTTCGACGGTGCGCCGTCCCCAACTGCCCGCCTTCACCGTTGAGTCATTGGCCATCACGCAAACGATGCGGCCGTCGATCGTTCCCGTGCCGATCACCACGCCGTCGGCGGGAAGTTCGGGATCGAGCGCATTCGCGAAGGCGCTGTCTTCGATGAAGCTGGCCTCGTCGAGCAGAAGCTCGATGCGCTTGCGCGCGAAGAGCTTGCCCTGTTCAGAATTCTTTTCGTGATATTTGCGCGCACCGCCCTGCTCGATGCGCGCGAGCTCTTGCCGGATTTGCTTGTCGGACGACATGAGTGCACCGGATAGCGCTACTTTCGCCGCGCGACTACCTCCCGCGCAGCCGCTTCGAGTTCGCGCGCTGTCCTTGCGCTTAAAACCTTGGTCGAGGCGGCCGAATACTTCAGCATCGCACTGTCACCGCTGCCCCACCGGGATGGATCTTCGGGGCAGAGCCAGAGGAGCGAGCCCGCGCGCTCGCGCAGCCTGCGAACGGTCTGGGCTTCGTCGGGAAAGTAATTCGTGCGGCCGTCGCCGAGGATGACAAGGGTTGTCCTGCGATCGATGTCGCGGCCGAAACCCTCTTCAAAGAGCTTGAATACGCGGCCGTAGTTTGAGTTGTGAGCTGCGTTCACGAGATCTCCCTGCGCAATGCGGGCGAGCGCAGAGGCCGTGTTCGTCTGTTCAAACAGTTTGGTCGTCTCGGCAATTTCACTCACAAACACAAAGGTGCGCGTTTGCTTGAAGAGCTCATGGCAAACAGCGATGAACTCGAGCATGAAGCTCGCGGCATGCCGGACGGAGTCCGAGATATCGCAGAGGATCATGAGCTTGGGCTTGTCGCGCCTTTTTGCCCGCCGTATCGGAACGAATGGAACGCCGCCTGTTTGAAGGCTTTTGCGCATCGTGCGGTGAGGATCGATGCGGCCTTTTTGGGCGCGCCTCCGGCGCATGCGTTCGGCGCCGCGGATTCGCTCGGCAAGCGTCTTGATCGCATGGCGCACTTCTTCAATTTCATCCTGCGATAGCACCTGAAAGGGCTTGTCTACACGGCTCTTCAGGCCATCCGCATCCTCGTTGCCGGACAGTTTGCGTTCGAGACTTATCGACACATGCGCGCGGATACGGTGCCGCATCGCTTCGAGCTCGTCGCCAAGCGCATCCGAAAGCGCTTCACCGCGCTCGGCTCCGAGAGCTTCGCGCAGCGCTTGGCGAATTCGGCGAAGAGCTCCTCCTATTTTTGGAATGCCAAGCTGTTCATAGAGGCGCTGTGTATAGAAACCGACTTGAAGGGGGCTCTGCATTGGAGCGAGCAGCCGGGCAATACCCGCGCGCATCAGCAGATGATCGAGCTCGCTTTCTTCGCCCGCAAACGCAAGCACACCCTGCATTTCGCCTGGGCCTCGGCGTTCGGATGCCGCGTCCAACAGCTCACGCAAAGCGAGAAGCTCCGCATCATGAAAACCCCGATCGCGAAGGCGTCCCCAAAAATCGGACGCATGCGCGCGCCCCCGGGAAAAGAAGCGATCGAAGCTGGCAATGAAGCGCCGGCGATCTTGAGCGCGCTCCACAAGCGCGCAAAGCAGCGCGCCTTGAAATGCATTTCTATCTTCAAAGCCGACAAGCGCCGCCGCTTGAACAGCAAGCAGCGCGGCGGCGGGAGAAATTTCAAATCCCTCGCGCCGCAGTACCCAAAAAAACTCATCCAAGAGACGGAGCATGAGGTTGAGCTAGAAAAACGGCCGTCCAGCGAATAAATCGCACTGCATTGAAAGCTGCATTCTAAACATGAAGTGCCATCTATTTGGCGTTGACAAAAGCCTCATCTGAGCCATGCAATCGCGGAGCCGGCATCGCCCGCCGCGGCGGACATGAATTCATCGCTGTCAAAAACCGATATTTTCAACGTGCTCTCGGGCATGCATTGCGCGGTCAGCGGAGATGGCCTGATCACCCAAATTTGGGGAGCCTGGGAACAATTTCTCGGCATTCAGCCTAAAGAGCTCATCGGTTCGCGCATTCTCGAGCGGGTTCATCAGGATGACCTCCCGCTCACCCAGAAAACCTTAAAGCTTTTGTTTTTGATGCGCGCTTCGGCAACCAAAAGCGCGGTTCGGAACCGCCGCATCAGAAACCGAATGAGGCACAAAGACGGAAGCTTCGTTCAATTTCTGTGGAGTGCGGCCGTGCCGCCGGGCGAAGACACGGTTCTTCTTTCAGCCTACCGGCCTAGCAAAATCGAAACGGAACTCCGCCTCGCCAAGACACTGGCCGACGCACTTCCTTTGCACGTAACCATGGAGTCGCCCGAGGGAACGCTCCTGTACGATAACAGGACTTCAAATACATCCGCATACGAAGATGAATCGATCGAATCTGGTGAAAGAGCGGCTGATTCAAAGCATTTTGCAAAAATATTAAAACACCAAGAGATTCTACATCATCTTTATCAAAATGGATCATGGGCGGGCGAGACGGTCGCCTCAGATCCCGATGGCACTTCTTATCCCGTCCACCGGACGCTGGTTGCCCTGGAATCCAAAGGAAGCGAGCCGGCATCCGTCGTGGCGTGCATCGAACGGGATCTGCGCGAGCTTGATCGGGAACGAATACTCACGCGCCAGCTTGAAATGCTGGTTTCATCCACATCCGATCTAATTGCCACCGCTTCGTTTAAAGGAATAACAACCTACATCAATCCAGCCGGCATGGCGCTTCTGGACCGCAGCGGCGAAACCTTCGATTCCTTGCGTCTATCCGATATTTTACCTTCGCAATACCTTCAGATGTTTGTGGATGAAGTCTTTCCTGCAGTGCGCCGCGATGGCATTTGGCAAGGCGATTCAGAACTGTTGCGCAAAGACGGATCGACCTTCCCTGTGTCTCAGGTCGTGCTTCTCATGCGAGATCAGCATGGAAATCCAATGGGATATGGCACCATTGCAAAAGATTTGCGAACGCGTTATGCCCTGGAGCAGAGCCTTAAAAAAACATTACAATCGTTATCGTGCCCAATACTTCAATTAGATGATGGGATTCTCGCAATGCCCGTCATTGGAGACGTAGACGATCAGCGGGCGGTGCTTATGACCCAAACGCTGCTCAAGGCCCTCGTTGACAAGAAATGCTCTTTGTTCGTCGTGGATTTCACCGGCATCGAAGCCGGCGATCCCACTATTTTGGAGCGCTTTTTAGCGATGTTTTCAGCGGCGCGCTGGCTTGGCGCAACGGCGTGGGTAAGCGGTATCTCTGCCCAAATGGCCCAGAGCCTTCCATTCGAGCGTGAGGTGCTGCCAGAACTTTGCGCCTTCCCAACACTGAGCGACGCGCTTTCAGCGGCGCGCTCTTTCAGGGCCATGCGCCGCGTACGCCACGCCCAGCCGCGGCGGAGATAAGGTCATCCATGCAGGAGCTCAAAAACGGCCGCCTCGATGAGAACTTGCTCTTTAACTTATCCGCTGAACCTATTTTCGTCGTGGATAGCGAAGGCTGCTTTGAGGATGCGAATCCAGCGTTTACCGAAGTATTCGGCTGGGCGCCCAGTCATGATCGCTCTCTGCGCTTGTTGGATGTGATCCATGAAGACGATCGGCCCCATGTACGGGCGATCTTGTCCGGACTCGCCGGCGAATCCCCTGGTCAATCCAATCGATTTGCTGAATTTATCTGCCGTATTTACCGGAAGACGGGCGGCGCTACGGAAAAAGATGTGCGCTGGTCTTCGTGGAGCGCGGCGCGGGTGCCTAATTCGCCTTATGTTGTCGCGCGCGTCGACGATATTCACGATGACTATCTTTCGCTGCACCTATTCAAGCTGTTGGTCGATCAGGTGCCGGATTTTGTCGCGATCAGTAAAACCAATGGCCAATTGATTTATGTAAATCCCGCGGGGCAGGCGCTGGTCGGGCTTTCGGCCGAACAGATTTCAGGCATGCGTCACCGCGATCTCATTCCAGCCGATGAAATGGCGCATTTGGACCGGGATGTGCTGCCTGAACTGCTGAAGCTGGGTAAATGGACGGGCGAGAGTGTGTTCAAGCATAGCGACGGAACGCGCCTGCCCGTTCACCGAACCATTGTCACGCTGGCCGACGAACGGGGAAATCCTATCGCTTATGGTTCCATTGCGGCCGATTTGAGAGCGCTTAAACAACAGGAAAGCGAGCTTCTTCGGCTGTACACATTGCTGGAGCACACGACCGATTTGGTTGCCATTGCAGATCAGCATCGGCAGCTTCAATTCATCAATGATGCGGGCCTCAAAATGCTGAGCCTGGAGCGCGGGCGGATACAATCCTTGAGTATTGATGACTTAATGTTTCCAATTTCATTGGATATCAGCCCATCTCTGCCGGAAAATGAAAACGTTTCATACGAAATCGGCGATCTGCTGACCTGTGAGCATACGCTGCGCGCACAGGATGGGCTTGGCATTCCAGCGGCGATGATTCTCGCCGTGCTGCGCAATTCGCTTGGCGAAGCGGAGGGATTCGCTTTGGTGGCCCGCGATCTCAGCGAACGCAAGGCGCTCGAACATTCTCTGAAGAATGCCATCTTATCGCTTTCAAACCCCATTCTCGAGGTGGGGCCGCGTCTCGTGGCTTTGCCCATTGTGGGCGCCGTCGATTCCGAGCGGGCATCGCGGATGAACAGCGCGTTGCTCAATGCTATTGCTTCAAAACAGGCTCGTACGGCGATTTTAGATCTCACCGGGGCGCAAATAGGTCCTCAAGCCAATCCCAGGGAACTCCTCGCGGTGGTTCATCAAATGATGCACGGTGCATCGCTGCTGGGCGCTGAATGCCTGCTCTCGGGCTTGTCGCCTGAATTGGCCTCTGCAATGGTGCAGGAAGTAACAAATTCAACAATAAATATCGTCAATACAAAAAAATTGAATGTATTTCACACGCTGAAAAGGGCTATTCAGTTTGCGGTGCGGAAGGAGCGTCGGCGGGCGCAGGCTCGGCAAGCAGCGTCTTAATCAGCTTCTCGACTTCGGCATTCTGGCCAGGATCGAAACCCACGACGACATCGCGGATTACGCCTTTTTTATCGACAATAAACATCGTCGGGAGCGCCCGCACCGAATACGCCGTCTGCATGTGTTCATTCGTATCCGAGCCAATCGCATAGCGCATTCCAAAGGCTTGCGAAGCCTTGGCCGCCACATCCACTGAATCATTGGTGATACCGATCACCGCGAGGCCCTGCGCCCCATAGGTTTTCTGCATTCGCGTGAGTTCAGGCGCGATCATTTTGCAGGGCCCGCAAAAACTCGCCCAGAAATCTAAAACAATGACCTTGCCCCGAAGCTTGCCAATATTCGCGGGGATCGATCCCGAAACCGTCGTCATCTCTTTCCAGCCGGGCGCAAATGTGCCCACTTTGTCGAGCTTTAGGATTTGATCGGCGCCCGGATGCGGAGCCAGCACAACGCTCACGTCTTTTTCAACTCCGCTGTGCCGGACTTTTAATTTTATCGAATTATTTGGGCCAACGATAGCCACTTTGGCCACCAATTGCTTGGTTTCATCCAAAGGCTCGCCGTCCACGGAAACAAGCATATCGCCGTCGGCAATTCCCGCTTTGCCCGCAGGCGAATTGGTGATCACATGTTTGGCGACAACGCCGCCCGCCGGCCCCTTTTCCAATTCGATGCCTAGCCAAGCTCTTCGCGAGGGCGCCTCGGCCGCGGCATCTCGAAGCGGAAATGCGGCCGATGTACCGAAGACGGCCGCACACGCCATGAGCAAAATGCCAAAACGTCGACGGCCGCGCTGAAAAGAAGTATCGAATGAACGAGGCATGCGCTGTTTAAAATACCAGGTTTGGGTCGATATCGGCGAGCTCATGCGGGGGGCCGTCGTTTTTGCCATGGCGCTTTGGACGAGCGGTCTTTCGATATCGTGCACGCCTTCTTCAACAAATCATATTGCCGGGTCCGCTGCGTCCCAAGCACCGGGTGAGATTCCAGACTGCCAGCATATCGGTGCGGCCCCCTGCCCCGCGCCATCAGAAACGGCTTCAAAGGCTCCGGTCACTCAAAATTCGTCTGGCCAATATGCGCAAAACGCTCGCTGGGCATACGCCGATCGCTGGGCTTCACTTCAAAAAGCCGTGGAACGAAGGCGTTCTCAGCATCTTCAGGAGGCGGTGGATGCCGAAGTCTATGTGAATGAGCAGGCTGCCGCTTATCGGACGCTGGGCCCTGTTCAACGTCTGGGTCCTGGGGCGCTTATCGTGGAAGCCTTGTTTGAGCCGGGCGCCGAAAAACCTATGCTGCTTTTTGTGATGGAAAAGCAAAAACCAGGGACGTTTTCGGCTGAGGGCGACTTTTCATTTCTGATTGTGTCGCCGGAAGGTGCGATCAAGGAGCAGGGAGCTATGACGCTTTGCGTTCGTTGTCATGCCGAAGCGCCTTATATGTTCCTGTTTGGTCCGCCTAAGGGAGCGCTATGAAAATATTGCGTACCGCGGGGGGTGATCACGACATGAATGTCCCGGGGCGCGGCTTCAAGCAGCGGCGAACATGTCTTAAAACCAAGCCAAATCCCTAAATATTCCACGGCAGCCGCCCGGTTCCCAAAAAAGCCTCGCCCGTCCCGCCCTTGGCACGGAGAATGCTCAATCCCAAAACGTCGCAACGCCGAGGGCTGCGGCGATGCCTTGGGGCTTGGCTTAACACTTGCTTGAACAGTATTCGCTTAGCTTGAATCAACTTAGCTTCTTCGTTTTTCTTACTTAACTTTCGTCATTCAGAATATGCGCGCGGCATGCCATTCAGGCTGTCCGCGCGCATATGCTTTTGTGCCTTCGATTTTTTCTCATCCAATTTGCTATTCAGGCGCGGTGGCTCTGGTAGGCTGCGCGCCATGAACCGACGCCCCGCCACTCCCATGTCGCGCATCCTTGGCACAGGACGCTGCGTTCCTTCGACTGTGGTTTCCAACGCCGAGCTTTCTCCAAAGCTGTCGATTAACGATACCTGGATACGCAAGCACACGGGTATCGAGCGGCGTCATATCGCGAATGCGCGCGAGTCTACGAGTGATCTGGCGGCGATCGCGGGTCGGGCCGCTCTCGAATCGGCTAAGCTGACTCCGGCCGATCTCGATATGATTATTCTGGCGACGGTGAGCGGTGATTCGCCTATGCCGGCGACGGCTGCGATTGTTCAGCAGAAGCTGGGTGCCGATTTGATTCCTTCTTTTGATATTTCGGCGTCTTTCGCTGGGTTTTTATATGCGCTGGCGGTGGCCGATCAGTTTATCGCGGCGGGTACGCATCAGACGGTTTTAGTGGTTGGTGCGGATATGCTGTCAAGGCATGTGAATCCCGAGGATCGGGCGACGGCTCCGCTGTTTGGGGATGGGGCGGGGGCGGTGGTGTTGGGGCAGGCTCAGGGGGATGGGCGAGGTATTTTGGCGTGTAATATTCATGCGGATGGTTCGATGGCGGATATGCTTTCAATTCCGGGCGGTGGTTCGGCGGAGCCGCATAGCAAGGAGTCGCTCGAGAAGAAGCATCAGTTTATTCATTTGGATGGGCATGCGCTGTTTCAGGAGTCGGTGAAGCATTTGTCGTCATATTCGCTTCAGGCTTTGAAGTCGGCGGGGTTAACAAGTGCTGAGTTGGATTGGGTTGTGCCTCAGCAGGCGAATAAAAATATCGTCGATAAAATTGCTCACCGTTTTGGTTTTCCGCGTTCAAAGTTTATAGAGAATATCGCTGAGTATGGTAATACTTCGGCGGCGTCGATTCCGATTACTTTGGATGAGGCTTTGCGGGATAGGCGTATTAAGCCTGGGCAAAATGTGCTTTTATGCGCTTTGGGCGCGGGTCTGACGTGGGGCGCCTCTATCATCCGCATGTAGAACCCATATCGGCAAGCTGCTGCGCGCCTATTGGCTTCGGTCAGGCTCAGTCACCGTACAATGTACGGTTCCTTCGCCTTCCCTAGCCAATAGGCTGCTCGCGACGCTTGACGATATGGGTTCTGGCGCTGGTGCTTTCCAAGGGCTAGGACCAGGGGTTCAAGCGTTTGTGTTTTCAAAATGGTGGGGTGGGGATGGGGCGGCCATAAGAGGCTTAAGTCGAACAGGATTTTTTCCTTCCCTTCTCCGCTCCGCTTTGGTATTCAGCTTTTTGTTATGAAGACCGCTACCGATTATCTTTGGTTTGATACCAAAAAACGCCGCGAGCTGATCAATATCACCGATAAGGTCGAGGCGTTCGTTCAGAAGAGTGGTGTCGCCGATGGAATGGTGCTGGTTAGCGCTATGCACATTACGGCGGGTGTCTTTGTGAATGATCATGAGTCGGGTCTGTGGGAGGATATTTGGGAGTGGCTTCAAAAATTAGCTCCTGAAGGGCCAGATTATAAGCATCACCGAACCGGCGAGGATAATGGAGATGCTCATTTAAAATCGATTCTAGTGCATCATGAGGTGATTGTTCCGATTACAGGGGGTAAGCTGGATTTGGGGCCTTGGCAGCAAATTTTCTATGCCGAATTCGATGGGCAGCGCAGGAAAAGGCTTGTGTTGAAGGCAATGGGGATATGATGCGATTATACGCTTGGTTTGCGTTGGGCTCTCTTGGCTTGGGGGCGTTTGCTGCTTGTTCAGCGCCTTTATCTAAGGTAGATGCCCCCGCATCTAGTGCTCCAGTGAAAGCTTCGGTTGCCCCTGGGTCAACCATGTCGGCCCAGGCAAGCGCGTCTGTTCCGGAGGCCAGCGCGAGCGCGCCGAGCGAAGCGGTATCAGCACCACCACCACCTCCTCCTCCAGAATCCACAGGGCCTTCTCTGCCCGAGGGTTTTGTGTATGTTCCAGATCCTTTGGATGACCGGTGGAAAGCGAGTGTGGCCTGTGGGGATTTTATTATCCAAAATGTGAAGCCCGCCGATATGGTGGCTCGTTATGAGCCTTTTGTGGTTGTCACCGATAAGGCGGGGAAAAAGGTGTATGAGGCGCATGGGCGGGAGTATAAAATTGAAAATACATCCTTGAAGCAGTCGCTGGTGGTGGAGATTTGCGGCGATTTGACGGGGGATGCCGTACCCGAGCTTGTGATGACCGAGCGTACGATGGGAGCGCATTGTTGTTATACGCATTATGTCGTGTCGCTGACGAGTCCGCCCAAGCGGATGTTGATGTGGGAGAAAGGTGATAGCGGTGATGGGATTTCGCCGGTCAAGATTAGGAAGGGGAAGAGTTTTCAGTTGTTGAGTATGGATCGGATCTTTCCGCCGTTTCGGGGTGATGTGGGGGAGCCGGCGGTGCCCTATGCCGGTGTTCCGGGGTATCCCATTGTGTTTGAGCTGGTGGGGAGTGAGTATAAAGCGAGGACGTTTTTGTTTGCGGATTGGCTGAGAGCCGAGCGGGAGCAAGAATTGGCCGCTTGTAAAGCCAAGCCGGATTGTGAGCGAAGCGATTTGTATGATTGGGGGATTGCGCTGATCATTGGGGATTGGGATCAGCGGAAGGCGTCAATTGTTCCAGATGCCGAGCAGAGAAAGGCTTTTGAGAAGCGGAGTGTTGAAATGAAGGCGTTGCTCAGGAAGCGTTTGGGGCCATAAGATTGCCAGCGTTGTTTAGTGGCCTTCTTTGAGACAGCCTGAAAGCTCGGCTAAGAGTTTATCGGTGATCTCTAATCCGCTGCCAAATACTTCGCTGTCTTTGGCCTTTCTGGTGAGCCTCATATCTGGGGATAGTTTAAAGGGCGAATGTTTTACTTGGACCAGCTTTAATATTTTATGGGGGTCCAGCGGTGTGTCGTCGCGCAAATGCAAGGTTACGCTTTTGGCGGTCGCTTCGCAGCCGAGTACGCATAGCTTTCGAAGTTCGGTTTTTAGGCGCATTAAGTGTATAAAGCGGCGGGCTTCGACGGGAGGCGGGCCAAAGCGGTCTTCCATTTCTATGGCGAGATCGGCCACGTCATCTTGACCGGAGGCGCCCGCAAGCCGTTTATAGAGAGATAAGCGGACGCCGATATCGCTGATATAGGTTTCCGGTAAGAGGGCTTCCATATCGAAGGATAGCTCGGGATCGACATCGTGAACAATGGGATCTCCGCGGAGTTCGTGTACGGCTTCGTCAAGCATTTGGCAGAAGAGTTCAAAGCCTACGGAGGCGACGCTGCCGCTTTGTTCGGCGCCTAATAGATCGCCGGCGCCGCGAAGCTCTAGATCGAGCGATGCAATTTGAAATCCCGAGCCTAAGTCGGTATGGCGCTCTAGGGCTTCAATCCGGGAGCGGGCTTCGTCCGTCATGGCGTTGGCGGGCGGGACAATTAAATAACAGTAGGCGCGTTCTTTGGATCGGCCTACGCGGCCGCGGAGCTGATAAAGCTGGGATAGTCCAAACATATCGGCGCGATCGATAAGCATGGTGTTGGCTCTGGGGATATCGAGGCCGCTTTCGATGATAGCTGTGGAGCATAGGATGTCATAGCGGCCTTCCACAAAGTCGAGCATGCTCTGTTCAAGCGCGGTTTCGCTCATTTGGCCGTGGGCGACGCAAATGCGGGCCTGGGGGACGATTTCGGCGAGGCGCGCGGCCCGTTCATAGAGGCCGTCGACGCGGTTATAGACATAGAATACTTGGCCGCCCCTATCGAGCTCCCGGGTGATGGCTCCTCTCAATACGTTGTCATCGTGGCGGGTAACGATGGTTTGGATGGCTCGGCGATCGACGGGAGGTGTTGAGATCAGGGACATGTCGCGTAGTCCGCTGATGGCCATTTGAAGGGTGCGGGGGATGGGTGTGGCCGATAGGGTGAGAACGTCGACGTTGTTTTTTAAGGCTTTGATGCGCTCTTTGTGGGTTACGCCAAAGCGCTGTTCTTCGTCGACAATCAATAAGCCGAGTTTTTTAAAATGAATGTCTTTGGATAAAAGCCGGTGCGTTCCGATTACGATATCGATGGAGCCGTCTTTTAGGCCGCGGGTGACTTCGTCTTGTTCGGGTTTGGTCTGGAAGCGGGACATGGCGCGGATGATTAAGGGGTAGTTCGCCATGCGCTGCTGGAAATTTAGATAGTGTTGCTGGGCCAATACGGTTGTGGGGCAGAGGACAACGACTTGGCGGCCGGCGGTGGCGGTGCGAAAGGCGGCGCGGATGGCAACTTCGGTTTTGCCAAAGCCGACATCGCCGCAGACGAGGCGATCCATGGGTTTGGGGATTTCCAGATCGCTGTTGACGTCGGCGATGGCGCGGGCTTGGTCGGGTGTTTCATCAAAGGGGAATGTGGCTTCGAAGGCGCGGTATTCATCGTCCGCGGGAGCAAGCGCTTCGGCAGCGGCTGCTTTGCGCTCGGCATAGAGTCGGAGCAGCTCGTCGGCCATTTTGCGCAATTGTTTGGATACGCGGGCCTTGGTTTTTTCAAAGGTTTGGCCGCCTAGGCGATCGAGTTTGGGAGGGCCTTCGCCGCCTTGAAATTTTTGGATTTGGTTGAGGCGGTAGACGGGGAGGTAGAGCTTGTCGCCGCCTGCATATTCGACGGCGATAAGGTCGATGGTGGTGTTGCCGACTTGTTTGTGAACGAGGCCGATGTAGCGGCCGATGCCGTGTTCGATGTGAACGACATAGTCGCCGGCCTGAAGGCTTTTTAGATCTTCGAGGAAGGCTTTGGCGGTGGTTTTGATGCCGGCTTTTTGAGCCGCGCGGCGGTGAACGCGGGCGCCGAAGATTTCTTCTTCGGTGACAAGCACGAGGCGTTCGGCTGGAGCAATGACACCGCGGGCGAGATGGCCGATGACGACGTAGGCGGTGGAGCCGTCGCGGGCACTTTGGACGTGTGTGCCCGAATCGAGAAGCGCGGGATCGGGAGCGCCGAGGCGAGCGCGCACGGGAAGATTGCGGTGCCGGAGCAGTGTGACCAAACGCTCGGCTTGGGTTTGGGCGCGGGCGGCGATGATTACGCGCAGGCCATTTTGCTGCCAGGCGATCATTCGCTGAATCAGGGGTTCGAGGGCGCCCGCTTTGCCGCTTCCGCTGCGCGCGAGTTTGATGGCGCGCTCTAGGTCGGATTGATCGCGCATGGCGAGGCTTAGCGTGTCTTCGGGAGCGCTTTCAAAACGCTCAAGCAATGCGAGTTCGGCCGTGCCGCCGGAGACAGCGGTGCGATGGAGGGCAATGGTTGTATGCGCGCTGAGGTAGGCCGAAAGGCCGGCTTCGCTTTCGTAAAATTCGCGGAGGGCAAAGTGCGGTTCGCGCTGTTTTTGGGCTTCGTCGGCGGAAGCCCGGCCTAGTTCATCGCGGAGCGAGCGGGTGATGGATGCGGGATCTTCCATCACAAAAATGGCTTCTTCGGGCAAATACGAGGCGAGCGTCGCCAGCGAAACATAGGCAGGCAAGAAGCCTTCTGCGCCGAAGAAGGAGCGGCCCATCATGACATCTTCAACGAGGGCGCGAGCCTTGGAAGACGGGTAGTCGACGGCATCGCAGGCGGCGCGGATCCGGGCTTTGGCGCGCTCTAGATTTTCATCCGATAAAATCGCTTCGCGGGCGGGCGACAGCCACGCTTCGCGGACTTCGTTCAGGGTGCGCTGTGTGTCGGGTTCGAAGGTTTTGATCGACATCACGAGATCGCCGTAGAACTCGATGCGCACGGGCATATCGGATGTGGGAGACCAGACGTCGATCAGGCTGCCGCGCACGGCAAAACAGCCGGGATCTTCGACGAGAGGGCTTCTCACATAGCCGGCTGAAAAGAGGCGCGCGCACAGTGCATCGCGATCGATTTCTTGTTCGGCAACGATGAGCTCGGACTGTTCGATGACTTCTTCTTTGGGAACGACTTTGCGCGAGAGGGCGGCGATGGGGCAGACGAGCACGCTCCAGGGAAGCTCCATCGCGAGATGGAAGAGCGTGGCGAGGCGGGCTTGGGCGGCCCGGCGATCGGGGTTGAGATCGGCGTAGGGGCTGGCTTCGTTGGGAATGAACAGCAGCACTTGGCCGAGTGTGCCTGCACCTTCGGATTCAAGGTCATCGGCGTCGCGCGTGCTGAGCGTGAAGGAGAGATCGGCGGCCAAGGCGCGGGCGCTGTCGACATCGGCGGTGAGTGCGATGATTTTCCGGCGGGCTGATGTGGACAGGCGATCGAGGCCGCGGATGACAAGCGATGTGGCAGCGCCTACGGCACCCGTGGCGTGAATGAGCTGGCCCGGCTTGGAGTGAGCGAGAAGAGCAAGCTCGCGGATGGTGATGACGCGGCGATCGGAAGGCAGCTCGAGAGCGGCGAGGATCTGAGGATCGACGGGATACGGCTCATCGGATTCGGATGGAAGGGCTGAGCTGAAATCGATATCGCCGGCAAGCTCGCCTAGGCTTGCGGTTAAGGGGGTCGCTTTCACGGCTGTTCACTCAGGGGCGGCGGGAGAAGCTGCAACTGCGGTTCGCTTGATTTAATTGGGTTTTGAGTCCGCGGGCCTGTCACCAAAAATATGTTCCCAATTGGAGCGATAAGCCTCGGTGGCGACTTGAGGCGGACCAGAACGGCTTTCCATTTGCTTTGTTTCAGGCGCAGGCATGAGCACTTTCACATCGAAGAGCCGCTCGTGCTCAGTCCTCTGGGCAAGCGATACGACTTCGCCATGGATGGGACGCCCTTCTTCCAGCGCGCGCAGCTCGCCGAATTCAAGAGTGTCCGAACGCTTCCGAATGACGCGGAGGCCGTTGCCTTCTTCAGAAGGGCTGTGAACAAAGAGCACGTCGTCCCCTTTGTTCTTCGGTCCATCGGCTTGGCTCATCGTAAGCATCAGTTTCCCATATTTCCGCATGGAAAAGCCAGATGCCGATTTGCTTTCACACCGCAAACTTGGCCCGCTCAAACCATCCGTTCTATCGGAGCCGTGGACGCTGCCGCAAGACAGCGCCCTTCGAAGGAGAGAACGTTTTATGAGCAATCGAAGCGCGGACAGCGCGGCTTTGAAACCGGGCAACAGCGCGGGCGAGCGGCGGAAAAATGCTGGTCAACGGCTTCATTTTGAAGCGCTCATCGCCATGGCCGATACCCAGGGAGGAGCGGGATTTGAAGCGGAATCCGTCGATATGTCGTCGGGCGGGATGAGGCTTCGCACGGCTTATGTGCCTCCGGTCGGCGAGAAGCTTGTGTGCCGCTTCGACAATGCAGGCCAGGAAATCACCGTGACGGGCGAGGTGCTGTGGAGAAATGAGCAGCCCCGCGGCGGTGAATTTGGAATTCGCTTTGTGGATGTGGACAAGGAGACAGCGGAAATCCTTCGAAAGATCTGCGTGGCTCCCAAGTCCGAGGGTGAAGCGGGATCGGCGCCGGGTAGTTCAGCGATGCGGGGAACCCGTGTGCGCCTGCATATTGAGGGGCTTGGTTCGCCCATGAAGGCGCGGGTACGCGAAGCCGATACGGGTGAAATGCTCGTGGGTTCGAATCTCGAATTCCTCAAAGTGGGGCGGACGCTCGAGCTGGAAGACGTGGATCATGGGACGCGGCGCGAGGCTTTTATCGATCATGTGAAGGTCGATATCGACGGGGCGACAAATATTCCTCAGTTGGTTGTGTCGCTTCGCTATGCGGAAGGCGAAAAAGGCGCGCGGGCAGCGGCGGTGGCGGGCAAGGCTTCTGGAGCTTCGAAAGCGGCCCAGGGGTCCGCCGAAAAAGCTTCCGCCAAGGCTCAAAGCAAATCGATCCCGGACAATAGCGAGTCCATTCTTCAATCGCCGCCGAACGCTTCTTCCGAGGATGCTCATAAGAGCGAGATGGACGCGAGCGATGCGGATCATGAGATCGATGCCGATTTGGGCGAAGAAGAGCGTACGGGAAAGCTCGTATCGTTCGGCCGTAAAGCGAGCCATGGAGCGAAGTCGGTCGCGGGAGCGGTAGGGCCGGCGCTGTTGTCGGCTTCCGCAAAAACCAAGGAGGCCATGGCTGGATTGTTTGGCGCGATCGCCAAGAAACGCGCCGAAAAAGCAGAGAGCGATCAGCCTGCAGCGCCCCGCCGGACCACGGCGCCTCCGCCTACGGGAGCGCTTCGCTCCGAGGGCAAACGATTGGTGCGCGACGATCAGGGCGACGATGAACTCGAAGAAGCCGCGCCGCCCAAAATGAATCGCAAAGCGGCCATTTTTGGAAGCGCGCTCGGTCTTCTGGCCGTGCTGGCCATCTTTGGTGTGACCCGCTTTATGGCGGCGAAGGCGCCCGCAAGCGATGCAACGGCGGCGACGGCGGAAGATCAAAGCAATGCGGCTCTTTCCGCAGCTCCCAGCGCGCCTGCGATGCTGCCTCCAGGCGCGGCGCCCACAGGTGTGCTGACGGTGGATGTGCCGCTCTTTGGAGCGACGCCCTTGTCGACCACCGAACCGGTTCCGCCGCCTCCCGATCCTTCGGCGCTGGCCGCGGTGCCTCCTGGCATGCCCGGCGCCGTGCCCAATCCAGCGGGAGACAATGCCGCAGCCGATTTGCCTGAACCTTCGCTAAGCGATCAAGCGGGCGACGACGATGAAAACGAAGGGAACAACAGCGGCCCCGCAGAGCCCGGCCAGAAGCAATTTGGGCAGGGCAAAGTCAAAAATCCCATCGTGCTCCGGCTCAAGATGGACGGCCCTGTGGAGCAGGTAAACGGCGCATCGGGAGCGATGGGCTTTACGATTTCGCTGCCTGGACGCCGTTCTTTATCCACGTCTTCAGAGCTCGCGCGCAAAGACAAGCGCATCGCTTCGTTCCAGGTGGTGAACACGGCCCAAGGCGCCGAGATTACCGTTCAGTTCAAGGATGGCGTGCCTTCGTATCTGGCGAAGGCCAAAGGAAACAAACTCGAGATCGCGCTGGGTACGCCTGGCAAAAAGAAAGTGGCCTCGAAGGAAGGCGGCGATAAGAAAAAGCACGCCGATAAAAAGAAGAGCCAAAAGAGCGTCAAGAAGGACAGCTCCAAGAAAAAGACCAAGAAGCCCGCTCATTAGATCCGATCTCAAAAATCGTAATCGAACCCCACCCTCGCACCGGCCTTCAGCACAAACATCGAAGGCCGATCCTCCGTTCCAAAAATAGACTCCACCGCAATCCCCAGCCCGGCCCACGGCATCACCTTGCGGATGCGCAGCGTCGATACGCCAACCAAAAAACCGCCCCTCAATCCAAAGGTCACCTTGCGCTCCGCCTCGGTCGCAAAGGCCAGCGGCGACAGCTCGATGTCGTAATGCCACGAAATATTCAGCCTCCGCACCACCAGAGGCACCGCTCCCGTGAATTGAATGGGAAAATTCGTTCCCGCCGCGGTCTGATCGAAAATCGCAAGGCCCCCCAGCTCGATGCCGAGCAGCACTGTCCAGTGCTGATCGATGCCATAACCTAATAAAAGCCGCCCCGATCCTCCGCCTCCAAATTCATAAGTCCCGCCGCTCATCCGTTCTAATGCAAATAGACCCCCGCCCTCCGCGCTCAGCGTAAAGCGGTAAGCATCGGTCTGAATGCCTTTAAATTCCGGCTCCACGGCGATCCAAAAAGGGCATTCATCGGCACTACGCCGCATTCCCTCCAACAAAAGCGCGCGCACCCGGCTCTGATACAAAACCTCGTCCAAACCCTTCATCGAACCGCTTAGCTTGAATCGCTCCTCGGGCGGCCCTCCCAGCGCCTCAATGGTCTCATCCAGCTCGGTCAGCGCCGCAAAATGAGCCTCTTCCGATGTGCGGCAAATGCTCTGCAGCGCATCGGGCATCATCTTTTCGTATTCATAACGATCGATTTTCCAGCCCACCGAGGTTTGAAGCTCGACGATTTTTTCTAAATCGTGAATCAAGCCCTGAACGGCGCGCTCCGAAGGCTCAGCCCAGAGATTTGTCGAAACAAGCAGCACCGATAGAGCAGCGGCACATCCATACCATCGAATTGACATTCATTTCACCCAGTGCGAATTGGCCCGATCGCTTACTGACATTGATTTCCGCAATTCTGACCGACGCAGGATACCAATTGGAAGGCTTCCTGATCATTCAGCAATCCGCATTGGAAACCGCATTGGAAGGGTCCGCCGCCATTGGCAATGCAATTGGTGAAACATCCAACCGTCGTGATACAGGTGGGCGAGCTCTGGCAATTTAAAAATTGATTACAGCAATTCTGTGCAATGCAATCGGGGCAAGGCTGGCCATTCGAAGGACATGCCGCGGCGCCGCAAATATTGTTGGTGCACGCGCCGCTACAGCATTCACCGGGGTCCATGCAGGGAACGCCGTCGGGCTGGCATTTGCCGCAGATATTGTTGGTACACGCAAAGCTGCAGCACTCTTGAGGATTGTTGCAGAAGAAACCATCGGGCTGGCACATCCCGCCCCCGCACACGCCGTTGTTGCAGAAGCCCGAACAGCATTGGCTGGGATCCATGCAGGGCGTTCCATCGGACTGGCAAGGCCCGATTCCACACACACCGTTGTTGCATTGGCCGCTGCAGCAATCGCCGGGCACCATGCAGGCCCCGCCGTCGGGTGTGCATTGACCGCAGTTGATGCCGCAAATCGATGTGACTTCACTCACGCACAGCGAATCCCATGAGCTCTGGCAGCAGAATGGATCGCTCATGCAAATCTGTGCGACGCAAGGCGCGCAATTGGCCGATAGAGGCCCGCCGATGCTGCATATCGGATGCGTGCAGCCCGGGTCGCCGCAGATGCCGTTTGCACATTGGCCGCTGCAACAATCGCCCGCGAAATTGCACATCGCTCCATCCGGAAGGCACATCCCGCCCCCGCAAACGCCGTTGTTGCAAATTCCACTGCAGCATTGCCCGCCAAAATTGCATCCAAATCCGTCGGGCATGCACTTGCCGCACACATTGTTTAAGCAAGTGAAGCTGCAGCACTCCTGCGGGAAGCTGCAAAAGAATCCGTCGGGCTGGCACATCCCGCCCCCGCACACATTGTTCTGGCAAATCAGCGAACAGCATTCCTGGGCTTCCATGCAAGGAGCGCCATCGCCCATGCATTGGCTTACGCATACGTTGCCATTGCAGAAGCCTTCGCAGCACGGAATATTCGGTGTGCAGAAACCGCCGGGCGGCGTGCACTGGCCCCCGCCGCAAACCCCATTAAAACACGAGAAACTACAGCATTCTTCATTGGCAAAACAGGGAACGCCGTCGGGCGCGCACTCCCCAAAATCGCAAACGCCGTTATTGCAAATGCCTTCACAGCAAGGCGCATCTAAACAGCTTTCACCGATACCCACGCAGGGCGCGCCCCCGCAAATACCATTCACACACGGAGCATCGCAGCAATCCAGCGACGACAAACACATCGCGCCACCGGGTGAGCATGGCCCGCCTCCCGCCGTGCCTCCCTGCCCGCCTTGACCATCGGGAATATTCAATTCGGCGCGGCCGCATCCGGCCGAAATCACCGTCAACAGAGAGAGCGAGCCCGCAAGCGCGATGAGTCGTTTAAGCACAGGCCGAACGTATCATGAGTGCCCGGCATTCCGCGAGCCTCGAGGGCGCCCGGCGCATGTGTCTTTGCGGCTTTTTTTCCCAGGCGAACAATCTATGGCACAAGGGCTTTAGCGTTCATGACTGCGCTTCTCCGCGAAAAACATACGCTTCGGCTTTGGCTGCCCGCGTTCGTGCTCTTGTTCAGTGCATGTTCCAACGATATGGGCGAGCTGATTTCGCTTCCGCCTCTCACCGAAGAAGACGGGGACAAATCCAAGGCGCCCGCCGCCATAACGAAGAATTTACCCAGCGATTGCGATGAATTGCCCGAGCTGTCCGCCGAGGAATTGGCTGGACCGCCTTTTGAGCTCGATCTTCACAAATCCACGCGCCCCGAACCTTCGGGCTACACGCTGCTCCCAGGCGTTACACTGTCCAAAACCACATCGGACGCCCTAGAAAAACTCGACGCGGCCTATTTTAAAAAAACCGGCGCCCATTTGGTTATCACCAGCGGCACCCGCGACCCGGCCCGCCAAGCCAAGGCCATGTATAAAACCATGAAATTGGGAACCGATATTTTAAAATTGTATAAAAATAGGCCGGCGGCCCAGGAAATAAAAAACGCCTACGACAAATTCGTCCACCGGGGCTCGGAAAAAACCATTGAAGCCATTTATCAAGTGCTCAAAGACCAAATGGATCGGGGCGTGTATATCTCGGCCCATCTCAAGGCGGGCGCCGTCGACGTACGCAACCGCACGATGTCCCGCGCTCAGAAAAAAGCCTTTGAAAAAAGCGTAATCGCCGACGGCTCCTTTTCATTCATCGAAGAAAGCAAGCCGCCTCATTTTCATCTGGAGCTCGAATAAAGAGCCCGGATATCCGCAAAAAAAGCGGCATTACACCATTACATTTCCGCTATCGTGCTCGGGTGAACACTCGCCGAGCGAAACTTTTATCTTCACGCCTTTTTCTTTGCGCGGCCTCGCTAGTCGCGCTCGTGTCCGCCGCGGGCAGCGCCTCCGCCGAAGCCCCTGCGCACCGCCTGGCCAAGGTTCTGGGCAGGCCCTCCGAACCCCACCCGCTCGCCTTTCGAAACGGCCGTATTCCCGTCACGCTCAGCCTTCCCAGCGGTGTGAGCGCAGCCGATTTGGGACTCGTGCCCGTCGCGCCGCATATTGGCGCAACGGCTTTTACCAAAGAAGAACTCGAAGCCTTTTCCGCCGCGCATCCAACGCTCATCCCTCATGTCGCGCCTCCCCTTAAGCCTCTGCTCGATCGTTCCAAAGAATGGACGCGCGTGGACTTATTCCGCACCGAAATGTTCGTCGACGGCAAAGGCGTCGCCGTCGGCGTCGTCGATACGGGCATCGATATCGAGCATCCCGATTTCCGCGACGAAAATGGCAAGACCCGCATCGCATGGATGCTCACCGCGGAGGCTCCCCGGAAAATTCACGAAGATATTGAACGCCAATTCGGATGTCTTGAGGAAAAAACCCCCTGCGCCGTCTATTCGGCCGACGATATCAATCAATATCTCGAAACCGGGATGGGCTCGATTTTAGGCGATCAACAAGGCCATGGAACCCATGTCGCCTCCATTGCCGCGGGCAACGGCGGCCCAATGCTCAAAGGCGCGCTTCAATACGTTGGTGTTGCCCCGGCAGCCACGCTGATTATTGCCAATACCTATTTGCCCGGCGAAGGATTTACCGAAGCCGATGTTTTAAATGGCACGCGCTTTATTTTTGAAATGGCCGACGCCATGGGAATGCCTGCCGTCGCCAACTTGAGCATCGGCACCGATTTCGGCCCGCATGATGGCACGAGCGACCTTGAAAAGGGCCTTTCAGCGCTGGTCGGCGATAACAAACCCGGCCGCGCCATTGTCCTCGCCTCGGGCAACAGCGGCGCCATTTATCAGCCTTCGGGAGGAGAGACCTGGTACGGCATTCACACCGAAGCCCGCGTTTCACCGAATTCAACGGCGCGCGTCCCGATTTACGCACCAAAAGCCAATAAATCCAGTGCATTTGTTTGGATTACCTTTAGTCCCGGCGACGAAGTCTCGGTGGGACTCGAAGGCCCGGGCGGTGAAACATTAATCAGTTTCACAAGCCCCAACGACGATCGCGGCTATAGCGGCGAAAAAATAAGCGCGGGCGTCATTAACAACACGCAAAATGGAAAGGCTCCGATTCCGCCGGATTCCAACAGCGCCGTCGTAAGCTGGGAAGGAAGCTGGGGCGATAACAGCGAATTCGCCATTTTGATGGAAGGTAAAGGCAATGCGCAATTGTGGATCACCGGGCTGGGCGATGTGGACGATGGAAGCTCGCCCGGGCTTTTGTTCCGAAAAGGCATGAAACAGGGGACAATCACAGCACCCGCCAGCGCGCCTTCATTGCTTGCGGTGGGTTGCACAATGAATCGATTGGATTGGACGCCCTATGAAGGCCCGGCCATTCAAATTACAGGCATTGGCAATCTCACCAATGTGGAAGAAGACAGCCCCTGTTTCTTTAGCTCGGCCGGCCCCACGCCCCTGGGCGTCGCAAAGCCTGAAATTGTAGCCCCAGGAGGATTTGTCGCGGCGGCCATGAGCAATGAAGCCGACCCTCGCGCAACACCCGATTCTATTTTTGATGCGGGCGGATGTCCCGATCCATCGATCAAATGCTTTGTTGTGGATAATTATCATGCGCTTTCGGCAGGCACATCGATGTCCTCGCCCCATGTCGCGGGAGCAGCAGCGCTTTTATTGGCTGTCAATCCGATGCTTACTCAAGCCCAGATTACCGATATCCTCCAAGCGAGCGCCCGATATCCCAGCGGAACCGTTCGCTTTGAAGTGCAAACCGGCCCGGGCGAGCTCGATATGGAAGCGGCGCTTCAAACCATCCTTTCGGTGGAAACGTTCACAGAGCCGCCCGACGTAAGGCGAAGCTGGTATGTGCTCTCGAGTGAATATGCCCGGCCCGACCCGAAGTTTCCGGTGTGGGGCACCGTGGAATTAAGGCGAGCCAATGGAAGCGTGGCGAGCGGTATTGCGGGAAGCGATTTAGAACTCGCCGTGGAAGGCGGGCTTATCGTTTCGCCTTTAACCAAAGTGCGGCACGGCCTCTTTCGCTTTGCGGTCGCGGGCGATAAAGGCAGCGCCGGCACCGAAATGAAAATCGATGTTTTGTATAATGGCCAATCCATTCAAAAACGTATATTACCCATTGGATTGGATTTTTTTAATGCCGACGGGGCGGCGGATGCGATAGGCGGATATTCTTGTTCGGTGGATTCGGCTCAATTGGGCGGGCATCGTTTTCAGGCATTGGCCTCGAGCATTGCCGCTGCGATGATCGGCCTATTCGCGCTTAGACGAAGGCGTTCCTAAGGCGAGGGGAACGGACAACAACTCGGCACACCATCGTTGCAGTAATCCGTGCCGTCATTGGCGGCGCAGGTGCAGGACACCACCGAATTAAAACGGCATTGACAAGCCGATCCCGAACATACCGACTCATAGACATTGCCATTGATATCGCAGTACGAACTCGCACAATCGCCGCCCGAGGAAGTCCCTCCGCAAAATCCCAAGCTGCCCACCGGGTCGGGCCACGAACACACAATCCCCGAGCTTGTCCCGCCGCCTTCCCCATTGCCTCCCATTTCCTCGGGGACAATCACCACTTTTCCGCCACAGGCCCACAGCCAGCATCCAATCAGGGCCAAACCTATCATACCGGTTCGTTTAACCATCATGTTTCATTATCTCCAAAGGTCATTTCAACCCATCCATTTTAATTCGCTTTGCGGAGCAAGCCCAAAATCCCTGCGGACTCCAACAGCTCCACAGGTACTCTGCCATCGTTCCCCAAGCCCCGCGCGGCATAATACGCGCGCACCATCGCCTCTACATTCTCGCGCGAAAGCATCACGCCCTCGCCCGCGCTTCCGCGAAGCGGCATTTCAAAAAAACGCGCGGGCAAGGTGTCCTCCGCCGCCGTCCAGCCTTGCCGCTCATTAAATATTTTTTTTAATAAAACAATGCGGCGCGCTGCTTCTTTCATTTCATCGGCTGAATATTTAAATCCTGTCACCGCATAAAACAGCTCGGCCGCCTCCGCATAAAAATCGCTAAACACGCCCCTTAAAAACTTGCAGAGAATTAAAGAATCAATGAGCGCCGCCCGGTCTTCGGTATCGATCGCAAAATGAACATCTTGGGGACGGGCCGCAAAACGATTGACTTTCCCCGAAAAGTCGGCCTCGTAAGCCCCGCTCCGGTTATGATCGGCCCCGCGCGCATTCACCGCAAAACCCAGCGCCATGCTCTGCAGCGCCCTCGGTTCGTAGCCGGGAATTTCCAATCCTTTCACATGCGGTGCAAAATCAATCGCGAGTCCACCAATACGTTCGGATGCCCGCTTGCTGCCCTCGGCCAATAAATCGCCCAAAGCGCCCCGCCTGTGCGCGATCTTGACAAGCAGCCCGAGCAATGCTTCGCCCGCGCCGAATACAAGCCCGCTCGCCTCTTGTTCATAAGGCGTTCCTTTGAATAAACCCCGCTCATTGCATTCCATCGCGAATGCGATCGTGCCGCCCGCCGAAATGGTATCGAGCCCCAGCTCATCGCAGGCCCGCGACGCCGCAAGCACCACATCCGGATTGGAAATGCCGCACAGCGGACCCAATGCAAATATATTTTCGTATTCGGCTTTCACCGTGCCTTGCCCAGGCGCCACTTCAAAAAAATGCTCGCATCCAATGGTGCAGCCCGCACACGAACCTCGGCCTTTTTCCCGCGTTAACTTTAATGTTTCGCCCGAAAGCGCCGCCGCTTCCGGAAAAATCCCGCCCTGAAAATTCCTCGAAGGCAGCGCATTCAGCCGATTAAAGGCCGCGAGATTGGCCACTGTTCCCAATTCCCTATATTTTTCGGTCGCCGGCCCCACCGAACGCTTGGCCAAATCCTTGGCTATCCGATAAGCGTGCTCCGCATCAAAAATAGGCACGGGCACCTGCCCCCGAACACCAATCGCCTTGATTCGCTTGCTTCCCAAAACCGCGCCCAGCCCTCCCCTGCCCGCGTGACGCCCGCCGTTAAATATCCCCGCATACCGAACGCCGTGCTCCCCCGCCGTACCCGTCAGCGCAAATGCATAGCCCGGAAATCGCCGCCGCAGCCGCGCATCGCATTCCATGACGCCAAGCCCGCTTCCCCATAATTCCGGGCACAATTCAATTGTTATTTTTTCACCGTCGATTAAAATCACCGAAGGCGCCTCCGCCCTGGATACGATCACAATGGCATCGAATCCAGTACGCTTGCCCTCGATCGCAAAATCCGAAGACGACAAAGCATCGTTCAGCCGGTTGGTCAGCGGCGATTTTGCCGCAATACACAGCTTGGCCGATGTGGTCAGCGGCGTTCCCGACAGCGGCCCAAATGCAATCACCAGCGGCGCATCCGGCCCAAGCGCATCGTATTCAGACTCGCTTTCCCGAAGCAGAATCAGCGCGGCCAGCCCCGTTCCTCCAATCACCGCGCCCAAATCCTCGCGCGGAAGCCCAACCACCTCGGATGCTCCCGAATCCGCGCGCACCCGCATATAGCGGCCAAAATGCCCGCCCATCGCTTATCCTCCCGCGTCGGCCGAAAGAATCATCAGCACATCGCCCGGAGAAAGCGCCATATCCAGCCCCTTCGCGACGATAACGCCATTCACCGCCGCCGCATAATAAGGCTGCAAACGCCCGTGCTCGATCACCTGAGGCATCAAGTCTGGAAGCCTTTGCCCAAGCATTTTAAACGCTTCCCCCAGCGACTTGGCCTGCCCCAGCTCAATGCTGTCCACTCCGGCCCGCAAACGCGCGACACCGAAGAGCTCCACGGTGATCATGCGCCGAACATATCACTTTTGCCGGCAAAAAAGCCGGATACGAAAATGTTGCCTTGGAGCGTTTGAGCAAATCGGTCTACATTCGGAGATACGGCATGCGACTGATACTTTTCTCGGCGACAACGCTTATCGGCGCTTTTGGCCCGCTCCTGCTCGATGCATGTTCGCCCGCGCAGCACCCGGGCGCGCCTCCCCAAAAGCAGGCCGCGCAATGTCCTCAAACGTCGGCGATTACCTCAGATGCAACGCTTTCTGTCGAGGCGCTTCAAGAAACCTCGGGCCTCGCCGCCAGCCAAAAATATCCCGGCCTTTTTTATGCCCATAACGATTCGGGCGACTCGCCGCGCCTCTTTGCGCTCGCTTCCAATGGCACATTAAAAGCCACGATTGCCTTTGCCGGAGCATTTGCAACGGATTGGGAAGATATGGCGCGGGGTCCCTGCGAGGACGGAAAATCGAGCTGTATTTTCGTCGCGGATATGGGCGACAATAAAAAACAGCGAAATGATTATAAACTTTATCGAATTGCAGAGCCCGATGCAGAGCCTTCGGGAGAAATGACACTAAAACCCGATATTTTTGCATTAAAATATCCCGACGGCGCGCATAATGCCGAAACGCTCTTGGTGCATCCCGCGACGGGGCACATTACCATCGTGACCAAAACCAATGAAGGCGCATCGCCCGTCTATGAATATACCGGCCCCCTCAAGGCCGGCACCACCATCGAATTGAAAAGGACTGGAGAGATTATTCCTCCCAAAGGCAGCGAACGCTTTACGGGAGGCTCTGTTCATCCCATGGGCAAAGGCATTTTATTGCGTACCTATTCCAATCTTTGGTATTTCCCCATGGCGGAAGGCCAAAGCGTCGCGCAGGCGATTTCAGGCCCCGCCTGTGAAATGCCCGTCGCCGATGAACCCCAGGGAGAAGCCGTCGAATGGATGGCCGATGGAAACGGATATATAACGGCCAGCGAAGGCGTGCGAATGCCCCTTCACCGTGTGGATTGCAAAGGATTGTAAGCCAATGGATCGTCCGCAGTTTTCATTTCGGACCGCGTGGGATCTGCGTGAAAATCCGATTGCAAGAGTTCATTCGGGCATGCGGGCCAATGGAAAGCGTATTTTGGATTTATGCGAGAGCAATCCAACGCGCGTGAAGATTTTTGAATCAGAGCATTTGATCGCATTGCTTGGTCATCCGCGCGGCGCTATTTATGAACCTTTGCCTTTTGGGCATCCCCAAGCGCGCGAAGCTGTATCGGCGTATTACAGCGATCGGGGGTTTCATGTTTCGCCCGCTAAAACGCTCATCTGCGCGAGCACGAGCGAAGGCTATAGCTTTTTATTTAAATTATTATGCAATCCGGGCGATAGGATACTGGTCCCCGCGCCTTCGTATCCGCTGCTTGAACATTTAGCGCAATTGGAAGGTGTTGAATTAATTGCCTATCCTTTAATACGCGAGGCGGGTTTTAATCTGGATGTGGATGCGATCCGCGACTATGCGCGGGACGAGCGGGTGCGGGCCATTGTGATGGTGCATCCCAACAATCCAACAGGAACATTTGTGAGGCGGGCGGACGCGGTAGCCGTGGAAGAGATAGCGGCGAAGCTGGGTATAGCGCTGATTGTGGACGAGGTATTCGGCGATTATGCGCATGAACCCTTGCCTGAGAGCCGTTTAGCGAGCTTTGCGGGGCGGAATACGGCATTAACCTTTGTATTGAGCGGCTTATCCAAGATTATTGCGGCGCCTCAATTGAAATTGGGATGGATTGCGGTATCGGGCCCCGATGAATTGGTGAACGAATCGCTTTCGCGGCTGGAGATGATCGCGGACACATTTTTATCGGTGAACACGCCTGTGCAGCGAGCCCTGCCCGAGCTGTTGGCGGCGCGCGGACCGATTCAGCAGGCGGTGCTGGCGCGGGTCACGGGGAATTTATCGATTTTGGATGGAGCCATTTTGGCGGAGGGTGGAACAAGCGCGGTGCGAAGGCTTCCGGCGGACGGAGGCTGGTATACGATTCTTGAAGTGCCGCGCACCATGAGCGATGAGGGCTGGGTCGAGCTTTTATTGATAGAAGAAGGGATTTTTGTTCACCCAGGGTTTTTCTTTGATATGGATCGGGAAGGATTTTTGGTTTTAAGTTTATTGCCCGAGCCCGATGTGTTTGCCGAGGCGGTGGGAAGGCTGTCGGATAGGCTGGGCCGGGGCGAGTAAGGAAAGGCCGGGGACCAGCCGGGTATCTTCCTAAGCTGGGCCATCGCTGTATCGGATACCAGGGAAGCGCCTGGTTTTTTATAGATCAATACATAATCATATTTCATGGCTCCGCGCCGGTTATCCTGAACGACCGAGGCCGCGGAATAGTTCATTGGAAAACATCCTTCAAACTGGAGAGGCAGCGCCGAGCCTTCCCCCAACAAGCCTTGCCAGCTTGCCGCATCTTTGGCATTGAATAAGAGCGCGAGCGTGCCATCCGGCGAGAGTACCCTTTCAAATTCGATAAAAAACCGGGCCATTCGCTCACGGTAGCCCACTTTGGTTTTTTGCCTTTCGCGGGCATTGGAGACAACGAGTTCGCTATCAAAATCGGAATAGGCGCCCAGGATGGCATTCCATAGCTCGCTCATTTCCAGATAGGGAATTCTGTCGCTGTGGGGCGGATCGGTAAGCA
Source organism: uncultured Polyangiaceae bacterium (assembly GCA_964537685.1). Taxonomy (GTDB): domain Bacteria; phylum Myxococcota_A; class Polyangia; order Polyangiales; family Polyangiaceae; genus CAZICM01. Next base: position 60,803 of record CAZICM010000040.1, read on the forward strand.
CCAGGGCAATGCTTGAGCTGGGTAAATGTTTTAATGCCTGAAGCGAATCTTCATTGAGCAATGCAATAGGGCAAGCGCCGGAGCTCACCTCGGAAGGTGTATCGGTATATGCAAAGCCCTGGGATAAGGCTTTATCTGAAAGAGCGGCGATTAGTTTGCGGGCTCTTTGCTGAAAACAATTCCATACATGAATTTCAAAATGCAGGGGCGGCCTCCAATACCCGACGACCCAGCTTCCCACCTCGGTATGGGACGCGCGCACGCCTTCGCTTTTTCCCCTGGCGGTGATCGCGAACACCATATTGGACATCTGGCCGGCCGCCGCGGTAAGGGTCAGAAGAAGCGCGCGGCGTACTTGAGCAGGGGCTTTAGGAATATGGCTTAAGATTAAATCGATATTGCGCAGGGCCCGCCCTGTGAAGAGCGCCGGCAGATCAAGGGCCGGATGGGTATTGATTCTTGCGTTTTTATAAAAGCGAAGGGGGCGTATATGCCGGCTTTGATAGCTATCAAATTTCTTTGCCTGCCCGCGATCGTGGGCGTCCGGCGAAAACACTTGCCGGCTGCCCCTTTTGCGGCCTGAAATCCATAGTTCTTTGAGCTGATCGCCATCCCATAACAAATGCGTGGCGATTCTTCCATCGGCGAGCGCATAGGAATCATCGATATCTTTCCGGACGGCTGCCTCCAGGCCGCGGAATGCCTCTGTATATTGTTCGAGGGAAGGAAGATCGATGAATAAGCGGGCGAGTTCGATCGATACCGGATTGATATCTATCCCGATAAATGTTCTGCCCCGCGCGGCGCATTCCCGGGCGATTAGCCCCGAGCCCAGAAATGGATCGGCGATGGTATCTCCGGGCTTCGTGAATTGCTCGATAAGAAACCCAAGGCATTCCATGGGTTTTTTACCCCAATATTTATGAAATGCGGCGAGTCCTGTATAGCCCGAAGGCGCTATGAGCTCGGCCATGGAAATAGCCGGCCGGTGTTGGGAATGCGGCGCTTGCTTCATGGCGCGAGGCTAGCTCGAAGCCAATACCCTCTCATACCCATCCAGCCCCGCCGCCTTCTCGGTTCTCATCCCCAATTTTTCAAATACCTCCCGCCGCCCAATCAGCCCTTCTCCTTCCCTTACCCAATCGCCAACATGCAATATATCCCCATCCGCTACTTTTCCGCCGCTTTCGTGCACCGTCCCCAATCCAAGGCACATCCCCACCAATACCCGGCTATCATAAGTCGGACGCCCCGAAAGCTGTCTCTCTAGCATCAATACCGCCCGCACCGCTTCCCGCCGCGCCGCTATCTCTTGAAGCTGATTCTCCGCTGCGCCCGTTCCCTCGGGTGTCTCCGGCAAGAATTTGATTAATAAACTTGTATTGCCCGTTATCATTACCGGATTAAATCCCTTGGGCACCAAAATGCGTGCCGCATAGGGTAATACCGAGTCCATGTCGCGGAATAGATCGTTGTCCGCTTCGTCGTCTTCCAGCGCTTCGTCGCTGAGTCTTACTTCGAGATATAATGCTATCACGCGCCGCTCATGCGTATTCAATAAAGGCTGCTCGTGCTGCAATAGCGCGGCGCGGAATTCCGAAAGCAATTCCATAACGCCCGGCTGCCTCATTTCAGGCTGTTTGCTCATCGCCTTGAGTACCAGCGCATCAAAGGCTTGGCCTATCGGCGCAACCGAGCTGGGTTTTACGGGCACCGCGTTCAAATGCATGTACTGAACCATCATGACCGATGCGTCCGTAAAAGGCAGTTCGCCCGTGAGCATCCAATACACTAGGGCGCCAAGCGCATACACGTCGGTGCGCACATCCGAACGGGTGCCCAGTATTTGCTCGGGGGCCATGCAGGTCGGTGTTCCCACCACATGCGAGGGTGCGGTTAATCCTTGTCCCGCCGCTTCGTCGAGCAATTTGGCGACGCCAAAATCGAGCAGCACCACGCGGCGCCCGCCTTTGCCATCGCTGGCTAAAAAGACGTTGGATGCCTTGAGATCGCGGTGAATGATGTTATGGGCGTGGGCTTCGTTCAATGCGCCGCATAGAGGTTCGAGAATAGAGAGCACGTCTTCGGGCTGAAGGCGGCGCTGCTTGCGGATGTAGGCGTCTAAATCGATGCCTTCCAACAGCTCCATCACAAAATAGGGACGGCCATCTTCAAGCTGGCCAGATCCTTCAATCGCGACGAGATTGGGATGTTTGAGGCGGGCAATCACGTCGACTTCGCGGGCAAAGCGAAGCACGGCTTCGGTATTTGAAACCAAATCGCCGTGCAGCACTTTTAGCGCCTTGCGCCGGCCCGTGGGCTGATGCGTTACGCGGTACACGACGCCAAAACCGCCCGCGGCCAGGGCATCAATCACCGTGTATTCGCCTATTTTTGTACCAGGACCTATGGGTAGTGGTGTGTTTCGGTGTTCATCGCTGGATGACTGCATATTCGCGAAGGGTGTATGGGAAATCGATTGTTCTTAGAGGGCATCCTACAGGGCTACTGCGGGTTTCATATCTTCGGTCAACCTCCGTCACCGTACAATGTACGGCTCCGTCGGTTTCCCTAGCTATGAAACCCTCGTATACGCCCTGTAGGACGCCCTCTTATCGATGAATATACACTTCCGTCGAATTGCCAAATATTTTCGTAGCGCGCAAACCGTGCCAGCCGGGCGGGACTTTGGGTTCTGACCATTCGAAGAGCCATTTGGCGTCCGTCGGCGCGAGATTGACGCAGCCGCCGCTTTTCGGGTCGCCCCAGGATGCGTGCCAATAGGCGCCATGAAGTGCGTGGGGGCCGCTGAAGTTTTGGATGTATTGCACTTCGGTGTGAACGAGGTTTTCGTCCGTGGATGAGACCATCGTGGAGGTGCGGAATTTGCCGTCGATGCGAAAGCGGCCAACCGGTGTCGAGGCTGTGGAGAGGGGATCTTTGCCTGGAACGGGTACGCCTCCGCGGCCAGGAGAAATAAGCGTTGTGTAGATGGGTTTTAAGCCTTCGTAGGCGATTAAATAGCCGCCTAAAACGCTGACTTCGATCCATGTTTGGGGGCGTTTGGATTTTTCATCTAATTCGGTTGAATTGCCTCCGCGCATAAATGGCGCTTCGGTGGCCGCCCGCACAACTGTGGCATCGGAGGCGCTTGCATAGATGCCTGGTTCGGCGGTTTCGTAAAAGGTGATTTCGGTGGGTTGCCGGGCGTTTTGATCGTTTTGATTCTTTTTTGAATCGCTTTCGGGTTCGGGCTTGGCGGGTATTTTTATTTCATTGCCCGTAAGCATGACCCAGGCGCGGGCAGGCCAGTGTTGACCTGTAAGCTCGAAATCGCCGCTTTCGCTGCGTTTGTATTTAGGCCGCTCTTTGCGCCTAAAGAAGGCAATGGGCAATTTGATTTGATCGTTTAATTCAATGCCGCGGAAATCGGAGCGGGGAAAAGGCCGCACGCGGTCTTTGGGGATAATCGCATGATCGGCGGCTAATAAAAATGTGCGGCCATCCACATCGAATTGGCGCGTATAAGCAACGGTAGAGCCGCGGTGAATCCATTTGCGCTCTTCGCGGACGAGAGGGCCGACATTCAATAGCTCGGGCGCCCCGTTGCCCGCGGGCGATAAATCGACGCCGACCAAATCTTTGTTAATGGCGGCAATTTCTTGGTTGGTTTTGGCTTGTTTGGCTTTTTCAAAATCGGATCGGTAGCCCTCTAAATAGAATTCGGTGGAACGCTGTTCGGCGGGCGCGGGTATGGCTTTATAGCGGGGCGCTCCGATGGATTCGGCATATTGATATGGCCAGGGCGATTCGATATCAGGCGCATCTTCGGCCAGGGCCACGATTTCGGGATCGTTGGGATTGGTTGTTCCCGTCGAGCCTTCGCACATAAAACCGATAGGTTCGACGGCGTACCAGGCATCGCAGCCTCCGGCACCCACAATGCGGGCTTTTTCGAGGCTGCCTCCCTTTAATGCGACGCTGTGGCCGAGCGTGACATAGCCAATCCAAGCGCGGGATCGGACAGGCGATGGGTAAATCCACGCAAAGCGCGCTTTGGAGTACATTCGCGCGCCTTCCGCCGGTCCAGATCGTTTGGGCTTGGGGGCTTGGGCTACGGCCGGTTCGGCGCTGGGCGGAGCTTCGGGTTTGGCAGCGTTTTCGGCGTTTTCGTCGACTTGTTTTTGTTGTTGAGGCGTGACCTGGGCTTGTTCCTCGGGAGCTTCAGGCACGGTAATGGCCGATTGACGGTTTTCCGAACAGGCCATGCCCAAGGGCGCCGGGAGTATTCCGATAAAAATAATACCCAATACGCTTGGATATTTGATCGGAGTCTTTCCTATGCGTGCTCCCATGCCGCGCGTCTGCTCTTTGTCCCGCCGCATCATCGGTAAAGCCTCTTGTTTGCCTAACGTGTTTGACCGGGCAATGCCAAATCTTTTATGTTCTTTTTTTGTTGATATGCCGTCCCGAAGACCCGCGCACAAGGCTCTGAACCTTTATGGACGGCTTCAATAAAACAGCTCGCCGTGCTGTGTGGATGGTGGAGGCACATTTCGAATGAAGGCCTGGTATCGCTTTTTAGCGCAATCTTCGATCGCGGCGGCCTTGGTCGGAGCTGTCTTCGCGGCATGCGCCGAGGGAACCGATTTTGAGGAGACCGCGCCCGTCCCTCAAAATGATGGGGGAACGACTTCAACCGGCATTCCCAAGGGCGAAATCGGCGGGCCTTGTGATGTGCAGGCAGATTGCAAGGATAGCGATGCAACCTGCACGCAGGTCGGTGTGAATAAGGTGTGCACCAAGCCTTGTCCGCCTACCTGTCCTCAAGGAACGTATTGCTCGATTATTCAAGGCGATCCGATATGTGTGCCGAATTTGGGGCAGATGTGCCTTCCCTGCACCGGTTCGGTGGATTGCAAGAATCCTTCGGATGAATGTTTGACTTCGCCTTTCGGCGATAAATTCTGCGCGATCGACTGCACGACGATTCCGCTTTGTCCCAATGGTTTTACCTGCATGGCGGCCTCGGATTATTTGTCCAGCGGCGGGATGGGCTCGAGCAGCGGCGGGAACGGAGGCAATGGCGGCGGCGGAGGTGCGGGTGGTGGTTCCGATGCGGGTTCGCCGCCTCCTCCTGTGGGTGTGCCTTATAAGTTTTGTGTGCCCAGCGGCGGGCTTTCGTGTCCCTGCAACGATAAGCGCGACGGTGTGAAGCGTTCGTGCAAAGTCGAAAATGCGGATGGAGTGTGCACAGGTTCGGAAAGCTGTGACGGTGCAGCATCCAAGTGGGTGGGCTGTACCGCGAAGACGCCGACGGCCGAGGTGTGCAACGCCGTGGACGACAATTGCAATACGGTGGCCGATGAGTCCGATCCGAATTCGATGTGTATGGCGGAAGGTCCGCCGCCGCCTCACGCAGGATGGCAATGCAAGGCGGGCATTTGTTCGGTTGCGCCTTGTGAGGCCGGGTGGGTGGCCTATCCGCAGACGGGTGTTCCAGAGGATGGCTGCCCTTGTCAGGTTGAGATGGGCGAGCCCAATGATTCTTGTGGAGCGGCGACGAATGCGGGCCAGGTGAGCGATTCAGGCGGTTCGCTTTCGATTTCAGGCACGCTCTCGAGTGATTCCGACGTGGATATGTGGGTGTTCAATACCGTGGACGACGCTCAAGCGGGAACGAATGCCTATCATGTGAGCATCGATTTCACGGCGCCGATGCCGAACGATGAATTTGTGATGGCGGTGATGCGGGGCGATCCATGCATGGATGCGCCGGGCGGCGCGGCTTCCGAGATTACGTCGTATGACTGGTGCGTGGATGGAAGCTTTAACGGGCCGAATGGAATGATGGGTGAAGGTCCGTGCGGGCCTCAGAGCGCTGTGCACTGCGCGAATCATTCGTCGGTGTATTACGTTCGCGTATCGCGCAAGGCGGGTGCCGTGGGTTCGTGTACGGGTTACTCCATCACGGTGACGGCCCAAGGCGGCGATGCGTGTGATTTTTCCAAAGCGTGTCCCTGAATCGCTGGCATACACTGCGCCGCGATGGATATCGATTTCAGCGAAACCCAGCAGCTTATTGTTCAAACCGCGCATGATTTCGCCGAACGGGTGATCCGGCCCGCGGCTGCCGAACTGGATCGCACAGAGAAATTTCCGCGCGAGATTCTTCAAGGGCTGGCGGATCTCGGGCTCCTGGGTGTGAATGTGCCGGCATCGCTTGGAGGCGCGGAAGCGGGTGTTGTCGCTTATGCGCTGGCGATGATGGAAGTGAGCCGCGCATGTGCGTCGACGGCGGTGACGATGGCCGTGACGAATATGGTGGCCGAGGTGATTTCGCGTTTTGGAACGGATGAGCAGCGGCAGAAACACGTTCCCAGGCTTACGTCGGGCGAATACTGGGCGGGCGCGTTTGCGCTGAGCGAGCCCGAGGCGGGGAGCGATCCGGGGGCGATGCGGACGACGGCGGAGCGCGCCAGGAATGGCTGGGTGCTCAATGGCGAGAAGCAGTGGATTACGAGCGGCGCGGAGGCGGGTGTGCTCGTGGTGTGGGCGCGCACGGGAGGCCCTGGAACGAAGGGGATTTCTGCGTTTTTGGTGGAGGGCGGCACCGATGGGCTGAAGCCTGGGAAGCCCGAGGACAAGATGGGTTTGAGGGCATCGAAGACCGTGCCTTTAACCTTTGAAAACTGCTGGATTCCGGATGATGCGATTTTAGGCAAGGAGGGCGAAGGTTTTAAGATTGCGATGATGGCGCTGGATGGGGGCCGCATTGGGATTGCATCGCAGTCGATAGGAATCGCGACGGCAGCGCTGGAAGAGGCTGCGGAGTATGCGAAGCAGCGCAAGCAGTTTGGGGTGCCGATTGGGGATTATCAGGCGATTAAGTGGATGCTCGCGGATTCGAAGACGGAGCTCGAGGCGGCCAAGCAGTTGACGTTTAGGGCAGCGTTTTTGAAAGAAGAGGGACGGGCATTTTCGCGCGAAGCATCGATGGCGAAGTTGTTTGCGAGCGAGGCGGCGAACCGCATTTGCGGACGCTGTCTGCAGGTTCACGGCGGATATGGTTTCGTGAAGGATTTCGCGGTGGAGCGGCATTACCGCGATGTGCGCGTGACGACGATTTATGAGGGGACGAGCGAGATTCAGCGGACGGTGATTGCCCGTTTTGAGCTGAAGTAATTACCAGCGTAAGAGCATGACGAGTGCGGTGATGATGACGGCGATAATCACCGCCACCACGATTACGCGGCCCAGGATGGGCTTGACCCACTTCCAGAAGAGAAGCTTCATCAGCTTCCACAGCAGCCCTAAAATTTCTCGGATGATTTTGCTCACGGGCTCACCTTAGCAGCCAATCCGCCGAGTAGAGCTTGGAGCGGCGGGGCTTCACAATTTTTTACAATGGGCGGGGGCGGGAGAGCGGAAGCTCAATCGATGGTGAGCACAACTTTGGCGTCGAAGCTTCCCGGCGAGGCGTATTTCAAGCCGTTCAGCGTATCGACGACACAGGCAACGGCGGCCTCGCCTTTTTCATCGGCGGCCGAAACACCTACACTTTGAGCCTTGCCTTCGGTGTTCACATACACCGTTGCTTTCATCGGGCCTGTGCCGGCATCGGAACGGCATTGAGACAGCTTGCTTTTGCCTTCTTTTTGATAGGCATCGCCAATCTGATCGGGCCGCCATTCGATGGGCATGCGCTCGTCGCCGCCGGGCTCGAAGACAAAACTATTTTCCGCAAGGCCCTCCTCGCCGTCGATGGGCTTGGGCCAGGTTTGGCTTTTGAGCACGTCAAGCATGCAGTTTTCGGTCGCCCGATCGCCCAGGTTTGAATCCTTGACGTAGACCCAGCGCACCGTCCCGTCGTTGCGGACTCGGATTTTAAACCTGATTTCACCGGATAAATACGATAGCCGCTCGGTGCCTTTTCCGTAACAGGCCACGAGCCGCTTCGATGCCTGCTCGAAGGCGCGTTTGACTTCGCCTTCGTCAAGCGCGCCGATTTCGGCCGCAATGCCCATGCTTTTGCGCTTGGGCTGATCGTCGCTGCCGGAACCGCTGTTGTCCGGCGTATGCGTGACTTCTTGACCGCCGCCGCACGCCGAAAGACCAATGAAGAGTGCGGCGGCTATCGCTGTGTGCTTGTGCATGATGCGTACCCTAACGAAGAACATTGCCTGCGATCACCAGGCGCTGGATTTCACTCGTGCCTTCATAAATCTCGGTGATGCGGGCGTCGCGGTAGTGCCGTTCGACGGGATATTCGGTGACATAGCCATATCCGCCATGAATCTGAATCGCCTTGTGGGTCACGCGGGTGGACATTTCAGAGGCGTAGAGTTTGGCCATGGCGCTTTCCGCCGTGTGTTTGACGCCTTTGTCCTTCAAGGCGGCGGCACGGAGCGTAAGCAGGCGGGCCGCTTCAAACTCGGTCGCCATATCGGCGATCATGAATTGGATGGCCTGAAGCTTTGAGATTGTGCTTCCAAACGCCTTGCGTTCCTTGGCGTACTCGATGGCGCGTTCGTGTGCGGCGCGCGCGATGCCAAGCGCCTGGGATGCGATGCCAATACGGCCGCCGTCCAGTGTCATCATCGCGACTTTGAAGCCCTGGCCTTCTTCGCCGAGCATGTATTCCCTGGGAACGCGTACGTTTTCAAAGAAGATCGAACATGAATGCGCGGCTTTGATGCCGAGTTTTTCGTCGTGAGGCGCGAGGGAGAAGCCGGGCATGTCGCGGCGGACGATGAGGGCCGTGTGCTTTGGTCTATCGGGGTGAGGCTCGGAGATGGCGAACACAATGATGTGCTCGGCGTGAGGGCCGCATGTGATGAAGTTTTTTGAGCCGTTGAGAATGAAGCTTCCATCGCCTTGTTTTTCGGCGACGGTGAGCATGGTGCGCGCGTCGGAGCCGCTCGCCGGTTCGGTAAGGCCGAAGGCGCCCAGGATTTTTCCCGATGCGGTGGGCTTTAGAATTTCGGCCTTTTGAAAGTCGTTTCCGAATTTGTAGAGCGGGTCGCAGAACAGGGAGTTGTTTACGCTCATGATCACGCCGCAGCTCGCACAGGCGCGGCTGATCTCTTCCATGACGAGCACGTAGCTAATGTTGTCGAGGCCCGCACCGCCGAATTCTTCGGGAATGGCGAGCCCCATAAAGCCGAGCTCGGCCATTTGAGAGACGATTTCCCAAGGCCATCGGGCTTTTTTATCGAGCTCGGATGCTTTGGGTTCAATTTCCCGCTTGGCGAAATCGCGTGCGGTTTGCTGAACGAGGGTTTGTTCTTCGGTGAGGTTGAAATTCATGAAACGCCGTTTGATGAAGGGGTTGCGGTGGGGTTGCGCTTTTCCTACGGCTTGGCTTTGACTGCAAGCGTTGTTGTAGGCGGCAATTAAAAGCTTCCAACGATGGTAAATCCACCGCCGCCGGGACCCAGTGCAGGCAAGATTTTCGCGCTGGGCGCGGCAGGTGCCTGGGTGTCTTCATCGGAGGATGGACGCGATAAGAAAAATAGCGTGATGCCCGCTCCCAATGCGGCGGCTCCAATCCCAAACCCCAAGGTGGACACCAAAGCCTTGGTCTTTGCGCCTTCGATAATATCGAAGCCTTCTTTGGAGCAGAGTTTGTCGGGGCACATCGGATCGGCTTTGTTTCGATCGCTCCAGGCTAAACCGCCAAAAATAGCGCCCGTCGCGATAGCCGCTAAGCCAACGCCTCCAACGGCATAACTGGCGATGCGCAGGCCGGATGTTCCGCCCGAAGTATTTCCAGAGGAGGATGTTCCGCCATTTTCATCGGATTGAACGAGCGGAGGAACCGAAACCAATTTTTCGTCCGATCCAAGTCCAATGGTGATCGTCTCGGTCCAGCTTTGATAACCGGGCGCCGAGGCTTCGAGCTTGTGTTCGCCGGGATCGACAAAAATAGGTTCGCCCAAGTTGGATGCGCCGATTTCCAATCCATTGCGCTTGACGATCAATCCAGGGGTGGATGCCGCGTGAATGCGCAATTTGGGCAATTTGGGTTCTAATGCGGCGACTCGCTCATTGGCGGTGGCAACCCGATCAGATTGACCTTGTTTTTCGGCGAGTGCCGAGGCGGCTTTGTAGGTGGCCCAAGCGCTTGCGGGGCGATTTGTTTTTTCGTAGCAGCTCGCCAAGTTGAGGAGTGTGCCGGAGGAAGGATCGGCCTTTTGACTATCTTCGAATTTAGGACATGCCTTTTCGAATTGTCCCGCATTCATCAAGTCGACGCCTTGATGAAAGAGGGCATCGGCCAAAGCTTCTTTGCCTTGAGCGCCGGCCGTATTGGCTGACAATAGGATCAAAATGAAAGCGGATGCGCGCAGGCAGGATGTGATGTTGGCGAAACGTTTCTCCGCGCTCGGGCTGAGATCGGTTCCGGTCATTGGATCGAATTCATCGTGTCTTCGAAAGGACGCCATGATTCTCTTGCCGGGATGCGCTGGGCGAGGCCGTGGGGATGGCCTTTAGCGCACCGGTTTTTAAGGTCGGAGTGGGAGAGGTGTGAGGAATTTGTAGAGGAGCCGCGACGCTGAGAAGGGGGGCGGCTGTGGATGCCGTGGATTCGGCGCCGGCTGGGGCCGATATTTTTGCGGCCGATTCGGCGGCTGCAGGTGCCGTCGCGGAGGCTGCGGCCGCGGGGCTCTGCAGGGGTGTCACGACAACGCCGCTGGAGCTGGCGGCAGGGTTGTTGTTTTCGGGGCTTGGCCCGCCGGCATGCTCGGCCTTCGAGCCTGAAAATACCCAGATCAGCACACCTGCCGCGAGAGCCGCGATGCAAGCGCCGCCGACGATAATGAATGCGATTGGGCTGCCCGGTTTTTTCGTTGCTTGAGGTAGTGATGGGCGCCGTTCGGAAGAGACGCCTACCGATGTGGAAAAACCAGGCGGAGGAGGAGGCGCGGATGTTGCGATGGGAATCGGAGGCGCGGGCGCGGAAGCTCGGGTCATGGCCGCGATGGGTTCAGTGCCAAAAGGTCCCTGTTGTGTGAGAGAGGGCCGGGCTGAGGCGCCTTCCATCGAGGTGAATGTGCGGGGAGGAGGGAGCGCGGTGACGGCAGGCACATGGGCAACGCCGGTTTGAGCGGCCGGGCCATAACCGTAGGGCAGAGGATCGGTGGTCTGCTGGTGGGCGTTGGTGACAGGGTAAACCGGGGAGGCTCGGTTTAATGCGGTGGCCTGGCCCGGTCCGAGGACGGGCGAATTCGCGGGCGGTACGGAAGGATAGGAAGGCCGTGGAGGCAGTGGAAGCTCGACGCCGGCCATTCTTAGGATTCGTTCGATGGTGGGTCTTGAACGTTCGGGCGCAAAGGGCGCAAGGGCGCTGACGAACTCGGCCACCGTTTGATAGCGATAGGCTTTGTCGCGCGCGAAAGCTTTGTGAACGACGGCTTCGAGCGGCTGTGGAATATCCGGGCGCAGCTCGCGCAGCTCGCGCGGCGCTCCCATCAGGACGTTTGCGCAGAGCTGAGGCAGGGTTTCGGCGAAGAAGGGCTGCGTGCCGGTGAGCAGTTCGAAGAGCGAAATGCCGAGCGCGTAGATATCTGTGCGGTGATCGACAGAGCGCGTTTGCTGCATTTGCTCGGGCGACATGTAGAGCGCAGAACCCATGGCGGCACTGGTGCGCGTGAGATTGTCGACACCATCCATGCGTTTGGAGATGCCGAAATCCAAGACTTTGATCAGCGGTGTGCCATCGGGGCGGCGCGTCAGAAAGAGGTTTGCGGGCTTGATATCGCGGTGGATGATGCCGTGGCCGTGAGCTTCGGCGAAGGCTTCGCATCCTTGGATGATGTAGTCGGCGGCATCCGCAACAGAGAGGACGCCGCATTTCTCGATTAGGCGGGAAAGGTCCTGGCCCTCGAGGAATTCCATGACCATGTACGGGGAGCCGTTATCGAGCGTTCCGACATCGGACACGCGCGCGACATGTTCGCTTTTGATTTTGACCGCTGCCCTCGCTTCGCGAAGAAATCGCTCGACGGCCTCGGGGTTTTTTATGCTTTCTGGAAGCAGGAATTTCAGCGCAACGCGCTCATGAAGGGCGAGATGGCTGGCCTCGACCACAACGCCCATCCCTCCTTTTCCAAGCACGCGGTCGACGCGATATTTGCCCGCGAGCACCGCGCCGACGTGCGTCGGAAGCTCAGCGTCTTGTTGGGGGGGGGCGCCGGAGACTGCCACGAGTAGGTTGGACGATCATTGTCGTAATTTGCCGGGGCCGCAAGGCGCCTTTCTTGTCTGGAGTGAGTACGCCGATTGAGGCTTTTATAAGGCGCGGCGCGCCTGCCATTAGCACCCTGACGGTGAGCTGGCCGATGGGATTGGAATCATCTCATCCCAACCGTAGCGCTTGAGATAATTGCGCCAAACGCCTTCGCAATGCGGGCTATAGCGGCATGTTTGACAGGTATCGCGCTTGTCGCGCTCGGCATCATCGAGATCTTGGCGGGTTACGAGAACAAGTCCTTTGCCTTTGCCGTCCTGGGCCCTGTCCGGCTGAACCGCGCTTGTTCGGGCGGCTTGGGTCTCCAGATCGAAATGCCGATAGCGTTCGACATAACCGCGGTTGAAGTCGGGAATGCCTTCGGTGGTGCAGAGGGGAATGTCGACGAGAAAGGCTTTGGGCTGGATATCTCCGGCCTGCGCGGCGCGCGAAAGAAAGTCTCTGAAGACCGATGCGATTTCGGTGTAGCGGGGAAAGATCTGTTCGAAAAATGTATCGGCGCGGCCATTGGCCTGCATCACGTTAAAGACGACTTGATCGACGCCGTGCTCACGCAAGAACGCATAGATCTCAAACAGATGCGGCAGGTTGCGATCGGTGATGACGGTCGATGTGTGAAGCTCGATGCCAAAGCGCTTGAGCTTCGCGATGGCATCGATGCCTGCCATGGTTTGCTCAAAGCTTTCGGGCGTTCGAGTCAGACCTTCGTGCAGCTTCTTTGTGTGGCCGTGAATGGACACGTAGAAGCGGTTCATCCCCGCTTTGGCGAGCGCGACGGCGTAAGGCACATGGCTGAGCCTGCGGCCGTTGGTCATGATGCTGATCCGCCGAAAACCCAAGCCTTTTGCCCAGCCGACGAATTCTGGAAGCTCTGGGCGGGTCGTGGGTTCGCCCGAGGTAAAGCACACTTCTTCCGCATTCCTGTGGTTTTCAAGAATCCACCGGACGCGCTCCCGGGTCATGGCCGAGTTGTTGATGTAGCGGCCGTCCCGGTCTTCTTCCATGCAGAAGATGCAATTGTTGTTGCATATCGCGCCGATGGATATGTGAACGCGTTCCGCTTGATTTTGAAGCCGTTCAACGATGCTGGGCTCGGCCATCGGGCGACACCTGTAAATGCGATCGTCATTGAAGAGGTGCCGCAAGGTCAACGCTGATTCGAATCAATCGCGGCTCTTCCCTGGGCAGGCGCGGGCTACAGACTTTCCCCGCCTTCGCCGATGACGAGCCGCACAACAGCGCGCGCTTCCTCACGGGTAAACGGTTTCTCGAGGCGGGCATTGGGGACGGATTCGAGAAATTTACGGGCCGCCTGGGTAAATGCGCCTCCTGTCATAAAGGCCATCCGCCGTTCAAAGCCGGGCCGCATCTTCGACAGCTCGCCGTAAAGCTCGATTCCCCCGATATCAGGCATCATCAAATCGCAGAGCACGACATCAAAGTCTTTTTGCTGGAGAAGCTCGATTGCACTGCGGCCGCTCTCTATCACCGTCACTTCATGCTCGGCTTGAAGGAGGCGCCGCACCGCAAGAGCGAAGAGCGGTTCGTCATCCACGACAAGAATTCTTCTCCTGGACGAAGGCGCCGCAGACTGAGCCTTTCGCTTATCTCCAAAGCTATCCGCCGCCTGCCCCGCCGCTTGCAGCATGACCCGCATGGTTGTGCCCCTGCCCACCGTGCTCTGCACGCTGATTTCGCCGCCGATTGCCTTGATGATGGCGTGGCAAATCGACAACCCGAGGCCCGTGCCTTCTCCAACAGGTTTGGTCGTAAAAAATGGATCGAAAATCTTGGGCAGCACTTCAGGAGGGATGCCCATTCCTGTGTCCGCTATCTCGACCACGATGCGGCCGTCCGGTGAAAGGGAGGTGCGAATTTTGATCTCATGCTCATGAACCTGGCCCACAGGAAGGGCTTGAGCCGCATTCACAAGCAGGTTCAGAAACACTTGTCCCAACCGCGCATCGCTGCCCCGCACAGGTGGAACCGGTGTGTATTCGCGCACGAGTTTGGCCCGGTGGCGAATCTCGCTCGCGGCGATGTTCACGCACGAATCGAGAACGCGGCGGACATCGCTGGTTACGGCCCGTTCATCGTCCGAGCGGGAAAAGGTTTTAAGGTCCGCCACGATGCGGCGAATTCTGTCCAGTCCTCCAAGCGCTTCCTCGAGAGCACGCTGCATTTCAAGCGAGCCGGCGTCGCCTTCCTCGGCGCGGGGAACAATTTCGCTCATCACATGGCCAACGTTGGCGATGACATAAGACAAGGGATTGTTGATTTCATGAGCAACACCGGCAGCCATCGTGCCCAAAGAGGCCATGCGATCGGCGAGAAATAGCCTGCCTTCCAAGCGTTTTCGTTCAGAGATATCGCGCGCGATGAGCACATGCGCCGGTGCGCCTTCGTATTCAATGGGCGGCCCGCCCATCACTTCAAGGAGCGCCGCTTCTCCATTGACGGTGGTTGCCCGAAGCTCGCATGTCTTTGCGCGGGCCGACGAATGCTCCAATTGTTCGAGGCACTCCGCCGCTGCCTCGGAATTCTCGGCCCGCAGAAAGCGGACAACTCTCTCTCCGCGCACATCGCCGGGATCTTTTTTTCCGCACCAAGAAAGCCCTTGCTCATTCACATAAAGCAGCTCGCCGTGCCGGTATACGGCGACGCATTCAGGCATGCTGTCGAGGAGGCGTCTCATATTCTGGTACGAAGCTTCAAGACTCCTCTCGGCCAGTGTTCTGTCCGTCACATCCTGAACCTGTGCGAGAAATGCTTGCGGTTTTCCATCGATATCTCGGGCAATCGGCGTGATGCACAGCTCGATGTAAATCGTTCCGCTTTTTTCGCTCGTCGGGAAATTCAAGTCCCGCATTCCGTGCTCGAAGTTCACCGGAAATTGGTAGCGAAAGGTTTCTCCATTCGCGAAACGCTCTTGGGCATGAAGCGCTGCGCTGGGGTCAGGAAATATGCGGAGCGACTGAAAGATATTGGGCACCTGAGCCACGGATGCGAGGCCAAACATGCGCATGGCTGCCGGGTTCATTTCAACGGCGTTGCCGCGCTCGTCGTACACCAAGATGCCGATTGGAGAATCCCGGTGAAGCGCGCGAAATCGCTCCTCTCTTAGCCTCGCGGCCTCGTCGGCTTGGCGCCTCTCACGGCTCCGCTCTGCTCTTCGCTTCACAAGGGCAATCCGTTTCGCCAGCGTCTCCGCGCGGCAGGGCGCCGTGATGAAATCCACACCGGCTTGCTCCTCGATGTTGCCGAGCAGAAACACCTCATTTTCCTGAACGATCAAGAGCAATCCTTCCACCTTGGAGGCACGGCCGCTCAATGCCTGAAGCAGAGCTTCTACAGGCGTGAGCTGCTGCTCAAGGCCGGCGCGAACACGGCTCGGCTGATCGAGCGCCACAATTGCAAACAGAGCCTCCGCGGTGAACAGGAGCTCGAGCATTTGAGCAAACGATTCAGCGCGAAGCGGCGAACATCCAAGCGTCCCCAGCGCAGCAGAAAGCTGTTCGAATGACGCGTGATCGGGCTCAAAAATAAGAACCGGCACATTATCCATTCGTCCAAGACCGCTCGTCCCCTCCGCCCATTGCCGAACTTAAATACGGTGAACCGATTCAGGATACGATTATCTGCCTATGAAGGCGCTGATCAAGGTCGGCTATGCGTGCAACGAGAACTGCACGTTTTGCCACACGGCCGATATGCGCTGGCATAGCGACAGCGCGGAGCGCGTGGAGTGGAAGATCGAGAGGGCCCGCAAGCTGGGATATTCGATGGTTGTTCTCTCCGGCGGCGAGCCGACGATCCGGCCTGAACTGCTTTCATGGGCGCGCAATGTCGCGCGCCTCGGCATGGACTTTGGCCTGGTCACCAACGGCCTGATGCTCTCCTACCCGCATATCGCGGACGAACTCATCGGCGCTTGCCGCCTTCGCTATGTGTACATGTCGATTCACGGCGGCGACCCCAAAGTTCATGCTTCGGTTGTCCGAGCGGATACGTTTCATAAAGCGTTTGGCGCGCTATCCGCACTGGCTGGGCGCGTGCCCGATCTCACAGCGAACTGCGTGGTCACGACGGCCAACATTCGGCACTTGCGCGGCCTTGTCGATCGGCTTCTCCCGCTCGGCGATTTGTGCATCAAGTTCTCGATGACACAGCCGAAGGGCGCCGCGAATTGGGCACCGGATGTAATCATCCCCGACGTCGCCGAGTGCGCGCGCTATGTGCGGGATGCGATTGAATATGGCCTCTCGAAAAGCGGTGGTGGGCGTGTCCGCTTCGCTCACGATGGCCTTCCGTTTTGTTTGCTCCCCGGCCTTCACGATTTGTACGACGACCTAAAAACGCATCGATTTGCGGTGATGATCGAAGCCGATGAAGACGATTTTGTACCTGTGGACGATGTGGCCAAATTTCAGCCCGAACAGGTATGCGGAGGCTGTTCGCTTCGGGGAGCGTGTCCGGGCTTGTACCGCGGCTATGCCGAAGCCCAAGGCACGGCCGCTTTGCATCCCCTAACCCTGCGCGAACGACCGAGAGCCAACTCCTATAATTTTGTCCCTGAGCGCGATATCGCGCGGCCCTTGGGAGCTCCCTGCCCGATCAAGAAAGACGGCGTATCCCCTTATGATCGGGGGCGCACATTGTTTCTCAGGCTCAAAGATCGCATTCGCCTATTTCGAACAGAAACGCGCGATTTCTCCGATGCTGAACTGCTTCACACGAAGGAAGAACTGGGCCAGCTCTATGTCGACATTTCTTCGAAAGCCGCTCCCGACGATTTTTCGAAAGATCTTCGCCTGCTCAAACCGAGCGACGAATGCGTTCGCTGCGAACTGCGCAATCGCTGCACAGGCACATGGGAAGCCATCGGAACCGATATTTTTTCCCGCGACAACGCGGCGGTTCTTTCATATCTCGCGGCCCTCGAAGGCCGCGTGCTCGACATAGGATGCGGTGAAAGTCCTTATTTTCATGCGCTTGCCGGCAAGGCAAAGGCAGGCCGAATCGAATACGTCGGTGTTGATCCCGATCCTGCGCGGATGTCCGCGCTGTCGGAACGCTATCCCTTTGCTCAATTCATCGCTGCATCCGCCGAAGAGCTAAGCGGCAAGCTTGGAAGCTTCGATCATGTCCTGCTTCTTCGCAGTTTTAACCATTTGGCGAATCCTCAACCTGTGCTGGCTCAGCTCGTTCGCCTGCTCAAGGTTGGAGGCTCGCTCTTTATCGCCGACAACGTAGCCTTTGGCCTTCTCCGCAATCGCGCACATGCGGAGCGCGCCCAAAAAGCTCAGAGCAACCGCTTCGAGCATTACCGCAATGACAGTGCCTCCGAAGCGATGAACGCTATCCCGGCAGAAGTGCTGCGTTTGGTGTCGCGGCAGGACGTCCGGCCGGGTTTCTCCAATCAATGGTTTCTACATTTTGAGCGCACCGCGAAGACGCAATCGTCATGACCATTCACTTGCCCGTTCTTTCTGGTTCAACACCTCAAAGCTCCTTCGATGTGCCGGACGAGCAGGAAACCAACTTCGCAGATTTTCAAAACGAAGCGCTTATCGAATCCCATGCACCTCTCGCCAAAGGCACCAAATCGATCGCTCATGAAGAAGCGGCTCACGAGAAGCGCAATTGGGTCCGCCTATCGTACGACTGCAATAATCGCTGCACATTTTGCCTTGATTCCGATGCTCACAATGGAACGATGCGAGCCACTCAAGACATTAAGGTGCAGATCATCGAGGGGCGCAGGAGGGGCGCAGAGCGCTTAATTCTCTCGGGCGGCGAACCCACCATGCATCCCAATTTCCTCGACTTCGTGAAGCTCGGAAAGCTCGCGGGGTACAGGAAAGTTCAAACCGTCACCAACGGCAGGATGTTTCGCTACGCCGAGTTCACATCGAAGGCTGCAAACAACGGTCTCAGCGAGATCACATTTTCGCTTCACGGGCACACGGCCAAGCTCCACGACGCGCTTGTAGGAACGCCCGGCGCCTTCGAGGAAGAGGTGGCCGGCCTCAAGATGGCCCTCGCCGCCAAGGCATTCATCATCAATATCGATATCGTCATCAACAAACAAAACGTCCGATTTTTACCGGAGATGCTCGAGACCTTTATCGGTTGGGGCGTAAAGGAATTCGACCTGCTGCATATCATCCCGTTTGGCAATGCGTGGAGCGATGCCCGTGAGCATCTCTTCTACGATCTCGATGGCAATCTCGAGTACTTACAGCGCGCATTTGCATACGCGCGGCGGCCTGATGTGCATATCTGGCTCAATCGTTTTCCTCCTCCGTACGCCGAGGGGTTTGAGGATCTCATTCAAGATCCGCACAAGCTCAACGATGAAGTGCGGGGGCGCCGAGAAGAGTTCGATCGCTATCTTGCACTTGGTCAAAAGCTGCATTGCCGGGCGCCTGAACGATGCAAGTACTGTTATTTGCAGGGCTTATGCGATTCCCTCGATGAAGCGCTCGCCGCGAGCGCCCTTTCCGAGGTGGATGTGCTTCGTTTCGAGGGCGATCATGTGCCTGCGGGGCGGTTGCCGCGCGCCTTGTGTGCCCGCATTGTCGCGCCAAATGTCGGCGATGCCTGCCGCATAGCCCGGCGTATCGATCCGCCGCAGATCGAGCTGGAGCTCGAGGACTACGCGGGGCTCGAGAAACACCTAGATCCTGATGGCTTGCTTTGCAGGAAATCGCTTCTGCGCTGCTACACGGCATCGTCAAAAGACCTGCGCTTCCTGTTGAACCTGCGTGCCGAATTGGGCAGGCATTTTGAAGTCTGTGTGTTCTTGACACACGAGAATGAAGCCGAAATTCAAGCACTCCGGCCGGTTCCTCCGGGACTTGTGCTTGTCCAGCGCAATTACGAGCGCGTGTCCGATGCGCATCAACACGACGTAGATGCGACGGCCTTCTTCAACACGTACAGCGAACAAGTTCCCGTTGAAAATCTGCCGCGCTGCATCGCCGGGGAACGCGCGCGCCCTCCCCGCAGGCTGTTGGATACGGCCATGCTGGGACCCGATGCCCGCATCGACATGGCAGCCTTTGCCCGGCGCTATATCGCCGATGTTTTTTACACCAAGGCACTTCGCTGCAAAACCTGTGCGGTAAACCAAAGCTGCCGCGGCGTGCATATCAACTGGGTGCGCGCACACGGGTATGCGCTTCTGTCTCCGCTCGCGAAAGACAGCGTTTAGGGCGTAACCGTGCAGCCTGACAGCGTGCCGGCAAACCAGTCGTTCGGGCTATCGTAGAAAGGCTTGTCACTTCCCCAGCGAATCCCTGGATGGCTCACCTTGCCCTCGACCTTGAACTTGCATTTCACGCTGAAACGCGATGCGGGCAATTGACCTGAAAGCGCGGGCTCACTCCAGAGTCCAGCGGCGAGAAGCTCTGCGCCGTTGGTCGTCGTATAGGGCTTTAGCAATTTTTTATCTTTTTCCTCGGGCGAATCCGGCTTCGACCACGGCTTGGTCGATGTTTCTTGCGCGCAGTGCAATCCCTTCACATCCAGGGCCGATGCGCACACGAGCTCGGATCTGTCGTCGTTCTTGAGCGTCAGTTCCACATCCACGGATTGGCCAACTTGCCAGCTCGGCGCGACACGGCCTCCACCGCCCGGATCCCGCCCAAGAATCGCCATTCCGGCAGCGAGACCGCCCACCACAACCACAAAGAGCACAGCGCTCTTGCCCACCGATCCGCTCTGCGTAGTTGGAGCAGCGGGCGGCAGCGGACGTCCGCGGCCGTGGCGTCCTCCACGCTTCACGCCGGTTCGCGGAACGTGTGGAGAAGATTTTTTCTCGGCACTGGCATCGCGCACCTGCTTTGCGCCTGCTTCATCTGCAGAGCCATCCGATGAAGCTTCGTGGCTTTTGCTTTCCTGCTCTTTGCCGGCGTCATCCGCATCATCCGCCGCGTCTTGTTCTCGATCCTGATCGTCGTGTTCGGAAGT
The DNA here is from genome assembly GCA_964537685.1 of uncultured Polyangiaceae bacterium. Lineage (GTDB taxonomy): Bacteria > Myxococcota_A > Polyangia > Polyangiales > Polyangiaceae > CAZICM01. The sequence goes on from CAZICM010000040.1 coordinate 81,030, forward strand.
GGCCATGGGGCGCACGAATGTATCCGAGTCGCCGATGCTCGCAATACCCTTTAAAATCAGTCGATTTAAAAAATCGATCACAAGAATGATTGACAGTCGGCGAAGAGACGCCTACACGGGCGAGCACTCAAGTTGCTCGCTGTTCGCATTACGGAAAGCGCGCGGCGATTGAATCAGCAGTGCAGACCCTGCGCCCATAGCTCAGCTGGATAGAGCATCGGCCTACGAAGCCGGGGGTCGGAAGTTCGAATCTTCCTGGGCGCGCCAACATCAAGCTCACTGAAGCAAACCGCTGATGAACAATCCCAGCGATGGCCGGATGGTGTCGCTTACCGCAACACCAGAAGATGAACAATTCATGCGCGAAGCCTTGGCAGAGGCGAGCGCGGCGGCGGAGGCCGGCGAGGTCCCCGTGGGCGCGGTTGTTGTTGATGCCGAGGGCCGCATTGTTGGACGGGGCCGAAACCGGCGAGAGCAATACCAAGATCCGTGTGCCCACGCCGAAGTCGAAGCCCTGCGCGAAGCCGCGCGAGCGCGCGGCGCATGGCGTTTGGGTGGCACAACCGTCTACGCAACCCTCGAACCCTGTCCGATGTGCGCGGGAGCCCTCGTAAACGCGCGCATCGCCCGGCTTGTATATGGCTGCTCCGACCCTAAAGCGGGCGCAGTCGACACGCTATTTGGCATTGGCCGCGATACGCGGCTCAATCATCGATTCGCCATCACTTCAGGCGTACTGGCGGACGAGTGCGCCGCAGTGCTCCGCGCATTCTTTTCAATTCGAAGGCAAAAACTCTCTGCGGCTAAAGCAGAGGACAAGGTCCCGGCAAAAATCGCACCGGATTTTAAGCCAATACTATCAAATAGTACAATCGGGGAACCAATTCAATTGGCGGAAGAATCAAAATCATAATATTTACTACTGTTTCCATTCGATCGGCCCATCGTCCAATTCGGAATCATTATTATTTTCCCGGGGAGTTTCTGGATCGGGCTTTGCCGGCGGAACAATTGTATTGGAAGGCTCTTCACCGGCCGTTGATTTACGGGGCGGAATTGGCATACCGCGGACGACGATTTCGGGCAGAGCCTCTTCGAGCTCCTCCTCGCTGATACGCTTTCGTTCATAGGCAAGCTGCATGAGTTTCCTGAGATAATCCATGCGCTGAGGAACAACGGCGCCGCCTGCACCAAAGTATTGTTTCTTTGGGTTAGGCAAAATCGACGACAGATAGAGGCTTTGCCCCAAGGAAAGCTGCGAGGCTGACGTATTAAAATAATGCCGGGCCGCCTGACCGATTCCATATATCATCGGACCAAACTCCACCACGTTCAAATAGATCTCCATGATCTGTTCTTTGGTGAGTTCCTGCTCGAGATACATCGTAAAAATGGCTTCTTGAAGCTTCCTAGCTAGATTTTTAGCCCGTCCCAAATATAAATTCTTGGCAAGCTGCATACTGATGGTGCTCGCACCACGAACAAATTTTCGCTTGCGGAGATCTTCGCGAATTGAATTCCGGATGGCCTGATAGTCAAATCCCCGGTGCCTATGAAATCCGCCGTCTTCTGTTGTTAATACGGCTACTTCCATGAATTTTGAGATGGCTCCATAGGGAACCCAATGGCCGCTGCCGGGCCCGGTATCCAGTTCGACTTTTCCGCCATCCTGTCCATAGGTCTTTAATTTAAATGGACGCCTAAATTTCGATGCATTCACCTCGGGCGGTGCCTCAACAATACGACAAGAATTAGATACATCCCAATCGACATCAAAATCTTTATCGAGATTTGAGGTATCAAAACGCGCGTGCCCACTCATGGCGAGCGAGCCGGCCATTCGCACACCCAGCAATGTGGGAACCAATCCTTTAGGAATTGAATCCATCATCGCCTGACAGCTTAAGAGCGGCACATCGACGCTGGCCCGCAGCCGGAAATTCTCATCCATTCGATCGTATTTTCCGCGTAAAATGAATTGAATTGCTCCCACATCGATCTCGCCATCATCAACGTAGATTCGAGAGCCATCGAGCGCCGCCAACGCTTTGGCGCGCCAAGACAAGTCGAGGCCAGACACAGGCTCTTCGCTTAATGCGTCGTGCCGAATAGAAAGGTTTTTAAGTTTGCCATCGCCTTCAATGCGCACTTCCCGCCCATCTTTTGAAAGCACCAGATGAGCGCGCGTATCGATGGATGTTCTATTTACATCAAATAGCCCTAAATCACCATCGTGTATACCGAGAGCGGAGAGCCAAATCGGTCCGCCCCGCACATCAGCTTCGATTTCCGAGTTTTCATTTGCATCGGATTGAATAGGGATACTGAGCAAAAATGTCAGTGCCTCATTCCCCTTATCCGACGGCGCTGACGCCTGGGCAGCGAGTTCCTCAATAGACGGCGACAACTCTAATAAAATATGCTCGCGCTCCCGTCGTATTGAAAACGCCCCTGGACCTAGATGTAGCTTTTCAGAGCCGAGTTTTACTCGGATATTCACACGGCTGAGACCAATTTTTGCGTCGTTTTTGATAACCCGATCAATATTACGGGCGAGCGTAAAAGCTCGTGTTTGAATGAATTCGCCAATCGATGAAACTGCAAGGCTATTCCGTGGGGCAGTCTTATTTTCGGTGGCCGCGTCGATATTCGCTTTGGATTTATTGGCGGCTGAGCTGATTGTATTGTCGGCGCTGGAACTGGAAGTCTCGAACGCTGCGAGTTCAGCTTCGACATCGCGGGCAGACAGTCCTGCCACTTGATAATGTCCCTCGTTCTTTTCGATAACAAGCTCGGCTTTTTCAAGACTGAATGTCGTGTTTTTTGCTAGCAGGCTTGCCTTATTTGCTGTGATGCGAATGGCCGGTTCCTCTTTGGAAATACAAATCCCTTGAGCCGTGAGAGACTCGGTCGGCGCGTGTATTGAGTTTTGCCATGCGAATTCGATGCCATCAATACGAACGGAAGAAGAAGATTTGCTATTGTTTTGGCTCTCGCTTGAACCTGATTGCAGATAATTGCTTCGCCAACTTTCAAATTGTTGAACAATGATATCGCGTGGTCCGACTGCAGTGATTTTACCACCCCGGAGCACAACCGAGCGGCCATATTGATTATATTGGATATCAATTTCATCAAAATTAAATTTTGCCCCGGGAATCTCTTCGAGTGTGATATTCACATCACGCAAAGACACGCCTCGCCATTGTGGGAAGACATGTTCAATGGTGATCGCGCCGCCCATGCGGTCAGCAACGAGGGCAGCCTCGTGCCTGACGAGTGGCCCAAAACCGCCAACGGCCACACCGGCGATTCCACCCAACACCAATGCTATTTTGAATCGCCGCGATGCCACACCAAACCTCGTCTAGCAAAACAGCGAAGGGAACCATGAATCAAGCGCAGAGTGAGCTCTCGTCGTGGTTTTCGCGCGTGCCCGGCTAGAACGCTCATCCCTGTTCATTTCATTTCCACGTAGAATGAAACAGATGCGGTGTCATGGCCGAAAGATAGAGCCATGGCTACAGGCCGCGGGAAATGAAAATATGGTGCGTTGCTGAGGGTTGAATAAAATCGTCAGTGGAAGAGACAAAAAGAAAAAAGCCTGTATGCGTAAACATACAGGCTTTAAAG
>CAZICM010000041.1:0-54822 GCA_964537685.1 uncultured Polyangiaceae bacterium
GACCCACTCTCGTCTTCCCTACAACTCAGTTTTCAAGGATCGAGCCGAGATATTGTCACGATATTGAATCGCGGCGCTCTCGGAGCTTTCCGACTTCATCTGGCTTACCAACGAATCCGCGCGGCTCGCCAACCGAAGGGATGTTGAACTTAGTGGGCTCGTCGCCTCTTGTCAACATTCCCTTTGGAATTTTTTTCAGTCGGTTCTGCTGTCAGTTTCGTCAGTCTCGTCAGTCTCGTTCGGGACTTGCTTACGTCGCCGTTGTTCGCCGTTGTTCTGTTCTCGGTTTGCGCTGCGCTAAGCAGCAAACAGCGCGAGTTCGAACAGTTCGTCGCCGAACGGGAGGCGAAACCTAGTGAGCGATGCCGACCTTGTCAAACAATTTTTTGAAAAAAAATTTTAAGGCCGGTTTCGTGGGGATTTTTGGCGTTTTTCGATTCGTTTTTTTTGTTTGGGTGTTGTTCGAGGGCTGCTCAGTCCGTCAGCACCATCAGCAGCCAGACGACACGAGCGCGCTTCCATGATGCTCCAAGTGCTCTCCGATGAAGCTCGCGATGAAGTAGTAACTGTGATCGTAACCAGGCTGGATGCGCAGTCTCAGTTCTTGCCCCGCCGCTTCGCAGGCTTGTTGAAACAGCGACGGCTTCAGTTGCTCCTCCAAGAACGAGTCGGCCTCACCCTGATCGATCAAGATCGAAAATTTTTTGTTCGCAGGTGTGCTCATCCTCACGAGCTCGGTCGCGTCGTACGCACGCCATGCAGATGTGTCGTGACCTAGGTACGTACGGAACGCCTTCTGACCCCAAGGGCATTCGCTCGGTGTGCCGATCGGTGCGAAGGCAGATACCGACCCATAACGCTCCGGATGCCGGAGCGCGGCGACCAGCGCGCCGTGACCTCCCATTGAATGACCCATAATTCCTCTCAGATTGGCCGCCGCTGGAAAGTGAGCCTCTACAATCGATGGTAATTCAAATACAATATAATCGAACATCTGATAATTGGCCGACCACGGTTTTTCGGTGGCATTGACATAAAATCCCGCGCCGCAGCCAATATCATAAGCTGGATCATCGGGGACATCTGCTCCGCGGGGACTCGTATCAGGAGCGACGACAATCAAACCTAGCTTTGCCGCATAAGCTTGGGCTCCGGCTTTGGTAATGAAATTCTGCTCCGTGCATGTGAGACCGCTCAGCCAATACACAACCGGACACGCCCGGTCCGCAACCGCAGGCGGAAGGTAAATTCCAAAATTCATTGAGCAGTTCAATACGTTTGAATGGTGCTGAATGACTTTCTGATATCCACCAAAACATTTGTTGCTGCTCATCTCTTTAATCGACGCAGGCACAGTCTTCTCCTCATGGGCTAAATTCAACGGTTGTTGAGTGTGAATCTGGCGTAGCGCATTATGCCCTTATCAATGAGATGCTGGAAGGAGAGTGTCTCGGTAGGGCTGAAAAATTTTCGGTACCGCGCAGGTTCTGCGCCGAGTGAAATAAAAGGTGCAGCTTGGAGCAGGCATGCCCTTATGGCATGTTTATTGAACTCTGTTCTTTTCAAATGGTTTCGACGGAAGAGTCTGCGCCTCCCGACCAAGCAAAACCGGGTTTTTTTCGCAAATATCAGCAGATATTTATCAATCTGTTTGTATTTGTCGCCATCGGCAAATGGATTGTCGAGTATACGCTCGATTTAATTAAGAAAGGAACGATTTGGGATTTCGTCGAGATCTCGTTTATTGTTCACAATATTATCATGTTGGTGTTCATTTTGATCCGGTATAAACCCAAAGACGTTGACCGGAATCTATTTCATCAGGGGATTGCGCTGGTGGCCTTCTTCTCTGGGCTGGCCTTTCAAGACACACCCACCGAAAATTCTAAACTTATTTTAGCATCAACGATTGTTACGCTGATTGCGACCATTGCCGGCACATTGATTTTACTCAACCTCGGGCGGGCTTTTGGCATTTTAATCGCTGTCCGAAAAGTGGAGACGCATGGCTTCTATTCCATCGTGCGCCATCCAATGTATGCGAGCGATATCCTCTGGAAACTCGGAATGTTTTTAAAGAAACCTTCCGAAATCAATACGATCATTTTGCTGATTGGCACGGCGGCTTATGTGTACCGGGCTATTTTGGAAGAGCGCCTTCTCTCGCGCGATCCCGAATATGCGGCCTATATGCAAAGGGTTAAATACCGCTTTATTCCCGGCATATTTTAGTATTGGAGTGCTTTGCCTTTATCAATGCCGATTTCGAAACCACAGGGGATCGGAACGCACGGTCGTGCCGCCCGCTATCATGCTCTGCATCCCAGGTTGGAAAAATAAATAGGGAAAAGTCTTCTCCAGTTGGCTGACTTCGTCGAGCTTTTTTGAAAGCTCCGCGGGAATTTCAAATTCCAATGCAAGTAAATTGTCCTCCAATTGACTCGGCTTTGTCGCGCCGATGATTGTCGATGTGACGCCGGGCCTCTTCGTTATCCAATTGACGGCTACTTGCGCGGGCGGCTTGCCGAGTTCGCTCGCAACCTCAAGAACCGTGTCGACAATCTTCCAGTTGCGTTCGTTAAATCGATTGAATAGAGGGTTTGGTGAGTTTTTGGTTACGGCCAGCCGGCCTTCGCCAACGCCGCTTCCCGCCGAGTCGCGTTTGTATTTACCCGTCAGCAAACCGCTCGATAGGGGACTCCACGGACATACGCCCATTCCAAGCTCAATCGCGGCCGGAATGTGTTCGCGCTCGATATTCCGTTCGATAAGCGAGTACTCCAACTGAAGTGCGCATATCCGCTCGTAGCCCCGCAGCTCCGCCAGCGTTTGGGCCCTCGCAAGATACCAGGCCGGCGTATCACTCAATCCAATGTAGCGAATCTTGCCCGCACGAACCAAATCGTTCAGCGTGCTCATGACCTCTTCAATAGGGGTCATCGTGTCCCACGCGTGAAGCCAGTACAAATCGATGTAATCGGTTTGGAGCCGGCGAAGCGAGCCTTCCAGAGCCCGATAAATATTCTTTCGGTGATTGCCGCCCGCATTGGGGTCTCCAGGCGAGCCGTTAAACGTAAATTTTGTCGCGAGGACAATTCGATCACGATTTTTTGAATCACGAATAAATTGCCCCAGCATTTCTTCGCTTCGGCCGCCTGTGTAGCCGTCCGCCGTATCGATGAAATTGCCGCCTGCGTCTAAATATCGATCAAATATCGACCTCGCGCTCTCCGCATCGCTGCCCCAGCCCCATTCTGTCCCAAATGTCATTGTGCCAAGACATAATGGCGACACGCGGAGCCCGCTCTTCCCAAGCAAATAATAACTGCTGACACTTGCAATACGACCGGATTGTTCAATCGTCATGAGTCCTCCTCGGAATCGTCAATGGGCCAGATGAACGTGCCGCACTCTAGTGATGGCCGCGAAGCTGGACAAGACCTGTTCATACGGGGGTTGACGAAAGGTCTCTAACACGATTTGCTAAAAATTCGCGGGCCTTGTGCAATTTTTTTGGTTCGCGGGCGAAGTCAAAAAACCGATCTCAGCGCAGAATAAAGTCAAAGATTTTTTGTTCGGCGCGGGTCGAAATCGATGAGGTCAACCTATGAGTCGCCTTCTGTTGAATTATGGCTTTCAAAATGACAACGCCGCGAATCCTGATGGAGAGCTCGAGGCTCAGTTCATGAATGGTTCTTTCTTGCCGATAGATGCTCATCTTAAAGGCTGGCCGCCCATTACGAAAGTAGCTCTGTTTGAAAGAAATACGCTTATGTTGGCGCCCACGCCGGTCGAGCTGCCCGATGCGGAATCATTTACAATCGAATTGGCGCTGCAGCATCCCGAACCCCTCGCGGAAAGCGAAATGCTTTTGTCGGCAGCACTTCCGCCGATTTCTTTGATCCTTGAGCCGGCAGGCCCTGGTAACGCTTTGGTCGCTCAGGTGTTAAGCTCTGCCGGATGGATAAGCTGCCGTGCCGAAATCCATATTTCAGATTGGGTATCCATTTCGTTTGTATTTAAATCCGATGAAATTGTTATTATTTGCAACGGTAATGTCGCCGCGCGCAAGTCCTTGTCGGGAGCCTATTTGGTGGGCGGAGAATGCCGCGGCCCCCTATTCATCGGAACCAGCGTGGATGGCCAACATGCGGGCTTGAACGGAATGGTCGGCGGGATTCGCGTCTTTAGCGGCATCCCTGAAACGCTGCGAACACTGATTGCCGAAATCCGAGCGGCATAGGCTTTTATTGATGTAGCATCAGGCGCGATGCCCGAATTCTCGCGATCTGAAGCCAAAGCCTTGATGGAATGCGTCGTACGCTTCACCGAGCATTTTCGGCGTCATGTCGATGAAGTCATCTCCAGTCAGTTCCGCGGTATCCGGCCCAGTGAAATAACCGAGCTTCTCGGCCAATTGAGCATTTTGGAGCGGCAGCTCGAGTCAAGGCAGCGCCGTGTGCTGGTTCATGATGCGTTTAATGGCTTGCTGAAACGCATTCTCATCGATCAGCGCCGCGATAGTGCCGAAGCCATTGATTTGCCGCTCCAAAAAGCCGTCGACGATAAAATGATCTCGGCGCTGAAGCGCGACTTGCAGTTCATCGAATACCTGATGGATGCTCCGTGGTTTCAGCAGGCTACGGCGTTTAGGCTCCCGGCCGTTACCGATTATTTGTCCATCCGGCACGCGGAAGCAGCGCTTTCCGAGCCTCTCATGCTGGCTCCGCGCGAATACGACGAAAAGTTTCATATTCTCGAGGCGCCTTCGCTTTTCCTACCCGATTTGGCCTATTACCGCCGGCGGTGCAGCTTCCGCAAGGCGCCCCTGTCCGTGGCCTATATCGATATCGATGACTTTAAGGCATTCAATACAAAATACACGGAAACGAAAGTCGATCTGCATTTGCTCACGCCTTTTATGGAGAGCATCGAGGCTCATGTCTTTTCTCATGGCCATGCCTATCGATTTGGCGGCGATGAATATTTGCTAACCCTCCCCAATATGGCTCAATCCTTTGCAGAACTCTTTTTAATGGAACTACAGCATCGAATTTTACACGCATCCTATCGTGGAATTGACGGTGCTCCGACCATTTCGATTGGATTGTGCGTTGTGGATATGGACTGCTTTCTCACCGATCGCGAAGTCCTTGAACGGGCGAATTGGGCAAAGAATGTCGCCAAGACCCAGGGAGGTCCTCAAAAAGGGCGCATTGCCACTTTCGCGGGGCCGATGTTCCGGATGAGCGATATTCACTTGGTGAAGGATGCGCAGATGGTTTTGAGTGGATCGTGAGAGGATTGGCATCCATCGATTCTGTTGATGATTAATATGATTTTAATATGAATTTACTTCATATAACGCGGACCTACTCTCTTCTGTGAAGGCAGGTTGTTGTGGCTAGAGATTCCAGCAAGCGGGAGAACGCAAAAATCCTTCGGCGCACATTTGTCGTGGGGGGCCTGGCCGCGGGCACGGCTTCAGCGGCGCTGGGATTTCCAGACCAAAAAACCTCTTCGGCTCAAGAAAATAAAAATGCCGTTTCAAGGGAGTTGCTCATGAAAATTCGACGCGCAAATGAACGAGGTTTTGCCGATCACGGCTGGCTGAAGAGCTATCACACCTTTAGTTTTGCGAATTATTACGATCCTGCACACATGCATTTCCGCGCGCTCCGCGTGATTAATGAGGACCGGGTCGAGCCGAAAAAAGGCTTTGGAACGCATCCCCATAACGACATGGAGATCGTTTCTTATGTGCTCTCGGGCGCGCTTCAGCACCGGGACAGCATGGGCAATGGTTCGGTGATCCGGCCCGGCGAAGTGCAGCGAATGTCGGCCGGAACAGGCATTTTGCACAGCGAGTTCAATGCGTCCGATCAAGAGCTTGTGCACTTTTTGCAGATTTGGATTTTGCCCGATCGCAAGGGGCACACGCCTAGTTACGAGCAGAAATATTTTTCCGAGGAAGAGCGCAAAAATAAGCTTCGGCTTGTCGCTTCGAATGACGGCCGGGAGGGTTCGGTTACGGTGCATCAGGACGTGAGCCTGTATGCCGGAATTCTCGATGCGGATACGCCGCTGAGCTTTGAACTGCGGCCTTCGCGCAATGCTTGGATTCATGTGGCGAAGGGCTCGGTGGACATCCACGGCGCGGAGCTGTCCGCCGGTGATGCGGCGGCGATCTCTACGGCCGGAACGATTCAAATGAAGAGCACCTCGGCCTCGGAGATTTTGCTTTTCGATCTCGCATAAACAAGCCGTGCCCGCCCGGCGCTGGTATAGAGAAACAATGACCGCCGAGCGTAAATTGCCATCGGGAAGATTCGGCCGCGCGGTGCGGCTCGCGGGATTGGGCGCCCGCACAGGCGCAGGGTTGTTGCTTTCGCGGAATTCAAAAGACGCGATGCAGGGCGCGGCCGAGCAGGCTGCCCATGTGCTGGGAACGCTGCGCGGTCTCGCGGCCAAAGTCGGTCAGATGGCCAGCTATATCGATGGAATGGTTCCAGAGCCGCAGCGCGAAGTCTATGAACAGGCCCTGCGCAAGCTTCGCGATGCGGCTCCAAGTTCGTCGTCCGCCGCTATCCGCAGCGTGGTCGAGGAAGATTTAAAATCGCCGATCGATCAATTATTCGCAGAATGGCAAGACCAGCCATTTGCAAGCGCTTCTATTGGCCAAGTGCACCGCGCCCGTTTGCCCGATGGGCGCGAAGTGGCCGTCAAGGTGCAACACCCTGGAATTGCAAAAGCCGTCGAAAGCGATTTGCAGAATGCGGGCGTTATTCAAAGCCTGGTGGGAACGCTGGGGCCCAAAGAATTGGATCCTAAAACCGCATTCGAAGAGATTGAGCGCCGATTCAAAGAAGAGCTCGATTATAAACTCGAAGCCAAGCGGCAAATGCAATTCAAACAAATGCACGCGGGCGATCCCGCCATTGTTATTCCGGCCGTCATTGCAGGGCATTCATCGGGGCGCGTGCTCACAACCGAAATGATGCGCGGCAAAACCTTGGATGAAGCCGCGGCCGAGCCCAGCGAACTGCGCCGGACCTACGCGCACACCATGTGGCGCTTTGTATTTCGGGGCAATCTCGTGGGCGGAATGTTTAATGCCGATCCTCACCCGGGTAATTATTTATTTCAGCCCGATGGATCGATTGCATTTCTCGATTTCGGATGTGTGCAGCCTATTGTGGAGCCTCACCTTGGCTATGCGCGCGATCTGCATACCGCGGCTCTGTCGGGCGATGATCATGCCTTTGCCAGGGCCACCGCCCTTATTCTGGAAGCAAAGGGCGGAGCCTATGAAAAAAGGGCAATTGACTATACCCGGCGATGCTTTGCGCCGCTGAGGCAAGAATCCTTTCAAATTACACGCGAATACGTTCGAAGTTTAATTGAAGGGATTATGGCGATTAAAGAAACGATTTTTGAAAAGGACGGCAAATTCGTTCCGCTGCCCAGAGGCATGCTGTTTATGAACCGCCTTCAATTTGGATTTTATTCGGTGCTGGCCCGGCTCGATGTAGAGGCTCAATACGCGGGTGTGGAAAAGGCATTTTTAAGGGATGCCGGGCTCTATCCGCATTGAACCGCATTGAACCGCATTGAACAGAATTAAACCGTTTCCGATGTAATCACAGACACGCCTGCCGTAATGGTTTTGTGCACGGGGCATTTATTGGCGATTTCGATCAGCCTGGCCCGCTGCTCCGCGTCGAGCTCGCCATCCAGACGGATTTTTCTTTCAATTTGATCGATTTGCCCGCCGCCTTCGCGGGACACTTTTTGATGCGAGAGCTCTACATGCACATGCTTGAGCGGAATTCCTTTGCGGCGCGCATACATCGACAGCGTCATCGATGTGCATGCTCCAAGCGCGGCAAGCAAATATTCATAGGGATTCGGCCCCGTATTCGTTCCGCCCAAACTCTCGATTTCATCGGCCTTGTATTCGTGGCCCCGGATATGAACGGCCTGAGCGAGTCCTTCCGCGGACCCGGATACGGTGGCGAATGTTTGATGGCCTGACATTGAAAATCTCCTTGCGAACCGTGTTTATACGGCCAATGCATCTTGCTCATGCCTGCCGTTGAATATCAAGCGAATGCCGAATCCGTTGAATCCAATCATCGATTTATGTCATGGTGCCCGCTGTGCTTGATACGGTCACGCTCGATCAGCTTCGAATGTTTTTAGCCGTTGTTGAAGAGGGAAATTTTTCGGCGGCCGGCAGGCGTATGGGGCGGGTTCAGTCCGCTGTTAGCCATTCGATGGCCAATCTTGAAAATCAATTGGGCGTGCCGCTTTGGGATCGAAGGACCAAAGTGCCGGCGCTCACCGAGCAGGGGCGTGTGCTATTTGCCGCGGCCAAAAGGGTTTGCGGCGAGGCCGATGCTTTGCGGCGCGTTGTGAAGGGGCTCGCCGATGGATTGGAGCCCGTGGTGTCGCTGTGTGTGGATGCGGTCTTTCCATTGCCTGCTCTGGTCTTGGTGTGCCGCGAGTTTGCGAAGCATTTTCCGACGGTCGAGCTGTGTCTTCACACCGAAGCCATGTCGGCGGTCGCGCAGCGCGTGCTGGAGGGCTCGTGCCAGCTTGCGATTGCGGGGCCGCATGCGCTCTCGCCTTCGCTGTCGAGCACCTATATCGCGAGTGTGCTGATGATTCCGGTGGTGGCCAAAGAGCATCCGCTCGCGCAATTGAGGGGCCGGATAGCGACGGAAAGGCTTTCGGAGGAAGTGCAGATTGTGCTTACCGAACGCGGCCCGAACCGGACACCCGATCAGGCCGTGCTGTCGTCGCGTACCTTTCGCGTCGCCGATTTACACACGAAACATGCGCTTTTATGCGGCGGACTCGGATGGGGCAATATGCCCGAACCTATGGTGCGCGACGATTTAAAGCGGAAGCGGCTGGTCCGCATCCGTCCCGCCGCTTGGGGCGAACAAGAATATTTGTTATCGCTTTCGCTGGTGCACCGGCCCGATTTTGCACTGGGGCCGGCGGCCCGCTGGCTAACGAAGCGCATGAGCGAACTCTGTGAAAATGAGCTGAAACGCGCTTCGCTCAAGGTGCGCCGCTCCGGCCGTTCAAATTCTAAACGAATGCTTTCAATATCGAACGAAATGTAATCCAGTCAGTTTGCGATAAAATGCGATCATATTGTAAGACCGTTTTTTTGACTGATATTTGCCGGCCGAGGCAATGGCCAAATGTGCCGAAATCAAGGCTCTCTGCTTCGGGCTATCCGGTGTATGGCGCCGCGGGCCAGATAGGGTTTTACGAGAAATACACGCACAACAAGCCTACCATCACGCTTGCCTGCCGGGGAACCGCCTGTGGAACGATTACGGTCGTGCCCGCTTATTCGTGTATAAGCGGCAATACGATGGCATTGGACGATCTGGATGAAGGGCGGGCATTGCCTGAATATGTCGTCGATTTTCTTCGTTATCGGGGCTTATCCGATGTAATTAGCGGCTCGGCTCAGCCGCAGATCACCAAACAGGCGCTATTGCGCGTCAGCATTCCGCTTCCCGCTCTTTCCAAACAGCGGGAGCTGATCCGGGTGACCCAATCCGTGGAGCAGGTGCAGAAGGCGACCACCGAATTGATTGAACATTTGGAGCGCGTAAAGAAAAGTGCCGCGGTCTATTTATTTACGCGGGGCCTGCCTGGAATGCACAAAGCATTTCAGCCCTGCGAAGCGGGGGAAATTCCCGCGGCGTGGACGATGTGCAAGCTTTCGGAGCGGGCCGTGGTCGACACGGGATTTGCATTTAAAAGCGACGATTTTTGTGATCCCGGTCCAGATACCGTTCCCGTCGTGCGCATCGGCGATTTGAGGCGGGGCAAGATTAATGTGCAGGGCAGCGAGCATGTCCATCAAGGCAAGGTGGCCGGCCTGGAGCGTTTTGCATTAAAGGCCGGCGATATTTTGGTGGGTTTGTCTGGAAGCGTCGGCCATGTGGCGCGCGTGCGGAAAAAAGACCTGCCAGCTTATTTAAATCAGCGTGTGGGACGAATACGATTAAATTCGGGCGATCCCCGCTTTGTCGAGAACTGGTATCGGGGACCTTTCGTTCAGCAGTATGTGAGGGATCGTTCCGCAGGGGCCGTGCAGAGTAATTTAAGTCCTGCGCAGGTGAGGGAGATCCCTGTTCCTATGGCGGGAGCGGATGAAGAACATCGAATTGCAGATTTTTTTGATTGTATTGATGAGCGCCTGGCTGTGGAGCGGGAGGCGCTGGTATTGCTGGACGGGCTGCAGCGGCAGGTATTGAGTCAATTTTTTAATTCGTTAACGCCCTAGGGCTTGAACGACCAGCCTCGCGGCGGCGGCTCCGGAATTCTGCTGCTGTCCGGTCACAAGCAGGCCATCCCGGACGGCGAAATCCCGAAAGGCTTGATCGACGATGAAATTGGTTCCATCCATTTTCCGGGCTTCTTCTTCAATCCAAAAGGGTTGAATTTTCTTTCCGACGAATTGATCGGCAAATTGTTCCTCGCTATTGGCGAAGCCCGTCCATGTTTTGCCTTCCACCAAGAGTTTTCCGTTGGAAAGGCGGGCCTTGAGCAGCACGCAAGTGGCATGGCAGACCAGAGCCGTCACCTTGCCGGCTTCATAAAAAGAAGCGACAAGCCGGTGGACACGCTCGTTGTCGCGGAATGTGTACATCGGCGATTGGCCACCCACCAAGAAAATGGCGTCGTAATCGGCGGGCTGTATGCCTTCAATGCTCTTTGTGTTTTCAATCAATGCGATATGATGCGAAGATTTTTTAAAGCCCAAGCTTAAAATATCGTGGGCGGAATAGCCGCTCGCATCTTCGGGATCGCTATAACCATCGGCCTGAAGCTGGCCGCCGTCGGGGCTGCGAATTTCGACGTCGTAGCCGCTCTCAATAAACTCCCAATACGGATGAGTGAGCTCGGCCCACCAAAAGCCGATGGGCCATCCCGTTGTCGCGGAAACGCCTGCATTGGCGACAACCATCAATACTTTCTTTTTCTTGGCCGGATTGGTGACATTTACATTGCCGCTCATCGTGCACTCCTTTTCGGTGAGGCCGAGTTTGGGGTTCAGAATGAGTTTTATCAATCAAAAGATATGCAATTTAATGTTGCACAATATGAAAATACAATTGAGCTGCGAATGGCCAATTGGCCCGATAAATATTGGAGTCAAATGGGTTTGCCATAGACATCATGCATGCATCGGCATTATAGATATCATACCATGCAACTTCAAAACGTAGACCTCAATTTACTGGTTGCGATGGACGCGCTGTTGGAAGAGGCAAGCGTGACCAGAGCCGCAATGCGCGTGGGCTTGAGCACGCCTGCCATGAGCCATGCGCTCGCCCGTATACGGGAACAATTGGGCGATCCCCTCCTTGTGAGGGCTGGCAAATCGATGGTATTGAGCGAGCGGGCGCTTTTGCTTCGGCCCAGGGTAAGGACGCTGATTGCCGAGCTTCAGTCTGTGCTGTCTTCTGCGCGGGAATTCTCACCCCAGGACATGGATAGGGAATTTCGTATTCATGCGACAGATCATGTGGTGATCGTGCTGGGGCCGGCCTTGGATGCGCGGGTGCGCGAGCAGGCGCCCAAGGCGTCGATTCGCTTTTTGCCGAGCGGTGATGATTCGATCGCATTGAGAGAAGCTTCGATTGATATGGCTATCGGTGTGTATTCAGACCTTCCGCCGGAAATGAAAAGGCGCCGATTGTTTCAGGATCGGCTGGTGTGCGTGGTGAGGAAAGAGCATCCGCAGGTGAAGAAGCGATTGAGTTTGGAGCAATATGCGGCGTTGTCTCATGTGCAGGTGGCGCCGCGCGGGCGGCCGGGCGGTCAATTGGATCGGATGCTTGAAGAGCGGGGCGTGAAGCGCCGTGTGGCGAGGGCTGTTCCTTATTTTTTGGCGGCGCTTTTATTGGTTTCGGAAACGGATTATGTGCTTACGATTTCGGAGCGCATTGCGAGGGCGCTGGGGGAGCGGATGGGGCTTCGGGTGCTGCCTCTGCCCGTGCCGATGGAGCCCTATACGCTTTCATTGATATGGCATCCCCGGACCGACGGCGATCCGGCGCAGGCGTGGATGCGCGCGGCGCTTGTAGAATGCGCGCAGAAGCTGGGCTAGGATATTTTTTTCAATCAAGTTCCAGCCATCGAAAATATCCAATGCCCGCATCGCCTAAAAACCGCTCTTTTTATTTGGTGTTCGCCATTTTGGCCGGGCTTTTGGGGGCTTTGGCCTTGAGTGCGGGCGCTATGCTGCTTTCGCCCCGCGTGGTGAGGGCTTATGGTCCTGAAGTGGGCTTGTGGATGGTGTTTGCTTGCTTTTTGATTGGAATGATCGGGCCGGCCGTGGCCGTCCTGAAAATAGCCGATCGTATTGCGCCGGAGAGCCGGGCTTCTAAGCGTCAACGTCGATCGGCACGAAATGAGGAAACATCCGGCTGAGATCGGCGATATCGGAAGGCTTTTTCCATTCGCACACGCTTCCGAAACGCTCCCAGAGCTTGGCGACTTCCGGCACGCCGTGTGCCTGCTGGGCCGCTTCGCCGGAAGTCCATTCAAAAATTTCTAGCACTGTGCCGCATGAGGCGCGCATCACAATGGGTTTGCGCTCCGTTGCGAGGCCAAGGCCGCGAAGCGTCGGAACATGCTCGCGCACCAGTGCCAAAAGTTCGTCTTCTTTGTCGGGAAAAGGCTTGTAACATGCGATAACCAGTGAACCCATGTCCCGATGCTCGCAGATCGGCGCGCCGGGGTCAATACGATCATGAGGCTACCGCGATTGCAACGGAACACTCACTTGAGAATGCCATAAATTTCGGATTGCTTATCAATCCAATAAATATGGGTTGCATCCACGGCGATTGCGCCTAAATCGCCAAAGCCCATCGCGACAAATTCGGGCATGGATACCGATCCCAGCGGCATACGCCGCACGGCGCCGTCGTCCTGTGTCCAATAAATGAATTTTTCATCGGCTGCCAGGCGCCGGGGCCACGGAGGCCCTGTGAAGACATTCTCGACCGGCCCGCCCATGGTGCTCACGCGGTCCAGCCTCGCAAAGCCGGCATCAATAAAATAAAGAGTGCCCTGGACCAGCAGAATTTCCGTGGGCGTGCCCAGGCCCGATACGACGGTTTTGGTGCCGGAGCCCGAATTGCTTACCATAATCGAAGAATTGTTCGTTTCGGCATTTGTCCAATAGGCATCGCCTGCCTGAACCGCGATTCCCCGCGGATCTCCATTGGCTGAATAAATATTGTTGTTGCCGCCTCCCATTAAACCCGTTCGCCGGACCGTTGCTTTAGAATTGCCATCAAATTCGATCCAAAATAAATAATTAAGCCCGGCCGCCATATCGATCGGCGAATTCTGGGTGGACGTGAGTCCCTGCGGTATTCCGCCGCCCAATGAAACGCGTAAAATTTCGCCGCCTCCCATTCCTTGGTTGGCCCAATAGGCATCGGTCGCGGTCAATACAAGCGGGCCAGGTGCCATTTGGCTTTTGGCGAGGGATTCAATGATTCCGCTCGATTTGCGGTAGATCATCACTTCACCGCTCTTCGAATTGGTCCACACCACGCCTTCCGTATTGGCCGCAATATCTGTCGCACCGCCCTGGCCGGAGGCGATGAGCGAGGGTGAACATAGGCCATTTGAACATGGAACGCCTTGGCAATCGTGGCCGCAGGAACCGCAATTGAGGGAATCCGTTGCAATGTCCGTGCATATACCATTGCATTGCGCCCAATTCTGCGGGCATAGGCAGGCTCCATTATGGCAAGAGCCTTCGGGACAGGGGCTTCCTTCATTGTCGGGCAATACGATACAAATTCCCTCCGGAGAGCAGCCGGACCTGGTGCAAAATGGATCGGAATTGGTGGGCGGACAGTCCGCGTCTTGCACGCATTCGGCCGTTCCGCCCGAAGAGCTCGCCGAACCGGAGGAGCTGCTTCCTTCGTTTGGAGTGAAATTGCGTTCAACGGGTGTGCAGGCCACCGCGAGCGGGAAGAAAAAAATGGTTCCGCGGCTCAATGTTTTTAATGTGTGAAATAGGTGTTTCATGGCCCCTCATGCGCGCCGAAAGTAAAAGCTGCCCCCTACGATAGGAGAAAGACCGGTGCATGCCTAGACGGGCTTGTGGCCGCGTGAAAAGGCACTGTTTGCGGTGCTTGTGTTTCGCCTAAAGGTATGCGAAAGCCGAACTATGTCTCGATCGGCAGATGCGCAGAAATGGCTTGAAGAGGGGCTTGGGCATGCCCGCCAGGGGCGTTTGGATTTGGCGGAAAAGGCTTTTGTAAAAGCGGCTCAAAAAGCTCCGCGGATGTGGGAAGCGTGGACGGATTTGGGGAACTGCCGCCAGGATATGAATCGCTTGGATGAAGCGATCGCGGCATTTAACAAGGCGGTTGAGCTCGCGCCTAAAGAGCTCGCGCCCCGGTTTAACCGCGGAAATGCCCGGGCGCTGGCGAGTGATTTGGACGGTGCGATCGCGGATTACGATGAGGCAATTAAGATCGATCCGAGCTTCGCGCCTGCGTTTGAGAGGCGGAGTTTGGCGCGGGAGCGCAAGGGTGAGCTTGAGCTGGCGGAGCAGGATATTAGCCGTGCGATTGAGCTTGCGCCGGAGCGGGCAAGGGCTTGGGGAGCGCGGGCGGCGATTCGCGCGGAGCTCGAGAATGTCGAGGGGGCGCGCGTGGATTGTTTGAGGGCGTGGGAGCTCGCGGACCCGAAAATGCAAGGGGAATTGTTGCCTTTGGCGCTGGCTCTCAAGGTGCTGCAGGCGAATCCTGAAGAAGAGGCGCCGCTGAAGCCGAAGGCAACGCGATCAAAATCGGCGTCAATTTCAAAGAAATCGGCGGCCCAGACGCCGAAGGCGGCGAAAACGGCGAAAAAATCGGCATCTAAAAAACCGGCTGCGAAGAAAACGGCTCCCGCAAAGCCTTCGGCTGCGAAGGCTGCGGCTCCGGCGAAAAAGAAAACGGTTGTGAAAAAGAAGGCGGCCCAAAAAACGCCCGCCGAAAAGAAAAGCGCACCCGCCAAAGGGAAAAAATAAATGAGCCAGCCTATTACAAATACACCCGTATGTGTGACGGGAGCGACCGGATTTATTGCGTCGCGCATTATCGAACAATTGCTGGAGCGCGGATATCAGGTGCGCGGCACGGTGCGGAGTTTATCCAAAACCAAAGAGCAAGCGCATTTGCGCGCATTGGCCGGGGCCGCCGAGAGGCTGTCTTTCGTCGAGGCGGACTTGTGTGCGCAGGGCGCTTTTGATGCGGCGGTGGACGGTTGTGAATATGTGATGCATACGGCGAGCCCTTATTCGCTGGACACCAAAGATCCTCAAAACGATTTGGTGGTTCCCGCGCTGGAAGGGACGCGCAACGTGCTCGGCGCTTGTAAAAAAGCCGGCACCGTAAAGAAAGTCGTGCTCACCTCTTCAATGGCGGCCATTACGGATGAACCTGAAAGCGATCATGTGCTTTCAGAAAACGATTGGAATGAAAAGTCTTCGCTGGACCGCAATCCCTATTATTATTCGAAAACGGCGGCGGAGCGCGAAGCCTGGCGCATTGTGAACGAGGAAAAGCCAAATTTTAAGCTGGTGGTGGCCAATCCGTTTTTGGTGATCGGCCCCTCACTGTCTCCCGCGCTGAATCCATCCAATCAATTGTTTGTGGATTTATTAAAAGGCACGTATCCGGGCATTATGAGCATCACCTGGGGATTTGTGGACGTGCGCGATGTGGCGGCGGCTCATGTATTGGCGATGGAGAATGAAAACGCCCAGGGCCGCTATATTTGCGCCAATGAAACGATGAGCATGCGCTCGCTGGTCGAAGTACTGGGCAAGAAGGGTTATGCGGACGGATATAAATTACCCAAACTGGGCATGGATTGTGCGATTGGAGATTTTGCGGTGAAGCTGTCGTCGTATCTTCAGCCGCGCGGTGTTGGCCAATATTTGCGGACGCATGTGGGCAGGACGCCCCGTTATGACAATGGCAAAATTCAGCGGGAACTAGGATTGAAATTTACCCCGCTCGATCAAAGCGTCGAAGATTTAATGAAGGATTTAGAGCGCTGGGGACACCTGCCCCCAAAGAGCTCATAATAAAATAAAAATATTAAAAATGTTAAAGATGTTAAAAATATCAAAAAATAAAAAATAGGATTGAAACAATTATTTAACGCATTGAGTCCCATCCTGAGACGTCCATTCCAGCTTGGTGCCCGCCAAGTCGAAAACAGGCATCTTGGCACGGAACTCAGATGATAAATCGCCGCTCCCGATCAACTTATCCAGCACATCCAATCCAATAGGCTGAATTCGCACCCGCATGACAATACGATCGGGCACGGCGCCCGTAATCTTAAACGTGCGCGTCTTGGCGTGGAAAAAACCAGGCTTGGCAGGATCGGCCGTCTTGCCTTGCTCGAGCAGCTCCGAGACCGTCGCCTTCGCCTCCCAAAACATATGAACTTCATTGCCCATTTCATCGTGCATCCAATCCCGCAATAACCAAAGATTCGGATCATTGAGCGCCGTAACCGGCTCCGTTTCAGGCGTTACACCCGTTTGAAATACAATTTGATTGCCTGTATATGCGATCAATTCTAGCCATGCCCTCCGGTCCTGGGCCGCCCCGCTGGGAAAACTATGGCCGGCGGATAAATTATCGAGTGTCACATCAATTTGAAAAAATCCAGGCTTGGGCGCGGCGCAAAGCTCGGCTTGAAGCGTTGGATCTAATTCCTTTTGAATGGCTTGCTTCTGAGCCTCCATTTCGGGCCAAGGCGTGAGCGCCACATCGACGGCAGGAAAGGAGTGAGCGTGCACGCGCCGCAGGACATTGGGATAGGTGGTCGATGCAGCACCGTCTTTTCCCGTCATATGGCATTGATTGCAATTCAAGAGACGCCCTTCGAGGTTTTGCCCAAAGAGCGATTCCTTCCATTCAAGATAGGTGCGCTCGAGATGCACATTGGCCGGCGTAACCACATCATGACAACTGCCGCATAAATCGGAGGATTGTATTTTTTTGCGATCGTGAAGTGATGAATATGCGCTTTGGTGACCTTCGTTGGGCTGGGGATCGGATATTCCGCCCCGCATGACTGTATCGCCCGCAAGTTTTAAAGGATTGTTATGCGTGCCCTCGACCGCCTGTACGGTATGGCAAAAATAGCATGTAATTCCTTTTAATTGTTGAGGAACCTGATCGAGGTTCAATCCATCTGTGGTGGCGCCTTCAAGAATGGCCATCGGTGCATGGCATTTGACGCAAAAATCTCCGAGCGCGCCTTGGGTTTCGCGCTGGCCGCGGGCGTTCATTGCAATGAATACCGGATCGTCGGCGGCGTAGGAATGCATGCTGCCGGACCATTCGCGATAATGGTCGGGATGGCAGTCCTTACAGCTTTCAGGGCTGAGGAGTTCCTCGCGGGTAAGTTTGGGCTCGGGGGTTTCGCTGCAGGCGCCGAGTCCGAGCGCCGAAATGGCAATGAAGAAATTGCGGTGCATGGTCTGCTCCAGGGGTTTAGGGGATTCGATTGTAGGGTCTGGAGCAGCGGAGACAGGGAGTAATGTCGAGATTAGCCCTCAATGCAAAAAGCGAATTTCACGCTGTCTGCAGTGCCCGTGGCCGAGGTGATATCGATGGTCGTTTCCCACACGCCGGGCATTGAAAAATTAATTGGGCTAAGGGTGTATTCGCCGCCGCTGCCCTTCGGGGTGACCATAACATCAATCGACGATCCATGGCCGTGTTCTGGCATAAAAGGGGTGACTTTGATCGTTGCGCCGTCGACGGGCATGGCGGATGTGTCGCTGATTTGAACGGTCCAACTGTTGTCGCCTTTGGTGGGAGGCGCGGGTGTGGCGCCGCTGAGTTTAACCGTGAATTTTTGCTGGGCCGTGGTCTTTTGGAGTCCAATACTAAAGGTATCAGCCTCCATTCCGCAGGAATTGGCGCTGGGGGTTTCGGTGTGGGAATCGTGATCGCTGCATCCCCCGAGGGTGAAGCCGATGGCCAGCGCGGAAGCGAGGATGACCGGTGGTTTAATGAAAGAATTGAATGACAATTTTTTGAAATTGTTAAGTGAAAAGGAAATGAAATGCATGAGAAATATCCTTTCGTCATGGATGAACGGGAGCTGCATTTAAAAATCTAAGCCTAAATTCAGGGATGGCAGCAGAAATTTTGTCATTGGGACACATTGACGCAGGGAAGCGGCGGGCATACAAGCGAAATCCCTGATGGATATCAGCGTTGCACTTGGGCGTTTGGGGGGGTTGCCCTGTTTTCAGGGAGCTCTTCATCTCGAGCCGCTGGGCGGTGGGCTCACCAATCATAATTTTTTGGTGCGGGATGCAAAGGGGCGTTACGTAGCGCGCTTGGGCGAAGATATTCGGGTGCACGGTGTGCTTCGGGCCATGGAGCTCGAGGCGAGCCGGGCGGCTTATGCCGCTGGTGTTTCGCCTGAGGTTTTGTATAGCGAGCCGGGTATTTTGGTATTGGCCTATATTGAGGGGCAAACGCTGTCGCCGGAGCTTGTGAGGGAGGAGCGGCGTTTGGGGGATATCGTGGATTTGGTAAGGCGCGCTCATGGCGAAATACCTATGTATTTAAGGGGGCCGGCGCTGATGTTTTGGGTGTTTCATGTGATTCGGGATTATGCGGCCGGGCTGATTGAATCGAGGAGCCGGTGGATGGCTCTGTTGAGCGGGCTTTTGGAGCAAGCGGCGTTGCTGGAGAGGGCGGTGGGGCCGGTGGATATTGTATTTGGGCATAACGATTTGCTTGCGGCCAATATTATCGATGATGGGCGGCGGTTATGGCTTATTGATTGGGACTATGCGGGGTTTAATAGTCCGTTATTTGATTTGGGGGGGCTGTGCTCGAACAGCGGGCTGCCCGAGGAGGCCGAGCGTTTTGTACTGGAGCGGTATCGGGGTAAGGCGGTGGATGAGGGGTATTTCCGGTCATATCAGGCGATGAAGTGCGCATCTTTGCTAAGGGAGGCGATGTGGAGCATGGTATCGGAAATTCATTCGGCGATTGATTATGATTTTGAGGCGTATACGGGTGAGAATTTAGAGAGGTATAGGGCGGAATTCGATAGATTTCGATAGCGAGGCAGGGTGTGGCTGATGCGGAAGGGTATTCGGGCGATGGAGCGAAGGCATAGCGGAAGGGTGAGGCGCTTTTTGTGCGTGGCCGGGCTTTGCCTGACAGGCGCCTGCAGGGTGATAACGGGTTTGGATGAGCTTCAATTTGGCGAGGATGCACAGGCTTCGCTGACCTGCCGTGAGAAGGTGGGGAATCGATTGGGTGAGGCGGATATCGTTGGTTTGAATGAGCGGTGTTATGCATTGGTGGGGCCTTCGAGCGGTTGGCAAGATGCCCGGATGCAATGCCTCGAGGCGGGTATGTATCTAGCTTCTCCCGCGGCTGCTGCGGAGCTGACCAATCTAAGCGTGGCGTTTCAGGATCGGGGAATAGAGTCGTTTTGGCTGGGCGGTGCATTTAAGGGAGCGGGCTGGGCATGGGATAGCGGGGAGCCTTGGAATATCTATCCCTGTACGGCCGTGGCGGAGCCTACATGTGATATCGCTGTGAATCTATGGCAGAGCGCTCAGCCGGATGGAAGCGGTTTTTGCTTGGCGGGGCGCTATGTGTCTATGGCCGATCCTGATATGGCTTCGGATATAGGGGTTCTGCGGCTGGATGACGTTGATTGTAGTGTTTTAATGTCGTTTTTATGTGAAATGGCTCTGTAGGGGTGAAGAATGAGCAGATATCACGGTTTATGGTTGGGATGTATTGGGTTTATCGCCTGGGCTGCGGGCTGCAGGTCGGCGATTGGTGTTGATGAGCTCAGCTTTGATAATGGTTTTGAGAATGGGCAGGGCGGGGCAGGAGGAATGGTGGAAGGGGTCGGCGGGGCCGGCGGTTCGGGCGGAGTCGATATCGGTACGAAATGCGGGGATGGCAAGGTTGATTTCTTTCCATTGGAGTGGTGCGATGATGGTAATAATATGGATGGCGATACCTGTTCAAGCGATTGCCGCTGTGGTGTGCAGGATGCCGGCTTCGATCCGACGGTGAAGGCTTTTCATGGTATAGGCGGCGAGGCGTGTTATGTGTATTTAGGGGATTCGGCGCTGTATACTGAGCCCGAAGCGAATTCGATTTGCATGGAGTTTGGAGGGGATTTGTTTTCCGTGAAGAGTGCCTCGGAGCTTCAATGGGTGGTGGAGACGGTGGGGAGTTCGAGTCCGGTATGGTTGGGGGGAAAGCGTTTGCCGGGAGATCCTTTGATGTGGAGATGGCTGTCCGGGGAGCCTTGGATTATTAAGCCGTGTGATCCGGCGGATAATGCGGCATGCAATGAGACGATTGATCTTTGGGGCGCGGGTCAGCCGGATAATATGAGCGGAAATGAGGATTGTATTCAGACGATGCCCAGTGTGGCTGTGATGCAGGATGTGGCTTGTTCCCAGACGGCCAGGGTGGTGTGCCAAAGCGGGTTTTTTGTAGGGAAATATAGAAGGTAGAGGACAAGGCGATGGAACAGGATCAATACAATGTGAGCGCTCTTGCGGCAAGCATTCGCGCGGGTGTGGAGCATGATTTTATCTTTTTCTGGGGGCATACGCCTTCGGTTGAGGGGCAATTGGATAAGGCTTGTTTGAGTCAATGGTTTCCGGCGCGTTTTGTGGTGGATGGGGTGGAGTATCCAACGGCGGAGCATTTTATGATGGCGGGAAAGGCTCGGTTGTTTGGGGATGAGGCGAATGCAAAGCGCATTTTGAGTTCGGTCAGCCCAAAAGAGGTAAAGCAGATTGGGAGGGAGGTGAAGGGGTTTCGCGATGAGTTGTGGAGGGAGCGGCGTTCTGATATTGTGATCGCGGGAAATATGGCAAAGTTTTCCCAGAATCCAGAGCTCGGGGCCTATTTGGCGGCGACAGGGGGTTGTGTCTTGGTGGAGGCAAGTCCCATGGATAAAGTGTGGGGTATTGGTCTTGCTGCAAATCATCCCGATGCAACGAATCCTTCTGCATGGCCCGGTTTAAATCTGTTGGGTTTTGCGCTGATGACGGTGAGAGAGAGATTGGCCTCGAAGGCGCCTGCCCCCTGACATTTGAGTCGCACCTTCCGTCATCGAATTCACTCGGCGCCTTCGCCGTTCTGGGCAAATGTGCCCGCGCTGATTAAGATTTCGCCCCGTTTTGCCGTCTTGGCGCTCTTGGTACGGGCTCTGCAATAACGCTCCGCCGAAATTCGGGCTTGGCGCTGGAGCCAAATGTTCCTCAGATAGCTGAGGCTGTGCATTTGAGTCTCTGCGCAAACCATGGGATTTTATTGTCTTTGCCGCGTTGGGAGCGTGCCATGAAGAGCAACGTGTCGGGTCTTTCTTTGGGTTTGGCGATGCTGTTGGGCGTGTTGGGGACGACGGGCTGCGAGGGTATGCTGACCTCGCTGTTTGGGGAAGATGGCTTGAGCGCAAGCACCGAGCCTGCGTTGCCTGAACCGTCGCCGGGTGCCCCATTGAGCGGGGGTACGCTGGCCGTGTCGGCGGACGGCGTTACCGCGGTGGCCGCCGATAGCGAGATGGATAGGGTGTTTGTTGTGGATTTGGAGGCGTTTCAGATCCGGCACGAGGTGGTGCTGAAGGCGAAGGATGAGCCGGGCCGGGTGGCGATGGGGAAAGATGGTGTGGCGTATGTGGCGCTTCGTAGGGGTGGGGCCGTGGCCGCGGTGAATTTAGCGTCGGGAGAGGTGTCGAGGCGGGATGTGTGCGGCGCTCCGCGGGGGCTTGCTTATGATTCTGTCAAGGATGTGTTGCATGTCGCATGTGCCGGTGGAGAGCTGGTGTCTTTAGCTGGAAATCTGGAGGGCGAGCCGCTTCGCTCGCTTAGGCTGGAGCGGGATTTAAGGGATGTGGTGATTAGAAACGATGCGCTTGTGGTCAGCCGTTTTAGGGCGGCCGAGCTGTTGATTGTGAATGGGGAAGGGGTTGTTGAGAAGCATTTGAAGCCTGGAGTGTATGCCTCGCCCACGCAGAGGACCTTTGAGCCGGCGGTGGGATGGAGAATGTTGGATGTTCCTGGTGGATCGGTGGTCATGGTGCATCAGCGTTCGTTTACGGGAACGATTCCCACGGGGGCGCCTTTGGGCGGGACGGGGGCAACGTATTATGGTGGTCCTTGCGATAATAGCGTGGTGCACGCGGCGTTGACGGCTTTTGATGTGGAGGGTGGGTTTTCGGTGACGATGGAGGGGAAGGGTGGTTTGGGGAATTTGACCTTGCCCGTGGATGTGGCTGTGTCCAAGGATGGGCGGGTGGCCGTTGTGGGCGCGGGAATGGATTCGGTTTTGGAAGCGCCTCTTTCGGCGACCACCTCTTCGGATACGCTCGATACTTGTCCCGCGACGGCGCTTGGTCCCACGGGGTCAAAAATCCACAGTGTTCCCGATCCTGTCGCGGCGGCTTTTGGGGTTCATGGATATTTGCTTGTTCAAGGGCGTCAAGAATTGTTGACGGTCTTCGATGCTCAGGGCAAGCATGTGGGGCATGTCAGCTTTCCCAGCGAGCGAAGGCTGCACACGGGAGATCGGCTGTTTCACAAGGCGCCCGGCGGCGGTAATGGTCCGGTGGCATGTGCATCTTGTCATCCTGAGGGAAGGGAGGACGGCCGGGTGTGGAAGTTTGAGAAGTTGGGCGAGCTTCGTTCTCAGTCGATGCTGGGCGGGGTGCTTGATACGCTGCCGTTGCACTGGGAGGGAGATATGGACAATATCGATGCGCTGATCAGCGAGGTGTTTGTGAATCGCATGGGCGCGGCAGAGCCGAGTGAACATGAGCGCAAGGCACTGGCGGAGTGGATGGATAGTCTGCCTGCGCTTCCGGCGGTGAAGGCTGTGGATGCCGAGGCGGCGGCCCGGGGTTCGGAGCTGTTTTATGATGCAAAGGTGGGGTGTGGGAATTGTCATTCTGGGAATAAGTTGACGAATAATGCGACGATGGATGTGGGAACGGGCCGGGCGCTGCAGGTGCCTTCGCTGATCGGTGTGGCGGATAGGTTGCCGCTGATGCATACGGGGTGTGCGAAGACGTTGAAAGAGCGCTTTGATCCGGCTTGCGGCGGTGGCGATCAACATGGAGTGACGTCGCATTTGAGCGAAGCGCAACTCAGCGATTTGATTGTGTATTTGGAGACGCTGTAGGCGCGATGGGGGGGCGCTGCGGGAGGGATATTTAGTTGGTCTTTAGGGCCGGTTCGCTCTTGGACAGCTTGTGAGCGCCAATGGTAACGGCGACGGCCGCAAATGTGGTGAAGATCAAGGCAAAGGCCACGTTATTGAGAGATTCTCCAAAACCCTGCCATGGGATTCGGGGGTCCGCGTTTAGTTCCCGGGTGTAGAAATGGGCTGTGGTGATGAGTCCCGTCGTAAAGCCCAGGAGGCCGCTCGATAGGGTCAATACACCAAGCGATACAATGAGCGGGATTTGCCGTTTATTGGGGGATACCGCATAACGAATCGAAATGGCGGCGAAAATGAGTCCGAAAACCATTGTCGGCCACATTCCCCATCCTCCCATACAAAACTGCTCAACGAGTTTATTCATGTGTACTCAACCTCCGGTTTTTGCGCCGACAACCGCGTGGCCCTAAATGTTCCCCGCAAATTACTGAGACTGAAGATGCGTGATAATGTCGGCCAGGTCTTTTACAGCCAGGTCTTTGACTTCAAAGAAAGGCATGGGGCCAGGTGTTGAATCCATCATGTCCATGGTGCCTGATGGAGGGGGCCCCGAGGTCCTCACTTGTTGAGCGATTCGGCCGGTTGTGATGATTTTAAGCGTATCTTTTAGAGGAGCGGCAAACTTCCCCACGGCCAGGCCCGATGTATGGCATTTCCCGCAATAGGTGTCGTATTTGGCCGCGCCCGCAGCCGCGTCGCCTCCGCCGTAGGCTGCTTCAAAAGCCGCTTCATCCGCGAGAACTTCAGGCGTGATGGTGTTGGGCGTGGTGGCTGCCGGATCTGAAATCGATTCTAAATAGGTTCGAAGCATGGTCCACGACGCATCGCCTTCGAGGAGGCTCGCGCCGCCCATCCATCCTTCGATACACGCATTGACCGCGAGAATGAGGTTGGGTGCGGCTCCTCCCTTGAAACTCGTGTGAAATGCGATGTCTTTCAAGGTGTTGCCGGAAAATCCATCTTGGGTGCCATCATCGCTGTGACATGTGGCACAAGTGGCCTGATTCCCGGGAGCTCCAAGTTTTTTCGAGGCTTCTCCATTGTAATAATCTTTAGCTCCGGAGCTGCCTCCTCCAGAGCCGCCGGTACCACTTCCTCCGCCGCTGCTGCTGCTGCCACTTCCTCCGCCGCCTCCGCCCATTCCACCGCTTGAGGATGAGCTTGCGCCGGTTGTTTCTTTGGTCTCGTCTCCGCCGCATGCGGCGCTTGCGAGGGAGAGCGTTGCGATTGCGAAAACACAGGTGAACAGGTGGGTCGAGTTCATTGATCCTCCAGAAGTAAAGAGCCTTGGCTGTGGAGCAAGGATGCTGGAGGATATGCGAAATGGACTTGGTACGCGAGTTTTTTTTGAGGGTGGTCTTCAAGAATTTTAAGCTGCAAAAAATAGGCTTGCCGGCCGCGCCATACACCGCTAAGAGGCAGTTCAATTCAAATGCCGTTTGAGAAAAACACCGACCGCATTGTGATGACCGGACTGCGGGTCTCCGCGCGTATTGGTATTAATCCGGGGGAGCAGGGGATAGAACAGCCGGTTGTGTTGGATATCGAGCTCGGGATGGCCGATCTCGCTCAGGCCGCCCGATCGGAGAGCATCGGCGATACGTTGAACTACGAAGAAGTGGCCGCCCTTGCGCGCAATACGGTTGTGGTAAGGCATTATCCTTTGGTGGAGACGCTGGCCTATCAGCTCGCCGAGCGTTTGCTTACGCTGCGATCGGTGCGTTCGGCAAGGGTAAGGGTGCAGAAAGAGCTCGCAATCGCCGATGCCAAGGGGGCCGGGGCGGAGGTTGTGCTGCATGCCGATGATGTGCTCGAATTGCCTGCTGCGCTTTCCCGAGAGGAATTGAATTTCGAGGAATCCATCGTGGTCGTGGGTGGAGGGGTAGGGGGATTGAGCGCGCTGCTGTGGTGTCACCGTTTAGGTCATCCGGCCTTGCTGTTGGAGGGAGAGTCTAGGCTTGGGGGGCAGCTTCATTGGGTGCATCGCCCTATGCCCGATTTGCCTGGGACATCGCCGATTACGGGACATGTGTTTTATCACCGCCTGGGTTGGCAAATGATGCGCTATCCAGCGCGTTGGGCCCGGGCCCAGGTGATTGAAGTTGAGCCGGAGGAAAGAAGCGTACGTTTGGTGTTTTCAGATGGAGGGAGCATTCGGGCATCGGTTGTGGTGCTGGCGACGGGGGTAAGGCGCAAACAGCTTGGTGTACCTGGAGAGCTGGAGTTTATAGGGAAGGGCATATTGGAGACCGCGTCCCGCAAGGGGATGAGCTTTGGGGGGCAGCGGGTGGTGGTGGTGGGAGGTGGGGATTCAGCATGTGAAAATGCGCTTGGGATGGCCGAGACAGCGGAACAGGTGATGCTGATTTGCCGGGGTGAAAAGCTAAAGGCCAGGCGGGAGTATATGCGCGGCGTGCTTTCTCATCCTAGGATTTCGGTGAACGTCGGGGCCGAGGTACAGGGATTTGAGGGTGACGAGAGGCTTCGTTTTGTGGACATTCACAGCCGCGAAGGAGCGCGCCGCCTTTCCGCGGATGTGGTGCTGGTACGCATTGGGTGGAGCCCTGCGAGCGAGGCATTTCCCCGGCGCTGGCTGGACGGGCGGGGTTTTGTACGCACCGAGCGCGGACTATTTGTGGCAGGAGAGACCCGGTGCTTAGCCGTGGGGGATATACGGGCTCCCGCAGCTCCATCGGTTGTGACGGCGATGGGAGATGGAGCTTGTGCGGCGAAACAGGCGATGGAGTTTTTGGAATCAACGGGTTGAGCCCTGATCAAGCCAATGGGCATGTTGATTTCGGTCTGGTCATGCGAGCCACCCTTGTGATAGCTTCGCCGCCCTCTTGAGTTCTACCGATAAAACTGTTCGCGAAACCAGCGAGGACGCCGCGCCGACGGAAGTGTCTTTATCGCCCGGGCCCAGCCTCAATAGTTCATTTGATTTTACGCTGCCCGCTCCCAATACATCCGATGAGTCGCTATCCTTGGCGCCCGCCGACGCGGCCCGCCTGCCCGTGGTTGAGGAAGGCAGTTATGGACTCAAGGCAGAAATCGCTCAAGGCGGAATAGGCCGTATCCTGCGCGCCAGCGATCAGCGGCTGGAGCGGCCTGTGGCCATCAAGGAACTCATTGAGCGAACGCCGTCGGCGGAACGGCGCTTTGTGAGGGAGGCGCTGCTGACTGCGCGCTTGCAGCATCCGAATATCGTGCCTGTGTATGAAGCGGGCCGCTGGCCCTCGGGCGAACCCTTTTATGCCATGAAGTTTGTGTGCGGGCGGGCGCTGTCGAAAGTCATTGTTGAAGCCCATACCCTCGATCAGCGGCTCGCGCTGTTGCCCCATGTGATCGCCGTTGCCGAGGCGATGGCCTATGCCCACAGCGAGGGCATTATTCATCGCGACTTAAAACCTCAAAATGTGCTGGTCGGACCCTTTGGAGAAACCGTCGTTATCGATTGGGGGCTCGCCAAGAATCTGCGCGATCGCTCTCAAACGCCCCGTATATCGTTCAACCCCAGCCCCAGACCCGAAGCTCAGCAGGTGAATTCCTCTGCATCCGGCTCATCGGCGCTTACCCTGAGCGGCGCAATTATGGGAACACCGGCTTATATGCCACCCGAACAAGCGGATGGGCGTTTGGTGGATGAGCGGGCCGATGTGTATGCGCTTGGAGCGATGCTGTACCATTTGCTGGCGGGCAGCATGCCTTACCACAAGAGCGCGTCGGGAGATGTGCTGAAGGAAGTGAGATTGGGGCCTCCAGAGCCTTTGGATCGGCTTCAGTCCGGGGTGCCCAAAGATTTGCTTACGATTGTTCAGAAGGCGATGGAGCGCGAGCCGGACAAGCGCTATAAGACGGCGGCCGAGCTCGCGCTCGATTTAAGGCGTTTTCAGACGGGACAAATCGTCCAGGCCCATCATTATTCGCGCCGGGAAAGAGTGCTGCGTTTTATAAAAAAGCGGCGTTTGCCTCTTCTGATTTTATCCGCGGCGCTTTTTTTGGTGGCGGTTGTTGCCACGGTGAGCATCATGGGGGTGATAAATGCCCGCGATCAAGCGAGGCATGAGCGCGATCGGGCTAGTATTGCCGAACAAAAATCCACGGATCGGGCCGATGGATTAACCTTGGTGGAGGCAAAGGCGGTCGTCTCCCGGGAGCCCTTGGAAAGTTTGGCGTGGTTAAAGACGCTTTCCCCCGGTTTCGATCGGACAAAGACGGTGAGACTCATTGCGGCCGACGCTTTTTCCCGGGGAGTGCCGCGCTTGCTTCGGGGGCCGGGCGCCGCTGTCAACAATATCGCCTTCTCTCCCGATGGTGAATGGCTTGCTGCCGCGAGCGACGATCGCCGCGTGTATTTGTGGGAAACGGGCGGAGATGGGCACAAAGTGCTGGAGGGGCACAGCGATGAAGTGTGGGAGCTAGGATTTCACAAAAGCGGGGGAATATTAATCACCACATCCAAGGATGCGAGTGTGCGGGTTTGGGACGTTCAGCAAGGTCAAAGCCGGGCTCTCTTGGGGCATGAAGGCCCAATCAACGGCCTCGATTTTCTTCGCGATGGCCGGCTGTTGACGGCGGGGCGAGATGGTCAGATCCATGTATGGAATGCAAGCGGGGGAGAGGGAAAGTTGCTCTACAATTCACCACGGGAGGAGTTGAGGAGCAGTGTATGTTCTAACGCGAGACGCGCGGTATTTAGCGCAAAAGGCGCGTTATTTATATTCGATGCACAAAATGATACATTACAGGAATGGCCTGGCCAAGAATTACCTGCGACGGCCATCGCCTGTTCCCCCGATGGAACTTCTGCGGTGACGGGCGACGATAAGGGGGGATTGCGCGCTTGGGATCTGGCCACTGGAAAAACAGAGTATTTTCAAGGACATGAGGCATCCGTGCGGACGCTGATGTTCACCCATCGGGGAGGGCGGTTTTTTAGTGGGGGCTTTGATAGAACAGTGCGCGTATGGTCTCTGGGCCAAAATACACCGGAAACCATATTTAAGGGGCATGAAGGCGCGGTTTATCGTATTACCTTAAGTCCCGATGGAAACAGCCTCGTCAGCGCTTCCGCCGATCACAGCGCGAGGATTTGGGACCTTGAATCGGGCACGGCGAGGATACTGATAGGCGCCCATGATGGAATCAGTTCAGCCGAATATTCCAAGGATGGAAAGTGGCTGGCCGTTGCGAGTTACGATCAATCGATACGCCTTTACCGCGTGGATGCGCTTCGCGATAGGGTTGTGGGTTTGCACCGGATGGCCGCGCATAAGATGGCTTTGTCGCCTGATGGCAAGCATGCCATTACGGCGTCCAAAGATGGGACTTTGCTAATTACAGACGTGGAAACAGGGCAATCTCGGCCCTTTGCTTCGGCGGGAGGGGCATTGAGGAGTCTAGCCTATTCATCCGGCGGGGATTATGTGGCGGGTGCTTGTGAGGATGGCCGGGTGCGTTTATGGAAAAAATCCGGCGAGGAAGCCAGAATCTTCGAAGGGCATACCCGGGCCGTTCAGGCGATGGACTTTTCCCCAGGCATTCAGCAGGCAAAATCCTTAAATACCCTTGCGTCTGCGGGCGCCGATGGAAGCGTGAAGCTATGGACCCTGGATACAGGCGCCGTTCAGACGCTTTACCAAGGGGAGCAAGGAATCGCCTCGCTCGCCTTTTCACCCGATGGGGGAAAGCTTGCCCTAGGCGTGGAAGATGGCTCTGTACTCCTGTTTTCGGGCATAGATACCGAGATAGAAGCAAAAGAGCGGAAACCTATTCGGCTGCTTGGACATAAGGGGAGCGTATTGTCGCTTCGGTTTTCCCCGGATGGCCGGATGCTGGCGACTGGAAGCCTCGATCACACCATTCGGCTATGGAGCGGCGCATCGGGAGCATGTCTTCACACCTTGGATGCGGGGGGCTCGGGTATTGAGCATCTGATCTTCTTCAACGATGGAAAACACCTCGCTTCTCTCGGTGGAGAGGCCAATGCAAGGCTTTGGAATACCGAAAACGGTGAACGGCTGGACGTATTGAGAGGGCACCGGGCCCGAGTGACAACGATGGCCCTTTCACCCGATGGAACTCGGCTGGCTACCGGTGGCAATGATGGGATGATTCGCCTCTGGGAGTTGGATGTCGGGGAAAGCCGCGTGTTAAGTGGTCATCAAGGGGCTGTACATAGCGTGGCCTTTGGGGATGGAGGGAAGTTACTGATATCGATAGGAGAAGACGGGACCATTCGCCGCTGGATGGATGATTTGCCTATGGAAAAAGCATCGGTACGCAAAGCGATTGAGCAAGCGACGCCCGAAACGGTAGAAAGCATGGGGGCGTCGTGGTTAAAGCCAAATTGAAAAATCAATGGTCACCGGCCCGTGAAGGTTGTGGTAAACGCTTGGTTGGACGATAATGGATGATAAAGGAGGATGAGTGAAAACACAGATCGGTCAGGCTTGGCTTCGCTTCTTCGGATGGAAACTCGAAACGGTTCACGAGGCTCCTCCCAAATTTGTCCTTGTTGCCGCGCCCCATACATCCAATTGGGATTTGCCCTTTATGCTGGCCACATCCTATGTGATGGAGATCCCTATTTCATGGATGGGCAAGCATACCTTGTTCGTTCCGCCGTTTAATGCGTTTTTTAAGGCGCTCGGCGGTATTCCCGTCGATAGGCGGGCCCGCCATAACAAAGTTCAATGGGCTATCGAGCAGTTTGAGAAAAACGATCGTTTGGTGCTCGCGGTTCCGCCCAAAGGGACGCGCGGCAAGGCCGATTATTGGAAGTCAGGTTTTTATCATATCGCCCTGGGCGCAAAAGTTCCTATCGGGCTGGGCTATCTCGATTTTGAAAAGAAGACATGCGGTATTCTTGGGTTTGTTATGCCTACCGGCGATGTGCGCGCCGATATGGATAAGTTGCGCGCTTTTTATCAGGATATCAAAGGCAAGCATGCCGATCGCCAAATGATTCCCCGCTTAAAAGAAGAAGATGCCAAAAACCCCAGCGATAAAGCCTAAACTGGATTATACAGTTCCTTCCAGCAGATAGCGAAGGATAGCTTGTTCATCCGTGCTCACAAAGCGCTCCATACCATCTTCCTCGGCCACGCGCTTTACTTGCATCGCGCCAAGCGCGCTCTTCACCAGTACACCTTGCCGCAGAAGGCCGCGGTATGCCCTTTTTCTCATCCGGCTCGCGCTCGATTCAAAGGCCGGATCGTTCCGGCCAGGCGATTTCCGTACATCGATCAGGATGACCCGCCCCGCCCGGCCATGCTTATCTATGGCTGTTGCCATTCCGTTCATAAAATCTTCGAGTTCTTTTAAGGTGGCAAACGGAATATGATTGCGCTCATAGCGAATAAAGGGGCCCGACGGATCGGCGACGATGAAGCCGTACTCGCCGCGGAATATCTCCTTAAGGTTTGCAGGCTGTGCAATGGGGCGGGGCGGCGACGCTGACATGGCGCTAACCGCCAAGAGGTCCGCAGGCTAGATATCCTTGAGGCAGTATCGACACGGGCTGGCATTGGGTCGGAATAAACATTCCATTAAAAAAAGCGGGCGGGCAGCCGGGTTCCATCTCGCCAAGCTGATCGCAGAGCACGATATTGGGATAGAGACATGTGCTTTCACAGCTTGAAGATGAATAAAAAGAGGTCTGCGCAATTGTCGTTTCTATGGCGCAGCAGACTTGGCTGGCCGGGCAGTCTTCGCTCGTATGGCATTCTATGCGGGATAGACCTTGTTGAGCGTTACAGCCGTCTTGTCCAGCCCCTCCGCTAACGCATTCTCCATTCTGGCTCAGTATATTCCAGCAGCAGGCATTCGTACTATCAATGAGGCACGGTTTAGCCCCGCAGGGGATCATAAGCAGTTCGATCGTCCCGCCGCCTCCGCTGCTTGAGCCGGCCGAGCCGCCCTGCCCGATATCTCCCGATGAAGAAGACGTTTGGGCGCCCCCCTGTCCGCCCTGACTTCCTCCTAGGCCAGAAGACGAGGCATTCGGCCCCTCCTCCGAAAAAGAAAGGTCGTCGATGCCTATCGCCGTGCGGCAAGCCGCAGCGGCAATGCTCAAGCCCAAAAGAAAAAACCAGCGTGGCATCGATTCACTTCTTATCGGGTAATGTTGACATCCAGCTAGCCGTCGACGAGCACGCGATATCCTTCATCCATGGCGCGGGCCGCGGCTTGCATCAGCATCGGCGCGACTTCCTGCAATTCGCCGAGCGTGCGCGAGTCGGCGATATGCTTCACTTGTTCAAAAGCCGCCTGGGCGCGGGCCTGAAGCTCTTCCTCGCTTGGATTGCCGCTTCCATCGACGGTAAGTTCAATCGATCCATCTTCTTTTAGGCCGATGCGGGTCCGCACATACTCGACAAATTGATTGAAAAACAGCGCATAGGCCACGAGCAGGGGAGGCTCGTCCAAATCGATAAACAGGCCGGCGAGCAGTTGAGCGCTGTCGAGGCTGTGTTCTTCGTTCTCCCAAACCAACGTGGCGCTGAGCGGCGCGCTCCGCTGGGCGAGTGAGCCTTCGGGGCCGCGGTTTTCGTGCCAGGGCGTTTCTCCTTCGATGGTGGAGATGATGTCGAGCCAGATTTGATTGGGGATGCTTTCGGGTTCGGTCACTTTAGAGCAGAAGTACTCAAAAAGAAGCTCTTCGGTGACTTCGTCGACGGGGTAGGTGATGTAGTGATAACAGCCGATGGCTTTCCCGCCGGAGAGCGGGCAGTTTTCGCAATCGGGGATGCCCTGTTCAAAGCTGCCGAGCTCGGCCAGGATGCCATCGTAGGTGAGTTCCCTGGGCTCCCTTCCTGTGACGGCGACGCGCACTTTGACTTTGGGTTTTTCGTTGTCGGGAACGCGTTCCTCGATCAGCCGGCGATAGGCGCCCAGCTTGATCTTTGAAAGGAATACGTCCGGGCCAAGTTCGTCCTGGAGTGCGCATCCGCGCCAGCCAATGAAATCTGCTCCCATAGTGGTGGGCCGAGCAGAATCATGCTTTTTGGCGCTTGTCGAGTTGTTTTGTTGTTCTTCTTTTTATTTTTCGGGGTGGAACTTTGGGGGCTCGGGGCAGTCGATCACCGGGTTCATCAGGTTCAGCGGGTCACATTTTTTTGGTGCCAGTTATGCGCGGGTATATCCATTGCATTGGATTTTTTATCCATTTGATCGTGCTTTCGGGCTGTGGTGGGCCATCTTCGCCTCAGTCCCGGCCGCAGCTTTCCGGCGGGGAGAGACGGATTGAGGGTGAGGCGGCCGGTGAATGGGAGCTAAAGCCTTACGAAGATCCTTGGCTTGGCCTTTTATCGGTGCCCGCGCCTCCGCTTTCGGCTTCTTTGCCCGAAGAGCCTCCTCCGCCCGCCGTGGTTGAACATCCGCCGACCTATGGAACCTGTGTAGGTACGCCTTCCACAGCGGTTAAGAAAAAGCATAGCCAGTACATGTGTTGTTATACGCCGCCGAGTTATTTTCAGCAGCGAATACGAAAGAAGTGGACAGATATAAAAGCGTGTTATTCGGCCGCATTGGCGCGGGATGCGAAGACCCAAGGACGCATTGTCTCAAAGTTTACGATTGAAGAAGATGGTTCGGTCAAACAGGCGTGTGACAATGGTTCAACCGTGGGCGATCCTGTGCTTGTGGAGTGTGTGCTGAAGGTGATGACGACGGTTGAATTTGATGCATATTCAATAGACGATCCATGCCCCGCGGTGACGTTAATGTATCCGATTCAATTTTCGCCCGAGCCTGAGTCGGTTCAAAATTAATCAACGCGTACGACAGCAATTTGATCAATACGCTGATTGGGCACGACATCCACCGAAAGAAAATGGCGGCCCACACCATCGAGCCGTTCGGGAATGGCGCCGCCTCCTCCCGAAATATAGGCGGGGATGCCTGCGTGTTCAAAGGTGTAAAAGGAATGGATATGCCCGTAAAAACAGGTGTCAACGCGGGCATCGCCGAGTTTTTTAAGCACCATATTGGCTTCGCCCCGGTTGGCGAGTCCTCCGCTCCGCAGTCCCGCCGGATCGAGAAGCGGGATATGCATGGTCACAAAGTGAATGCGGTCTTTGCCTTCTTCCAGCCATTCATCGAGCCAGGTGTGGGCAAGGGGCGCTATCGAGGCGCTGGCCGAGTCGATCATGCTAAATTGAACGGATCGATAAACAAATCGATAATTACCACGCCCAAAGTATTCATGATATAATTCTGGGGATGTGCCCAGCTCGTGGTTGCCAAGTGTGGCATAGCAGGGAATTTGAAGGGTTTTCATTTCACGCTGAAATTGTTCTAATTGTTCGCGCGTGCCCATTGAGGTTAAATCGCCGCTGATAAGCGCGAAGCGTATGCCCGGATGGGAATTCATTCGATGATAAATATCTTGTACTTGATTGAGTTTTTCCTGAACGTCGGCGAATACAGCGAAGCGAAAGGGTTCGGTGGAATTGGCGTCGGGGGGTGCGAGGGTCAGCGTGGTTTTACCCGGCGGGAGCTCGAGGGTGTAGTGTTTTTCGGTAACGGTTGGGTTGGCCAGGGCCGTGATATTCACGGGTTGGGTATCGTCCCGCTGGGCCAGCAATTCGGCATCAGCGAGGGTATTTTCGATATGAACAGTCCATGTTCCGGGGCTGTCCGCGGACAGTTCAAGGGTGAAGCTTGGAGCGCCTGCCCAGAGAGAGATTTCGTTGGCTGAAAATCGGCGGATGGCCGCGAGTCCTTCATGAACAAGAATGTTTGCGCCTGTTCGCTCGGCCTTGCCCACTTCAAGATCGCGTTCGGCGCGATCGCGTCCGGCATTGAGGCAGGACGGCGTTAAACTCAACAAACACAAGGGGAGAGCAAGAAAATGGCGCATCAGGGGGAACCTTCGGGCCGGATTAAGAGCGACATGCCAAGAACAAGGGCGGAGCCGATTTGGGCGTCGAGAAGCAATCCAATATGGGGATTCAAGTAAAGCCGGCTGAGAGATCCCAGATGTCCAAGCGGGCCGCCTCCAACGTTGTTCGATGGGAATCCAGCCGCGAATCCATCGTGCCGGTGGTCGTAATAGAGCATCGTTTCGCCCCGGGGAAATCCGCTGTGCCCGAGATAGATGCCAAAGGCAAAACGGCCCAGCAAAAGTTCGGATTCGGTGTCGGGCAATGCAAAATAGTGATTGCCTTCCAGAGCTGCGCCGACGGAGATTTCGGCAAAAGAGCCTTGAAGGGTGGGGCCGATATGGCGGAGGTCCAGTCTTCCGCTTAGGGCGAGTTCCCCAGTGCTAATGGCAAAACCATCGGAGGTATAGCGATGATGGGTGAATGCGGTTTCTATGTCGAAATAGGACCCATCGGGAGCCCTCGAGGATGGGGATGTTTTGGATGAAGGCGTCGGACCGAAGAAGCGAAAACCACCGAGTGCTCGAAAGCGGGTGTTTTGATCATCGAGGGCAAACCATGCCGATTGCTCGAGATGCAGCGAGCGATAGCGCACATCGAAGCCTTGGACCATGAAGGCGCGGAATCGAAATACCGGATTGTTGATGTACCGGAAGCCCAATTGAGCTTCAAACCAAGGCGGTTTAAAGAAAGGCGATCCCGTACCCTGAGCGGGGGCGATAACGCCGTAGAGATCGGCCAAGGCGGAAACCGTGAATAAGCCTGTGCCAATGATGGTGGTGTGAATGAGCGGGCCAATCAGTCTGCGGGTCGCGCCAAGGCCCGCGATTCCTGCAACGCCTGCGAGCATCATGCCGAAGCCCATGCCTTCCATGGCGAGAAGGCGCCGGGCTGTTTGAGGCTGCTGCGCGATGAAATGGCCTGTTCCGTGCACCAGGAGGCCGGGAAATAAAGAGCCGGCCGTCGCAAGGATGCGGCGTGGTGTTCCGATAGACGGCGGTGGTGGTTGAAGGTTTAACGCGGCAGAGGATGAAGCCGCGGCGGCGGGCTGGGGGGAAGTGGGGTTGTTGGGAGAGGCGTTTGCGTTCGGTGCCGCGCTGAGAAGAAAGGCGGCGAAAGTGCTCTGAAGAAAGAGAAATTCGAACTTCAAAGGCCGTTCTTTCGCCGCCTATCACGGCATGATCAGTCGACGCCCCACTCGGCTTGCTTCTGGAAGTATTCCGCAACCATACCCTTTAGCGCCTGCTCGCGCAGGGTCAGGAAGGCGTCGTTATTGCCCGCCTTCAGGGCTTGTTGCGCTTCCAGCGTGATGCCATGGGACTTCAGCACGGCTTCGCTCGTCGCATTGCTCAGGGCTTCCAGCAGCTTCGGAGGCGAAAGCCGGGGATGCAGAATGCGGTTCGAAAGCCCGCGCATTCCCTTCACCGATGCCTGCGTGCCCGCGAAGATGGTCGGCACTTTGATTTCGGTGAACGCCGCAAAGACCGAATTCAATTGAACCGCTTCGTTCTTGGTCAGATCCATCGGCTTCAATGAAGCCAGCGCGCAGCATTGAAGACGGCTGCGGATATGACCGAGATTGAAGTTGTCGAGATCCATCACCTCGGGAGCGGCCTGCGTGGCCACCAGCTTCAGCATGCGCTGCGCCGAGCCCGTTTCATCGCCTTCCGTAATGCAATTCAGGTGCTTGTCCAGCGCCGCGGAGAAACCCTTGTGGGGCTCGCCCAGCACTTTGCGCCACAACCAGCGGCGGAGAAGCGTTCGGCTCTGATCGCCCGCGCCGGGGAAGACGTGGAAGAAGCGGCACACCACCGCCAATACGAGATTGTTGGCAAGCAATTTGATGTGGCCAACCGCGGCTTCATTCTGCAAGAAGGCAAATGCCTTGCGCACAGATTGATCCGTTGTGATTAGCGCATTCGCCAATTCAGCGGGCGAGAGCGTGGTTTTGGGATCGGCATGGGCCGGCAGCCGGTTGACAGCCTGGAGAATGTACAGCGTCTCGGTTTCGGGGATGGTTCCAAAACCAAGCGTGGACAAGTTCTGCGCAAGCTGACGCACGTCTTGAGGCGCTTGAAGCGGTGCAGCCGGTGCTGCGGGCTTTGCCGCGGCGGCCTTCTTTGCAGCCGGCGCTTTCTTCGCTGCGGGGGCCTTGGGAGCCTTTGCCGCAGGTGCCGCTTTGGGGGCCTTGGGGGCTTTGGGAGCCTTGGGAGCCTTTGCGGCCGGTGCTTTCTTTGCGGCCGGTCCACGCTTCCCAGCAGGTTTCGCCGCAGGAGCCGCGGGGGCCGCTGCGGGAGCGGCAGCCGTTGCGGGGGCTTCCGGAGCTTTAGCGGCTTCGGGAGCTGCTGGGGCCACAGGAGCTGCCGGAGCTGCCACCGGAGCGGGCGCTGCCACCGGAGCGGGAGCCGCCGCCGGAGCGGGCGTTGCGGCCGGAGCGGGCGTTGCCGCAGCCGTCTTCTTCGCATTCTTCCTGGGAGCTTTTGCTACAGGCGCAGGCTTCGCCTTGGGCTTGGGACCGGGCTTCTTCCTTTGCTTGACAACAGGAGCAGCCGGCGCCGCCGTTGCAGCGGGGGCAGCGGGCGCAGCAGGAGCAGCGGCCGGCGCGGGAGCGGCAGCAGGAGCAGCCGGCGCGGGAGCGGCAGCAGGAGCGGGAGCAGCGGCCGGCGCTTCAGCGGGCTTCGCTTCAGGCGCTTTTGCGGGCTCGGCTGCCTTCGGAGCTTCAGCGGGCTTAACTTCAGCCGCCTTTGCCGCCTTCTTTGCGGCCGGACCTTTCTTTGCCGTTTTCTTTGCAGCCGGACCACGCTTCCCGGCCGGTTTTGCGGCGGGCGCGGGAGCGGCAGCGGCAGCGGCAGCAGGAGCCGCGGCGGCAGGAGCAGCGGCGACGGGAGCGGGAGCAGGGGCGGCAGCAGGAGCTCCACCGGGCTGAACACGCGAGCGAATGCTCTGAACCGTCGCATTGTCATCGGTCTTGACAACGTAAGCCGCAAACTCGTACTCGCGGATACGCTTGCCAATCTCGATAGCCCGGCGGATCACCTCGGGCTGCAGGCTTGACGTGGCATTGGAAAGCCAGCCGAGCAGCGCATTGGCGTCCAAGAGGCGCGAAAGCGGAAGCTTCAGAGAAGAGCTTGCCGCAGAGGCGCTCTCGTAGGTGAACGCTTCTTTGTCCAAATCGAACGCCAAAGTCCGGCCGGCGTCTTGCGCCGAGCCCAACAAGGCATCGAGAACAGTGTTCAGCCGTTCATGACCGTCAACGACCAGCAAAGCATCGGCGCGAGCCGCGAGCTGTGTTCGCTGACCGCCAAGTTCGGCTGTCTGAGCGGGCGCCGCACCGGTTCGCAGGACGAGCGTTCCGATGGGATACCCTCGATAAATGCTATCCAGGAGCTCTAGACGGGCGCTGTCGGTCCACGGTGACGCCTTTTGGGGGCGTGGAATTCGCAGAGCGCCCTCTTGGGCGAGCCGGAGTAGTGTTTCGAGAGCAAAAGCCTTGATCTCAGGTCGGTTAGAAAGTTTAGGTGCCATTTCTTTCGGAGGGTTAGCCGTCATGGTTGTGGACGATACCCTAGATCATCGCTTTGAGTAACGCCATAGGTCCTTGCAAGAAGGATCAAAAAAAAATGTTTTAATAGGTGCTATGATTCTGAAAAATAATGGCGAGACGCCGACCTTGCCCCCCAATATGATGATAAAAAACCCTATAAAAAAAGCTAAATGAGCAAACGGTGCCCTGCTGGAATGGGTTGGGAGATTGGGGCTGACATGAGTAGATATTCTGCATAAAGGGACCTTGTGAAAAGGGCAATCCGAGACCTCGGAAGACGGGCCGCGCATAAATAAAATGAACGACGGTTGGAGAGAGCATCGGGGGCCTGTTGTGTCTCTCGCACGAAACAAAACAGCCTTGCGCTTGGGAGCTACAAAACGGCATTCGCGAGTGGGTGTGAGCGTGTCGCGAAAAGGCTTTTTTTATGGGGATCGGTTGCTTAACAGATGATCAGGGAGGCACATTAGATGCTGTGTCGTGTGCGTACCTCTACATCATGTAAACGTAATGTGTTGTCACTGCAGGCATGCGTTCATCCAGCTTGCACCACACTGCGGCAAGGGAGCGCGCGCTGTTTAAATACAGTGCAGATCCAGCATCGAAATCCGGCCCATTGAGCGATTTGCCCAGGCAACTGGATCTGCCGAGCGGCGTGCCGTGCGTCCCTCCCCCACATCACACGCGGACAGATCGCCGCACAGGTTTGCCTTCATACCCTTCAAGAAACAACCAGCGCTCAAGGCGCTCTTCGGCGCGCGTTCTATGGCTTGAAAGAGGCTTTTTTCAGGCGTTTCGCTGACAACGGCGCCTATCGGTTCGAGACAGCGTCCGGGCTTCGGCGCGCCTCGCTGAACACCGCGCATCTGCATAATGCCGAAGCTGCGCCATGCGAATCAGCCTGTTGAACCGGACTCCGTGTCCAGGCATAAGCAATCTCATGATCGATCGAGCTGTGCGGGCAGTTTCGTGCCTGTTTCTGATGCTTCTGCAAGGCGCATGCGGAAGCGCGCACGAGCGCCCTCAATTCGCGCAGCACACACCTTCTCCACATCAGGCATTGCTCGGCACTGCCCATCCCTACACCTTGGAAAGCGCAGCCTGGGACGGAAGCTATATCGTCCTCTGCCAAGCCCGCCGGGATACCAATAAAGACGGCCAAATCAAAGTCTCGCTGGGCTTACACGGAGACACCTACGGCGATCAGTTGGAGCCCTATTTCATTCGAAAGAGCGGTCCGGGAGATCGCTTCGATGAGCTCATTGCCATCGGCGATCGCGATCGCTTTCTAATCGCCGTTCAAAGGCCGGATTTAAGGCTCATTGACACACACACGGGCGATTCGGCGATCTTGAGGGATGCCGATGTGGATAACCGCGTGAAGGAAGCTCGCCTGCTTGATCCCAAACCCTCGGCACAGGCTGTGTTCGGCGTGCGCGGTGGGAAAATCGCCTATAAAAAGCGCAACACCGAACAGATCGTCATTGGCATTGTCGATCTAAACACGCGCGAGGAAAAAGAAATCAGCGCGGGTCCCGGGGCGCTGGGCTCTTTTTTCTTCGATGCTTCTGAGCAGTGGCTCATCGTCGAGAAAGTCACCGAGGACACCAACAAAAACGGCCGAATCGAATTCCCCGCGAACTGGACGACCCTAGCACCCGACGCATGCCGCGGCCCTGTTTCGAGTTTTAGTGTGAGGCCCGGCCGGGGCGATGCGATCACGTTCTGGGCGCTATCCATTCAAAGCGGACAGCTCACCCAAACGCCGGAAGGCTGGGTCGACATGCTCGGCGAGCACATGCTGATCCGCAAACCCGATGACACATTGGCGGCGATCGCGTCCGATGGCACAGAAACCATCCTTGCGGGCCCCGAATGCGGAGCCCGTATCCGCTGGGCCGCGGACAACCCTCGACGCCTTCTTCTGGCCTGCAAAAAGACAAGCGAGCTTGTGTTCATCACCCCCGGCGGCACGCAGGTT
The DNA here is from genome assembly GCA_964537685.1 of uncultured Polyangiaceae bacterium. Classification (GTDB taxonomy): domain Bacteria; phylum Myxococcota_A; class Polyangia; order Polyangiales; family Polyangiaceae; genus CAZICM01. Next base: position 39,712 of record CAZICM010000041.1, read on the forward strand.
TTAAAACAGCTTAAGCATGCGTCTCGTAGCGATGTGCTTCGTTGGCAACAAGGACCTCTCATTCGTTTGGAAGACAACGGCCTCGAGTTCTTGATCGACATCGAGAAGGGTCGGGTCCTTGAATTTTCGCCCGGTGAATACGCAGTTACGACTCATGACAAACACGTCCTCGTGATGTCGAAACAAAGCCTTGTGCTGATGGATGCAGAAACACAAACCCGCACACCCTTGCCTCTATCCAATCTTCCGAAGGACACCTACATGGAATGGAAAAGCGGCCCGATGGTGGCCATTGCGGGACATATCATCGATATGCAGCAAGGCCGCATCACCGGCCGTTATACAGCGCCCATACTGGGCATCGATTCACAGGGAAGGATCCTAAAAGCGGCGAATATTTTTGTATCGGGCTTCGAGCTTCCCCGAGGGCCGCTCTTTTGGGAAAAGCCTTAATTTAAAGCTGTTTGGTGATGCGCTCTAGCGCGTAACCCAGCGCAAAACAGCTTGCCGCCCCTGACCTCCAACCGTGGCCAAGTGGATCCAAAGAATCGCTAGATTCTCCAGCACCGCGGCATTGCGCAAAGGCCCCGCATCAATGGGCCTAAAACCACTGCTCGACGCGATCTCTGCCACTGCATTTTTCGCATCTTTGTCGTCGCCCGCCATCATCACATCCGCCGGTGCGCCGCCTACCTCGGGATTGGCATGAATCTCGGCGCCGAAACTATTAAAAGCCTTCACAACCCGGGCTTTGGGACACGCATGCGCAAGCGCCGCAGTCATCGAACCCTCGGCGGGCGGATTCCACACCGGCCCCTGCTCCCACCGGACCGGATTCACACAATCCACAAGCACCTTCCCGCTCAAGTCGCCCAGCGTTCCCGCCGCGCTTACGGCCGCCTGCGCGGGCACCGCCAAGAAAATGACATCCGCGCCCGCCGCCGCCTCCGCGCCCGCTGCAGCCCGCGCATTCGGCCCTGCGGACTTCAGCAAATCGGCGATCTCCTCCGGCCTCCTCGTCCCAAACACCACCGAATGCCCGGCTTGAGCAAAACGCGCACCTAAAGCGCCGCCCACCTTGCCCGTTCCAATCACAGCGATCTTCATGACCATTCGCTCCTAAATCCGTCTCAACCCCCGGTTCTCGATTGATCCCCGTGCACCACCATATCGGAGCCCGTTCGATGTTTCGCAAGACCAATTCCATGCAAGACTCGATTGCAGCGCGTGCAACAATCCGATCGGACTCGCCCCGCTTCCTGCATCCTGAAAACCAAACTGTTCAACGCTTTGTTTTTGGTTTAATTCACCAAGCGAGGAGCAGCGCATGTACACCCTTCTGTACAATCCAGGCTGTGGATCAGCCATCATTGAAGCCGCCTTCGAGTGGACCGGATTGCCCTATCAAATGGAAGAAGTGGAGCCCTGGAAAGCCGGACCCACCCACGAACGCCTGCGTTCTGTCAACCCCTTAATGCAGGTGCCCACCCTTATCCTACCCGACCAATCCATCATGACCGAAAGCGCCGCGATGATCCTTCATCTCCACGACCGCGCGCCTCATGCCGGCCTCGTACCCGACGTTCACGACGTACGCCGCCCCGCCTTCTTACGCTGGCTCATTTTCCTCGTCGCCGCGGTGTACCCCACCTTCACCTACGGCGATGTGCCCTCCCGCTATGTCAGCGGCGAAGAAGCCAAAAAAGAACTGCGGGAGTGCACCGACGCCCAGCGCATCGAACTCTACAAACAGCTTGAAGAAGCGGCGCACACTCCATGGTTTCTCGGAGAAAAACCGAGCGCAATCGATTTATACCTCGCCGTCATGACCCGCTGGCGCCCAGGCCGCGCCTTCTTTGAGCGAGAATTTCAACGTATTACATCCATTGCTCATGCAATTGAACGGGATGATCGTTTCGCGCCTGTCTTCGAGAGGAATTTTCCCGCCCAAACACCTGAAGAGGCATAGTTTTATCGCATTGACAAACTATACAATAAAATTTAAAATGAAATCAAAATCAAGGATTAGAAAAGGCTGAAAGCCCGGCGCCGAGCACGGCTTTGGCAATCCCATCGAGTTCTTTTTCATCGCCCACGAAATGAAACGTCCTATGCGAATGCGTCAGCGTCTCGCCCGGCTTTAGAGCGGCGCCCGGCGAACTCGTCTCCATTTCATAAAAGCCGCCCAGCGCAGGCTTCCCCGGCTCGGTCGGGCCATCGTTATAGCTATTGATCACATCCCCCTCGAAAGGATTCTTCTGCGTCTCCCACATACTATTCACATAACGCCCGCCCGCCTTGGGTTTGTCATATTGAACAATCGTCAGCAGCTTATCCGAGGCGCTATAGCTACCCAGCACATTCTTCGCCCGCTCCGGCGTCAAACCAATTTTGCTCCTCAGCGAACCATCGCAGCGGAACACCAAAAACCCTTCCTTTTCATTCACGCGCAGCCGGTCCGCGGGCACCTTCCCAAAATAACTATCATTTACGATCGGCCCTTTTGCATTTTGATTGAATGGCACGAGCACATGCATATCGGAAGCCGGCGGAAACATCGCTAAAATCCAAACGGATACCAGCCCACTCTTTTCATTCCAAGCCTGCTTCCCCGTATTTTTAATTTTATTATCGCTCTCAAAGGCGACCCATTTCACCAAAGCGGCAAGCGAAGAAATACCCAAACGCTTTTCCAAATCCGCCTTGGCAATCAGTCCCACCCTCCGGCTGACCTCCATATCGAATTTCGTCCCGGAATGATTGCTCACCTGCATCGAACGCTGAAACGTCACACCCGCCGCATCCTTGGACGACACGGCCCACTCGCCCTCCTGAAACCCCGAAGGCGTCTGCCAATGCGTAAATTCAAAAGGCTTTCCAGGCGGAAAATACAATCCAAATTGACCGCCCTCCGGCCCAAGCCAAAAACGATCCTCACCGCCATAATTATCAAATTGAGTGCCTGTTTTATTGTATTCAATAAAACCCCGGTTCACCCAGCCCAGGCTCCGCCCTTCCTTGGAGACGGCACTCGTCATCACCCTTCCCTGATATTTAGCCGAAACCAGAACCCGGCCGCCCTCTGGGCTTTCCAGAACGAGGACATCGCCAAAACGCTTTAAAAACGCGAGATCTTCATCAAAGGAGGCAGGCATTTTCTTTGGAGCTTCCGCTTGGGTTTGGGGTTTGCTTTGCGCGGCCTCCGACTCCGGTGCCGCCACCGACGAAGCCGCGGACACGGGCCGCGGGCTTGATGACGTACCTGTTATCGGCGCCTTTGGCTGCCCGGTTTGAGACTCCGGAGAATTACCGCAGGAAAGAAGAGCGAACAGAGCGAGCGGCCATAACGATCGGGTGCGCATACGCTCTGCCTATCGCAAACACAAGGCAAAAACAATCAATTCGTTTAGGATGGTTTAGAACGCCGCGCCCGGTCCAGCACCACCGCCGTCACAATAATTCCGCCCGTCACAATCTCCTGCACCCAATTGGGCAGCCCCAAATGCGTCGCCCCCGTTTTGATAACCGTCATCAGCATCGCCCCAATCAGCGAACCCCGTATGGAACCCTCTCCGCCCGATAAAGAGCCGCCTCCAATGACCACCGCCGCAATGACATCCAATTCCAATCCAATCGAATCTGTAGGATCTCCCACCGTTAAAGTCGAAAACTCCATCACACCTGCGATACCTGTTAAAAAAGCCGCGAGCGTATACACCCGCACCCGCACCCCCGGAACCGAAATACCGCAGACCCGGGCCGCCTGCTCATTGCTCCCCACCGCGATCACATGCCGCCCGAAGCGCGTGTACGTTAAAATAAATCCAAATACACCGGCGATGAAAAGCGCGATCCAAACCCCGGCCGGAAATACAAGCCATGCCGCTGAAGGAGGCGAAAGCAGCGCATCCAATCCCATCGGATTGGCATCGATTTTTTGCTCACCCGCAATACCCTTGGCCAGGCCCCGCATCATACTCATACCGCCCAGCGTAATAATAAATGGAGTCACCCTCAGCTTGGTAATGAGCACGCCTGTCAGCCATCCGAGCAAAGTACAGCCCAGAATAGACAAAATGGCCGATAGAATTGGCCCCTGACCCGAGCGCAGCAGCGTCGCCAATACAACCGTGGTGAGCGCCACCGCCGACCCCACCGAAAGATCGATGCCGCCCTGAATAATAATCAGCGTCATTCCCACGGCGGCGATAGCGACAACCACGGTCTGCCTGGCCATCATCACCAAATTGGATGCCAAAATGAAGGTATCTGGACTTAAAATACAAAAAAGCCCGTACGTCAACAAAAGAGCGATAAGCGGACCAAACCAAGGATACTTTAGCCAATGCTTTAGAATTTTCATTCCGGAACGGCTCCCGTGGCATGGGCGAGCAGGCGGTGTTCATTCCATTCGGACACAGGCTTGGCGGCGCCGAGCACACCTTTGCACATAACCGCAATACGATCGCATATACCGAGCAGCTCGGGAAAATAGCTCGACACCACCAATATGGCACAGCCTTTGAAGGCCAAATCGCCGATAAGCGCATAAATCTGCGCCTTGCTCGCCACATCGATTCCCCGCGTGGGCTCATCGAGCAAGAGCACATCCACACCGTGATGAAGCAGCCTAGCCAGCGCGACCTTTTGCTGATTGCCTCCCGACAGCGATGAAACAGGCTGCGCCGGATCGGGCGCCTTAATACCGAGCTCGGCGATCCAATGCTTCGCCGTCTGAAGCAGCGACGCGCCCGACACCATGCCCATCCGGCCCGGCAATTTCGACAGAGAAATATTATCGGCAATGGACATCGAAAGCGAAAGCCCCTCGCCTTTCCGGTCTTCGCTTAAAAAACCAAGCCCCTGATTCAATCGCGTATGAGGCGATTGAGGCCCGGATAAAGCCTTCACAACGAGCTTCCCCGATTTCACCGCATCCAGCCCAAAAATCGCCCTGAATAATTCCGTGCGCCCCGCCCCAAACAGCCCCGCAATACCCAGCACCTCGCCTTTATGCAGCGTCAGCGACGCCGATAGAGGCTTGGATACACCGCGCAGCGCTTCGCATTGAAGAACCGCTTCTCCCGCGGCGTTCTCCTTGCGCTTTCCCCTGTCCACAAATAATTCATCAATGCGCCGCCCAGCCATTTTCTCGATTAAATCGGACATTGTCGTCGCGGAAATATCTCCCTTGGCCACCGTGCCGCCATCGCGCAAAATCGTGTAACGATCGGCGACCTGCATAATCTCTTCGAGAAAATGCGAGATATAAATAATCGCCACGCCTTCCTTCCGGAGCTTATCTATGCGCTGAAACAGCCGTTCCGCATCGGGCCGGCTTAGCGCGCTCGTAGGCTCATCAAAAATAATAACCCGGCCTCCCCCGCCTGCGCTTGAAAGCGCGCGGGCAATTTCAACAAGCTGCTGGGCCGCGATCGGCAATTCCCCAAGCAGCGCATCGGTCTTTAAAATATCGGGCTTGTCTTCTCCCAGCAGCCTATCGAGCGAATTTTTTGCAATCTCATCGATTTGATTTCGGTGTAACGCTCCCCATTTCACAGGCTCCTGCCCCAATACGATATTATCTGCCACCGTTAAATGGGGACAGAGCGAAAGCTCCTGGGACACAATGCTCACACCCATGGCCCGGGCCTCTTTGGGCGAGCGCGGCGCGAAAGGCTTACCAAACAAAAACATCTCACCCTGCCCGGGAAGAATCTGTCCCGAGAGGATTTTCATCAGCGTGCTTTTACCCGCTCCATTTTCACCGATCAGCGCATGAACACTTCCTGCCTGTACTTCGAAATCCACGGACGACAGTGCGCGCGTCGCCCCGAAAGAATGCGAAATACCCCGGACGGAAAGCGCGGCTGTCACGGCGATTCAAGCCAGGGCTTTAAATCGGGCGCAATCAATTGAGACATCTCGGGCGTCCCGATATTTTCACGGGTTACCAATTTCGATCCTGTATCGATACGGGCTTCAATGGCTTCGCCTTTTAATTTGCGCGCCATGGTTTTTACCGCCAGATATCCGATATTAAATGGATCTTGAAGCACCAGCGCGTCGATATGCGATTCTTTAATGCCCTGCACCAATTTTTCCGAGGCATCGAATCCAATGAATTTTATTTTGCCCGCCAAATTGGCTTTTCTCAGGGCGAGAAGCATTCCAAAGGTCGTCGATTCATTGGGCGTAAAAATTCCGCCCACTTCTCCCGATGCCGCTTTTTGAGCCGAAAGCAGGCTTTCGCTTGTCGCAAACGCGCTCTCCGTCGTCGCTCCTCCATATTGATTATCGCTCAATACAACAATACCTGAAGCCGATTTAATCGTATCTAAAAAACCTTTTTCCCGGTTGGCCGTGCTGGCCGATCCTTCTTGATAGCGGAGCAATACAACCGTCTTCTTTTCGCCCAGGATTTTAATCATATGCTCGGCGGCCAATTTCCCGGCGGCATAATTATCGGTCGCCACAAAGCTGGAATGCGCATCGCCTTGTAAATCCGAATCAAAAATGACCACCGGGATTTTCGCGTCCACCGCGGCCTTTACCGGCGCCATCAGCCCTTTGTCGGAAAGCGGCGCCAGCACAATGCCCGACACATGCTGAGCCGTAAAGCTCTGCACCATTTCAATTTGGCTTTTTAAATCGTCTTCCTTCAGCGGACCTTTCCATACAATTTCGACCGAAAGCTCGCGCGATGCCTTGACCGCTCCCGCATGCACGGCCTTCCAAAATTCATGCGTCGTGCCTTTGGGAATCACGGCGATTTTTATTTTTGAAGCAGTGCCTCCTGCTCCCTCTTTCTTTCCACATCCGATCAAATAGCCGCCCAATACGGCCAATCCCAAAAATGCCCGGCGATCCATATTCATAAACAGCGCTCCCAGGTGTGTTTTAGGTGTGTTGCATTAGCGCGCGGTACGCCATTTGATCTTCGTGCATTCGTAAATACACACGGTGCTTGGCTTCGTGATAGGCCGAAATAGCGCCTGTTTGAGGCTCAATCACTTCTTTAACGGCGCTCATTCTGGCCATGGCCTCTCTTAAATGTTTGTAATGCCCCGATGCCGCGGCGCCCAGCATGGCCGAACCCAAAAGCACCGCTTCCGATTCGCGGGGCAATACGATGCGGCAGCCCGTGATATCCGCGTGCTCCCTTAAGAACAGAGGATTCTTCGCATCGCCTCCCGTGGCCACAAGCGTGCGGACCTGGTGTCCATGCGCATTCATTTCATCGAGAATATGCCTTGTTCCATGCGCAAGGCTTTGAATGGTCGCCATATATAAAAGCGAAAGCGCCTCTTCGGAATCGTGGAGCGAAAGACCGCTCACCATGCCCCGCAGCGTCGCATCCGCCCTGGGCGATCGGTTCCCGTGATGATCGGCCAGCACATGCAGATCGCGGGTCAGCGCCGCGGGAAATGCCTCGCTCTTGGCCAGCCTTGAAAGAATCTCATTTAACATCGAATAGACATTCGATCCGTTCAATTTGGCTTTTTCGGCCAGCGCCCGCCCTTGGGTATGGGATTCTATGGTATGGTCAATCAATGCGCCTGTCGCCGATTGCCCTCCCTCCGTCAGCCAAAACTCGGGCACCATCGCCGAAAAATAGGGCCCCCACACGCCTGGAACGAATTTAGGCTCTTGGGTAATCGCCATATGGCAAGTCGAGGTGCCTCCAATGAGCGCAAGCCTGGTTTCCAATTCGCTGGGCGAAGGCTCTTGGCCATTCTCGGAAAATCCTAAAACGCCCACGCCGCCCGCATGCGCATCGATTAAAGAAACGGCGACCGCAATTCCCGGCACAAGCCCTAATTCTTGAGCGGCTCTCTCGCTGAGCACGCCGCAGCGTTCTCCAACCGGCATAATATGAGCGCCAATCCGCTTGTATTGATCGCCCGGGAGATCCGAAAGGCCCAAAGCATTAAAAAAATCGGCATTATAAGCTTTTTTATGGGCAAGGTAGGTCCACTTGCAGGTCGTCGTGCAAGTCGAGCGGATATCGCTGCCCGTCGCCCTAAAGCTGAGATAATCGGGCAAATCAAAGAATTGCCATGCATTTTGATAACATTGAGGCAGATTCTCCTTCAGCCAGAGCAATTTAGGAACTTGCATTTCCGGCGAAATACGGCCTCCCACATAATCGAGCACATCGAAATGGCGCTCATTGATACGCTTGGCCTGCTCGATAGCCCGGTGATCCATCCATACGATGATATTGTGCGAAGGATCGCCCGACGGGCTAATGCTCAACGGCTTTTGTTCGCGGTCCAAAACGACCATCGAACACGTCGCATCAAAGCCGATGCCCGCAATATGTTCCGCTTGTTGATTCGCATGCTTGAGCGCTTGCTGTATCGCCGCGCCGCAGGCCCTCCAAATATCCTCCGACGATTGCTCGGCAAAATCGCCGGCCGGCCTAAAGAGCGAAATAGGCTCGACACCCAGGCCCAGCATCTGCCCCGCTTCATCGAAAAGCCCGGCGCGCGCGCTCTTGGTGCCGACATCGACGCCTAAAAACAATTTCATCATCGCCCAAGGCTTCATCGCCCGATTTGATCGGTAATGCAAGCGGATTGTGGGCTTGCGACTGGATTGTTCTGCGTCATGTATCGGGGGTTGAACGGGCCGCGTGCGCCGTGGAGCATTGGGCATACGCTGCGTTTGCGGCCAAACGTCTTCTTGGTTTTTGGAGGCACTTCATGTCTTACCTGCGATTGGGTTTTAGCGGCTGTTTGCTTGGGATTGCGGCGCTGCTCGGCGCGTGCGGCGATGAAACCGGAGAGACCGGCTCCACGTCGTCGAGCTCCAGTTCTTCTTCAACCACCAGCTCCAGTTCTTCGTCGAGCTCCAGCTCCAGTTCTTCGTCGTCGTCGTCTTCAACGAGCTCCAGCTCTTCATCGAGCAGCGGTTCGGCGGCGGTGTGGGAAGTTGTCAAGGGATTTAGCGGCGCCGAAAGCTGTTTATGGGATCCCGATACAAAGTCTTGGTACGTATCGAATATGGCGCCTCCCGCGAATGGGGATTTGCTGACGCCCGACGGCGTGGGCTGGATTAGCCAATTGGATGAAAATGGCGCGGTCGTAAAAGATAAATGGGTCGAGGGCTTTGATACACCGGCCGGCCTTCGTATTCACAAGGGCGTTTTGTATGTCGCCAATATCACCAAGGCGCATGGCATCAACATTCAAACGGGCATGATTACCGAAAACTATAATTTCCCCGCGGCTGTGCTCTTAAACGATCCGGCGGTCGATCCTGCGACGGATACGGTTTATTTGTCCGACACCTTTGGCAATGCGATTTACACCTTTAAGGCTGGCAATATCGGCACCGAAGACGTGTTTTTGACGGCGGCCGAATTGGAAGGCCCCAATGGCATGCTGGTGGATGGAACGAATTTGCTGGTCGCGGGCCTAAAGGATTTCGATCCAATGACGACCGGGCCGTTTTTGTCTATCGATTTAGGCACCAAGGCCATCACGCCCATCGGAATGGCAAAGGCCAAGTGGGACGGTTTGGAAAAGGATGGGAATGATTATATTCTATCCGATAATCCAAAGAGCCAAATCGTTCGTATTAAACCCGATGGAACGATGTCGGTTGTATTGGATCTAATGAAAGATCATATGTATTCGCCGGCGGCCGATATTGGCTACGATCCCGCGCGCAGGCTTCTGTGCGTGCCGAATTTGGGCGACTCCGTGGCTTTTGTCACGCTGCCCATGCCTTAATAAAAATATATTCCGCGCCCGCGCTCATTTGATGTATGCACAGATGCCGATGAGCGCTCCCGATCCCGCCAAACCCGCCCTTCAAGACACCCTCGCCCTCTTGTCCGCCGCGGCGAGGGGCCTTTTGTTTCCGAGTGAATCGGATTTTCCCTTCGATACCATTGAATTGAATGCAGACCCTTCGGATGAAGGCGCCCTGCGGGAAGCGCTTGGAATTCAGGCCGATATGCCCATCGAAGAACTGGCCGTGGGCGATCTGTTCCAGCCTGTTATCGAATCCTGCGAGGGCAGCGAGGCCGATCAATACAAAGAGATTGTATCTATTTTTGAAGGAATTTTATCCGGCAGCAAGGTGATCCGGGCGGGCCGTGTGGAGATCGATGTGTTTGTGGTCGGAAAACACGATTCCGGCGTATGGATCGGCTTAAAAACCAAGGTTGTGGAGACTTGACTTATTCGTAGCCGACGCCCCGCCCATAGCCCTCGCCCGTCGGCCCCGAATCCACGCGGGACTCCAGCAGATCTTCGATATTATCGGGAATGGCCGGTAGAAAATCGTAGCCGGCTTTCTTTTCCACATCGTTGACGCTTACCCTGTACTGGCCCCAGCCTTCGCCGATAATTCCTTTTGAATTGGGCATCATCACCGCGATAATGCGGGTTTCGCCGTCGATATTTTCCGCGGCCTCGCCCGGATTGAGCACGGCGATCACTTTATAAAAAGAATCGGGCACGGCAACGCCTTTGCCAATGGTCTCAGGCTGATTCTGATAGATTCCGCCCGCCGCGACATACAGCTCTTTTCGTTCTTTTTGCGCGAGGTCTTGGCAATATTCCTCGAGCCTAAGCCAGGGGCCGGCATTTAAATCGTGATACTGAGGCAAAATATTGGTCATCAAAAAGGTGGTCTTGTTGTCCTCGGGGCTTTTGGTTCTTTCTTCTGAGCGAACCATATGGCCGCGGTCATAGCCCGAGCCCGAATAATCGTCGTGCCGCACGCGGTACACGCCTTCGGGCAGACTGTCATCGCTTAAGAATTTGCCTTTATGGCGGGGCGCGTCGCCAAACCAGGACGCGCTTAACAACCAGCTCACCCAATTGGCCCCGTTGCGGGATGCGTTGTAGGACAGCGCGTATTGAGGCTTTTGAAGAAGGATATCGTCGTTTTTATCGGCGAATCCCTTGCCTGTGCGTTTGGGCATGCCCATCGCCAAATGAATTTCAAGCGAATTGTACGCGGGTATTTTTGTATTCGTGTTGGTTTTCTTTTTGGGCGAGGGAACGCTTCGATCCGCGTCTTTTTGACGCTTGCCCGAGGGCAGGGTGCTGGGCGCGGATTTGGTGGGGCCGGTCTCTTCGAGCAGCGCATCGAGCTTGCACGCCGGAGTGAACATCGCCACAAGCCCGGCGAGTCCCAGCGCGGCTATACGCGCGGGATGCTGCACGAAAACAAATGCGCGGACATAGCGGCAAAGGCAGGGCCGGCTCTTCATAGGGCCTCTTCATATCAGAAGACGAGCGCCTCTGGCCAGGTACTCGCAACGATGCGGGGATGCGGAAAAAAAGCCTATTGCGTTTTTATTCGCGGCTTGTTAATTCAGATCTTGCGAACGGTTCTGGCACTCGGCTCACCGATCTCTCTGTAAGAGGGGAACAAGCACGTCACCGGCGACCAACGCAAATAGAAGGCAGCACAAGCTGCGCTTTCGGAGCCGGCGGCACTTCGAATGCAGGCATGAAAAGTGAAGGACACTTGAAACAGATGCGCGAGATGGAAAGCGCGATTGCCGCAGAGAGAGATGGCACATGAGCAATCGGTTATTCGTTGGGAACCTCTCCTTTCACACGACAGAAGACATTGTGGCTCAGACCTTTCAGCAATTTGGAGAGGTGGCGGAAGTAAAGTTAATTTTAGATCGGGAAACAGGGCGTTCGCGCGGGTTTGCCTTTGTGACGATGAAGTCGGACGAGGATGCGCAGAAGGCGGCGCAGAATCTGGATGGCGCGATGTTGGACGGCCGGACCTTGCGTGTGAATGAGGCGGAGGATCGCCGTCCTCGTTCCAACTTTGGGGGCGGTGGTGGAGGCGGAGGCGGTGGGGGTGGGTTCCGCGGCGGTGGTGGTGGAGGGGGATATCGCGGCGGCGGCGGTGGCGGGGGTGGAGGATTTGGCGGTGGCGGCGGCGGTGGAGGATTTGGCGGCGGCGGCGGCGGTGGTGGCCGTGGCGAACGCCGGGGCGGTCGCGGCGGCGACGAGCGCCGGGGCCGCGATAGGGATCGCGACAGAGACCGCGATCGCGGCAATCGCTGGTAATTCTATTTCATTCCCTTCCAACTCCGGCCCTCTATATTTGAACACGAAAAAGCTTGCCTTCGCAGAGCGCCCCTCAGAACATTGGCCAATGAAGGCAATGTCTGAGAGAGGAGGCTGGCATGAAATTTCGTGTTCAAATGCTCTGCTTGCTGCTCGTCGGTCTGTGCGGCTGTGATATCGGCTTTACATATGAAGTGAGTGTTGGGGCTGGGACTGGAGAAAAACTCCCCGATCCCGATACATGGGTCAGCGAGCCTCCGGCGCTCGATAATACGCAACAAGCCCGTCAGGCCGAAGTCGATGCCCATCTTGCCGAGCTGTATAAAGGCCGGCCCATCCTTGCTACCAAACAGGGCTATTCAGGCGATATCGTCGACTGGATCGACTCCAGCGCGCTTCCCTTGCCTGAAGAGATACCCATCCCCCCATTTCCGCTCGAAGCGCTCGCGATGCAAGCCGGGATTGAGCTTCCCCTGAGCGAACTCGATCGATTCCCCGAACTTTTGGGACCTCCCGGCACGACGCCTCGCTTGCGCCCCGATTTTTTGGACTATGTGCTGGGCAATACGAGTGCGTCATCGCTCCGGGACTATTTGGATCATCATCAAGTGTTTGGGATGCCCGCGGATCAAGACCGGCTGTATGCGGGAATTGACTATGTAGGTCCCAATCAGGGTGTGGCTGCAATCATCAATCATTTTGGGGGCGAAGTTGAAGAAGACACCTTTAGTTTGGTGGAGATGGCGGTGGCCTGTCCTGCGGAAGGCCCTGTGGAAGAGCTGATTGGCATTGTGCTCTCCATCGACCGAAAGAATTTCAAGGGCGCACTGGACAAAGAACAAGCGTCAAGAGCCCGGATCCATGTGGAGTATGTGCATACGGAGAATGGCAAGCTCAAAGGTGTATGGGATTTGCGGGAAGAGGTATTTGAGCCTAACCGCTTGGATTTTCAGGGTTGGCCATCGCAGATACCCATACCTGTGCGGACAGTGCTGGGCGGGGAGATAACGGTTTCAACAATCAACGGGGCTCAATATGAACATACAATGGGGATTTTTCGAATTCCCAGCGGTTCGTGGTGGATCCTCTATCGCAATCAGATTCTGGGCCACTATCCTGCGAAGGTGTTTAAACTGCTGAGCAAAGGGGCGTGCAGGGCGCACTGGTACGAAGAAGTCTATGATGGTACACCGGCAAACTGGACGACGACGGATATGGGCAGCGGAGAGTTTGCGGAAGCTGGGCCGGGGCGGGCGGACTATATTCGAAGGATGATGTATTTGGATCCGTTTTGGGCGGCACATGAGGTGGATGAGTCGAACAGCACGGAGTCACGACCTTATGAACCAAATTGTTATTCGCGTTCCGATATGAAAAGCGAGCCTTTGACAGGACGCCTCGTTTTTTGCGGTGGCCCGGGAAGCAACGCTTCGCTGTGCAAATAGCCAAGCAAGAAGGGATCTTTCAATGTCAACCCCCACTACAATTGTCGCATTCCTTTTGGCCTCCGGTCTCCTTTGCTGCTCGGCCAGCGACGAAGCACCCTTTGGGGGACGAGTCGACTCGCCTGCCAACAAAGATCCCAAGACGCCCACCAGCTCCCCTTCGATTGACCCTTCTCTGGAAGGTGTACATCCCGGCCCTCCCTATCCAACCGCCCGGGAAGGCTGGTGGCCTGACCCTCCATTTCCAGTGCCAACCATCGATTGGAGCACATATCCGCCCCGGCCCTCCACATGGTGGGGGCTCAAACTTACTCCCCTTCAGAAAGTCATCTCCGATACGTGTCCCACCCAGCGATGGTCTCAGAATGTTCCCGACATCCCATGCACCAAGGACAGCGAATGCGGCGATGGATTCTGCGATCGAGGCCAGTGTGGGCCTATATGGACCTGCTCCATGCGGACGAGCCTGCCTTGCGAGAAACATGAGCATTGCCGAGCTCTGCTCTGTATCGAAGGCCGCTGCCAGTCCTGTGTGAATGACGAGGAATGCAACGCCAAATATGGCGGCAAAGGTTATATGTGCAACCTTCCGGATCGCAAACCCCATGACGTTAGCGCCTGTGGCCGCCCCGCTCCCCGTTTCCATTGATGCCGTAGGTTGAATCCCTTGAGACCAGGCCCCGCACCCAGGGATCTTTCAATGTCAACCCCCACTACAATCGTCGCATTCCTTTTGGCCTCCGGCCTCCTCTGCTGTTCGGCCAGCGACGAAGCACCCTTTGGGGGCCGGGTTGACTCTCCTGCCAACAAAGATCCCAAAACGCCTACCAGCGCCCCTTCGATTGATCCTTCCTTGGAGGGTGTTCACCCCGGCCCTCCCTATCCAGCCGCCCGGGAAAGCTCGTGGCCTACAGGACCATTTCCAAAGCCAAGCGGTGATCTAAGCGGATGGCCTCCCCGGCCCTCCACATGGTGGGGGCTCAAACTCACTCCCCTTCAGAAAGTCATCTCTGATACGTGTCCCACTCAGCCATGGTCCCAGAATGTTCCCGATATCCCTTGCACCAAGGACAGCGAATGCGGCGATGGCTTCTGCGATCGAGGCCAGTGTGGGCCTATCTGGACTTGCGGAATGCGGGCGAGCCTGCCTTGCGAGAAACATGAGCATTGCTGGAACATGCTCTGTATTGAAGGCCGCTGCCAATCCTGTATGTCTGATGAAGAATGCAATATGAAATATGGCCGTAAAGGTCATGTTTGTGATCCGCCCACCCAGCGCCGGCCTTTGACTTGTGGCCGCCCCGCTCCCCGTTTCCATTGATGCCCCGCCCCGAAATCCCGCCCTTTTAGGCCCCAACCCTCCCCATCGTAAGCCCCGTACCCACAGCCCCATGCCCCTCCCCCATACCCCGCTGCCATCGTCCGCTCCCTTTTATGACCCGATGCTGTCGATGGTGATCCCTCCAAGCTCAATCGGGCACCCAGGGCCATAAACCCGGACCTCCAACCGCGCCCTTTTATGGGGGCCGGTCCCAAGGCGCAAAGACCGTCGGCGCCGTTTTATGACCCGATGCTGTCGATGGTGATCCCTCCAAGCTCAATCGGGCACCCAG
>CAZICM010000041.1:54922-82339 GCA_964537685.1 uncultured Polyangiaceae bacterium
GGCGCCGTTTTATGACCCGATGCTGTCGATGGTGATCCCTCCAAGCTCAATCGGGTACCCAGGCCCATAAACTCGGGACCTCGGCAGGCACCCACCAAAAAGCCAGACCATCATAAAACACTTGCCTTCCTCAACCACCATCAACTACAAGGCCCTCATGAAGACTCAAACTCTTATCCTTTTGGCCGTTCAAGCCTTTGCATTCGCATTTATAGGCTGTGGCGGCGATGTCACCGAAACCAAACCCGCCCCCGCCGACTGTTCGCTCGATCCGGCCGGCGCTCCCTTCACCTTTACCATCAACAATACCGGCACCCGGATGCTCCGCTTGGCCTATGGCTGCGGTTCCAATTTTCCCATATCGCTGGCCACCTCCCATGGTACCCTGGGCATCGGCGAGGAAACCGCCGAGTTCTGCGGCGTGAATTGCGAGATCGTCTATAAGGGCAATTCCAATTTCGGATGCAGTGATTGCGGTCCCGGCTATGGAGATGATTTAAGTCCAGGTAAAACAGCCACCATCCAGTGGGATAGGCGCGTCTATCAAAGCCATACCGCGCCCACTTCCTGCGGTACCCAAGATCCTAATCAAAATCAATGCGCGCTCGGGCTTCTGGTGAAGGAAACCATGGTCACGGGAACGCTCAATGTCTGCACCGATACGTCCATGGGCACTTCCGGCGATGGATATTGCGGTACGGACTTTCTTGATCCTATTCCGATTACCATCGACTTAAGCCAAAGCAGCGCGGTTATCGATGTGAAATAAGCTGATTTATGATATTAGGCCCCGAGCAATCCCCAGATCCCCACGAAGCCGAAACGGCTCCGGCCTATTCCTATTCGGTGCTGGAGGCAACCTTTGAAGCCGCCGTCGAAGGGATTTTGGTCGTCGATCAACAGAACCGGGTCAGAAAATACAATCGGCGCTTTGTCGAGATCTGGGGTTTCTCGGATACGCTTTTGGAGCAGGGCGATAATGCAAAGCTTGTGGAAGAAGCCGTATCCAAACTCGCGAATCCCGATGCGTTTCTGTCGCGCCTTCAGCAAATCCGGAAGGAGCCTCATCTAGGCTACCGCGATCGGCTGGAGCTGTTGGATGGGCGTATTCTGGAGAGGCATGCCCGGCCTCTGTACGATCAGGGGCAGCTTGCGGGGCGTATTTCTTTTTTTAGAGACGTAACCGAGGACGCGAGCGCGCGCGAGTCGTTTCGAAGAGCCAAGGAAGCGGCGGATGCGGCAAACCGGGCGAAAAGCGTGTTTTTAGCCAATATGAGCCACGAGCTGAGGACGCCGCTCAATGCGATTATAGGATATTGCGAGCTAATCCTGGGCGAGCCGGATGAGCTTCCGCTGGCTATGGTGAAATCGAGTATTGATAAGATTCTCAGTTCCGGCGGGCATTTGCTGGCGCTGATCAATGACGTGCTCGATTTATCGAAAATTGAAGCCAATCGTATGACGATATCGCCGGTTGGCTTTAGCCTGGAGGAGCTGGTGCGTCCTGTTGTGGATACGGTGATGCCTTTGGCGGCGGCGAACCGGAACCGTTTGGTGGTGGAGGTCGAGCCTTTGCCCGGCGGTATGTATACCGATGCGATCCGGCTCAAGCAGGTCTTGTTAAATTTACTTTCAAATGCCTGTAAATTTACCAAGGATGGGCAGGTGACCTTAAACGTCAAGCAGGCCCATGTGAAGGGGAATGCATGGGTATATTTTGAAGTACATGATACAGGGATAGGCATACATCCCGATCATATCAGGGAATTGTTTCAGCCATTTGTGCAGGCCGATCCATCGGTGACGCGGCGCTATGGAGGAACGGGGCTTGGGCTATCATTAAGCCGGAGGCTATGTTTATTGATGAAGGGGGATATTGATGTGATTAGCGCGCCCGATCGGGGTTCGACCTTTGTGGCGAGGGTGCCGCAGGATATTCGGTCTCAGGGGCATGGGGCTGTGGATTTGGATGGCCCGTTGGGGTAGGCGAAAGCGGAAACGGCAGGCATGGCCTGAAGCGTGGAATTTATTCTTAATTCGCATTGAGGCGGGAGCGGAGACCCTCGGGTACATTGCCGGGTATGCCTTATGCGATTCCGGCGCTGCCTTTTGGGGACGAGGCTTTTGTATTGCCCTTGGGTCTTGAGATTGGGCTGAGCGAGCTGGAACAGATTCCCGAGTTGCTCCAGCTTGTGGCAACGGCAACGCCTTTTCATCGTCCAAGTTTTTGGCCCTATATTTTGGGGGAGGCGCCGGATGCTATATCCATCGAGGATTATTTGCGGCGCTATCAAGTGGGCGGGCAGCCATTTAGCACGGATCGGCTTTATGCTGGACTCGTATCGAAGGCGTCAAACCGGGGCGTATCGGGGTATATGAGCCAGTTTAGGCCGGAGGTCGTCGACAGAAGCTTTAGCCTGATAGAATTTACGGTGGCCTGTCCCGTGGAAGGCCCCGCGCAGGAGCAAATAGGCATTGTCATTTCCGTCGATAAAGAGAATGTGTTTGGAACCAATCGCCAAAAGCTTCAGGATGGCGAAGCCCGGATGCATATTGAATATGCCCGCTCGGTTGGTGGACAAGTTGGCTATGTGTGGGATGGGATGGATGGAGCATTTGATGGCCATTTTTCAGGTGCCAACGGGCGACTGGTGGATTGCATACAACGGAGATCTGCTTGGATACTACCCGGCTAAGTTGTTTAGCATGCTTAACAAAAGTGCCTGCCGATCGGCTTGGTATGGGGAGGTTTATAACTACACGCCAGGCACAACGATCAAGACCGAGATGGGCAGCGGACAGTTTGGGGATGCCGGCCTTTTTAATGCCGCCCATGTGCGAAACCCAAAGTACTATGATCTCGGATGGCTTGGCGTGGAACCCAAGGACGAATTCTCCTTGATACCTAAAGAGCCGCTCTGTTATAACCGTACAACACTGACTCACCTGGGTCCGCCTTGGAATAGCAGCTTCTTTTTTCTCGGAGGTCCCGGCGGCAAACATCCGGGATGCAAATGGCTATGAATCTTCAAAGGATACGCAAAGCCTACTCAAAACCTATATGGATTGTGTTCGCGCCGTGGATAGCGCTTGCGTGCATGGCCTCCTGCTCTTCAAGCGATGAAGCGCCTGGTGGTGGACACATTGAGCACCCCGTGGAGCTGGGTCCCAAAGCGCTGCCGCCCTCTCTATCCGCCGCCGTGCCTTCGGGATCGGTTGGGCCAATATCCACAGCGCCGGGAAATGCTTCCTCTGGGGCTCCGGTGGAGGGGCCACCATCGGAAACGAATCTATCGCCTGCCGACAAAACCATTGCGGAAGACTGTCCTAAGCACGCTTGGTCCAAGAACGTTCCAAAGCGAACTTGTGCCAAAGACGAAGAATGTGGTGACGGCTTTTGTGATCGAGGGCGTTGTGCCGCAATCTGGACGTGCCGCGCGTTCATCGGACAGCGGTGTGAGAGCGATCGTCAATGCGGGGGCTATCTGTGCATGGAAGGGCGCTGCCGGTCTTGTGTGTCCAACGAGGAGTGCAAGCGCGTGACTTGGGTGTACGATCCTAAATGCATTGAGGATTCTTATTTACCTGGTGGGCGGGAATGCCACGGTGTCGTTCCAGGCTTTGGTGGCAGTATTGAACCTTCGTCTCCGTCTCAGCCTCCTAAGAAATGAGGGTTCCACAATCCCCACCCTCAAACCGGCTGCGGCCCGGCAGGCTCATCCGGAAATAGGCGTCTTAAAGCCCAATGGCCGACAGATCGGCTTCCTGAAGCTTCGCAACGGCCGCCGTCTCCGAAGGATGCCCTGTAAAAGCTTGGGGCCTTGACGCAAAGGCCGCCGCCAGCGAAGGCCGCTCCCGAAGCGCATCTTCCATCGCAAATAAACGGGGCATCTTGGGACGAAGCGCCGCTTCTCTCGAAGAACCGAGCACATAGCGCAGAACATACAAAGTCTCGGCCGCAAAAAAATCGGACATCACAGGCCGCTTTGCATGCGCGTCGCCCCAAAAACCGCCTTCTGGAGCAATCGCCGAAAGCCGCGCCATCTTATCCACGATCCGCCCGATTAACATAGGCAGGCTCGCCTTCAAATCCACTCCGGGATAGATCAAATCCGACCAGACCAGTTCGCCCAGCCGGCAAATGCCTTCCATATAGCAATTGGAGATAATGCTTTCATGAAAGGCAATTTGAATATCGGATAAGTCTTCGTAGTGCCCCAGCCGTTTGGCCAAGAAGGTCGCGATGGGGAGCGTCTCCGAAATAAAGCCTTCATCCCAGGATAGCGTGGGCAATCCCCCAAAAGGTCCGGCGATGGCCGTATTGGTCTTGTGTTCGGGCCATTTTTCCAAGGGAATTTGAAGGTCTTCGTGGGCAATGCCCGCATCCAAGAGGGCATGCCGAAGGGCTTGGACCCGGCCTAATACCGGAAAATAACGTAGTACAATCGTTGACATGGCGCGGGTCTTTAGTGCCTGTGTGTTCATCCGTCAAGGTCTTTTTTGAAGCTTCCTTGGGCTCCGCTTCAAAATGGATCGCTCCAAATTGAATGAGCCGCGCTCAAATAGGGCTGTCTATGCTTGCATCTAGAGATTTTAGGGCCGTTGGGGCTTGGTATAAGCGTTGCACAAACCCCAAACCATGAAGACGCCCCGACAATCCACAAGCCCCAAGAAAGCTATCCAGAACAGCAAAAAAGCCAGGTCAAAAGCCGCCCGCTCTACCGCATTCGCTGCCTCCCAAGGGTGCGGCGCTGCCTCCGCAGCCGCGACGCGGGTGTCGTTCTATGGATGTATGTTTGAGATGTATGAGAACGACGACGCTCCGCCTTCTTCGCTGCTGGGATGTTAAACTCAGGGCGGTACAAGCTGCAGCCTGCGTTTTTGAGCTTTCCTCGGCGCGGGCGATTCTTCCCCTAGCACTTCATAACAGATTCGATCGTTTCCATAGAGATCTTCGCCCGAAGACCTAACAAAAGCCCGGCAATGCCCGCAAATTTCCTGATGCCCGCATTCCCGGCAGCCTTCAAAGTCCCTATGCTTCATTCGCGCATGGGCTTCCATTCCGGCGATTTCCTTAAACAATCCAGGCCGGTATTGGCCATACACGGGCTCTTTGACGGGATGACAGGTCGATACCGATAAATCGGCATGCACACACACCCGGCCCCGTCCCGCGCTGCATTGATAGAGCTGTTCACGCGGATAGCCAAAGGCGAGCAGGAGCGGGTTGATAATGGGATAAGCGGCTACATTCACAGGATATCCCATTCGGTATTTAATCGCGGTAATCATCGCCAGCCTGGACAGTTCGGCCGGAGTGAGCGGTCTTAACAAAACCCCCGGTTTTTGAGAGCCTTCGGGTCCAACGCCCACGGGAAAGAGCGTTACGCCCTCAAACCTGGGATAGGTTTCGGCCAATTCCGTTAAAAACTCGGGCAGTACTTCAAGCACCGAGGGCGTGACCACACACATCACACAGGCGCGGATTCCCTTGGATAAAAGCGAGGCCAGCCCTCTTCCGGCTTCGTCGAAGGTGCCTTCTCCCCGCGCCGCATCATGAAGATGCCTAGGCCCATCCAAGCTGATGGTCAGTCTTAATTTTGGACCCATGGCCTGCATTCGGCTGATCGAGGCATCCGTGAGCATGGTGGCATTGGTATTGATGAGCACTTCTTCATAGCCGAGCTTAAGGCTGGCCTCGCAGAGATCGAGCAGGGGTTTATAGGCAAAAGGCTCGCCGCCGGTAAAATGCAGTTGACGGAAGAGCCCAGCGCCTTCGCGGACAATGCGATGAGCGGTTAATTCAGGCATATCGCTGGTCCAATCGCGCGACCAGCCGACAAAACAATAATCGCAGCGCAGATTGCAGCGGCGGGTGACTTCGATATCGAGCATGCTATCGGACATGGATATGGAGGGCAGGATAGGTATTTTGTTGGCTTGTGTCCACCTTAATTTTTTACTATGGAGCATTTTAGGCGCTGGGCCGAAGGGTGGCTGGGCATGACGATGAGCGATGAGATATTGGGCCGTTGTATTGAGGTGAGCGATTTAAACGATGAGCGGCTTCGGGATTACCGCAATGTACGCGACAAAGATTTGATGCGGGAGCGGGAGAGTTTTTTGGCGGAGGGGGAGGTTGTGCTTCGGGTTTTATCGCAGAGCCTTCGTTTTCGGCCGCGTTCTTTGTTGTTGTCGGCGGGCCGGGTAAGCAAGCTGATGCCTATTTTGGAGGGGCCGGCGTTTTCGGGAGTGCCTATGTATATAGCGGCGCAGGGGTTAATGGATGAGCTGGTGGGGTTTCATATTCACCGGGGGATTTTGGCATCGGTGGGGCGTCTTTCGGTGCCATCGCCCGGGGAGTTATTGGCCCGGATGCCGGAAGCGCGGCGGATTTTGCTTTTGGAGGGCATATTAAATCACGACAATGTGGGGGGTATTTTTAGAAATGCGGCGGCATTTGGGGCGGATATGGTGTTGATGGATGCGCAGACCTGCGATCCATTCTATCGGAAGGCGCTTCGGGTATCGGTGGGTGGGTCGTTGGTGGTTCCCTATGGGCGTGCGGGCGTGGGGGAGAGTGGGGAAGTTTTGGTCAAGGCGGCGAAGGAGGCGGGATTTTATGTGTATTCGTTGAGTCCTCGGGCGGAAGCCGAGGAGATTGGGACGCTGATGAAGGCGGGGGAGTTGCCCTCTAAAATTGCATTGTTGTTAGGGACGGAGGGGGAGGGATTAAGCCGTGGGGCGATGGAGGGGGCGGATCGGGTATTGCGTATTGAGATGGCGCCGGGCTTTGATTCGCTGAATGTGGCGGTGGCGAGCGGGATTGCGCTGTTTGCGCTGAGAGGGTAGGGGGCGATGGGACTAGCGGGTGTTGTCTAGCGCCTCCGGATCAATCCCCATCTCCCTCAGCTTCGCCATGAGTTTTTCATTGCGTTCTGCGAGTTCGGTATTGTGCTCTGCGAGTTCGGTATTGCGCTCGGCCAAATCGCGCCCCGAAGGCAAGAGCTCTCCCTGCTCTGTATAAAAACGCAGCATCCCTTCATGCACACCCAGCAATAGACCAAGCTGCGCGCTCGGCATACGGCCCTGTTCGTCCTTGGCCAAAGGCTCATATTGGCCGTCAATCAAATGAAAACCAGCGAATTCTTTCGTGATAGGATCGAACCAAAAATAATCCGGCGTCCGGAATATATCTTGATAGATCTGCTTCTTTAGCCCCCTATCCAAAGGACTCGTCCCCTTTGAAAGAACTTCCACAATCAAATGGGGATATTGGCCGTCTTCTCTCCATACACACCAGCTCTTGCGCGGCCTGCGCTCGGTGCCCAATACCACGAAAAAATCAGGACCCCGAAAATGATCGCTCTTGGATTGCTGTTCGCTGTTCCATTGCCGTTCGCTGTAGTAAATGTTCATGTTGCCAGCCGCGAAAAAATCCTTGCGCTCTTTCCAGTAGAGCTCCAAGCATTCAAGCAGCAAGAACAATTGCATCAGGTGAAGGGAAGATTCCATTTCAGGCTCGTCGCTTTCCATGTCGGAATCAGGCGCGCTAACGCCTTCTTCCAGTTCATCCACTGCGACTGTGTTCATTGCTTATTCCCCTGCCTTGGCAGGCTTGGCAATCCAGCGACCATACATAAAGATACCCAGCGCGCTCGCCGCGCCAATGCCCGCCATGATGTACCACACCAGCCCGATCGTCGCGCCGTGCTGCTGATACAGCATATGCGTTACATCCCACTTGTCTTGTCCCATCAACTCCACCAGCTTCGTAAACGCTTCGCCCTGGGGTATCGCCTTAACCGCGTCCTCGGCCATCAATCCCTTCTGCGCCAGCATCGCCCGCGAAAAGGCTTCCTTCGACGCTAAATGCTCGTACAATACAGGCCCAATCTTCCCCTCCAAGGTCCATCCCAGCGCCAGCGACATCTGCGAAAATCCAAGGTACATCGCCTTCTTGTCAGGAGGCGCGAAATTCCCAATGAATTCTCCAAACTTCGGGCTCGAGAGCATCTCGCCTACACTGAATATCGCTATCGCCGCGACGCTCAAAAAGCCAAGCACCGAATAGCCAGATAAACAGAGCGATACGCAGGCCAATAGCGTTCCCACCACCATGCTCGTCGTCGCTCTCATCTTCGCCGATAACGCCGCGAATAAAAAGCACGTTATCATGATCATGCCCGCGTTTAAATTGAGCATGCCTTCGGGCAATATCTCTTTGCCGTCTTTGCTCGTAATCACAAAGAAATTTACAACCGCGTTCTTTGAACCTTCATTGCCAAAAAACGCCTGCACAATGCCCCGCGTATCCACCCAGTCTTCAATATGCGCGGGCAATACATCGAAGAGCGCGTTGAACATAAACCAAAAGCCCGAAAAAATAACCAGATATACCCATACCTTGGGCTTGGCCAGCTCGCGCAGCGAGTCTACCACGAGGCTCTCTTGTTTGATTTTGCCTTCTTTTATCTGCTTAGCCCGCTCCAATCGCTCTTCTTTGCCGGGTTCTTTATAGGTCAGCAATAGCAAAAAATTAAAACAGATAATGCCCGCGCAGGCGAAAAAGACATTCTGCCAGGCCATCTTGCGCATATAGCCCGCGACCAGCGGCCCAAGGAATCCGCCGATGTTCACCGTCTGATAAAAAATTCCCCAGGCCATCGAGCTGTTCTGGCGGTTGGTCGACTTGACCAGCGTGCCCTGAATGCCAGGCTTGAAGATCGCCGTTCCCGTTGCCAGCAAAATCGCTCCAGCAAAGAAACCGCCATAGGAAGGGAAAAAGGCCATCACCAAATAGCCCATGATTTTTACCACCGTCGAGGCAAAAATCGTTTCCTTGTATCCATAGCGATCGGATAGGCCGCCCGTGAGCACCGGCACAAAGCTTTGAAGCAGCGCCCATACGCTTAAAATTGTTCCAAAGCTGGCCATATCCACGCCCAGGCCGCCCTTGGATACCGGATCTTTGGCATAAAGCGTGGCCACGGCCTTCACGCCGTAATAGGCCAGCCGCTCCACCATCTCCATCGCTCCAACAACCCAAAATACATAGCCCAGGCTTAATATCGAAGCCACAAGACCAAGCTGTTTGACATCGGCGAAGGCGTCGTCCGTCCCTTTGGGCTTTGGGGTCTCCGCGGCTTTGTTTTCTTCGCTGGTTGGTGTGCTCACGTTGCTTTTGCTCCGGGGTGTTCGCCGATCTGAGGACGGTGTTTGCCCTGCGCCGATCGCAGTGCGCGCATGCTAACGCGAGCCCGGGAAGATTGACAAGGGGTGAAAACACAATGTTGAACCAAGCCCAACTTCGAGCGTTCGATGGCTACTTGGGCATTGACATCTGAGCCGGGCCGGCAGCTTAATACCCAGGCCATGACGGAGCCGCAGTCCGACCAATCAACGCTTATCGCCACGCTCGACGGTCAAACCGTTCATTTGCCGCGTGTCTATGTGTCCGTGAAAATGCCGGGCGGCCAAATGCTTCAAGAAGCTCTTTCAATGCAGCGCCTAACCATTGGAACCAGCTCCGACTGTGACCTGGTGGTGCGCGATAGCCGTGTTTCGCGCAGGCATCTCGATTTGCACATCGGCGAGATGGGTGTCGCGCTTCGCGATCTCGGAAGTAAAAATGGAACATTCCTCGCTAAACTAAGGATATTTGAATGCATTCTGCCCCTGCATACAACGGTTGCATTTGGCAATTCCGAGCTTGTGATCCGGGCGGAGGGCGAGCCGGTGATATTGCCCTTGGCGCCTTCGGATCGCTTTGGAGATGTGCTTGGGCAGAGCCTTTCCATGAGAGCGCTGTTTGCGCGGCTGCTCCGGGCTTCGCCCACCGATGAAACGATATTGCTACTGGGCGAGTCGGGTACGGGTAAGGAAGTGCTGGCCCAGGAAATTCATAAGCATAGCCGCAGGAAAAGCGGGCCATTTGTGGTATTGGATTGTGCGGCGGTGGCGCCCAATTTATTGGAGGCCGAGCTCTTTGGACATGCGCGGGGCGCGTTTTCGGGCGCGGTGAGCAGCCGGGTGGGCTTGTTGGAGAAGGCCAATGGGGGCACTTTGTTTATGGATGAGATTGGTGAGCTTCCCCTGGATTTGCAGCCTAAATTGTTAAGAGCGCTGGAGTCGAGGCAGGTGCGGCCCCTGGGAACAAATACCTATAAGCCTATCGATGTCCGCGTTATTGCTGCGACCCATAGAAACTTAAAGGCGAAGGTGAATGAGGGTTCATTCCGGCAGGATTTGTATTACCGGCTGGCCGTGGTTGAAGTTTCTGTGCCGCCGCTGCGCGATCGCAAGGAAGATATTGAGCTATTGGCGACGCGCTTTTTATCGGCGATGAAGCCTCCAAAGACCTTTGAAGATTTGCCTCCTCATGCGCTGGGTTTTTTGCTATCGCATGACTGGCCGGGCAATGTGCGCGAGCTTCGCAATATGGTATCGAGGCTTATTCTCTTTCCAGATCTTCTGGAAGAGTTTATGCCGGGGGTGCTGCGCGGGTCCGAGGGCGACCGGAAAACACCCGCTCCCGAACTTGGGGTCAAGGCAGGCGAGGAAAACCATGAAGGTATACGCCCGGCCGAGCAATTGTTTGCGATGCCGCTGCTGGCTGGAAGGGAGCTTTTGGTGGAGCAATATGAAACCCGCTACATTAAAAAAGTGCTGGCTGCTCACGATGGCAATATATCGAAGGCGGCGGATGCTATGGGAATTTCAAGGCAATTGCTGCATAGGCTGCTAGAGAAGTACGGCATAAAGGCTAAATCGCCGGCGGGAATATAAGGTATGGGCAGGCATAGAGCTCTCAAGGGGCAGCGCAGGCTGCCTGGCGCGGAAGATATTACCGTTACCAATACCAGCGTACATGTAAAGAAACCGGCGAAGGCAAGCGATGATATCGGCCATGCCAAAACCGAAGCCGATCCAAAGCTAAAAAGCACATTATCGGCCTCTGGTGAGCCGGACGATGCGCCGCCTAGCACGATTCCGCCGTCCGCGCCGATTGTGCTTCCGCCCGCGCTGGCGGAGCGCTTTGAGGTGGGTAAGCTGCTTGGCCATGGAGGTATGGGGGATGTGTATCAGGCACATGACAAAAGGCTGGGCCGGGATATCGCATTAAAAATTCTGAGGGCTGGGCGGAGCACGGTGAATGAAACCCTGTTCCGGGAAGCGCGGGCCCAGGCATCGCTGGAGCATCCGAATGCGTGCAAAGTATATGAAATGGGTGTGGAAGGGGATATCCGCTATATTGTCATGCAATTGATTAACGGCGTATCGCTCGATAAAGTGGGGGACGAGCTGACGCTGGAGCAAAAAGTAAAGATTGTTCAGCAGATATCGAAGGGTTTGCATGAAGTTCACCGGATGGGGCTGGTGCACCGCGATTTAAAGCCTTCGAATATTATGGTGGAAGACGGAGAGCGGGGAGAGCACAAGGCTTATTTGATGGATTTTGGCCTGGCGCGGGAGATTGGGGCGCAAGGGCATACGGTAACGGGCGTAGTGGCGGGGACGCCGGCATTTATGGCGCCTGAGCAGGGGCGGGGAGAGATTCGCAAGCTGGACCGGCGCACGGATGTCTATTCGCTTGGCGCGACGATGTATAGCTTGTTTACGGGGAAGCCGCCTTTTGAGGCGAGCAGCCTGTACACGTTATTGGAGAAGATATCGACGGAAGATCCGCAGCCGCTAAGAAAGCTTGATCCTACGATACCGATTGATATCGAGGCGGTGGTGCTGAAGTGCCTTGAAAAAGAGCCTCATCACCGGTATGAATCGGCAAAGGCGCTGGACGAGGATTTGCAGCGGTTTTTGGATGGCGAGCCGGTGCGGGCGCGGGATGCGTCGATTGTGTATGTGCTGTATAAGAAGATACGCAAGCATAAGCTGTTTGTGAGTATTGCGGCGGCTGCGTTTGCGGTGGTGCTTGTGTTTGTGGCGATGACGATAAGGTCGCAGCGGATTTCAGACCGCCGGGAGGAGCTTTCAAGGCGGCTTGGCGAGAGTGTTAAGGAAATCGAGTACCGCATGAGGCTGGTCTATGCCCGCCCACTGCATGATGTCGAAAATGAAAGAGATGAAATTGCTAAGAAGCTGGTCGAGATAGAGAACGAAATCGATAAAGACGGGGAGGTTGGCAAAGGCGTGCGCTATTATGCGATTGGCAGGGGGTATTTGGTCCTCCAGCAGCCTGAAAAAGCATTGGAATACTTACAGAAAGCAAAGGAGGCCGGGTATAGCGATCTAAAGCTAAATTACGCGCTGGGGATCGCTCAGGGTGAGATTTATAAGCTTCAGCTCGATGAGCTGCAGAAGATCGAGCAAGAGGAGCTGAAGAAAGCCCGATCGGAAGAGATAGAGAGAATTTATAAACGCCCCGCGCTTGACAACCTGAAAATGGCAAAGGGCATCGACTCTGAAGATCCAGAGCTGATTGAGGGCCTGATTGCGCTCTATTCGGCGGACTACGATACCGCGATTGGGAAAGCAAAGAATGCATTTGAGAAGACAGGATGGCGCTATGAAGCCCATAAACTGATGGGTGATGCTTATTTCGCAAAAGGGCTGCTCTTTGGCCCATCTTCTGCGCTGTTCGATAAAGACAAGATGAGCGAGGCGTTTGGGCTGGCCCGCGATGCTTATGAGCAAGCCTCGACCATTGCCCGCAGCGATCCGGATGTGTACAATGCAGAATGCGAGCTTAAGATTCAATTGCTGATGAGCGCCGCTATCGACGCGGACCCATCGGAGTCGCCGTTTGAAGCCGCGATGCGGAGCTGTGATAAGGCTGCTCAGGCAAGCTCGCGAAATCAGAGGGGAATGGGGCGGCGGAGTTTTGTAGTTGCGGTGAAAGCCTGGGTTCAATTGTCTTCCGGCGAGAATCCCAGCGAGCTGGATAGCGTTATTGCGGACTCAAAACGGCTCGCATACAGTTATAGGAAGCAATTCCCGGATGATTTCTTTGGAGACTATCTAGTGGGCTCTGCGCTGAGGACGAGCGGATTTTATAAAGTGGATCTTGGCCTGGACAGCCGTGAAGAGCTGAGCGAGTCCATAGATGCCTATAGGAGTGCAATCCGCCGCAATAGCTCGTTTTCCTGGGCGCTTAACGAGCTATGCTCGGCGCTTGATTTGCGCCTGTATCAGAATAGGCGGCTCGGTATTGATATTGAAAGCGAAGCGGCAGAGATCTCGAAAACATGCAATGCTGCGCTTAAGCTCGATCCTGATAGCAGTCTTACACAGCTTGTTAAGGTATCCACACGGATTGCCGAGGCATATTACCTAAATGAGTTCGGCAAGCCGGCCGGTGTATCCATTGGGGCCGCGCAGGCAGAGCTCGCGGCTTTAAAATCTAAATCGCTGAATCTCCCCGCAATCCCAAATTTTGAAGCCCGCGCTCTGCATGTGAATGCCCTGGAGCTTCTCGCCAAAGGGGACGATCCAAGTACAGCGCTGGATGAAGCCCTTGGGCATGCCGAGAGAGTTCGCGCAATGGCCTCGAATACGAGTGAACCGTATGAACTGACAGGGCTTCTCGAGTTGGCGCGCGCAAGATACAAAATGAGCCGCGATATCGATCCGCTTCCCACGCTTGAGAGGGCTGCGGTTAGCTTTGTAGAAGCCCTAAAAAAGAAGCCCTATGTTATTGAATTCTCCATTCAGCTTGCCCGCACCAAAGCGATGAAAATTGCGTGGCTAATGAAAAAGGGGCCGGCCGATGATAGATTGTTTGAGGACGCAGAGGAGCTACTCAAGCCGCTGCTCGATTCCCGCTTTGAACCCCGTATCTTTCTCGGCGCGGCCGAGCTATGTGCTCTAAAAGCCGAGCAGTCGATCCGGTATTCAAAGAAAGATCCAGGGGAGCAAATTCAAAAATGCCTCAACTATATTGAAACAGCGCTAAGGAATTATCCGACCATGGCCGAAGCGCTTGTGCTGAAGGCAAAGCTGCATGGGCTGCGGGCATTGGGGCAAAAGGATAAAGGGCAGGCAAGGGAGGATTGGGCTCGGTCGGCAAAGGCTGCCGAAGAAGCCGTTCGGCTTAATCCGTGGCTTTCGCGCGAGATATCCCAGGAGATTCCTGAGCTTAAATCCCCGCGCTAGGCGTAGACTTTAGAGCATGCAGCCCGGATAGATCAAATCCAGATCGGAAGCGCGGAGGCTGGTCTGTATAGCGGGAAGTCCGTCGCATTCATAAACTCCGTCCGACCCCGTGCAGGCTGTGCTGAAGTCGGTGCGATGAACGATTTGGCAATCCTCCGGCGATAGATTGCCGCAGGTGCGGTTAACAATGGTATCACCGGCATCCACTCCACAATACGCGGCAAGATCGTCGCGCGGCCATACGTTGTAACGGACGCGGATACCATTGGGCGCCGTCGGATCGCTCTCCAATTTCGCAAGCCATACGGCCTCAACCATATCGGCGTCGGAATGGTCGGCGCCATCTCCCTGGATCAGCGGCCCATTGAGAACGATGGGCACGTTATCTCCGCGGTAATTGGCATGGGCAATCAGGCAAGTCAGTACAGCGCTTGTCTGTACGGCATCGATAGAGCTAATCGTCCAGGAGCCCGTACCCGCCAGAATCCCGCCTCCCGCATAGCGTTTAGGCACTTCGCCGCCCGTCACGCCATCCTGCGAGGCCAATGCGCACCGCATCGCGTAGTGCAGCACATTACGCGCGGAATCGGTATTAAACAGCCCCGTAATAAGCAGTCCTGCGCTTGCTTGGCCCGGTGATTGAGAGTCCCACAGCTCTGAGGATGCAGCTTCAACGACGCGGAAATCATTTCCCGTTAGATCGGTCCGGAGCATTCCATTGATACCTCCTATTCCCCCCGACCCAACAGAGATAATCGATTGCGTGCTATAGAGCGGCCGGTCAGGATCATAAAAATCCGGCTTGCGCGAAGGGTCTAGGCAGCCATAAGAACTGATGCCGAGAACCAAAAGACCAATACCTACCAAGCGCGATTTATCCATGATTCGTACCTCCATTTGGTTTTGGCGAATCCGGATAGCCGCTGTCGCAACGGAGGTGCCACCCTGCGCTGGCCCCCTCCGTATGGCGATATGATCTTAGATCTATCGGCTTTTTATGGCTTTTTGTTCTCCTTTAAGTTTTTGCAACTGTTATGGACTCTTTACGCTTGTTATGAGGCGTGTCTGGCCCTTTTGTCAACAACTCATAACAGGCCGCCGCCTTAGGCCAAGAAGGAGCAATAGCGCTACGGCGCTCCACGCGCTTCGCCCCGATGTATCGGCAACGCCGCAGCCACAGCCTCCTTCTACGCCGGGATCGCCGGCCGCGCCGCCTCCGGCCCCGCTCGATGAACTTCCTGATGAACTTCCCGATGAACTCGACGACGAGGCGGATATAGGTATACACGCTCCGGCTTGGCATTGGCCTTCCCCGCATGGTGTGCCATCGGCTTTGAAATTGTATACGCACTCGCCTATCATGCTATCGCATCCGTTGGATACCTGGCACTCCCCCATATCTGGGCAAACTTTAGGCGATCCCGGGGAGCATACCCCTGCGGTGCAGGTGTCGCTTTCCGTGCATCCATTGGCATCGTCGCAGGGATCTCCATCGGCTTTGATAGGCTGATCGCATACCCCGGTCATAGGATCGCATACGCCGGCCACATGGCAATTGTCGAGCGCCGCGCATACCACGGGAGAGCCTCCTGTGCATAGGCCGCTCTGGCATGTATCGATTTGGGTGCAGGCATCGCCGTCATCGCAGGGCGTTTGATCGGCCTTGTTGGGCTGAGAGCATAGCCCGGTGGCCGGATCGCATATCCCAATATCATGGCAGGCATCGAGGGCCGCGCATATCACAGGATTGCTTCCGGTGCATGTTCCCGATTGACAGATATCACTTTGGGAACAGGCATCGCCGTCATTGCATGGGTTTCCCGATAAAAGTGAGCATTGGCCATTCTGAGAAGCGCCGGCCGCCTGTGAACACGCATCGCATTCGCCGGCATCGCAGGCGGTGTTGCAGCATACCCCGTCCGCGCAAAATCCGCTATCGCAATCCGTGCCCAGAATGCAGGAAGCCCCAAGTGAACCCGCTTCAGTTGCGTCTGCGCTGAATATGAGCGCATAGGGCTGGCTTCCGTTGGGAATATTAAACGAGCGAACGGTGACGGTATATTCTCCGGGTGGAGGCTGCTTTAAATACACTTGCTCTACTGTATTTATGCGATCGGGACTGCCTCCCAGTTTGGATTGCCCATTCATAAATGCATTGCCGGCATAAGTGCCAAGGGGGCCGACCACCTCTAAGTCGATATCATTGTTGATATGAGGATTGGCCGCCGGGGTTGAAGGATAATCGGTCCAGGCCAATGTCGCCTTCAAGGGCTGGGTATTGCTATGTACTGTAAATGAAATGCTAAGAGTTTCGTTCGACGATCCAGTTGCAAAACCTGCGGATTCATCGATCACCCATAGCTTTTTGGCATCGCCGGCAAAATAAAGCGCGCTATCCAGCAAGATACGGCCCCAGGCATGGCAATTGGAAGGCATCACATTGGCATTTAGCGCAACGGTCGAATGCACCAGCGTTCCCCGGACCAAAGCGGCTGAAGGGATAAATCCATCCGCCGGCGTAGCCATCCCCGAAGGGTAGAAGCCATCGCTGAAATACTGCCTTACGAGTGCAGAAAGTCCTGCCGCCGCGGGTGCGGCCATGCTTGTGCCGCTCATCGATCGGGTATTGCAGTTATTGCTGGCGGCGTTGTTATCAGCGTTCGCCGATATAATTCCGGCGCCCGGGATAACGACTTCAGGTTTAATGCGGCCATCATCGGTCGGGCCGCAGCTACTGAAGTTGGCCATGGTGTCTGCAAGTAAACCCCGCTCCGTCGCACCCACGGCCACCGTGCTCTTGGCCGAGGCGGGGCTTCCTACGCTTCCCGCCGCGGAACCCGAATTGCCCGCCGCAAATACAATAAGGAAATCTTTGTGATTCCACATAAATTCGTCCACATCCTGGCAGGCCGCCGTATAGTTGTTCTGGATGGGATTGTTCTCTTGGTCTCCCCATGAATCGCTATGAATTCTCGCTCCTTGATCATAGGTCTGCTGGAAGAGGGGCTTAAGATCAATGACAGGGCATCCTATGCCCGGCAGGTCTCCACAGTTATCGATGGCATATCCGCCGTCCTGAATCACAAGCTTCGCGGCCGGCGCCATTCCATCGCCCGCATCGTGAAGAACCGGGCTCGCAAAGTTATCGCCCGCGACTGTGCCCGCCACATGGGTGCCATGATCTTGGGTATCCCATTCATTGTTTGCGATACCGCCCGCGCATTCCCCGGGATCTAAGAAATTAACGGCGAGCACCTTTCGCTGAGCCGCATCGATTTGGGTTCCTCCATTGCATTCATTTCTAGGCGGCGGGGCGGCCGCGGGGTCCCGGAAATAGCACATATCAGGATCGAGGCCGGTATCGAGTACGGCAACGACTTGCCCTTGCCCATAGATACCGTGATCGAATACCGGTGTGCTCATATTGGCAGAGAGCCCGGATTGTCCGACCCAGACCGTGGTATCGTTGAGCAGCGATTTTCTAGGTTCAATATCGATCCAGAACACCTCGGGCAGGCGGGCCAGGGCTTCTCGGAATTCGCCAATCTGGCGGGGCGTAAGCAATAGGCGGATTCTCGACCAAAGCTTTCCCTCCGATATGCCTTGGATATCGGTAAGCCCGAGGCCGGCCAGGGCCGAGCGCACTTGTCCGGTATCCGCGCCGGGATAGATCTGAAGCATTACACTATGCCGCTCAAATCCTTGTTTTGCCCTGGAATATTCGCTAAACGCTTCGCCTTCCCCGGCGCGCATCACCGCTCTGGATAGCTTATAAGCGGGATGGTAGGCGCCCACAAAACTCGCACCCGCATTGAGGATACGGGCCTTGGCTTCTTCGAGCTGATCTCCGCCGGGAAGCTGAACGATATAGGCAAAGCTCGGCAAATAGCTATATACAGCGCTGGCCGCTTCTCTCATCGCCCTATCCTGAACCTCCGTAATCGGCGCCGGAAACTTGACAAGCGCGATTCGCATCGCTTTTTCATCAGAGCTATCCGCCCTAAGCGTTTGGCGAATCTCGAGCGCCAGGGATACCTCTCCTTTACGGGTATCGATGGATCGCGAATTCAGCGTGATTTCTGGTGTGTAATCGATAGCCGCGGGCGGTGCGGAATCGCCGGCCGCGCCGCATCCCATGCCCAGACCCAAGAGCCCTATTAAAGGCGTTTTTAGCCGCATTTTCCTTCTCCTCGAAGGGGCGCCTCTAACCCATCGATAAAGCGGGGTCAACCTTCTTTGAAAAAATGTGTGCGCGCCTCTGAAAAACTACTTTTGCCCGGGGCTTATTTATGATGTTCTGTCCGCTTCACGAGGAAACTCCCCATGAACAAAAGCCCGTCCTTTAGCCTGGCTCTTCGCGCTCAACTGCTCCTGGTTATCGCCGCGGGCTGTTCGTCTGACGATAGCAATTATCGTGCAGCCTATGGAGAGTTCACATCGCCCGCTGAAAGCGATCGCGGTTTTGCCCAGCCTCCATCTGTTCCGAGGTGCCAGCTATCTTGGGAGAGATCGTCTCAGAACCCGTCGCGATCAGCCACACGGCTAGGGCGATTGACCGAGCCGTACTCCAGTACGGTGAGGGAGCTCAACCGAAGCCGTGTAGTGCGCAGCAGGGTTATGATACGATCGCCTTGGGCGGATGCGCTGGCGTACGCTTAAAAAGATTACGCTGACAGATATCCTTCGGCCTTGCGCGCAAGCGCTGCTACACACATAAGGAGGTACCCGTGTCACTCGATATACGCTATGTTGTGCTTTCGGATTTGCATCTGGGCCAGGATCAAAGCCTGCTGACCCATTTGAAAAATGGCACTGCGATTGACGTATCCGCTCCATCGCCGACGCTGTTTTATTTAATGGCATGCCTTAAAACGCTGATTGAAAAGAACGAAGGAGGCGAGCCGCCCGCGCTTGTTCTGCTGGGCGATGCGATGGAGCTCGCCCTTAGCGATTTGCATGTGTCCGCGGGCGTATTTGAACAATTTGCCAGCCTGCTGGTTCAGGATGGACGGCCTCTGTTCAAGGAAATTTTTTATGTTCCCGGCAACTACGATCACCATCTATGGATGAGAGCCAAGGAGATTGGATATGCCCAAGTGCTGGGGCTTACGCCGAAGGGCAGTCCTTTTCCTAAAGAGCCTTATGCGACGCCGCTTAGGGCAGGTATCGCGGGCCAGCAAACGCTGCTCGGTATCTTGCTCGCCCGGGTTCTGGGCGAAGCCGCGCCGCCCATATCTTTTTATTATCCCGATCTTCTCCTTCTATCAACCAATCAGAACCGCGCGCTGCTGCTCAACCATGGCCACTATTTTGAATCTATCTATACTTTGATGACGCAGCTTAGCCATATTCTCTTTCCCGCTATCCCGGCGCCCGCTACCCCCAATGAACTTGAACGGGAGAACTATGCGTGGATTGATTTCTTCTGGTCTGCCATGGGAAGGCAGGGACCGGTGGGCGATGCGGTAGAACGGGTATACGATAGCCTTCCATTTCCCGATAAGCTGAACGCATTGGTAAACCGGCTTGTCGAAGCCTTAATCGCCGGCTGGGATGCGGGGTTTTTGGAGAAAAAAGCCGCGCAGGCGGTTTTGGAGTGGCTGGTATCGAATAAACTAAAGGCAATGGCCGAGCAGGATAGGCTGACGCCGGATACTGTCTATTCCGCGGACGCCTGGTCGCTGATGGAAAAATATCTGTCAGGGCCTCTAAAAACAGCCCTGGCCCAAGAAAATATTGTATTGCCGAAGGATATCACGCTTGTCTTTGGGCATACCCATAAACCATTTGAAACACAGCGCAATCTCAGCGGTTTTGCCGACCGGGCCAAAGTCTATAATACCGGCGGCTGGGTTGTCGATCCAGCGGCCTCGCTAATGCCTCTTGCCGGAGGTGCGGCGGTACTCTTTAATGAACATCTAGAGTCCACATCGCTCAGGCTTTGGAATGAAGCTCCGTCCAGTAGCCGCTATCAAGTCCGGGTAGCCTGCGCCGATCCTTTAACGAATGCCTTTCATGCCCGTATAGCGTCTTTCATCGATCCCAATGCGGCCCCGTTCCGGGATTTTTCAGACGCTGCCTCCCGCGACGTCCAGATTCGCTTCGAGCTGGTCAAACGGGTGCTGGCGGGCGCGGACACGGGCTCTCAAGATTGATACGGGTGTCATTGGCATCCACATCGGTCTATGTAGGATAATATTCTATATCTGCCCCCTAGGTGGGAGCCATTTTGGTTAGCGCCGGCTTTCGCGATTGACTTGCCGGCAAGGCTCTCTAGCATCCGTTTCCTAACTCATGCACCATAGGCTTGAACAGCGTTTCGATCCCTTATTTGCACTTCGCCTTTGCCGTCGCGATGCCGCAGAGTCCAGGCAAGCCCGCCCACCTCTAATCAGCTATGCTCCCGAGCCATCTCTTCCGGGACACCTTATGCGTGCGCTCATGCTCGCTGAATTTGGAAGGGAAGGACCTCTTCCAGAAATCTATGCCCAGTCCCACCGCCTCAAAGGTGTTATCGGCGATCCATTTATGGGGATTGGTACGGTGCTTACCGAGGCCAACCGGCTGGGTTTTAATACGATGGGCTGCAGCTCCGACCCCATGGCTTGCTGGATGACACGCCAGGCGCTGGTGGAGCTGGATATCCGAGCCTTTGATTCCTGCGCGGCCCAGGTGATCGAACAAAGCGAACGAATCACCGCTCCGCTGTATCAGACATCGTGCGGCCAATGCCGGCGCCCCGCGCATGGCGCTTATTTTTTATGGATTACGCGGGGTTCATGCAGTCATTGCGGCGAAAGGAACGATCTATGCCCAGATCCCAAAATCGCCCAGGCCGGGCGCTATCCTCACCATGTGTATGCCTGTTTAGGCTGCGGGATATTGAATTCATTCGGCACGATACCGACCCCGGAGCAGCCCTTGCCATGCAGCGCTTGTCAACAACTCATAAGCGGAAATGGGAACGTGGTGCGCGGTCAAGTTCGGTGCCGCGCGTGCAACAAATACTTTTGGCTGCCCGAGTTCGCCGCAGTTCCCAGAGCGAGGCTCATGGCCATTGCCGTGAATTGCGGGCATTGCCCGGACGAGCCGGGACGGCTATCGCTTAAAACGCCGGATGCCGAGGACATCGAGCGCGCTGATGAGGCAGAAGCCCTTCTATTGACGCATGCCTCCGGGCTTCCGCTGCCCGAGCAAGGGATAACGCGGACGCCCCAAACGGGATCGCTGCATAAACGGGGTTACACGGCATTTAGCGATCTATCCAATCACCGCCAGGCTCTTACGCTTGGGCTATTGCTAAAAGCTATCCTCAGCCTGCCTGAAAAAGAATGTGTCTATGCCTTGCTTGTTGCTTTTTCGGACACGGTCCGCTTTCAAAATGTGCTCTGCCGGCACAATGCCCGCACGCTCAAATGCAGTGCTCCAGCCCCGGGTAAAGAGCTATTGCCCGGATGGATGTACCGCGAAAACCATGTTCTGGGTATCGATAACAAAACCAAGGGGACTTTCCGGCAGATGATTCAGGCTCACCGCCGCGCTAAAATCTATGGGGCTGCGCCTTTCGAGCTTATGGAAGCACCTGTGAAACAAGACTCAGCGAAGAATGCCGCTATGGAAATACGGCGTGTATCGACGAGCGGCGAAGAGGTGAAGACCACGCTGATCAAGCGATGGCCTTATCTTGGAAGCCATGCCCAGCCGGGCCGCCGGCGCAAGCAAACCCTATTGATCCTGGGCGAAGCTGAAAAGGCCCTTCCCCCCGATGCGGTGCTCGATGGAGTCTTTACCCGCCTGCCCCGCCCAGGCTGCGGGCTGTCTTGGGATAAACTGAGCGAAGCCTGGATGCAAAAGCCTTTGGCCGATGATTTTTCTATATTTCGAGGGGACCCCGACAATCCTGCCAGCCGCGCCGCTCCGCCCAGGCATACCGTTCAAGATATGGAGCGGTTTACGGAATCGATATCTGCGGTATTCAAAAATTTTTCGGCAGTCCTGGCACCAGCCGCGCCATTTGTATTTGGGTACGCCCATGAAGAATGGACGGCTTTCGTTCCAATCGCCGTGGCGCTCCTCGAAGCAAGGCTTTTCTGCACGGCAATCTTTCTTGCCGCAGAACGCAAAGCACCTAAAAAACACAAAGATCCAAACCAGTGCGGCGCCGCTTGTATGATTTTTGTATGCAGATCTTCTCATCACCAGGAAGGCCAGCACCAAAACACCTTCATTCCAGGCCATCACTTAGATCGTTATATTCAGCAGGAATTCTCAGCGCATCTATCGATTGCCCAGCAAGCGGGATTGGCCTTATCCACGGCCGATCGCAAGAGTATCGTGGGGGCTCTGCTCACGCAATGGACGGTTCAATCCCTCTTTCGCTCCCACGGCGAACTCGCCTCCAAACCCTTCACCGAGCGCGTCCAGAGCGTGCGGCGCCGTATGGATCAGGGGCATCGGTCGATTTCTTTTCAAGGCATGCTTGAATAGGACAATATCTTCCCCCATTGACAACGCGGGCGCATTCCTGCTTTTATCTGGGCGCCTCCTGTCCGATCCAAGGGAAAAACAGCCATGAAAACCTTTCAAGATATCCCCGTCTTGTCCAATGCACACTGGAATGGTCATGTCACCGAATTCCAGAATTCCAGAGGCGATCTGCTGGTGCGCCTCCAGAGAGAGCTGGGCGATATCGGCCGTATGCGTTTCTATAACTTCGATGTTGCATGCCTGATGTCTCCCGCGCTTGCGCATGAAGCGCTGGTGGAGAAGGCCAAACATTTTGAGAAATCGCTTCCGCTCAAGATAGCGTTCTATCCCCTGGGCGGCAATGGCATCTTTACGAGCGAGGGCGAATTGTGGAAGAGGCAGCGCAAACTCATGTCGCCGCTGTTTCAGCCGGGTATTATCCGAAGCTATGCGGACTCCATGAACGAGGTGATTTCCCGCTATCTTGACGAGTGGCAAGATGGCGAGGTGCTGGACGCGACGCGGATGATGCAGCGGATTACGATGGGTGTCGCGGGCAAAGTGCTTTTCGATTCGGATACCTTTGATGATGCGGATGAGCTTGGCGCGGCGATTCAAACGGAATTTGAGTATTTGGGCCAAGTCACGGGAAGCGCATCGCTTACGGTCCGCTCGCTGTTGGCGCAGACGCTTTTAAATTTGGACAACCTGCCTGAATGGCTCGAGCACTTTAGGGATTCGGCGGTTGTGGGATTAAAACAGCCCCCGCCGCTTATTACAAAAAACCGGGCTCGGCTTATGGAAGCCATTGAAACGCTCGATAGCAAAGTTCAGCAGATGATCGACGAGCGGAGGAAGGTGGGGCTATCGAGGCCCGATTTATTGACGCGGCTGCTTGCGGCCCAGGATGAAGACGATGGCGCGGTGATGACCGATAAACAAGTACGTGATGAAGCGGTGACATTGTTTGTGGCGGGCCATGAAACGACGGCTATTTGTATGGCTTGGTCGCTGTATTATTTATCGCAGGATAAAGAAGTCTATAGGCGCTGGAAGGAAGAAGTAGCGGCGGCGCTTGAAGGAAAAATGGCTTCAGGCGAAGATGCTTCGAAATTGCCTTATACCCTCGGTATCTTTAAAGAAGCGGCCCGCCTTTATCCTCCGGCTTTTATGCTCGATCGCGTTGCTATCGATGAAGTGCAAATAGGCGATTATTTGCTTCCTCCCAAGACCTTTGTGTTTGTCACTCCCTATGCGATGGGCCGGCGGGAAGATATATGGCCTGATCCCCTTGCTTTTAAGCCCGATCGCTTTAGCCATGAAGCCGAAGCGGCCCGTCCCCGCGGGGCTTATCTGCCCTTTGGAGCTGGTCCCCGGGTATGTATCGGCGCATCTTTCGCTATGCTGGAAGCTCAATTGATTTTAGCTCAAATTGCGCAGCGTTTTGATTTTGAATTCGCCGAAAGCACCCCCGTTGGCTATACATTTATGACGGCTCTTCGTCCAGAGCGCCCCATTCAACTTCGCATTCGAAAGACCAAGCCATGAATATACGGCCCATTGAGCGTTTGATAACGGCTCACCGCCAAAAAGAAGGCGGTGGGTTTATTGTGCGCCGCCCCTTTCCTTCGAAGGATATCCTTCAGCTCGATCCTTTTCTCTTATTGGATGAAATGGGTCCGGCCGATTATGGGCCGGGGGAAGCGGTGGGTGCGCCCGATCATCCTCATCGGGGGTTTGAAACGGTCACTTATATGTTGGAGGGCTCGTTTGAGCATGCGGATTCGGCGGGGCACCGGGGTGTGATTGGCCCGGGCGATGTGCAATGGATGACGGCGGGCCGGGGGGTTGTGCATTCGGAAATGCCGTCTAAAACCATTCAGCGAGACGGTGGCCGGGTGCATGGATTTCAATTATGGGTAAATTTAAAGTCCAAGGACAAGATGATGGCACCTCGTTATCAAGAAGTGCCATCGCAAGGCATTCCGAGAGGGCAATCGCCGGATGGTTTGGCGGATGTGAAGGTAATCGCGGGAGAAGCCTATGGGGTAAGCGCGGCCATTGATACCCGTACGCCGATGATGTACCAAGATTGGACATTGCGGCCAAATGCGCGGGTGCTCCTGACGGTTCCAGCCTCTTTTTCGATGTTTTTATATGTATTTGGAGGGAAGCTGAGGGCAGGGGCCGAGGAGCGCGAGGTGGTGGAAGGCCAAGCCGCGGTTTTTGGTCCTGGCGAGGCGGTTCAATATTCGGTAGGTGCGGATGCGGTCCAGTCCGCGCGCTGTTTGCTGCTGGGAGGCGAGCCCTTGAGGGAGCCGATCGCTCGATATGGACCTTTTGTGATGAATACCGAGCAAGAGATTCGGCAAGCGATTCTGGATTTCAGAGCGGGGCGCATGGGAGCAATTCGGTAGAGTGTAATGTGTTGCGTCCATTCGGTGGTTGTGGAGGTGCTAATCGATCGAGGGTGGGATCCATATCCAAACGCTTATAGTCTTTGCCTATGATGAAACAGCATCGACTACATTTAGGCTTTGGACTATCGGCGCTTTTATCTTTCGCACTCATGTATGCAGCGTGCGGAGGGGGAGGCGAAAACTCGTCGGGCAGCGGCACGGGCACCATGGGGGCCGGCGGTTCCGCGGGCGGCAGCACAGGAAGTGGATTTGGGGGCGATATTTTTAATACCGACGCCGGGAGCAATCAATATACATCCATTGAGATTCAGCCTCCTGATCCGGTGGTTGAAGTCATTAACGGTGCGATGCCCGGCCCCGTGAATTTCGCGGCGTATGGTGTGAAATCCGGCGGCGAAAAAGAATTGCTGAGTGGAGGCGCCTGGTCGTTCGATCGCATCGATTTGGGCGCTATCGATCCTGTGAGCGGCTCGGTAAACGCGACTGGTTTTATCGGTGGTTCTGGCAAAGTCACCTATAAACTGCCATCTATGCAAACCGGGCAGACGACCTTTACGGTAAAGCTCCGTTTTGTGAACGATCCTGATTCGGTGGGCGGCACGCTCAAGCCTATCTTTGATGGCGCATCATCCGACGATCCTGCGATGACGCTGCTATATCCCTATAACAACACCGTCTTTCCCCGCGGTCTAACCGGGCCTGTCATGCAATGGAACGGCGGCAATGCGGGCGATGTGTATTATGTACATGCCAAGAGCCCTTATTTTGAGTACGAAGGCTTTGGAACGGTGCCGCCTCCATCGCGCTATTCATTTCCCACGGCAACGGCCGATGTGTGGAGAAAGTTAACGGATTCCACCACCGGCGATGTGGCTGTTTCAATTCAGCGTTATGATGGCACCACAGCCTTCAAAGCCAAGACCCAAACCTGGAAGATCGCTCCCGCAAATCTGACGGGATTTGTTTATTACTGGGAGGTTAATAACGGAAATGTAGTACGAATCAAACCAGGTGCGCAGGCTCCAGAAAACTTCCTTCAAAAGCCCTCGGGCGTAGCTTGCGTGGCGTGTCACAGCGTCTCGAAGGATGGCTCTCGCATTGTCGCTTCCTTCCACGGCGGATATAGTCCCTGGGGCACCTTTGAAGCGGCAACGGGGGCATC
This sequence comes from uncultured Polyangiaceae bacterium, assembly GCA_964537685.1. Classification (GTDB taxonomy): domain Bacteria; phylum Myxococcota_A; class Polyangia; order Polyangiales; family Polyangiaceae; genus CAZICM01. Next base: position 81,083 of record CAZICM010000041.1, read on the forward strand.
TCTCTTTAGTTCCAATATGTCCTCGGGCTTCCAAGCGATATCCCCCAACGGTTCGCATGTATTATGGAGGCATTGGAACGACGGTGGCTTTGGGTCCACGGGCTATTTAACGCTATCCACCTATGACAGCGCGGTTGAATTGGCCCAGCTTAATCCTGGAGGAGGTGCTCCATCGCATCCCTCATGGTCGGGCGACGGCAAAAAAATTGCGTTTTCGGTGCGCACGGATGGCAACGGTCTAGACTTCACCCAATCCACGCTCTGGATGACGGACGTAGATTTGGCGGCCAACACATTCTCCAATACCAAGATGATTGTGGCCAACGATGCAGGGCGTCCGACCGTTACATTCCCCACATTTAGCGCAGATTCGCAGTGGATAGCGTTTGAACGTTCGACGCAAGCCCGTTCACGCGGGGCGCAGGCTGAAATTTGGCTAAGCAACGCGGATGGATCGGTTCAGATGGAGCTGAAAGGGACAAACGGCCATCCCGATTTAGTCGGGGAGCAATTGAGTGCCAGTTATGAGCCGACCTTTATGCCCGTTGCGGCGGGAGGTTATTTCTGGTTGGTGGTGGTGAGTGAACGTCAGTATGGGAACACCTTGGTGGACACCAATCCGAACACGCGGCGCAAGCAACTGTGGGTGAGCGCGATCGATGTAAACCCGATGGCGGGTCAAGATCCGAGTCATCCGGCATTTTGGCTGCCGGGCCAAGGGCTGGACAACCAGAACATGCGCGGCGAGTGGTCTTTGGAGGCATGTCACAAGAAGGGGGAGACATGTTCGGCGGGCTATGAATGCTGCGATGGTTTCTGCAAGGATGACGGGATGGGCGGGAAAGTCTGCTCGGACAATCCTGGGACATGCTCACTTGTGGGCGAGGCATGCGAGACGGCGGCGAATTGCTGCGATGTGACGGCATTGTGCGTGGGAGGTTTTTGCACTTCGCCCACGCCGCAGTGAGAAGGTCTACATAAACACGGCTTCGGGCGTGAGAGCAGGCAGCACCTTTGCAATCCACGCCTGAAGCTGTTCGCTGTCCGCGGAGAGAATGCGTTCTTTTAGCGCCGGAGACACCGTTTTAAACTTCGCCTCCAGCAGCATCAGCAAAACCGCTTGATGAGCCTTCCGCTTACCTTCTTCTTGACCTTCAAGCTTTCCGTTCTCAAACGCCTGCTGCTTTAGCTTCCCCAGCACGGGATTGCCTTTGGCATCCAGCGCCGAAACCACTTCGTTATCGGCCTCGGCCGCTT
>CAZICM010000042.1:0-81583 GCA_964537685.1 uncultured Polyangiaceae bacterium
TCGGGAGACCAAGCCCTCGCGCGAAGAAGTTGAACGCATTCTTCGGGAAATAGAGGCCGGGCTTGGTCCCCCTGCGCGTGTTCCCTAGGGCACCACCTCGATGTCGTACGCTACGTCCAGCGTAAAGTGCCAACCGCCCGCCGAAAGAAAATCCGCCGTGAAATGTATTTGATGCGAACCCACAGGCAAGGGCCTGAGCATCGCCCAAAACCCATCCCCAACCGAATTACGCAGCGACCCCACAGGAACCCCACAGGAATTATCCCGAATTGGCCCCGTGCAGTGGGGCCATACCCGATCGTCCCACGCCAAATTCGATGTGTCCGGGAAGGTCTCGGAATGGGCCCGGTACTCCTCCAAACCGTCAATGGCTACCCCGTCGATTTCAAGGTTCATGGTAACGGCCGCGTTGTCCACCAAAGCCGTCGACCACTGATGTATCATTTCTTCGCTCGTCGCCATCTCGCAGGTATAGGAACCCCCTGCATATTCAGGGCAGTTCCAGTAGACAAAGTTGACGATGGGGAAGAAAATAGGCTTGCCAACCGGAATGGTGCAGGAACGCACTGCGGAACCGCCTGTCGTGCCTGCCAGGAAAAAGAAGTCGCCCGTCTGGTTCTCTTCGCACGGCCCGCCAAGCATGGGATTCTCGCTTTTGGGAATGGAGAGCGACCATTGCCACCATTCCGCGGCCAAGTCTTCGTAGCTTGACCCTAGAGGCGTTGCATTGCGGGGAAACAAGTACTGACTCGATGGCGCGGAAGCGTTTGCGGCGGCTCCAGCAGAGGCTTCCATGCTTTGAGCAGCCATGCCTGGGCTGGATAGGCTCATAATCTCAGGTGGCAGGTCCTCCGGTCCCGTCTGCATACTGCAAGCGGCGGCAAGTGAATTGGCAGAGATGGTAGCGATCAGAAGGGCAAATCGAGATTTCATCGTGAAACTCCTATTCGTTTTGAAGACTTCAGCGGGCTTCACCAGAGCGGCAGTGCACTGCGCGTGCCAGTCCGGTTGTCCTCGGTATTGGCGCGCTTTTGCGGCAATCTAATGAGGGCATTGCAATGCTGTGTTCCAGCACAACCTGGGGAGTGTCATTCACGGGTTGACAGACTTGACAGTGGGTGTCAGCTCCAAGATGACACGCGCGGCATATTCATTTCAATCTCCCACCCCTGGCCGGCGGGCTGCAGCCATACAGGCATTTGCAACGTTCGGAAACGCCCTGCAATCACGCAGAAGCAAGCCGCGGCCCCGCACTTGGCATCCAAACTGCATTCGCTTCTGTTCAAGCCCTTGCGGACAAAACAACAAAAAATCTTGCATCAAGACGGTTTCAGTCCGCGAGTCAACCTCATACACTGGGAGAATCTATCATGAACTTCAAATCGACCGTACATGCTCTTTCCCTTGTCGCCGGCATCGCAGCTCTGTCCTCTCTTGGATGCATGGCTGAATCCGGAGACGGTGCAGAACCGCTTGCCGCTGGGGATATTCTCGAAGGCCAGGGCGTGCAACTTCAAGGTGTACAACTCCAAGGTCCTGTGCTGCAGGGACCTGTGCTGCAGGGCGTCCAGCTTCAAGGGCCTGTGCTGCAGGGAATCAATTTTAACGGCGTTTCTTTTCAAGGCGTGACATCTGCTCAATCGGTGGTTTTGGTTGGAGGTGAGCTTGTGGCGGTGAACAGCACAGGGAGCCAACCTGTAAGCGGAGCCCTGATCGGCGCAACGTTTTCCGCTGCTCTGTCCAATGGCAGTACGCTGAGCGTTAGGATTGATGATATCACGCCAACGGCGGAGGCCGATATTTTTGAATACACCGTGGTCTACCACGATGGAACTGGCTACGTGAATCTGTGCGGATATGAAAACGGCGCGCCGGTAAAGGCGCTCGCTCTTTCGGGGGCATGGGATATGACCAGCGGAACACCCACCGGCGGTAGTCATATCGATGACCCTTCGATGTTCACATTTGCCTGTAAGAACGCTGTGCTGGCCAAGTGTGTTATCATGGGATACGCCCCGTGGAGAGAGATGGTAGAATGCTTCCGAGGGAGTTGTTCCGAGGTCTCCATGCGTCACAGTCATCAGGCGTGCACGCGAATGATGCGGGCCGATTATTGTGGAGATGGGATGCCGCACACCCAAAATGGCACAACGATTAACGTGTGGGACAATTTGAATCTACAGACTAAAGACACACAGCTTCCGGTGACATGGACCAATGAAGCGGAGTGGGGCTCAAGCGGTGCCTTGTGCATCGAGCAGGTTCGCTGGCAGGGTCAACAAGCGGAAAGCTATATCGATCATCACTGCAGCAATCGATGGAATGCCTCAAACTTTGACTGTTTTACGAACAACTCCACCTTCTTCTCCGCGGTGGGACTTTCGATGAGCTATGGGAGTAGAAGCTTGATTCGAAATCAGTTTACGCACGATCCCTATTGACAGCGTATGCAAAAGGAGACCGACCCCGGGAGCCTGGGAAGCTGGCCGGAAACGCAAGCTCTGCTGTGATATTTAGCGTCCACCCGGGCAGGCGGCGAATCCTTCAATAAATCCGAGCTTAGGGGGCGGGTTTCTTCGGCACCTTCTTCAGGGCGCTCAGCTCAAAGGTCTTTGCGATCGCCTTCTCCCCCAGTTCACGGCTTGCGCTTCTGGCTGCCCTGCGCGCCGCCCGGCAATTTTCAACAATCAACCCATCAAGCAAATCCATCAGCTCGGTATTTGCCGGCGTCCCCTTGGACAAGGAATTTGCCGTGCAAGCAAGGCGCAGCGCCGGAACAGCGTTTTCCAGCTCGGCCAGCGTTTGAGGACCTCCCCGCTCCAAGGCTGCATTTGCGATGGTGGTGTCCTTCAGCAATGGAATCCATTGCTCCAATTGGGTGGCCAGAGAAGCTCCATCGGTAGGGCTTTGAGCACAGACATCAAGCACGGATTGAATCGAAACCGACGCGGCTTTTTCGGCGGGTCCTCCGGTTTTAAGGAGGGCTGTTTTGGTATTCCGGGCGACGGCCATGGTGCGCGCCCTGAGATTTCTGGCGTTTTGAAAGGCATCCTCAAAAGCGGCCCCGTTGCTTTTCTTTTCGGCGCGGGCATCCTGACGGCCGACGGTCGCGGAAACAAGAGCGAGCATATAATCCTTGAGCTCTGCGGCATCTGCGGGGCCATACCCATGGTTGGCGAGGGCAGGGCCATGGATGGCGTAGGCATTTTGGGTAAGTTGAGCTTGGAGGAGGGTATCTTTGGAGCTAAAGGTTTTTCCAAGGGTGATAAAAGCTGACTTAGCTTCGGGAGAGATGGTTTTGGGATCGAATGTCATGGTGGTGACTCCATATGTTGAGAGTGAGCATTGGGAAGGCGTATTGAGCGGCTTCCATCCCGCGCACAAGCGCTGGATAATGGGTTGAACGGCGTGGATCGAAAACGTATTCCAGGGGTGGGGAGGGGAAAAGTGGATCGCGGGTCATGGGGACGGAGCGGGCCCGGCATGGGCGTGAATGCGTCCCGGTATGGAATGAGTGAGCCCGGGATCTGAATGAGCGCGTCCCGGTATGGAATGAGTGAGCCCGGGATCTGAATGAGCGCGTCTTGGCATGGAATGAGTGAGCGGGGAAACGGAGTGAATGAGTCCCGGCCCAGAATGAGCGAGATGTGGGTCCTGAATACATGCGTCCGGATCTTGGCGGAGCGGCGCTGGGAACCGAGTGAATGGGTTTCCGAATGGAAGGAGTGACCCGCCGGAAGGGAGTGAGTCAGGCCGGGTATGGAAGGAGCAATCCCTAGGTCTTGCGTGAATCTGGCCGGGTGTGGAAGGAGCAATTCAAGCCACGGGCGAAATAACCCAGCCATCAAAGCAGCTCAACCCGGTTCCCACCCAATTCCTTGGCCCGGTATATCCCCTCCATCGCCTCGTTTATCCGTTCCTTGATCGTTTGGGAAATCATTGCCCAGCTACATTCCATTACCGCCGCCGAAATATACACCTCGAGTTGTATCCCATTGACACAAAAATCCCGCTCCGCCACGCACTCAACCACCCGCTTTGCGACTTCTCCCGCCGCATCTTTATCCATTCCAGGCAACAAAATACCAAAAGAATCCCCGGCCACACGCCCGAGCTTCCCCTGAGCGATTGAACCTACCACTTCTTGAATGCGCTGTGCCATCTCATAGAGGACTTCATCGCCCACGGTGTGCCCATGCTCGTAGTTGAGGTAGGCAAACCGGTCAATATCCGTCACAATCAACGAGCATTGGCCTGGTAGAGCACTGTCCATCGCTTCTCGGAAGGCTGCCAGGTTTAGCGTCTTGGTGAGTCCGTCATAAATCGTTCGGGGGCACCCAGCCAACGCTTCTTGGGGGGCATCCGGATCGGTTATCAATTTCATGACCACTTGCCCCATGCGAATTTTGGCGTTGGGTTTTAGGGTTATATGGGAGCCGATTCTTTCGCCGTCCACTTCCGTGCCCGATGCGCTTTCGCTGTCTTGAAGAATGGCTTGGCCTTCTCGTATGGTGATGCGCGCATGTCTTCGCGATAGGGTAATTTCGGCGAGCTGGATGTCCGCTTCGTCCGAGCGCCCAATCAGATAGCTGCCTTCTTCAAGCCTGAAAATTTGACCTAAATGCGCAGGATCGCCTTGAAGTACAACAAGGGCAAAAGGTGGCCGCTCGTTCATGCCATCGCTCCTGAAGATGTATCCCCCGTCTTGGGATAGGGAAAATCTTCGGTGGACTGGGTCGCCTCAAGCTGATGAAATTTTCGCAAATCAAGTTCCAATATCCCGTCTTCGGCTTCGGTGAGCACGTCCGCAAAGCGCGCTCCCCATCGGATTTGCGGCGGATAATAGCCGTGTTTGGCATGGATGGTCTGTTTGGTGGTATCATCTACGCCCATGACCATCAGATGTACTTCCGTTTCCTGACGAAGAAATTCTTCAGGCGTTTGGCCATATAGTGGGCTGTCTTTGTCGATGGGGTGAAAGACATTCCATGAGCGGGAGAGTGATATAGAACGTTCTCGTGTGAGTTTTAAATCGAGCATACGATACAAGAGCTTGCCTTCGGCGGTGTGTTCCGTGCGAAAGAGGACGACCCGCACTTGGGCATCGATGATTTCGTTGCCCCGTTCGTTGCCCAGGCGAAACATAAGGGTGGGGACGCCGTTGAGAGGCGAAATAACTGCGTTTTTCGCAAATTGTACGCGGGCTGTCGGAAGGGAGAATTTCGCGAAGACCAGGCCCGTCGCCAGCGCGGTGAGGGTTAGACTGATGATGGATTCAATCACAACAAGGGTGTTGGCCGCGCGGGAGATAGGATACATGGCCCCATATCCAATCGTGCCCGCAGTTTGGAAGCTGAAGAAGAAGGCGTCGAGGAAAGAGCCGGGCGTGGCATTGGCAATGCCTCCGGTGAGCATGTATCCGAGGGCAAAGAGAGCATTGATAAGTAGTGCTCCGCCCGAGATGGTTAGAATGGTGGCGCTCCAGGGGAGGCGCATCAAGGCATGGTAGAAGTCTTTGAGCGGGGTGGGGGTGTGTCCAATAACGCGGATATGGTAGTCGGCGCCCGCGGGCTGGACTTTGATCGCTTTGCGTTTGATCATAGGGCCAAGGTGGCGAGGATATCTTGATATGCGCTGTGCGCTTGGCTTTCGATGGTTTGAAGTTCAAGGGCGCTGGGAGGCGTTCCAGTGCATTCTCCCAAGGCCCAGATGCCTTCTCCGCATCGTCCGGTGCTGTTGATTTGAACGGTATAGCCTTGAGTGGGGGCGTAGTTGATTTGAGCGCCGGCTTGGGCGGCAACTTCAAAGGCAGGCGCGCCTGGAACGCATAGGGCCAGCGTTTGGGTCTTGATGGTGCGGGCTTTCTTTCCAGGGGATTGGAGTGTGACGCTTCGAAGCCGGCTGGTGCCGGAGGCGCTTTGCAGTTCCGAGAGAGGGGCATGCGCTGCAATCCGGTCGGGGAGGAGACGGGTGAGTTCATCGGCCCAGGGATCTTGGCCTGCAATGACAATGGATTCGGTGGGTTCGATGCCGTAGGATATGAGTTTGCAGAGGGCCCGGGCGGAGAAGATTCCTGGGAGGTCGTTGTTGGGGAAGGCGGCGACGCCATCGTGGCATCCGGTGGCAAAGATTTTGATGGGAGCATCGATGATAAGCGCTCCTTGAGCCGCGCTGTCTTGTTCGAATCCGGCAGTGGGGGCAACCAATACTTCGCCCAAATACACTCCGGCGGCGGTGGCTTGAAGGTGGAGCTCAATGCCTTCGAGGGGATGCTTGTTGAGGAAGGTATTGAGCCGATCTCGAGCGCCGAGAAGCGACCCTCCTAATTGTACACCGTCATCCACCAAGGTGATGCGGCGGCCGGTTGTCCTGAGTTTGGAGGCAATACAGATGCCGGCCGGTCCTCCGCCGATGACAAGAATATCGGTGGCGAGGCGCTGGGCCGTGGGCGGGGAGACCGCGGATTGGGGGAGGGTGCCCAGGCCGGCGACTTTGCGGGCGACCGATTGCATCACATCGGAGAGGCCGGGCACACCTGCCATGAAGTGATGGTGGTCGATGCCTTTGGGGAAGAACCAATCGGTGACGCGGAGAAGATCGGCCTTGCGGCTGCCGATGACGTTTTGGGTTTGAATGTGTTCGCCGCCTTGAACGCGGCGCATGCAGGCCATGACATTCGGTTCGCCGTTGATGCGCAAAAGGCAGCCATCACAGGCTCCGCGCAGGCAACTGGGGCCCCGGGGGCGGTGCAGTTTGGGGCTGCGCGCAAGAGCCACGGCGTCGGCGGAGAGAAGCGCGGCGGCGATGGGTTCGCCCCGTTCGGCTTGAATGGCATCGCCGTCCAGAAAGATGGTGACGGGATCGGAAAGGGCTCGGGTGCGCCGCAGCATGGGCGCGAAGTTAGCAAATTACACGCTGGCTTTTGTGCCCATCGTAAGAGTTTGTGACGAAGGCCCGATCGCTGATCTACGCTCTCGCCGATGCGGCTCGGCATTCTGGGACCGGCTCAGGGCAACCTGCCCGCGCTGGCACGCGCCGCTCAGCGTCTCTTGGATGATGTGCAAGCAGAGAAGGTTCTCTATCTTGCTGAAGACGGAGCGCTTGAGCGCGTCGTGGCGAGCTGGGCTCGTGGGATCGTTGGTGAAGACACCGAGGAGCAGTCCATTTTCGAGCGGGCGGCCCGGAAATGCGCGCAGGCGACGAGCGAAGAGATCGATGCCTTTGTGGCGCTGGAGCGGGCGAGGTTTCGTTTGAAGGTGCTGGCATCGCTGCCCGTGGGTCAGCGGACGATTGAGATCTTGGGCGGGCGGGTTGCGCTCTTTGTGTATGACCGGGATGCGCTGAGCGATTTGGATATGGCGGGCTCGGCGATGGTGGTGTTTGGAAAGCGGGAGGAGCCTGTGTTTCAGCGGGTGGGAACGCGGGTATTCATGGCGCCCGGGATGATTGGCTCAAAGTCGGGCGGCGCGCTTTTGCTGGATGACAGCGGCAGCGGGATTCGCGTTGAGGTCGTGAATTCGACGGGAGCCATTACGCTGCGGGAAAATATTGCGGGGCCAGGGGCAAAAAGCCGGAGCAGCGCGAGTGAGCCATGAGCGGTGAGGATAGAAAACCCCTGGATTGGTCGGATGATGGGCGTCCCCGGACGGTCGCTTTTTTTGGGGGAAGTTTTAATCCGCCGCATATCTCGCATGTGTTGTCGGTGGTGTATGCGCTCTCGGTTTTCCCTATCGATTTGGTGATGGTGGTGCCGGTGTTTCAGCATCCGTTTGCGAAGGAGCTCGCGGCTTTCGACGATCGGATGGAGATGTGCAGGGTGGCGCTGAGCTGGATTCCAGGCGTGATGGTGTCGGCTGTGGAGCGGGAGCTGGGCGGGGAAAGCTTGACGCTTCGCACGCTGGAGCATTTGCGCGGGGTGTATCCGCATTGGTCATTCCGGCTGTTGGTCGGCGCGGATGTGCTGGCCGATTTACACAAGTGGCACCGTTTCGATCGCATCGCCGAGATTGCGCCGCCCATTGTGCTGGGGAGGGCGGGCGTGCAGGCCAATGAGGCGCCGGAGCCTTTGCTTCCTAGGGTTTCGAGCACCGAGATCCGGGAAGCGGCCGCGCGGGGAAGGCTCGATGAGGTAAAGGAAAAGATTCCCGAGCGGGTGCGGGAGCTCATTGTTTCACGCGGGATTTACTCGAGGAAATCATGAGCAGGCCAAAGGCGGGGCGGGCGGCGAAACCGGCGAAAGCAACGAAACCGGCGAAAGCAACGAAGGCAAAGCCCGCGGCAAATAAGTTTTCGGTCTTTATTTTCGGGGCGGGGAAGGTGGGGACGGCGCTGTACCGCGAGCTTCGGATTCGCGTTCGCTGGGATGTAAAGCTAAGGCCGGCTCGCAAGGGTTTGCCCAAAACACCCATCGATGCGGATGCGATCATTTTGGCGGTGCGCGACAAAGATCTCGAGCCTGTGGCGCGCGCCCTCGCTGAACAAAAGTTAATCGGGCACAAAAAAGCGGTTGTGCTGCATTGTGCGGGAGCGCTGGGGCCCGAGCCTTTAATGCCCGCCCGGGTACACCAAGTGCGCGTGGCGCAAATGCATCCGATGATTTCCTTTGCCAAGCCTGGCTTTGTGCCGAGGCTGGGGCTGGGGCAGCTTCATGTGGATGGAGATCGGGATGCGGTAGCGGTGGCCCGGCGCATCGGGAAAGTCCTTGGAATGACGCCTCGTACGATTGCGGGGCTCGATCGGGTGGCCTATCACGCGGCGGCGGGGCTCGTGGCGAATGGGGCGGCGGCGCTTGCGGCGGCCGGGGTTGCGCTGTTGGAGAAGGCCGGCGCCGATCGGAAAACAGCGGCGAAAATGCTGGGGCCGCTGCTTCGGAGCGTGGCCGAAAACGTGGAGCATTTAGGGTTGCCCGAGGCGCTGACAGGGCCGGTGAGGCGAGGGGATGTGTCGGGTGTGGCGCGGCATATCGCCACGCTAAAGCGGCTGATGCCCGAACTGGTCGAGCTGTATGCGGCGGCTGGGCGGGTGCAGCTTCCGCTGGCCAGAGCGATCGGCGAGGCGCCCGTGGAATCGTTTAATGCGCTTGAACAAGCGCTGAACCAAGCCTCGAACCAAGAGCGCAAGGCGCTGGATTAAAGATTGCGGCGATCGAAGCCTTCGCGTTAGCCTCGAAGAATCTTGGAACGCAGGGCAGCGACTGCATTGGCCTCTTCAGATCCCGTACGGGCAAAAACGGCGGCGGTCTATGCGCGGGCCGATCGCTTGGGTGGAGCGCCTGCCGGGCCGCTGCTTTCGTTTGGGGAGCTCGATGATTGGGTGAGCGGTGCGGCTGGGCCTCATGCGCGCTTGGTGCTTGTGCGCGGGGATTCAGCGCTGCTCGATGCGTGCAAGGCGCATCTCTTCCGGCGGGCTCAGATGTCGGGCCGGGCCGTCATCAGCGTCGGTGCATTTTCCGATGAAGATCCATTTGGCGAGGCGGCGAGGCGTCTATCGGCGAGCACGGCGGCGTCGCCAAAGGAAACGGCCGATGAAATAGCGCTTCGGGCAGGGCGGGCGCTGCTTTTATTGCGGGAGTCTCCTGGTCAGTGCAGCGCATGGGGGCGCGCGGTGGCGGAGCATTTGGCGCTTGGGGATGCGGGCGAAGGCGCGGGCTTGCTGACGGTGGTGCTCACGGAAGAGCGGTCATTGCGCGAGCCCAAAGGCGCGTGGGTGTGCGAGCTGTCTCCGGCGCTTTCCGCGGAAGATCTCAAACGGGTATGGGAAGGCTTGCTGACGGAAGCGTCGGGCGCGGGTTCTTCCGTATTCGCGCGGCTGGATACGCTCGGCGCATGGTGGCAGCGGGCCCGATCGCTCAACGCGGCGGAGCTTGTTTCACAGCCTGTTTTAAGCGCGGAGGCGCACTCGCTTCTGGCTCGTATGGCGCTGTGCGGGCGGGCGATTTCAATGCACAGCGCGCTGCATTTGGGCTCGGCGGGTGCCCTCGAAGAACTTGTTGCGCAGGGCGCAATCAGGCTCGATACCGAGGGGCGGGTGGTGGAAGGCCACTTCGATGTAGTGGGGGCTGCGCCGCGGATTTCCAATGAAAAGGATGCCCTCTGTGTGGCCGGGCTGCTCTCGAGGGAAGGTGCGGCGGATGGCTGGGCCCTGATTCGGGCGGCTGAGCTATTTGCCGCGGCACACCGCATGGATGAAGCCGAAAGGGCTGCGGGGCAGGCGCTGTCCCACATGATCGATCCCGATGCGCGGGGCGATTTTTGGAGGCGCTGGATCGCGGTGCTTCAGCGCTGCGTCGACGCGCAAGAACCTGGCACGCAGGCAAGACTGCTGGGCGCGGTGGATTTGGCGATCCGCATTGGAGACGCGGAAAAAGCTCTTGAAATAGCGTCGATTGCGATTGCGGAATACGGCGAGTCCTACGAGACGGCTCTATCGCTGGGAAGGGCGCTTCTTTCCCGGGGCGATCTGATTGCGGCGACAGTGCCGCTTCGCAAAGCCTATACAGAGGCGCCCACGCCTAAAGCGGGAGCGCTTGCCGCCGTCGAGCTTTCCGAAGCCTTTTATATGGCGGGCGATTTGGAAGAAGCGCGGCGTTTTGCCGAGCTTGGTTTATCGCCCGAGGCCGATCCGGCGACGCGGCTGGACGCGCGCAATCTGATTGGAAAGCTGTATTTGGCCTCTCATGCATGGCTGCAGGCCGAACAGCATTTTGCCGCGGATGCCGGTTATGCGGTGTGTGCGGGCGATTTTAAGGCGGAGCTGCGGGCGCATTTAAACAGGGGAATTGCGCTTTATTTGTCGGCCCGCTTTCGCGAAGCCCGTTCGATTTTTGAAAATGTGCTGTTGCGCGCCCGGGCCCGGGATGAACTTCCGGCCATTGCCTTTGCGCTGACCAATTTGGCGACCCTCGCGATTGCCGAGCATGACTATGCCAATGCGCTTCAGTGGAGCGAGGAGTCGGTGCAGATCGTTCTTCGCATCGGCGATCGGGTGCGCTTGTCGCTGGTGATCGCCAACTTGGCCGAGTTGCGCGCGAATCTAGGTCTTCTCGATGAAGCCGAGCAAACGCTTGTCTTTGGCCGCAAGGTAAACGCATCGGCCATGCTGCCGGCGAGAGCGGCTCATTTTTCGCTGGTGGCGGCGCGTATTCATCTGTCGCGCGGAGACACAAAACGGGCTCGTTTAGAGCTTAATTCGGCTTTTTCGTGCGCGGAAGCGGGCGCCGCAAAAGGCAAGCTTGGCGAATGCTGCCGGGTGGCGGCGCGCGTAGCGCTTGAAGACGGCGATTTAGAACGCGCGGAGCAGATGCTCGATAAAACCAACACGCTTGTGCTCACGCCCTATGCGCAGGCCGAAGTTGCGCTTCTGCGCGCGAAGCTCGCAAGGGCCAAAGGCTTTTTGTTTAGAGATGCCGCGCTCCATGCGCTTTCGCTTTCTCTCTCGCAGCAGATGCCCTTTGAAGAGCTGTGCCGCGAGGCGAATGCGCTTCTGTGCCATGCGGCGCTGATGAACGGTGATGGTGCGTCAGCGCGAAAATACCTGAAGGCTGCGATCGAGATCCGCGATCGCTTGGCCCATGCCTTGGATTGCAGCAAACAAGAGCGGTTCTTGGCCCGGCGCGAATTGTCCGAGCTGGGCGACTTGGAACGGCGCTTGGCGAGCGAAGTCCTCGAAACCAAGTCCCCGGGTGCGCAAACGCCGTTCTCCATGACCGGTGTGCCCAGTGCGCGGCAGGCTCAGATGGAAGGTGGGATTGGCCAGCCTTCGCAGCAGAGCGCGAAGCGCTTGTTGGGCCGCGAACCTTCGATGCTCGCGCTGATAAAGGCGATTCAAAAAATTGGCCCGAGCGACACGACCGTATTGATTCAAGGCGAAAGCGGCACAGGCAAAGAGCTGGTCGCCGAGGCGTTGCACGAAGCGAGCGGGCGCCGGAATGGCCCGCTGTTGAAGGTAAACTGCGCGGCGCTTGTCGATTCGCTGCTGATATCCGAGCTATTCGGCCATGAAAAAGGCAGTTTCACGGGCGCGGGCGTAAAGAGGCGGGGCCGCTTTGAGCTGGCCGACAAGGGCACGCTGTTTCTGGATGAGATCGGCGATATCTCGCCTGCCATGCAGGTGGCGCTGCTCCGCGTGCTTCAGCACAAGACCTTTGAGCGCGTGGGCGGCACGGTGTCGATTCAGAGCGATGTGCGCGTCGTATGCGCGACCCACCGCGATTTGAAGGCGATGGTGCAGCGGGGAGAGTTCCGCGAAGACTTGTATTACCGCCTGTGCGGTGTGGTGCTGAATGTTCCTGCGCTGCGGCGGCGCATCGGCGATTTGCCCGTGATTGCATCGGAGTTGCTGTTGGAAATCGCGCGCGAGCGGCAGGAAAAGCCAAAGAAGCTTTCTCAGCAGGCCATCGAATTTTTAAGTGCCTACGGCTGGCCCGGCAATATTCGCGAGTTGTGGAATGCCTTGGCGACGGCAAGCGTGTTTGCCGACGGCGACATGCTTCAGGTTGAAGACTTCGCGGCCGCGTCGTCCGAACTGAGGGCGATGCATGAGACGATGCAGGCCGAGGCCCCGTGCGGTGAAGACCTCGATGCAGAGGCCGTGGAAACGAGTGATCGCATGCCTGCTTCCACGCAACACTACGCATCGGAAGTCGCCTATGCCCAGGTGCGCGCGGGCATCGGCCTTTCCGATCTAAAACGCACGATTGAGCGGGATTGTATTGCGCGGGCGCTTCAGGAAAGCCGTGGGAATATCACGCGCGCTGCAGCGCTCTTGGGGATGAAGCGGCCCAGGCTGTCCCAGTTGGTGAAGCACTATGGTTTTGGCGGATGTTCGGAGGAATAAGATGATGCCCAGCGGAAAAAGCCTTTGGATGCAGTTAATCGCGGTGTTCGCGTGCTTTGCCTTGTCTGGATGCGCGCTGGAACCTTTGGACCCTGAACGATCCGATGACGAGACAAGCGCAATCGGCGAGGCGGAAAATTCCTTCGGGGAAGAGTTCGACACCGAGGAAAATCAGGGCATCGACACCGATGAGGGCAGCGATCCAGAGCCCAATCCCTGGCGGCCCAAGCAAGTCTTTCAGTCCTCGTCCGACCCTGGGCCGGACCCTGTGATTATGCTGAATACAGCTCCCAAAACGCCCTCGAAGAAGCACGACGAATAAGAGGTTGTGCCGCGTGTGCAAGAGCTGGATCTCGACTTCACCGAACTAAGAACCCGCACCACCCTCGTCTGCGGCGCCCTCTCCCTCGCCATTGCTGCTTCAACCTTGCTTCGCGGCAAAGTCCGCACCATCCACCTTCTGTTTGCTGCTTTCGCCGCCGATATCGGCTTTTGGTATCTGTCTCAATCGCTCACCGGTTTTCTGAAAAATAGCCAAGCCTGGCAGCGCCTCCCGGCAATCTTCGCCATTCTTCTGCCGCTCTTCGCGCTCAATCTCTTCGAGGCGATGATTCCGCATGAGCGCCATCAGCGTTCCAAACTGCTTCGTTTTGCGGGTGTTTTATCGCTGCCGCTGCTGGTCTTGGTGCTGAGCTCGCTGCATGTCTCTCAATACGTGCGCGGAGCTGTCTTTCTGGATGTCGTCGGCCTGCTCACTGCCGGCCTGTACATGCTCGGCCAGCGCGGAAAGAAAAGCGCATCCCGTGAAACCCAGAGGCGCGTGCGCTTTTTGGTCGTAATCGGCGCGCTCGCGGGCGTCGCCAGCCTGGTCGACTTTGCTTTCTATTTGAATGTGCAAACCCCGCCCATTGGAGCGGCGCTGTCGATTGTCTTTCTCTTTGTGCTGGCGCAGGCGCTGCAGCACGAGCGGCTCTTGGATATGTCCGAGATGTTTGCCCGCCTGCTTGTGGCAACCGCCGTGGCATTTCTCATCGCCTTTATTTTTTATCTGCTCACGCAGATTTTCGGCGATTTCCGGAACAACTATGTCAATGCGGTTCTTGCGGCGATTGTGCTTCTGGTCGTGTTCGAGCCTTTGCGCGAACGGGTGGAAGAACAGATTCAGCGCTTGTTTTTCCGGGAGCGCTTCGATTTAGAAAAGGCCATTTCCAGCGCCCGGCACCGCCTGATTCACATTCTCGATGTCGATGAAATGGGCGCCATTGTGATGAATGCGCTCGAACGTTCGAGGCGTGTCACGGCGGCGGCTGTGTACTTGCGCGATCAGGATGGAATTGGTTTTGACAAACTGGCCAGTTTAGGAACGCGGGTGCCTGCGCGCGTTGAAGCGGCAACAGCGCATGCTTTGCTCGATCGCCTTGAAAAAGGCCCTGTTGCGTTTGAAGAAGTCGAGCGCGATGTAAAAGAGCGCAAGGCCCGGGGCGAAAAACTCGAGGGCGGGGATGCTGTTTTGGCCTATGCGTCGGTGCTTCAAAGCCTGTCCAACGGCGTTGTCGTTGGCATTCGCGATGAAGCCGGCGACTTAATCGGTCTCATTGTGCTTGCGGATGACCGGGTGAAGGACGCGTTTTCGTCCGATGAGCTCACGCTGCTTCAAGGGCTTGCGGCGCAGGTGGGCGTGGTGGTCGAAAACTCTCGCGTGTATGCCCAAATGAAGGAGCGCGATCGGCTGGCTGTGCTCGGGCAGATGGCGGCGGGTTTGGCTCATGAAATCCGCAATCCATTGGGAGCCATCAAAGGAGCGGCTCAGCTTCTTCAAGAGCCTGGCCCCGGCCAGGAAATCGACGCTGCATCCAAGGAATTTATCGGGATCATTCTCGAGGAAGCCGATCGCCTCAATCGGGTCGTGGGATCGATGCTGGATTTTGCGCGGCCCAAGCAAAGCGTTTCTGGGCCGACCGATGTGAATGCGGTGGTGCGGCGCACCGTTCAAGTCTTGTCGACCGAGCGCATCAGCGACGATTTAGAGGTTCAGGTCGAGCTCGATTCGGAATTGCCCCGGGTTTCAATCGATCCCGAGCAGCTCCGGCAAGTGCTGATGAATCTGTTCCGCAACGCGGCGCAGGCGATGAAAGGCCGCGGAAAGATAACGATTTCAACGCGCAAGCGGGTGGGGCGCGTGTCGCGTTCGGGCGTCGGGACGCCCGCCGATGAACCTTATGTAGAGCTCGCGGTCGTCGACAACGGGCCGGGCATTTCGCAGAAGATTTTGGACAATATCTTCTTGCCCTTCTTCACGACGAAAGATCAGGGCAGCGGGCTTGGTTTATCGATTAGCCAGCGCATTGTTCAAAATGCGGGCGGCCGTATCGAAGTGCGTTCGTCCGAGGGGAAGGGAAGTACATTTGTGGTGGTGCTGCCCGCGATGCAGGATGCGCTGAGCACACCCATTCCTGGAAGCCTGGAGCCGAAATCCGAATCGGAATCAGTCGTTCTGCATGAGCCCGCGGATTCGGCCATCGGGAAGTAGTTTGACTTTGAGCGCCGCGGGTTCTTTGGGCAATCCAGGCATGGTCATCATGTCGCCCGTCAGCGGCACGGCAAAGCCTGCGCCGGCCGACAAGCGCACGTCGCGCACGGTAATCATGAAATCGCGGGGCCGGCCGGCAATGGCTGGATCGTCGGTGAGCGACAGTTGGGTTTTGGCCATGCACACAGGCACTTGTCCATAACCAAGCTCGCCGATTCGTTTGATGCTTTGATCGGCTTGCGCCGTGAATGAGACATCCTTGGCGCCGTATACGACTTGGGCGACTTTGCGCACTTTGTCTTTAAGCAAGTCGCCGGGCTCGTAGACAAACTTCGCGGGAGGAGGAGCCGCATCGGTGCTATCGGCCAGTTCGCTCACGGCCTCTGCGAGTTCGATCGCGCCTTCACCGCCCCTGGCAAAGCCTTCGCAGCGCACGGCCCTCACCTTGCGCTCCGACAGCGTTTTCGCCACGAGATCCAGCTCTTCGGCGGTGTCATTGGGGAAGGCGTTTATCGCCACGAGCGCGGGCAATCCAAAAAAGGCCGCCGTTTCCAGATGCTTCTCCAGATGCGCCAAGCCTTTTTCCAAAGCTTCGCGGTTGGGTTCTCCGGCCACTTTCACGGCCGCGCCGCCGTGCATCTTCAGCGCCCGCAGGGTCGCCACCAGCACAAGCATGCGCGGAAAGACGCCCATTTGCCGGCATTTGATGTCGAGAAACTTTTCGCCGCCCAAATCAAAACCAAAGCCCGCCTCCGTCACCACATAGTCGCCCAGCAGGGTGCCGAGCCGCGTCGCGAGAACGGAATTGCATCCATGCGCGATATTCCCAAAGGGGCCCGCGTGAACAAAAGCCGGCCCTCCTTCGGCGGTTTGGACCAAATTCGGTTTCAGCGCATCGCGGAGCAATGCCGTCATCGCACTCGCCGCGCCCACATCGCCCGCTGTAATCGGCGATCCGCTCGCAGAGCTTCCAATCACAATGCGAGACAGCCTCGCTTCAAGATCTTCAGGCCCGCTCGCCAGGGCCAAAATCGCCATCACTTCGCTGGCCGCCGTGATGTCAAAGCGTTCCTGGCGCGGCACTCCATCCACTTTTCGCCCCAGGCCGACGATCACATTGCGCAGCGCCCGATCGTTCATGTCGAGCGCGCGGCCCCAGGTCACTTGGCGGGCATCAATTTCGCCCTTGTCGCCAAAGCGCATTCCAAAATGGCAGGCGTTGTCCACCATCGCTGACAAGAGGTTGTGCGCCGACGTAATCGCATGAATGTCGCCGGTAAAATGCAGGTTGATATCATCGGCCGGGACAAGGCTTGCGCGGCCTCCTCCAGTGCCTCCGCCCTTCACACCAAAGACCGGTCCAAGCGAAGGCTCGCGCAAACACAGCGCAACCTTTTTCCCAAGCCTGCGCATGCCCATCGCAAGGCCGATGGATGTCGTTGTTTTGCCTTCGCCCGCAGGCGTTGGGTTGATCGCCGACACAAGAATCAATCGGCCTTTGCCCGACGCGGGTTGGGAAAGGGCAGCTAAATCGATCTTCGCTTTGCCGCGCCCGTAGGTTTCGACATGCTCGGGATTTAAGCCTATTTCACGCGCAACGTCGGCAATGGGCTGGGGCTCGGTCGGAAGATTTGAAACAGTCATCAGGGCTCGCTCCGGTCGTTAAAGGGACGGGCGAGTATATATGAATGCGCTTGTTTTCTAGCTATCCGTAGCGCTTTTGCAAAAGCTCGCGCAGCGCGTTATTCCCGCGCACTAAATTGAGCGTGTGGTCCGCATGACCGTGGGCGTAACCATTGCCAATGAACAGATCCACATCGCGCCCAATGCCTTCGGCACCCAGCGCCGCCGCTGTAAAACTGGTGCTCATCGCAAAGTAATACACGCGGCCCCGATCGCGCGTCGCAAGCACTGCGCTCAGTTCAACCCCCGAGGTATTGACGCAGGACAGCGTGAGATCGGCACCTGCTCCTTGGGTGTGGCCTAGAACAAAATCGGCGGTGGCCATGGGATTTCTCGCATCCACGATGCCCACTTCGTCGCAGATTCCCAGGGCGCGCAGTTCTTCGGCATAGGGCGCGTAGGCTTCGAGTCCCAGCACTTTGCCCTTGGGTCCCACGCGCCTTCGGGCCTCGGCCGCGCACAAAAGGCCCGATTTTCCTCCTGCGCCCAAGATGGCGACGCATTGGCCTTCTGCGGCAAGCCTGGCAACTTGAGGCGCCGCACCCGCCACATCGAGCAGCGCGAGCGCGAGCCGATCGGACATGTCCGTGGGCATCCGAGCCATCGGCGCGGATGCGAAGATAATGGCCTTTCCTTCGACATCCATCTGCGCGGAAGCCGGTCTCACATCGAGCACGCGCGTTAGCCTGAGCGGCGTGAGCGAGAGCGAAGCCAAGGTCGCGATGCGATCGCCCAGACCAAAGCCTCGTTCGCGCACAAGCTCACCCACCCGCTCCACGACGCCCACCAGCATCCCGCCTGAACCAGTTACGGGATTGTGCTGTTTTCCCCTGGTGCGCACCGTTTCCATCACCAATTCAGCGACGCCCGATAGATCGCCTCCCCGGGCTTCTTCCATTTGGCGAAAGCTCGCCGCATCGATGTTTAATGTCTGTACATCGACGATAATTTCGGTCGCGAACTCTTTCGACGGGTCGTTGTCGAGCTTCTGCGCGGGCTGGGGAAGCACGCCTTCCGGTGAAAGAACGCGATGTGTGCCCAAAGGAGAACCAGGCTGAGTCATGGCCGGCGCTTCATAACAAATCTTCGCGGCGCAGGCTTGAGCTCTCTCAAGAACACCCGGGCGTTGGGTCTTGCTATGAGCGGCGCAAACCCCTAAACTCGGCGTCTCTTTTGCGCTGTCCGCGAGAAAGAGCTGCTCAAATGTACTGAGCTTCCTCTGAACCCTGCGCGATGGAACGATCTCCCAAGCTCATGCCAACCCGCGACTTGGCGCTTCGTTTTCTCGCCGGCAAATACAAGGGCAGCGAGATTTCTCTAAGCGAGGGGCAAGAGCTCACCTTTGGGCGCGTGGGTGATGTCGATGTGGTGCTCGCCGAGGACATGGTTTCGCGCAGGCATGCCCGTATTGTTCACGAAGGCAGCCGTGTGTTTATCGAAGACTTGGGTTCGACCAATGGCACCTTCGTTAACGGCGAGAAGATTCAGCAAGAAAGCCTAAAAGAAGGCGATCGCATATTGATCGGCACCAATATTCTCAAATTGGTTCCGCTCGATGCCTCGGGACATGGGGTACAGAGGGCCGCCGATTTGCAGCCTCTGCCCGGTTCGCTGATGGAGCAGACGCGGGCGGTTGAATTGGCCGCCGATTCAGAGACGGGTGCGATGGCTCCGGTTCCCCGGGTGGTGCGGGTCGAGGAGATTCCCTCGTCGGTGCGGGCGCGGAACGTGTCGGGTTCGGCCGGCGCTTCGCGATCGATGTCAGGTGATATCCACGAGTTTCCGCTGCCTTATTTGCTTCAGCTTTTGGAAAGCTCGCAGAAAAACGGCGTGCTTGTGATTCGCGCCGAAGACGAGGATGAGGTCGCAAAGCTCTATTTGCGCAAGGGTTTGGTCGTCTTCGCGAGCATCAACGATATTGAAGACACGCCTCCGCTCAAGATCGCGTTTCGGGTGCTGACATGGGCGCGCGGCACTTTCGACTTAGAGCCCCCGGAAGAGCGGGCATTTCCTTCTGAAATTCATATGAGCGTGCAAGAGCTCTTGATGGAAGGACTGCGCCAAATCGATGAGCTCAACAATATCCGGCCTAAACTTCCTGAAGGCAGTGCGCGGCTGGTGGTGCCGCGTCCTTTGCGTCCCAGGCTGCGCGATTTGACGCCGGTTGAGCTGGATACCCTTCAGTTGGCGCTCAATTACGGCGTTATGATGGCGGTGATGGATCGAAGCCAGTCCACCGATTTGGACACGGCAAGGGCTGTGCTCAAGCTGGTGGACAGCGGTTATTTGCGGGTTTCCTGATGGTATCGGAACAAGCGGACGGGGAGCCTGGGGAACAAAAACAAGAGTCACCGCAAGCAGCTTCGCATCCGGGCATTGAATTGCGGGCCGAGCTCGACGTGCCTGGTGAGACAGGGCGTCAGGGGCGGGTATTTGCGCTGTGGCTCGCATGCTTGTTCTTCGCCGTGGTTGCGGCATCGAGGGTGGGAGCGCATATCCCAGCCAAGGCATCGAGCGCACAGGCCGAACAAGAGCTTGCGCGATCGCGGGCGGACAAGGCCAAAGTAGCGTTTCTGTTCGGGCTTCTGTTGCCCGTGCTGCTGACGCTGGGGCTCAATTACCGCTACCGGCGCGGGGGCGGACACGCGGCGGGCATTATTGTGGATGTGACGCCCGAGGGAGAACTTCGGATTTGGGGGCGCGGCTATGGCTCGCGCGTTGTGCTTTCGGGAGCGCAGGCCAGCGAGCGGCTGGTGGATGTGTACGCGGGGCGGCTGGGCACATGGAGACAGCGAAGGCTGCGCGTTCGAAGCAAATTCAGGGCGTCTGTAGGTGTGGCCGAGATTGAATTCGCAACGCAGGCCAGGGCCGAGGACGCCGAATCAGGACTCTCCATCGAGGGCGGGGAAGGGGACTGCGTGGAGCTCGCCCGCAATGACTATGAAATGCTGCGTGCTGCTGTCATGCGCGAAATAGAAAAACGGCCGTGAAACGCTGAGGAATCACGGCCGTTTGTGAGCTGGGCTTAGGCCCTGCGCTTACAGATTGAACAGACCCTTCTGCGAAGGATCGGCGTATTGGAAGACGCCGACGGCCTGGCGCAGATACACGATAACGGACGTGTAATCGGCGAACTCAACACAGGTTGCGAGCTCACCGCAATCGGTCGCTCCGCCCTTGAGCACGGCCTTACCCGTCGCATCCACCACAGGCACGTACCAGGTCGTGCCATTCAGTGTGACCGGCGTTGTGACATACGCCTTGTCGAGAAGCTCGTTGGCGTACTCGAGAACGCGCGCCGCAATGCCCTTCTGCACGCTGTGTCCGAAGATATTCTCTTTGCCAAAGGTCTTCGCGACATACACAGCGCCGCTGGGATCGTGAAGCTCGATCCTGTTTTCAAACGGAGGATCGGCATCTTCGGTCTTCTCCCAGAGGCGAAGCATATTGAGCCAGGTCTGCTTCTGGTTCTCGGGCAGATACACCATCGTGTGCGCAATCAGGAACTTCTGCTGCTCCCAGCCCACCTGAGGATCGATGGCCATCGCCGGCAGATTGAGAGGATCGAAAGTGCTCGTTCCTTCGCCGTAGCGGTTGCAGATGGTCGTGCCTTCCCTGGGGAAGCACACTTCCGGCCCTGAAAGCGGCCACCACGATGTCCAGCCCAGAGGCGTCGTCGGATATTTATCCGCATCGACCTTCGGCTTGGTTCCCTTCAGCTCAACCCGCGCGCCCTTGATGAAATCGTCGCCCGTCAGGTTGTTGGCCAGCCAGCGGCGATAACCTTCGGGGAACAGATCCGCCAAAGACGAGGCGCGGTAACGAGGATCGAGGAAGTCCGTGCGTGAAGCGCTGATGAAGTTATCCACGGACTCGGTGAACAACATCGCCGTATTCAGCTTGTCGTAGTACGAGCCGGCATTGATCGTGTACTGCGAGTCGTACTCGCCCTTATCGTTGGCAAGCGCATTTTCAAGCGGTTTGCCGCCGATGCCGATATCGCCGAAGTAGCCCGTCGCTCCGTTTGGAACGATCAAGCGGGTCTTCGGTTCGCCGCCTACGAGGCTGACGAAATCTGCCGACGAACGGAGAACTTCTTCGAGCTCTTTGCCCGGCGGAGGCTGAGGCGCCCCAATCGAGAACTCCGAGAGCAAGAAGTGCGGACCCGATTCCGGACGCGCCATTTGCCGCGTGAAATGATCGAACACCATGCCCGAGGTAAGAATGCCGTCCCTCATGAAGGGCAGGGTGACGATAAAGTTCCACAGCTCGGCGGGCTGGAAACCATTGTCGAACGCCGCATCGGAATAGAGATTGCGCATCAGGGTGAGCCCCTTGGCGCCATCGCGCATCTTCTCGCTGTAGCGGCTCAGGATCCTGTTCGCGGCGTTGCGCACGCTGAAGCTGTTCCGGTTGCGCCGGTAGTTATCGAAGATGTGATTCATCTCCGTTTCAGCGATCATGAAGCTGAACTGCTCGTACGGATCGGCGCCGTTATCGTGGCGGTACACGGCAACGTTTCCGAGATCCGCCCAGCTATCGGTTCCGAACCCATAGGGAACGCGCACGCGCTGATAGGGATCGGTTCCCATCGGGCGAGAGTTGAAATCGTCCTGCGCCGTGGGCCGCGGGCCGAGTTCATCCCAGCGCACGTAGTCCACTTTGGGCTGGCTGCAGCGCGAATACTGTCCGTCCACCTGAACAATCATTCCGTCGAGCAGCGGATCCCACGCGCCCTTGGTCGCGTCGTCCCAATCCAGCGGCTTGTAGACATTTACGTCGTCGATCGGCCGGCAGTTGTTCATCAGCTTCCACTTGTGGACCAGCTCCGAGTAGTGCAGTTGGTAGTTGTTGGTGTTGATGTTGAACTGCACGTTCTCGTCGTAGTCTGGGTTTTGATAGAGGAAGCCCAAGAGGCCGCCGAAGCTATCCATCTTGTCCAGCATGGCTCCGCCGATGGCGCCCGGTGTTCCGAGCGGCCTATCGTATTTGAAGTCGGGGGCTTGGAAGACGGCGGCGGCGTCGCCGTAGAACATACGGGCCGCGGCGAAATCGTAGGCACCCAGGCCGAGCAGGTCTTGCGTGGCTTCGCCCGCGTACTCCATGACGGTCGAGTGCATAAACATCCAGATGAGGTTTTTGCGCTCTTCCTCGGACACTGGATCGAAATAGCGCGGACCGATGCATTCCTCGTTATCGGGGACGCCGTTGCCATTCACGTCGGCGGTGGGCGAAGCGATGTCTTTGCAGATTTCGCTGTTTTCATCGCCGACCGTCAGGTTCTTGGTGCGGAGCTGCCAATATTGCGGCCTAAAGCCAAAGGCATCGGACGAGCTCACGAAGTTGTGGCGCAGGCCCACCGAGTGACCCATCTCGTGAATGATGACCGCGTACTGAGCCCGCTGCGCCAAGTACTTGCGCATGGCTTCCGCACGCGCGAACTGAACGTCCTTGGAATCCGCAGGATTAAACGCACCGAACTTGCGCTCGAGCGCATCGGCAAGACCCGTCATCGAGTTCGGCGCAGGTGCTTCCTGCATCATGCACGCCCCTCGATTGGCCAGCGCAACCTCCTTCATATTTCGGATTTCACGCTGAACGCTGGCATTGGCGGCTCGCATGGTCGATGCGAGGCTGCCCTTGAGATCCGAAGGCACAAGATTCGAATCCACGCCCGCGTATTGCATCATCGCCTTGGTGATGAGCTGAGCCTCAAAGGGCGTGCCAGCGGCCAGTTTCCGGCGCGCGTCGTACATCGCGCGATTTTCGCTGGGAACGCTCGCTTCTGCCTTGAGATCGCGCACATGGTCGCGCAGTCCAAGCGCGACATCGCGGACCTTCCTGGGGTCGGCCTGGCTTAGGTCGAACTTGTCGGCGGCGGCTTTATTGCCCTCGAGCAGCTTCTTGTACGCCTCGAGATCCAAGCCCGCGTAGTCAGCGATCTTCTGGTTTAACTGAGCCGCGCTGATCGGCGGAACAATGCTGCCTTTCTCCGCGCTTTCGGCTGCCTGCGCCCAGTCTTTAACGAAGGTGCCATCGGTGATCTCCTCGGTGGCCAGCTCGCCCTTGATGTAGCGGAGCTTGTCGATAATGCCCTGGCTCCACAGATCGTTAATGTGCGACCAGATATTGATCGAGGCCGCGACCTTCTCGCCTGTGAGCGGGTCTTCGGTATCCGTGTAGATACCCCAAGGCGAAGGCGTTTGCGGCGCGGTCATCACGTTGACCTGGTGGTAGCGAAGATCGCCCATGCGCACGGTGGCCGTGCGGCAATGCGCGACCAAATCTTGATCGTCCTGATCCTCGGCGGTTTCTGCCTTGAAATCCTTGGCGGCGAGCCTGTCCTTGGCCGCGTCGCACTTCGCCTGCGTCACGTCCTCGGGAAGCCGGACAGCGCCGCAGCTCGGATGATCCGTCGCGAGCACGGGGCTGTGGCAGAGGACGATCATTTCGTCCATGTCCGCAACGGCCTTGATGCCTTCGTATTCGCCGTCGCCAGCCGCATAGCCGCGCTTTACAAGCAGATTTCCTGCAAGCGTGCTGCAATCGGTGTCCTTGTAGGCGGGCATCTTGTTGCGGCAGTTATCGACTTCGCGCGCAATGGCAAGCATGTCGGGCATGACATCCATCTGGCCGAAGATCATCGGATGAGCCGCATTGCACTCCGTGCGGCGCGTGGCTTCATCCTTGCCCGGCGAGGTGCGCGTGCACTCGGCATACTTGGCGCTTTGAACCGCATGCCTTAGCGCGACATCCCATTCGTGCGTCGCCCATTCGGTGCCGTCCCAGTACTCGAGATTGCTCTTGTTCGTGTAGTACCAGGCTTGAGGTACAGGCTTGCGATCCCGGAAGGGAAGCGTGCAGCGCTGTGTAAACGTGTCGCAGCGCGAGCCCCTTCCAACGGCCGCGCACTCATCCTCGGTGCCGTCGCCGTCGGTATCGCGGTGAGGATCGGCGCCTACGGGTGTGGTCGTCGGCGTGTAGCACTCAACCGGCCCTTCCATCGTTTCGGGCTTTTCATAGAAGTGGCTGCGCTCCCAGATGTTGTAGCGCGTGATAAAGCGGTGCCACTTGGTGTCGACCATGCCGTAGTTGCGCGCATAGCCCATCCGCTCCGCGGTGAAGGCGCCGTAAGCCTGGAAGCGGTGTCCATCCCATTCGGCAGGCTCGTAGTCCTTGTTTACGACGCGCCGGAACGAATGCCGGACGGTGAGCTCGACAGGATTGCAATTGCCCGAGGGAGCCGTACCGCCCGAGAAATCCGCATCGAGGAAGCAAGCCGGGAAGGTATCGATACCCCAGCCCAGCGAGCTCAGATCGATCAACTGAGGCTTTGCAAATGCCTTGTTGGTCACATCGAAATAGCCAGACTCAGGATCGAAGTAAGGCGCATCCTCGTGATAGGGATCGCGCACGTCATAGGCGAGGGACTCGTAGGTCACGCCGCCAAACACGCCCACCATGGAGAGCGTGTCGAAATCGTATGAGTCGACGTTGAGATTGCGCGACCAGTCAACACGGAAGTATTCCCGCTCGTACCAGGGGCGATCGCTCATGTTTTCTTCAATGATATTGAGCTCTTCGCCCGTCGTCGGGTTGTAGGCGCGGCGTATATCGAAATGGCTCTGAATGCGGAACGCCACAGCGATGACGCCGTCGTCCGTATGAGCTCCCGCGCCCTTTCCATCCGTGCCATCGATGCGTTCGTAGGTTAGGCGGCCGAGCAGCAAATCCTCGGTGATGACCCATTTGATACGGGAGGCGGGTTGCGCATAGGTCGAGGTGAACAGGCCATCTTGGTTGGCGCCGTAACCCACGTCGATCAATGTGCCCTGGGTCCAGAACTCGGGATCGTCCGAGGTATCCAGCAGCCGATCGCCTACAAAAAACGACTTGGAGAGCGCATTGGCCTGAACGCGGTTAATCGGTTCACGCTCCTCCGCGCATCCAAACGCTCCTCCGGCGGTCAGGCCGACCGCCCCTACAAGCAACAATCGTCTCCACTTCCATCTCATCGGGGGTTCCTCCTGGCCGCCGGCTTTCGGCGCCTATCGCAGGATAAGATCCAAAGCGATCCGTGATCCTAACAGTCCACCATGCTTCATATGCGTCGTATGCATATTTGGTGCCACAAACGAAAATACGAACAATTCAATGGTTTTCGTTCGTGCCCCTGTTTGGAGCACGGGCGCGCCGTTAGCGCATTAACGATCGGAACGCACCAGTGCGTGCCTGCTCGTTGCTGCCGCGAACGACACAAAAAGCTTCACGGGATGCACCATCTCTATCATGAGGGTCGTCCGGCTGGGAACGGCTTTCCTGCCGTAATCTGGCGAAAGAGCGGTCCGGGGCGTACCGTGCGTTTCATGCAATCGAGGTTTTCGCCGCTATTTATCGTTGTCGGTTTGCCGCTCCTGGGCGCGCTTTCGGCCGGCCTGATGGGCTGCCCTGAGAACTCATGTTTTCTCAAAGTTTGCCAGGGCAATTCCTGCCGCTGCTCGATTTCATCCTGCGGTGACGGCGCGGCGTTTGACACCAAACAGAATCGCTGCCGCTGTTTGAAAGGTTTTATTCCGCTGGCGGGGCAGTGCATGACGCAGGATCAAGCCAATGCCTACTGCGGCGTAGGTCATCATTTTGAGAACGGCGGATGCGTTGAAAATAGGTGTGCGGCGGGTGAGGAGCTCGATGTGAGCACGGGCCGCTGCATTCCGCCCGCGCAGGTCAATCAAGTCGCGGGACAGATTGGCGTGTCGGTCGGTCAAGGGCAGAAGCTTGGATGTCCCGCAGGCCAAAAGCTGATTATCGAAGGCTCATCGGCGGCGTGTGTGCCGTTGTCTCAAACGTGCGCGCGCGATGAAACGTGGACAGGGCAGGCATGTGTGAAGGTTGGCCAATGCCCGACGGGCGCCATTTGGGATCCTGCGCTGGCGCAGTGTGTTCAATACGCGCAAGGCTCGGAATCGAACGGGCTGGTTATCAACGTAGCGCAGTGGTCATCGGCGAATTTCGGACCGAACGGCGGTTTTGGAACGCCTGCATTTTGCGGCGCGTTCGCGAAAAAGCCTTTTAATTTCGGCATTGTCGAAGGCGCGACGGCTTTTGTGAGAATCACGCTTTCAATGACCTTCCCAAATCTCGAAGTGGCCAAGGGGCATCTGACATCGGGCGCGGTCTTCGATGCGAGCGGCAATCCTGTGCCTGCGCGCGGTGCTGCCGATGTGGACAGTGCGGCTCAGACGACCTTTGGAACGCTTTTGGTTGGAGGCGGGCGAGCGAATGTTCAATCGCACACAACGACGGTCAAATGTGCCGTCGTCAATGCGGCAAAACCCTTGCCCGTGCCCGCCACGGGCGGCCTCTAGCCTTTCGTAACGCGCGCCCGTCAAGGGAGGCGCTAAGGCGTTTTTTCTTCGCCTTCTTTGCGCGTCAGCGTGCTGATGACTTTTGCGGCAGCCAATTTCCGCAGCCCAATACAGCTTGTGACTTTGTCTTTTTGGATGGTGAAATTGCCTCTCGTCGGTTCGATCTTGGCAAACTCCACCGTGAGCCGGGTTCCATCGTAGGTGGCGCGAAGAGGCTGTTTTCCGGCCTGCGTCCACACTTCAAGACAAGTCCCGCGGGCTTTTTCGATGTCGTAGCTGAGCCCTTGGGGAGGGACGGGCCGGATGCGATCTTCGACCGCAAACACTTGGTTTTGTCCTTCCAGCGCGCGCAGCGCGAAACGGGCCTCGCCTTTCTCATAGCCCTGCGCTTCGAATTGAGCCGGATTCAGAACGCGGAATTCAAGCTCATCGCCCGACATCATCGCTTCCATTTCGCGGCCGTTGCCGACCCACACGCCCGTCAGCGATAAAAGCGGATTCTTGCGCTCGGGAACGCTTAGCGCCGAGGCGCTTGGCGCGGCGCTTGGCGAGGCACTTGGGGGGGCTGCGGCGCTTGGTGTCTGGGTTGTGGCCGGGGCTGTGCCCGATGGCGCCCCAGTCGTTTCAGGCTTTGCGTCGGATGTCTTTGGAGGGGCGGGGCCTCTATCGAAGATGGGCAGCACGCCTGTGCCGGCAAGAACGGCAAAACCCGCCGCGGCGGCCAAAACAATGCCGATTCCAAGGCCAAGCCCGCGCCGGCCTTCCTGGCCAGGCTGCGTGGGCTCAATCGTTTTCGCGCCATCGGGCTGCGTTTGCGCAGGTGCCGATTCCGCTGTCACAGGGACTGAAACGGTTTGGGCGGGCGCGGGTGCAGTTCCTATCCCATCCAGATCGCGCAGCAGCGCACTACAGTCGGCATACCTCTGCTCCCTCTGCTTTGCGCATGCCTTTTGGACAATCGCATCAAGCGCCTCGGGCACATCGCGCCGCACCGTGTGCACATGGCCAATCGGCTTTTCAACGTGCTGGCGCATGATGTCGTAATCGGTCTCGCCGTCGAAGGGCACGCGCCCCATCAGCATTTCGTAAAGCACGATGCCCAGCGCATAGATATCCACGCGCTTGTCCAAATCGCGCCTTCCAGCCACTTGTTCGGGCGACATGTAAAACAGCGAACCAATAATCCCTTTGGTCAGCCCTTTGCCCGTCCGCGCTTCTTCCTCGCCTTTTGCGATGCCGAAGTCGGTGACTTTGGTCATGCCGTCCTTGTGCCGTATCAAGACGTTGGCAGGCTTGAGATCGCGGTGAATCACGCCCTCCCGGTGAGCCGCTTCGATGCCCGATGCGATCTGCCGGAAGATGCGCGTCACTTCCTCAATCGGCATCGGCTTCTTTTCATCGATGTAACGATGAATGCGCTGCGCAAGGCTTTCTCCATCGATGTACTGCATCACCAGCCACAGCGCGTCGCCCTCGACGACAACGGCCTTAAGCTGCACCACATTCGGATGATCGATGCGGGCGAGCGCGCGGCCTTCGGCCAATGTCCGTTCCCGCACATCCTTGCGGTGCGCCAGTTCGGAACGCACCGATTTGAGAACAACATCGACGCCTGTGTGGATATCCCGCGCGAGATACACAACCCCCATGCCGCCTTCGCCGAGCACGCGGATAATCGCGTACTTTTTGTCGACGATCGTGCCCTCGGTGACATAGGTGCGGCGCTGGGCCGCCCGCGCCGCGGCGCTGACTTGAGCAGCTCCCGCGGCTTCTGGGGCGTTGGTGGCGGGAATCGCAGCGATAGGTGCGCCGGCCTTTTCCGGCTCGGCTTTGGGCGCTTCCTCTGCCGGCATGGCCATCGCAAGCGCCGCGGGTTCTCCTGGAACAGTGCTCGCCGTGCGAATCGATGCGCCGCACACACTGCAGGTCTCCTGGTGCTGCTCTTGCGCGCCGCATTTAGGGCAGAGTGCCATACGAGCTTGCCTCTATCCCTGCCTCTGCCCGGTCATGGCTGGATTTAGGTCCAGTGCCCTGCGCGCAGCGCTGCAGAGTCGATCGTCTTAATTTTTGGAGCGAGCGTTTCGCGGAATGTCGCTTCGTCGTCGTCATCGAGCACCGCTTCGCCAAACCCCGAAGCGACTTCCATCGAGGTCGCCAGGATGCGGAGAAACTGCTGAAAGCTCGAAGCGCACAGCTCCGGCTTGAGCGAATCGGTGCCCAGCATGCAAGTGAACACTGGGCAGTCTCCTTCCGCATCCAGCTTGGAGATGTCGAGGAAATAAGGATCTCCAAGCAGCGCGCTTCTCGCGATGATGATCCAACTCTTGCGCCAGCCGGCCAGCGAAGGCGTTCCATCTTGGTTGTATTCGGTCTGTTCCGACATCAGCTTGTCCGACGGAAAAAGCCGGACGCGCTCGATAGGCGTGACCGTTTCCACGTCGATCGGATCCGAAGCAAGGAGGAACGCCCGGTACCGGGCAGGCACGCGGAGTGTTTTTCGGAGCTGCTCGATGACTTCCGGCTGAGCTTTCCCAAAGCTCGCCGGGATTTTCCGGCGAATGAAGATCTCCTTGAGCGCCGCAACCGATTCAGCCAGGTCGCTATCCACCGAACGTATCCTCCCTTTGCAGGTACATCAGGCTTGAAAATCTAGGGTCTGCTTTGGTGCTGACCTCGTACGACAACGCGCAAGCCTATTGCTTATCACGTTGTGCACTGCGGAGGAGAGGAAGTGCCTTTGGATGACGGAGTTGTCAAGAACCAATCTCACTTGAGCCTGTGTTGTTCCCATATCCCTCGCGCAGATAGTTGGTGTAACAGAAGCCCATGATCGACGTTGCTTATGGAGAAAGCCGTTTTCGAGGACCGGAGATTGTCCATCACTACGGTTCGGGCGTGGTGCTTTTGGACGATCCTTTAGCGCTGACGCTGCTTGCGCGCGCGTGCTCCCCAGAGACGGGGCAGCCCGATGTGACAAGGCTCGTCCGCACTTTGTATGAAATGCTGGGGCGCGTCGTGCTCGCCGCTGAATTCCCGAGAGAGCGCGCTGCCATTCCGACAAGGATGTCCGCTTCCCATCCTGAAGCGGTGTACCGCGGCATGGTTGTATCGAAGTCGACGAAGGCGGTTACGGTTGGAATTGCCCGGGCAGGAACGATTCCTTCGCAGGTCATCTACGACTTGATGAATGACGTTTTAGATCCGGCTCTGGTGCGCCAAGACCACCTGTTTATGAGCCGCCAGACGAATGAAAAGGGGGAAGTGATCGGGGCGACGTGGCACGACGCGAAGATTGGGCGGGATGTAGCCGAACGCTATGTTTTGTTTCCCGATCCGATGGGTGCGACAGGCTCTTCGATGGTGAAAGCCCTGGATTATTACAAGACGGCGCTGTCGGGCCGCCCTGCCAAATGCATTGCGATGCATCTTGTGGTGACGCCTGAATACATCAAGCGGGTAAGGGAAGCGCATCCCGACGCGATAATCTATTCGCTGCGCCTAGACCGGGGTTTTTCAAGCGAGCGGGCTCTTGGGGAAGCGCCTGGAAAATACTGGGATGAAGAGTGCGGGCTCAACGACAAGCAGTACATCGTGCCCGGAGCGGGCGGCGTCGGGGAAATTCTGAATAACGCTTGGGTTTAGCCCTTTTGCCGCATCATCAAACGTCGTCGGGGCCTACCCATTCGGTGACTGTTTCTTCCAGCGACTCGGTCTGTTCGTCGTGTTCCTCGCCGTCGGTGTCGTAGGACGTTCCGCTCAGATCGAGGAAAAAGCTTTCCACAAGCGGCAAATCGTTGGGAAACAAGAGCTGCAGTTGAGGATACATGCGGTTGTAGTAGCGAACCGCGTGTTCAAGCTCTTCTTCGAGCGTGCTTAATGCTTCTCTTTCCTTGGATTTAAGCTCTTTTCGCTTGAGCAGCGCCGTATTCAAGTCCGAGAGGCGCTTTTGCAGCGCCGGCGCATAGTGCGAAAGCGGCGCGAGTTCGGGGCTTGTTTCCAAGCGGTGAATGATGCCCGCCACATAATGTTCCTGGGCTTCCCCGCCCACCGGCCGCATCGCATTACGGGGACTGGTTCCCGCGAAAAGCTTCTTTTCAAGGCTTGGCCTATCACTCGCAAGCACAAGAGCATCGCGCCTCAGCGAAACGAGAACCGCCCGATCGAGGCAGGCATCGAGATAGGTAATTTCCGCCGTGGCGGCGAGGCGTTCGTCCAGCGCGGCAATATAAGCCTCGCGCTTCTTGGCAAGCGACTCCCGGACGCGGGTGGTCTCTTCACCAAAAGCGCTGGTTTCCGGCCTTGAAGACAGCCGTATGGCCAGAAATCGAAGCGCGCGGTTGACGAGGGGAGAGCGATGTCGCTCGCCAAGGCGTTGCATGGCGGTTCTCCATTCTAGATTCTAGGGCTTGTGTCTTCGATTGTGTGCATTGACCAAGCCCAAGTAGTCAATGGCTTTGGCGGGGCGGCTAAGCGGCGGCTGAATCGACGGCAAAAGGCGCTCCAGTTCGTCGATCATCGCGCCTAGATCGCTGGCTCCCGCACTGCGGCGCTGGGTCAGTTCACGGAAAGCCTTGGCCAAGTCGGCGATGCCGCGCCCGGAAACATGCCCGCGCCTCGACAAATCCAAATAGCTGCGCGCAAGAGCGCCGCTGTCAAAGTTGTGCGCAACCACGAGATCTTGGGCGACCGCGAGCACCGATCGGCCTTCGATGCGGCCATCTTCATGAAGCGCGAATGCCGCTTGCAGGTAGTTGTAGAAGGGCACGACCCGATCGCCATAGATGCGAAAATCCGAAGGCGAAGACTGGCGATCGAGGTGGATCAGAATGCGCTCGACAACATCGCCTTTTTCGAGCTGCGAAAGAAGGCGCAGCGCTTTGTCGGTCACATCATCGTAGGCCCGCCCGCGCTTGAGTATTTCCTTGAGCTGCGAGGCATCGACCGTGCCGCGGCAAACGTCGGCATAGAGGGAATAAACATAGGCATCCGCTTCCGCATCGTCGCCGAGCAGGACTTCCCGGACGAGCGTGCCGTCAGGCGCCCGCTGAGCGCTTTGGGTGCAGCGGTTCTCGAGCAGCGACGTGAGTTTGTAGTCCAGTTGGCCGCGCAGCGCGCGAAAGCGAAGGCGAAGCAGATTCTGCAAGTTGGGCTTTAGCGTAAGAGAAGCCCAGCGCGCCCCATCGAGCTCGAGTTTTTGTTCGATGCGGGAGCGGAGCTGTTCGGGACTTCCTGACAGAATGTGAATGTCGACGCCGGAGCGCCCCAATTCGCGTAACAAGCATGCTGCGCCTGGAACAGTTCGCTTCTGATCGGGCCGCTCGATAGCCGTGCGCAGCAGATCGCGCAGCGTGTCGAAATCGGTGCGCAAATAAGTCTTGTCGAGATCCCAGCGGGCAATAAAAGGCCGCTTGGCTGATTCGCCCAATGAAGACGCCCGCGCACCTTGTTCCAATGGGGAATTCATCGAGGCTAGGCCCTGTTCCGGCAAAGAACCTTAATTGTCTTTGTCTGCGGCGACCAGATTTCCTGCGGGGCCGCCGGGACGCCGGAGCCAGTCGCGTCGCATGCGTTCCAATGATGACAAAAGCTCGGGGATATTGCTTTGCCGCGCGATGGCGAGGGCCTCCTGAAGAAAGGTCGAAGCCTCGTGCGTGCGCCCGCGCTGATAAGCAACGAAGGCCAGTGTCCCCAGCACCATGGCCCGCTCCCGCCCGCTCGGCTCGGCCCAGTCCAAGG
The DNA here is from genome assembly GCA_964537685.1 of uncultured Polyangiaceae bacterium. Lineage (GTDB taxonomy): Bacteria > Myxococcota_A > Polyangia > Polyangiales > Polyangiaceae > CAZICM01. The sequence continues at coordinate 32,149 of CAZICM010000042.1, forward strand.
CTTCTCGCAGGATTCCTTCAGCGTCCTGGAACTGTCCTGAAAGCGCCAAGGCTTCGCCGAGTTTGCGGCTGAAGATAAAGGCCGCCCGTTCGGGATCGTCCAGCTCTCCGCGCACCAGCTCCAGCCTAGACAGTTCTAGACCGCGCCGAAGTGCGCTGATACAGCCTTCCTGGTCGCCCCGGGAGCGCGCCCTATCGGCAACCTGCTCGAGGAGCATGAGCGCTTCGAAAGAGCTTTGGGCGTAAAAGGCATGAAGAGCCCGCGCTTCCAAGGGGAGCGGCAGCGGATCGCCCTGTGCGTCAAACGGCGCTTTTTCATGGAGTTGACGGCGCACCGCGGCGGGCATCATCGCGAGGGTGACTTCCCGTATCAGGGGGTGCGCGGGCTTGAGCCGGTGCGCAGTCGGCCTGCCTTTTCCCGGGCCTTCATCGCTTGCTGGATACTCTTCGATAAAGCCGCCGTCGAGCAGCCGTTTCAACACATCGTCGAGATTTTTGATATCGGGCACCAGCGTGCTCAGTTCTGACTTATCGGCTGCATCGCCGATGACTGCGATGGCTTGCAGCGTTCGCCGCGCCTCCTGCGACAGCCGCTCAACGCGAAGCGCTACCAAATCGGCTGTTCCATTGGGAGGTTCGCTTCCGCCTTCCGTCGTGAAACGAATGAGGTGTTCCACAAACAAAGGCGGAACGTTGAGATCATCGTCGCCATGCTCCGAAATAAATGGCACCGCCGTTTTGGCGAGGGATTGAGCCATTTCTGGGGCCAACCCGGGCAGTTCTAAATATTCGCCCTGCCACTCGCACACGAAGTCAGAGCTGTGTGCGGCAATCATCAAGAAAGGAACATCAGGCGGATCAAAAGCCAAATTGGCCAGGGCGCTTCGGCTCGAGCCATCGAGTTCGTGAAGATCGTCCACGATGATGAGAATGCGGCGGCCCGGCTCCCGCTGCTGCGCCCGCAGGAGCGCCCAGCGAAGCGCGCTTGCGGCCATCTGCCTTCGATCCTCGCCGATAGGTGTTCCGGATGCGGGTTTCGACCATACAGGCAGAGGAGGCGACACTTTCACTTCGCCCTTTGCAAACACGTCGGCCAAGCCCTGTTTTGCTTCCGGCGATGCGCCAATCCACTCGTCGGCACTCCCTCCGCTTTCAGGCAATCCCGCGAGCTTCGAAAGCGCGCGCCGGAGAGCGTAATATCCCACGCCCGCCCGCCAAGGATCGGGGTCCAGCTCGATAACGAAATCGCCTTTCTTTGCAGCGCTTTTTGCAAATTCGCGCAGCAGCCGGCTCTTTCCATAGCCCGGTTCGCCAATCAAGCGGATGACAGGAGGCCCAGCATCCAGTGATTGCCTCGCGCTCTCGAGCCAGGCCATGTCCGCTTCACGCCCGGCGAAAGGAAGGGGAAGCGTTACGGGTGACGGAGATCGGTTGGTGCGTGCCGCAGAAGGTGATCGCACCGATGTGTAGCGTGAGCCGCTGGCCGCGTTTGCACCGGTTCTGCTCGAATTGCGTGCGACGGGCGGAAGGATGGACACGCGCGTTCCGCATTCGCCGCAGAACTTTTGCTGCCGGGCGATCTGAGCGCCGCAGTTTGGGCACGCCACACCCCGTTCCGAAGCCGGCGGAGGAGGTATCGCTCCATCACCGCGTATGACAGAAAGAGCCCGGCGCAGGCCATCCGCGAATTCCGCGGCGGTCTGATACCGGTTGGACGCTTCCTTTTCGAGAGCCTTGCGGGTCACTTCAATGAGAACGGGAGGGATATTCCGTTCGGGCGCTACATGAGCCGGATTGGGCAAAGGCATGGTCATGTGCATCAAAACCACGCGCGTCGGCGATTCTGCCTCGTAGGGAAGCCTTCCGGTGAGCAACTGATACAAAATCACGCCGCAGGCATAGAGGTCGATGCGTCCATCGAGCGGATCTCCGCGGCCTTGTTCGGGCGCCATGTAGTCGGGTGTTCCGCAGACAATGCCTGGCATGGTGATACCGGGTCCTGCGTTGGCCTCTTTGATTTTGGCGAGGCCGAAATCGACAACCTTTACAAAATCACCGCCTGTCCGGAGTGGCTGAAGCACCACGTTTTCAGGCTTTAAATCGCGGTGAATGATTCCCAAATGATGCGCTTCAGCCAATGCGGCGAGCACTTGCACAAGCACATCAATGATACGCGGGAAGGGAAGCGGCCCATCTTCGTACGCAACGCGCGCGAGATCGCGCCCCCGCAAAAACTCCATCACGATATAGAGCTGGCCATCCTTCTTCCCGAAATCGATGATGCTCACCGAATTCGGATGATTCAAACGGCTGATGGCCCGCGCTTCGGTGATAAAGCGCGCTGATGCACTTTCATCGCCGGATAGATGCGGATGAATCACTTTTACGGCGACCGTGCGCCCCAGCATTTTCTGTTCTGCGCGGTAAACACGGCCCATTCCGCCGACGCCGACGAGCTCTAGAATCTGAAAGCCGCCGTTCAGCGTCTTGCCGATAACCGGGTCATCTTGCTGGGAAACCAGCTCACCGATAGGAAACCCGCATACCGCACAAAACTTGTGCTCTTCGCTGCTGATATGCGCGCATTGCGGGCAGGTGATCTGCGTCACTGGCACACCTTATCACGCCTTCTATCACGCTTTCTCGGATGTTTTGCAGTTTCGAGCCACGAGGCCAGCCGCTGGCACGCCGGACCCTTGCCCAGCCGTCCACGCGAAATGGCGCATGGAAATTGCTGCGCGGATCTGGGCCGTGACGGAGGCTATGGGTTAACCTGCCGACGTGGCCAATATCCGCCTGGGGCAATTGCTCGTCGATGCGCGAATGCTCTCGCAGCAGGCGCTCGACGAAGTTCTTGAGCAACAGTCATCTGATGGACGGCGTCTGGGTACGCTGCTCGTTGAACGTGGGCTCATTAATGAAACGCAACTCACGCAAATTCTTTCTCATCAGTTAAGCGTCCCTTGGGTTGCGCTTCTGCACATCGAGTTTTCCCGCCAGCTTTTGAACCTCGTTCCGCTGGAGATCGCCGAAAAATACTGCCTTGTGCCGATCTACGTGCGGCATGTGAGAGGGCAGGGCGACACGCTCTATGTGGCTATGGACGATCCGACGAACGATGAGCCGCTCCGCGAATGCATGAAGTATTCGGGGCTGCCCGTGCGCCCGATGATCGCTCCTCCCAGTGATATCCGCGAAGCCATTCGGGTTTGTTATGGCGTCGATATCGAATCGCCTCATTCCAAGGCGGCATTAGCCAAAGCTTCCAAGCCCAAGCCCTCCGAACCGACGCTGGTAACGGAATCTCCCAAGGCGGCTGAACCGGCTAAACCCGCCCCCTCTCCAGCCGCTTTTTCTGCTTCAAAGCAGGAGCCTTCCATGTCGCCGCCGTCCGATATGGGGCGCGATATGGGGATGGAAGCCACGATGGTGAGCCCGGTCATGGCCGAGGCTCCCACGACACCGCGCGTGGTTGCCGCGCAGGCCGCGTCCGCACCCGCTCGAGACGCAGGCATCTCCGTGGTTGCAGCTCCCGCGCTCGATGTGACGGCCGCCGCACCTGAGCCGGCGCCTGCCGCTGAGCCTTCATCGGCGAGGACCGTTCCCTACGACGACACACCGGTGGTGGAGGCGGTTGAAATCGAGATCCCGCGTTCCCGAAGGGCGCGCGCGCTCGAACAAGCAGCACCTGCGGAAAGCGGGCCGTCGTCGCGTCGGGGACCGCGTTCGCAGCGGATGATTTCCGTGACACTGCTCGATGGAACAACCCTTGCGGTGCCGGCTCAGCCTGGGCGCGGGGGAGCGGTGCCGGCGGATGAAGCGCCTTTGGAAGCGCCGGCCCCGGCAGAAAGCGCGGCGCCGGGAAATGCGGCGGCGGCCAGCGTGGGCGAGATTATTGCGGCACTTCGCGCGGCTGTGCGAGCCGATCCAAAAACGGCCGGCGCGACCGAGAACGCGCGCACAGAGATCATTTTGGCGGCCTTGTTATCGGTGCTCGTCAAAAAGCATCTCATTAGCGAGCGTGAGATTTTAGACGAACTGAGCCGGGAGTAACCCGTTACGGCTGATCGCGCGCGGCGCCTGATTTAAGCAGCGCATCGATTTCGGCATCGGAAAAACCGCCGTCGCGAAGAATGGCGCGCGTGTGTTCTCCCTGCATTGGCGGCGGCAAAAAGGCCGTGTCTTTGGGCGTCACAGGTGTGCGGAATTGAGGAAGAGGCCCCCGTGGCGACGGGATATCAAACAAGAGCCGCCTTGCGCTGAGCAGCGGATCGTCCGCAAGCCGGTTCATTTCGAGAACAGGCTCTAAACAGCAATCGTGCTCGGCTGAAAAAGCAACCCATTCATCGCGGGTCTTCGAGCGGAGAATATCGGCGATCTTTTGCTTGAGCTCCGTTTGATGCGGTCCGGGGATCAAGGCTTCCATCTGAGGTTCGATGCCAACACCTTGGCAAAACGCCATCCAAAATTTGGGCTCAAGCGCGGCCAGTGTCATCGGATGGCCGTCTTTGGATAGGTACGTGTTGTAGACCGCGACACCGCCCGTCAGCACATCGTCGCCCCGCCCGGCCGGCGTGCCTGCCAGCGCGCATGCAATCGCGGTCGACGCGAAGCCCAAAACGCCGTCTGCCATCGCAATATCGAGAACCGCGCCTTTACCCGTCCGGTTGCGTTCCGCGAGGGCCGCCAAAATGGCGATCACGCACCACATCCCGCCTGAAATATCGGCGAGCTGCACGCCCGGAACCTGAGGCGGCCCATCGTGAGGACCCTGCGCGCCAAGCACGCCCGAGCGGGCCAAATAGTTTAAATCGTGCCCGGCCCTGTGGGTCAGCGGACCCGTTTGCCCATAGCCGGTGAGCGCGCAGATAATCAGCCCATCGTGTATCTTGCGAAGCTCGTCATGGCTTAACCCCAGCCGGCTCAGGACGCCCGGCCGGAATTGGTCAAACAGCACATCGTACGAAGAAACAAGCCTTCGCAGCGCTTCGCGCCCCTCGGTCTTTTTCAAGTCGAGCACGGCGCTTCGCTTGCCCCGGTTCAGCATTTGAAATGCTGCCGACTGTCCGCCCAGCATCGGCGGCATATGGCGAAGATAATCGCCGATCCCCACGTCTTCGATCTTGTCGACTTGAGCGCCTAAATCGGCGAGGACCAGCGTTGCAAACGGCCCCGGCAATAAGCGGGACAAATCGAGCACCCGGATACCAGTGAGCGGACGCATATCTCATCCAAGAGAGCAAACAATGCCGAAATATACAAAGGGCGCGCGTTCCGTACGTGCCGGAGCTACGCGCGCCCTGATCGATGAATCAAACGCCGGTGTATCAGCTTCCCAGCGTGAACAGCTTTTGAAGCTTCATCGCGAGCATCGTATTGCCCGTCACCTTGAGCTTCTGGGCAAAGAACAACTGCATCCCGTTCGCCTGGGGATTTTCGTATAGCTTTTGGAAGTCCTCCGATGAAATGGCGAGCGTGCATTCCGCCGTTCCCGGATTGCCTTGTTCGCACTTCGGGCCGGAATCCGACACGTCGATAAACCACTCGCCACCGTCGTCGCCCGAGATATTCATTTGATACTTCGCCCCAATTTGCTTGGCCGCATCCGAATTTTTGGCCAATACGCCGGGCAAATCTTCATTAAAGAGCTTCTTGATATCGACGGCCATTCTTGCCTCCGTAACTAAACGCGTGAACAAAAGTTGTGCGGCGCAACAAGAGGCGCCGCGCGCCGGTGTTGAAAGTGCCCAGCGCTGTCCGAGAATCGACTGAGGGGCGTGTTAGCCGCTTCGCGCCGCGGGTGTCAAGCCTGCTTTCTATCCCCGATCCTGGGCCGGCTTGATGCGCTGCTTGGAGATACGCGGCGCCAGGTCAATGGCATTGCGCAGCGGCAGCATCAGCAAACGATCGACAGCGATTCTGCGCTCTGAAGGCGGCGGTGATTCCGGGGACATTTGCATCAGGCGCAAGTCCCGCAATACGCCGCGATCGAGCGAGGAGAGGGGCGATCCTTCAAGAATCCCAGAGAGTCCGGCAGACATAATCGAGGGCAATAGGCTTACGAGTACGACTTCATGCGAACCCTGGCTTAGCCATGTGCCCTGATACACCACAACACTTTGGCCCATGTTTTCCTGGAAAACGATTCCCCGCCAGTCGAGCGGCGCCTCCAAATCGAAGTAGCGATCGCCGACCCGAAGCTCGCGGCGATCGAGCAAAAGCGGAGTCCCGCGGGCATCGCTTTGGACAATGCGTTCAAAACAGGCGCGCTGTTTGTCGGCAATCGCGTCGAGCATCGCCGTGAAATGTTTGGGTTCCAACGATAGGGGAAGGCCATCGGGTCCAATCGCTTCGAGCACATCTTCATCGCTTGTCACGGTAAACGCGCGGGCGAGCAGCGGTGCGAAGGCTTTGCGGGCATTGAGATCGAAACGGGTGCCGATGCAGTAGGTGCCGAGCGCCGATGTCAGCATCGCAAGGACGCGATCGCGGTGGGGCGTGGAAAGCAGCGTGATGCCAAAGTGACCTTGCGAATTCAGCAAGGCGTGGGATGCCGGCAGGTTTGGGCTTTGAAACCAAAGTTGTTGACCGTCGAAACAGAGCCCGCGCAGTTTTCGCGGCCGGTGTCGCAGGGCTTGTTTCCAAGTGTTTTTAAGAAGCGCAGCCGCGCTCAACAAGAGGATGGCGGGCACAACAATGCGATAAACGGTGTGCGGAACGAGCGCAGCGAAAAGAATGCCCGGCACAACGAGCGCGAGAGCCAAGAGCCCGGCTAGATTTGGGCGGCGGGGAGATACCGCGTGGGGCTCAAAGGCTGGAAACCAAAGCGGTGCAGCCAATGCCTTGGTTTCGTACGCAGGATGAGACAGAGCCCGCGAGGGTCTGGGCGATCTCTCGTCTCCGGGAGCAGAAGTAGGCTTCGACGAAGGGTCGTTTGCCATTGCAGCTCTCCAATCGGCCTGCATCCAAAACGTATCACCCGAGTGCAAGGGCGAGCGAGAGGGGAATGCGGTTGTTTGCGCGCTTTAGCGGAAGAGCTGCCTTGCCCGGTGCTGCGAAACCCAGGGTGACAGTGCGTCGGCGCCTGAAACGGCTTGATTATCTGCGGGTTTTTGAGCTGCCCGGCTTTCGGCGCGGGCTGCCGCGACAGCAATGGCGGCGGCCAATGTCGGCTGCTCGGCTTGAGGAACATTCGAATAGCCCAGCAGTGCGGCTGAATTCTCTTCGATGAATCCCGTATGATAATGGCCTTTTTCAAACGCCGGATGGGCGAGCAATTTTTCGTGGAACACGAGGTTCGTCTTAATTCCCACGACGGCGTATTCGGACAGCGCGCGCTTCATCCGGGCGAGCGCCGAGGGCCGATCGGGTCCCCACACAGAAAGCTTTGAAATCAGCGGATCGTAGTGGCTTGGCACAATGGCGCCTTCGTAGAACCCGGCGTCGTCGCGCACCCAAGGCCCGGATGGAGTTCGCAGCCGCTGAATCTTTCCCGAGCTTGGCAAGAAGCGGTGAGGATCTTCGGCGTAGATACGGCATTCGATGGCCGCTCCTCTCCGGCTCACTTGGTCTTGCGAAAAAGGCAGTTTTTTGCCGTCGGCGATACGCACCATCTCGGCCACCAAATCGAGCCCCGTAATCCACTCGGTGATGGGATGCTCGACTTGCAGGCGCGTGTTCATTTCAAGAAAGTAAAACGAGCCGTCTTCGCCCAGCAGAAACTCAAACGTTCCAGCAGAAAAATAGCCAACAGCCTGCGCGCCCCGCACCGCCACCTCACCCATGCGCCTCACAAGCTCGGGCGTCGCCACCGGACAAGGCGTCTCTTCGACTACCTTCTGGTGCCGCCTCTGAATCGAACAATCCCGCTCAAACAGGTAGACCAGATTGCCCTCGCGATCGCCCAATACCTGAATCTCCACATGGCGCGGACGGATGATCGCTTTTTCGAGATACACCGTGGAATCGCCGAAAGCCCGTTGCGCTTCGCTTTTCGCGCGCTCAAACGCGGCCGAGAGATCTTCCTCGCGGTGCACCAGGCGCATCCCTTTGCCGCCTCCTCCAGATGAGGCTTTAAGCATCACGGGATAACCGAGTTTCGATGCTGTTTCGTGTGCCTGCTCCGGCGTGTCCGCATTTCCGCCGGGCACAATAGGAACGCCCGCGGCCTGCATCTTCGCACGCGCCGCCGTCTTCGATCCCATCGCGGCCATCGCCTCCGCGGGCGGGCCAATAAAAAGAATGCCCGCCCGATCGCAGGCTTCGACAAACGCTCTATTTTCCGAGAGAAACCCATACCCCGGATGAATCGCATCCACCCCGGCCCGCTTGGCCGTATCGATGATGCGATCGATTCTCAAATAACTCTCTGTCGCGGGCGCGGGCCCAATGGGATACGCCTCATCGGCCAGCCGTACATGCAAACTCGAGCGATCGGCGTCGCTGTACACGGCCACGGCCGCAATACCCATTTCATGCAGCGTGCGCGTAATACGCACAGCGATTTCGCCGCGGTTGGCGATAAGAACTTTTCGAATCACAGGCTTGCTTATACGAGGATCGCGCTGATCCGCCTATCCAATCCAGATGGGCATGCTCAACATCATCGATCCATTCGCCCGTATTGGTGAATAATCCGCGCCTCTCCGTGCAGCGCAAGAACCCCAATCCCACCCGTTCTCTGTTTGCAGACGAAGAAGCTTCTTCGCCTCAAGTTCCCGAAGAGCCGCCCGTTCTTTCGGTCGCCGAACTCGATCGCAGGCTTCAGCGGCTTGTCGAGGGAGCAACCGCGGATGTGCGTGTGGAAGGGGAAATTTCAGGTCTTAAAGTGCATTCGAGCGGGCATGCGTATTTCACGCTCAAAGACGAAAGTGAAAATGCCTGTCTCGAATGCGTCATGTACCGGACGGCATCGGCCCGGTCGCGGCGCCTTCTCGAAGATGGAGCCCGCGTTGTCCTGCATGGAAAAGCCACGGTGTATGTGCCGCGGGGAAGACTGCAGCTCATCGCGGATGGAGCGAGTCCCGCGGGGAGGGGAGCCCTGCTTGAAGCCTTTGAACGGCTTAAAGCCAGGCTATTGGAAGAAGGTTTGTTTGAGCCCGAGCGCAAGCGCCCGCTGCCCGCCGATCCCAAAGTCATCGGGGTGATCACCAGCGCCGACGGAGCAGCCATTCACGACATCATCAAAGTCGCAAGGAGGCGGGGCCCGGTACGCATCATCCTCGCGCCCGCGCCTGTGCAAGGCCCGACCGCGGCCGCCCGCATCGCTCAAACGCTTTCGGTGCTGCAGACCGTGCCTGAAGTCGAAGTCATCATCATTGGCCGGGGAGGCGGTTCCGCGGACGATCTAAGCGCTTACAACGAAGAGATTTTGGTGCGCGCCGTCGCTCAGGCCCGCCTGCCGATTGTGAGCGCTGTGGGTCATGAAATCGATGTAACCCTTATGGATCTCGTGGCCGATGCCCGCGCGGCGACGCCTTCCCAAGCCGCGGAAATGCTCGTTGCCGACGCGGCGGCCCGGAGGATGCAACTGGAACACTTAAGGACGCGTATGCGCAGAGCGCTTCGCCACAAGCTTGATGCGGCACATACCGTGCTCGACAGAAAGCTCGCCTCGCTTACATCTCCGCTTCGCCGCATCGAGGAAGAGCGCCAGCAAATCGACGAGTACGTCGCCCGCCTGAATACGCACATGGAACGCTCACTTGCGCGCCGCCGCAACGAACTCACCCGCATCGAGCGCGACCTCGCTTCGAGACATCCAAGCGCCGTCATCGCCGAAGCCCGGGCCTCCCTAAAACCGCTGTCCATACGCCTCTCTGCGGCCATGAGGCGCCTGCTCGACACGCGCGGCAATCAACTCTCCGATGCCGGTGCCCGGCTCAATGCTCTTTCGCCCCTCTCCGTGCTCGGGCGCGGCTACTCCATCGCCACCGACGAAAATGGCCGCGCCATTCGAAGCAGCGGCGACGTTCAGCCTGGAGCGCGCCTTAAGCTTCGCCTTCACCGCGGCGCCCTCTTGGCCACCGTCACCGGACTTCTGCCTCCCGGAACGCCGGACAAGGATGCCTAAAGCCCTTCGTTTTGCGCTCTTTGGCCATCCCGTCGGCCACTCTATTTCGCCCGACATCTATCGGGCGGCCTTTTCTGAATTAAAGCTTCCTCACACCTACGAAGCCTTCGATTTGCCTTCGGACACCGATATTCAGCGCGCACTGCAAGCTCTCCGCGCAGGAGAAATAGCGGGCGCCAATATCACGCTTCCCCACAAAAAAAAGGCTCTTTTGCTCGCCGATCGATGCACGGCTGAAGCGCAGAATATCGGCGCGGCCAACGTTCTTAGCGTTCACGATGACCAACTCTTCGCGCACAACACCGACGCGCCCGCTCTGGCCGAAGAACTCGCGCTCCTCATTCGGCAAGGCCAACACCAACCACGAAAAGCGCTTGTGCTCGGTGCCGGCGGCGCCGCGCGCGCGGTGATCTTTGTCCTTCAATCGATGGCAATTCAATCCATTGGAATAACAACGCGGTCATGGAATAACGACGCCGGGATGTTGGCATCTGAATTCGCAAAAAGCCTTCAATCCAAGGGTGTCCACACCTTGCCATATCCCGCGCACCCAGAAACGAAGGACAAATTTTATCAATTTGTAGAACAATCCGATTTAATTATTCAAGCGAGCAGCGCCGGCATGACAGGCGCCGATCCGGGCGAGGAGATTTCGTCCCTGATTGCCTGGAAATCGCTGTCCGCGCGTACGCTCGCCTACGACCTCGTCTATACGCCGCCCGAGACACCTTTTATCGCCGAAGCCCGAAAGGCGGGATTGGTTGCGGGGGGAGGGCTCGGTATGCTCGTGCGCCAGGCTGCGCTGTCCATGCGCGCATGGAGTCTGCCCATTCCAGAACTCGATGTGCTCTTCAGCGCAGCGAATCAGGCCATCATCCGGCGGCGTAAATCACGGAGTTTATGAGAGCCCTCGACCCATCTCATTTCGCTATAGGACTCGCACTCTTGGTCGCCGCGCTCGCTGCTGCGGGCGGCTGTGGTTCGGGCACATCCGGCCAGACGGCTACACCCGCGCGCGCTTCCGCGTCCGCTCCGTCCGCGCCCGCGTCCGCTCCGTCTGCGCCCGCGTCCGCGTCCAAGCCCACGCCCAAGCCTGAAAAACGCTTCGATCCATGCGAGGGTTCGCCGCCGCCTCCCCGCGAATACTTCGGCATTCTCAAAGCCACCCCCTGCGAGCAGGCCATGTATCTCACCATGGCCGATACCGCGTTTCAGCTTGGCGTCAAATGCAACTACTGCCATGTGTCCGATCCATCCGATCCCGAGAAAAAAGAGCTCTATCCGCCGATGACACCCAAGAAGGAGACCGCCAATTGGATGAAAATGCATTTGATGGCGTCGATTAAATCGGCCGATGGAAAGCCGATGAAATGCTCGATGTGCCACACCGACGCGGCTGGCAAGCCGGTCGCGAAAATCCTAGGCAATCCGCGCGATATCGTGAAAGCCCAAGAGTGGATGTCGATGGTGATGGTGAATAAATTTGTGACGCTGAAGGGCGAGAAGCTGAAATGCAAAAGCTGCCATGTTGGCAACTTCGCCACGCCTCAATTTCAAGGCAAAGTCATTCTCAAATCCGAGCAAATCCCCCCGCACTAAAACTAAAACAGCGAACCGATGCGCCGCGCCAGCCCTCCGCCTGAAAACATCGCGCGAAGGCCCTTCCTAAACCACGCATAACCCTTGTCGGAATAGGGAAACCAGAATGGATCGCTCTTGCCGAGAGCCACGCGATCCACGCTCAGATGCCGCATGTTGCACATATCGCGCAGCGAGTCCTCTCCCATAACCCGCCCAAATCCGCTGTTTTTAATCCCTCCAAAGGGTGCGTCCGGACATCCGCCGTTGCTCAGCACATCGTTCACCAGCACGCTGCCCGCCTCGATTCGCTCGGCAATTCTGCGCCCATGATCGCGATCGCCCGAGAACACATAGGCATTGAGCCCCAGCGGCACTTCATTCGATAGGCGGATGGCCTCCTCATCCGAATTCACCCGCATAAAAGGCACAATCGGCCCGAAAATCTCGTCGGTCATCACCGTCATCCCGTGATTGCAGTGATCGAGCACCGTCGGCTCAAAAAATTGCCCGCCGCTCCTTCGTTTTCCCCCCGCCAGAAGTTCCGCGCCCTTGCTCAGCGCATCCGCGATGTGCTTCTCCGCCACATCGATCTGCTTCGGAAAAATAATCGCGCCAACATCCACGCTTTCCCGGGATGGATCGCCGATTTTCAATTCGCGCGTCAGCTCCGTCACGCGGCGCACCAGCCTATCGTGCACATCCTTGTGGGCGTACACGCGCTCCACCGAAATACACACCTGTCCCGCATTGGCGAATCCCCCAAACACAATGCCCCGCGCCGTCCGCTCCACATCGATATCCGCGCACGCAATCAAAGGCGCCTTGCCGCCAAGCTCCATCACACACGGAATCAACCGCTCACCGCATGCGGCCGCCACGCGCCTTCCCGTCGCCACGCCGCCCGTGAACACAACCATCGAAACCCCTGAATCGATGAGCGCCGCGCCCGCATCGCCATAACCCGTCACCACGCCGAACACATCTTCGGGCAGCCCCGCGCTATCCCAAATCTCCTTGGCTTTCAGCGCGATCAGAGGCGTCACCTCGCTTGGCTTCAGCACCGCCGCGTTGCCCGCGAGCGTCGCCAGAATGACATCGCGCATTGGAAGCTGAAGCGGGAAATTCCAGGGCGAAATCACGCCGACAACGCCCCGCGGCACATATTCGACCCAGCCCTTCCGGTGCTTGAGCAAGTGATAATCAAGCTCGCGCGCAGCCAGCGCGGCGGGGGCCCGCTTGGCGAAAAATGTCGTCAAATCGGCTGTAACCATCACCTCATGCAAGAGCGCCTCGTGCTTGGGTTTGCCGCATTCCCGCACGATGAGATCCACCACCTCGTCGGCCCGCTCCACAAGCGCATCGCGAAAGCGCATCACCCGCTCGCAGCGTTCTTCCACGGGCAGCGCGCCCCACGCTTCCTGAGCCGTCTTTGCCCTTGAAACGACGGCCCGCACGTCTTCCGCGCTCATCGCAGGCACCTCGCCCGCGAGCTCGCCCGACACCGGCGAATAACTCTGAATCATTCTCCGCCCATCGCTTCTTGGGCTTGATTGGCCTGTGCCGCTCTTCTGAACGAGCTCTGAAACTGCGATTTGGCCCATGGCCATCCTCCAATCGTTTGGGTGCAGGGCTTCCGTGCTGCGCTTCGTTGCGCCGCGGTCATTTGAAATACCGCTTGTGTCCCCTGCAAGCCCTATTTAATGGGTTGTGAGCTAAATGCCGTGCGGCCCGCTGGGGACAGAACGAGGAATGCCCATGTACGAAGGAATGAGTGATTTTGAGCGTATTGCCCGCGGATTTCATTCCGATCCGCACAGCGTGCTTGGGGCGCACGTCGTCGGCGAGAACCTTGTCGTTCGGGTGTTTCGCCCGGATGCGCAGCGCATCACGGTCATTCCCGGGGACACCTCGATCGCACCCCGCCCCATGGAGCGCCGTCATGCGGCAGGGCTGTTCGCGGCGCGCTTTCCCGGTTTACAGCCCCCGTTTCAATATCAATTAGAAATCGAAGGCTCGCCGGGGCGTCTTCGCATTGTCGATCCCTATTCGTTTAAACCATCGGTAGGCGACCTGGATTTGCATCTCGCCGCCGAGGGCACCCACGAAAATATCTATCAAGTGCTGGGTTCGCATGTGCGTGAGATCGACGGGATTTCCGGCACTTCATTTGCGGTGTGGGCGCCCAATGCGGAAAGAGTGAGCGTCGTCGGTTCATTCAATCAATGGGATGGCCGATTTCATGCAATGCGCAAACTGGGGAGCGGCATCTGGGAGATTTTCATTCCCGGCGTTGGCCACGGCGCTCTTTACAAGTACGAACTCGTCACAAAAGAGGGCACGCGGATCATGAAATCCGATCCTTATGCCCAGGCGATGCAAGTGCGCCCCGACACGGCGAGCAAAATCTATGAGAGTAAATATCAATTCAATGATAATGCATGGATGAAACAGCGGGCGCGGGGCGATATGCATAAGAAGCCCATGTCCATCTATGAAGTGCATCTGGGTTCATGGAAACGGACACCGCGCAAACCGGGCGAGGAAACGCTGCCTCCCACGCAGGATGCGCGGCGCTGGCAAACCTATAGGGAGCTGGCCGATGAATTAATCGATTACGTCGTGGAAATGGGCTTTACGCATATCGAGCTATTGCCCGTCATGGAACATCCCTACGACGGCTCGTGGGGATATCAGGTATCGGGCTATTTCGCGCCGACAAGCCGTTATGGGGAACCGGACGATCTTCGCTACTTTATCGATTGCTGCCATCAAAAAAACATCGGCGTCATTTTAGACTGGACGCCCGCGCATTTTCCAAAAGACGCGGCGGCGCTTGGGCGCTTCGATGGAACGCCTCTCTATGAGCATTGGGATCCCCGCATGGGCGAGCACCGCCAATGGCAAACATTTGTTTTTCATTATGGGCGCTGGGAGGTGAAGAACTTTTTAATTTCGAGCGCTTTATATTGGCTTACCGAATTCCACGCCGATGGCCTGCGCGTCGATGCGGTGGCCTCGATGCTATATCTCGATTATGGCGCTTCGCATCCCGGCGAATGGGTTCCCAATAAATACGGCGGCCGTGAAAATCTAGATGCGGTCGCGTTTTTGCAGCAGCTCAACGATTTAATTCACCTGCGTTTGCCCGGCGCCATTGTGTGTGCGGAAGAGTCAACATCCTGGCCCGGCGTCACAAGGCCCACGTATTTAGGCGGATTGGGCTTTGATTTTAAATGGAATATGGGCTGGATGCACGACACGCTGAATTATTTTTCAATGGATCCTATCTTTCGATCCTTTCATCACGGCCGTATTACCTTCGGCATCATGTATGCGTGGTCGGAGCGCTTTTTATTGCCGCTTTCCCACGATGAAGTCGTGCATCTAAAGAAATCGCTTTTATCGAAAATGCCCGGCGATCGGTGGAAGATGGCGGCCAATCTCCGGGCGCTTTACGCGCATATGTGGGCGCACCCCGGCAAAAAGCTTGTATTTATGGGCGGCGAGCTCGGCCAGTGGAGTGAATGGGGCGAGGCCAAGGAATTGGAATGGAACCGGCTTCAGGAAGAAGATGGGGCGGGGCTTCAGCTTCTTATGAAAGATCTCAATCGCTTGTATCAAAATTATCCGGCCTTCTATGCAATGGACGATAGTCCAGACGGCTTTCGCTGGATTGATGCCAATGATGCTTGGCAAAGCGCGATTTCCTATATCCGCTTTCCCTATACGCCAAAGCCCCGCGAATCCATTGTGCCGCAGCCTTCGGATGACGCGGCGGCCGGTTCTGAAAGTCCCCATAGCCAATCCGATATAAATGAAATCCCGGACATTAACTCGGGCAACCATTCGTTGGTATTGCATGCTCCTCAAATCGAATTGCCACCCATTGAATTAGAAGATCAATTCGATGGAATGAATATGCCCATGGATGAAGAGGGGATGGCGATGACATTTGTGTCCGGCGGTGCTGCGGGCGCGCAGGGCGATGCCCTCAAAGGGCGTCCCGCGCCGCTCTTTACAAAACTGCCTCCGCCTCCCGCTCCAACGATTCCAACGATGACGAATGCGGACGGCGCTTCGCGCGACTTTTTCAGGGCGGCCGCCGGTGAGAAGAAAGCCTCGGCGGCGCCGCATCCTGCGGATGTGTTTGTCGTGGTTGTGGGGAATTGCACGCCGCTTCCGCGTTACAAATACCGCGTGGGCGTGCCGCGTCCCGGCCGTTACCGCGAAGCCTTGAATACCGATGCGCGCGAGTATGGAGGCAGCGGGATGGGCAATTTGGGCTCTGTGCTCACCGAACCTGTGGAAAGCCACGGTTACGCGCAATCGCTGACGCTGACGCTTCCTCCGCTTTCGGTGCTGTATCTAATTCCCGAGATAGAGCATGGGGCGGGATGACGCGAACGGCGGCCCGCTGATAATTTGTCCCGCGCGCGCATGCCCGCCTACCTTGCGCGCATGGCCTTGCATGAATTGATTTCTTCCGTTGCCCGCAGAAGGCTATCGCTCGGCGCATACGGACCAAAGAGCGGCCGTCCAGGCCCGCCGCCGCGTCCTGCGGAGCCGATGGATATTGCGGCCGCGGAGAGGCGCTTGGGCTTTGCGCTTCCATCGAGCTACGCCGAGTTTTTAAGGCTTCAAGACGGGTGGCCCGATTTTGCCTTTGGAGCGAATCTGTTTGGAACGGCTCAGCTTGGCAAGGCTTCCTATGTGAGCATTGCCCGGATGATCGTCGAGGATTTCGCGGACGATTTAGAGCACGGCCCTCCTTCGATTGTGGCCCGCGCGTCTTCTTTTGTGCCTTTTGGCATGAATGAGTACGCCGATATTGTCGTGGGCTGGGACGGCGCAAAGAGAGCTTCTGGAGATGAACTCCGGGTTGTGCTGTGGATGAACGGCATCGGTGAAACGCTCGGAAATTTTAAAGAATTTTTACAATACATGATCGAAATGATCGATGCCGAGCTTTCAGCCGCCGAGATGTGCGCCCGCCCGCCAAAAATATTTTCGCCTGCGAAAGGCGCGCCTCGGAATATTCCCATGCAACAACGACATGATTTACTAGGCCGACCATGAGCGACATGCAGCAGCGATACCGGGTCAAGGAACGCCTGGCATCCGGCGGAATGGCCGAGGTGTTCATCGCGGAGAGCGCTGGTATCGAAGGGTTTAAAAAACAAGTCGCCATCAAGCGCGTCTTGCCTCATCTCAGCGAGAAGAAACGCTTCATTGCGATGTTTTTGGATGAGGCCCGGCTGAGCGCGCATCTGTCGCATTCCAACGTCGCGCAGGTGTTCGATATCGGTGTGGGCGATACCGCGTACTTCATCGTGATGGAGTACGTCGATGGAGCCGATTTAAAGCAAATGCTCGAAGGTTTGAAGCAATCGGGCAAGCGGATCAGCGTGGAAGCGGCGGTGTACATCGCCGCGAAGATTTGCGAAGGGCTGTCCTACGCCCACGAGCTGACAGGGCCTGATGGGGTTCCGCTTCAAATCGTGCACCGCGACATGTCGCCGCCCAACGTGCTCATCACCAAGTACGGCGAGGTGAAGATTGTGGACTTTGGGCTCGCGAAGGCGACGAGCCAGTTGGAGAAGAGCGAAGCGGGCATTATCAAGGGCAAATTCAGCTATTTGGCGCCTGAGGCGGCGCTTGGCGAAGATGTCGATTTGCGCGCCGATATTTTTGCGGTGGGCATCATTCTTTGGGAGATGCTCGCGGGGCGAAGGCTTTTTCTTGGCGAGACAGACTTTCAAACCGTCAAGCTGGTGCAGCAGGCGAAGATTCCTTCGCTGGCGAACGACAATCCCGCGGTGTCCAAGGAGCTTGAGGCGATTTTGCACAAGGCGCTCGCGCGCGATCCTAACCGGCGATACAGCTCTGCCCGCGATTTTGGCCGCGATTTAACGAATTTTTTGTTCACCAACGGCAAGCCTGTCAGCTCTTACGACATCGCCGAATATGTGCGCGGTGCGATGCAGCTTCGAAAGAAGAAGCAGCCCGAGTCTGTGAATCTCGAGCGCTTGATCGAAGAAGAGCTGTTCGCATTTAAGAGCTTGAAGCAAGACGAGGATGCGGGAGGTTCGGCCGCGCGCAACAATGCAGCGCCGAAGGCCACGGGCTTCGAGGATATCGGTCATTGGGCGGACGAAATGGGAGCCGCCTCGAGCATGGGGTTTTCGGAGCTGAGTTCCGATGAAGGGCCGGCGGGCAAGGGGGCTCCTCACGTTTCGGCCGGCGGCAGCGATCGGGTATCGGGCTTTGATTCGCTTCTCGCGGATGTGCGCGGCGAGGTCACGGGAGGCTCAGCAGCGAAGTCCGAAAAGCCCGCAGCCGAGGCGCCGCCTAAAGCCGCGGAGGCTCTATCCAAACCCATGGAAGGCTCACAGGCGTCCATCGAGATTTCGTCGTCCGAGATCATGGCGGAGCGCTCTCAGGTAAAGCCCAAAGAACAGGTCTCGGTGCCCGAGGAAAAGGCATCCGCCGAGCCTGCGCAAAAAGCTTCGGCCGAGCCCGCGGCGAAGGGATCGGAGTTGCGTTCAACCTTGCGCGTGATGGAAAAGCCGCTGGTTGAGCCGTCTGATGCTGCGGAGAAAAAACCCGCGGCGAAGAAAACATCCGACAAATCGGTGAAGGTCGAGGAAAAGCGAACGGCTTCCGCGGGCAAGACCAAGGCTGCGTCCGCGGCGATGGCCAAGGCGGGGCAGGGCAGCGCCGAACTCCAACAGGAGTCCAGCGAAGGCGGCTCATCCAAGGTGGTGCTGGTGATTGTGGCGGCGGCTGTGATTTTCGCCGTGGCTTGGTTTAGCGGGTTAATCCCGCACTGAAATCCATGAGCACAAGCGCATGACGCTCGAGGCGCGGCAACGTTTCAGAGGGTGCCCTCTCAGTTGTCGTCATCCTCATCTTCGTCATCCTCATCCGCTTCGTCACGATCCTCGAGCTCCTGCTCGAGTTTTTCAAGCGCCTCTTCCTGCGCTGTCTGAGCAGGTGCTGCACGGCCTTCTTGAAGCGCCTTTTGACGCGCCTTCTCGGCTGCCGCCCGCGCCTGGGCAACGCGCTGGAGTACGGAAGGCTTTGGCGCAAGCAACAATGTCATCGTCCGCTGTTCCATCGCCGGCCTCACCTCAATCAACGCAATCTCCTCGCATTGCTTGATGATCCAGTCGAGCTGCTCCTGCGCCTTTTCAGGATGCGTAATTTCGCGGCCGCGAAAGCGAACGGTGAATTTGACCTTGTGGCCTGCTTCAAGAAAACGATGAGCCGCGCGGGTCTTGAACTGAAGATCGTGATCGTCTGTCTTGGGCCGCAGTTTGATCTCTTTGATCTCAACGACGCTTTGCTTGCGCTTAGCCTCCCGCGCCTTCTTCTTCTCGTCGTACTTGAACTTGCCGAAGTCGAGAATCTTGCAAACCGGAGGATCGGCCTTGGGATTGACTTCAACGAGATCAAGTCCCCTTTCATGGGCTCGGCGCAGCGCCTCCGACGTTGGCATGATGCCCAGCATCTCGCCGTCGTCTCCAATTACGCGAATCTCTGGGACCCTAATACGTTGGTTGATTCGAACTTGGGGTCCGCGCTGGTTCTGCCGAGGGTCGAAGCGTCTCATCGTCATGTGGTATTTCGCTGCCTCTTTCGCTTGAACACGCTCACCATGAGCGTGGTTTTTGGTTAGAGCGAATGCACGGACGGCCTTGATGCACAAGGGTGTGCAAGCGCCGAAGAGTGAAGGCTGAACTTCTATATCCCGGTGTTCGGCTTAATAGAAGCGTTTGAAGGCGCTACGGGGCATTTTTTCGGAGGCGGGGGGGCAGCGCTTCATCCGCAAGCCGATCGGCGAATTCTTGGAGCGGCATCGCGCCCAAATCTTTGTTGAGATCGCGCGAGCGCGGGGCAACTTTGCGTTCGGCGGCCTCGCGATCTCCAACGACGACGACATAGGGGACGCGCATCAGACGGGCTGAGCGTATTTTTGCGCCGAGCTTATCCGCGCTTAAATCGGCCTTGGCGCGAAGCCCTTTGGAACGGAGAAGCGCAATGACTTCGCGGGCATAGTCGCTTTGCTTTTCACTGACCGTCACGATGATGGCGTGTTCGGGCGCGAGCCAAACGGGGAACGCGCCGCCGACGTGCTCGAGATAGACCGAGAAAAAGCGCTCGAGCGAGCCCAAGATGGCCCGGTGAAGCATGACAGGCCGGTGCGATGCGCCATCCTGGCCGACAAATTCAAGGTCAAATCGATCGGGAGCGGCGTAGTCGACTTGAATCGTTCCGAGCTGCCAACTGCGCTTCAGCGCATCCTCGACGTGGAATTCGAGTTTCGGCCCGTAAAACGCGCCTTCTTCAGGAGCGAGCTCAAAGGGCAACCCGGCGCGCTTGAGCGCATCGGCCAAAGAAGTCTCTGCGGCATCCCATTGCGCCTCGGTACCGATGCGCTTCTTGGGGCGGGTGGCCAGGCGAATCTCGACCTTCGGGAATTTAAAGGCGAAATACACTTCATTGAGCAGTGCAATAAACGCTGCAATTTCGTTCTCTAACTGCTCGGGAGCACAGAAGATATGAGCGTCGTCCTGACAGAAGCTGCGCACGCGGGCGAGGCCGTGAACGACGCCTCCGCGCTCATAGCGGTGCAGTCTTCCAAAGTCCGCCATGCGCCAAGGAAGTTCTCGGTAGCTGCGGCGTTTCTGGCCGAAAATAAGGCAATGGCTGGGGCAGTTCATTGGTTTGAGCCCCAACTTTTCTAAATTCGTCAGTTGATCGATAACCGCTTCATCGCGCTTTTCATCGGCTTCTTTGTAGGCGCGGTCGCCATGGCCTTCGGGTGAAACGCCTACCCGCAGCCAAAGCTTGGCTTGATCTAAAAGATCACTTGTGACGGGTAAGTACATGTTTTCACGGTAGTTTGGCAGGTGGCCGCTGATTTCGAATAAGTGCTTATCGAAGACCTGCGGGGTGATGACTTCCTCGTAGCCGTGGTCGACATAGAGCGTTCGCATAAAGCTCACGAGGCCGTTGTAGACCGATGCGCCGCGCGGCAAGAGGAAGGGCATTGCGGGCGCGTACTCGTGGAACATGAAGAGATCGAGCTCTTTGCCGAGCTTGCGGTGGTCGCGTTCTTTGGCTTCGGCAAGCAGCTTGAGATGTTCTTCGAGCTCGGCTTGAGTCGGAAATGCCGTGCCGTAAATGCGCTGGAGCATCGGATTTCGCTCATCGCCGCGCCAATAGGCGCCGGCCACGCTCACCAGTTTCACGGCGCCAATCGCGCCGGTTTTGGGAACGTGCGGGCCTTCGCACAAGTCGACCCACGCGCAGTTTTCGTCGTTGTGGCGGTAGAGGGAGATCTCTTCGCCCGCGGGAATCGCGTCGATCAGTTCGCGCTTGTAGGTCTCGCCCATCTTGGCGAAGAGTTCGTGAGCTTGTTCGCGGCTTACAACTTCCCTCGTAAATGCGCGATCGGCCGCGATAATCTCGCGCATCTTGGCTTCGATGGTCGCGAGGTCC
The DNA here is from genome assembly GCA_964537685.1 of uncultured Polyangiaceae bacterium. Lineage (GTDB taxonomy): Bacteria > Myxococcota_A > Polyangia > Polyangiales > Polyangiaceae > CAZICM01. The sequence continues at coordinate 53,305 of CAZICM010000042.1, forward strand.
TCGTCGGTAAATGGCCCGGTGGACTTATCGAAGTCGTAATAGAAGCCCGATGCTGTGGCCGGACCGATGGTGACTTTCGTGCCAGGAAACAAGCGCTGAACGGCATCGGCCATGATGTGCGCCGTCGAATGCCGGATGATGCGCAAGCCATCGGGATCGCCCGCTGAAACAAGCTCGATCTTCGTGTCGGGCGTGTGAGTGAAGGGCGTATGCACATCGAGCACTTTGCCGTTCACCTTCGCGCCGACGATCCGTGGATCGGATGCCAGCTTGGCCGCGAAGAGATCGCGCAGAGTGACTTGGTTTGGGTTCTTGGTTGATTCGTCCGGGCTTGACGAGCCCGGGGCCCCAGAGTCGCCGTTGGGATTCATATCGGCAGCGTGGTTGTCTTGTATGGGTGTGGGATGAGATTGGGCGGGGAAAGTGCCCGTATTTATGCTTTAGGCATGCGGATTCGCATGCTGGTTTGTAGGCGCGGCCGGTTTCGAACCGGCGACCCCTACCGTGTCAAGGTAGTGCTCTACCACTGAGCTACGCGCCTGCGTCACTTGTGCGATGTCAAAGTGGCGAGTCGGGTAACAGTGGCGCGGGATTGTGTCAAGCGGTGTTTTTTGGGGTTTGGTCCGGGCCGTTTGGGCAATGGGCTCCGCGCGCGGAGATTTGTAGATCCAGCGGCTCTAATCCAGCGTTGTGAGCAGCGGCGGCAAATGCGGGGGAGGGCGCCCGTTCGGAAACAAAGATGGCGATATCGCCTCCGCCCGCGCCGCTCGGCCCAAAGCTTGCTCCTTCGCGGCGGGCCCGGTGCACAAGGTCGACAAGAGCGTCGGGAACGATAGGAGCACCTGCTTTTTGGCCCAGTTCCCGAAGTGCCATTTGCTGGTCAAACAGCGCCGCGCAGAGCATTTCGGGGCGCTGAGCCAGAGCGGCTTGTTCCGAGGCTTGAATCGCTCTCGCCATCAAGGCTTTGTAATCGCCTGGATCGCGTGTGGCGAAGGCGCGTACGGCTTTCAGCATTCCGCTGGTTTCCGAAGCGGTCGCGCTTGAAAATACGTGTATGCGGGTGCCCTCCGGCAGGCTGTGCGGCTGAACGTCCAAGCTGTTGGAAGAGCTTAGGCGGCAGAGCAAAACACCTCCAAAGACGCTCGCCGCAACATCGACGCCGCTGCCTCCGCCCTGCGCCGTCCGATGCGCCGCCAGGGCCTGATCAAACCATGCGGAAAGAGAAAGCGTGGGTGAGCAGGCGGCTATGGACGCGACCAAAATTGCCGCGCTCGATCCAAGGCCGAGCTTGCGCGTAGAGCCGTCTTTTCCCGCGGGAGTCCGGAGCGCCGATGCATCAAAGCCTGGAGCCTGAAGCAGATATCCAGCCGATAGAGCGGCCTGCACTTCAGCGGTAACAAATGGCGGCGATTGGGATGTGTCCGCGATGGCGTAACGATCGACGGCGCTCACGATGGCAGGGGCTCCGGCGAGTACGGCATACGCTCCGGAAATAACCAATTTCCCAGGTGCTTTTGCGATCATGCCTGCGTTGCCCGGGCTCCGTCGCCCGGTCTTGCGGAGATGGTCCGGAGCACGCCAGGCGTGGCGACCAGGGCCCGGGTCACGGCAGCCTCGTGCTCGGGGGTCGTCAGCACCTTCACATGAGGTCCGGCATCGATCGTAAAAAATGCGGGAACCCCCTGTTTTCTAAGCGCCCGCACTTCTTCGATGACGCGCACGGTCGCGCCTGTCCAATAGACAACACCGGGCTCGGCCGCGAGCGCCGCCGCATGCATACGAAGCGCGCTCGTTTCGGCGGCTGCTCCAAGCGCATCAAAATCCCGCTTCAACAGGGCATCGCGAATGATGCCGAACAGGGCAGGGGCCGTTTCAACCCATGCTGGGTAGTACACGCTGGTCCGTGCGGTGTGGAGCATGCCTTCCGACGATCCAATGTCTTTAGGGCCTTCGCGTGTGACGGCAACGACCAAGCGAAGCGGAAGATGTTCCGCGCTGACAAGCGGTGATGCGCACAGGAATTCCTCGCCTTGATTTCCGGCAGGAAGCTCGACGTAGCCGCCAAAGAGGGAACGGGCCGACGATACAGATGTGCGCCTGGCCAAATCGCTGAGCGTGGATGCGGAGAGCTCGAGTTTGGCTGCGGCGGCGCCTGCTACGGCAAGAGCCGCAAAGGCCGATGCGCTCGAGGCAAGGCCGGATGCCGTTGGAAAATCGTTGCGGCTGGTGACATGCGCTCGATGCGAAATCCCCGCTTTTTCCCGAAGACGGTTGAGAAGCCCGCTCACGCGCTTTAGGGCGCCTTCTCCCGTGGGAAGCACAACGGGTCGGGGTGAAGCGCCGCTTTCTCCTTCGGGCACGGACAGTCCGTAGAGTTCAAATGCATCGTGATTTAAAGCGGGATCGAAGCGTACTGTCGTTACAGTGCTCATACCCGCGAGCGTGACGGACAAGCTGGGCACAGCGGGAAGATTGTGGCCGAAGTCTCGTTTTCCCCAGTATTTGGCGAGGGCAATATTGGGATGAGCAATGGCCGTGGATTGAGCAGCGGGCATCGGCGCAAACCTTTCTGTTTTATGAGCTGGGACAAGAGGCTCCGGCGCTGTGCCGATCGACGCCTGCCTGTGCGATAAAACCTGTAAATCCTTCGGCTTTCCATGCGGCAAGGATAGTGGCGGCCACATCGCCGGGTTGTCCCGCGCCCGCTTCACCGCTGGGAAGAAGGGCAATGACCGAACCTCCTCCGCCCGAGCCAGTCAGCTTTGCGCCCAGCGCTCCCGCTTCACGGGCCAGCGCGCACATCCGTTCGATCGCTTCGGTCGACACCATCAGGCCCGCGAGCAGCATTTGATTGAGGTCCATCAGTTTACCAAAAGCTTGTAAATCCCAGTCGGACAGTGCGCGGGCGGCGTTTTCGACCAAGGCCGAGATGGCGGCCACGTTTCGGTCCACAAGGGCGGGATTGCGCGATTTCAGGCGCGCGACTCCATCGACCATCGCCTTGGTCGATGCGGATTCACCGCTCCAGCCAATGCATAGGTGAATAGGCGCGTGGGGCCGGATGACCCGAATGCCTTCGTTTTTCGAGAAGCGGAGAAAGCCTCCCCGCATTGCGGCTGCGGTATCGACGCCTGAAGGATTGCCGTGGAACACGCGCTCCCAGGCGGTCGCCCGCGCAAGGACTTGAGCTTCATTTTCCGGGGTTTGAGCATCCCGGTTCAATGCTTCGACGGCTCGCGCGATAGCGACGCCAAGCGCGGCCGAGCTTCCCAGTCCTCCTCCAATCGGCAGTTGGGTTGTGGCTTGAACCAATACGGGCGATGCGAGAGGCAATTCACCGATCAGGGCTTTAAACGCCTGGGTCACAGCATCTTCGCTTTGTCCGTCTCTGCGGATCGATGGATCCAATTGAAGCTCCGATACCATCGGTCCGCGCCCATGCTGAGCCACAGCATGCGCGCCAATGGATAGCCCTGCGGCGAGGGCGGGAGCTCCGTACACGACAGCGTGTTCGCCGAGCAGGATCACTTTTCCAAAAGCCCGGCCCTCAAACAGGGCTCGTTCGTTTTGTGGCCCGGAGCCTTGGTTTGAAGGTGTTTGAGGAAGCGCAGAAGCAATCTGTTCCGAGCCTCCCGATGCAAGAGCAAGCCGGCTTTGGTCTTGGTGCCGATCGCGATCCATACGAAGCGCCGCCGCTGCTCCCGCTAAAATCTCCCGCGCTTGGGTATCGAGGGGCAGAGCCAGAGCGAGCGATTCCGCTTCGGAGCACAGCAGTTTCAGCCTTGTTTCTACGGCATTTCGAGCACCACAGGCTTCAATCGCGGCAGCCGTTTCTTTCAAGTTTTGTAAGCTGGCATCGGCCGCGCCGAATACCCGCGCGAGCAGCTCCTTGCCTTGGGCATCCAGCCTGGATTCAGCTTCTGCGATAAGCGCCGTCTTCTTCCCCGCCCGTAGATCGCTCCCCTCGGGTTTTCCGGTTTGCTTTGTTGTGCCGTACATCCCCAAAAGGTCGTCCCGAAGCTGGAAAGCCACACCCATGGGCCGCGCATACGCCTCGAGAGCATGCAGCACAGAAGCATCGGCGCCTGCGAGCGTCGCGCCCAGCAGCAAAGGGCCGCGCACCGTGTACGAACCTGTCTTGAGCGTATGCATCATCTCGACATCGGAAGCCCTTCCGAGCATGTCGAGCTGCTGGCCGATCACGACATCGTTATGAACCTTGGAGAAGAGCTGAATCGCCTTTACTGCGCGATCGGCCGCAACCTTGGCCGAGGCGAGCGTATGAACGGCGAGGCCCCACAAATAATCGCCGGCGAGAATGGCCGACGATGCGCCTAGATGTTCGTTGCCAAAGAGCTGAATCAGCGCAGCATGCGCGCTTGGACCGCCCCGGCGCTCCAAATCGCCATCCATCCAGTCGTCTTGAATGAGCAGATACGCCTGCAAAAGCTCCAGGGCGAGCCCTGCATCCAGAGCCGGTTCCATATCGGCTTCCGGCGAAACCCCTTGATACGCAACGGCGCACAGCGCAGCCCGGAATCGCTTTCCGCCCCGCAGTGCAAGATCTTTTCCTGCGCCGAGCATCGCCTTCACATCGGCGCCATAGCGTTCCGCATCGGCGATTTCCGCTGTTAACAACACATGAAGGCGTTCATCGATCTGAGCGCGGATGCACTCGAGAAATTCAAGAAAAGGATTGGCAGCAAGGGTTCCATCGCTTGGACCGGCCAGTGCTGAACGCGATTTCACATCGGCGGCAGGGTTTGAGGCAGGGGAATTTCGTAAACCCATTCGATTGAGAACGACCGTATATTGGCCGTGTTTTTAGAGGTCAAACTTATGCAGGGAAAATCCAAACACGCATCATAAGCATCTATAATTGGCGCCTTTGCGCGAGAGAGAGGTACGCACCATCCATGGCCATCTGCCCTGCCTGTCACACACGCTATGAAAACGAGATCGCCGTGTGCGCACGGGACGGCCAGACCCTCGTGCCCGACGAGGTATTCGCAAGCGGAGAACCCGAGCTCGCAGAAGGCCAAATGGTCGGCGAATACCGTATTTCGCACAAACTCGGCGAGGGCAGCTTTGGCAGCGTCTACCGCGCCGTGCATCCCCTCATAGGCAAAACGGCGGCCATTAAAGTCTTAAACCGCCAATACTCTTCAAGCCCGCCCATGGTCTCCCGCTTTATCGCCGAGGCCCGCGCAGTGAATCAAATCCGCCACCGCAATATCATCGATATTTTTTCGTTTGGAGCGCTCGAAGACGGACGGCAGTTCTATGTGATGGAGCTGCTCGATGGCATGACCTGCGATGCCTATCTCGCGCAGCAAGGCCGGCTTAAGCCCGAGCAGGCAATCGCTATCCTGAGAGGCGTTGCCCGGGCGCTCGACGCGGCACACGGAGCGGGCATCATTCATCGCGATCTCAAGCCCGAAAATATCTTTTTGGTCTTCGATGAAGACGTGGGGATCTTTCCCAAGCTGCTCGATTTTGGCATTGCCAAATTGATGGGCGACACAGCGCTTCCAGGCTTTAAAACCCGCACGGGAACGCCGATGGGCACGCCCGATTATATGTCTCCCGAGCAGTGCCGCGGAAAGAACGTCGACTACAGAACAGACATCTATTCGTTTGGCGCGCTCGTTTACAAAATGCTGACGGGCAGCGTTCCTTTTCAGGGTGAGGATGTGATGGAAATCCTCATGAAACACCTAAATGAAAAGGCCCGGCCTCTTTCGGAGCTATGCCCAGATCTTCCCGATGCGCTGAACGCACCCGTGCTCGCGATGCTTGAAAAAGAGCCGAATGCGCGGCCTTCATCCGCCGGCGCGGCCATGGATGCGCTCATAAAAGCGGCCGGTGATGCAGGCATTTCGGTACCAGCGGGTCCTGCCGTGTTGGCGTCTTCTCCGCCTGTGATCCGGCCATCCTCGGGCGGCCTAGCCAAGAATGCATCGGCCGAAACAGACGCCGCATTTTCGCAGGCCAAAACCATGGCTTTGCCCACGGGCGACAACGATTCTCAGATCAGCCATCCCACGCTTCCCAAGCCGGCGCTGTCCAAACGATGGCTTGGTTTGGCTGTGTTCTGTGCGCTCGCGTTGGGGGCGGTAGGGGCGCTGTTGATTTTTTCGAAACCATCATCCAGCGAAGCCTCTGATTCCGAGCTCCGAAATGAAGCGTCGATTTCATCGAAAGCCGCTGCCCCCGCCATGCCTACACCTGGCCTGGCCGCATCGCCTTCGGCGCTTTCCGTGCTTCCCGCCGAAAGCGCACCCGCTCCACAGCCTTCCGCCGCTCCCTCCGCTGCTGTTTCGCTAAAAGCACCTGACGCAGCCGCCCCGAAGAGCAGCAGCAGCACCGCCGTGAAACCGGCTGAATCCAAGGCTCCCACGGTTAAAAAGCCCGAACCAAAATCGACCGTGTCCACCAATCCGGATTTGGATTTTTAACATCCAGCCCGCCGCGGCACACCAAGCGTTTCAGAACAGATCGGCGGCAATTCCATCGGTAAAGATCCAAGCCTTTCGGGCGATGCAAATACGCTGGCCATCCCGCTCGAGCTTGCCTGCCTTCTCCAAGCGATCGGCCTGCCGCCGCCGCGAAGGTGTCCACGCCTGAAGTCCAAGCTCCTCCGCAGCCGCCTCGAGATTCAGCCCATCTCTAAGCCGAAGACCCAGCATGATCCGCTCGCGGAGGCGGGTCTCAGGCGACAGTTTTTCCTCGGTCGCCATAGGCAACCGGCCCGACGAAACCAGGCTCGTGTACCGCTCGGGAACCGTCGCATTGCGGTAACGCAGCGCATGGCCCGCCTTGGAATCGCTCAGCGTTCCAAAGGCGGCGCAGCCCAGCCCCAAATAATCATCGCCCCTCCAATACCCGAGATTGTGCTGGGACATCTCACCTGGCCGGGCATAATTCGAAATTTCATAGTGTATAAATCCCAATTGACTAAGTTTTTCATCAATTGCAAAGAATGATTCGACCATTGCATCATCGCTTGCGATAGGAAGCCGTCCCCGCCTTGAAAGCTCGCCGAATTCGGTTCCTGCTTCGATGGTCAGATTGTACGCGGACACATGCCCAACACCTGTATGGGCGATCGTCCCGGCTTCTTCCGCGGCCATTTCTGGCGTCTGTTCCGAGCCGCCCGCGACCGCATAAATAAAATCGCCGCTCACCCTTGGAATCTTGGATGAAAGAGCCGCTCTCAGCGCGGAAAGACCGCCATTTTGATCGTGAAGGCGTCCTAAAAAAGAAAGCCTTTTCTCGTTCAACCCTTGCACGCCGATACTCAGCCGGTTGACGCCCACATCCTTTAGTTCCTTTGCCTTGGCTTCATCGAGCGAGCTGGGATTACATTCAACCGTAATTTCAATAAAATCGCTTGTATTGCCACCGGCCAACTCGAGCACCCGTCCAAGCACGCGCCCAAGCTCTTCCGAGGCCCACAAAGACGGTGTTCCTCCGCCGAAGAACACGCTGCTCAATTGCCTATGTTCAAAGGCGCCGGCCCGCATGGACAGCTCGGCGAGTACGGCGTCGGCGTAGCCTTTATGATCGATTTCGGCCCGCTCTTTCGCAAACGAAACGAAGTCGCAATAAGGGCATTTGCGCAGGCAGTACGGAAAATGAATGTAAACGCCAAAAGGCTTCATAAGAATGAACAAGATCGGTTGGATGACACGCCGCTAATTGCGGCCCTACAAAACCAGTGTTAGCGTGATTTTGCCTAATCGGCGGACTATGTTGACCTTATCCGAGCTTGTTGAGCGCGTACGTGCCTATCAGCCGCGTGCAGACGTTAGTTTAATTGCCCGTGCCTATGAATTTGGTGCGGAGGCGCATAAGGGGCAAACACGAAAGAGTGGCGACCCTTACTTTTCTCATCCGGTTTCTGTAGCCGGCGTGATCACCGAACTGAAGCTGGATACCGCGAGTGTATGCGCGGGGCTTTTGCACGATGTGGTGGAAGACACGCTGGCGACGGTAAGCGATATCGAGCGGGAGTTTGGAGAAGAGGTTGCATTTCTTGTCGATGGCGTAACGAAGCTATCCAAGATCAATTTTGCATCGCGTGAAGATCGCCAGGCGGAAAATTTCCGGAAGATGCTGGTGGCGATGGCGCGCGATATCCGCGTGCTGCTGGTGAAGCTCTGCGATCGCCTCGATAACATGCGCACGCTCGACCATATGAGCGCCGAGGCTCAAGACCGCATTGCGCGTGAAACGATGGAGATTTACGCGCCGCTCGCCAATCGGCTGGGTATCGCGCGCTTCAAGAGCGAGCTGGAAGATTTGTCCTTCCGCTACATGGAGCCCGAGGCGTACTCGAGCCTGATTGAAAAGGTTGCGAAGACGAAGAAGGAGCAGGACCGCTACATCGACGAAGTATGCAAGACGCTGGCGGCCAAGCTTGCGGAGCAGGGATTTGCGGCAGAGGTAAAGGGGCGCGCCAAGCATTTGTATTCCATTTGGCGCAAAATGAAGGCTCAGAGCTGCGACTACGAACAAGTTCACGATGTCATCGCATTTCGCGTCATCGTCGAATCCGTGGCCGAATGTTATGCGACGCTGGGCGTGATTCATTCGCAGTGGACGCCTGTTCCAGGGCGTTTCAAGGACTACGTCGCGCTGCCGAAGCCCAACATGTATCAGTCGCTCCACACGACGGTGATCGGGCCGGGGCGCGAGCGCATTGAAGTTCAGATCCGCACCAACGAGATGAACCGCGTGGCCGAGCAAGGCATCGCGGCTCACTGGAAATACAAAGAGAACAATTCGGGCGGGATCGATCCCAAAGATGCGGCGCGCTTTGGGTGGATCCGCCAACTGATGGAGTTTCAAAAAGACCTTAAAGATCCGGCTGAATTCTTAGAAAGCGTTAAGGTCGATCTCTTTCAGGATGAGGTGTACGTCTTCACGCCGAAAGGCGATGTGCGCGTCTTTCCGCGCAACTCGACGCCCATCGATTTCGCCTACGCGATTCACACGGAAGTCGGCGAACACTGCAGCGGAGCGCGCGTAAACGGCGCCATCGTTCCTTTGCGCTACAAGCTGCGCAACGGCGATGTGGTCGAGGTGATGACGAAGACCGATCAGCAGCCCTCGAAAGACTGGCTGGATTTTGTCGTTACAGGCCGGGCGCGCTCAAAAATCCGCAACTTCTTGCGCGCAGAGCAGCGCGACAAATCGCTGAAATTGGGCCGCGAGCTGCTCGAAAAAGAGATGCACGCAAACGGAATGAGCTTCAGCAAGCTGCTCAAGAATCAGGATGAGCTGCGCAAAGTGACCGAAAATTTTCATGTCTCGAGCGCGGACGAACTGCTTATCGCCATCGGTTACGGCAAGGTGAATTCGCGCGCGATCGTCGAGTTTCTCGCGCCGCCTTCCCAGAGCGGAGAAAAGCCATCCTCGCCGCCCGCATCGATTAAAGAAGGCAAAATTGAACAACTGGTCCGTAAAGTCACCGGCCGCGACACCCACGGCATTCGGCTAAACGGCATTGACGATGTTCTCGTGCGCTACACGAAGTGCTGTAACCCGCTGCCCGGCGATGAGATCGTCGGTTTTATTACCCGCGGGCGGGGCATCACCGTTCATCGCCGCAATTGTCCCAAAGCCTTCGATACCGATCCCGACCGGCGCGTTGAAATCGCGTGGGACGCCAAGGCCAAGATAAACCGGCCCGTTCAAATTCGCGTCATCACCGAAAACCGCCCCGGCATCCTCGCCACGGTGAGCCACACCTTTCACGAGCAGGGCATCAACATCAGCGAAGCCACATGCCGGGCGAGCGATGATGGACTTGCGATGAACACGTTCACGTTCTTGTGCTCCGATTTGGCACAGCTCAAGAGCGTCATCCGCAAGCTGCAGCGCATCCAAGGAATTAAGGCTGTTGAGCGCGCCTAGCGTTTCAGCGCCCGTGTAAGCATTCGGCCTTGATCGCCCGCAGGTTCATGCCGGGCCGCGATCGCCTGCACGCGCCGCACAAGCGCCAGAACCTTCTTGTGAGCCACGGGCGATCCCTGCTCGGCGCGCTCGCAAAAAAACGTTCTGCAACCCAGCGGACGCCATTCGTACACAGCGCAGCGCCCCTCTGATGTCAGCATCGGGCAAGGCCGCTCAGACGCCAGCACGAGATGCTTTTTGCCATCCGGGCCTGCATCCGAAATAGGCTGATTCGCAGGCTTCCATGTACCAAAACCTCCGCGCGCAGCAGCAGCGCGCATGAGTGCAAATCGTTCGATGGATGTCACATACGGCTCGCGCGCCGTGATTCCAAAGCGGCAGCACTCTGTCGATGAAGGGCAGCTCCATAGCGAAAAGAGCGCGTCGGCATCGGCGTAGACGGCGTGGAGTTCGCTGAGCAGCGCTTGTGAATCGTCGGTTTTCGCGGGTTTTTTCACGGGGTCGCCGCAAAATGAATCGGCTCAAATAAAAGTGTTGACAACAAAGACCGAGCGGCGTACCTAAACACCCGCCGCTGCGGGAGTAACTCAGTGGTAGAGTGCAACCTTGCCAAGGTTGACGTCGCGGGTTCAAGTCCCGTCTCCCGCTCCAAATCACGCTTGCTCAGGTCCAACAAGAGCGTTGAACAGAAGCGTTGAACAAAAGCTTCGAGCCCCTCATCGCAGATTCACCCTGAATCCACGCGAATCAAATGCTTGACGCGCACGGGCGCCCGGTTGATATGTGTTTCGCATAGGGTCAACAGGGTTCATGTTTGCCGAAGGTCAGGTCATTGCGGGGAAATACAGGCTCACAAAACTCCTGGGTCAAGGGGGAATGGGGGCTGTATGGGGTGCGACCAACGAGCTGATTGCCCGGCCCGTGGCGATAAAAGTTCTGTTGCCCGAAGTCGCCAGCCATCCGGAATCGATGCAGCGCTTCTTCAATGAAGCGCGCATTTGCGGTTCTATCCGGCATCCGGGCATTGTGGATGTGCTCGATTTAGGCAGGGCCGAAAACGGTGCGCCCTTTATTGTGATGGAGATGCTCAACGGGCATCCTCTGTCTGCGCTGATAGAGCGGCGAAAGCGGCTTTTGCCGAGCGATGTGCTGCCCGTGGTCCGCGATGTCGCCCGCACGCTTGCCTTGACGCATCAGAAAGGTGTGATTCATCGCGATCTCAAGCCCGAGAATATCTTTATGCACCGGCTCGAGACAGGGCAAACCATTGCGAAAGTGTTGGACTTCGGTATTTCCAAGGTGGCCGCGCCCGAAGGCGCGATGAAGCTCACCCGTACCGGAACGGTCTTTGGTTCGCCTGCGTATATGAGCCCCGAGCAAGCCGCCGGGGAGGGTAATATCGATCATCGAACCGATATCTATTCTTTGGGCGTTGTGCTGTATGAAGCCCTCTCGGGGCAATTGCCTTTTACAGATCAGAATTACAACACTGTTATTGTGAATATTGTGGTGAAAACGCCGCCTGATATAACGAGTCTAGTTCCAGGAATTCCTGGGGAATTGGCTTCCATCGTTCAGAAAGCGATGGCGAAAGATCGTTCTGCGCGTTTTCAGACGATGGATGAGCTGGCCAATCGCTTGGATAAGGTCCTTCCATCGCTTAAAGATTTTGACAAAGCCATCCTCGACGCTTGGGGAGAGGCCGCAGATGCTCAAAATCGCAAATCTTTTTCAGGAAAAGCCTTTGCCCACACCATTGCAGCACCCGCCACAACGTCTCCCGGTCAAACCAAAAAAACATGGGTTGCCCCCGCTGTAGGTGGCGCTGTAATCGTTTTTCTGGGGACTGGCGTTGCCCTTGCCGTGCTGGCCATGCGCGACCATTCATCCGATCATGCGCCCGTTTCCGTGGATATTACGGACAGTGCCACACCAAGCGCTCAGACTGTGGAGCCGGCCCCGTCGATTGTTCCGGCCGACACGTCGGCTGAACCCATTGCCACACCCTTGCCGAGCGGCGTGACCACAGGCACCTCCAAGCCCACAACTTCAGCATCGGCAGCAAAAACAAGCCCCTCCGCTCCACGGCCAACCAGCTCCCAAGTTGCACCAAAGCCCAAGAAAGACGGTGGAATGTGGGAATGGGGTAATAATTAAATCGAGCGCTCCATGACATCGTCGAGCATCCTTCCTCAAGTCCATGCAATCGGCCCCATAGCGACCCATGTGGTGTTATGGCGGGCCAGCGGTGCCGTGCGGCTAACGGTGGTTGCCAAGGCAACATTCGCCCTGGTGCCTGGCCGAGAGGCCGTTTTGAGCATGCCAGAACCCGTGGAACTGTCTTCTCAATGGCTGGATGACGATCCATCGCGAAGCCTGAGGGCCGCCATTGAAACGGCTCCGTATTTGCCCAATGCGGGTGTTGTTCTTACAGGACATGCTTATGCCCCGGGCGGTTCATCGGTTTCGGCACTTTCTGCCAGGCTTGCCGTATTTTCTGAGCGCCCCCTGATGGACAAAACCATTCATATATTTGGAGACATTCCCCCTGGAGGATCTATTCCGACTCCATTTCGCACCATGCCCCTCGTGTATGAGCGATGTGTAGGTGGTCCAGGTGTGGCAGCCAATCCAGTCGGCATGCATGGTGCAAAGCGGGCAAACCTCGTCGATCCGCAACAACCCTCACGCCCTGCCGGATTTGGACCCATCGCTCCAAAGTGGCCTCTTCGCCGCCAGCTCTTCGGTGCCTTAGAACCCGACACGGCCTTTCAACAGGGCGTCGAGTTCCCCGAGAATTTTGATTTCAGAGCCTTGAATGCCGCCCCTCCCGACCAACAGATACCTTATTTGCGCGGCGATGAATGGATTGTGATGGATAATCTCAGCCCGTCTGAGGCCCGCATCGAAACACGGCTGCCCCATGTTCGGGCCCGCGCCAGGCGCTATATCCATACAGGCGAATCCCCCGGCGCTCCAACGGATATCTATTTGGCCGCTGATACGCTGGCTATCGATTCCGATCGTCAGATGGCCATGCTTGTATTTCGCGGTCATTTTGTGTTTGAGCGCATCGATATGCTTCGCGCAACGACGCTGTTCGCCGGGCTTGAGCTTCAAAATCAGCCCTTAAGCTGGCCCGAGCCCGATGCTATGCCAAAGTCCCAGCCCGTCCAAAGGGCTGCTTCAAGCCTAATTCGAACCGCAGATGATGTTGGCCATGCCCCAGCACCGGCCGTTTTGCCCTTCCGGGAAGCAAGCCCGCATAGCATGCCCCAGGCCGCCCTTCCTTCTCCCAAAGCGCCTCCACCGCCTGCTAATAAGACTCCCCCAGGAGATCCGCTGATGCGAACCGTTGGGGTTTCCGAGCTCATGGCACCTTCATTTTCGCCTGTGCTGCCCTTTCAAGACAAAGCCGCGGTCTCGCCCCCAAAGCCATCCTCGCCCCCGCCCAATACCCATGAAATCCCGCCCCAGCTTTCGCAAACGATGGGTGTGGATGCCCTGATTTCACCTTTTGCGGCCAAGGCTCTTCCTTTTCGCGGAGGAAGCGAACAGGTTCCCGTTAAAGAGCCTTCCCAACCCAGTGCCTCATTGCCGGGTGCACCATGGAGTCCTGTTCCTGCGGCCCGTGTGGATGCCAACGATGAGGATCGCACCCGCGTCCTGCTCAATATCGAAGCCCTAAAACAGACCGTTCCCCAGAATTTACCTGTTCCTGTCATACCGCCGCCTCCAGCTCGCCCAGTTCCGCCGGTTGAGGCTGCTAGTCCTCCTCCAGGACCGCCTCTTCCGCCGGCAATGGTGACTCCGGCCATCGTGGCTCCGGCTCCTCCTGGGCCGCCGCCTCCGGCCCCCGCGTTAATCCAAGCCCCTTCACCGGCCCCCGCACAGCCTACCCGCGAAGAATCTCCCATTCCGGCTCCAGCGTCACCGGCGCCACCTTCCGCGCCTTCAACAGCACTCGATCGAAACGCGGCCATCGCCAAACTCGGTTCAAACCTCAGCTTGGATGGATTGGATTTTTCAAACGCCGATCTCAGTGGCCTCGACTTTGGAGGACGCTCTCTTCAAGGCACCATTTTCCGCGGCGCCAAACTTCAGGCGGCTCGCTTTTCCGGCGCCAATATGCGCGAGACCATCTTCGATTCGGCCGATCTCAGCGAAGCCAACTTCGAAGATGCCGAAATGGCGGGTGCCTCCTTGGCCGGGGCCGACGCTCAGCGAGCGAAATTCTCCCGGGCCAAAGCCCATGTATCAAATTTTCACCGGGCTAACCTGACGGGCGCCGATCTATCCATCGGCGAATTTGAAAGTGCAGATTTTTCCGATGCGACGCTTCGATCTGCCCTCCTCGATCAAGGGGATTTCGCCAAAGCGCGTTTTGATAGAGCCGAGCTGGCCAATACCTCCTTTCGAAAGGCCCGGCTCTGTTCGGCCAGTCTCGTACATGCCCACATTGAACTCACCGATTTCCGGGGAGCGAACCTCGATCAGGCCAGCGTGTTCGGGGCCCAGCTTCGAAAGGCTAAACTTGCGGGAGCGAGCATGAGCGGGTTGAATGAGAGCGAGCCCAAATGATGCCCGCTCCAGGCGGCGATCCTGAAAGCGAGCTCGTCGGCGAATTTCGAAGGCTCGCAGGCGCTTCTCTTGCGGCGGACAGCCGTTTATTTGAATTCCACATTCAAGGCGTTCCCGTCAGCGTTCTGCATCAGCCTGGAACGGCTTCCGCCCTCCATTTCTCCGCCCGCTACCCCGATCCATCCACGCCCGGCGCGCCTCAATCCCTCGTACCCACGCCCTATCAGCAGGCGCCGTTGACGATCCGTCCCATGGCCATTCAACTCCGGCCTGAAACCGAGGAAGACCGAAAAGCCAAACAGCAAGGTGTTGTTCTCGAGTTTCAGACAGGTGATGCCCCCTTCGATCAAGAAGTGTTCATTGACACCATCAGTCCGGCCCCCACCATTGCCCATGTTCTGGCATCGCCGGCGCTTCGGGCGGCCGTCCGCGTTCTGTTCGCCGAAGGCTTTAGCCGTGTCCTTATCGACGACGAAAACGGTTGCATCACGGCTTATTTCTCCGCGTTCCCCACCATGCACAAACGCCCTGGGCAAGCCTCGCGCATGCTCGAAGCCTTTGTGAATATTGCTCGTTATGCCCCCTATGTTCAGCGTTCCGCCGAAAAACATCCCACCGATACTCAGCTTGTTTGGCTAATCGCAGGCACCGCAATGGCTGGCGTGATGTTGTTTATCGGCCCCTTGCCCTATTTTGTGCTTTCAGATACCCTGTGCAATGATGCTTCCCCGATTGCCCGCCCGCCCTTTTCCTACATGGGTGGATGCCATGCCCCTGTTCCATTGGGAATCGTTGTGGGCTCGCTTCTGGGCGTGCTCTGGGGCAAGGTTATTTCAGGGAAAATCCGGGGACGTTCCAATTCGGCGGGCCGCTCCGCATGGACCTTTGTTGTTGTTGTGGCACTGGGGATTGGCTGGACAATAATTCTCTTCTGCGCTGTACTCTGGAGCCTCTAAGGCGCCAAAACAAGCACATTGGTGACGCTGGGCACAATCTTAGCCCCAGGTGCATTGGTATTATTCTGAATGGTCATACTCGTCAGCCTGGCCAAAGGCATCCCGCCGACAACCACGGTAAACGCCGCCGTTACCGTGCGAGCCGGACCCATCACCGTACCAGATGCAACCCCCATCGCAACCCCCGTATTGTCTCCATTGGTGATCGGCGGCTGAGAGCTCATATTGTGCGCCGGAGTGCAGGTCATCAGCACATTGGGCACAAAAGCCAAATCCGTCGGTTCAACGCCGAGATTGGGGTAGGGAATGGGCACCGGCGCGGGGGCCGGAGGCGCAGGAGTCAAACAAACATCGGGAAATGCAGTGCATAACCCACCCGCAGAAGTCTTCGCCAACATCGCTTTCTTGCCTCCGTATCCTAACCGATATGAACTTGCTCACCATCGATTTTGGTCAGCACACGAGCCGAAACAACGGTATTTTCCGAGCGAATCCCAACCAAATGCTGAGCCCTCACATCCACCGTGCCCGCCCGGGTCTGATCGATCTCCTCAATCACCCGGAATACCCGCTTTGCCTTTTGATGCACACGGGTCAACACGGAATTGACTTCGTCCGCAAACAGCGAAACCCGCTGAATTTCGGCCGCCACCCTGCGCCCAAAGAAGCCCAGCTCCGAAATGGCCACCGTGCCTTTGCCTGCCCTCACATGCACCTCGGCTCCGGTTATCGCGACATCATGCCCCCCGACAACATCCACCCCCTTGGATGCGCACACCGAAACCCGCCCATCGCGCGCCTGCAGCTTTAAGTCGCCCGAAGACGCGATGGTCACGGCATCCTTGGCGCCCTCCAGCACCGATAGCACATAGACTCCATCGGTATCGACGGCGCATAGCACCTTATCGCCCGCTTCCGGCACCACCAAACAGCTTTTTGCCCTTTTGGCCGAAAGCACACCGCTTTCCAGCCTCACATTCACCGAATCGGCCAAAACACTTTCCACCCGCCCGCTTTCGAGATATGCTGCCCGGCTCTGCGTTTTTGTGATTGCGCTCATATCATCAATCCTTTCATTATCCTTAAGAAGTCCCGTGTTTTGGCTGCCACGTTTCGACGCGGGCCAGCTCTTCATCATCGCCCAGCCAGCCCGCGGCCCTTGGTAAATTCGTTCCTTCGCGCTTGACGCGGTGAAACTTTGTACGGTATAAGCCCGCTCCGCTAAAATCAGCGCCCGAGATATCCGCTTGGGAAAAATCGGCCTCTCTTAGCTTCGCGCCCATGAATTTTGCATCCTTGGCTATGGCCTCCCCAAAAAAGGCTTCCTCCAGCATGGTATTGTATAACTCGGCCTGGTTGAGCATGGCCTTGTGAAAAATCGATTGAATAAAATATCCATTTGAAAAAATGGCTTTATCCAATTTGGCCTCTCCAAAGAAACACTGCCCGCCCTTTACCTTTTCAAAATGAGCGCCTGTCAAGTCGGCCGCCATAAAATTGCATTGTGTGCAATCCATTCCCGAAAAATGGGCGCCTGCCATTTTACTCCGCATAAATTGTGTGCGGAATAATTTATTGCTTGAAAAGTCCTTCGCGCCCAGGTTGGCCTCAACCAAAGTGGTCAGCGTTAAGTTCGCGCGGGAAAGCTCGGCCGTCGCCAAATCGGCTTGGTATAGCGTGGCTTTCTCTAAATTCGCCCCTTCGAATAGTGTTTTATCGGCATTGACTTCGATAAAATTGGTGCGATCTAAATTGGCTCCCCTAAAATCCGCGCCCTTCAGCGAGCTCTTCACAAAACTCACCAAAGGCGCATCGATATCCGCAAAGAGCGCGCCATCCAGCGTGCATTCCACAAAGCTGGCGACTATCAATATCGCCTTTGAAAACCGGGCTTCTTTAAGCACCGAACGGGCAACCGTTGCATGATGAAAATCGGCCCCGCTCAAATCGCAGCCCGAAAAATCACAGCCCACCAGCACCGATTCCTTAAAACGCACACCCGAAAGCTCTTTAGGAAAGCGCACATCCTCAAAGGTCGCGCCGCACAGCTCCGCGCCCGAAAGCGATAGCCCCGATAAATCGATACCGCGAATAAATTCACCGTGCCTTACGGCATCCACAAGCTCTTCGCGGTTCATGTGCCACCTCGTCCCGTCATATCGGCTTTGGGCAGAAAGCGTACATGGCCTACTTCCGCTTCCGCAAATGAAGTTTTCGCATTGCCTATCACACGCGATAAATCAGCACGGAATAAATTGGCACCCAAGAAATTGGTGCCCAATAAAATCGCTTTGGATGCCAATACATCCATCAGATTGGCGCCCTGCATCGATGTATTGCTTAAATCGGTGCGGACAAGCATTCCGCCCTGAAGAGTTGCCCTATCAAATAAACAATCCGATGCATTGCAATCCGATAGATCGGTACCGCTCAACTGCGTACCGGCGAAGCGGCCGCCCTGTAAAAAGGTTCCTCTCAGATTGGCCTTGGTCATATCTGCGCCGGAAAAATCGCTCTTCGGAAATACAGAACCATGCGCTATGCACACTTGGGCCATCCGGGCTCCTTTAAATGAAAGGCTTTCGCCCTTACAGGTAATAAATGTTGTCTTGATAAGGCTGGCACCGTCGAAAATAGCCTCATCCAGTTGGCATTCAATCAATGTGGCTTCCGATAGATCCGCTCCCGAAAAATTCACCCCGATCAGCTCGGTCTTTAGCAGCGTACACACCCCGAGCTTCGCGCCCGATAAATTAACCCGTCCAGGCTTTGTTTCCAGCCAATCGGCCCCCGATAGATCGGCTCCTTCAAAACTCGCTCCCGATAGCTCGGAACGGCTGAGAACCGCTTCGTTCAGCCTTGCTCCCTTGAATACCGCGCCCTTGAGATTGGCCGCACCCAAATTCGCCTGCTGAAAATTGGCGCCCTCGCAATTGGCATTCTGTAAATTGGCCTTTGCGAATACGGCCCCCGCACAATTGGCCTTCGTTAAATTTGCGCCCGAACAATTGGCTCCTTCCAATAAAGCACCCGATAAATCCAATCCCGATAAATCTGCACCCGATAGATCTACACCGGTAAAATCTCGATTGGCCAAGCTTTCGTTCTGTTCGCGCGCCATATCGATCAGCATTCGCACCCGTGCCGAAGCCTCGGGCTCCATGGGAAGCGCGGCAGGCAGCAAATGAGCCGATGTCCGATAGAGAGCAAATAGTCCCTGCTCTTGTTTTATCAGCGCCGGCTCATACCCAGGATCGGCAAGCATGGCCTCCACTTCTTCATTCGGCGCTCCGGCGTCCCGCGAGTCTTTTGCCATTTCATGAAGCAAAGCCAAATGATTCTTCGCGGAAAACTTGGGCGGGCCTCCTCCCTCTTTCTGCGCCTTGGCTATCGCTTCATCGTAATTCTCGCCCATTTCCGCATAGATCCCCCGCGCCCGTTCTTTGCTTTCTTCGGCCTTTTTATCAAGCTCGGATAGCTGGTCCTCGGCGCGCGCCGTTTGCTTCTCCATAAACGCGGCCAGCTCATCCATATCGTCCACTGGAGGAAGCTCTTGGGGAGGAGGCAATTCCATCACACCAAACTCCTTTGGATCCAGCCCCTCGGCCAGCAGCATCTCCCTCTTCTTTTCCAGCGCCCGCTCTTGTCCCCGCCTCGCATTCTGCGCCGCCAAGTGTTCCATCCGCGTCCAGCGGCCTATATCCATATCATCGAGCTTTATATTCGCCGATACGCCGGACTCTTTGGGCGGCATTAAATCGCTATCGCTGAGCCCGGCGATTCCTGCCTTGTCTTTATCCAGCCGGCGCGCCAAAACTTCTTTGTAATGCTCCACCGGCCTGGGCGATCCCGGCTCCTCGCAGGCGCATATCAAATGAACGATATCCACCGCATCATCGGTATAGATAGGAAGCGATCCATGAAAGATCACGACCGCGGCCATCGCCTTTGGAAACAGCCAAACCGTATCACAGCGGAGCGTCATCTCAATAAATCGCTCGCCTTCGGGCGCCTTATGCGTAACAAATGCCCGCCCGCTCAGCCCTGGAAGCTTGGCTTCAATACGGGATTTCTCCGCGTGCATATTTTCAATCAGCACGTCTTCATCGCCCCTAAAAAAGCCCTGCATCCACTGATCTTCGGGTGCGGCATTAAAAAAGTTCATATTCATATCCGCTGGCATACCGGGGAAATTTTCCTCAAACCAGCGGGTATCATAGGTTCCCGAACGCTTGCGCCGCTGAATAAACGTAACATCCATCGGCATAAATCCGGCCGGCTCGGGCTTTTCCGATGGCGAACGCAATATCGATCCATAGGTTTCAATATTGGGAAGGGGCTGTAGCATCTTCCCATCTACCGATATGGCCTCCGCCCCTTTTCCATAGGGATTCCTATCGAACTTTGGCCCGCCAAAGGCATTGGCCCAATTCACCGCCATCGATGTTATCGGCTCGGGAGCTGTCGGCACGCCGTCCTTCCAAAAACGGTTGCCCACCACCGATAACCTCTTATCGATAGAACCCACCTTCGCGCGCACATAAGAAGCCTGCACAGGCTTGGCCTGCGGCGAAAAAAACGACCCGCATACCAGCATCTCCCCGCCCGCCTTGGCAAAACCTTCATCCAATATGCCGTTTTCACCGAGCTCGGCCGAGGCCATCTTCCAAAAGCCCATTTCGTCCAAGAGCGCGCGCGGGGCTTCCAGGGAAAATCCAAGCATCCCCGCGAAATGAAAATAGGGCCGCCGGGATATCTCCACCACGCGGTGAAGCACCGGCATCTTCATTGGTTTTATGACTTTCATTGAATTTACAGTTTTATGAATCCAAAGGTTAGCGCGCGGGCAGCTCCTTGTTTCAGGCTAATATCGGCACTGGTAGCCTGAACGCCGTACTTATGCACGTTTAGCCCCACATGATCTATTTTTAATGAGGCGCTGTCCGCCTTGAACTGTGTACGCGCCGCGGCGGCCTGGGTATACTCCATTTTCGCTATGTTAACGGCCATGCTGATTCCTGTATTGTCCCACTTATGGATGCCTATTGAATCCTTCGTCCCAAAAAACTCGAGGAACTTTGGCGTCGTTTTTGTCCACTTGGGCGATGTGGTCTTCACCTCCACACCTGATTCAATCGTTATTTTTTGCGGCGAAAAGATTGTGACCGCGCCCGTGCTCTCGATACGTGTCGTTCCTCCGATGGTTGCGTTCCAGCCCCCGGTGCCAATCGTCGATATCCATGTGCCATAGTTGTCTGTATTGGTGCCGGATACCTTGTGCAGCCAGCCTCCCGTCACTTCTTGCTTGCCGCCCGGCTTCACCAATTGCGTAAAGCCTCCCGTGATATCTTGAAGCATACCGCCGGCCTTTACCTTGTCCGTTCGTCCAGAGGCAATCGTCGTATTGCGGTGGCTATTGTAAAATTCGTTCGAGTCGCTGTCGATATTCAGGGTATGCACGCCGACATAATGAATCGTCGCATTCCCTGTTACATCGAGCCAATAGTTATCTCCAACGTTCTGCCACCATTCGCCGCCCACATTAAAGCCGGCCGTGTTCTCGGTATACATATAAAATGTGCAGTCCACCGCGCGGAATGTCGGCGGATCTTCCGGCGTGCTCGGCGGAACAATAAACGCATGCCTCGCGGGGCCGCCCATATGAACATTGGTCTCCGCCGTCGGACAATATAAATCGATATGCTGCTTTCCTTCTAAGTCTTCAATCACCATATGATTGTTCCCGCCCGTCCGCAGCACGTTAAATGTATGGTTCCGGCTAGTTACGGGGCTTGGCCTATGCGCGTTGGGCACCACGCCCGCAATCACCGGCCGGTCTGGATCGCCTCCCTGAAAGGCGACCATCACCTCGGTGCCTTTGCGCAGCGGAAAATGAAATCCTTCTACGCTTCCGCCATGAGGCTGCATCATACGCAGATATGTCGACGTCGAACCGTCCGAAAGCTCTGCCGTGTCAAACTTAAAGCGCACCAGATAACGCCCCTGATCGTCAATCTGCGCATAGGTGCTATTCGCCGCGCCGTCCACCGTGCCATTTTCAAATCCATAAATTCTCGGCCACGGCGTCGTTTGAGGCGCCCGGAATTGCACATTCGAGGGTATTGCCGTCACCGATACCCGGTATGTCTCCTTCGGGTCTAGCCCGGTATAACGCGATACATTCTCCGTACTCACAGAAAGCGCGCCCGCGTGCTCCACCTCAATCGCCAGCCACTTCGTCGGCAAATCGCTTGGACCGTCCTCCAACTCAAACGTATAGCCCGCCCGCAGCCCCATCGACGTCCCCACCGCATGCAACGATAGCTCTCTACAGGCAATCGATTGGCTCTTTATTTCTGCGAGCCGGTTGGCCTCGCCCTGCGAGAACACCCGCCACGCATACTCGTGCATCTGCCCCATGCCCGTCCCGCTCACCGCGTGCTCGCCCGTCACCGGAGCCTGCGGATTGGCGTAATTGTAATCGGTAATCATCACCGACGCGGGCATCGACGTGAAGTCCACATGCAGCTCGCGCAGGCACTCCCCCGCGCTCATATCGCCCAAACCGCTCGGATAATAGCGCACGCGCCCAGTGCCCATCAGCGGATTGTGCTGCCCTTTATCGTCGACGATGATCATCTGCTCCACATCGTCTTCGCTCGCCGGATGCTCGAAATAATAATAAATCCCCTCGCGTTCAAACCAGCGGTTGACAAAGTCAAGATGCGATTCGCGGTATTGGCAAACAAACTCTTCCTGCGGATATTTGCCCTTGTCGGTATTGAATTTGAAATCCTGATCGGTGAGTCCGCCGTTCTTGAGCGTGTCGCCCGCGAAGACATCGATCTTCTTTTTGATGTGAACAAAGCTGCGGACCGAGTAGCGGAGCATCCACAGCTTGGGCACGAGCAAGCCTTGATACAGAGCCCGATCGCTGGTTTCGTGGAGCAGGCGGATGCGCGCGAACACGCCGTGCCACGCCATTGGATCGGCTGAACTCTTGCGGTCCATGAGCAGCGTGGCCTTGGCATTGATGGCCGCCTTCACATCGGTGCCGCTGGGAACGGTGAAGAAAATATCGAATTCAAAAGGCTTTCCCAGGCGTTCTGTACCTTTGAAGGCAACGAGTTTGGCTTGAGACAGGTTGGAGCAGTGAAGGGAATATACGTCGGTGGTCATGGCGCGGCGAGTGTATGGAGGGGCAGGGGAGATGGCAATGGAAATCGCCGGCCGCAACGGTGGATGTGTATAGGCACGCTGATCGGCGGGCTATCGCTGTCTTTGCTTTCTTACCAGTGCACCACCAGCGAAGCATTGCCCGCGCCTACGCGAATGCCTGCTGCTGGTGCATCTCTATCCCGGGCGGCTGCGGCATACCACGCTAAACCCACGCCCAATATCATTCCTCCCGAGATAGCCATGACCGTGCTGGCGCTCGCGGCCGTCTTGCTTGATTCTTCATAATGGAGCCGGCTCTCTTCACTGCAGTTATGCCTATCGCAATGGCTGTATTGGCTAATCGCTAGAATCCCCGCGGCTGCGCTGCCCGCCAGCGTAAAGGCTCCCGCATAGATCGTTGCAAGCCCTCCCACCATGCTGGATGCGCCTTTGGGCGGCGCCGGATTCCATATCAATTCCCGTTCGGCACCCGCTTCGGGGATAAGCTCGGGAACGTTGATCTGTAAATGCATTCCATCCTGCGGAATATCTACGCTGCGCGACCACGCTCTATATCCAGGCGCCTCTACCCGGAGGGTATGAACACCGCTATCGACCAATATCGTTGAGCTTAGCTTGTCCAGGGAAAGCTCAACCCCATCCAAATGGACGGCCCATCCCGCTGGAGCTTTTAGAATCGACGGCAGGGCCAGGCTCAGCAATGAAATCCTAGGCTTTAGCGTCTCCGCTTCTTCCCTCGCCACCATCGCCCTATCGGGCTGCTTGGCCTGCAACGCCGCCTCCGATGCCTGAAGATAGGCCGAATACGCGCTCGCCAGCTTTCCCGCACCCAAATAACAATCCGCCAGGGTTAGCTTGGCACCCACCCCCGAAGGCACCAAGCGCACCACTTCCTCGAGCTTTACACACGCGGGCGCGAATTGATGCTCCTTCATTTGCGCAATCGCCTCGCCGTAAAGCGTCTTCGCCGCCTCTTTTTCAGATCCCGCCTCGGCATGGACCAAAGACGTGCCCAAGCTTATCGCCACGATTCCGAGCCCCATGAAAGCCCGATGGATTCTCCCATGCATGCGTATGTCCTCGCTCAATCGATTCCCCAGCCCTCGGTAATCCCAGGACGCTTGGATTTTGCCGCTTCTATTTGCTTTTGAGCTTCTGGGCTTGGGCTTTCGGCGCTTCGGGCCTTGGCCTCTTCGCCCGCTTTTTGGGGCTGTACATTGAACAGCTCGGGTAAATCATCGATGGGCCGAACGCTTCTCGCTCTTGTCCCCGGGTGGACCCTGGCCACCGAATGCACCGAATAGCCAAGCGCCGGGTTTGAGCGAAGCGTTTTGGTATTGGCATTGGAACTTGTGGGTTTGGGTGTCATGGGTATGGATGCCTCCTCTCGCGGCTCATCCGCAATGGGTGGGCTTAAGGGCGATGTCTCTCCATCGGGTTGCGAAGGCTGAAGCGGTGCCGTCTCGGTTTCATGCCTCTGGGACACTGCGGGCGGCTCGGCCTTGATGCCCAGATTCATTCCAACAAACACGGCCCCGCCCAGCGCTGCCATAGCCAATGCCCCCAACAGCTTTCGCCCTCGTTTGGCCTTCGCATCGCCTGAAAGCATCGGTTGTTCCAGCTCAACACCACTTGTTTGAGCTGGAAAGCCATCCACCACCGGACCGGCCGGCGCCGTAATCGGCCCTTGTCGATCCAGCGCCTGAGCTTCTTCAATCGCCGACCAAAAGGCTCCAATCGAACGATACCGGAGCCTTGGATTTACATCGAGCGCCCTGCGAAGCACATCCCTCAGATGCTCCCCAGCCCCCAACACCCGCTCCAGCACCCTATCCCGCTTGCTCTCGTCGATCGCCGCCACATACAAATGCAAAACGCTGTCCCCCTCCAGCACCCGCCTCCCCGACGCCAGCTCCACCAACAACAAAGCCAGCGCAAACACATCTGTCCAAGGTCCCACCGGCCCATAATCGGGAGAGAACTGCTCCGGCGCCGCATACTGAGGGGTAAAATAACGGACGGCTGCCCCGGCATCCGCATTGGAAATCGTAAAGCGGGGCGTATCCGCAAACACCTTCGCCACCCCGAAATCCAGCACTTTTAGCTTGGGTTCCAAGCGAAAGGACGCGAAAATCATATTGGAAGGCTTTAAATCCAAATGCGCGATATTTTCTTCATGGGCGATATTGAGCGCCGAGGCCACTGTCGAAAGCAGCCCAATCGCCTCTTCCACCTCCATCGCCTGGGGACGGGCCAACAACCGATCGGCCAAGGTCTCGCCCGAAATCCACTCCATCACCATATAGGGCGTCCAGATTCCGCTCGGCGATACCGCCGCATCCACATGCAGCGACTGAACGACATAAGGCGTCTTGCATGAAAGCTGATGCAGAAGCTGAGCCTCCCTCACCAGCCGCTCTAAAAAACTCTCGCGCTCGCTTTCCCCCAAATGCTCGGATACTTTAAGGCATTTTATCGCGATAGGCACGTCGAGGCTTAAATGCCGGCCCCGGTACACCAGCCCAAAACCTCCCTCGCTGGCCACCGCGTCCACCATAAAATGACCATTGAGAATGCAGCCCGTCCAGCCAAAAGGATCGCTGTCCACGCTGTGAGGCGTTCTGCTCTTGAGGCTATCTCCCATCGTCGCCTCCAAGGCCATGGCGCTTGACCACCTTTTGCACAAAGGCCCGGCCCATGCCCGATAGCTTTGCCGCCTGTGAGATATTCCCCCCGGTTTCCCGGAGCGCCTTGTCAAAATACAATTTCTTATAGTGTTCGCATATCTGTTCCAAACCCACGCTAAAAGGCACCTTTACATCGATCCGGCTCTCATCCAATACAGGCTCGGCCCGGCTGGATAGATGATGGGCCGCATCTTCGCCTCCCAGATGCGAAAGCCCCAGCGATAACATCAAATCCACCCGGTTTTTAAGCTCTCTCACATTCCCGGGCCACGATTGCCCCTTCAGCGCATAGACCATTTCATCCGAAATGCGCTGATCCGGCCTTCCCCATTCGCTTTCAAAGCGCCGCACCAGCAAGGGAATATCCTCGGGCCTCTCCCGGAGCGGAGGAAGCCTTAAGGGCAAGACCGCCAGCCGGTAATAAAGATCCTCCCGAAAACGCCCCCGATCGACTTCCCGCGCCAGGCATTTGTTGGTCGCCGATAGAATACGCACATTCACTTTGCGGCGGTTATTCGAGCCAACCCGGCATACCTCTCGGTTTTCCAAGACCCGCAGCAGTTTGGGCTGAAGCTCCAAAGGCAGTTCGCCCACTTCATCTAAAAACAAAGTGCCCCCGTCCGCCGCCTCGAATTTGCCCATTCTATCGTTGAGCGCCCCGGTAAAAGCCGCCCTCACATGACCAAATAGCTCGCTCTCGATTAAATTCGCCGATACCGCAGAACAATCAAATACAACAAAAGGCCCCTGTTTTCGAAGACTCGCATGATGAATGGCCTGCGCCACCACATCTTTACCCGTGCCTGTTTCGCCTTCGATTAAAACCGTCGTATCCGTCGGCGCAATCCTCTCCAGCAACGCAAATACCCGGCGCATCGGCACACTGCGCCCGAGCAGCGGACCAAACTGATCGCGCTGCGATAAAGGCAGCTCCACCGTATCCGGCAACATCCTCAGCCGCAGAACCGTCTCGCCGATTCCAATCGATGAATCGGGCCGCGCATAGGCATCCTTCACGCGCACTCCATCCACCGACGTACCATTGCGGCTCTGCATATCGATGACCCGGATATGCTCGCCCTCCAGCCTCAGCTCCAAATGAAGCCGGCTCACCGTAGGATCGCTCAGCGGAAAATCGGCATCCTTCGCGCTGCCCACCCGCGCGCAAGGACCTTTAATTTCCCGCACAAGTCCAGTATCCGGCCCGCGGATCACCGACACCCGAATCCGGTGCGTCACGAGCTTGATGCTGGTGTCCGGTTTCATCGTGGACGTGCTCTGCGCCTGATTCACGGGCAAGAGGGTATGCAAGCCCTTAAAAACATCCAAAAAAAGTGCGAAGCTTTGTTGTTCTCTCCGGTGAATCAAGGCCATTTGGGTTCGCTTCGCCGGGTTTACCACTTTGGTGGTAGAGGCTGTTTTTTTATCTGTTCAAGCGGAGCGCTGCCGGCATAGACTCGCGGCCATGGAAGGGCCGCTTCACCTAAGCGCCGACGAGCAGCATATCGTATGGGAAATCCTTGAAGCGCTTCGGGCGCCATCGGATCTCAATCAAATGCTGGCCCAGGTGTACGCGCTGCTCAGCCGCCTGGTGGCGGTCGATCATGGAGCGCTGTGCATATCATCGCCCGCATCGCCTTCTGGCTATGACTGGGCGGTGGCTGAATTGCCCAAGGCTTTTTTTGATAGCTATCAAGACATTGCCGAGCATGATTTTGTACGTCAAGCGGTAAGCCTATCGCCGAACCGGGTGGTGAGGGACAGCGAGATGCTAACGAGGCCGGCAATCGAACGGAGCCCGATGTATCAGCGCTGCCGTGAATTTGGGATGCCGATAGAGCATGTGATGTCGGTGCTTTTATCGGTGGAGCCGCATTGGCATGGAGGGCTTACGCTATACCGGTCGAGGCGGCGTCCATTTTCGGAGCGGGACAGTGCCTTGGTTCAGCGATTGAGTCCCTTGATAGCGAGTGCGATGCACACGTCGCGCCTATTTCAGGAGCAGCGTCAGAGTGTGGATGTGCTTTCGGGGCTATTAAGCCGGCGGGCTGTGGAAGCGGTTGTGTATGGGGAAGGGGGGCGGGAGGTTTTGCGCACGCCTGGACTTGAGGGCATGGTCCATCGGTGGTATTCGGGGGTGGAGCGGGACAGGAGCGGGCTACCTCGGGCATGGATAGATCGCTATGGGCGCTGGATGAGGGTGGGGAATGGGGGCGAGCCATTGCCTGGGCCTTGGACAGAGCGGGGGCCGGATGGGGTATTGGAGCTAAGACTTATCGCCTTTAGCGAAGGCCGCCAGCCCATGTGGGCACTGCTATGCGAAGAGCGGCGGGTATTGGGGGAGAGTGTTCCCTTGATACCGAAGGCATGGGTGGGGCGGTTATCGAAGCGGGAGCTAGAGGTGGTGGATCGGATACTGAGGGGATGGGGGAATGCGCTTATAGCGGACGATTTAGGATGCTCGCTGGGGACGGTGAAGAAGCATATACAGCATATCTTTGATGCCTTGGGATTATCGAGCCGGGCGGCGCTGATTGCGGTTGCGGGGAAGCTAAATGCGGAGGAGGGGAGGGGACTGGGCAGCCGGTAGTATAAAAAGATGGAAATTATTTTAACAAAATGATTCGATTTGTGATCAAAAGTCGTTTTGCCGGCCATTTAGCATAGTAGGAGGCCGAGCGATGCATGAGCGACAATGGTTGAGGATGGCCGTTTGTTTGGGAGCGGTTGGCTTGTCGGGTTGTACACCCAAGCCTGAAGCCTACGCCGATGGTTTGCCGGAGCCCGAAGAATGGAGAGAAACTCCCCCAAGCTATACGGGCGAGGATCTGCGGCGCTGGGAAGAAGTGCAGGCATATTTGATTGCCGGCCCCTATCGCAACTACAAAATCCTTCGAACAGTTCAAAGCTATGTGGGAGATGTGATTGACTGGGTCGACCCGGCAAGCATTCCCG
>CAZICM010000043.1:0-76792 GCA_964537685.1 uncultured Polyangiaceae bacterium
GACGGTGCTGGCCGTTGTCACAATGGGTAAAGGGCTATCGGGCGCGCTGAAGAAAAACAGTGCGGGCAACGGGGCGGCCCATGCGGGAGCGGCGGAGGAGGCGGGGACGAAGGCGGCGGCTTCGGCAGGGCCGGGGAAGCCTGCTAAAACTTATCAGACCTATACCAAGCCGGATTTGAATGGAGGGAAGCCTTATGTAGGGAGAACGAGCGGAACGGGGACGCCCTTTGAGAATGTAAGGGCAAGAGACCGAGGGCATCACATGAATAACAAGGGATACCTCCCTGCAGAACTTGAAGATTCCTCGGCCAATGCAGCGGCTATTCGAGGGCAAGAACAGCGCTTGATTGACCGAAATGGGGGAGCCAAATCCCATGGTGGGACATCGGCAAATACTTATAATGGAATTGATCCCAGCAACCCAAAGCGTCAATTCTACTTAGATGAAGCGAAGAAGGAGTTTGGACGATGAAGCGACAACGACGTAGGGATGGAGATGTTATATGTATCCCGCTAAGTGACGATCGAAAAGCTTATGCAATGATCTTACGCGCGGGGGACATATTTTTTGACTACTTTACTCGTGGAGATGATCTGCCGCCTATAAAAGATATTATTAGGCATCCAGTCCTATTCCAAATTGGTGTGGTGGATTATGCAGTTACTAAAGGTATTTGGAAGGTGATTGGGCATGTTGAACCACCGCCTGAACTCCTGGTGCCACCCAAATATTTTATACAATCTTCAATGACTGGAGCATTGTTTATTACAACCGATGGCAGTGACCGCCAACCTGCAACCTTGGAGGAATGCAAAGATCTCGAACGCTGTGCGGCCTGGGATCCCGAACATGTTGTAAGCCGATTAGAAGATCACTTTGCCGGGCGCCCCAACAAGATTGTTGAAATTCAGCGTCCCAGGCGCATACCGACATAAGGTATCCCAAATGCTTGGATTTCGGGGCGATGGGCGGGCTTTTCTGAGAATGTGATAGGCATATTTAATCGGCGCTTCAATCCGCTGTATGCCATCGGCGAGCGGGCATTCTATGCTTATCTATAGGCGAACTCGCATGATTGGCGGGGCGCGTTTAGACATGGAACCATAGCGGTTATTATAGGTGTTTTAACCGTTGTAACGACCGCGAAGGGCGTGGCGGGGGCGGCGAAGAAAGCAACGGGAGCGGTTGGGATTGGGGCGGCGGAGGACGCGGCTACGCAGAATGATCTTCCCCCGCCTTCGTGGACAGTCTTCCAAGCGCATCGGCAAGAACCCCGAGCGACACCCCAAGAACCCCGAGCGACACCCCAAGAATCTCGAGCGGCATATCCGCCAAGCCTCAAAAAAATTGCACCACATCCACAAAAACGCCCGCAGGTCCGCCAAAAACCCGCGCAGGTCCGCCAAAAATCCGCGCTATGGCCTCCAACAATCCGCGCCTCAAGTCCAAATCTTCATGCAGGCTCCATAAAAACCCCCGCAGGGTTTCCAAAAGCCCGCGCAGGAGCGCCAAAAAAAAGAAACCATCCCCCACTTCGACACTATCATGCCTCAAAAACGATTTTCCTTGGCCATATTAAACATATTCAAGGGACAAAAAATCAACGCGCGCCGTCTCAAAAAAAACTCGCCAAGCCTCAACACAAACTCGCCAAGCCTCAACACAAACTCGCCAAGCGGAAATCAGCCCGTTTTTTAATCGGCCCCCTGCCCTTTCCCTCCCTCAAAAAAATCTTCCCATCCTTTTCATCCTCTGATATACGCTGATTTCAGTCTTGTTTTGTGGAGGTTATATTTTATGAGCAACATCAATTACCAACGTTTTCACCGCGCAGCCACCCGCTGCAAAGAATTGGGAACAGGGAAAAACACCAAGCCCATTGTCGCCAATGTCTACCAAAACAATACCCAAGCTCCTTTGGAGGCTTTTATCGCCGCCCATCAAACCCTTTCCCAAAAGGAAAGCGCCGCCGCCAAGGAGAATAAAGAGGCCAAAGCCATCTTGAGCGCCGTCGATGTGCCCTTCAGGGTCGCCCGGGCAACCGTGCTGGCCTTTGTTCCCACCCTCGATGTCCCCGCAACCTTAAGCGCTCAGCCCACCGTTACCGATCAGGTCCTCGCCGTCGAGAGTCTGCTCGATATTGTCGACGATTATGTCGGTACGCCCTGGGCCGATGAAATTCTAAAGGGCGATTTTGGCACCCTTGCCCCCAATGTCGTCAAGGAAGTGAGCGAGGCCGCCGAGGCCGATAAGGATTTGGCCGCCGCTAGACAGGCCCGGGCCGCCGCTTATGGTCCCGCTTATGAAAAATATATAGCCTTTAAAAGGGTCGTGAGGGCTCAGTATGGGGCATCCTCGCTTGAATATCGGCGCATTCACTTAAGAACAACGGGCGGGAACGAGACGGAAGAAGAAGAAACGCCCCAGGCTGAAGGCGCGGAGGGAACGGGGGACAAACCGGGCGAGAAATAGAGCAGCAGCAGGAGGACGATGTCATCATGAAACAGCAAATTCTATTACCGGGACAAGGCAAGAGCTATGAATGGTCGAAGGACCATGTCATCGTCAAGGCGTCGCTCGATCTGACCGATGGCCGGTTGACCCTCGTGGAGGACACGCTCAAACCCGGATTCACGCTTGCGCGGCATTATCATAAGAAGATGACGGAGATTTTTTATATCCTCGATGGGGAAATCGAGTTTATCTTCGATGATGAACGGGTCTTGGCAAAAACCGGTGCCGTTATCAATGTGCCCAATCATGTGTGGCATGAGGTGCTAAGTCCTCAAGGTGCTCGGTTGTTGACCATTTTTAGTCCAGGGGGCTTCGATCGCTATCTTGAAGAATTGGTCTCGATGACCGAAGCCCAATATGCCGATGCGGGGCTGATGCGGGCAATGTCCGAGCGCTATGATATCTTCGAGGTTTGATCCGGGGGAAATAGAGAGGAGGAGCTCCCAATGACCGGAATATCCCATGCATTCTTGGGCCTGGGCAAAGCGCTGTCGATTTTGCCCATCGGTCTTCTTCTGGCTTCCTGTGGAACGGAGGAAACCATGCCCGCGCCTTGGTATCCTGAAATGAATGCCCAGGGCGATTCGGTGCTGGCTGTCTATGAAAGCAGGGTCCCCTGCCCCGATTGCCAGCGTCTAAAATTGGCCCTCGTTGTCTATGGAGATGGAACGTCTCATCTTCCTTCAACTTATTTGATGGGCCGGGTTTATGTGGGCAAAAATGACGATCGTTTGACCAATTCGGGAATCATCGAGGTGGTTCAGGGGACGGCGCTGGATCCTTCGCATACGGTGTACCGGCTTGGGTCAGGCGCTCCCGCGGAATTTCAGTCGTTCTGGAAGCTAAATGAGGATTTGCTTTTTGTGCTGGATGATAAGCTGAGTCCCAAGGTGGGGGACGCGGGGCATGGTTATGTGCTGAATAAGACGCGCTGATTTAACGCTTAGGCCGGTACAATTCCCAGGCCATCCTGTCGATTTCCAGGCCAATGGCCTTAATTCTCTCTTGTTTTTCCCGTACAGATGTCTCTTTTTCGGCGAGCCAGCGGCCAAATTGCAGCAGAAGCTTTTCGTCGGCTGGAATCTCCGGCTCTTCGAGACGGTCGCTCCATGGCCCTGAACGGGCTGCCAAAATACGAGCCAATATCTGGGCAATTGCTTCCTTGGCCACGATGGTATGGCCCACTTGAGCAACAGGAATGCGTCCAATGCGGAGTTTATCTCCCTCCGCTTTCACCCGGCCTAAATCTTCGCCCGCGGCGTCTTGGTTCATGACCAAAAACCCTGCAGCGCTTGCCCTCAGCAACCCAAGCCAGCGTCCTTTGGGATGCTCGATCCTAAACTGGGAGAGGAGGGCTTCAACAGGAAGCTCAATTTTTGCGCCCATCTTGTATCCTTGGGCCTCCAGCGCGCCCAGCTCCTCCCAGAGCCGATGCCTTTCCCGTTCAAGATCCACAAAAGGCTTCTGGGCGGCTTGGTCAATCCGCTTGATGGGAATGGCCTTGATATCATCGGGATAAACATGGTCTTTCATGGAACGCCTGTTTGCGTGCAGCCAAGCTTGAATCGGTTCGCTCAGGGCAAGCGCGCAGAGATACCATTCAGAGAAGCCAAGCGAAAGATCTGGATGATAACGCCCGTCGGATTCCAGCTCTTTTCGGGCATCTTTTAGAGCCCGGTTATCAATGCCCGAAAGCAATGTCCAGCGCAAAGCAACCGTCAAGGAATGAGAAACAACAGCATACACACTATTCAGTCCTTCATCGACGGCCACGCCCGTAAATGTTCCAAACATGATTTTGGGCCGATCATAGAGCTCGGGAAACGTTGGCCGGCTGGTCCGGGCCGGGCATCGGGTATGCTCCCCATATTCAAGCCACCGACGCCTTCCAATTCCCCCGCGGAGTACTTCTCTCGACCCTATGTATGGCCTAGTGTGAATGCTGTCCCGGGTCTCGGCCACTAGATCGTCGCGTCCAAAGCTTTTGTGTTTGATTCGCTTTCCGTGCTCGCCTACGGGTTCAATCAGCTCTTCCCCGAATGGAATGGGGTCGTAGGAAGGCGGAACCAACACGATTTGTCCTTCGGCAAGCTTCTCCGAGGAATGAAGAACCATTCCCTTGCTCACATAACAAATCTCATCCCATCGCACCGTATTTTCAAGATCCAAGGTGACGCCGGCCCTTTTGTTAAATATCCGATCGGGTTCGGCATTCGCTTGCGTGATGCTATCCAGCGCTTCGGTTTGAAATATACCTTCTGGGTTCATCGATTGAACGATACTTCGCTTCACTTCATGCTTGTCCGGGGGAGTTCCAACCGAAAACGAGAACACAATATTGTTCTGCCATGCTGCGTCTTCAAATAGCTTTAGCCCTTCCAAAAACAAAACTTCCTTCAGGGTATGTTGCCTGGTTAATAAATCGCGCAGCTTTGATGCATAGGGCGCCGTGCCTAGGGATTCAATCGTAATCAGGCATGCCCCAGAGCCTTCGCCTCCGGCGAGCAAGCGGCAGTACTGCTCTACAAAGGGAACATATAAATCCCATTTCAAATGTTTGGTTGTAAACCAGGTCTCGGCCTGAACCCTGCTTCGGTAAGCCAAATAGAGCGGAGCATCTTCATCCGCGCGGACATAGGGAGGATTGCCTACGAGATAGTCAAAACCATCCGCAAATGGGTGCGCTTTTGCTTTAAGGAGTTCGGCGTGAGCGTCGTCTTCCCCGGATAAGGCAAAGGCGGCACCTGGAATCAGGGTGAGGTCTTCATTGACGAGAAGTGTATCGGCCACATAGACCGAAAAGCGCTTTATCGTAAAGGATAGCCCTTCCCGCTGAGCTTGGCGGATGAGATCCAATACTTGAATAAGCAAATTCGTCTCGGCCAGGTAGCAGGCGAAGGGATTGATATCCAAGCCATAAATCGATGATTGTATCTCTTCCAGCGCCGTTTCAAGATGTTCGGCGGGAATATGCCCATCGGGGCCCCGATAGCAATTGAGCAGCCGTCGGGCGGCCTCGACAAGAAAGCTTCCCGATCCACAAGCTAAATCGGCAATCCGCCTTCCAACGATACTCTTGTCCTTATAGCCGGCCATATCCAGCATGTGGTTGACGAGCGGCCTCGGCGTATAATAGCGGCCTTGCTCGTGTTTGCCCTCCTCCAGATATCGGCCGTAGACCGCGCCGATAATATCTGTATCGATATGCGCGAGATTAAACGCATTTAGCATGGCCAGCGCCCGGAAGAGAATCTTGTCATCCATGCGATACCAGTCAAATATCTGGGATGCGCCATAGAAATGCATATATACGTTTTGGGCGCATTCATACGCCATATTGGTCAAGTAGGCATAAGAACGCCCCGAGGCATAGTCCAGAAAGCGCGCTGACTCCACACACCATTCCACAAGGCCGCCGTCGGAGAGTTTTCGCTGGAACAAGCCCTTGTCTTCACAGATGCGTACAAGCAGCAGCCGGACGATATAGACATAGGCTGTTTGGCGGGCAAATTCCTGCCTCAGTGTTTTATCGTCCGCGTTCACCATAACGCTGGATGATATACGCTGAACCCATGTACTAAACGCGCGGTAGACTGCTATGCTTGGACGGTGCTCTAGTTCAAGGTCCACCCGGTCGCGCTCTAGTTCGGCGGCTTTGTTGCAGTAAGCCAGCAGGCTTTGTTCAAAGCCGTCGAGTACCTTCTTTTTATGGGCATCCATCTGGGCCTTTGAAATACCGCCCAGATTCTGTTCGCCATCCCCAAACATCTGCCGCTGGATATGCTGTTCAGCAGCAGGGGGGCGGACATGCGCCGAAAGTCTTTGCCTACATTGCTCCGAAAGCCTTCGGACTTCGCCTACACGCAGCGTATCACGCCATGTTTTAATCGGTGCTAGTATCTCATTGGCAAATCGTTCCGCTTCAATATCAAATTTATTTGCCTGCAGGCCAAGCGAGCTCCATAGCGCGTCCAGATCCGCTTCGGCAATCTCTTTTTTTGAAGCCTCGGTATAGGCCGCATGGCCGGCGAGGGCGTCATTGAGCTGATAAAGCACGTCGTCGGAAAATTCATCAATCAAAACCCGAATGGTCTTCACGAGGGTTTCTGAATCCCCCTTGACCCCAATCGCCGTGTTTCGCCAAACTTCTTCGTGATATGCATTGGCAAGCTCACGATAGGCCGAGGCCCCCTGGTTTCCTGAAAGACTTTGTTGTGCGCGCTCGATCCAAGACAAGGGCATGGAAGGAACGCGCATCATTTCACGGCTATCCAAATCCGTGTCGGCGAAGGCAGCCCGGGAAAAGCGTGACCAGAGGGTGTGAAGAGCGCCTTCTTGAAAGGGTGGCGGTTTGACAGAGGGGTGATCGGCAAAATGACGTGAAAGAGCACATAAATCTAGCT
Organism: uncultured Polyangiaceae bacterium; assembly: GCA_964537685.1. Classification (GTDB taxonomy): domain Bacteria; phylum Myxococcota_A; class Polyangia; order Polyangiales; family Polyangiaceae; genus CAZICM01. The sequence continues at coordinate 6,919 of CAZICM010000043.1, forward strand.
GAAGGATTCGGCTGTCTCCCTCGGCTCCAAACTGCCATGCTTCCATAACGCGCCCATTGCAGAGAATACCCGTGCAACCATAGACCCCGCCCGAGCGCACATAGCGCCGGAGCTGATCTAGAGCCGATTCATCGGTGGCGCCGCGCTTAACGCGGAAATTTCGAACGCTCGTCGATTTATTTTCGATGACGAATACAGGCTTGCTGGGGAAGAAGTCACGGACATAGATGCTGAAATCGGGACGCCGGTGGCCCTTGCCCGGAAGCAAACGGTTATAGGAATAGTCCGCGCTGGAATCGGAATAACCAAGGGCGTGAATGATCTTCCGGGCGAGCTCGTCAACGACGGATTGTTCATCCCCTTCCACACTTCCGGATGCATCCACCCGGGCAAGGTACTCGTGCAAGGGAAGTACCTGGATGTCGTGGGGAATCCATGAGCGCTTGAGGACATCCTGAAGCTGTTCGACAAAATTTTTGAACCCCTGAAGATTTTGCTCCCTGCGCTTAAAACAGGATGTCAGGAATGCTGATGCTTGAAGCATACTACTTCCTCTCCCCCTCGGGATACAAAGGCCCAAATACATCTTCCCCGGCATCTTTTAGCCTGGCTTCGTGCGCCGCAAGCGATGCCCCCAAGATGTCTTCATGCATGGCTATCTCTTCTTCGCTCGGTCCTCTGGCCTTGGGCCCGGTCTCAAAGTCGGGTATCACCGCCGATAACATCACCGCTATCGAGGCCGCTCCAGGATCGCCTACGCGATAGGCCAATGACCACGCCAAAAACCAGGCCGATGTCGCGCCTTCTCTATCTCCCAGCGCCGCCAGCGCGCGCGCTAGGTCTCTCGCCGCTACAAATAAACCATAGGGTTCGCTTTGCTTGTCCAGCGCCGCCAAGGCCGCTTTGCCCAAAACCACCGCTCTTAGATGTTGGCCCGATATCCGTGCCGCTCTCGCCAAGTATCCCCGATCTCCGCCTATCCCCAGCCGATCGCCGGCTTCGCTGTGAAGGGTGTGCGCCGCTAAAAACCAGGTGTAGGCTCTTTCGCCGTCCTGTTGGATTAAGGCGAGTTTGCCCAGGCTTTGAAGGGTGTTCGCGCGGCCTAGCTTGTCGTGTAGGAATCGGTAGATGCCTAGGGCTTGGCGAAGGGTCGTTTCGGCTTCGTTCCATTGTTCTGAGACGATAAACAATTCCCCCAGCGCCCGGAGGCAGCTCGCTTCGCCCAAGGGGGATTCGTGGTTTTTGTAGATGGGCAGCGCCCGCTGGTAGGCGTCCTCGGCTTCTTTGAAGCGCCGTGTCCGGGTGTATAAATCTCCCAGCGCTTGGAGGGTGTTGGCTTCGCCCAGCGCTTCGTCCATGGTGCGGTACAAAGGAAGGGCTTTGCTCAGTTCCAATTCGGCTTCGCGGAGGCGGTCGTTGCGCAGTAACAAGTCGCCATAGGCTTGGCGTACGCTCGCTTCGCCCCAGCGTTCGCCCATGGCTTCGTAGATGGGAAGCGCTTGGCGATAGGCGTCTTCTGCTTCTTTGAGACGATCGATTTTGACGTATAAGTCTCCCAGGGCGCGCATGACGTTGGCTTCGCCTTGGCGTTCGTGGAGGGCTTGGTAGAAGGCGAGGGCTTGTTGTAGGTATTGATGGGCCTGTTCGCGTTTGCCCATGCGCGAGCCGATGTCGCCGAGCGCGAGGAGGGTGCCGGCGAGGCTGTAGTGATCTTCGAGGGCGCTGTACATGGGGAGGGCTTGGCGATAGGCGGCTTCGGCGTCTTCGAGGCGCTCGATTCGGACGAGAAGGTCGCCAAGTGCGGTGAGGAGGGCGGCCAAGGATGTGCCTCCGCCTAAGATGGAGACTTTGCGGACGGCTTCGCGGACGATTTCGGAGGCGGAGCGGGTGCCGCCCGCGCGCATCATGAGTTGGGCAAAGGGGACGACGGCGGCGGCAATGGCATGGGCCAGGGGAGATTCGGGTTCGCCGGGGTTTTGGGGTTCGGGGATGTCGAGGATAAGGGCGGCAATATTGGATGCTTGTTGAACGGCTCGGTCGCGGTCTCTCCAGGTGCCAGGGTGTTCGAAGGGGGCGAGGAACCAGGCGGCGAGGGCGGAAAAGGTGGCGAGGAGCAGGGTGGCGCGGCGTTCGGGGGGAAGGAGGGTGGATACCTGGTCGGCCAGGGGTGGGAGGGCCGAGAGGGGGACGCATAGGTGCTGGTGGCGGTCGTTTTCGTGGTGGTCCACGAGGCGGCGGCGGATGAGGACGGCGAGGGTGGGCGGGGATTCGGGGCCAAAAATAAAGGGAAAGAGGACTTCGGGCAGGCCGGCGGGCAAGAGGGAGAGCCAGGCGAGCATCTGGGCGGCCTGGGGTTCTTCGTCGAGCAGGTCGAGGAAGCTGAGGCGGAGGGTGTGGAAATAGCGGCGGGCGATGGTTTCGTGGGGATGGGCTTGGCCGCTTGGAAGGGTGGGTAGGTAGAAGGTGCTGGGAAAGGGTTGGGTATTTTCTTCGCTTTGGAGATGGAGAAGGAGGGCCTCGAGGTCGGAGGGGGTGTCGATGAGCGAGGCGGCGGTGAGGAGGGCGCGGGGGTGGCCTCCATAGAAGGCGACGAGTTGGGCGATGCTGGAGGCGCTGTCATAGATTTCGCTTTCGCGGAGGCGGCTGCCCAGGGCGCGGGTAAAGAGTTCGGTGTCGGAGGGGGCGGCGAGGGGGCCGAGTTCGAGGGGCATTTCCAAGGCGAGGGGGATATCGCCTCCGGGCACGCTGACATCGCCGATGGGCTGGGCCGAGGTGATGAGGAAGCGGAGTTCGTCGCAGTGGGCCAGGAGGGTGTTCATGAGCCACTGGAAGCGGGTCAAGCTGAGGGGGTTGCTCACAAAGGCGTCGGCGCCATCCAAAACGATGAGGGTGGGCAGTGAGCCGATGACTTGAGCGAGGTCTTCATCTTTACGGCAGCGGAGGGGGTCGAGGCCGAGGGCGAGGGCCATGCGGGCGCGGAGGGCGTCGACGGCGCCGATGCCTTCGAGGGAGAACCAGAGGACGCTTTCAAAGGCGAGGGCTGGATAGGCGAGGCGGTGTTCTTTGGTGTGGAAGAGCTGGTGGGCGAGGTTGGCGCAGAGTTCGGTTTTGCCGATGCCATAAGCGCCTGTGATGGTGACGAGGCGGTTGGATGAGAGGCTGTCCAGGCAGCGGTGGATGTCATCGTTCCGTCCGGTGAAATAGGGGGTGCGCAAGGGAATGGGGGCGGCGTCGGGGCCCGCGGGGACGGAGCTGACTTGTTCGGTCCAGAGGCGGATGGCTTCTTCCAAGGGGAGGAATTCGCGCTGGGCGCGCTGCATGGTGCGTACTTGAGACGTCCAGGGAAAGGCGCGGGATAGTCCGCTTTGATGGGCGCTGAGGGCGGCTCCCAAGGGTTCGGGGTCGGAACCTACGCGCTGGGTTTCAGGTGATTTGTCGTCTTGGCTGGATGTGGAGGCGGCTATTTCGTCGACGCGGACGAGGACGTGGCCTCGGCTTCGGAACAAGAATCCAAAGCCATCGGCGAGGAGTTCAAAAGGCAGAGAGCGCACGCGCATCAGTTCGTTTGCGTGGTGCGTTTCGTCGTGGATACGGGCGCCGCGGCGCTGTTTGGAGCCGATGGAGAGCAGAAGGCGCATGGCGCGGCCGGCGGACAGGCGTTTTTCTGAAATCTCTTCCCAGGCGCGGGACAGTGCTGTTTCTGCGAGCAAGTAGCCGAGAAGCGCGCGTCCGAACGCCATTCCGTGTTCTTCGGGGAGAGGTTCGCCGCGTTTGAGGCGCTCGATAAAATCGGCCATGGGAAGCGGTCTTCCATTGGAGAGTTCGGCGGAGCGTCCGGCCAAGCTGAAGTCGCAGGTGCCTGCCTCGGCCTGTCCTTGGCGTTCAAAATCGATGAGGGTCACATCCATTCTGGCTGGATGCGCTCGTTCGGCGGGTTCGATCAGGAGCTCGACGGTATACGGTGCGGGTGCAATCACATCGACCTTTGCGGGGCTCGTAACGCTTTGTGGGATGCCCTCTCTAGGCGCCTCTTATGCTATCGGAATGAGGTATCCACAAGCCTATCTATCGCGTCCCTTGTAAATCGATGTTCTCTCATCTTCTTTACGCGCTTCCCTGGACACTATCGGCGGCGCTGCCTGCGCAGAGCCTGGATGGCGGTGTTTCTGTGGCGCGGACTCCGGCGGCCGATGCGGTGCTGATCCGGGCTGGAACCTTCACGATGGGTTCGGATGACGAGACGATTCTAAATGCCATCAGCGAGTGCAAATTAGAGCCGGCGGGGCATCCGGATTCGACTTGTCATCTTAAGTTTTTCGTTCACGAGGAGGTGCCTCACCGCGTGTATCTGTCGGATTTTTGGATCGATCGTCGGGAAGTGACAGTGGCTCAATACGGGCAGTGCGCGGCGGCTGGACGCTGTGCAGAGGCGCCTTATGCGGCGGGTGGAGAGCGTTTAAATCGGCCTGATTTCCCCGTTGTGTTTGTGACGTGGAACGATGCTCAGACGTATTGCGCATGGGTGGGCGGGAGGCTTCCGACGGAGGCCGAATGGGAGCGGGCGGCGAAGGGGATGACACAGCGCATTTATCCTTGGGGAAATGTGTACAACCCGCTGTTGTCGAATCACGGGCGGCTGGGCTGGGATTCGCTGGATGCGTCGGATGGTTTTATGGAGCTTGCGCCTGTGGGTTCGTTTCCGGATGGGCGCACAGCCGATGGGATTGTGGATCTGGCGGGCAATGCGGAGGAGTGGGTGTCCGACTACTACGAGCCGAATTTTCCCAATGCGAGTGTGGTGAATCCGAAAGGGCCTGATCACGGCGACGAGCGGGTTGTCAAGGGCGGCTCGTATGGGAGTGCGAGGCCGTGGCTGAGGAGTTCGGCGCGGGCGAAGGAGCCTCCGAATGTGCGGCGGGCGTTCCGGGGATTCCGCTGTGTGAAACCTGTTTTGTGAGTGCGGAGCTGGCTTCTAGGCGTCTCGGCCGAGCATAATGCGCGCGTGCGTATCGCTCATTTGTCGGATCTGCATTTGTTGTCGCTGGAAGGCGTGGGGCCTGCGCGTTTTCTGAACAAGAGGCTGACGGGCTATTTGAATCTGCGTTTTAAGCGTCATTCGATTCATAAGGCGTTTGCGGTGCAGGCCGCGGCCAAGGCCATCCGCGAGATGGAGGCCGATCATGTGGTGGTGACAGGCGATTTGACGAATCTGGCGCTGGAGACGGAATTTGAGCTGGTGGCCCGGTTTTTCAGGGACGATTTAGGTCTGCCTCCCGAGCGGGTGAGCCTGGTGCCGGGCAATCATGATTCGTATACGCGCGGTGCGTATGAGGCTCAGCGTTTCGTTCGTTACTTTGAGCCTTATCTTCGATCGGACTTGCAGGAGCTGAGCGGGCGGGGACGCCATCGGTGTTTTCCCTTCGTTCATTTGAGGGGGCCGGCCGCCATTATTGGGCTGTCGACGTCGCTGCCGCGGCCGCCTTTGGTGTCGTCGGGCAATATCGGCGATGAGCAGCTCGCGGTGCTCGCTCAGGTGCTCGAGCATCCCGAGGTGAAGAGCCGCACGCCGATTGTTTTGCAGCATCATCCTTGGCACAACCCGGCGCGCATTTCGAAGTGTCTGCTGGAGGGCTTAAGCGATGCGCCGGCGGAGGCGCGGACATTTTCAAAGCTATCGCGCGGGCTTTTGTTGCACGGCCATTTGCATCGCCGCATTCACCGCAGGCTTCACACGGACTGTGGCCACTTGGATGCTGTTGGTGCGACAAGTGCTTCGCTGCTCGATGAGCGCGATGAGCGTATGGCTGGTTTTAATCTGTATGAAATGGGCGAAGACGGTTCGCTGGGATCGATAAAATCCTACCGTCTTGAGCTTGAAACGAAGGTGTTCCGGGAAGTGGCGATTCCGCGGGAATAAGCGCGGATCGCGCGGATGCGGCGGGAACGCTGTGGAGAAATAGGGCTAGACGTTCGAGATGGTCGGCGACGCGGATTGGCGATCCACGTTCACGGCTTGAAGGCCCTTCGGACCTTCCTTGATCTCAAACTCAACCGTTTCGTCTTCATACAAACGCCGACGGCCTTCCCCCTTAATTTGCGAGTAGTGAACGAAAACGTCGGGGCCGGTTTCCTGCTTGATAAAACCCCAACCTTTCTCGTCGTTGAACCACTTGACCTTGCCAACTGCCATATTTCCTCCACTTCAACACTCGTCGATACCCAAGGCGCACGGCGGCCCGACAACTGCCTGAGAACCGACCAAGAAGATGCGGAAGCCGTGCGGAGCGCCCTGGACTGCACGCTGATTCCAAGTCAATTTCCAAGGAATCACGCACGCTGCGATCTTCTTTGCGACACTGTAATGACCGGATGCGCCCGGTCCGAGTGGGCACACGGTAGTCGGGCCTTGCGTTTGTGGTCAAGGAAAGCGCGTGGAAGATCTCCATTGAAGTGCGAACGAATCCGCACAGGGGGCGAAGGCTGGGCCGCGAACAGCCCTTCGCGGCACGGTCGATTCAGTATTTAAGTATCTGAAATCAAAAGGAAAAATAATTTTGTGGGGCGGCAGATTTTTGGCACGGAACGCGCATAAGCCCGAACCCCTATGAACTCGCTCAGCAAAATCGAAAACAACGCTCCGCAGTTGACGGAATCTTCTTTGGTCGTGCAGGCGGCCTCTGTAAATCCGCGTGATCCGCGAGCACTTCGAATCTTGGCGAAGTCGATTTACCGCGAGCTTCGCCAAGGCGGTTTGGTGGAAGAAGACGTGCTTTCGGTCGCGGGTGAGCTGCTTGGACTGGTTACGTCGGAAGTGAAAGATCGGCAGCACAAGCCGGCCAGCGCGAAATAAATCCGGGCCGCGTATTTTATCCCGCACGGCCCGGCTTCCCTCCCCATGCGCTGGGCTTCCGTCACAAAAAGCCATCGACCTTCATTTCACAGCATCTCCCCTTTGACACCCGCATGGCAGCTTGTTCGTATTGACCACCGGCCGCTTCTGGCCACGCTCTAAGGCAGGTTCATGTTCTCGGTGATCGTCAGCGAGAAAGGGGGAGCCGAACGCCGCGAAACGTTCGATACATCGGAGATCAATGTCGGCCGTGTGCCAGACAATGAACTCACGCTCCCGAAAAGCAATGTTTCAAAGCGGCATGCGCGCGTTCTGTACCGCGATGGCCGCTTTATTGTCACCGACCTAAAAAGCACGAACGGCACATACGTCAACGGACGCAAGATCGCTCAGGCCACGATCGTCCGTGAGGGCGATAAAATTTATATCGGCGATTTTATTTTGCGCGTGGAAGCATCGCCGACAGCACCGGGTTCAAAGCTTCCACTGAAGGGCGCGGGGAGTTCGAGCACGCCGCCCGCTGAGTCGGAACTGCCCGATCCTCCCTTTGCGCTGAGGCCGCCCGAGCAGTTGTCCAATCTTGCAACGCTGCGCGCGGAGCCTGCATCGGGTGCGGAGCGGGAGCTGGTCAGCCACTTTCCTCTCGATCGCGATCCCGATGAGAGCACCTCGCAGAATGCGGTGAATGCGGCGCAGCTTCAGCGGGCGCAGGGGCGGGTGTCCAGCCCGGGTTTTGCGTCTACCGATCCAAATGGTGCGCTTGCAAAAACATCGTCGTCGCTCAGTGTGCCTCCGCCTTCAACGATGGCGTCGGGGCAATCTCAATCGGCGTTTCCAGCCCGCCGCAGGGCCAGCGGTTCGTTTGAAATTGAGACGCGCACGCAAGCCCCTCCGCCTCCCGCGGCCGTGAACAGCATGCTCAGCAAGCTGATGGAGCGCTTGTTTGCCAGCGTCGATATCAGCGTGCTCGATGGCTATCCAGACGACGGCACGGGCGTTGTTACGGCCATCAATCAGGCCCTTGTGGACTGCGTTGCCACGATGAAGCTCGGCGGCGAGCTTCGGGATTCGGATTCAGAATCGCTGACGGCGGCGGCAAAGCGGGAGCTGTTTGAACTTGGTCCGCTTTCACCTGTGCTGGCGAGCGAAGAGTTCAGTGAAGTGTTTGTGCTTGGGCATGCGCATGTGTCGTTTCAGCAAGGGCGAAAGCTTACCCATAGCGAGTACGCGTTCTCGAGCGAGCAGGCCGTAAAACGAACGATCCACCGGCTATGCAATCTGTCGGGAATGCCGCTTTTGGAAGGCGAACTGCTTGTGCGGCGCAAGCTTCCGCGCGGTGCGCAAATGACGGCAATTCTCCCTCCGCTGAGCGAGCAGGGTCATGTCATTGCGATTCGGATTCCGCAGCACACGGACACGACGCTCGACGATCTGGTGCGGATGGGGACGCTTTCGAGAACCATCGCTTCTTTTCTTTCGATATGCGCGGGGGCGGGCGCAAATATTCTCGTTGTCGGTTCGCGGGGAGCGAATCCTGCAGCGCTGCTTAGCGCGCTGGCCCAGCCCGCAGGCATCGATGAGCGGGCGGTGCTGATTCAAGACGACGATAGCCTCACGTTGAATCAGCCTAGGTCGGTTACGCTTGTTCCCAGGGAAGACAGCGCCGCAGATGTTGCGTCGCTTATCGCCGCGGCCGCCCGGCTCTGTCCCGATAAAATCGTCGTTAATGCCCTTGGCTTTCCCGTTATGGGCGCGATCTTCGAGGCGATTCTGCAAGGCGCGCAGGGATTGCTTGTAGCGGTCCGGGCGCCGACGCTCCGGCATGCGCTGGGCAGGCTATGCGCGGATGGCGCGGCGTCCCGCGTAGGCACGCAGCTCGAAGCTGCCCAAGAGGCTGTGGCCAGTTCTTTCGATGTGGTGCTTGAGGTGGCGAAGCTGCGCGATGGAAGGCTTCGGGTGATGCGCGTGGGCGAGCTGGTGCGCGAAGCTCATGAACTTATCGTGCGGGATATTTGGAATTTTGTGATTGACCGGACGGCCTCGGAGGGCACGATTGAAGGCACTTTCCAAGCGAGCGGTATCGTGCCCGTGATTGCCGAGGATTTGATGGCGAAGGGTGAGCTTCTGGATGCCTCGCTCTTTAAGCGGCATCTAAGCCGCTAGACTCCGCGGGTAACGCAACAAAGGGCAAAATGTCCTTGCGTGGAAGGCTTTACGGTACGAAAACCCGCCCCTACACTTCCCTAACGGAACAGCGATCTTCCCGCGCGGCAAGCTTCCGGGCGGGGCCTATTGTTTGAGGTTTCTTACATGGCGATTCGAACCATCCTTCAGTATCCCGACAACCGGCTTCGCCAGAAAGCCGCCCGGGTCGAAACCATTAGCGCTGAAATTCGCGCGCTCATCGAGGACATGGCCGAGACGATGTATGCGGCGCCGGGCGTTGGGCTTGCGGCCACGCAGATTGGCGAGCCACACCGTATTTTCATTGTGGATATCGCGGGCGAGGACGAGCCCAGCAATCTTCATGTGTTTATCAATCCTGAGATCGTGAAGTCCGAAGGTGAGCAGACGGGGCCTGAGGGTTGTCTTTCATTCCCGGGAATCACAGAGGATGTGAAGCGGGCGGCAACGGTGCGGGTGCGGGCGACCAATCTCGAAGGGAAGCCGTTTGAACTCGAGGCGACGGAGCTGATGGCCGTGGCGATTCAGCACGAGAACGATCATCTCGAGGGTGTGCTGATGATCGACCGGATGGGCATGCTGAAGCGGCGTATTGTTCAGCGGAAGATGCAGAAGCGGGCCGCCGAGTAAGGCTACGATTTTGCCGGAAACGATAGGGGGCCGAATACATAGGCGTCGCGCCCGCACAGTTCCCACCGGGGTTCCACAATGCGGGGAGCCTCGGTGGGCGTATCCGGTCCCGCCCAATCGACGGCGCCGGGACGGCCTCGGGGGCCGAGCAAAATAGGCGCGACAAAGGCATGAAGTTCATCGGCATTGCGGGAGGCCAATAGGCTTCCGGCGAGTTCTGCTCCGCCTTCTACGAGCAGGCTGACAATGCCTTGCGCGGCCAAAAGCCGTAGCGCGGCTGTCATATCGACGCGGCCCTCCGCCGAGCTTGGCACGCGAATGACAACGCATCCCGCGTCGATGAGGGCCTGCTCAGGCCCCGATGCCGCCTCCGAAGCGCACAGTACCCACGTCGGATGCTCGCGCGCGGTCTCCACCAAGCGGCTGTGCAGGGGCAGTCTTAAATGGGTATCGAACACCACGCGCGAAGGCGTGCGGCCATAGACCGTCAAGGCTTCATCCCGCACCGTCAGCCGCGGGTCGTCGGCCATCGCCGTTCCAATGCCCACGGCGACGGCATCGTGCATCGCCCGGAGTTCCTGCACCTTTGCGCGGGCTTCAGGTCCGGTTACCCATTTGGATGCGCCGCTGCGGGTCGCGATGCGGCCATCGAGCGAAAGCGCGAGTTTGAGAGATACGTGCGGCAGCCCCGCCGTGATGAATTTTGTCCATGGCTTGATGAGCGCTCTCGATTCGGCCTGGTCCACGCCCACTTCGACAGTCACACCTGCCTCGGCGAGCCGCCTTGCGCCTCCGCCCGCGACATTGGGATTGGGATCGGCGCAGCCAATGACAACGCGCTTAATTCCCGCATTTAAGATCGCATCCACGCAGGGCGGCGTGCGGCCATGGTGATTGCAGGGCTCGAGGGTGACATAGAGCGCGCCGCCCCTCGCCCTGCTTCCGGCTGCGAGCAAAGCAAGCACCTCCGCGTGGTCATCGCCGGCCCTGCGGTGATGCGCCATGCCGAGCACCGTACGCCCATCGGGCGCAACGACGACGGCCCCCACAGGCGGATTGGGTGAGGGCAGCGATTTGCGGGCCTCATCGATGGCGAGCGCCATCATTTGGGAATCAAAAGCAGGATCGCTGGAAGGAATTGTCATCCCGGCCTGACTCTCTACTAGGGCACTTTCGCCTTCACAAGCTTGCCGAGTTCCATCATGAATTCATCGATGTCCCGGAAGGACTTGTAGACGCTCGCAAAACGCACATAGGCAACCTCATCCAACCCGCGAAGCTTCTGCATCACACTCTCGCCGAGTTCGGACGAGCTTACCTCTTTGCGCCCAGATTCTTGCAAATCACGTTCAACGCTGTCCGCAATCGCCTCGATTTGGTCCGTCGATACGGGCCTTTTATTGCAGGCGATCCGCAGTCCAGAAACCAATTTGTTGCGGTCGTAGACTTCGCGCAGGCCGCTCTTTTTCACAACGGTGGGCAATATCTCTTCGATTCGCTCATAGGTCGTAAAGCGGCGCGTGCACGATTCACACTCGCGGCGCCGGCGGACCACGTCGCCATCACCTCCAACCCGTGACTCCAACACTTTATTTTCCGTGTGGCCACAGAAGGGGCATTTCATGGGTATTCACTTCCCCTTTTGGCATGCGTGCATTCGAGTACACGCGGGATTGGGGGGCCATTGCGATGGGCTCTCAGTCATCGAATCGAGAAATGACAAGCGCCACGTTGGTTCCGCCAAAACCGAAGGAGTTGGACATGGTGTGTTTTACCCTTCGTTCGCGGGATTGAAGCGGCACGTAGTCGAGCGTGCATTCTGGATCGGGGTCCTCCAGATTCGCCGTGGGTGGCACGACGCCGTGTTTCGTTGCCAGCGCACACAACGCCGCTTCGACGGCACCCGCTCCTCCAAGCAAATGGCCCATCATGGACTTGGTGGAGCTGACCCACAATTTTTTCGACGCGGCATGCTCGCCGAACACCCTTAGAATTGCGCGGGATTCTTCGACATCGCCTTGAGGCGTCGATGTGCCATGCGCATTGATGTAATCGATGTCTTCGGTGTTCAGCCTTGCGTCGCGCAGGGCCATCTGCATCGCGCGCACGGCCCCCGCCCCTTCGGGAGCAGGCTTGGTGATATGAAACGCATCGCAGGTTGCGCCATAGCCGGTGACTTCCGCGTAAATCTTCGCGCCCCGCTGTCTGGCGTGGCTCAGCGATTCAAGCAGCAGCGAACCGGCCCCCTCACCCACCACAAAGCCATCGCGCCCCTTGTCCCAGGGACGGCTTGCCCGCTCCGGCTCATGATTGCGCTTGGACAGCGCGAACATCGCATTAAAGCCGCTGATTCCGAGACCGGTAATGGTGGCCTCGGCACCGCCCGCCAAAATCAGCGGCGTGCGCCCATGCCGAATCCACTCGTAAGCCTCGCCGATTGAATGCGCACTCGATGCACATGCACTCGTGTTGCAATAACTGGGGCCTCGCAAATCGAAGGCGATCGCCACTTGGCCGGCCGCCAGATTCGCGATGACCGAAGGGATGAAATAGGGGCTAATCCGCTGAGGCCCCTTTTCATGAAGCGTAATGGCGTGGTGGTACAGATGCTCGAGACCGCCCAGGCCAACACCGATAAAGGTTCCGCAAGCGTCGCGCTCTTCGTCGGACAGCTCAATCGCCGCATCTTTTAGACACAGCGCCGAAGCCGCAATGGACAGATGTGAAAAGCGCCCCATTTCGCGGAGCTTTTTCTTAGGAATGAAGTCCTCAGCGACAAAACCCTTCACTTCGCCGGCGATGCGTGTCGAATAAGCCGAGGCATCGAACAGCGTAATCGGGCCGATAGCCGAACGCCCTTCGCACACCTGCGACCATGTGGCATCGGTACCCATGCCGGAGGGAGTCACAAGACCTATCCCTGTGATGACAACGCGTTCCATGTTCCTTCCTAAGGAAGCGAATTTTTGCCTTGGCCGGCAGCAGCATCCGCAGCCGCACCATCGTTCAAAAGGTGCGGCATTTCCGCGGCATTGCGCAAGACTTCCGCGTGCGCCTTATTTCTTGATGTGCGATTCCACGTAGCTGATCGCATCCTGAACGGTGCGGATCTTCTCGGTATCCTCATCGGGAATTTCGATATCAAACGCTTCCTCAAACGCGAGCACAAGCTCCACGAGACCAAGCGAATCAGCACCCAAATCATCAATGAAACTCGCCTCGGGCTTGATGTCTTTTTCATCGACATCGAGCTGTTCCTTAATGATGCGAGAGACTTCCGCGGTGATATCGCGTCCTTCAGCCATGTTGTTCCTCCGGTAAAAACGGCTCCCCTACTAGCCGATTACGAACGGTTCCGCATCACCCAATTGTGCCGCGGATTTTTTTTCGCACTCCGCTTGAATTCACCTGGCTTGCCTGGGTTTGTGAACCCGCGCTTGGTGTGTTTTCCGGCAAACACCGGACAGCCTACATGTACATCCCACCGTTTACGCGAAGCACCTGCCCCGTGATGTAGGCCGCTTCGTCGGCGCATAGAAATGCGATTGCTGCAGCCACTTCCTGAACGGTGCCGGTTCTGCCCAGCGGAATGGTTTTGACCATGCCGTCTTTAAGTTCTGCGCTCATGCCGGATGTCATGTCCGTTTCGATAAAGCCCGGCGACACGGCGTTCACCGTGATGTTCCGCGAGGCATATTCGCGGGCGAGCGTTTTTGTGAGTCCAATGAGGGCGGCTTTGGATGAGGCATAGGCGGCCTGGCCCGCATTGCCCATTTCGCCGACGATGCTCGACAAAAAAATCACGCGCCCGGTGCGGGTCCGGATCATCGATTTAATGGCCGCCCGCGAGCAAACCAGCGCACCTTTTACGTTGATGTCAAAGATGCGATCGAAGTCTTCTTCTTTCACGCGAAGCAGCAAGCCATCGATCGCAATGCCCGCATTGGCGACCAAAATATCGAGCCGCCCTTTGCTCTTCGCGACCGCGGAAATGGCATCTTCGGCAGCCTTTGCATCCGAGACATCGAATCCAACGGCGGACGCGCTTCCACCGCGTTTTTCTATCCCTTTCACAACGGCGAGCGCCTCTTGTTCGCCCCGCACATAGGTCACCACAACGTGGGCTCCCTGCGCCGCAAGCACCTCGGCAACACCGCGTCCAATCCCTCGTGATCCGCCGGTCACGACCGCTACTTTGCCAGCCAAACCAAACATCGCTTATGCCTCCGACAAGAAGTCTTTAACCCGGGCGATCGCCTGCTCGTCGCTTACGCTAAGCACACGAATCGACTTGGAAATGCGCTTCACCAAACCCGCGAGCACCTTGCCCGGGCCGATTTCAAGCGCATGCGTCACGCCTTCATCGGCCATTTTTTGAACCGACTTCACCCACTGCACGGGGCCGTCAATTTGGCGAATGAGCAGGTCGCGAACACGGCTGGAATCGAGGTTGGGTTCACCATCCACATTTGCGATGACAGGGAAGGCCAAGGAATGAATGGGGCTCTTATCCAACGCCTCACCAACGGCCACAGAAGCGGGCGCCATCAGCGCACAATGAAAAGGCGCGCTGACCTTCAGCGCAATCGCCTTGCCGCCCCGCGATTCGCTTACCTTCTGAGCCCTTGCAACGGCTCCCGCGTGTCCCGCGATCACGATCTGACCGGGCGCGTTGAAGTTCGCAGGCGAAACGACTTCACCCTGGGCTGCCTCTTCACACACACCGCGCACAATCTCTTCGCTCAATCCCATAATGGCAGCCATCGCGCCTTCACCTGGAGGCACCGATTGCTGCATCGCCGCTCCGCGCACGCGGCATATCTTCACGGCATCCGCGAGCGAGAGGGCCCCCGCCGCAACAAGCGCGCTGTACTCCCCTAACGAATGGCCAGCGGCAAAGGCGGGCGCCGGCAAATCGGGCAACTGTTCGCGCAGCGCCGCAACCAGCGCAGAACTCGTTGCGACAATCGCAGGCTGTGTATTGGCCGTCAGCGTCAAGGTCTCCAGCGGACCTTCAAAGCACAGCGTTGAAATCGGTTCTCCAAGCGCTTCATCAGCGCACGCGAACACTTGCCTCGCAGCCCCGGAGAACGCTGCCACCGACTTGCCCATCGAAACTTCCTGCGAACCCTGCCCAGGAAAAAGCCAGGCGACTTTCACGAAATGGTCTCCGTCGTTTCTTGGAATGTTTTGTTAACCACTCGGGCTTGGTGTGGGCGAGTGTTCAAGGGCCTGCATCGGCGCACGCCACGATGGGCTTGCACATACAGGCGCCGTTTACGCATTCACCACACCCGAATTGCATTAAGCACATCGCCGTGCAGTTCAGCGGATTGCAGTTGCCGCCGGATGAGCTGCTGCTGGATGAGCTTGAGCTCGATGAACTGCTCGATGAGCTCGATGTACCTCCGCTGGATGAGCTCGATGTACCGCCGCCTGTAGAGCTGCTCGATGAGCTCGATGTGCCTGCGGACCCGGAGGACGAAGAGCCGGACGTCACCATTCCGCTTGAAGACGAGCTTGTTTTCCCACCGCCTTCACCGGCGGCTGTTTCAAATTCCGAATCGGTACCAACGGCGCAGCTCCACATACAGAGCGCGGGAAGAACAAAGGCAAGGGCGAGAGCGCAAAGCTGGTTTCGCATGATGCTCCTCAAAACTAAGGCAGGAATTGTCTCAAACTTGTGGGGGCCGCGGTCACAAATACCGTGAGCCTGTGTGTTATTGAACCTGCCGCTGCGTGCCTATGGTGCACAGCATGCCCGTTCCCGCAGCGCCCGTTACACAGCTCACCGTCTGTTCCAGCACGACTTCGGCCTTTCCATCGCCGTTTAAGTCGCCCATTGCTCGCACCGTCCCGCTCATCCCGCCGCTGTCCAATACCCACTGGTATTGAAAATACTGCGGCTCGAAAATCTCGAAATGGGCACAGCTAAAGGCTGGATCGGCCGACCACTCGGTCGACGCGCTTTGATATTTCGTACCCTTCACCATCGAGAGCGAAGAGGGAATCGCCGCTGAAGTCGGAGGCAATTTTCCCGGCACGGCTGCATTCGTCACCGGATCGATGGTCTCGCGTTCGGTGCAAGCCAAAATTCCCCGAGCAATCGCGCTTACTTTGTTTTTGCCTTCCGAGGTTTTGGCCTCCTCCAGATAGCGCTTGGTGCCAAAGATCGCGAGGCTTGAAAGCACACCCAAACCGAGCACGCCCATCACAAGAACGGCCACGACAACCGCAATAATGATGATGATCGTGTTGTCTTTCTTTTTGGGCGGCGGATGAGGTGAACCGTAAGGGCCGGGCTGCATCTTGCTCTCCTTGTGCAGAGCCTACATCCGGACAAGGGCTGCACCCCACGAAATACCTGCGCCCAATGCACAAAACAGCACATTGTGGCCTTCGCGGATACGCCCATCGCGCACTGCTTCATCCAAGGCAATAGGGATGGATGCGCTCGATGTGTTGCCGTAATTCTCGATGTTCAGCACAAATTTTTCGAGCGGAAATCCAAGCCTATCAGCCACCATCGTGATGATGCGCATATTGGCCTGATGCGCGACTACCCAGTCGAGATCTTTGCTCGCAAGCCCGGCCGCTTTCATCGCCAGCGTCGAAGCGCTCGTCAGGTTTTTAATCGCAACCTTGAAGACTTCCTGGCCGGACATATGCACTTTGTGCCGGCCATTCTCGACGCCTTCCACGCTAATCGGCTCCGCCGTCCCGCCCGCAGGAATATGAAGCGCCCCCGCAAGCGAGCCATCGGTGAACAGCCGCGTCGACAAAATCCCTCGCCCATCGCCTTTGGCCGGCCCGAGCACCACAGCGCCCGCACCATCGCCAAACAGCACACACGTCGTGCGATCTTGCCAATTCAACAAGCGCGACAAGAGCTCCACGCCCACCACCAGCACACAGTTGGCCCGGCCTGTCGCGATGAACTGCTCTGCGATGGTCAATCCATACAAAAAGCCGGCGCACGCAGCCGAAATATCAAACGCGGGAATCTCGCCCGCGCCCAGCTTTCGCTGCACATGAACCGCGCACGACGGCATCTTTGTGTCGCCGCTGATCGTCCCGACAATAATCATGTCGAGATCCGCCGCATTTAACCCAGCCGCTTCCAGCGCCCGCTTTGCAGCAGCCGTAGCCATATCGCTCGTCAACTCTCCATCGGCGGCAATATGGCGGCGGCGGATGCCCGTACGCTCGGTAATCCAAGCGTCGGACGTATCAACCATGCGTTCCAAATCGTGGTTCGAAAGGACGCGCTCAGGCGCATATGCGCCTGTTCCTAAGATTCGGCTCCTCGCAACCACGCTTAAACCGGCGGGCTCAGGATTGAACCGTTGTCGACTTAACTTTGCGGCCCTTGTAGTGCCCGCATGCTCCGCAAGCGCGGTGGGGCAGCGTAGGCTCGCCGCAATGCGCGCAGGCAATGAGCTGAACCGGGGTCACTTTGTCATGATTCGCGCGGCGCGTATTGCGCTTGCTCGCTGTCGTTTTCCTCTTGGGGACGGCCACGTCTAACTCCTTGTGATGCTTGGCTTATCGTTTCTTTTTCGCGGTATTGCGTGCCATTTCTGGCAAAACTTTTTTGGCGGTTTGCGCCTGAGCGTCTTGCTCATCCGGCGGCGCGTTCTGACCATTTGAACGGGGTTTATTGCTCAAACTCGCCGAAAGCGCCGCAAGCGGAGCCAGCCGCGGATCGAGCACGTCGTTCTTTGGGTTCACACCAGCCGGCGCCTCGGGCGCAGCCGCAGCGGGACGGATACCTGGGCATGTGTCAGAGCACAAGGGGAAGTTCGGCATTTCGAGCAAAAGCGCCTCCCTCACAAAGGCATCGAGCACGACCGTATCGCCGTCATAGGTGTCCGTGTCGGCTTCCTCCGCCGTAAATTCGTACTCGTCAGGCGCTTTGGACTCTTTTTCCTTGCGTCCGCCATGGGCCGCCTTTGAACCTGCTTTTCCCTTTTTCTCATCGGGCTTTAAGGTCTTCGGCGCCTTCTTCGGCGCAGCCGCCCAGTCAGGCATCATTTTCGCGGCGGCCTCCGCCCATTTCGCCGCATCGCCTGCCGCCTCGGAAGCTGCCGGTCGCGCCGGCTTCTTTTCTGCGGCGCCCCGATCGCGAGGCTCGTGAGCATGAGCGAGAGGCTTGAGCAAGAGCGAAAGCTCACCGGCAAGCTCCACCTGAGCGGGCTCCAAACAGCGGGCACAAGGCACACTCACATTCGCCTTTACCTCACCGCGCACCACAACATGGTTGCCCGAACGCGAAAGCCTAGCGTGCAACGAGCCGGGCTTTGAGCTCTTGGCATCGGCATCGGCAAGTTCCAAATCCAGCCAATTCTGAGGCAGATCGACATTCACCTCGATGCCCGCGGTATCGATATCCTGCGCGGTAATGGCAATAAGCGGCATGGCCAGCTCGTAGCGCGGCTTTGAAAAACCCGCAACAAAAGCCTGATAGCGCACATCAAAAGCCCGCACCTCTCCGCGCGAATGCCTCTTTCATCCCCATAAGCGCGTGTTAGCGTGCGCAAAATCTCCATGGAGGGCTTATCCAAACATCCAGCGGACCGGACGGACGGCCCTGCACCCAAAAGCTTGTTTCACAGGCTTTCTCCAAACCGAACCCACAAAATTGCATTGGCGATCTACATCGCCGTCACGCTGCTTTTTTATCTCAGCACACCCAAAGAGCGGCTCAGCGCGCACACGCCCTACAACCATTTCGCACTGCTCGCCGAATGCTGGAGCCAGGGGCGCCTCGACCTGGGCGGCCCTCCTCCGGCCTACACCGGAAACAACGATTTCGCCGTCTTCCATGGCCGTTACTACATCAGCTTCCCGCCCTTTCCGGCTGTGTTGCTGCTGCCTGCCGTGCTTCTGCACAAAGGCGCCCAACATGTGCGCGATGGGCTTGTCTTTCTCGGCCTCTCGGGCATTGCGCCCGCGGTTTTATTTCTCGCCCTGGAGAAGCTTCGCGAACGCGGTGAAAACCTCCGCTCGGAAGCTTCAAATATCGCTCTCTCGCTCTTGTTTGCGCTGGGTTCTGTCTATTGGTTTTCGTCGGTTCAAGGCACGGTGTGGTTTGCGGCTCACGTTGTCGGCGCGGCCCTCGCGGCGCTGTACATCTACACATCCATCGGCGCCCATTCTCCCGTACTCGCGGGCCTCTTTCTCGGCCTAGGTTTTGCGACCCGGACGCCTCTTGGATTTGCCTTCCCCTTCTTCCTGTACCAAGCCCTGCGCGCCCATCAGCGAGGCCCCCTTCCCGAAGGCGCGGGCTTGCTTTCGATCATCAAAAACACGCGCGCCGACATCTTCGAAAAAAGCCTTCTCCCGTTCGCCGTAGCCCCCTCGCTTTTGCTTTCCCTCTTGCTCTGGCACAACGCCGCGCGCTTTGGAAATCCCTTTGAATTTGGCCATGGCCTGCTCGACATCGCATGGCGCGGCCGCATCGACAAATGGGGTCTCGCTTCGTACCACTACCTAGGGCGCAACCTCGCGGTGATGCTCACATCCCTTCCCTTCACCCGCACACCCGGCGCGCCCTTTCAAATCAACGCGCACGGCCTCGCGCTTTGGATCACCACACCCATCTTCGCATGGGCCATTTGGCCTAAACAAAGCGGCGCCTTATTCAAAGCCCTAGCCCTCAGCGCATTCTTCGTCGCGCTGCCCTCGCTGCTCTACCAAAACAGCGGCTGGATTCAGTTTGGCTACCGTTTCTCGAACGACTACGCCCTCTTTTTATTTGTGATGATCGCGCTCGGCGCCCGGCGCTTTAACGTTTCGTTTTGGCTGCTCGCCGCCTGTGCCATCGCTGTGAATGCCTTCGGTGCCATCACCTTCCAGCGCGCGGGATTTGAGCGATTTTATTTTATCGACAGGACGCAGAAGATTCTTCACCAGCCCGATTAGCGGCTATTCAAAATCAAAAGGCAGCACCTTCACATCGGCCAGATCGGCAATAGCATTCTGTATCGACTCACCAATCACGCCGTAGGTGCCCACAACACCGACAATCAAATCCTTCTCCGACAAACGCTCTCGCACAGCCGTATTGGCCGCCTCAACGGTCGTCGCCTGCACATTGGCCAAATAGTGTTGGTGATAGCCCGCCGGCAAATCCAGCAACAGCTCGGACAGCGGCTGATGCACGCGCTTGCGCGCCGTATCCACTTCAAAGGCATGCGAACGCACGATGTAACGCTTTACAAATTCAAGCTCCGCTTCCGTTACGCCTTCGTTGCGAAACACCGAAAGCAAATCCAGCTCGAGCTTTAGACACGCCGCCGAATCCGCCGCAGCAGGCGCCGCCCACATCGAAAATGCATCCCGCTGCCGATCAAAACCCACCCGCGAATACGCCCCATAAGACCAGCCCCGCTTAGCGCGAATCTCTTGCATCAAACGCGATGTAAACGTGCCTCCAAACACCATATTCGCGACCAACAGCGGAATATGGTCGGCATCGTGCGCATGCGTTCCAAGCCCGCCCACCACCATCTGCGTCTGAGTGCGATCGGGTTTGTCGACAAACACCAGCGTCCGGCCCCGGATCGGATTCGGCGCGGCAACCCTGTCCGCGGCCGCTGTTCCTTCAGGCAATCCCGACAAAAGCTTGTCCACCAAGGCCCTGGCTTCGTCCGGCTCGATATCGCCCGACACAGCCACCACCGCATTGCTGCGGCAGTAATGCTTTTCATAAAAAGCCCGCACATCGGCCGGCGTAATCGATCTCAGGGTAGGAATCGTTCCAGCCACCCTCCGCCCATAAGGATGCCCGCCAAACAGCGTCTTCCTAAATGCCCGCGCAACCAGCGAGCGATCGCTGTCGCGGGCCTCGATGAGCTCCGCCTCCGCCTCGCGCAATAGCCTTGCAAGTTCGGCCGGATCGAATACCGGCTTCGCCAGCATCCTCGATACCAAATCCGAACATGGCCCGAGCGAACGCCGAATCACCTCGAAATGCACGGATGTCGCGCTGACCGACGCATCCGCCGCAAACTCACCGCCCAGCGAATCGATCGTCTCTTCGATGACCTGCGCCGGATAACCTTCCGCGCCCCTTCGAAGCATGCGCGCCGTAATGCGCGCCAACCCATCTTTGCCTTCAGGATCGAAAGCGGAGCCCGATCGAAAGGCAATCGCCACGCTCACCAGGCCAAGCGCATGGCTCGTCTCAACAAAAACCGGGGCACTCATGCGGCTTGCTCCTCCTCCCCTTCGTCATCCCCCTCGTCATCCCCGGGCTCGCCCTCGTCCAGGCTTCCATCGGGATACACCTCCACCACCGTGCGCGCCGAATTCACCAAATAGCGGCGCGCAACCCGAAGCAAATCGTCCCGCTTCACACGCCTATACACATCCAAGCGCTCAAACAAAGCGCCCGGCGAACCCAGCACCGTTTCAAAGAAACCAAGCTGCTCCGCCTTCCCCGAAACGGTCTCCAACCCTTGAAGCAAACCCAACTCCAGCCTCGCCTTCGCCTTGTTCAGCTCGGCCTCACTCGGAGGCGAGCGCTTCACATCTTCGAAGATCGCATCCAAAGCCGAAATCAGCTCGTCCACGGTGTGTTCACCCCGCGCCACCAAATAGATGTCGTACAGCGAAGGGTCGCGGAACATCCCCGCACAACCCCGCACTTCCGTCGCGATCTCCATCTCTTGAACCAGCCGCCGGTGAACCCGGGACGAGCGGCCCCCAAATAAAATTTCATTCAGCAGCACGAGCGCCGGATGATCGAAATCGCCAAGCGCGGGCGATTTATAGCCAATCGCCGCTTTCTGCGTGGGCGTCGGCTTATTCACCTTGGTCCTCCGCTCTTCGGTCTGAGGAGGCTCGGGATGCATATCTTCGATGGGAATTACCGACGATTCCACGCTTCCATAACCGGCCTGCACCATCCTCAGCACATCGCGCGCCGACACATCGCCCACCACCACCATCACCGCGTTGTTGGGCGCGTAATACGTCTTGTAAAAGGCATTGCAGTCTTCGGTCGTAAAGCCCTGAATGTCCTCCATCCACCCAATGGTGGGCCAGCCATAGGCATGCTTCGTAAAGGCTTCTTTGTAGAGGATTTCGCTCACCGCGCCGTCCACATCATCGTCGACACGCTGCCGCCTTTCATTGGCCACCACTTCCTTCTCACTCGATACCTGAGGATCGCGGAGCGCAAGCTTGGTCATCCGCTCGGACTCGAGGCGAATCACCAGTTCCAAAGCATCTTTTGGAAGATTCGCGACGTAATAAGTCCAATCGAGAAAGGTCGCTGCATTGGTTTCGGCGCCGGCCTCTTCGAGCATCCGATCGAAAGCACCGTGTTCATAGGTATCGGTCTCGCCGAACATCAAATGCTCGAACAGATGAGAAATCCCTGTTTTGCCCCGCCGCTCATGACGCGAACCCACACCAAACCAAACCTGCAGGCACACAACCGGCGCCGCATGATCTTCAAGCAGCAGCACCCGCAAGCCATTTCCCAGCACAAATCGCTCAACCTGCATCGCAGGACCAAAAGCGATCGCCGCATCATGCCGGATCTGCGCAAGCGCTCCTTGATCCCGGTTGAGTTCACTTAACAGCTCAGCCCAAGGCTCCATGAATATTTCCTTTAGGGAATTGAACAGAACGCGACACCGTCAGCGGGGAGCCGCATGACACAAAACATCTTCGGGATCGCGCGTGGATTGATGGCATTCCCAGAGGTTATCGCGGCATGCGATCACCAAAATGCCTGCTTCATAAGCTTCTTTGAGCGATGAATTCGCCCGCTGCGCGATGAGATTGGCCGGAACTTTGTCCGTACAGCCTTTGCCCATATTCACTTCGATTTTGCGATTGCCCTTCGCGGTTTGAACAGGATTCGCGGGCGTCTTGCCCTTGTCCGCCGTCCGCACCGCCGTCTCCAGCTTCTTAAGAATCCCATCGAGATACGTCTTATCGACGATTGGATCGGTGGATTGAGGCGTGACCATGGCGAGCGTGTATTGAATCGTCATCATTTGCTGATCGGCGGGCGCGATTGGCTGAATGGGCCCCGACGACCCGATGGGAAGGGGCCTGGGCGGCATAGGTTTTTTCGCGGGCGCCTTCACTTCGGGCGGCGCGGCGCTCGCGGGTGTAGGCGCGGCTGTAGCTGTCACCGCGGCTTTTGCCGATGCGCCTGCTCCGGCGCCGTCCGTGCTCTTTTTATCGTCGCAACCCGAGAGCCCCCACACCGCCGCAACCACAAGCGCAGAACGAAACCATCCCATGCGCATCTTCTACTCGGGCCATTCAAAAGAGACCAGAACAGAATGCTCAATCGACTTTAAGAATGGCGAGAAACGCTTCCTGGGGGATCTCGACGCTGCCCACCATTTTCATGCGGCGCTTGCCTTCCTTTTGCTTCTCCAACAGCTTGCGCTTCCGGGAAATATCGCCGCCGTAGCATTTGGCCGTCACATCTTTGCGCAGCGCCTTCACGTTGGTCCGCGCGATCACCTTCGAACCCAAAGCCGCCTGAATGGCCACTTCATACTGCTGGCGCGGCACAATCTCCTTCAGCTTCACGGCCAAATCCCGGCCCCGCGTATACGCCTTTTCCCGGTGCACAATCACCGACAGCGCATCCAGCGGCTCGCCGTTCACCAGCATATCGAGCTTCACCAAATCGTCCGCCCGATAGCCCGTAAGCTCATAGTCCATCGATGCATAGCCGCGCGAAACGCTCTTCAGTTTGTCGTGAAAGTCAAACAGCACCTCGCTGAGCGGCATGTCATACGTGATGATGACGCGATCGGCCGATGCATACTGAAGCGACTTCTGCTCACCGCGCCGCTCTTGACACAGCGCCAGCACAGCGCCCACATAACCCGTAGGAACGTGAATCGTCACCCGGAAAATCGGCTCTTCCACGCGCTCCATAATATGAGGGGCAGGCATCTTCGCTGGGTTATCGATGGACTTCATCGTGCCATCGGTCATGAAGCAGTGGTACACGACGCTCGGCGCCGTTGTAATCAAGTCCAAATTGTATTCGCGCTCCAGCCGCTCCTGAATGATCTCCATATGAAGCAGCCCCAAAAACCCGCAGCGAAAGCCAAATCCTAAAGCTTCCGATGTATCGGGCTCATACACAAACGAAGCATCGTTCATGTGCAGCTTGGACAGCGCATCCCTTAAGTCTTCGTACTGAGCCGAATCCGTCGGGAACACACCCGCAAAGACCATCGGCTTCACTTCCTTAAAGCCTGGAAGCGGCGTTTTCGCCGGATGAACCGAATCCGTCAGCGTATCGCCGATCTTCGTATCCACGACGCTCTTGATACTCGCCGCCATGAATCCGACTTCGCCCACCCCAAGCTCGCTCACCGCCGACGCATGCGGATTAAACACACCGAGCTCCAGCGCCTCATAGTCGCGCCCCGCCGCCATAAAGCGCACTTTTTGGCCTTTGCGGATCACCCCATCCACCACGCGCAACATCACCACCGCACCCCGATAGCTGTCGTACCAACTATCGAACACCAACGCGCGCAGCGGAGCCGATTCATCCCCCTTGGGCGCCGGCACCCGCGCCACCACCGCCTCCAAAATATCCCCGATGCCCTGACCCGTTTTCGCACTCGCCGCGATCGCTCCCGAACAATCCAAACCAATCACATCCTCGATTTCGCGCTTCGTCTTATCCACATCCGAAGAAGGCAAATCGATCTTGTTTAGAACCGGAACAATCTCGAGATTGTTATCGAGGGCCATAAACACATTGGCCAGCGTTTGAGCCTCAACGCCCTGTGTCGAATCGACGACCAAGAGCGCGCCCTCGCACGCCTGAAGGCTCTTGGACACCTCGTAATGAAAATCCACATGCCCAGGCGTATCGATTAAGTGCAGCCTATAGGTCTGACCATCCTTCGCCTTGTAATCGAGCCGCACCGACTGCGCCTTGATGGTGATTCCCCGCTCGCGCTCCAGCTCCATCTTGTCGAGGAACTGATCCTGCTTTTCTCGGTCGGACAGCGCGCCCGTCGCCTCTAAAATCCTATCGGCCAAGGTCGATTTGCCGTGGTCGATATGCGCGATGATAGAAAAATTGCGTATTTGATTGGGTGAAGCAGGCATGAAGACTTCAAAACTCTCAGGTGGGCTTCGTCCCGGCGCATCGCCGGCGGCTAACGAAACACTACTTCTTCGTCAGCGTATCCAAGGTCGTTTGCCCGGGCAGGACATGCTCGTAGTGCTTGAGCACCAAATCGATGCCCTCGCGTATATACACCGCAATAGGCACTTTCGTCCGATCGTGCAGGAGCTTTAGGCGTTCTGCCTGCTCGGGCGTGATATAGATGGTCGTCGAGACTTTTTTTCGCGACATTTCACGCCGGTCCTGCGTGGCTCCGCCCTGTCATCGCCGATGCGGCGAATGGCAGGCCCCGCGCACTCATGACGGTAAACGCTGTAACCGCAACGCACTGCCTGTTTCGGCCTCTTTCGCTGGTCTCTCACCCGGCAACCCGGGCTAAGCTGAGCTCATCGACGATTCAAGCGGGCGCTTCGGCTACTGACAAGGCGTTACCCTAGATGCTGATACGTGTGTTGTCAATCGCCATCCGGCAAAATCTCAGCGGCCAGCTTTGGATGTGTCCTTTGAACCTGCGCAAAAACTAAGTATAACCATGCGAAATTATTCATTTTTCCATAGTCAAGCAACCGTTTTTGGACGGCGTGTTGACATTCGCCCGAAATATGCAAGGGCAACGGTTTTCGCGCTTCTGCTGCTCGCCGCATCCTGTTCGAGCCCCGATCCAAGCAATCAAAAAGCGCAGACCCCAACCGGCGACGAACGCGACACAGAAATCAAACACGAACCCTGCGACATGGGTTCGCCCACGGCGGCCCGCATGGACGTAAACGGCGACGGCCAGCCCGACATTATCAATGTGCTGCAAGAAGGACGGGAAGTCTGCCGGATCGTCGATCTGAATTTCGACGGCGGCCCCGATGCATTCATCTATTACGACAGCCAAGGACTAGAGCGGCGGAGGGAGTCGGACTTTGACCGCGATGGGCGCGCGGATGAAATTGCTCATTATCAAGGCGGCATTGTTTTCCTCAAGGAGAGGGAAACGAATTTCGATGACAAAATCGATACCTGGGACCACTACGTGGGCGGCAGGCTTTCCCGGCGGGAACGGGATTCTGACGGTGATTCAATCGTTGATCAGTGGTGGTCGTTCAACAATCCGGCCGATCCTAAGTGCGCGATTGTGTATGCCGATCGGAACGCCGATCGAAAGCCCGATCCGGACAGCGTTCTCGACTTGTGCGGGCAGCTTTATGGAATGCCTGCCGATTATGCCCAGCCTCCGCCGAACGCTCCTGGCATGCTGCCCAACGCCGCACCCACGCTCCAGGCACCGCCTCCGCCTGTTGTCGTTCCGGCCCAGCCCCAAAGGTAAATTGAGCGTATGAACCGCGTGCATTTCATTCGTTCCATCGCTGTCCTGAGCGCTTTGCTGAGCGCGGCCTGCGGAGGCAGCACCGATTCGGGCTTTGTGCCGAAGGACCCAAACAAACGCGGCAAGAACACCAAAAGCCCCTCACAAATGATCGACGACCGCGGACGCTGCGAATGGCGGGGAAGAAACGATCGGGAAGCCAATGAAGTGGCCGGCCCAGGTTCACTGACGCCGAATGTGAGGCGTGTGTATCAGGTGATGGGCGTCGGCGACGATCGGCGAAAAGTGCTTGTTTGCAGGGAAATCGATACCAACTTTGACGGCATCAAAGACGTATTTCGCAGTTACAACGCCGCAGGAGAGAGCCTCTACGAAGAAGCGGACACGAATCATGATGGCCGTATTGATACATGGCTCACCTTTGCGAAGGGGCGGCTTGCTGAAACGCGCGTCGACAACAACCGGGATGGTTTTCCCGATGAATGGAAGTTCTACAGCCAGGGCAAGCTTGCTCGTGTGAGGCGGGATCGAAACCTCGATGGACGGCCTGATGTTTGGGAGATTTACAACGAGGGCCGCCTGGAGCGCATGGGTGTCGATCTAGACGGAGACGAGCGGGTAGATCGCTGGGATCACGACAACGAACTGCGCCGGCGGCTGGAGGAAGAAGAGCGCCGAAAAGAAGAGGAAGCAGCGGCGGCAGCGGCCAAAAAGGCAGCGGATGCTCAAGCCCAGGCCGAAAAAGAAGCGGCCAAGGATGCCGAGGAAGAAACCAAAGACGACAAAAACAAACAGGCTCAGCCCAAATAGGCCCTAAGCCTTGTTTGTACCTTCGCGGCCATATACATCCTCGAGCCTCACCACATCATCGAGCTCAGGCGTCGACACCTCGAGCACATCGACATCAGAAACAGCAATCATCCGATGAATGGTGCCTGGCAACACATGAAACACATCCCCCTTGCGCATCAGCCTCGATTCGGCCGATTCAGCAGGACCCACCTCGAGCGTCATCTCCCCCGATTGAATCATCAGCGTCTCTTCTTTCACGCGATGATATTGACGAGAAAGCCTATGCCCTGCGTTGATACGCAACACTTTGCCAACATAACGGCTTGTTTCCGCCCAAATGATTTCGTAGCCCCAAGGCTTGTCGACACGACGCATAAAAGGTCTTATCCCACTCCGCCCATCGTTTGAAAAGACGCCATCCAGCGGAACGCAAAAGCTCCCCCATGAAAGAACGAATTCAAAAACTCATCGCAAAAGCAGGCATTTCATCGAGGCGTGCCGCTGAAGAACTGCTGCTTTCAGGGCGTGTGCGGGTAAACGGGCGCGTCGTTACCGAACTGGGCACCAAGGCCGATCTTCACGAGGATAAAGTCGAGGTCGATGGCAAAAGGCTGGTTGCTCAGTCGCTCTTGTATGTATTGCTGCACAAGCCGAGAGGCGTGGTGTCGACGCTGAGCGATCCCGAAGGACGGCCTACAGTCGCCGAGATTCTCCGCTCCGTGCCCGCGCGCGTGTATCCCGTGGGAAGGCTCGATTTCGCGACAAGCGGTGTGCTTTTGGCCACCAACGACGGCGATTTTGCCCAGGGTCTCCTGCATCCCAAAGGCGGTGTTCCCAAAACTTACGTAGTGAAAGTGCAGGGCCTTCTGAGCGATGACGAGCTCGATGTATGGCGCAAAGGTGTGAGGCTCGAGGATGGAATAACCTTGCCCGCCCATGTTTTGCTGCTGCGCCACGAAGACGACAAAACTTGGTTTGAAATTAGCCTGCGGGAAGGCCGCAATCAGCAAATACGGCGCATGGGAGACGCGACGGGGCATCCGGTGATGCGGCTTTCCCGGACGAGTTTCGCGGGCATTACACACGAAGGATTAAGGCCCGGAGAGTGGCGTTATCTCACGACGGACGAATTGCGCGAGCTGCGCAAACAGTTTGGCGTACCCAAAAAAGTACGCTCTTCGCCTCATGAAACGCCTGCCGAGACACCGCGCAGGCGGCCTTCCCCCGAACGCAAGCGCCCGGGAAAGGCTCAGCCCGAGCCGCATAAATCCGAAACGCGCGCTAAATCTGAGCGAAGCGGCCGCTTCGGAAGGACGCCTCAAGAAGCTGAGCGACCCGCGTCTCGAGCTCGCGCGCGCGGGGATCGCCGATAGCCGCAAGGGCCGTTTTTATCTCGCCCAAAGCCTTAAGCTGGCTGAACAACTGCACATCCCCGAGCGCCGTCCCGCCCGTCAGAATTTGCCGGATTCGATCGATCTCCGCGGCAAGCGCATCGACACCCACGCCAAGAGCTCCAATACGCCGCCGATCGGGATGCTCGCGGAAGAATCCCTCGAGCACCGGCTGCACAATTCCTTCCAAAATCGCGGCTTGATCTTCGTTGTTCCAAATATGCTTCAGAACGAAGAAATCGCTGGTATCGGCTTCTTTGCGCCCATCTAGGAACGCGCTTGCCGCAAAGAGCTTCAGCATCTTCACGACGCGCCTATCCGACAGCGAAATCCCCTCGGCGCGGATCTGAAAGACAAGCCCTTTATAGGACGACAAAAAGGCGTCTGAAAAATTCATCCGGGCACCGAAATTCTTGCCCAGCTCAGTCAGCTCGCGCGCGGCCACAATGGGAACCAGAGGCTCACCCTTCATCTGCCTCACTTCATGCATGATGCCGCGCCCAAGCAGCTCGTTGAAGTGATACGCATCCAAGTTATCCGAGCGCACCCTCAACAAAAAGCGATCGAAAATCGCGTTCAGCGTCTCATCCCCCGGCACCTCATTCGAAGCCGCAAACACGCTGATCAGAGGACAGCGGAGCACTTGGCCGCCGCTTGTAAACTTTCGCTCGTTCAACAGCGTCAGCAGAGCATTTAGGATCGCGCTGTTCGACTTGAACACCTCATCCAAAAACACCACTTCCGCTTCGGGAAGCATGCCAGCCGTATTGCGCCGGTACACGCCTTCCCGGAACGCATTGATATCCACAGGGCCAAAAATCTCGTTGGGCTCCGTAAAGCGCGTCAGCAAATACTCGAAATAACGGGCCTGCAATAGCTCGGCGAGCGAACGGATCAGCGCGCTTTTGGCCGTTCCAGGCGGCCCGAGCAGCACACAGTGCTCACCCGCCACGACGGCGATCATCAACAGGCGGATAATCTCGTCCTTGCCTAAAAAAGTCTGCTCCAGCGTCGCAGCGAGCTTCCGCAAACGCTCGTTCAGAGGCGTGCTCATGGGAAGCGATGGGTATCACACGACCCAAAAGACATCTACGGAAAGGCCAATCGCCTCCCTCCGCGCATCGTTCTCACCGATTTCAATTCGTGCGCCCCGGCCACACAGGTAGTCTTTTCGCCCCATCATGGCTGAAACGCGAATCATTGATTTTAACAAGCTCCCCAAAACGGCCCGCGAGCGCTTGATCGGCTGTATTGCCGGCCAATTCTCGCCCCGTCCCATTCTCGCCGATCGATTTTCCGCATCGGGAACCGTGGGCTGGGTCCTCTTAATCGTTGTCTGTGGCATCGCCCTTCTCATGCTGGCCGCCAACGGCTTTGCCAGCGCCTACAGCAGCAATTCGGTGCAAGGCCCAATCTCGCTTCTGATCTACATCGCCGCCATCTTTCTCGGCGTCTACTCGATCATCGCCATTATCCGGCGAAGCACCTTGAAGGCGAGCCTCCCCTTCATTCCCGGCCGCTATCTCTTTCCCATGGACTTGGTCGATGCCCGCGAAAAAACCCTGCGCATCATCCCCTTGGCCTCCCTGGTCGACCTTCAAGCCGTCCATCACCACACCAACGGCGTCTATTCCTACACGCAATTCACACTCACCTTTGAAGGCGGCAAATCCGAAGCCTTCACCCTCAACAACAAAGGTCTCGCGGAAGCCGCGCTCAATCAGCTTCGAAGCGACCGCGCCGCGCTGGGCCAAGCCGTGCAAGACCGGAATATCGACGTCATTGCCTCGCTCGATCCTTTCTTCGACGTGCGCATCAATGACGCATGGGACAAACCCTTTCCGGACAAGTCGTTTGAACAAGGCCCGATGGCCAAAAGCATGCCCGCATGGCTACAAAAAGCAGCCCTTGTCGCCCTCGCTCCAGCCATCTTGCTAGGCCCAATCGTTTGGTATGTGCGCAACCTCTTGAGCGACAACGCCATGTTTGAGGAAGCCAAAGCCCGCAATACCGAGGACGCCTTTGAAACGTATCTCTGGCACGGGAAACGCCATGCCGACGAGGTGCGCAACGAATGGATTTGGAAAGCCGCCCTCGCCGATGCCCAAAAGACCGGCACATCCCTGGCTCTTCGCGAATTCCTCAAGAAATACCCAGACTCACCCGTCTCCAACGACGTTCGCACCGACAAACTTCCGCGCCTCGCGTTTGAAGAAGCCAAAAAACAAGGCACCGTCAGTGCGCTTCGCGACTTCGTAAAAGAATTCCCCGGCTCTGTCGTCGACGCCGACGCCAAAGCGGCCATCCACAAACTCTTCGCCGACACCCTCGCCGCCTTCCGCGCGCAGGCATCGACCAAAGACCCTAAAATGCTGCCCTTTATCGAGCGGCTCGTGAATTACATGGAGGCCCAAGGCTCGCCGCCCGTCAACGTCAGCTTCCGCATCATCAAATCGCCCTCCCTCGCGCTCGCCGACAAATTGCTTCAAAGCAAAGAACCCGATCCGGGCGCGCTCGCAGGCATCACGGGCACCGGCTCGGTCGCCGCCGCCTCTTCGCACTTCAGCGAAGAACGCTCCGGCACCCGCGAAGGCGCCATCGTCAAAGTGCTCCAACAATCGTTTGCGACAATCTTCCCCGCCGACGTACTTCCTCTCAAAGAAGGCGAGCGCCGTAGCGAAGCGTCAAACAAAAATACCCCGGTCACCGCACCCACCATCGAAATCGACTACGAAGTCGGCTGGTCCGGCGCAACCTACACCAGCGAAAAATCCGGCCGCGAATTTGTCGGCATCAAAATCGACTTCCAGACCGCGATGCGCCTGCCCGGTGAACCCGACAAAGAAACCCTGCGTTTCAAGCTAAAAGTCGAACCCCCCGAGCACTTCACCGTCAACTACCAAGCCCTGGGCAACTTCCTCGATACCTCTTATCTCAACAAAGCCGGCCCGAGCGACTCCACCGTGTACGAAGTCATGGCCGCCCGCGCCTTCGACCAACTGTCCACCCAGTTGAAAAGCGTCTTCTTTAAAGAGGACTCCGATGCCTTCGGCAACGCCGCATCGGGAAAAATCCCCGCCGCACCCAAAGGCGGCAAGGTCCCCGGCACAAGCCTCTAATTCCCTCTAATTCCCCACTGTCACCCGCTTAAAAGCTCCCGTATGGGTGACACATGCAAGCCTTACGATATCTCCCTTCGCTAATGGCCTTCCCACTCGCCGCCCTGCTCCTGTTCGCGGGCTGCTCCGATGAAACCCGCTCCATCGAAGAAAACGAAGTCAAAGGCGACGCAGGCCCCCAGCGCCACAAACCCCAGCCCAACGGCATGCGCATCTCCGAAGATGCAGCCTGCACAGCCCTCGAAAACGCGCAAACCGCCAAAACCCAAGCCCTTCAGTGCTTGATCACCCTGCGCACATGCCCATCGCTGGTCCGCGTCGACTATCCCACGGCTTGCCTCGAATACGATCAAGGCAGCGTCGACGGCTGCGTCGCCTACTACAACGCCGCCACCACATGCGACGAGCTAAAAACCCGAATCAATGACTGCTTGGTCTCGGCCTATCCCGGCTCAGAACCCGCGGGCTGCCCCTGAACAGCGCTCGCCGCCTGATTCGGCTCCCACAGCGCCTCGGGCGCGCCCAGCTTGAGCGAAGCAAAACGGCTCCACACAAAAAACGCATCGCTCAAACGATTCAAATACCGCACACACAGCGGATCGACCTCCACCGCCCTCGACAGCTCCACACAGCGCCGCTCCGCCCGCCTGCACACCGTCCGCGCCACATGCAGCTCCGCATTGAATCGGCACCCGCCCGGAAGCACAAATGAACGCAGCGCCGAAAGCTCCTCCTGACACCGGTCCATATCCGCTTCGAGCCTATCGATTTCGCCCTGCGTCACACGCGGCTGTTTTGGATGAATATCCTCGGGCAACGTCGCCAAAATCGAACCCAAATTAAACAACTCGTGCTGCACCCTCACCAAACAGCCCAACAACCACAAAAGCGGATCGCGCCCCTCGCCCACATCCCCTTTTAGCGCCTCGCTCAAACTCTCCCGCGCAATCCCCACAAACGCATTCAGCTCATCCACCGTCCCATACGCTTCAATACGCGCATCATCCTTCGGCACCTCTTGACCACCCACCAAACGGGTCGACCCTCCATCGCCGGCTCTCGTGTACACGCGGCTAATCGTCACCTTCGGCTTGCTGAATAACGCCGCGCCGCTACCCACAGGACTCTTCATCGTCGCTTCACTAAAATCGCTCATCGCAAGACCCCCTCCGTAGGGACGGCCCGCCGCCCGGTCAAGAATCCCTTCCCCAAATGCCTTCAAACGCCATTCCGTTTACAGATAACCAACGTCGCCATTGACGGTGCCTCAAAGGCGGACAATACACTCGCCCCAAAATCCATGGGTTCATCACGATCGAAAACGCTCTTCAGCAGCACCTCGCCCGCACGCCTCACCTACATCGGAAGCGCTCTTGTTATTGGCCTTTTAACAAGTGCCTTATCGACAGGGTGCGGAGAGCCGCCGCCCCCGCCCAAAAACCCCGGACCGAGTGCGGACGCCATCGAGATGCAGAAAATTTCGAAGAGCGACAAACTCATCTCCGACGCCAACCGCGAAATCACCGCGAAGCGCTACGACAAAGCCCGCAAACTACTTCGCGAAGCGGCCACGCTCAACGTCGCATCGCACAGCTACCGAATCGCCGAGCTCAGCGAAAAAGTCGATAAAAAGCAGGCCAAACTCTGGTCGACCGAAATGATTGAACGCTTCAAGCAAAAGGAATGCTTGGGCGCGTTCAAAGACATGGTTGCGCAGATGAACGAGCTCGAGAGCGAAATCTTCAGCCGAGAGCTTCGCCGCCTGACCAACGACGAAGCCATCGCCTGCGCCGCCGCCATCATGGACGACTTGACGCTGGCCACCAAATACGCCGACGCGCGCGCCTTTTTAGATGCGCCCGAAACCAAGACCGTCCTCGGCTCGACCGCATGGAAAAAACTCTCCGGCGAACTCGATCAAACCGTCACCGAAGCGCTGCGCTCGCAGATCAGCGACCACATCAAAGAAAAGCACTGGCGCCAGGCGATGGAGAAAATCGACGAGCTCGTCAAGAAAGGCGACGCCTCCCCCGAACAGGCCGCCATCATGATGGGCGATGTGCGCAATGCCCTGGCTCCCGAACTCGATTCGGTGATGGGCAAAGCCATCGGACAGCGCGACGCCGACAAAACCCTCAATGTGGCCGACGCCCTCATCAAGCTTGCCCGCTGGGAAATCCTCTCGCCCACCGCCGCCGAAGCCGCAAAAGACAAAGCCCTGCCCGCCGCGCTTCACAAAAAGCACGATGCCTTGGGCGCTTGGGTCGAATCTCAGCGGCTTAAGATTAAACCCAGCAAAAAGGCCGAAAAGCGCTGGACCCACGGCAAAGTCATGCTCTTTCCGCCCACCAAGGTCGACGGCGAATCCAAGCGCGACATCGCAGCCGCCACCGCGGTTTGGATTATCGCCGCCACCAAAGACCGGGCACTCATCAGCGAAACCGATCCCGGCGCCGGCTCCATCGCCTCCATGTACGAAAAAGCCACGGGCTGGGTCGCCCTCGATCGCCTGGCCACCGAAGCCACCACCCACTGGCTTCCCCCCAACGATCAACTCAATGGAGTACGCGTTTGGGCCCAACTTCGAGCACCCGACCCCTTCTGGGAACTGGGCACCGTCACCGAAGTGGCTGGCAGCGACATTTCCGTCAAACGGGTTTCCGACGACAAAATCATTAAAATCGCCCGCAAACAGATGCGGCTTGGCGTACTGGACGCGGGCACCAAAGTCTTTGCGTACTGCAACGTAAAAGACCAAGCCGCGGTCATCGAAGCGCTACTCACGGAAGGCCGAAGCGTGCCGAGCGTTCGGCTCAAGTGCGACGGCGGCATTGTCAAAGAAGAATTCCTCCCCGGCCTGCGCGCCAAACCTGAACAGCTTCCGCCGACCAAGTAGCTCTTCGCGTTTATCCCTCCTTGACATCCCAACCCGCGCCCCCACCTCTCAAAAGCCATGGCCACGACCTATAACGACCTCATTGCCGAACTCCGCAAAACCATCCCCTCTGTCACCCTCGAAGACATCAAACAGCGCATGGACAACAACACCCCTATGGTGCTCGTCGATGTCCGCGAAAAAGAAGAATTCCGGGCCGGCTATATTCCAGGCGCCCAATCTGTGCCCCGGGGCTATCTCGAAATGCAAATCGAGCAAAAAGTCCCCGATAAATCGGCCCCCGTCGTCCTCTATTGCGCGGGTGGCATCCGTTCTTTAATGGCCGCTAAAACACTGACGGAACTGGGCTACACCCGGGTTGAAAGCGCCACCTTGGGCTTTGTGCGCTGGAAAGACCTTGGATATCCCATCGAAACCCCGCCCCAGCTCAACGAAGCCCAGCGCGATCGCTACTCCCGCCACTTGCTGTTGCCCGAAGTCGGCGAAGCAGGCCAAGCCAAACTCTTAAGCTCCAAAGTCCTTCTCTTGGGCGCCGGCGGCCTGGGCAGCCCCGCAGCTCTGTATCTCGCCGCCGCAGGCGTCGGCACCCTGGGCCTCGTCGATGGCGATGTGGTCGACGCCTCCAACCTTCAGCGCCAGATTCTCCACGCCACATCCAGGGTCGGCATGCCCAAAGTCGACAGCGCCGAAAAAACCCTCACCGACCTCAACCCCGACGTAAAAATCATCAAATACCAAGAGCGCCTCTTAAGCTCCAACGTCGACCGCATCTTTGCCGGCTACGATGTTATCGTCGATGGCTGCGACAATTTTCCCACCCGCTATTTGGTCAACGACGCCTCGGTATTCATGAAAAAGCCCGTGGTTCATGGCTCTATCTTTCGCTTTGAGGGCCAAGTCACCACCTTTATGCCTGGCACGGGCCATCCCTGTTATCGCTGCCTGTATCCCGAACCTCCGCCTCCCCATCTCGCCCCAAGCTGCCAAGAAGCGGGCGTATTGGGCATCTTGCCGGGCGTTGTCGGGGTTATCCAAGCCACCGAAGCCATCAAGCTCTTGCTGGGCAAGGGCGAACCTTTGGCCGGCCGCCTCTTAACCTACGACTCTCTCCGAATGAAATTCCGCGAGCTGCGCCTGCGCCGCGATAAAGAATGCCCCGTATGCGGCGATGCGCCCACCATCAAAAGCTATATCGACTACGAATGGTTTTGTAATTTGGGCTAGGGCCTCCCCGCCCTAGGTTCCACCAGCCGCCGCCTCATCATCCTCCCCCGGCACAAGCTCCACCCCCTCAAACAGCTCGGACAAGGGCACCGATACCCCCAAACTCTCTATCTCCAACATCGCATCCAAGCCCTCGACCACCCTAGATATCCACTCACCCGTCTCCGAACGCCTATAGTGCTCCACGCACTGTCCATCCTGCCCCACAAGCACATAGTCCCCCAGCGCCGGAATCTGCTGATAGTGCTTAAACTTCGCGCCCCTATCATACGCCTCGGTCGTCCGCGAAACGACTTCGACCAACAGCCTCGGATTCACCAGCGTCATCTTATCCTTGGGATGAAACTCGGGCCTTCCGCACACAACCACCACATCGGGATAGGCATACATCCCCGTCGCCGAAATGTGCACCCGCTGATCGCTGGACACCACTTGACAACGCCCGCGCAACCTCTGCCCAAGCGCCACAGTGGCATTGGACACAATCAGATTGTGGATGTAGGTCGCACCGGCCATCGCCACAATCATTCCGTTGATATATTCGTGCCGGATATCGCTCTTGCGCTCGGCTTCCAGATAGTCGTCCTCGCTCACAATCTCGGCGGCTTGCATCCCTTTCGGCTCCTCGTTTTCCAACCTAGCCCGCCCTTCTCGTCCACTGCAAGCGCTTAATCGCCCATCCGATAACAACATTCGTTTGCCTTGGTTTTTCTGGCCTTTAAGGTCGCCTGTTCATCCAAGGGCTTGCTGCACAGATGCCCTCGCTCCCCATTTCCCCCTCCACAATGCGAAAAAACCCCCACGGCACAATTGGCAAAGGGGGGTTTGGCCGGTTGATGGGGCTTGGCCCTATCCATGGAATCCGCCGCGCTCATACAATAGGCGCTGGATTCGGCGGGCGGGGCGGCACTTACAGAAGCGCTTAGCGAAGGGATGGGTGGAGCTTCAGGTGGAGGCGCCGAGCTCGAGGCCGATGGAGGGGCCTTCGGGACCGACATCGCGGGCTGAGGAGCCGCGCTCGCCGGACTGGATGAAAAGCTTTCGCGCGTGGGGGTGGTCTCGGAGCATCCGGCCAATAGCCACGCCATGGTAAAGAATACCGGCCAAGGCGCTTTCATTTGAGGATGGTAAGACCGGGCGCCCTTTTGAGGCAAGCGCCCAACGACTCTTTCTCGGTTCATCTCCTCTTGACCCCGCTTATCTCATGTGCCGACATCACCATCGTGCCAGATAAAGCCCTGTCGTTCTTGTCGCCACCACCACCCATCCCCTGCTTGGGCATCCTTCCCCATATCGCCACGTCATGATTGTGCCGGAACAAGCCCTATCGTTCTTATCGCCACCACCACCTATCCCCTGCTTGGGCATCCTTCCCCATATCGCCACGTCACGATTGTGCCGGAACAAGCCCAAACCTTGTTATCGGCACCATGATCAGGATGCTTCGCTGGGATACAGCTTCTCCAGCAGCCGCTGTCCAAGCTGCCGGAATTCATCGCCCACCATCTGAGCCGCGCGGGCATGCGCCCCAATCGCCCCATCCGCTGTCGTTAGCTTAAAAATTGGTTTCTTTGCCGTCTGGGCCATGGGCATCAGGCTTCGATAGTGCCGCAATACGCCCAGGCAATATTCATCGTCATCCACCCTCAGATCCGGCCCGGCCTGTTTCATCAAAACCGAGCGCCCGTATTCTTGAGGTATTGCTTTAAGCCATCGCTCATAAGCCCGCGTGACCTCTCCGCCATACAAATTGGGCTGCATCACGATATAACCTAATGGATCTAGGGTTCCCGAAGGAAGCAGAAGACCTTTCACCGGGTTTTTAGCCAGCCGCTCTTTCCACTGTTCACGCCATTGTTCCAAGACAGGTCCAAGGTTTCGTAGTCCCTGGATGGAGAACAGATCGGCGCCCAAAGGCGTCACCATGTCACTGGCGGCAATCAGCGCTGCCCGGTTGAGGGCTCCCAGATTGGGCCCGACATCCATGAGAACAAGCTCGGCGCCATGCTCATCGGCGGCCTTCTGAATGACCCGGAATAGACTGGATATGACCCTGAAGGAAGCTGGATCCCGATCCATGCATCGGGGCCATGCATCCGATAGCTTCTGTTCAAATTCGGCCAGGCGAATATCCCCGGGAAGCAGCGCGAGCCGTCTACTGAGATATTCGATATGCGGATCCTCTATATCGCCGGTGCCATCGATGATGGGCTCAATCGCGCCCCGTATGGATTTCCGGTCGAGATTTTCGTCAGGCCACAGCGCTTCCAGATCGTCTTGTTCCAAGCTCATGGCGCTCAAGTTGGACTGGGGATCCAAGTCGGCCATAAGAACCCGTACCCCTTGCTCCGCAAAGGTCCAAGCGAGGTGGTAGACCAAGGTTGTCTTGCCAACCCCGCCTTTGTTATTAAAAAACGCAAGGATTTTCCGGGGTTTAAGGCGGATTTGGTCGCGATAGGCAACGACTCGTGCCATTACAAAGACTCCCCTTGATCGTTGAAGCGCTTTTTTAAGATGGCCAATACCGAGCTCGGGGAAAATTCAAATTCAGGGGGCGGATTACCATTTTCAACACAGCGCTGCCTGGCCAAAGGAATACCCATACCAAAACGCTGCACAAAGCCCGTTACTTTTAGACCTTCAGCGATGATTTGATTTCGGTAATCCGTGGAGGAAGGACCACTCTTGCCAAAGTTTTCGGGGGTCACCCGGCCAAAGAGCCCTCCAGGACTATGAATTTCAATGCGATTGTTAAACCAATACCAATGCACAGGTGCGTGAATCTCGTAGCTTCGATGCATCACGGCATTTCGAAGAAGCTGCTGCAAGGCGCTCAAGGGATAATCCGGGCGGCGTTGTTCGGTGAGCCGCCCATCGATAATGTTCTAGGCGAATCCCAAATTCGCGTCAATCCGCGCAAGAGCCAATGCTCAGCCCCTCAATCCAAGTTATGCTCGGCGTTCCTTCGGTCCCAAACTTTTTGTCCACGAGGTCATATGCTCAAACATCTATCCACCGAGGAGATGATCGCTCTCCTCACACCCTTGGTACGCCCAGGAAAACGCCGAAAGGCTTTCTTGTCGATTCAGGAAATCGCGGTCCTCGACGCCAAGGCCAAGACCGCCCACGCCGCCCTGCTCGCTTCTCAGCCTCCCGAGCTGAGTCAAATCCCCGAGGTCAAAGACCTGAACGATCAAGGACGGCGGGTCGACGTGCTCCATGATGATCTGGCCCGCGCGCTATCCCTTGGCCTAGAAGCGCATGAGCTCCAGCTTCGCATTGCCGAACCACCTCAGCCCGAACGCGCCGAGTCGTGCAAGATTGCCCGCGCACGCATTTTTCCCGATGGGCTGAGCATCATCAATTCTTCGTGGCTTTCCGAGGCGGGCAATGCGGAGCGGGTTGCACATCTAATCCACAAAGAAGAAAAGTGGATCGGCGATTTGCTGAAGTCGATTGCCGCGGTGAACAACACGACGCACTACGATGTGTGTTTGCGCTGGATCGATTCTGGCAAGGAACTTGGCGCGCTCGAGCAGAAGCGGGATGCGGTACTGGCCAAGCTTGTGGGTCAGGCCAAGGCCACCAAGGCGCCTCAGGAAGCGCGGGGGATGTTTTTTCGCGTGGTCTCGGCCATTTTATACAACTTGGATGTGAGCGACGCGCCGGCCGAGCATATCGAAGAGGTGCGGGGGCCGATTGTGAGAGCTTCGGACAGGGCTGGGAAGCGCTATGCGACGGGAAAGAGCGATGAGCCTGTTATCGAAGAAGAAGGCCAAGCCGATGCGGCGCCCGGCGGGGATGATGCATCGGGCTGACTACAGCTTGTAGTTTTCGACAATCTGCTTGGAGGGGCGATCGATTTGCTCGATGGTGCTGGTGGTGATGGGTCTTGCGCGTCCATCGCTCAAAGGCTGCAAAAACAAAAGCGAATCACCGGGTTTGGGTTCTTTTTCCGATGAATCGGTGCCATGGGCATCGCGCTTCACGGTGCCCGCGAGCGTCAGTGAGAGCGCAATATGCGCATCCCAAAAACGCGCCGAACGCCTATCCCGTACCGCCACGCATATTCCATCGCGCAGGTGATACTCGGTATTGCGTGTCACATAGACTTTATGCCTGCGTCTCTCCACGCCTGTGTATGTCATCGCCGTCTCCTCTGTGAGTATTTTTAGTGAGGCGACTTTGGCAGGATGATTGAGCGAGGGCCAAGTTTGTGAAAGCAGGCACGCCCTTTCCATGAGCTGTGCCCAAACGCAAGTTACTCAAGCGCATTGCAAGGTTTTGGGTGTTTTGCTCCGGCCCTCGCTAGCATTCGCAGCATCCTTCATGGCGCACCGCAAAGCCTCTTATTCGTCGGAATTGACCAGGCCGGGCCTTCAAAAGGTCCGTAAGCCGCCAATCTTGCTGCGCCGTACGGTGAAGCAGGTTTCGGTGTCCGCAGGCCGCATGCTGTATCTCATCGATTCGGCCAGTGTGATGAGCGAAGGACAGATGCGTTCCGATGATTCGGGAACAGCTTATTTCGGCACAACTACCCTGCTCTTTCCTCTGCGTACGCCGGGTATCAGCTTGACTGAGGAAGATATGGCCGACTTGAAAACAGCCATCGAGTTCGATCCGCTCTCGAG
This sequence comes from uncultured Polyangiaceae bacterium, assembly GCA_964537685.1. Classification (GTDB taxonomy): domain Bacteria; phylum Myxococcota_A; class Polyangia; order Polyangiales; family Polyangiaceae; genus CAZICM01. Next base: position 47,084 of record CAZICM010000043.1, read on the forward strand.
GCTTGCGGTGCTGCGTATCGCTTATCGCGAGGCCACGCTGAGAGCCGGTGCGCCCTTGGATTCGATTCAGGCGGAGATTCGTTCCGAGCTTGTGCCGCGCGGGCTTCTTGTTCATGTGGATGTGAGCGCCGCCGCCTTGAATCAGAGAGCCGTAAATCATACCCGGGGCTGATGCAGGCGCCCCGGCGATCGCTTGAATTCGGCTAAGGATTTTTAGGCCGGGCGGCTAGGCTCTTGACGCCACGTCCCGCGTGGAAGACCAAGAACGGCCAAGTTCCGTGATGAAGCACGTGATGAACAATAAGAATCGTTCCGTCGATGGCGATGCTGCGGGCGCTAAGGTCATTCATGTGATCTTTGGCCCCAATGGAGGCCGGGTTTCGGAACCGGTCGCAGGCACGCCCATCGCATCCGGCGAGCAGAATGCGGGGGAGCCGCAGGCGGATGCTCAAGGCGTGTTGCCTTTTGCAGGGCGCGAGCCGGTGAGCGATTGGTTTTCGGGCAGCGAGGTGAGAAAGCTGCTCAATATTTCGGCTGGACGCCTGAGGGCTTTGGATAGGGCGGGGATCGTTAAGCCAAGCGCAAGGCGCAAGGGAAGGCGGGCCTACACGTTTTCAGACATCATCGCGCTGAGGGCAGCGAGGGATTTGTTGTCGCGCAAGGTGCGGCTGAAGGATGTGGCGCGGGCCATTGAAAATATCCGGACGACGTTGCCGAAGGTGACGAGGCCGCTGTCGGAGTTGCGCATTGTGTCGGATGGGCAGCGGGTGGTGGTGAAGAGCCGGGAAGGCGCATTCGAGCCGCTGACTGGGCAGATGGTGCTCGATTTTGATGTGAGGGATTTGCGCGATGATGTTGTGCGGGTGCTGCGTCCGGTGGTGGGCAAAGAGCGGGCGCGGGCTGCGTATGAGCTGTATGTGCGCGCCAATGAGCTCGATGAAATGGCGGGGACGATCGAAGAAGCCGAGGCTTTGTATAGGCGGGCGGTGGAGATCGATCCGTATTTGGCGATTGCGTATACGAACCTGGGCAACATTTGCTTTCGGCGCAATGACGAGGCGGAAGCGGAGGCGCTTTACCGAAAGGCGCTGGAGATCGATGTGGTGCAGCCGGAGGCGCAATACAACTTGGGTTATTTGATGCTCGAGAATGGACGCGCGGCCGAGGCGGTGGACTATTTCCGGGGGGCGATCCGGAGCGATCCTAGGTTTGCGGATGCGTATTTTAATTTGGCGATGGCGTATGAGCAGCTTGGGGAGCCGGAGAATGCTCAGCCTTGTTGGCGGCGCTATTTGGAGATTGAGCCGTCGGGGACCTGGGCCGAGATCGCCCGTAAACATCTCTAAGAGGGCATCCTACAGGGCTACTGCGGGTTTCATATCTTCGGTCAACCTCCGTCACCGTACAATGTACGGCTCCGTCGGTTTCCCTAGCTATGAAACCCTCGTTACGCCCTGTAGGACACCCTCTAAAACAGCAATTTGAATCACTTCTTTTTGGGATCGGGGGGCGGCTGGTTTTCGTTGATGGGAGGAGGCAGATCGCTCTTGACCGTCCTGCCTTCGTTGGGGGCGAGCGTAACGGAGAGGGTGCGATTGCCGCCGCGTTCATCGACAAAGGTCACTTCGTGGGATCCCGGCGAAACTTTGTAGCCTGAGATAGGTGTCTTTCCGATGGGCTTTCCATCGAGCAGAATCTCGGTTTCGCGATCGGCTTGAACATCGAGAAAAGCCACGTCTTCTTCGGTGGCGGGCTCATCATTGACGGGCTCGTCCGAAGGCGGCGGAGGCGCCTTTACGTCTGTATTGGCCGAGCTTCCTCCACATGCGGCAAGGCTCAAGAAAAGAGCGATTGACAGGGCGGAATACCAATAGCGGCGGCTGCATATGCTCTGCATTGCTCCATGCTAACAGCATTCGCGCGGACGCTGATGATTGGGATGCTTTTGGACATGGCTTCCAAAACGATTTCTTTCCTGTCCTACCGTTAAACAATTTGCGGCATACTGCCGCGCCATGAGTGAATCGAATTCCACGCCGCTTCAAGCGACAGGCTACCCACCGGGTGGTGCTCCACCCCCAGCTCCTCCCGGCGGATATGGTCCGCCTCCTGCCCCGCCGGGCGGATTCGGAGGGCCTCCGGGTGACGGTGGAGGCGGCGGATTTGGTGGGCCTCCTCCAGGTGGGTTTGGTGGGCCTCCAGGCGATCAGCCTCCTCCGGGCGGCTTTGGTGGGCCTCCTCCAGGTGGGTTTGGCGGGCCTCCTCCAGGCGGATTTGGCGGACCTCCTCCAGGCGGATTTGGCGGACCTCCTCCGGGGGGTGGTTATGGGCCTCCTCCAGGCGGATTTGGTGGACCTCCTATGGGTTCGCCTCTGCCTCCCAAGAAGAGCGGCCCAAATATCGGCCTTATTTTAGGCATTGGATGCGTTGGACTTCTGCTGCTGGGCGGTATCGGCGCGGGCGTTGCTGTGTACTTCACGCGGAAGGCAGCGACGACGATTGCAACGACGCTCTCGAGCGCAACAGCGATTACGCCGACGGGTACGGGAGGCTCGACCAATCCAGTGTTCCCGTCCGCGGGCGATCTAAAAGCCGAAGTGATCGATATGCGGCACTACAAGGCCGACTACGGCAAGGCGCGTCATTTCATCGGCGAGATTGTCAATACCGGCACGGCGCCGATCGGGTTTCTGTCTGTGAAGGTGACGCTATTTGATGCCAGCAATACAGCGGTGGACAGCGGGACGTGCACAAGCATTTTCCGCACGCTGGAACCCGGTGAGAAAGTTCCGTGCGCGCTCACTGTGTTTAAGGGGGAAAATTTTACGACCTTCAAGACCGAGGTAAAACCTCAGCCCGCGTATTTGCGCGGCTCGCCTGCAAAGCTTGAGATTACCGATATCAAGCTCACGCCGAAGCGGGGATACCAGCCGTATCAAGTCGAAGGAAAGATCACGAACAAGGATTCGTTTAAGGCGAAAAATGTGTGGGTGATCGCGTCTTTGTACAATGCGCAGAACAAGATCGTCGGTGCCGATCAGACGATTATTGCTGGCAACGATTTGGATCCCGGGCAAGGCGCATTGTTTACGGCGAAGATCTATAACGTCGCCGAGAAGCCCGAGACCTATAAGGTGAAGGCTGTTGGCTACGGCGACTAATTTCACCACATGAGTGCGCCCCCCACTTCGCCCTCCCCTATCGATTAAAACGTGTAGACTGCGCTCGTTGTGAGCGATCAAAACCTATCTAGGCGATTGGCCTCCGGCATCGTCGATACGCTGAAGGCCCGCGGTCATATTCTCATCGTAAAAGGCGGAACTTCCTCTCTCGCACGCGAGATCGAAGAGCAGGTTGCGGAAACGCTTGCGTCGATTATTCCTCGCATCGTTCCGCGCAGCGAAGTGGAAGGCGAAGTCACAAGCACCTTTGGCCACGAGGATGTGGACGATGAGGTGGAAGATCTCGTGGATGACATCACGGCAACGCTGATGGACTCCGATCATGTGGAAGATGTCTTCGCGGAGGACAATGTCATCGCGCGCGATATCTTTAGGGTTGCGCGTGACATTCTGCTGAGCCGCGAGGCGCTGGAGCGGGGCGCGGATGAGATTGCCGTGCATGTCAAGCTGGACACGCTTGGTTATGTGCCGGCAGAAGTGGCGAAGAACGCATCAATCACTCTGCTTCGCGAAGCGATGACGCGCGCGGCCGCGGATGTGGAAGCGGATGTGATTGCGTTTGAATACGATACACGCGAGGTGAGCTTCGATTTGCGGGGCGGCGGCGCGGAGCGAAGGCAAGCGCTGATGGAGAAGGTGGCCTCGAGGCTGACAGATTTGGTGAATGCCGGGATTGCGAAGCTGCCGACGATTGAGCGCACGCTCAAGCTGTCTCACGAGACAACGGCGCGCGATCGGGTGGCGCTCAAACCCCAAATCGATGCCATTGCGCAGGCAACGCTGCTGCCGCTGGGCTGCGCGGCAACGTGGGGTTTCGCCGATCCTAAAAGCATCAAGGTGATCTTCACGCCGCTGTCGGAAAGCGATGCGAATGAAGTGGATAAAGGGATGCTGCCTTTCGAGAAGGAAGTGCGGGCGCTGCTGAAGGGGGCGGAGCTGGAAGGGCCAGCGTTGCCAAAGGAAGCGAAGGCCGTTTCCAAGGCCGCAGCGGCGCCTGTATCAGCGGGCAAGAAGCCGGATGTCAAAGCCGTGACAAAAGACGCAGGAACGGCACGATTGCTCGAAGCTCTGGCCGCGATGCCGGCTCCTAAAAAGAAGAAGAAGCCCGAGCCTGAACCCGAGCCGGAGCCCAAGAAGACGGTGAAGGTGAAGAAGAGCGCTGAGCCGCCGGCATCCGCTAAAAGCGTGAAGAAGAAAAGCGCTGCGGTGAACTCAAAGAGCACGGCCGCGAAGATTAAAAAGTCGGCGAAGAGCGCAACGAAGAAGCGCTGATAGCCGAGCCAAAAACAAAAGCGCCGCACTTCCTGTTCTGGAAGCGCGGCGCTTTTTTATGAAGGTGAGCAATAAACGCTATTGGATTTTCGCAGCGTCTTCGGGCAGTTGAGTGGCCATGCCGATGGTCTCGGCGCCGGCCTGCTTCATGCTGTCGATGATGGCTACAACGCGACCGTAATTGGTCTTTTCCTCGGCGACCAAGAACACGACGCGATCTTCGAGATTGCGGGGGTTTAGGATTTCGCTCAGGCGCGGAATGAATTTATCGGTGGTGACCGCTTCACCCCGCTTCCCGGCTTCGATCCTAAGGTTCCCCTGCTCATCAATGCGAACCACAAGCTGGTCTTTTGGAACGGCCTTGTTCGCAGGATCTTCGATCACCTCGGTCTGGGGCACGCGCACCGTGATGTCTTTCTCGAGCAGCGGCGTTACCACCATAAAAATGATGAGCAACACGAGCACTACGTCAACCAATGGCGTGACGTTGATGTCGGAGTTCGCCGCTCCAGATTTCTGAATCGCTATTTTTTTAGCTCTTCCCATGCTTCACGCTCGCGCTTTCGCGTCTACTTCTTAATCTCTTGCACGCCCAGGCCAATGCCTTTGGCGCCGCCCTTGCGAACGAGATCCATCGCTTTTCGCACATCACCGAAAGTGAGCGTTTCATCGCCCTTCAGAAGAATTGGACGCCCAGGCTGAGCCTCCAGCTCCTTGCGAATCGCTTCTTCGATCTTGTCTTCAGCGTACTCGTTGCTCTCGATCCAGAGTTTCTTGTCGGTCGTCACCGACACGATCAGCGGATCGGTATCTTTCTTCTCTTCATCGGGTTTGTGAACCTGTGGCAGCTTCACATCTTTGCCCCGCTGAAGCATCGGCGTGACGACCATGAAGATGATGAGCAAGACGAGCACGACGTCCACCAAAGGCGTGACGTTGATCTCGTTTTTAGGCCCTTTTTTCGAGCCGGTTGTCATTCCCATCGCAACACCTGCTTTGCATGAGGGAAAAGCGCAGTGTCCCGGGAGCGCGCGGGTACGCCGGAATCAGCTTGTTCCAGCGAGTTGAACCGCATACACCGCGCGTTCCAATCGGTACCCTGCCTACGCCGACTCTTCCTGCTCTTCGTTCTCGCCTTCGCCGGTCAGCTTGCGCGCCACGATGTCGAGAAACTCGTTGGAGGATTCAGACAAATCCACCGCGCGCGCGTCAACCCAGCCGCTGACGTAGTTGTAGGCCATAACGGCGGGAATCGCGACCAAGAGGCCGAATGCCGTCGTAACAAGCGCTTCAGCAATACCGGCGGATACCGTGCCAAGACCGCCTGAGCCCGATGCAGCCATGAGCTGGAATGCGTTGACGATACCCATAACGGTTCCGAGCAATCCAACGAAGGGCGCCGTAGAGCCAACCGTCGCGAGCACACCGTGTCCCCGCTTCATCGATTGCACTTCACGGGCAGATTGCCGCTCCAAGGCGCGGGCAACCGCTTCGAAGGTAAGCTCTTGGTTGAAGGCCATGTTGGTCTTGTAGGCGTTAAGCCCCGCGCTGATCACGCGGCCCAGGTGACCTACGTCTTTACCTGTGGCAGCCGTTGCGGCGGCTTCTAGATCCCCCGAGACGAGCACGCTGCCGACCTTCTCAGCAAACGACCTCGATTCGTTGGTACTGCGGCGGTAAACAAACAACCGCTCGCCTAGAACAAGAAGCGATGCGACGGACATGATGCCCATCACAATCACAATCAAACGAGCGAAGAGGCCCATGTGGCCCCAGAGTTCCGTGAGCGTAAATTGCATCGTTCGTCGCACCTCCCAGCGCGTTGTGTCCGGCTGGTAGACAGTAATGTGATTATCGAGACGGCAGGACCAGTTTGATGTTGAACACGTAGTCAACGTTGACGGGTTGACCGTTAAACAGCACAGGCGTGTAGCGCCGGCTGTAAAGCGCATCGAGCACCGCTTGCTTCATGTGCGGCAGCTCTTTAATGACGCGGCAGTTGGTGATGGAGCCGGACGTTGTGATCGTGCAGCGCACGATCATCAGACCTTCCACACGCGCCGCGAGTGCGTCCTTGGTGTACACGGGATCGCGTCCGGACACCATACTCGGGCGGTTCATGCCGGCACCGAACGGAATGGTGACGTTCTGAGGCTGCACTGTGGGAACAGGCGTTGTGCTGCCCAACTGGCCGCCCACAACACCGCCCACAACTCCACCCTTGACACCGCCCTCAACTCCCCCTTCAACGCCGTCATCATCGTCCCCGCCTTGGTCTGTGGGCGTGGCTTGTGCCACGTCAACAGGTTTCTCCTCGGGTTTTTCAGTTGATTCGACAAGCGTGTCGGGCTTCTTAACCACCTCCGGCTCCTTCACCTCGACTTTTTCAACCTTTGGTGTTGACTTGCGCTTCGGAGGCGGGGGTGGTGGCGGTGGAGGCGGCGGAGCTTCTGCCGGAGGCGGAGCTTCCGCAGCCTGCACGAAGGTCACGTCGACGTTCTTCTTCTTCTCCTCGGGAGGACGACTGCTGATGTAGATCGCCACTCCGACGAGCGCGACATGCACCGCAGCCGAAAAGAACGCGCCGGACCCAAAACGATTTTTTGCCGCGTTGCTTCGATTGAGAACCGCATCAAACATAGCCAGGACTCAGATCCACCATTACTAAAGCTCTGTCTCGATCGCGAGTCCTGAACGACAAGAGCCCTTGGAAATTTCACGGCGCCCGCCCAAACCACTGCTCTTCACTGAACTAAACTGAACTAAACTGAACTAAAACTGAACTAAACCTGAATACATGTTCAGGTACAACGATAAATTCTTGCTCTGAGTGACAATCGGTCTGTTGTTTCGGTTGCTCCTATTGTAAGCGTATGCGTTATGCGCAAAGCGACCCTGCTTTCACGCGTTCGGCAAAAAAATGATCGAGGCAAATAAATGATCGAATCGCTGCCGATTAGAGGGTATGTAGCGCGCCGTTTTCGAGGTCGCCAACATATGGAGCAAACTCCGTGAATTTCCTCGACAAGAAGCGGGGGCTGTGGGCCGCCCCATTAACACTGGCTCTGGGTCTGTTGGTTGACGCGACTGCCTTTGCCCAAGGTAATAGCGTCATTGTTGGAACAGTGAGGGACGCGGCGTCGAAAGCGCCTGTTCCGGATGTCGTGGTGACGATCACCTCGCCCGCATTGCAGGGCGAACAGATCGTCGTCACCGACGGTTCGGGCCAATACCGCCTCCCCCAATTGCCGCCGGGCGATTACACAATCCGCCTGGAAAAGGAGACGTACAAACCGTCTGCACGCAGTGGTGTCTCGGTTCGCGTAGGTAGTACAATCCGTGTCAACATCGATCTTCTCCCCGAAGCCATCAAGGCCGAGGAAATCGTCGTCGTGGGTCGCCCGCCGACCGTCGACGTCGGTTCGACTCAGCTCGGTGCCGCCGTCGGGTCGGAGTTCGTTAACCGTGTTGCGCTAATTCCCCCGGCGGGCCGCGGCGCAGCGACGCGCTCATTCGAGTCGGTCGCAGAAATCGCGCCCACTGTTCAAACCGACACCTACGGTATGTCCGTCAGCGGCACAACGTCGCCGGAAAATCAATACATTGTTGATGGTCTTTCCGTAAACGACGCGGCCTTCGGCATTCTTTCATCGCCGCTTTCGGTTGAATTCGTAAAGGAAGTGAACGTTATCACCGGTGGCTATATGCCTGAGTACGGCCGCGCAACCGGTGGTGTTCTCGATGCGGTGACCAAGTCCGGTTCGAACGAATTCCACGGCTCGCTCTTCGCGGGCATTTCACCAGGCGTCCTCGAGGGCGAACGCGCCATTATTCAGCGCGAAGGTCAAACGATCTTGACCGACCCCAAACTCGAGTCTCTGCGCGACTTCGGTCTCGAGTTCGGCGGACCTATCGTCAAGGATAAGCTCTGGTTCTTCGTGGGTTTCTCGCCGTCGTTTAGCCGTTTCAAGATGGAGCGTTATCTAAACAATCGCGCGTATGACCTTCAGCAGAGCGATGAGTGCCCCAACCCGGATTTCGATCCCAACGATCCGATGGAAACGGATCCCGAGTTTGTTACCTGCAATATCCGGGTACCGCGCGTCAACCCCGACACCGGCTTCACCGTTGTCAACGAAATTCCTGGCACGCGTAAAACATTTTATGCGGATCAGCAGAACTTCCAGTACATCGGCAAGCTGACCTACCTGATCAACCAAGATCACAATGTCACGCTATCGGTCTCGGGCGTTCAGACCAGCGCGGGTGGCAATGGCTCGTATGCGACAACCCAAAACCTAAACGGTACCTACGAGGCGCTGGCCACCAAGCAGACCCAAAACTCGACCAATATGGTGCTCAAGTGGGCCTCGTCGTTCATGAACAAGAATCTCTTGTTCGATGCGACCTTGGGCTGGAGCCATGTGACCAAAGCGAACCTTCCTGTGGACGGCTCAAAGCTGGGAAGCAAGGATGGTCTCGCGGGATTGGCCTTGGTCCAATTGCGCAGGGCGACGGGCGCGGCAGGCTTCCGCAATATTACGGAATTCGAAAACTCACCTGAAATTTCAACGGCTTGTACGCCGGTCGATCAGTATGAGCGAGCCGATATTCAGGCGATCGATCCGGTCTCGCTGAATCCCTGTCCCGTCACAAGCTACAACCTCGGCGGCCCGGGCTTTATCAATGAAGCTACCCTCGACCGTTATCAGGGCAAAGCGGTTGTAACGCGCTTGCTCTCGGCATTGGGCCACCATGTCATCAAGGCAGGCGTGGACATTGAGATCATGAACTACGACCACCTCAAGGCCTACACGGGAACGACCATTTTCCGTGAGAGCTTGAGCGGCCGTACCTTCCAGGACTTCCGACGCTATGGTTTCCTTGAGGGTCCCGATAATCCGGTCATCCTCAATTCCTTTGAAGCTACATCGATGTCCACCACGGCCGGCGGCTTCCTGCAGGATAGCTGGTCGATCATGGACAAGGTCACGCTCAATGCCGGCGTCCGTTATGATGCGCAAATCATGACCGGTAACGATGGTAAAGTCGGTCTTTCTTTGCCCAATCAATGGTCGCCCCGCGTTGGCGTCATCTACGATTTCACGCAGCAAGGCCGTTCCAAGCTGTTTGTGAACTATGCCCGGTACTATGAGAACGTTCCGCTCAATATCGCGGATCGGTCCTTCCCGGGTGAGAAGCAGATCCGGACGACCCGGCGCGCGGCAGATTGCGATCCCAGGACCCTGGAAGGGCAGCAATCCTCGGGTTGCACGCTCCTCGATGATCAAGGCAATTTCGATTACACCAACCCCAATGCCTTCCTTGCGGGCGGCGCCTACGATCCCAACCAATACTGGCAGATCACGGGCGGCGACAAGGTGGCGGTGGATACCGAAATCAAGCCTCAATCCTCGGACGAGCTTGTCGTCGGCGGTGAGTACGAAATCTTCCCCGATGGCCGCTTGGGTCTGCAGTACACCAAGCGCTACATGAACAACGTCATCGAGGACATGAGCCGCGACGATGGCGCAACCTACTTCCTCGGTAATCCCAATCAGGGTATCGCCCGCGATTTCCCCGCGGCGACGCGCGATTATGACCAGGTGACGCTGTACTTTACGAAGGCGTTCTCGAATCAGTGGCTTGCGCAAGCCAGCTACACCCTGTCGTATCTTCGTGGCAATTACCCCGGTCTGTTCCGGCCTGAGTCTGGTCAGCTCGATCCGAATATCAACTCGGATTTCGACCTGATTTCTCTCTTGCCCAACCGTTCCGGCCCCTTGCCCGGCGATAAAACGCACCAGATCAAGATCTACGGCGCCAAGGACTTCACTGTAGCCAAGTGGCTGAATATCAACGTAGGCGGAACCTTTAAGAGCACCTCCGGCGGTCCTGTCAGCGTTCTCGGCGGCCATATCTTCTATGGTCCGAACGAGGCGTTTATCTTGCCCCGCGGTTCTTACGATCGTTTGCCCTGGGTTCATACGTTCGATGCAAACCTTGGCTTTGCGTTCAGACTGTCCAAGGAAAGCGAACTCCAGCTTGGCGTGTCTATCTTCAACCTGTTCAACTTCCAGGCTGCAACGGCGGTTGATCAGGCGCTGACGACAGACCCGGTGACGCCGATTCCTCCGGATCCCGCCACGGGCCGCATTGCGGACGCGACGGATCTTCCGACGAAGAACGCGATGACCAACAAGTGGGAGTGTGTTCCGCCTGCGATGGGTGGAACGTGCAGGCTGACCGACGACGCGGGCAATGTCTTCGACGCCGAGCAGATCAATCCCAACTTCAACAATCCCACGCAATACCAATCGCCGAGGCAATTCCGCTTCAATGCGAAAGTGACCTTCTAGGCCGGGAATGCGAAAGGAACCACTCTCATGAAGAAGCAAGTTCTTGGATTGTTGGCCTGCGCAGGGATGCTCTCGCTGTTTGGAGCATCTTGTGAGCAGCCCCAGATCGACTGCCGGGCCTCTCGCGGCTCGTTTGCGTCGCTCTTTTCGCTCAAGTCGGGTGGCATGGAGTGCTCTGGCCTGGGAACAGGCGTCATTGGTCTCCAAAGCTACTACAAGCCCGCCGGCACGGCGGACGATCCGAAGCCGGGTTACGAGCAGTCATTTTTGGCGGTTCGGGCCGAGGACATGGGCCATATCGAGGAGCTCTACGATGGAGTTGCCGCGGATTGCGCCGAATCAGATCCGGTGACGGCTCGTGAATTGTCAAGCACAGGCGATTTTGCAGGCGTTGAGCCTTCGGGTGATTACTGCACGGTGGCCAATGGTGGAACGAGTCACTTTGCCTCGGCCGCGATTCCCGCCGCAGGACCTCCGGATCCTATGGATCCCGAGAATCCGTGTCTAGCGGACGCCGATCTCTTGCCGGCCATCGATGTGAAATACACATGGTCGAACGTGGAGATCGAAGTGACTTCAGATGTGCAGGGAACGCGATTCCAAGCGGATCTGAAGTACGAAGCCGACGGATGCACGGCCGATTACAAGGTCTGCGGCGTTTGGCCGGTCGTTGGATGCGAGAAGCTCGTGCTCAATGAAGAGACCGGCGAGGTCGAGGGCACGGGCGAACCGGAAGACAAGCTGTGCGATGACAAGGCCGATCCCGAAGTGCCGTATCAGCTTTCCTATGGTTCGGGCATTAACTCGAACTTTGGCGCAAAGTGCGATCCGACAACCTTGCTTTGCGTCCTTCCCGCGTGCCCCTTCAAGTGATGCTTGTTGGGCCTGTGTGAAGGCGTAAATCATCGCTAAACCACTCAAACACCCGCCCCTTTTGCTGCGAAGCGAGGGAGCGGGTGTTTGATTTTTGTCGGTTTTTACAATGAGCAAGCGGGGCAATTAGGGGCAGAAATTAGGGGCGTGAGGCGCGCTCAACGCGCAAGAGAAGCTTGTCCAGCGCCTCAGATGTGCGGGTATCGGCGTTTACCTTGGCATTAAGAATCCATGCCTTGGTGCTTTCATGATCGACCATCATCAAGGCCGCTTGGAAGGGGGCCCGGGCTTCCTCTGAAACGCGCGCAAAACCGCTTACAAGCGCCTTTGCGGCGATGGCGCGTACCTGTTCACCACTGGACGAAGATCCAGCCTTGGATGCCGCTTTCCAGGCCCAACTGGAGCCGATTACGCCCAGCGCCTTGGCCGCCGCTTCCATAACCCCCGCATCCTTGGATGAGGCCAAAATCTCGGCCAATTTCAATGCGCTGGACTCGCGGCGACAATATCCAAGGCCCGAAATCGCTGCGATTTGCAGGGCTCCCGCCTTGGCGGCGTGGGTCTCGAGCAATGTGGCCTCTTCCGCGCGGCACAGCCTCCCCAATCCAATCGCCGCGGCCAGCGCAATTCTAGGCTTTTTCGCGCTGGCTTCGAACACGGCCGTCAGCACGGGCGCACTGCGGGCATCGCGCAGTTCGCCCACCACTTCGAGCATTCCAATCGTCAGCGCGGTGGTTTCGCCTTCGGTTCGGGCGCTGTCCACAGGGGCCTCAAAAGCCAGCGCCGACAGCATGGGCAATAGGGCTTTTTCGCCTAAACGGCGCAGCTCCCGCCCTACCAGCGGAACAGGGTTCCGAAAGCGCTTATAGACCTCGGGCTTGTGCCCCCGAAGATGCGCAAGAGACTCAAATGCAGCGGGATTCGATGCTCTGTGGTCCGCGATCTGCGCCGCGAGCGCCGTGCGGGCCGAAACGGGTATCTGCGTTGCTGAAATGGCGAGTCCATCCGCCGCGAAAGCACTCGGCAAAGCGCCGCCGAGCAACGCACAAAACAACGCCACTGAAAGGGTTTTTCGAATCGATTTCATCGTCCCACCTCCCACCACTTCACATTGGCGGGCGGCGGCCCGTCCACATTGGTCGCGCAGTGCACTTCACCCAGAAGCGCGTGATAAAGATCCCAGTCATCCACGAAATTGATCAGCAACCCCTCTCCATCGGAGGCGAGCTGATTCACCGGTGTTCCAAGCCGATCGCGCAAGTCTTTGCGGAAAAGATCCTCGCCGAAAATCACCGGCCCAAAGGGGTCGGCGATGGCCGCGACATTGCCTATCGGCAGCATATTCACCGTGCCTGGATTGAAGGCAACAAGACCTCCCTCCATGTCCTCTTCGAACAAGAAGGGTACTTCGATGATTTCGTCGTCGGCCAAGCCCACCGCCGTGCGCAGCTTCTCGAGCATGCTGTCGATTTCTGTCTGAGCCTGCTGAGACCATTGCATCAAATCGACATCGGCCAGCGCCGCATCGATAGAAATGGCAGCGCTTGTTCCGTCCCACCATTTCTTTCCAACAAACATTTTCGTTGCGCCATAACCATCGGCCGATGCCTTTTCCAGCATGGCTTTCGCAAGCTTTGGCGATGCCACAAGCAGCTTCCAGCCCCGGGCTGTTTTCGCGGGTACGTAGCTGAATACTTCGTCAACATGACCAACGGTCAGCCATGATGTGTTCACGCTGATGGCAGGCGCTTGAACCATCTGCGCTTCATAGAAATCGCGCGTTTCAGGGAGCACGCCCGAGCCGTAAATAATGCGTCCGCTGGGAAAGCTTTCGCTTCCGTTGGTATAGGGCGGCAATAAATCGTGATTGCCATGCGAGTCGTAGGTGTCGCCTGTGTTGGGCTCTTTGTAGATCTGGATAACCGCTCTGTCAGGGCCGAATTTGTTGTCCATCAGCCAGCCGATGGGCAATTCAACACCCTGCTGTGACCACGGCCTCGGGTTGTAGACACGCATTCCCTGCACCGTTCCATCCGGCCCAGGAACCGATGTCCACGCCGTCTGAAACCAATCCTGAACCCATTGGTCGTAATACGTGCCTGTCTTGAGGTACTTCACATCGGCCTTCGCCAGCGGAAGGGCGAGCTGCATCGTGAAATTTGCATCGTACGAGTCCGAGTAGGCCGTATCGAATACCGAGAGATTGCCAAACATCATCCAAGGCGCGACGCGCATTTTGGCCCGATCGATTCCATCGGCGTTTTCATCGGACGCAATGACCGCGCCGTCTTGATCGAGCACCGAATAGCTAAGCTCCACCATGCCGTTCCACGCCGCAGGATCGGCCGAGATGCGGAAATGCCTGCCTTCTATGGCCAGCGTAAGACCCGCGCGCACTTCCTCCGCGCTTAGCTTGAGCTCCGTCACATAGTCGCAAGGCGTGTTTTTATCCGCGCACGCGCCAACACTTCCCGCTGCAGGTGTGTACTGCGCATCCGCGCCCTTTTTCCAAATGCGCACATGCTCGGCCGATATCGCGTCCAATCCGAACTTGCCGGCCGCGCCATCGGGCGCATCGGGCCAAGGCTGAATCTGAATGAGCGCCAGATCCTTTTCATCTTCAGGGCCATTCACTTTTTCGTCGTCCGCATCCGCAACGCCGTCGGCATCGTCATCGTCCACGTTGGCCAAAAACGACGCCCCAACATCCTTGCCCCATTCGTTCTCCTTCACCGCGGCAGCCGAATCATCGGCATTCACCACACCATCCCGGTTTGAATCCACGGCGATGTCGATCACGGTCGGCGGGTCGGGAGGCGGAGGCGGCGGAGGCGGATTGGTTGTCGTTTTTACAACCGACTCGTCATCACCTCCGCACGCCGCCATCAGCAAGGCAAAACATCCCCACGCGCCTCTCTTCAGCCATCGTCTGAACCTGAACATGCGCACTTCTCCTTTGTCTTTTCCAGCACGTCAGGTGCCTGTCCGGCGTGCAGAGAAGACGTCTTGAAATGCTATCGCCGGAAGGCAAAGAAGCGATTCGTGTTCAGACAAGGCCGGTTAAAGATCGCAGGATCAGGCCCAATCCAAAAGACATGCCATTGGCCACAAGCGCCACGCCTAAAGCGCGAACAAGACCAAGGCGCGGAAATACAAGCGCATAAAAAGCCGTCTCGGAAAGCACGGCCCAGGTCTCCGCAATCAGCACCATCGTCGGATAAGGCACCGGAATGCTCGGAATGATGAACCACACCGATGGATGGCTCGCCAGATTCGCAAATCCAATCAGCGCCAAGGTTCTCGCGATATCGATGCCCGTCCAGGCACGGGGCTGTTCGGTTTCGCCTTGTCCGCTGGGCACGAGAAAGGGCGGCCCCGCCAAGATCCAGCGCATCAAAAAATAGGCCGCGGCAAGCTCAACCGTAAGCGTCAGCCCAAAAGCCTTTGCCCATGCGTAGGTATAGGAATTCATGAATCGCTAGCGCGGATTGGGTTCGGGAATGGACGCCAAAGCCGGAGCGAGGCCCACCGCAACCGCCGGTTCGACATCGCCCACGCTCTGCTTTTGCGTCACGAAGAGAAACGAAAAATCTTTGTAGATCAGCACCGCAGGATCGTGAGGCTCGCGCGTCGAACCAGCGCCAAATACAGGCGATGCGGCTTTATCAAATGGCCCATCGCTTCCTGAACGCGCGGCCAATGCAATGGTGATCCGCCCCTCGGCATTGGTGGCCCGGTAGTACAGAAGCAACAGCGTTTCGCCGAAATGAGACGTTTTGAGCGCGCAGCCGGGCGATCCAACCGATGCGCCGTCGTACACGGCACTTTCTTCTTCGGGCAGCGATGGCTCGAGCGCAGGTGCGTTGCCCATGCGCATCCATACAAGCCCATCGACCGATGCGGCTTCGCCGATGCTCGAACGGCCATTGTTCTCGATTTCATAAAACATTCGGAACGAGCCATCCGCGAGCCTCAGCACACTCGGACTCTTTGGAACGGCTCCCGCTTCCCATCCGCCCGAACCGGCCTCGAGCACAGGCATGCTCTCTCTCGTAAATGCATGGCCATCGGGACTTCTAGCCAGCCCAATCCCGCCCTCGGCCGCGTAGTACATCCACACTTCGCCATTCAGCAGCAACACATCCGGCTGCCCTACAAAAGCGCCTTCCCACGCCTCTTGAGGCTCGAGCACGATCTCGCTCGCCCGATCGAAAGAACGCGCATCGAGCGCTCCATAGCGGGCAATTACTCGAGGCGGCGCAGAAGGATCGCTTCCTTCATCGCCTTGTGCCACATAGCCCGCAATCTCAAACGTGCTGGGATCGCCGTCGATATCGAGCACCGATACATCCCGGGGAAAGGTGTCTTTATCGAACAGCGCATTGGGCGCCGATCGCGAGTTGCCTATCTCGCCTGGACGCAAGGGCCTAAATGGCCCAATTCCCGCATTGGGAAGCTCGGCGCCGCCCTTGTCATTCGGTTGATCTTCATCGCCGTCATGAGCCGCCAGCGTCGCGCAGCCGCCTAAGAGCAGCGAAAGCAAAAGCCCTATCCCTCGCGTTCTCACGGCCGATCCTCCCTCTTAAAATGTCGCGCTCAGTGTTCCGCCGCCGCCGTACATCAAGCCATCCGCCGTGTAATCGCCCACAAAATCGGCGGCGCTCTGTTTATCCATCGTCCGCTCGGGCAACACCGAGAATTGGGCATGCATATCCAGCTCGATAGAACCCGGAACGATGGCCACCAAGCCATTGAGGCGTAAACCCATGCCCACACTAAAGGTATGCCGATCGGCATCGACATAATTGCTAAACCCGCGCTGCTCGGGCACAGGCGAAAGTTCGTAGGCATAGCCAGCCCGCACAGGCCACTCGATGCTGGAAGCGCTTTTGGATTCGGCATCCCGCGCTTTGGCCGATCCCAGCAGCGGAATCACATATTCAACACCGATACGAGGCACGATCCGATCTTCAAAGTTCGTTGGTTTACGCTCGGTCGGCTTTGGATCTTCAGGAAGCTCTACAGGCAAACCCTCGGGCAATTGGGCTTCCAAATGCGATTTCGTCTGAGCCGTCGGGCTTTCATACGCGGACCAATTCACCCAAGTGAGATCGATATTCACGCGCAGCCCGCGCACCCTCTGAAAGCTTGCCCCGAGCACCAACTGCTGCGGCAGAAATCCATCGATTGTGTACGACTCAAGCGCATAGCGAAGCGGAATCTCAATACCGGCAAAGTCGACAATTCCATCGAGATCGGCCGCGATCGATAAAGGAAGTTTGGTCTCGCCCCGATACGTAAGGCCGATATTTCCAAAGCCGCCCAGATGAACGCGCGCACCCAGTTGCGGATACCGGATGCTGGTGAGATCGGCATCGACTTCATGCCGCAATTGAGACTCATAAGGGCTAATCGCATCGGCCCGCCCGCTCACCGCAAAACGGCCTCGAGTGGCGGCCAAAAATGCAATACCGCCTCCGATATCCAGAAATGGCCAAGGCCGGATCGCGATATTCACGGTCAAATACAAGAGCGAGAGGCGATCGTCATAGAGCTCCCAGCGGGGCGTCTCTTCGCGCTGCGCTTTGATGCGCGACAAACCGTCATCGGGCATGAAAGTCGCGATTCCAAAGGCAAATGGAAGCCAATCCAAAAACTTTCCCGGTGCGACAATGCCGCCCGAAATGCCGCTCAGGGCGGGCACATTCGTGTCGATCCCGTTCATCCTGAGTTGGTTGCCCATATAGGCGTAGCCCAGCGAAATGCTCATGCTTTTGGCATCGGCGAGGCCGGCGGGATTGTAGTAACAAGCCGAAAAATCCGTGGCATCGGCAGTCATCGCACTGCCCATGGCCGACGAGCGCGAGCCAAATCCATAGGTATCGGGCCCGTGCGCAAAGGCTTGTCCCAAAGGCCAAAAGCCAAGCCCTGCCAAGACCGGAAGAGCGACGCGGATAATCGATCGCAGACGCATCAGAACCCCACACTCAGCGTTGCGCCGCCGGCAGCGATTAGGCCATGCGTGTGCACCCTCGGCACACCTGGATTTGTGACGGGAACCCCAGCGCCCTTTTCGTGGATCTCTTCGTGCAATACATGCATTTGCCCAAAGCAATCGATGCGAAGCCCAGGCAGGGGCGGACCGAGTTCGATGCCATAGCCCAGCGAAAATACCGAACGCGCGTTGTCGAATAGGTTTGAGTTTGCGGTTTGAGAAGGCGCAGGCGAGGACTCAAAAAAATAGCCCGCGCGCAGATGTCCCTGAAGGCCCGGCCGGAATGCAAACGAGTGTTCGGCGCCGATGCGGGGAACCACGGTGTCTGAAAAATTCGGAGGCTCGGGCGTGAGGGCCGTGCACGCGCCTTCAAAGGGCATTCCGGTTAGAGGATCGGTCGTTGGACAGCGCACCGTGGCCTCGGGAGGTCCTGGATAGGCCGACCAGCGTTTGAAGGTGATGCCAGCCGCCAATTTCCAAGGCCCTTTCACGCGCGCCGCCTCGAGCGCAATCTGCCAAGGATCGTACTGGGCCACGCCTGAAATATTGAGCGGCGGCACGACAATTCCGCCTAAATCCTCGACGGTGATCACCACATTGAAATGGCCGACCAGCTCGCCCCGGTACGTAAGCCCGACGCGGTAGTTTTCGCCGATGTCGTAGCTCGCTCCGACCAGCGCCCCATAACTCGCGACCAGTGTGTCTTCCACCACCGTTCCCACGCGCCCCGACGCATCGGTCGCCACCAGCACCGAACCTGTCAGCGCAGCCAGCGCCGCAAATCCGCCTCCCACGCGAAATCCATGGCCGATATCCACACCCACCGCAGCCTGCACGGCCACCGATTGCGTGCGATCGGCGACCAAAAATTGAGGCGTTTCTGGATACAAAATCCGCCCCCGCACAATGAGCTCAAAAGGCGTGAAAAAGGCGAGCCCAACCGTCACCCGATCTTTAAGCAGACCTCCAAAAGGAATGGGCAAGAGCGCTCCGATATAGGCACCCCGAAGACCTTCGTAAGGCAAGCGGCGGCTTCCGTCCTCACTCGCCCGAAGATCGAAATGCGCACCCAGAAAACCAAGCGTCAGCTCGCGCTTCTGGCCCGGCACGGAAAGCAGCGCCGGATTGCCGTACACGCTCTCATGCCCGCTCGACACCGCCGCTCCCGTAGCGCCCATTCCCGACGACCGGACTCCATAACCAAATACATCCTCGGCGGAAGCCAGAGCATCGCCTTCACCCGCCGAAAGCGCGCAAATCAGCGCACCCAAAGCAGCAGCGCCGCGCACCGCCCTCCTTGGCCAAGCACGCCATCGAAAACGCATGATCGGCGACTGTAGACCGCCCCGCGAATCTGGACGAATAAGTTGCGCCGCGAAAATGAGCCCGGCTGTGATACACGCCTAGCCAACCTAGAAATGCCCGTTCCGCGCCGCTTGGTACATCCGGCCCTGCTCGGCTCGGTGGTCATCATCGCCACCTCGGGCCTGGTCTACGAGCTCATCACGGGCACCCTCGCCTCGTATGTGCTCGGCGATTCGATCACGCAGTTTAGCCTTGTCATTGGCCTCTATCTCTTCGCCATGGGCTGCGGTTCGTATCTGTCGCAGTTCATCGAAAGCCGCCTGCTCGAGCGCTTCGTCGAAATCGAACTGGCCATCGCCCTCGCCGGCGGTCTTTCGGCTCCCCTGCTCTTCCGCGTCTACACCCAAAGCGGCGCCTTTAAAGCCTTGCTCTATGGCCTCGTGCTCTTAATCGGCACGCTCGTCGGCCTCGAGATTCCCATCCTGATCCGCCTCTTAAAATTCTCCCTCGACCTAAAAGAGCTCGTCGCGCGCGTCCTCACCCTCGATTACATCGGCGCGCTCGTCGCCAGCCTGCTCTTTCCCAGCCTGCTTCTGCCCAAGCTGGGCCTCAATCAAACCAGCCTCTTCTTCGGCCTGCTCAATGCGCTCGTCGCCCTTATCAGCACGTTCCTATTCCCGCTCGAGCGCCCAACGCTGGCCCGCCTCCGCGTCGAATGCATCGTCATCGGAACCGTGCTCGCAGGCGGCCTCTTCTATATCGACCGCATCACCGAACGCTCCGAATCCATCTACTACGGAGCCCCTATCGTCTACGCGGAACAGTCGCCCTATCAGCGGGTCGTCATCACCCAAACTTCCCGCACAACACGCCTGTTTCTCAACGGCAACCTTCAGTTCTCCTCCGACGACGAACACCGCTATCACGAAGTGCTCGTACATCCCGCAATCGCCGCGCTCGGCCACGATCCCAAACATGTTCTCGTGCTGGGAGGCGGCGATGGCCTCGCGGTCCGCGAACTGCTCCGCTATCCGGCCATCGAAAGCATCTTGCTCATCGATCTCGATGCCGCCGTCACCAACGCCTTCCGCACCCTGCCCACCGCCAAACAACTAAACGGCGACGCCCTCAACAACCCGCGCGTCACCATCCGCAACGAAGACGCTTTTATCTATCTCGATCAGGCAACCGGCTCCTTCGATTTGGCCATCGTCGACTTCCCCGACCCTTCCAATTACGCCGTCGGAAAACTCTTCACCGACGCCTTCTATCACCTGCTCCGCCAGCGCCTCAGCATGCGCGGCGTGGCCGTCATTCAGGCCACATCCCCTCAATACGCCAGGCAATCCTTCTGGAGCATCGTCACAACCACCGAGGCCGCCGGCTTCCGCGCCTTTCCCTTCCATGTGTACGTCCCAAGCTTTGGCGACTGGGGATTTGTACTCGTCGGCGGAGAACATCTACAGCCGCCTTCTTCCCTCCGCACCGATGCCCAGAACCTCAAATATCTCGACGCATCGATCTTGCCCGAACTCTTTCGCTTTCCCCGCGATATCGGCCGCGTTGATGCTCCGGTCAACCGCCTCAACGATCAAAAACTCGTCGGCATCTACAGCCATGAATGGGGACTTTTGTCCCGCTGAGAAGGATTCATGGATCGCCGCTCTTTTCTCAACGCCATCGCCGCCGGATTCGCCGCGACAACCCTAGAACCCGAACGAAAACCCTTTGGCGGCCAAATCCTCGGCGCTTCGCACCACCACGGCCACCTGCTTCGCGACGGCGGCCTCCAGCTCAATGAAGAGCCCGCCCAAGAACAAAAAGCCGACATTGTTGTCGTCGGAGGCGGCGTTTGCGGCATATCCGCGGCATGGCGCTTCGCTCCATCGGGCCTGGATATTCATGTCATCGAGCTCGAGCCCAGCCCAGGCGGAACCAGCGCCTACGGCGAAGACGGCGCCTGCCCGCATCCCTGGGGAGCGCACTACTTGGCCGCTCCCAACCCCGAAGCGAGAGCCGCCCTCCGCCTCCTCTCCGATATGGGCACCGTCACCGGATGGGATGCCGCTTCGCGCCCCATCTTCGATCGCCGCGTTCTGTGCCACTCGCCCCAGGAACGCATCTTTTATCAAGGCGAATGGCACGAAAATTTAGTCCCCCTCGATGCCCTGACCGATGCCGAACGCGACGAACTCGATCGCTTTCATGACACCGAAGAAAAACTCACCGAACAGCTCGGCAACGATGGACGCCCCGCCTTTCAAATCCCCATCGAATTCTCCTCGCGCGACCCTTCCCTGCTCGCCCTCGATCGCATCACCATGCATGAATGGCTCGTTCAGCAAGGCTACAAAACGCCCTTTTTGCACTGGTATGTGCGCTACGCGACCCTCGACGATTTCGGCGCCGATACCCATCAAGTCTCGGCCTGGGCCGGCCTTCACTACTTCGCCGCGCGCAAGCTCAAAACCCCTGAACTATCCGGCTCTCACTTTCTCGTATGGCCCGAAGGCAATGGCCGCCTCGTCCGCGCCATGCTCGAGCAGGCCAAACCCAAAATCCACACCCGCACCCTCGTCACCGGCATCGAAGCCTCCGGCCAAGAAATCCTTGTCCGCGCCTGGGATCTCCATCAGCGCATCTCCCTTCGTTTCAGGGCCCGCGGCGTGCTCATCGCCACGCCCGCCTTCGTCGCCAAACGCCTTCTTCCACACCCTCTCCACACCCACCTGCCCACCCGCATCGCCTCCCCATGGCTCGTCGCCAACCTCCATGTGCGCAGACAGCCCAATCCCAACCTCCCTTGGGATTCCGTCTTATTCGATGCCCAGGGCCTGGGATATGTGCACGCAGGACATCAGCAAACCCGCCTCGAGCCGCGCACCGTCCTCACCTACTACCGCGCCTTTGGAGATGCCGACGTAGCCCACGTCCGCCAAACCCTCGCCCGCGCCCCCTGGCAAAGCCTCGCCGGCGATGTGCTCAGCGATCTTGCGCCCGCCCATCCTCACTTGCGCGAAGAAATCGAACGCATGGATTTCATGCTTTGGGGCCATGGAATGCCCCGTCCAACCCCTGGTTTTATAGGCGATCCCCCGTTTGAATCCCCAAGCCTCCTCGCGCCTGGCATCGCCTATGGACATGTCGATCAATCCGGCATGGCCATCTTCGAAGAAGCTCAATCGCGGGGCGTGCGCGCCGCCGAAGCCCTTGCCCAATCGATTGGTGTTAGGCTCGGCGAAACCTGGCTTTAAATCTCGGAGATCTCACCATGGCCACCCTCAACATATCGCGGCTCCTCTTGTTATCCCTGGCCATCGCACTTCCTTTCGCGGCGCTCACAAGCTGTGCCGAAGGAAGCGATGAAAGCCTTCCTTTTGGCTCAGGAGGCGGAAACGGCAGCAGCAGCAGCTCCGGCACCGGCTCCTCATCCACCTCGGGAAGCACTTCATCCTCCACCTCCACAAGCACAAGCTCCGGAAACACCTCATCCAGCGGCTCATCCTCCTCATCCAGCGGCGGAACCAGCAGCTCCACCAGCAGCAGCGGCAGCGCCTCCTGCGACCCGATGAGCTGCCTCTTTCAATGCATCGCCACGGGCGGCTGCGGCCAATGTGAAAACGGCATGTGCGTCTGCAAGCCCGATCCCCTCTCCTGCTTCGGCGCCGACGGCGGCCTCCCCGATCTCGACGGTGGCTTTCCCGATCTCGACGGCGGCCTCCCCGATCTCGACGGCGGCTTTCCCGATCTCGACGGCGGCCTTCCCGATGGCTTCTTCCCCTGATGCTGAGCATCCGGCAGGGTGAAAGCTATGCTCATCCCCGAAGAAACTCAGCGGACATCTCAGGAATATAGCCCTCTGAAACGCACTACGACATAATCGCATCGAGCCGGGCGCACCAGCGCAGGCGTTTCGTTCTTACACGTGCAAGCGGACATCTTCTTCATTCAAGACCTAAACCAAGCCTGCACCACAGGCACACCCCTTCCAAGGACGCGGACGTCGGCCGCGCACGCTCATTAGCCATGCGAACCGTGTTCGCCGGAATGACAGATGTCGGCATTGTCCGCGAGCACAATGAAGACAGCCTTTTGTTGATGCCCGACTATCGGGTCGTCGCCGTCGCAGATGGCATGGGCGGCCATCGCTCTGGAGATGTGGCCAGCCAGCTTGCCGTAAGCACGCTTTCGGATTTCTTCTCCATCACCGTGGGTCACGACGGAACATGGCCCTTCCCCGCCGATCCCAATCTCACCGAAGAAGAGAACTACATCGTCACGGGGCTTCGCCTGGCCAACCGGCGCATTTTTGACCGCTCACTCAAGCGCATTGCCGATTTTGGCATGGGCACAACCATTGTCGCCGCGATGTTCACCAAAACAGCCGATCGCATCACCGTCGGCCATGTGGGCGACAGCCGCTGCTACCGCATCCGCGACGACGAAATCATTCAGCTTACGCGCGATCACTCGCTGGTCAGCGACGCCCGGCAAATGGCGCCTTGGATGACCGACGAAGAAATCCGCCAGCTTCCTCAGAACGTCATCACCCGCGCGCTCGGCATCCGCGAAGACGTACTGGTCGATCTCGTCACCGACGATGCCCTCTTGGGCGATATCTACATCCTCTGCTCCGACGGCCTATCGGGCATGGTCACCGACGAGCAGATGCACGAAATCGTCCGCACCACCAAATCCATTGAAGACGCCTGCCGGGAACTCATCGAACGCGCCAATTTGCTGGGCGGCACAGACAACATCACCGCCGTCATCGCGCGCGTCGTCGCCGACGACGATGCCCAAAGCTCATCCAGCGCTACAAAATAAAATGCTCATCCAGCTTGAGCACATGCAGATTTAAACCCGGAAGCGCCGCGCATTCCCGCTCTACCTCAGCCTGAAACAGAGGCTTGATATGATAGAGCATCGTCGGCAAATCCTGAGCCGCCCGGTATTTTTGAAGATCTTCGCGCAACGTCCTCGGCGTGTGATGCCCGCTCAGCGTCGCAATCCTCTGATGCCGATCGGGAAAACTCACTTCCATCAGGCACGCCTTCAAATTCTTCTTCTCGTTTAAGAGATCCCACATCCGGTCTGTAGGCCCTGTATCGCCGCTGTACGAAAGCGACGACGCCCCGCCGTCCACAATAAAACCCGAACAATCAATGGTGTGACTCACCATAACCGCCGAAACCATCAGCCCGCACACATCCTGAGGCACCTCGGGCGCCAGCTCGACAAAACGCACAGTCGGATAACTCGGCGACGGAATTACCGTGAAATCGGGCCACAGCTCATTGTTGAAAAAATATTTCTGAAGCTGAACCAAAGTCGGCTTTGTCGCGGCCACAATCAGCGGAGGACACTCCAACTGACAGCGATTATCGGCAAGCGTCGCCAAATCGCGCACATGATCGAGATGCGCATGGCTCACCAGACACGCTTGCAGCTTCGCCTGCTCGGCGATCTCCAACCCGCTCGTCAGCGAACCCGCATCAATCGCAACCCGGCCATCGAGCAAAAACGCGCATGTCCGATGCCGGGGCGTCTCGCCGCCGTGACAGCCAATTACCCGGAGCTCCACAAGGGCTCAGCTTTCTCCGCCAAACTTCTGCGGCATCTCCAACAGCTCAAGAAACTCGCGCAGGCGGCCGATATCCGTCACCACAAGCTGCGAACCCTCATCTTCAACCATCTTTAAGCGGCTCAATCTCAAGATCACCTCGTTTGCCACCCGCTCATCCACACCGACTTCTTCCGCAATCTGCGCACCGGACACACGCAGCCGTATTCCATCGTCTGTCACCTCGCCATACAAGTCCGCGTGGCGGGCCAGCGACAACATGATCCGCGTCTTTGGATCGGTGTGCATTAAAATCTCGACGAGGGCGTTGGCCGCATCCAATCGTTTGGCGAGCCTCTTAATAAGCCTCACCGCGATTTCACTGTTGCGCATCACCATCGTTTCCAGCGTCTTTGCATCGACGAGCAAACAGCGGGCCGTCTCCGCCGCCGCCGCCGTCGCCGTTCTTGGCTTGCTATTCAGCACGGCCAGCTCGCCCAAGAAATCGCCCGGCCCAAGGATGGCGAGCAGCTTTTCAGTGCCCCCAATATGTTTGGTAATGCGAATGATGCCCGACTGAATCACATACAAAACATCGCCCGGCTCACCCTCGCGAAAGAGCACCTCACCGGCCTGGAACTCCCGTCCAAAGCGCGCAAATAGCGGGTCCGTCATCGTCCGGCGACTCTATCGCCCCGTACCCCCAATGGCCAAAAAGCCCACAAAAATCGAAAGGGCACCCGCCATGGATGCCCCTTCTTTAACAAGCGAATGAAAGGCTGGGCCTACATATCAAAATCGCCCATACCGCCCATGCCGCCCATACCGCCCATGCCGCCCATACCACCCATGCCGCCCATACCGCCGCCGCCTCCACCGCGGCCCGCAGCCTCTTCCTTCTTCGGCTTCTCCGCCACAAGCGCCTCGGTCGTCAGCATCAGACCCGCCACACTCGCCGCATTGGAAAGCGCAAAGCGAACCACCTTCGCAGGATCGATAACACCCGCCGCCATCAGATCCTCATACGAATCCGTCGCCGCGTTGTAACCATACGAACCCTCGCCCGCCCGCACCTTCTCCACAACGACCGTGCCATCCACACCGGCATTCTGCGCAATCTGCCGAAGCGGAGCATCCAGCGCCTTCTTCACGATGCGCACACCCACATCCCGCTCATCGCCGAAGTGCATCCGCGCAAGCCCCGCGCCGCCGCGCAACAGCGCAACACCGCCGCCCACCACAATGCCTTCCTCCACGGCCGCCCGCGTCGCATGAAGCGCATCCTCGACCCGAGCCTTCTTCTCCTTCATCTCGGTCTCGGTCGCCGCACCCACGCGCACCACCGCCACACCGCCAGCAAGCTTCGCCAGCCGCTCCTGCAGCTTCTCGCGATCGTAGTCGCTCGACGTATCCGCAATCTGCTTGCGAATCGATTCAACGCGCCCCTTGATCGCCGCCTTCTCGCCCGCGCCGTCAACGATGGTCGTGTTGTCCTTATCGATTTCAACCCGCTTCGCCGTCCCCAAATCGCGAATCGAAGCGCCATCGAGCTTCTGGCCCAAGTCCTCCATAAAGGCCGTGCCGCCCGTCAAAATCGCGATGTCCTTCAACATCTCCTTACGCCGATCGCCAAAGCCCGGCGCCTTCACGGCGGCCACCTTCAGCGTCCCGCGCAGCTTATTCACCACAAGCGTCGCAAGCGCCTCGCCCTCCACATCCTCGGCGATAATCAGCAGCTCGCGGCCATGCTTCACCACCTGCTCCAGCACCGGAAGCAAATCGGCCATCGCCGAAATCTTCTTCTCGTTGATCAGAATCAGCGGATCGTTCAGCACCGTCACCATCCGCTCGGCATCCGTCACAAAATACGGCGACAAATAGCCCCGATCGAACTGCATACCCTCCACGGCATCGAGCTCCGTCACCATCTTCTTATTCTCCTCGACGGTGATCACGCCCTCCTTGCCAACCTTCTCCATCGCCTCGCTCAAGATCTGACCGATCTCGGTATCGCCATTGGCGCTAATCGTCGCCACCTGAGCGATTTGCTCTTTATCGCGGGTCGGCACGGCCGAAGCCTTCACGGAAGCCAGCACAGCCTCCACCGCCGCATCGATACCCCGCTTTAAATCCATGGGATTATGACCGGCCTCCACCAAACGGAGACCCTCGTTGTAAATGCCCTGAGCGAGCACCGTAGCCGTCGTCGTCCCATCGCCGGCCTTATCGCTGGTTTTCGAAGCCACCTCGCGCACCATTTGAGCGCCCATATTCTCGAGCTTCGAACCCATCTCGACTTCCTTGGCGACCGTCACACCATCCTTGGTCACGACGGGCGATCCCCAAGATTTCTCGATGACGACATTCCGGCCCTTTGGGCCGAGCGTCACCTTCACAGCATCGGCGATAGCATTAACGCCCCGGAGAACAGCGGCCCGCGCACTGCGGCCATACACAATTTGCTTTGCAGACATGGCTAATTAATTCCCTTGGCACAACCTGATTACTGCTCAATCACAGCAAGCACATCATCTTCACGGATGAGCACATGCTCATCGCCGTCGACCTTCACCTCATTGCCGCTGTATTTCCCGATCAGCACGACATCGCCCTCTTTCACATCGAGGGGGCGGAGCGATCCATTTTTGAGCAGCTTTCCATTGCCCACCGCGACAACGCGGCACTGAATCGACTTCTCCTTGGCTGAATCGGGGATAAAGATTCCGCCCTTGGTAACGGTTTCGGTTTCAATGCGCTTGATCACGATCCGGTCATGAAGCGGCCTAATTTTCATATGGTTTCCTCTTGAATCGCTGGTTTGAATTCATGTTCAGCACTCAAGTGAAGCGAGTGCTAATAGCGGCGCGCAACGTAGATCGTAGAAAACAGCCGTCAAGGGGAGGACGACGATGAGCGCGGCGATTTTTGTTTTTGGGCCCCAAAAATTTTGTTGACAGCCCGGCGGGCATGAGTAGTGTTGCGCGCCCGGAAGGCCGAAGGGCCGACCGCACCCGAGTGAAATTGGGGGATCGTCTAATGGCAGGACGACGGATTCTGGCTCCGTCTATCAAGGTTCGAATCCTTGTCCCCCAGCCGGCCCCCGGCCAAGCTGTCATTGAAATTCCGAAGCACACGTTTCGCGAGGGTGCTCTTCAGAGCGTCGCGGAAGACACTCTCCGTGAGGGTGCTCTTCAGAGCGTCGCGAGCGCCTCAAAGCTAGGGAGCCCGACCGAGCCGTACATTGTACGGTGAGGGAGGGCGACCGAAGATTTGAGGCGCGCAGCAGCTCTGAAAGCACCCTCTAGGTCCCATCGTCTAGCGGTTAGGACATCGGCCTCTCACGCCGGTAACGCGGGTTCGATTCCCGCTGGGATCGCCAAAACGAACTTTTTTCCCGTCCCCACCCCCGTCGCGGGCGCTCCCTCTCCTTCTCTACGCGCCCCTTTTATCCGCTCCCAGCGCTCCCTCTCCCCATTTTCACTTTTTCACCGCCGCACCTTCGGCGCCCACCCTTCCCCAACGCACCCCTCATCGATTTCCCCGCGCCTCCACCTCCCGCACCTCGCCCAAACCCCGTTCCGACCCATCGCACCTCCACCTCCCCAACAAAAACCCTCCCCGTTCCGCGCGGAACCGCTCCCCATTCTCAAAACATCCACCGCCGTTCCCCGGAACACGTGAGCCGCCACACTTTTATGCTCGCGCTTCCTGCGCGCCCGACCCACCCGCACCGATTCCGAACCCCGGCACCCCACGCGCCCGACCTCCCGCACCGATTCCAACCCCCGAAGCCCAACGCGCCCGACCCTTCTGCCCCGTAGAACATTCACGGATACGCAAATATTTTCCCCTTCGCCTCCCCAAACCCTTCCCTTACCATCCCGCCCTGAGGTTCGGCCATGGCGAATCCCGCGAAATGGGCGCGGTTCCTAGGCATTTGGGCTTTACTGCTCGTGTTTTTAGCAAGCGCGTGCAGCGACGCGGGCGTGTCCTCATTTGCGGGATTTGCGGGTCAAGTGCCGTTACCCGAAAGCGATCTTTTCATAGGATGCCCAAAGCTGGATGATGCGAAAGGGCTGCCGGATTTGGGGAATGGAGCGACCACCGAGGGAGGTGCCAGCCACTTCTTTTTTTCGGTGTCCAGTGTTGGCGAAGCCAACCTAAGCATGCCGATTGCAGTGCCGCCCGGGCGGGCTGGGATGGAGCCAGCCATTTCTGTGACCTACTCCAGCGCCGGCGATGATGGATATTTGGGGCTTGGATTTTCACTGAGCGGCTTTTCGTCGATCACCCGATGCCCGAAGAATTTAGCGGATGATGGAGAGATCGATCCGGTTCGGGACGATGCCAGTGATGCGCTGTGCATGGATGGCGCGCGGCTTGTTGAAGTGGCACCCAACGAATACCGAACGGTGCCAGACACTTTTGCAAGGATCATTGCGAACTCCAACGCGAGTGGGCCTCAATCCTTCACCGTTCATGCAAAGTCGGGACTGATCTACCAATACGCGAGCGAGAGCAGCGCCAAAGTCTTTGTCAACAAAAATGTGATTCGCACCTGGCTGGTCTCAACCATCAGCGATCGGCATGGGAATGCGATTCGGTTCAAATACATCAACGATCGCGACCCGGTGCACTTTCACACCCGCGAGTTTGCACCTCAGCGAATCGACTACACGGATCATCCCGATGCGCTTGCGAGCCGAAGCGTTCAATTTTTATATCAAGCACAGCCGGCGAGAGAAGTCTTTGCCCGGGGGATGAAGCTTCAGCGTTCATTGCAACTGAACAAGATCCAGACCTTTATCAACCAGAGTTCGCTCATCCGAGAGTATCGATTTTCATACAGCACATCGCCCAATACCCAGCGCAGGCTCTTAGCGTCCGTTCAAGAATGCGCGGCCGATCAAGCTTGCAAGCCCGCGACCCGATTTACCTATCATCATGGCCAGCAGGGAACGGGTTTTGAAGAGCTAAACACAAATCTTCCCGAGCCCAGCACCGAACGAGCCAGTCTTTTGACATTGGATGCAACAGGCGACGGCTTGGATGATTTGTTGATCGCCGAAGAATATCCTCCGTCCTTCAATGGAGCGATCGATAAAACCTTATGGCGTTTGTTACCGAATAAGAGCCAAGAGATCGCGCCCGCATTCTTTG
>CAZICM010000044.1:0-75984 GCA_964537685.1 uncultured Polyangiaceae bacterium
AGCGCTTCGCCGATATGGTCCACAAGCACAACCTCACCAACGCTCTTATGATCCCGGTCGAGCAATACGTCTGGGACCCGCTGCATAAGATTGTTCCCTATAGCAAACATAAAAATTGACCGGCCTCCCGCATTAGCAAGCCTGCGAATACCCATACCTTAACACCGCGCCCCATGGAACCCGAGAACCACGCGCTAACGGCGGGGCCTCCTCCGCCTATGCTTTCCGATAGACAGGTAAACGCAGGTTTAACCCTTGGATTGCTTCAAGGCATTGTTCCCGGCGCGGCTGCACTCGATGCCACGCAGCGGGCCGCGGGCGTGGGGCCTGTGGGATCGCCGCGTTTTGAACGATCGAAATTTGTTGGGCAAATCCTGGGCGGTGCGCTGGTATTGAGTCAAGTCGGTGCGGCGATTGGTATTCCAGCGACCAGCATGAGTTTTGGGTTAGCCGCTGCGGGTGTTGCGAATACGCTTGCGGGCTGGCAAGGATTGTGGCAATCGCTGGCTACGGGTGGCAGCGCGGGGCCGCCTCACAAAATTACGAAACGATAAAAACACTTGCCCACTTCCCCCAAATGTGTATCACCGCCTCCACGACCCGCACACAATGAAGCTGCTGGGGTCCTGCCTCCGACATAAACCCGCGCGCAATCACTGCAGCCCGCGCGAACGCCTTGCGCCTCTACCAATCCACTCGAGCCCTCCCTTCCGCTCCAAAATAGCGTTTTCTCCGATGGCATGGCGATTGATGGCTTCGCTCTCTTGCTATGCTCGATCCCGATTCCGCAAAAACCCCGCGTTTGCTCTTGGTCGACGATGATATGCGCTCCGCCCGCATTCTCGCCAAGCTCCTCCGCGAAGATGGGTTTATCGTGGATATCGCCCCAAATGGCGCCGCCGCTATCGGTAAATTGTCCAGGCCCCTCGCCCCCGATATCCTTCTGCTCGGCCTGCGTCTCCTGCATTCCGATAGTGTGGCCGTTATCCGCTTCGCACGCTCCCGTATGCCCTCTCTCCCCATCTTCGTCATGATCGGTCATGTGAATCCGCTCTTGGAATCCATTGGACCCATGGATCCGCCGCTGGCCATTTTTACAAAACCCATCAATTACCAGGCGTTGCACGAGGCGCTCTTATCGGCCGTACCCGCTGCCCTTCATCAGCCGCGCATGAGCGCCGCATAACCCTTTCATCTCGTCTTCGAATCGATTAAAAACCCGCTATGACAACGCCGAATGATTGGTGGAAGGATCGCTACGCTTCAAAGATTGTGTCCGTGCAGGAGGCGATCTCCCGTATTCCCAAGGGAAGGCGCATTTTTATCGGTTCGGGTGCGGCCGTGCCCAAGTTGCTCGCGGAAGGTTTGGTGCTGCATGGCGAGCATCTGGCCGATAACGAAATTGTTCATATTTTGACGCTGGGTCCCGCGCCTTATGTGCAGGCGGGGCAAGAGGCGCGTTTCCGGCATACGGCGTTTTTTATTGGGGCCAATGTGCGCGAGGCCGTTCAAGAAGGCCGGGCCGATTTTATGCCCGTGTTTTTATCGGAAATTCCCAAGCTGATTATGTCGCGCAAGGTTCGGGTGGATGTGGCGCTGATTCAAGTGAGTCCGCCTGATGCGCATGGATATGTGAGTCTTGGGGTATCTGTCGATGTGGTGAGGGCCGCGGTGGATTCGGCCGATTTGATTTTGGCTGAAGTGAATCCAAATATGCCCCGCACGCTTGGGGATTCTTTTCTACCGGCGAGTGAAATCGACGCGATGGTGTGTGCGGATTATGAATTGCCGGAGCGGGAAGTCGAGCCTTTGGACGATATCGATCGGGCGATAGGGCGGCATGTGAGCACGCTTGTGCCGAATGGAGCGACGCTTCAATTGGGCATAGGGAAGATTCCAGATGCGGTGCTATCGGAGCTAAAGTCGCATCAGGAATTGGGTATTCATAGCGAGATGATTTCCGATGGAGTGATGGAGCTATACCGGCTGGGTGTGATTACCGGGAAGCAGAAGACGCTCTTGGCGGGTAAAATTGTTACTTCGTTTATGATGGGAAGCCGGGGTTTGTACGCCTGGGCGCACGACAATCCGGTTGTGGAGATGAGGCCCTCCAATTTTACGAACGATCCTATGAATATAGCCCGGCTTCACAATATGATATCGATCAATTCGGCGCTGGCCGTCGATTTAACGGGCCAAGTGGCGGCCGACACGCTGATGGGGCGTTTTTTCTCGGGGATAGGCGGGCAGGTTGATTTTATACGGGGCGCGGCCAAAAGCCCGGGTGGCAAGCCGATTATCGCCTTGCGTTCGACGGCCAAGGATGGCCAGGTCAGCCGTATAAGGCCGGCCTTCGAAGAAGGGGCGGGCGTGGTGACGAGCCGGGGCGATGTGCATTATGTGGTTACAGAGCATGGCGTTGCCGATCTATGGGGAAAGAATATCAGGCAGCGGGCGCTTTCATTGATAGAAATCGCGCATCCAGATCACCGGGCCGAATTGCTTAGCGCCGCAAAGCGAAGGCGTTTTGTATTTCAAGATCAGGTCATGCCACGGGCGAGGCTGCCATGGGAAGAGGCCAGCGTGGAGACCTTGGCCACGGGCGAACAGGTGCGGGTGCGGCCGGTTCGTATATCGGATGAAGAGGCGCTTCAGGATATGTTTTATCGTTTATCCGATGAAAGCCGATACCGGCGATTTATGGCATTCAGGCGGGAGCATCCGCATAAGGAGATGCAGGAGCTGGTCGATTTGGATTACGATCGCAATGTGGCGCTGGTGGTTTGCACCAATGACGAGCTGGCAGATATTATTGCGATGGCTCGCTATGATGTGGACCCTGCGGATCAGCTTGCGGATATCGCATTTGTGGTGCGGGACGAGTGGCAGCGCAAAGGCATTGGAACATTGCTGATGCAGCGGATGGCGGATATTGCGAGAGACCGGGGGCTTGCCGGATTTAAGGCGGATGTACTTCGGGACAATAGGCTGATGATGTGGGTGTTTGAGAAGTGCGGATTAAAGACAGAATTCAGCCTGGATGCTGGCGTGTACCATGTGGTGCTACGATTTCCGGAAGGAGCGCGCACGGGGCCGAAGTCGGCGGCGGGGGAGCGAATTAGTTTGCTGGGCGAGGTACCCAAGGGATGTTGAACAATAGCGGAGGGGAAGGGATTCGAACCCCTGGTACCCTTGCGGATACGGCGGTTTTCAAAACCGCTGCCTTCGACCACTCGGCCACCCCTCCAGGTGAAGCCGCTTTGCCTTGTGCCTTGTCGCTGCGCCGAGGTCAAGGGGTCTGATTCTTAGAATTTTTGATCACCAACCCCGCCCATTTCAGCCCCGATGTGCATCCTCCGCTTTCTTTGAATTGTCCGGGTTTTGTCTCTTCGTAGGGCCCCGCTACCACCACCGCTTCCCGTCCCGATGTCCGGTAAGCCATTGGCCCTACTTTCGCGCGCTCTATACATCCTTTGGGCATCTTTTTCTTGAGCACGCCGTCGAGCTCCGCCGCATCCTCATCCGAATCCATTTGGATATGCCACACCACCGCATAGCTCACGGCTCCCGTTTCATACTGCTTTTCGTAGAGCGCCATCCGATCGCCTCCCCAGCCCGCCGCCGCTTCTTTGGCGATGTCCCGGTGCGCCCACTCTTCCAACGCTAGCTTCATCCCTTGCTCGCCTATCACGTCATCAAATACGGCGCGGTATCCCTGCTCCGCCACAGGCACGGCCACCCTAAGCCCCGGCTCTTTCGCAAAATATTTTTCGATGTGCATCAATTGTTCGGTGGTCTGGGGCGGCGCCGCATAGGCCGCATCTACCGCCGGAAAATCGCCCCGCCTTCGAAGCGCCTGCACAAATCGAAATCCGTCCGAATAAGGCAAGGCCAGCGACTCCCGAATCATCCGCGGTGTGTCCGCGCCCGTGTCGCTCATCGCCATCGACATCGAAAGCAGCCGGGCCAGCGCGCTTTCGCTGACCGCAAAGGCCGATCCGACCGAAATGTCGAGCATTGCGCTGGTCGCGTCCCCTTCCACCATCGCGTGGATCGCCGTGATGCGATCGCCGTCGCCGGGGACGTATTTGATAAGCGGCCCAAGGCCAAAATGCTGATCTTGAAGCGCATGCACCAACTCGTGCGCCAAGGTCTCGTCCGATTCTTCGTCCCCTAAATCTTCGGCCAAGTACATCATCCCGTCGCTGGGCATATAAAACCCCGCGATTTGCCCTTCGATTAAGCGGTATGAACCGGCAACATAGTCGTATTCGGGCGGAATAAATCCCATGGTGCGCATCGTGATGCCTTGATGCTTGAGCACGTCGGGGGGCAGGTCTTCTTGAGCTTGGCGGCGTATGCGCTGGAGCATCGCGGGGCGGTCGAGTTCTTTGAGCGGTACGCTGCGTTTGAGCGGTAATCCCCGCACTTTGGCCACGCGCTCGAGCATGGTTTTTACGCGCTGTTGTTGTTCGGTCTCGTCCTGTTGCCCGTCGTTTCCGGCGGCGCTTTTCGCGGGTGGGGGAGGCTGTGCCTGAGACGGCGCGGCTGGGTGTTCGCGCCGGGAAAGCTCGGCCGCGCGCTGTCCAAACGAGGGTTCGGCGGGACGGCAGGCCAAAGCCCACAGGCTAAGTCCAAGCAGCGCGGCAAGCTCTTGGCCTTTCATGGTGAAGCCATGCCTGTGCGAATGGAGTCCATCGCGCGCCTGTAGCGCTGAATGCGCTCTTCTTGTGGCAAGCCGGAAACGCCTGCCGCCGCTCCAAAAACGGCTGAGCCGGCCACCAGCACATCCGCGCCCGCATCAACGATTTCCCGCGATGTGCGGGGAGAAACGCCGCCGTCGACTTCGATGCGAACATCGGCGCCGATTTCGTTGAGGGCCTTGCGAAGCGCGCGGATTTTGGCGAGCGACGAGCGGATAAACGATTGGCCGCCAAAGCCGGGATTGACGCTCATCACCAGCACCAAATCGATATCGCCGAACACATAGCGAATCTGTTCTTCGCTGGTGTGAGGATTGAGCGACACGCCGCAAGGAATGTTGTGCGCGCGAATCTGCTGAAGCGTGCGGTGCAAATGAGGACAAGCCTCGACATGCACCGTAATCCGATCGGCTCCCGCCTGTACAAAATCGTCGATGTAGCGCTCGGGCTCGACGATCATCAAATGCACATCCAAAGGCAATTTCGTCGCCGCCCGCGCGGCTTTGACCACCAGCGGGCCTATGGTGATATTGGGCACGAATCGCCCATCCATCACATCCACATGAATCCAATCGGCACCCGCGGCTTCCACAGCTTGGATTTCATCGCGCAGGATTCCAAAGTCAGCCGACAGGATGGATGGCGCAAGGAGCGGCAGCGTTGCTTGGGTGTGCACAGACCGGCTGTGTAGCCCGCAACGCGGGTCTCGGAAAGTAGGATGAGGGCGGAGCGCTTTTCGGTAAGCTCAAAAACCCGGAGGACAAGGTGGAGCTACGCATTCGGCCGCTGACCAAAGAGGACTACAACGTCATCGTCAGTGTCATCGATCACTGGTGGGGCGGACCATCGACCGCGCTGGCTCATCCGATGTTTTTCTATGAGCTGGGAAAGCTCGCCCGGGTGGCTGAAGCGAAAGATGGCGATATCGCGGGGTTTTTGCTGGGTTTTGTATGCCCCGATACCGGCCTGGGCTATGTGCATTTGGTGGGTATACATCCCAACTTTAGGCGCCAAGGCGTGGGTAAACAGCTTTATGCGTCGTTTGAACAGGCGTGCAAAGAAGAGGGCTGCTCGTCGCTAAAGTCGATTTCAACGCCTGCCAATGAAGGTTCAATTCGCTTTCATTTGGCGCTGGGCTGGTCGATGGAGCACGACGAAAACTACGCGGGTCTGGGACGGGCGCGGGTCGTGTTCACGAAAAGCCTTTCGGCCTAGAGGCAATGTAGGGCGTATGCAACTCGACCAAGGTTCGTTGGAGCGGCTGCGTGAGATCGGCCTTTTTGGAGGCTTAAGCGATGAGACGCTTCGGCTGCTTTGCGAACAGCGAGCGCTTTTGTCCTGCGAAGAAGGAAAGTGGATTTACCGCGAAGGCGAGAGCGGCCGGGTGATGTATGTGATTTTGGAGGGGCAGGTGGAGATGATTCGGCGGGATAAGCAGGGAAACGAAGGCGTGGCCCGGCTTTTGTCGGCGGGTCAGTGGTTTGGGGAGAAGTCGATTTTGGATGTGCAGGCGCGTCCTACTTCGGCCCGGATCGCGGCGCCTTCGCTTTTGCTGCCGATTTCCGCTCAGGATTTGGATGTGCTCTACCGGCGCGATGTGAAGGGATATGCGCTGCTTGTGCTGAATTTGGCCCGGGAAATGTCGCGTCAGCTTCGTTCGTGCGAGGCGCAGGTGTTTGAGTTGTTGCGCACTTGAGCAGCGCTTTAGTTTCCGCCCGCTCCGCCTATACCGCCCGCTCCGCCTATACCGCCCGCTCCGCCCATACCGCCCGCTCCGCCTATACCGCCCGCTCCGCCCATACCGCCCGCTCCACCAAAGGCTCCTCCGCCGCCGGCGCTGCCATTGTCGATGGTCGAACCGCCACCCGATGCGCTCGAGCCCGACGATGAATCGTTTCCGGTGCCGCCCGTGCCCGATTCAGACGTGAGCGCCGGTGGATCGGGCTGAGGATTAAACACACAGGCCGCCGCCCATAGCGCAAATCCAACAAGGCCCAGTGCGCCCAGCGAGCGAAGCGGCGACCACGCCCTCCGGCCTTGCGTTCTCTTTTGTCTGACCATCGTTCAGCTTCCTCCGCTTCCACCCGCTCCGCCCGCGCCGCCCGCGCCGCCTGCTCCTCCCATACCGCCCGCGCCTCCCGCGCCTCCCGCGCCTCCCGTCGGCGGCTCTTCGCCTCCTGCGCCTCCCTGACCCGAGGTCGATGTACCGCCACTGGATGAGCTTCCGCTTCCTGTGGCTGTGCTGCCCGAACTCGAGCTCGTTGATTCATTACCGGCCGGAGGATCGGGCTGAGGATTAAAGGTACAGGCTTCGCCGCCCAACCCCATCCCTAAACACCACAGAGCAATCATCGGCCATCGAAACGATCCAAACCATTTTTGATGCATGGGAACGCTTTCCTCTGAAGCGGCAAATGCCGGCAGGTTGTGTGTCGAGGGTGCACTGCAGAAAGTGTACCAGTCTCGCCTTCAAGATTTGCGGAGGATCTAAACCGTGAACGGCAGGGATGCGGCACAGCTTGACACTGAAGCTGGCACGGGCTGCACACCACGTGGAGCTTCGAATTCCAAGGGACGGAGCTTCAGGGTATGCATGGGATTGGTGACGCCCGAGGACATTCAACATCTTGCGGAACGGCTGGCCGAAGTGCGGCTGCGCATCGGCGATGCGGCCCTGCGGGCATCGAGAAAGCCTGAATCGATACAGCTTTGCGCGGTATCGAAGACCAAGCCTGCATCGGCGATCCGGGCGGCGTACGAAGCGGGGCAGCGGGATTTCGGCGAAAACTATGTGCAGGAGCTTCTTCAAAAAGCCGAAGAACTAAGGGATTTAAGCGAGCTCCGCTGGCATGCGATAGGAACGCTTCAGCGCAACAAGGCCAAGGATGTGGCGAAGGTGGCGGCGCTGGTGCACACGGTCGATCGGGCTGAATTGGCGAGGGATTTGGGAAAGCGCGCGCTGGCATTGGGGCGGGTTTTGCCTGTCTTGGTGGAAGTGAATATCGCGGGAGAGGCTTCAAAAAGCGGCTGTGCACCGGATGAAGCGGGTGCGCTGATCGGCGCTGTCGCGGAAACGCAAGGACTTCAGATTCGCGGGCTGATGACGATGCCGCCTTTTGATGACGATCCAGAGCGATCGAGGCCCTATTTCCGGGCGCTGTATGAGCTTCGGGAGCGCCATGGAGGAAGCGCCGCGCTGCCCGAGCTTTCGATGGGGATGTCGCACGATTTTGGAATCGCGATTGAAGAAGGCGCGACCATCGTTCGGGTGGGTACGGCTATTTTTGGGGCGCGGTCTTAGCAACCTATGAATCGTTCACTCGCAGGCCGGAAGACATTGTGGTGCGCCGCGCTGATACCGGCGGTGCTGGGAGGCTGCGTTCCAAGCTCGCTTCCGCCGAGCACCGCGCATCGTTTGGTGGGCCGGCAGGCTCCGGGATTTTCAAGAACGGCGACATCCTCGCGTGAAGTTTCGGTGCCCTCGGAGGGGCGCACAAGAGTCACGGTGCTGGATTTTTGGGCATCTTGGTGCGGGCCCTGCCGGAGCTCGATGCCTGTGCTCGACGATTTTTATCAATCGTATAAGCGCGACGGGGTGCTGGTGATCGGCGTAAGCGTGGACGCGACGGAAGGCGAAGCGGAGCTCGCGGCGCGCAGCATGGGAACCGGATTTCCCATTGTGGTCGATGCAGGATTGGCTTCTGCCTACGGTGTTTCGCGCATTCCGCTGACATTCGTAGTCGACAAACACGGAACCGTGCGCTGGGCGGGGCGAGATCCTTCCGATGCCAAACAAGCGGCGCTGTTTTTGTTGAATGAGTGAGTGAGATCCGATGCGCAAACCCGCCCGCGGAGCGCCTGAGATGGATCGGCCGACTTTGTTTGAAGCCGCGGCGCGAAAAGATCCGGCGCATCGCGCTTCGGTGCCGCTCGCCGAACGAATGAGACCCACGGAGCTCGGCGATGTGGTGGGTCAAGATCATCTGCTCGGTGCGGATCAGTTGCTTTCGAGGGCAATTGAAGCCGATCGGGTGCCTTCGATGATTTTGTGGGGGCCGCCCGGCTCGGGCAAAACGACGCTGGCGAGGGTCATCGCCGAAAGGACGTCCGCGCGTTTTGTGCCTTTTAATGCGGTATTGGGCGGTGTTCCCGAACTGAGACGCATTCTCGATGAAGCCCGGGCGGCCCGCGCCTACGAAGGCCGGCGCACGATTTTATTTGTCGATGAAATTCATCGTTTTAACAAGGCGCAGCAGGATGCCTTTTTGCCTCATGTGGAAGACGGTTCGATCACGCTCATCGGCGCGACAACCGAAAACCCTTCCTTTGCGGTGAATGCGCCGCTGCTTTCGCGCTGCAAGGTCTTTCGTCTGAATGGCCTGCAAAAAGAGGCTATTTTAACGCTTTTGATGCGGGCTCTACAGGCGCCTGAAGGCTTTGGCGGCAATCTCGAAGCCGACAACGACGCCTTGGAAGCCATTGCGGCGCTGTCTCAAGGCGATGCCCGAAAGGCTTTGCTTTCGCTGGAAATCGCCGCCGACGAAGCCAAACGCAGACAGCTTAGGCGCATCGATACATCGCTCTTGCTCGGCAGCGCCGAACATAAAACCTTGCTCTACGACAAGACAGGCGAAGAGCACTACAACGTCATCAGCGCCTTTATCAAATCGATGCGCGGCTCCGATCCAGACGCTTCTATTTACTGGATGATGCGGATGATCGAAGCGGGGGACGATCCGCTGTTTTTGCTTCGCCGGATGATCATTTTCGCGAGCGAGGACATTGGCAATGCCGATCCCCGCGCGCTGGAGATTGCCGTATCGGCGGATGCTGCATTCCGGAGGCTGGGCATGCCTGAAGGGATGTACGCGCTTTCGCAGGCTTGTTTGTATTTGGCGACGGCGCCCAAATCCAATGCCTGCAACGTGGCCTGGCACAAGGCGAAAGAGATGGTGGATGCGCATGGAGCGCTGCCTGTGCCGATGAAATTGCGCAACGCCGTTTCGGCGCTGATGAAGCACGAAGGATATGGGCAGGGTTATCGCTATGCCCACGATGAAGAGGGCGGTGTTGCGCTGGGCGAGGCGTATTTGCCAGAAGCCTTGGAAGGCTCTCGTTTTTACGAGCCGGCCGAGCGGGGATACGAGCGGACCATCGGCGAGCGGCTGGCCTGGCTGAGAGGGCAGAAGAAGAGCTAAAAACGGCGTAGTCTCATTGGCTATGCGCGCTTTGCTCTTGGCTTTGGGATGTGCGGGGACGCTTGGGCTTGTGGCGGCTGGATGTTCGGAGGCTTCGCTTGGGCTTGAACCTGTGCCCGGCCGCGAGCCGGACGCGATGGATGCCGGAAGCGATGCGGCGCAGATGCCCGATGCCGAAATGCCTGATGCCGCGCCTCAAGGACCTTCCGCGCGGGTGATTCAAGTATCGCCTTGGCCTGGGCGCGGCGTTCAAATCGCGGTTGAGCTTTCGCCTGCCGGGATGGGCGCCGATTTGCCCAAAGCGTCGCTGATCGGACCCAATGGCCAAAGCATTGAAGCGCTGGTTCAGCGGCCCTCGCCCGAGCCTGGAATGACGGCTCTCTTGATCGTGCCTGCACTGGATCCTTCGGCGCATGCCCAGCGTTTAGCGGCGGCCAAAGCGCTGATCGAAGGCTTGCCTGCCGAAGAGACGGTTCTTGTGTTTATTGCGCGGGATACACCGGTGCTTCTGGCCGATCGCTCGGCCGATCGGGCTCATGCGCTCCAGCGGCTCGCGGAGATTGTTCCCGAAGGCGGATGGAACGCTTCGGCGCTGCTCTCGGGGACGAGGGCCCAATTGGCCGATTGCGGCGTAAAAGCAGGCTTTTTATCGCTATACCGAAGCCTGGTGGTCGTGGGCGAAAACGCTTCGGACGATCCGGCCTTGGTGGTCGATCCCATTCAAACGTTTTCGCTGAATGCGGATATGGCGCCGGATCAGGCTGCCTCGGATGTACTCGCTCAGATGAAGGCCAGGCGGGATTCGATCGTGCGCATCGGCGCCTGCGCGGGTCTCGATGAAGATGCGCCATTCACATTAAAACTAGGCGAAACCAGCACGCTTCTCGATGCGCCCGCGCCTATCGAACATCTGCTCAACCAGCCCTGCCAAGCCGAGGAAGCGAGCTTTGACGACTACCCTTATCCCTATCAAATCGACCTAGCGTTCAGCCCCGATGAACGTGTGATTTACGACGATCGGATCGCCCAGAACAGCGACGAACCCTTTAGGACATCGCTTAAACTCGGCCATGGAACGCTGATTGGCACGGAAGCGCATCTGCATGGACAAGGCTCATTGTTCTGCGAACGCAAGAGCCTAACGATTCACATGGATGGCAAGAGCCGCCGCCTCATGCCAGGCGTGATGGACGATCATTTTTTCTTGGTCTCGATGTGCCTCGATGAGCGCTATTTCGGCCAGGTGTACGGCGATCGCCTGCTTTCATCGCTTGGGTTATTTCCGGCGCGGGTGCGCTATGTGCGGCTTAAAATCGACGGCCAAAATCAAGGCGTTTATCTGATGGTCGAGCGGCCCGAAGATGCGGTGAGGCAGAACCTGGCGAGCCTATTTAGCGTTATCCGAAGGCGTTATGATTCGCAGGGCGAGCCCGCCGAAGTAAAACATCCAGAAGATCCGGTGCTGATGAGCCAAGCGCTCTCGGCTTACGACGAACTGGCCTCTATTGCGCTGAATGCACCTGCAAGCGATATCGAAAAAGAACTGGATGCCCGGCTCGATCTCGATGGCTATCTGCGCTGGCTTGCAGCGTACAGCGTGCTCAAAAATGGGGATTTTATCGATGAAGCGTTCTTCTACGCCTCGGCGGAAAACGGAGCGCTCTTTCACCGGGTGATGGGCTGGGATTTGGACGACCTCAACGAGCCTTGTCACAACGGCGGGTTCGATGCGATCAGCGACACCTGCTCGTTGACCTATTGCGCCGAAGCCCAGCTCGATCAGGCACTGATTCGATCGCCCGAGGTGTACCAGCGCTATCTTCAGGCGCTTTCACACGTTCTCGCCGTGCTCACGCCCGAAAAGCTTCAAAATACGATGAACGACGTGAAAAACGAGCTGTTTCAAATTGTGAGCGACGACGAAACCTGCGCGGCCCTTGTCGAGATGGTGAGCGAAAATCCCGCGGCGGTGAAGGTCGGCGCGGCCCAAGCCGATATTTCGGCGCACATGAAGGCAATGCTCACCTCGGTGCTGGCCAGAAGAAGCGCCGTGGAAAATGGCTTGGGGATGTGTGTGCCCTAGCTATTCAGAAGGCGCCGAAGCCAGCGCGCCCATCAATTCCGAAAGCGCATGATTGTCGCCCTTGGCGCGCGCCGCCTCGACACCCGCGCCCAGCCATTCCCGCCCTGCTTTCACCTGACCGCGCTGAATCAGCATCGTTCCGCACATCAAGTACATCGGCACATACGCGGGCTCCATCGCGCGCAGTTTGGTGAAGGTGTCCAGCGCTTCTTCAAAGCGCTCAAGCCCCGAATATTCCAGCGCAAGCCCATACCAAGCGAAGGGATCTTTGGAGCCTGAGGCCACCATTTTTTCAAGCACGGCCAAGCGTTTGCTGCTCATGGTTTGACCTAAAACTACTTTGCTTCGACGACGCCAATAAAAGGAATATTGCGGTATTTCTCGGCCCAATCGAGCCCGTAGCCCACCACGAAGCGATCGGGAATGGTGAAGCCCAAGTAGGAAATCGGCACTTCGACTTTGGTGCGCGCGGGCTTGTGAAGCAGCGAGCACACCTTCACGCTCGCGGGTTTTCTCGTTCGGAACAGCTCCAGCAAATGGGCGATCGTCAAGCCTGTGTCGACAATGTCCTCCACCAGCAAAATATCGTCGCCTTCGATGGGCTTCGATAAATCCTGGGTGATCTGCACCACACCGCTTGAACTCGTTCCCTCGCCATAGCTGCGCACACCTAAAAACTCGATGCGCAGCGGCAAATCGATGGAGCGCGCCAAATCGGACAGAAATACAAAACTGCCCTTGAGCACGCCCACCAAGACCAGCCTCCGGCCTTCGTAGTCTTTGGCAATTTGCTCACCCAGCTCCCGCACCCGCGCTGCAATTTGTTCCGCCGAAAGGAGCGTCGTCACATTGGTGTGTTGCATGCGCGCGGCCCTACCATCACCGTGCCCGCGAATAAATGAGCAAAGCGTCCGCCCAACATCCGCTGACTTCCCACTTCCGCCTTCAGGTCCGCTTCTGTGAAACCGATCTGATGGGCATCGTTCATCACGCAAACTATCTCGTGTACTTCGAGGCCGGCCGCGTGGATTGGCTGCATAAACGGGGCATCGCCTATGAAGATTGGGCTAAGCGCGGCATTCATCTTCCCGTCGTGGAAACCAAGCTGCGCTATCGCAAAGCGGCGCGCTTCGATGAGCATTTGATTGTGGAATCGACGGTGGCCGAGCTTCACCGCGCAACCGTTCGCTTTTCGTACCGCATTCACCGCGGCACCGATCTTTTATGCGAAGGCGAGACACTGCTGGCGTGTGTGGGGCCCAATCTCACGCCGATGCGCATTCCGGCCGATATCGCCGAAGTCTTCCGAAGCCCCGAGCATTAGGGCGCGCTGCCATCCGCACCGGCGTCGCGCTCGGCCGCGCCGTGAACAATTTTTGCAGGAAAATCAATAACTTGCGCCGGTATTACCCGCTCGCCCAAGAAGGTTCTCCACTGCACGCTGTAACGGCCGCGCTGTGTGCCAATAAAGTAGCGTTCCTTGCCCGGCCCGACGGCTCCCACCGGCACCCCGTCGACCAGCAAATACAGAAGCATATCGCCCCAATTCGCCGCGATAAAACCTTCGCCCGGCGCTTGAGGATCGCCGTTGCCCGGAGCCGTCAGTGCCGATGTCCGGAAGGCTTTCAGCTCCTCGCGCGTCAGAAAAATTCCATCCGGCGCAACAGGCAAACCCGTCGCTACATAAGGCACGCCCGGAGGCGGCATCAGCATCTCATTGGCCGTTAAATCAGCCCGTTTATTGAGGCTCAGCACCTCAAGGGCAAGGCTGCCACCGCCCGTCCACGCATAGTTTGCAAACAGAGGCACTTCGCCCGCTTGGCACACCGGACTCTTTGGATCGATGCCCGCAAGCTCCAAAAACGAACGGCACAAAAGCGTCCCGCCTTCACCCGCGTCGCTCACTTTGCCCATCTCGAGCTTTACCGTTGCAATGCTCGAGGACAGCTCGAGTTTGCGCGTGGCCATGCCCAAGCGTTTGCCGTCGCCTTGAGGCTTCACCGTTCCCGCCGAAAGCGGCGTCACATCCACCCGAAGCTCGCCCAAAGCCGTCCGCAGCGCCCCGGGCGGAATCACCCGGAATCCCCCAAAACTAGGCCATAAAAGCAAGTGCCCATAGCGGTCGGCGCGGGCCCTGATTTCCGTGCGCATCGCAAAAGGAAGCGCGCGCGAGGCAAATTCGATGCGCATCCTTCCGGTGTCCGCCAGATCGATCTTCCAGGTGAGCGAGGTGTGCTTTTGCGCCTCTTTAATGCCTTCCGAAGACACTTCGGGGGCCTTGGGCGGCTGGGGCACATCCTTCCACCGGAACGCCATTTCCAAGCTCACACCGGATAAATCCTTGGGCGGAGGAGGAGGCTCGGGAGCCAGCGCCATATCACCGCGCAAGGTCTCGGGCGGCGGAGGACCGGCATCGGGCAAAATGAGACGCCCCGCCGAATCCGCCAAAATGCCTTGAAAACCCGCATCGGCAACCGGTTCGGGAGGCCCTGCATCGGCAGCGGGCTCGGGCGCCTCCGATATTAGCGGCGCGGGCAAAATGCTCGCATTCGGACTCGTTCCAGCATCCGGATCGGCATTGTCAGCCCCCGGTTTCTTGCTGTTTGACCCATTGCAGGCAGCCGCAAACGAAAGCGCCAGCGCGGCAGCCGAAACAAAACCAATCCAGCGCTTCATGATGACAACAACTCAAAGGTTCCAATCACATGCGCGCGCGAATCCAGGGGCGGAGGATCGGGCGCGCATTGGGTATCCAAATAAAAAGCCGTGCACGAAGGATATTCATCGAGAAACAAATTGCAGTTGGCCGATTCGTTATCGAACACCGCAATCACCTCGCCGATACGCCTGAATTCAGGCGCCACGCTTCGCTTAAATTCGGTATCGGGAATCTCAAAAGCGGGCTTGGTGACGAGCTCGGTGCCCACCACACCAATCGGAAAACCCAAATCGCGCAGGCTGGCAAAAGAACCCAGCGCCATATTCGGCAAATCGCGCCCCGTAAAATACACAACCGTCGCGCCCGCCTTGTAACACGCCCGCACATAATCGCGGGCTCCCCGCACCTCCACATCGTGCTTGATGTGTTCATCCGCAAAAAAACGCTCTTTCCAATAGGCCAAGCCCGCCTGATGCAGCTCGCGCCGGCTCACCCCCAAATGCTGGAGGTTTTCGATA
The DNA here is from genome assembly GCA_964537685.1 of uncultured Polyangiaceae bacterium. Lineage (GTDB taxonomy): Bacteria > Myxococcota_A > Polyangia > Polyangiales > Polyangiaceae > CAZICM01. Next base: position 15,162 of record CAZICM010000044.1, read on the forward strand.
AAACCATAACCAATTTGACTTGGCGTCGCGCGCCTGCACGCCTCCGCGGCCTCGGGATGCGAGTGTTTCCACTCCTCGGCGAGCTCACGAATAATCGCCGCCACGCGCGGCCGGTTATCCATCAGCGTTCCGTCGAGATCGAACACGATCACGGGCGGGCCGAGCACCGTGCGCTCCGAGGCTCGTTTGAGCAGCTCGCGCAATACCCGGTCTTGTTCGGCAAGCAGCATTCGGCGATTCGAAAAAGGCGTGTTCACTTGGCTTGCACGCTATCGCAAAGATGCCTCGCTTTGAAAGACCGGCTCTTTTACAGCCTCGAGGTGCGCTCTTATCCTACATTGTTGGCCATGTGCGCACATTGGATCTAGGGTAGAGATTAAGTGGATGGCACATGGACCATTCGCCTGGAGATCTATGCAAAAGCGCCTTGGAGCGGCCATGCTTGTGGCCATGGCATTGCCCATTACAACCGGATGTGAAAAGACCCCTAAAGACAAGCTGCAAGGCCGATGGCTTGGGGAAGGGGTTGAACATCTTCCCGAGGTTCAATCGGGCAAGGCATTGGGGTGGGTGAAAGGTACAGCCTTTGAATTCTCTGGGGGCAAAGTAACGGTAACGATCCCGGCGGAGAGTCCGCGGACAGGGACCTTTAAGATTGCGAAGGTTGAAGGGGATCGGGTGGTGGTGAGCTTTCTTCGGGAAGAAGGAGGCAAAGACGAGGCGACTTTTAGATTTGTGGGAGAGAACAGTTTACGCTGGGAGCTTGGGTCTGGGCGCGAAGTGGTGCTGACGCGAGCGGTGAATTAAAGGGTGCATTCCCCCACCCCCGGCGGATCGCGATTAAAATGCACACAAACGCCTTCGCCTGGCTGACACGATGGCTCGCCCCCTCCTTCCACGGCCTTGCACAGTCTTCGGCAGGCGCCTTCCACACATAAAAAGCCGCCTTTGCAAGGACATGGCTGTCCAGACGCTCCCGTCCCCTCGGGTAAACAGGAAACGGCTCCGGTTGGATCGACAATCTGACAGGTGGTGCCCACTTCAGTACACGAGGCGGGTACAAGCGGATCGCATATGCCAATCGGATAACAGAGCATTGCTCCCGTGTTGATCACATTGCCCGTGCTGCCTTTGTAGACGACCGGCCTAAAACAATGCTCGTTTTCGGAAGCGCAACCCGTCCAGTCGCCTCCACAGCAGAGTTTTCGGCAGCTTCCCGCGGCGCATGCATAGCCGGGCTGGCATTCCGACGAGAGCGCGCAGGCAGCGCCCGATGCGGCATTTCCTGCGGGTTGGCATTGGGGCACGACCGCATCATTCGCCATCAATACGGGTGTGCACGTTTGGCCCGTGCAGCCTGCCCCGCTTTGGTAGTTGCAGGCTCCAACAGGACAGGCCAGCTCGCCGTTGGGCGGAACAGGTACTTCGCCTCCTCCATCGAGAATGACCGTTGGTTCTTCCTGCGGCTGTTGGACCGTGCCTTCCCCTTCGCAGGCCATCAAACCCAAGAAGCCCAACACCAACCCATGATTTGCTCTGGCACGCATGATCGCAGCTTATCGCCTTACCCGCTCCCGCCGCACCCGCGTTTGCCATGAAGTCGCGCTGGCGTCGCTCCGGCCCGGCGCTCCGCCTTCCCGCGATAATCCAAGCACCAAATCCGAAGTGAGCGGCCCCGATAACATCGCCCGGGCATGTTCCAGCGAGCGAAGTTGTAGGCCATTTACCGTTAGCAAAAGATCCCCCGGGAAAATCCCCGCCATTTCGGCTTCCCCGCCGGCCGGTACACCCAAAATAACAATGGTTTTCTGCTGCTTATTGGCCGGATCGCCCCGCTCTCCCAGCGTGACCGCTAAACTTCCCGCCCCGCGCGCTTCTTTGGCAGGCGGTATGTCGCCCGTAATCATTATCTGTACGCCTTGGGTCACGCGCCCCGCCCTCACAGGCACTTTCTCCGAAAATCCACGGCCCAAATCCGAAATATAGGCCCCTAGCACCACTTCGCCCTCGGGAAGGCCGCTCAAGACAAATCGCCCTTCTTTGTCGCTTAAGACAATGCCCCGGGGAAGAGGCCCCAAGGGCAAATAAGCCGGAGGACTGTCTTTGGAGACCCGAGCCGCCGCAATGGGATTCTCGTCGGCATCGACCACCACGCCTTCCACTTCACCCGCCTCGGCCAAATCGATCGTCTTTAAATCGGCCGGATGTTCGGGATCGCCCGTGATGACCACTTCGATTTCATTGGAAGCATAGTCTTTATGCGCCGCCTGCAAACGGGCCTTGCCAGAAGCCACATCTTCAAATTCAAAATCGCCGTCGATATTGGTTTTGGTGCGAAGCACGCCCGCCGCCGTAAACAGCGCGACATCCGCATCCTCCAAGCGATCGCGCCCATCCCGCGCCGTCACCGTGCCTTTGGCCTTAAAACCGGCGCTCATCACCAGCACAAGCTCTTTAGGCGCCCTCTCCACCAACTCGATGCGGGGCGCCTTACCGGGCCTTGAAAGGCTGATCCTAAAAGGCACGCCCGCCGCGTCTTTTAGCTCGCATACGCCATCGTCGTTGGTAAACAGCGTGCGCCGGATAGGTACATCCACATCCAGCGACAACGCCTGAACCTGAACCCGGTCGATGGGATAGCCCCGGTCGTCGTTCACCCGAATCATCACCGATTCCCGCTGTTTTGGCAGGATAATCTCCACCTCGCGCCTTTCGTTCGGAGGTACCGAAATCACAAGCCTCGCCACGATATCGGCCGGATCATCGGGCCTCGAGACATTGAGCAGCACTTCATCCGGTACGGCCGCAAATACAAATGTCCCGTCGTCGGCCGCATAGGTCAGCCTCTCGAGGGTGCCTTTGGTCGCGGCCAGTTCGATTCGCGCTCCCGCGACTGGCGTGCGGTCTTCCTCGAGGACACGCCCTTCCAACATGCCGCCCTGACGAAGCACCACATGCACCGTCGCTTCGCCTCCAGGCACGATTTTCACCGTTTCGCTGATTCCCTCCACATAATCGGGATGGCGGACAATGGCATGCATTCGGCCCGGTGGAAGAGGCTCGGCCCTAAAAAACCCATCCGCCCGTGTCACCCATGCATCTTCGGCCCGGCCCGCCGCACTGGCCGCAAAGGGCGATCCATCCCGGGGCAACTCTGGAATGGGGCCCGGCATCACACCCAGCTCTCCCACCGGAATCAATGGAGTCGGCCCGCTTAGCAGCATCTCGAAATTGTCATCCCGAAACTCAACCAACGCGCTGGTTTCATCGATGGGCATTCCGTCCAAATCCACACCCACCACTTCAATGGTGGCCCCTGAAACCGGATAGCCCCGATCATCGACCACATCGCCAACCAAAGCGCCTCCGCGGCTCAGCGCAATCTGAGCCTCGGTCGCAAAGGCATCGATGGGCACCGCGCTCTTGCCCACAAAACCCTTGGCCCGCGCCGAAATGGTCGCTGTCTCGAGCGTAATCGGCCCAAGCACGACCAGCCCCTTTTCATCGGTCCTGCCTTGAAGCGGAAAGGGCGCGATCCCCTCTTCCACCAAAAGCACACTCGCATCCGCAATGGGCGGCGCGTCTTTTCCTTCGCCGTCCGTCACGCTGATCCGCACATAACGGCCCGCGAGCAGCGTCAGCTCGGCTTCTTTGCGTTCGCCGTTTTTAACCGGCACCGCAAAGGAAGTCTCGCTCACTTTGTCCTGCAATCTCGCCTTGATGTCATACACACCGCTTCGAAGTCCGCTGATGATCGCCTTGCCCTGCGCATCGGTTTCGGCCGAACGGGGCGGCCAAAGAAGCGGCCCCGCCAAAAGCACCGTCGCTCCGGGCACCACCGAGCCATCGAGGTTTCGCACCGTGACCGTCAGCACACCCCGGCGCTCGAGCTTGATACGAAGAGGTACAACCGTAGGCACAACGCCCGTACGCACGCTTTCGTCATACCCAAGCGCGGCCGCCTTTACGCGATAAGGCACAGGCCCCAGCCGATCGAGCCGGGCTTTTCCTTCCGCATCCGTCGTCACCACATAAGGCAATGGATCGCCCGATATCAGCGTCACCGTGGCTTTTTCCACGGGCTCTTCCGCTTCATTCACCACCAGCACATCGAGCGCCTTCGCCGGCGCGAGCAACAGACGCGCCTCATGCAAACCCTGCGACAAAATCAGCCTGGTTGAAGAGCGGGCGCGGGCTTTGTCATACGCGACGATCCACGTTTCGCCCCGGGGCAAATGCTGAAGAACCATACGGCCCTGCGCATCGGTTCGCCGCTCTCCCGCGAAATAGGTTTTGTCATTGCGAATGGAAAACACGCGCACACTCGCGCCTTCCAAAGGCTTGCCCGACTCATCGGTGACAAACACCGCTATTTCCGCATCGCGATCGCGAATTTCAGCGGGCAGCGCGGGCGCGGCCAATATCGGCGCGGACAGCATATACAGCGCCGTATCGGCCAGAGTGCTCACAAAAAACAGGCAAAACACCGCCGCCAGAAAGAGCACCAGCCGATCCCACAGCCCAAGCGAAGGAGAAGAAGGCGGGACGCTTTTCAGGTTTGGAGCTTCGGCGGCCATCTCGCCTAGGCTTCAGCCGCAGCGGAAACAGGCTGATATTTCCCTACAATCTCCATCACTTCATCGTCGGTCAGAATCTGAGCGCTGTTCTTGGCCTTGGCCAAAATCGCATCCACCAGCTCTTTGCCAGGCTCGATATTCCGCTTGCGAAGCCAGTAGGCCACATTCGAAGCGCCCGACATAAACCCAATGCAAATCTCTTGCTCGCGCCCAAACAAATGCGCCGGAACGCCCGAATAAATGCGATCGGCCAGCCAGGCATCGCCCTTGTTCATCGCCTTGATAATCGCCGCCGCATGAACGCCCGTCGCCGTCCGGAAGGCATCGCGCCCCACCAGCGGATAGTTAATCGGCACCTGCCACTTCAGCGCCCTCGCCGCCGTCGTGCAGTATTCAATCAAATGCGTTTCGTCTTGCTGACCCAGCAATCCCAAAAGCTTGAGATTTAAAATCACCAGCTCAATCGCCGTATTGCCCACCCGTTCGCCTACACCAAGAGCCGTTCCATGAACCCGATCGGCCCCGTATTCGATCGCCCACAGCGCATTCTCCAGCGCCAGGCCCCTATCGTTATGACCGTGCCAGTCAATCCCTACCGTCGCGCCCATTCCGGCCACGAGATTCTTTGTAAATCCAATTAAATTGCGCACTCCATCGGGTGTCGCATGACCCACCGTGTCGCACAGGCACAAGCGCGAAGCCCCATGATCGATGGCCGTTTTAAACAGCGTGGCCAGCATCGTCGGATGAGAGCGCGTCGTGTCTTCGGTCACAAAAGCCACGGGCAAACCATTTTTTACGCCCACATCAATCGCATCCGCCGAACGCTTCGCAATGGTCGCGATATCCCACTCCTCGGCATAGTGCCGAATCGGGCTCGAGCCGATAAAGGTATAGACCTCCACCGGAATGCCCGCTTTTTGAGAGATTTCAACCATAGGCACGATGTCCGTGACAACCGTTCGCCCCGCACACGCCACACGCAGCGGCAATTTGTGGTTCACGATTTCTTGGCACATGCGCAGCACATCATCGAAGGCCCGCTTTGAACTGCCAGGAAGCCCAATATCGGCCACATGAATGCCGATCTGACTCATCAGATGAATCAGCTTCAGTTTGTCCTCGATGGTTGGATCGGCGACGGACGCATTCTGAAGCCCATCGCGAAGGGTTTCGTCGAGAAACTCCACGGTTGCCGGAATGATCCGGCCCCGCCTGCTCATCTCGTTCCAGTCGTAAACCAAGTGCTCGGTGTTCATGGGCATTTCGGCCATGGCGCGCAGTATAGGCATGATGAGGGTGGGTTCGAATAGAGCCTTGAAGCGCGAAGATTTTTCGCGCGTGAAGCCCGCCATGAGCGCGCGTCTTACCTAGCCCGGCGGCGCATAGCGCCCTAATCTCCGGGCGAGATGTGGCAATCCCTCCCTTACTTCGGAACAGGCGTGCTGTACGCGATTATGGTCGCTGCGGCCTATACCTTTGCGATCGCGATCGCTGCTGGCAACAAGAGGCCGAGGCTTCTTCAAGCGGCGAGGCTGGGCGCCTACGGTAGCGTTTCGCTGGTGTTTTTGGCTGTTTTGGTGCTGGCCTACGCCTTTGTCAGCCACGATTTCCGCATCAGCTATGTGGCCCGCTACAGCGATCGGTCGATGACGACGCCGTATCTCGTCGCGGCCTTGTGGGGAGGCCAGGATGGATCGCTTCTGTGGTGGCTGTTTTTGACGGCGCTCTTTTCGGGCGGCTGTGTGTTTTGGCTCCGGCGCCGCTATTTAGAGCTTCAGCCCTATGTCATCGCGACCTTGATGAGCGTTCTGCTCTTCTTTTCGATCCTGATGATCTTCGCGGCAAACCCCTTTGCCACAAGCGTTGCGGGCTCGCCCATCGATGGAAGCGGCCTGAATTATCAGCTCCGCAACTTCTATATGATTATCCATCCGCCGAGCCTCTACATCGGCTTTACAAGCGCGGCGATACCCTTTGCCTTCGCGGTGGCGGCGCTGATCACGGGCCGGCTCGACAACGAATGGATCATCGCGACGCGCAAATGGATGCTCTTTTCGTGGCTATTTTTATCGATTGGCAACACGCTGGGCATGCTGTGGGCGTATGAAGAACTGGGCTGGGGCGGCCCCTGGGCCTGGGACCCGGTGGAGAACGCCGCGTTTTTGCCTTGGCTCACGGCCAGCGCCTACGTGCACTCGACGATGATTCAAGAGCGCCGCGGGATGCTGAAGATCTGGAACGTGTTTTTAATTTGCGCGACGTTTTTCCTAACGATTTTCGGCACATTTCTCACGCGCTCGGGCCTCATCGCCAGCGTTCACGCCTTTGCTCAATCGGGCATCGGCATCTTCTTCGCCTACTTCATGGGCTTGATCGTCTGCGTATGCGGAGCGCTTATCTTTTACCGGCTTCCAAAGCTCCGCAGCGAAGGCATGTTTGAATCGGCGCTCTCGCGCGAAGCGGCCTTCTTGCTCAACAACTGGGGCTTTTTAAGCCTCACCGTGTTTATCACCGTCGCCACAACATGGCCTCGCATCAGCGAATGGCTGCTCGATCAAAAATCGACGCTGGGCCCCACATTTTACAATATGTGGATTCCGCCCGTTGCCTTGCTGGTCTTTGGGCTGATGGGCATCGCGCCTTTGCTTGGATGGAGAAAGACATCGCCTGAACTATTCGCCAAAAGCTTTCGCTGGCCGGTAATTGCGATGGTGCTCATGGCCATCGCGCATATCGCCTTTGGCAAGCAGTGGGGCTTCCCTGCCATCGCCCAGACCGATCCGATTTATCCCGGCAAGCTCGGCGAATCGCTGGCCAAAGCCGCATCGTTCTATCCCTTCTTCACGATGGCTCTCGTGGCCTTCAATGTCGCGGTTGTCATTCAAGAGTTTGTGCGCGGCATCAACGCAAGACAGGCCAGCGCCAAACAAAAGAAGACCGAAGAATCCATCGCTTTATCGCTCTTAAACTTGGTGTCCAAATCCAGAAGGCGATACGGCGGATACATTGTGCATGTAGGCATTGCGGTGATGTTTATCGGCTTTGCCGGGCGGGCTTGGGGTATCGACAAAGAAGTCAGCCTGGCGCCTGGCGAGCAGACGACCATCGCCGAATACACGCTGACCTATCAAGGCACGCGCCGGGAAGTGGACTCGGAGAAGACCAAGATCATCGCCACGCTGGAAGTCGCGCGGCATGGAAAAGCGCTAAACGACCCCGTCGAACCGATGCGCTTTATCTACAAAACATCGCCCGAACCTTCGTCGGAAGTGGGCTTTCATCACGCGGTGAAAAACGATTTGTACACCGTCATCGGCATGGTGAACCCTCAAACCAAAGTCGCGTCCTTTCAATTGCACGTAAACGCGCTCATCTCGTTTATTTGGTTTGGCGCCGCGATTTTGATCTTGGGCGCGGTCATCGCCATGTGGCCTGAATTGCAAGTGGAGGAAGTGGGCGCCTTTGCCTATGTGAGAGCCGCGGCTTCCGTGGCGTCCTCCATTATTTTTGGGCTCGTTTTGGCTTGGGCCGGCACCAATGCCCACGCCTCGCCTCATCCATCCGCTGAGCCGGCCCCCGGCCCCGCCGCCTATTCGATTCCCGAATGAATACCTTGAACATCCATAAAACCCTTCGATGGATACTCACCCTCGCGGTGCTTGTCTTCGTGGGCATCTCGGCCTTTCCGGCCCAGGACGCCTTCGGAGAAGAAGGCCCGCTCAACATGGCCCGCACAGGCACCGTTGGCATTCAAAACGAAAGCGAACGCCGCTTGTTTTGGAGCCTTTTGTGCACCTGCGGCTGTCCCCGCGAAACCTTGGGCACTTGCACCTGCGGCTTTGCCCATGAGCGCCGCGCCGAATTGAGGGCCGAGCTCGAAAAAGGTAAAAACATCGAGCAAATCCAAGAAGAATACGTTGCCCGTTTTGGTCCGGCGGCCTTGGCCGTGCCGCCCAACAAAGGCTCTCAGCGGGCCGTATGGCTTGGACCTCTGGTGCTGATCATGGCGGGCGCGGGTTTGGTCGCGACCATTCTCCGGCGCTGGGTCCGGCGTGATCAGGCAAAAGACGCAGCATCCTCGAAGGCCCCCACCCAGGACGCTGTTTCGGCCGAAGAAGATAAGAAGTATGACCGCCGTCTCGACGATGAGCTGAAGGCGCTCGACAAAGAATGACTGCTGAATCTTCGCATTCGGAACAATCAGAGCCGCGCCGGGAGGCGCTATTGACGGCGGCCCATTTGCGCATGGGCATTCCGGCCGCGGCGGTGGTGCTCACGATCGCCGCCGGGCTGTTGATGGGAGCTACCGGCGTTATTCTGGTGCTGGCGGCCGGCGCGCTGGTGGGCGTAATCGCTATCTTTTGGGCGAGCTTGCGCACGCTCTTTGGAGAGACGCCTTTATCGGGGGCGGATGCCTACGCGCTGGGCGCGCCTAGAGCCGAGGAAGAGCGAAAACAGGCTGTTTTACGGGCTTTGAAGGATTTGGAATTCGAGCGGAGCGTCGGCAAGATCAGCGATGCGGACTACAAAGTCCTGGTGGCCAAGTACCGTGAAGAAGCGAAGCGGCTCTTGAGGGTTCTCGACGAGGAATCGGCACCGCGCAGGGCCAAGGTGGAAGGTTTGGTGCAGACGCGGCTGGCCAAAGAAGGCTTGCAGGCGGACAGCCCGCCGGCCGGGGATGCCGGCGAAGAAGAAGAGGCCGAGGCGGATCAAGCTTCGCCCGATGAAAGCAAGGAAGAAGCCGAAACGCAGACCGTGCCCGAGAAGCCGGCGCATGTTGTGTGTTCTTCATGCGGATCGATCAACGACAGCGATGCCGTCTTTTGCAAAAAATGCGGAGCGCGCATGAAGGCGGAAGAAGAGCCCTCCGAAGAAGAGGTGAGCTCATGATGGCGCGAATGCCTAGGCAATTCGGTTGGGTTGCCGCGCTGCTTTTGGGATGTTTCGCGGTGGCGCCTGTATTTGCCCAGCCTGCTCCAAGCGCATCGGCCAAGGCGGCAGGAACAGCGGACGCGGGAGGACTTCCATCGGGCCATCCACCGGTCGGCGCTTCACCGGGACGGCGAGACATTCCTCCCGGCCATGAAGCGATGTTTGCCGAACCGCCCGAAGACGATGTGGCCGACGATCCTTCGCTTCCGGCTGGAACGCTGGTGGTTCAAATCAAAGACGGCGCCAATCAGCCCTTGCCCAAGCTGCCGGTCCGCTTGACCATCCTAAAAAGCTCGGTTGCCAAAGGCGATTCTGAACGCGAAGTCCAGCAAATCACCGATGAATCGGGTTCTTTCCGGATGGATAGCCTGGAGCTCGGCTCTGGGATTTCGTACCGGATCAATACATCGCGGGGCCCTGCCCAATATTCGCTCGGACCTTTTGGCCTTTCCGATCAGCGGGGAAAGCGGGCCACGCTTCACGCCTACGAAGCATCGACCAGCATCGACGGCGTGATGGTGGGTATGCAAGGCGCGGTTTATGTGGCGCTTCGCGAAGACGCGCTGGTCGTCGAGCAATTATTTTCGATTTTTAATTTGGGCGAAGTCGCTTGGGTGCCGACCAATATTCAAATCAAGCTTCCTGAAGGATTTAAAGCCTTTACCAAACAGGACATGCCTGGGATGACGCTGAATGTGGCGGAGCTTTCGGGCATCGGCGCAACCTTAAAAGGCACGGTGCCGCCGGGCCGCCACGATGTGACCTTCCGTTATCAAGTCCCGCTTGAAAACGAAGAAAAACAGACCATCCGCATTGAAATGCCGCCCCGGGTGGCCATGGCGCGGGTGATGGCGGAAGCCTCGAGAAATATGGGGCTTTCGGTGGCTGGATTTCCGCCTGCGGAACAGACGAAAAACCGCGAAGGCAAGCGTTTGCTGATGACAGGCAAGCAGGCGCCGCGCGATGAAGGCGGGGTTCGGAAGCTGGAGATCACCATTTCGGGCCTGCCCACGCCTGGCCCAGGCCGGTGGATCGCTGTAGGTCTCACATGCTCGGCCTTTTTTGGAGCGGCTTTTTTCCTGTCGAGGCGAAAGGGCGATCAGCAAATCGATGAAGACGCTCTTCGCGAACTCCACGAAGCCCGTGATGCCTTGCTCGATGAAATCGCCGAATTGACGCGGGCTCATCAGCGGGGCGATGTCGGTCCCCGAACCTACGGCCGCGTGAAAAATGCGCTGATGGATTCGCTGGCTCGCATTGTGGCGATGATTGAAGCGGCCGAGGCCCCGGTTTCAAAAACGGTTCCCAAGACCGCATCCAAAGCGTCAAAACCGGCTCCCGAGCCGGAAGACGATCAAGATGACGCTGAAGAAGCCCAGCCCAGCGCAAAAGCCCCGCCGGAGCGCCCTGCCAAAGCCACCAAACCCGCCAAATCCGCCAAGCCCGTCAAGTCCGCCAAGCATCAAAAATCCCGAAAGGACTAGGCTGTACGAACTCCCCGCGCATCTCCCGGCGAGCCTTGGCTATATCGGTCTCTGTTTTCGCCGCCTTGATCGCGCTCGGTCTCGTTCTGCGCTTCGCTCAACAGGCCGCCGCTCCGCCTGTCCGCTGCGCCGAGGGTATGCAGGCCCTGGGCGCCCGCTGCTGTGGTGAAGGGCAATCCTTGGATGAACGGGGGCGCTGCCGGAATTCGCCCACAAAATGCGCTCCAAATCTCGATCTTTTACCCCAAGGATGCGCCGCCCCTCCTCGCGTCGTGCAACTCCAGGGTGGTTCCCTCCATATCGGCCCAGGCGACTGGGAAGCCCAAGGCATTCTCGAACCCTGGAGCGAAACCGTCCCTCCTTTTGCCATCGATGCCTTTGAAGTCCACGAAAAGCGCTATGCCGAATGCGAAGCCGCCGGCGCCTGTGCCCTCTTGCCCAAAAGCGGCGAACCCGGCCGCCCCATCACAGGCATTACCCTCGAGGAAGCCTCGCGCTTTTGCCAATGGGCCAAAGGCTCCCTTCCCACCCGAGGCCAATTCGCCTTTGCCCACGCCGGACAGCGCCCCCGCCGCTATGCCTGGGGCGATACCGGCGCCGTTTGCCGCCGCGCCGCCTTTGGATTGGTCTCCGGCCCCTGTGGCTGGAACGCCGACGGCCCCGAAATCACAGGCTCGCACCCCGATGGCCAAACCGAAAACGGCGTCTTCGATCTCTCGGGCAATGTGGCCGAATGGACCCTGCCCGAACCGCCGCAGCCCAACACCATCGCCGAAGTCCGCGGAGGCTCCTACGCCGACAGCGCCGCAAGCGCCCTTCGCACATGGCACCGAAGACTCACCGACACCCGCACCCGCTCCCCTGAAATCGGCTTTCGCTGCGTCTATTCCGGCCCAAACAATTAGGGTACGTTTCACCGTCCCATGACCATTGCCCTGCTCTCGATTGGGACGGAGCTCACCCGCGGAGAAATCGCGGACACGAACGCTGCATGGCTGGCTTCCGAGCTCACCGCATCAGGTTTTTATGTTGCTGCGTGCGACACCGTTCCCGATGAAATGGAACGCATCGTGGCCGCGCTTCAAAGGCTCGCGCAAGCGCATCGCTTGGTCATTATCACGGGCGGCCTGGGCCCCACCACCGACGACCTGACGGCCCAGGCTGCGGCGCGCGCGGCGGGAACACATCTTCTGCGCGACGAAAACACAATCTTGTCCATTCGGCGCAAAGTCGAGGCGCGGGGCCGAACCTTAACGCCCGGTCACGAGAAACAAGCCTATGTGCCGGCCGATGCGGAGATTTTGCTCAACAGCGTCGGCACCGCGCCGGGCTTTCAAATTCCCATCGGAGAAAGCCGTCTCTTCTTTCTGCCCGGCGTTCCCCGCGAAATGAAACACATGTTTCACGAACAGGTGCTCACCCGCATCCGGGGATCGGCGCCCAACAACACCTTTCAAATTCGGCTTCGCACCTATGGCCTCGGCGAATCGGTCGTCGGCCAGCGCTTGGAAGGCATCGAAGAGCGTTTTCCGGGCATCACCATCGGATATCGAATTCAACCGCCTGAAGTCGACGTAAAAGTCTTTGCCAAAGCGGCCAATCAAAGCCTTGCTCAAGAACTCGCCTACAAAGCCACGGCCGAAGTCAAAGCGCGGCTGGGCGATATGGCTTATGGCGAAGGCGACGACACCTTTGCTCAAATTGTCGTAAGAGCCCTTCGAAGCCGAGGTTATCGAATGGCCGTCGCCGAAGGCTGCACAGGAGGATGGATTGCCCATCTGCTCAGCCAAACCCAAGCGCCCGATGTATTTGTGGGCGGTGTGGTGGCTCCATCCATTGGCGCCAAGACCAAGTTATTGGGCGTATCCGAAGACACGCTGCGAGGCCATGGCGCCATATCTTCTGAAGTGTGCGCAGAAATGGCGGAGGGCGCGCGAAGGCTTTGCGAATGCGATATTGGCCTCGCCGTAACGGGCGTAACCGACAACAACAACGCAACGTCTTCGAGATCGTTGGGATTGTGCTATTGGGCCGTCGCCCATCCCGGGGGCACCGAAGTGGGAGAACGGGTATTTTCGGGGGATCGGGATGAGATTCAACTGGCGGCGGCCTATGCCGGGCTCGATGTCGTCCGCCGCCTAGCTTTATAGGCTTAATTCAAACTCGGCTTTGAAAAGATCAAATCGCCGGCCCGGCTTCGATCGATAGACACCGCATCGCCCTGCCTAAAATCGCCGCCCAAAATCCGCTTCGCCATTTCATCCTCGATATGCCGCTGAATGGCTCGCTTAAGCGGCCTCGCCCCGTATTGAGGATCCCAGCCATGATCGATTAAGAAATCCTTGGCCTCTTTTGAGATCGACACCGAAAGCCCGCGCCTTCCGACCCTTGCCTCGAAGAGCTTCAATTGAATATCCACGATACGTTCCATCTGCTCGCGTCCCAGCCTGCGGAACACAATCAGCTCATCCAGCCGGTTTAAAAATTCAGGCCGGAATTGCTTGCGCACCTCTTCAATCACCACCCTCCGGACCAAATCGGCCTTATCTTCGGCGCTTAAATTCTCTCGGTCTTCCACGGCGCTCGCCGCGGGCGTTCCTAAATTCGAGGTCAAAATAATGATCGTATTCTTAAAATCGACCGTATGGCCTTGACCATCGGTCAAACGTCCATCATCCAAGACCTGAAGCAGCGTATTCCAAATATCAGGGTGTGCCTTCTCAATTTCATCGAATAGCACCACACTATAGGGCCTTCGCCGCACAGGCTCGGTCAACTGACCTCCTTCTTCATAACCGACATAACCCGGAGGAGCGCCGATCAGCCTCGCCACCGCGTGCCGCTCGCCATATTCGCTCATATCCAAGCGCACAATCGCCCGTTCATCATCGAATAAAAATTCGGCCAGCGCCCGCGCCAACTCGGTCTTGCCCACACCCGTCGGCCCTAGAAACATAAACGATCCGATAGGCCGCTTTTCATCGCCGAGCCCTGCTCTCGAACGGCGAATCGCATTTGAAACAGCCCGAAGCGCGTCTTCCTGACCCACCACCCGCTTGCGAAGCTCTTCTTCTAGACGGAGCAGCTTCTGCATTTCGCTTTCCAGCATCTTCGACACCGGAATGCCCGTCCATTTCGATATAATGGCCGCGATATCCTCGTCGGTCACTTCTTCTTTCAAATAACTTTGTTTTCCCTGCACATCCGCAAGAGTTGCCCTCAAGGCATCCAGCTTCTTTTGTAGCTCTGGAATCTTACCGTAATGAATTTCGGCCGCTTTGCCTAAATCGCCTTTGCGCTTGTAGTTCTCTTCCTCCACGCGCAATTCTTCGACTTTGGGCTGTACATTGCGGATTTCGGTAATCAATTCTTTTTCGCGCATCCATTGAGCCCTCATGGTGTTGCGCTCATTTTGAAGATCGGCAATCTCGCGCTTCAGCTCGTCCAGGCGGGCCTTGCTCGCTTTATCGGTTTCCCGTTTTAGCGCCTGCTCTTCCATTTGAAGCTTTAGCAAATTGCGTTCAACTTGATCGATATCAATAGGCAAACTATCAATTTCCATGCGGATTTTTGAAGCCGCTTCATCGACCAAATCAATGGCTTTATCGGGCAGGAAACGTTCGGTGATATAGCGATTGGAAAGCACGGCTGCGCCTACCAGGGCCGCATCTTGAATACGAATACCATGGTGTACTTCGTATTTTTCTTTGATACCGCGCAAAATGGCGATGGTATCTTCGACGCTGGGCTGTTTCACCATGACCTGCTGGAAACGCCTTTCGAGGGCCGCGTCTTTTTCAATGCGCTTTCGGTATTCATCGAGCGTTGTCGCTCCAATGCAGCGCAATTCGCCGCGGGCCAGCGCCGGTTTCAGCATATTTGCCGCATCCATCGCGCCTTCGGCCGCGCCCGCGCCCACCAAGGTATGAAGCTCGTCGATAAACAGAATAATCCGGCCTTGAGCCGCTTCGATTTCTTTGAGAACAGCCTTGAGCCGGTCTTCGAATTCACCGCGGAATTTCGAACCGGCGACCATTGCCGCCAAATCGAGCGCGACAAGCTGTTTATCTTTTAATGATTCGGGCACGTCGCCCGCGATAATGCGCTGGGCAATTCCTTCGACAATGGCCGTTTTACCCACGCCCGGTTCACCAATGAGCACGGGATTGTTTTTTGTACGGCGCGAAAGCACTTGCATTACCCGGCGAATTTCTTCATCGCGCCCAATGACGGGATCGATCTTTCCCCGTTTGGCAAGGGCGGTCAAATCGCGGGTGTATTTCTCCAATGCTTGGAATTTGCCCTCGGGATCGCGATCGGTAATGCGCTGGCTGCCTCGTACGGAAGCGAGGGCTTGGAGAATTTTATCGTAGGACAGACCAATCCGGTCAAAAATGGCCTGGGAATCTTTATCGGATTTGGCGGCGGCGAGTAGAAGATGTTCGGTGGAAATAAAATCGTCTTTAAGGTTTTTGGCTTCGTCTTCGGCGCGCTGAAGAACGCCGAGCGCGCGTCTGGAGAGGCCCGGTTCGGCGCCTCCGCTCACTTTGGGATAGCCCTCGATTTTTGAATCGAGGTGGCGAAGCAGATTGCTGGGTGAGGCGCCGGCCTTTTGAACAAGGGGCGAGCCAATTCCATCTTCTTGTTCAATGACGGCTTTGATAAGATGTTCTGGATATAATTCTGGATTGCCCAGGCGGCTTGCGATATCGACGGCGGAGCGTACGGCCTCTTGGGCCTTGGTGGTCATGCGATCAATTCTCATAGCCCGGCCAAGCTAAGGCCGGTTTCCCGATCGGCAAGTGAACCTACCAAAAAAATCTCGCAACGATGGGGGCTCGCGCAGCAAGCTGCGCTATACCCCCAAACCCCCGTGCGCGCCCATTTGATTGATTTGATTGATTTGATTGAATGCAGGCCGAAGGAAAATAAATATTAAATATCGAGGTTTTTAACGTTGAGCGCATTCTGTTCGATAAAGGCGCGGCGAGGTTCAACTTGATCGCCCATCAAAATGGTGAACAATTCATCCGTTTTCATTGCGTCATCGATACGCACCTGCAAAAGCGTCCGGGCATCGGGATTCATCGTTGTTTCCCACAATTCATCCGCATTCATTTCGCCCAAGCCTTTGTAGCGGCTTATCGTAATGCCCCGGCGGCCCCGCTCTTCGATGTAATCCACGAGCACTTCGCTGTTTTCAATCATCTCGGCAGCTCCCGAGCCCAGTTTGGCCCGGTAAGGCGCGCTGCCTACCGTTATCCGCAAGTCTTGCTCGATCGACCACGCTTCTTGATACTCGGGCGACTCAACCAAATCCCAATTGATTTCAGAGGCCCGCGCATTCGCGCCCGGGCGGGGAACTACCGATATTTTCCCAGCGCCATGCTCGGGTTCCCACGTCACATTAAGCGTCAGCGGGAATAAATCGGGATAACGCTGCTGCAAATAAGCCCGAAGCTGCTCCGCCGCCGCTTCGACCTTTTCGCGGTTGCGCAATTCGTCCACGCCCAATCCGCTCGAACGAAGCAGCGCGGCCACAATACGCGCATCGCAAGACTTGTCCAAATTGCTTAAAACAGCCCGGAAACGCCTTAATCGCTGCGCCAGCCTAAACAACACCTGCCCCGAAATCCCCGCCTCGGCGCCCTCCCCCAAAATCTCCAGCCCGTCTACCGCATTGGTTAGCAAATATTCGTCAAGCGCCGCTTGATCCTTCATGTACAAATCTTTTTTGCCCTTGCGCACCCGGTATAAAGGAGGCTGGGCGATAAATAAAAATCCCCGCTCGATGACTTCGCGCATCTGCCGGAAAAAGAAGGTTAAAAGCAGCGTGCGAATATGCGAGCCGTCCACGTCGGCGTCGGTCATCAGGATGATTTTTTGATAGCGCAATTTGTCGATTTCAAATCCGCCCGCTTCGTTGATTCCGCAGCCCAGCGCGGTAATCAGCGTCCCCACCTCGGCCGAGCTCAGCATCCGGTCGAGTCTCGCCCGCTCCACATTGAGAATCTTGCCTTTAAGCGGTAAAATCGCTTGAAAATGCCGGTCTCGCCCCATCTTTGCGCTGCCGCCGGCGCTTTCACCTTCGACGATGTAGATCTCACTCTTTTCGGGATCTTTGGATTGACAATCGGCGAGTTTTCCCGAAAGCGATGTAATATCGAGGGAACCCTTTCGAATGACTTCGCGGGCTTTGCGCGCGGCTTCGCGGGCCTTGGCGGCTAGGGCTGCCTTTTCAATAATCTTTTTGGCGCTGGCCGGGTTTTCTTCAAAGAATTGGCCGAGTTTGTCGGTTACAACCGCTTCGACAATGCCTTTGACTTCGCTCGACACCAGTTTCGATTTGGTTTGTGAATCAAATGATGGATCGGGATGTTTGATGCTGAGCACACACGTTAGGCCCTCGCGCACATCTTCACCGGCGAGTCCGGTTTTTAAATCTTTAAATAAATTGTGCCCGGCGCCGTAGTTATTGACCGTTTTGGTCAGCGCTGCTCTAAATCCTGTTAAATGGGTTCCACCATCTTTGTTATGGACGTTATTGGTATAACAATAAATGGCTTCGGTATACGATGCATTCCATTGCATGGCGACTTCAACCGCAATGGGGGCCGCCGTGCCTTCGTGTTCTTGGTTCACTTGAAAATAAATAACGTCGTCGTGGGTGGGCTCTTTGCTTTGGTTGAGCAGTGCGACAAATTCTTTAATGCCGCCTCTAAATTCATACGTGTCGGTTTTGCCCGGAGGGCGCTGGTCGTTGAGATGAATAATCAATCCAGCATTTAAAAAGGCCAATTCCCGAAGGCGGCTGGCCAATATGTCGAAGCTGAATTCAACCATGCTAAAGACGGTCGTATCGGGCTTAAAGGTGATTTTGGTGCCTGTTTTATCGGTTTCCCCGAGCTCTTGGAGGGGAGCTTTGGGCACGCCCCGGGCATATTCTTGATACCAAACCTTGCCTTCGCGCCGGATTTCCAGCTTTAGCCATTCGGAAAGGGCGTTGACCGCGCTTACGCCGACGCCATGAAGGCCGGCCGAGACTTTGTAGCTTGAATTGTCGAATTTTCCGCCCGCGTGGAGCACGGTCATCACGACTTCGGCCGCGCTTACGCCTTTGGCGTGCATTCCAACCGGTATTCCCCGGCCATTGTCTTCAACCGAGACCGAGCCGTCAAAGTGAACAATCACTTTAATTTCCGTGCATGCGCCGGCCAAATGTTCGTCGACGGCGTTGTCGACGGCTTCCCAAACCAAATGATGAAGGCCCGAGCCATCGTGAACGTCGCCGATATACATGCCTGGGCGTTTTCGGACGGCCTCGAGTCCTTCAAGGGCGGTTATGCTATGGGCGTCGTAGCTTTGTTTGTTGGGTTCCGGGGCCGGACTTTGGGTGGTTTCGGTCGTCTGCATCGCGTTCCGTGCTGTTTCCTGTGGATTTGGGCTCAAAAAGGCTCGCTCTAAATGCGCTGAAATGGCCTTTTTTTGAGGCGCGGGAGTCTATCGTTCCCGCTTCGTTTTTGCAAGGCAAAATGTGCTTTTTTTGGCGGTGTTTCCGCTGAATTAGGGGGGCTTTATTTTCCCTTCCTCGATGCGGATGTCCATGCGTTCGGGAGCTTGTATTCCAGGGGTGATGATAAGTTCGGGGCGGGTTGTGGTGAGGAAGACTTGGCTCTGGGTTTGGGCGAGGAATTCAAAGAGGGCGCGGGTCCGGGCGGGATCGAGTTCGCTGGATACGTCGTCGAGGAGGAGGATGGGGAGGAGGCCGCGGATGTTGGCGATGGTTGAGGCTTCGGCGACTTTTATCGCGAGGGTGAGGGCGCGGTGCTGGCCTTGGGAGCCGAAGAGGCGGGCGGGGTGTTCGCCAAAGAAGAGTTTCCAGTCGTCTTTGTGGGGCCCGAAGCTTGCGCTGGGCCGGGCGGAATCCCGGGCGCGGCGCTGTTGGAGTTCGCTTTTGGCTTCGTCGATGTGTTCGCTTCCGCCGGGTTCGTAGCGGACGGAGAGCTGAAGGCCGGGGGCGGCAATGCGGGAAAAGGCAAGGAGAAGTTCGCTTTCAAGGGCGTCCGCGGCGCGTTTTCGGGTTTGGGTGAGTTCAGCTCCATGTTTGGCGCAGAGCTCTTCAAAGGCTTCCAAGTCGGCGCCTGTGGGGTCGGACGATCGGCGGGTAAGCAGTTCTTGGCGGGATTTTAAAGCTTGTTCATAGCGGGCCCGGCGATCGGCTCCGGCGGGATCCATGTAGAGCGCGACGCGGTCGAGGAGGCGGCGCCTTAGGCCGGCGGGACCTGTAGAGAGTTCCATTTCTTCAGGATGGAAGACGACGACAGGCGAGCGGGTTGCGTATCCTGCGAGGCTGGGAGGGCGGTTGCCGTCTATTTTGAGGAGGGTTCGGTTGCCGTCGATGGCGGCGCTTTGTTCCCGGGTGAGCGGGTTCGGTTCGGATTCGCTGCCTTCGCGGAAGCGGGCGCGCACATGAACGATGTGAGCTCCATGGCGCACAAGCTCGGCGCTGCGGTGGGTGCGGAAGCTCTTGGATGTGGCCGCAAAATAAATGGCTTCGAGCAGGCTGGTTTTGCCGTGACCGTTGTTGCCTTCGATGACGTTGACCCGGGATGCGGGTTCGATATCGATGCGTTCGATATTTCGAAAGTCGCGGATGGAGAGCTGCGTGAGATGCAGCTCTCTCACTTCAGGGTGGGGAAGGCCGATGGAAGACACCCGTTAGATGCGCATGGGCATGACAACGGCCACATACACTTGCGTTGCCGATTCGGTCGCGGGACGAATGACGGCCGGATCGAGCTCGCCCGATACGCCGAGCACAACTTCCTCTTCATCCATGGCGTTGAGCACATCCAAGAAATAGCCCGCGTTAAAGCCGATGGTGACTTCGGGTCCGCTGTAGTCGACGGGGATCTCGTCGTAGGCGTTTCCGCTGTCGGGGCTTTCGCTGGTGATACGTAAAGCGCCTGTGACCAAGGAAAGTTTTACGCCGCCGGTGCGGTCGTTGGCGGCGATTCGGATGGCTTTCATTGCATCGCGGAGCAAGAGGCGCGGTGCGCGCACAGAGCGATCGCTGAGCGATGGGATAACTTGCTGATAGGGCGGGAACTGCGCATCGACGAGCTTCACAGAGAAGTTTGTGCCGACCAGATGAAAGAAGGCATGCGGACCGCTTTGAGCGATCTTCACGATGGGTGTGCTGTCTTTATCGCCGCGCGATTGATCCGCGAGATGGCGAAGCTGATTGATCGCTTTTTGAGGGATGAGCATGGTGGCGGTGGCCGAGCTTCCGCGCACGGTGATTTCCATTTTGGAGAGGCGATGGCCATCGGTCGTAACCATCCGAACGCGGTCGCCTGCCCACTCAAAGAGCGCGCTGTTTACGTGGGGCCGCGTCTCATCGGACGAGATCGAAAAGTGGGTTCGCTGCATGAGCATGGCGAGATGTTCGACGGGAAGCTCAAGCGTCGGCGCATCGGCTGCAGGCTTTGGCAGAGCGGGAAACTCGCTGCCTGGGATGCCTGGCAGGGTATAGCGGCGCGGCGAGCCAACAGCCTTCAATGTGGTTTGAGCATTGTCGGATGTCGTCAATTGAATCGGTCCATCCGGCATATTCTTGATGCGCTCGAAGAGATCTTTTGCGGGCACTGCCGTCGAGCCTGATCGAACGATTTCGGCATTGGCTTGGCCACTGACCGAGAGATACAAATCCGTTGCGGCGACGCGCAGCGCATTTCCCTCGGCCGTTAAAAGAATATTGGCGAGTACAGGCATCGCACTCTTTTTGTCGGCGACGCCCTGACAGCGTTCAACGAGGCGTTCAAAATCTTTTTTGGTGATTACGAGGTCCATGGCACCCTGTGTCTTCAAGAGAACGCCTTTTCAAACTTGTGTTTGAACAAGGAACGATCCCTTGGAGGCCCCCCTCTTAGCAGGCTTTTAGGATTTTGTGTTTGTATTTGGATGGTTTTATGCTGTGTTTTAGGATTCACCCTTGGGTGTGGCCCTTTGACCTACAAAGAACACCTGAACAGCGCGCTCTCTTCTCTTCGATCAGAAGAAGATAAAATTATATACACGTCGTTATCGTAGGCCCTGTGAATCGTGGGGAAAGATAGAAAAGCTTAATGATATTCATAAGATAGCATTAGGCTTTCCTGTGGGCAAAACCTGGGGAGACTCTTGAAAACCCAAAGGGATCGATTGAAGCGATCCTTTATTCAGAAGGTTCACACAGTTGTTCCCTTGGTTATCCACAGTTTTTTCTTGACGTCGGCTGACAAGCCTTCCAAGGCTTCGCTTGTGATTTCACGCATCGCTTATTTGGAATGGGCCATTTCTACATTTCCCCTAGCCCGGTACAATCTCGCGGTCAGCGGCGTTTGTCCTGTATCGCTAGAGACCTTGGAAGAAATGGGGGCCAAGCCTGTGTTGGGGGCGCCTCATGCGGTGCCTGCGTTTTGTCATGGGATATCTCAGCGTTATGGAATTCCCGAGGGTGAGATTCTTCCGGCGCTGGGGACCTCGGGGGCGCTTTATGTAAGCTTGGCTGTTGGGGCCCGGGCTGGGGATTCTATTCTGGTTGAGGCGCCGGCCTACGAGCCTCTCTATCGCGTGGCGGAAGGTCTTGGTCTGACGGTGAACCGTTTTGAGCGGAGCTTTGAAGAGGGCTTTAAGCTAAATATTTCCCGGATATTGGGCGCTTTGCATCCGACGACCAAGATGGTTCTTCTATCGAGCCCAAACAATCCCAGCGGTGTGTTCGATACCAATGAAGAGCTATTGGAACTGTCGCGGGCTTTAAAGGCGAGGGATGTTTTATTGGTCGTCGATGAAGTCTATCGAGAGCTATGCGACGAAGGGACGACGGCGCGGACACTGGATAGCAATATTATCGCTCTATCAAGCCTGACAAAATGCTTTGGGCTAGGCTTTTCCCGGTCGGGCTGGCTATTGGGGCCCCGTGAATTTATCGAACGCGCCCGGATGCTTACGATGCATATCACAGGAGAATTTCCCCGGATGTCGGCGGCGGTGGGCGCGGCGGGGATATCGGTTGCGGGATCTTTGCTGGAGATAGCGCGCTCCAAGCTCGACGAACGGCTTTCGCTGGTCTGTTCCTTTGCCGAACGGAATGCCAAATATTTGATGTGGGTTCCTCCTGTCAGGGGAGGCGTATTTGGATTTTTTAAAGATAAAAGGGGCCGATCGATAAAAGAATTGTTGCTGGCGGGATTAGAAAGCCAACAAGTTCTTGCGGTACCGGGTGACTTTTTTGGAGTCCCCGACGGTTTTCGTTTATCGTGGACGCTCGCTCCGGAACAGATCCAAGAAGGATTGTTGCGGCTCGAACGGGTGTTGGGCTGTGAGTAAATCGATCTCAGCGAAAGGGATGCATAAGCCGGGAATTGAGCGGGTTTCCGTTCGCAATGTCATAAAGACGTATGGATCGACGGTAGCGCTGCGAGGGGTATCGGCGGAATTTAAGGCGGGCGCGGTTTCTTTGATTGAAGGCGCCAATGGTTCGGGAAAGTCAACGCTGCTCGGTATTGTTGGGACGATGATTAAACCGAGCTCGGGCAGGGTATTTTATGAGCCCTTGGGGGAGGACGCTCATGCAGTTCGGGCCGAGATTGGCTGGGTTTCACATGAAACGCTTGCATATCCCGATTTAACAGGGCGCCAAAATATCGAACTGGCCGCGAAAGTTCATGGCATCGATGCGCGGGATACCTGGGAGCGGGCCAAGGAACGTTTTGAACTGCTCGGTTTTGCGGAGCGGCCTTTGCGTACTTGTTCGCGCGGTCAAAAACAAAGAATTGCCCTGGCCCGCGCGCTGGCGCACAAGCCTTCTCTCTTGCTCTTGGATGAACCGACGACCGGTTTGGATAAAGCGGGTGTGGCGAGGCTGCTGAGCGTATTGGATGAAGAGGTTCAGCGAGGGGCTGTGGTTCTTTTGGTGTCGCATGAGCCCGAAGTATTTGGCGGACGGGCGACGAAGAAACTTTTGTTGGAACGGGGACGGGTTACAAGTCCCTCGCATGAAGAGGCTTCGTAGGCGTATAACAATAAAAAATGCCAGTGGGAGGCCGTCGATGCGTGTCCGAGCATTTTGTTTTGTAGCGGTTGCGGGGCTTTTATCGCTGGGCGGGCGGGTTTGGGCACAGCCGTTAAAGAATGCCGTGCCTCCTCGGGCCGAGGCGTCGCCGTCGGAAGGAACCGTGCTGGCTCTGGACGGTGAGCAGTTGGTTGTGGATGTGGGTGAGTCCAAAGGGGGCGCCGTTGGGCTCAGTGTAGAGCTATGGAGACCGGTGAAGCTTAAGCATCCGGTAACAGGCGCGATCATCAGCGACCGATATCGGTTGGGCGAGCTCAAGTTGCTTCAAGTCCGCCCTACGCTGTCCCTGGCCGAAGTCTCGGGAACCCTGGCCCGGCCTCCCGCTGTGGGTGATGTGGTGGTTCTTCATTCGGGCCGGTTTATTCCACCGGTGGTTGATCGGCCGGCAAGCGAGCCATCCAATCTTCCCCGCGTTGGGACGCCCAATGGTGAAACGACCTCTGGAGCGAGTGCAAACGACGGTGAAGCTCAAGGATTGGCGGCCTTATTTGACAGCCTAAATCAAGGAACGATACCCGAGCGGATTCGCAAACTGGAGCATTATGTTCAAAGCCGGCCTCAAGGACGCTTTTCAGAGGCGTTGCAAGAAGAGGCTCAGATGCTTCGGCGCCTGCTAAAGCCGGCGGCTGTGGACAAAGGCGCGGCTCAGTCCCCCAAGGCAGATAAGACCACACCTCTCCCGCGTTGGTTTGTAGGTCCCTCCGAAGTGACGGAAGATACGCCGCTTCAGCTTGCGCTGGAAGTGTCCTCGGAAGCGAAGGGAGCCATTCTGTATCTTAGGCCGCAGGGAAAAAAAACCTACGATTCCCTGCCCATGGAGAATATTGGTCACGGCTATTTCTCCGTTACGATTTCGCCCGATCGTTTAGCTACGGATCGCGTCGAGTATTTTATTGATGCAATCGATGAAGATGGCGAGGCAAAACCTATTGTTGCGCACGCCGATAAGCCTTCGGATTTTGCGGTGGTACGAAAGCCGGGCGTAGAGAGCCGTGGAACATACAGGATGAGCGCGGCCTTGCTTACCGATTACGCCGATTTTAACCGGCTGCGGGGCAATGACCGAATGTGGCAAACGGAAGGCTATTTGGGTATTCGTTTTCAGTCGCTTGGGGTGAGGGCGCTTCGATCGGGATTTGGGGTTCTTCGGGGTGTAAGCGGTTCGGTGGAAGAGTTGGATCGAGAGCTTGACCCTAAGCCCGGCCGGGAGATCGGATTGACGTACGGCTATTTGGAACTGGAATTGGGTTTATGGGAATCCTTTTCGATGATTGGCCGAGGCGTGGTCGGTCTGTTGGATGATGGGATATCGGGCGGCGCTCAAGTATTTGTTCGATTTGGGAGCGATTTGGGGACCAATTTAATGGTGGGCGGTGAGGTTTTGGGGGGTGTGGGTCTAAGAACGATCGCTCAATTGGAATTGGGGATGTTTGACAAGGTGCCGATGCTGCTTAGAGCGGAGACCACCAATCAGCCCGCGGGAGGCTCGCCGAGCCGGGCCGATACAGATACGGCTCAATTGGAAAGCGAACGAGGCACGCGCCTGATTGTTCAAGCGGGATACCGGGTTCTTCCAAAGTTAACGTTGTCGGCCCGGGCATCGGTGCAAGGGCGAACGATTTGGCACGCCGGGCCGGGTGTGGGCGGCATGGTCGGTTATAGGTGGTGATGTGTTTCACGTGAAACAATCAGGTCCACAATTTGAGCGGCTGCTGATCTGAGTTCTGGGCTGCTGATTGAGGCGCGTGGAAAGCTGGCGGCGACCTTGGCAATTCCAAGGGTATGGAGCTCGGAAGCATTGCTTCCTGTTGAGCCGTCGGCGATAGGCGGAGCTTGAAGAATAACCCAGGGCTCTGGGAGTTCAGGGCCAAGCGTGCGGAAGGCGAGACAACAAGCCGCCACTTCATGAAGGACGCCGAGGCGATCGGGAGCGACCAAGAAAATTCGCTCGGGATGAAGGTGTCGAATCCAATCGAGGTTGGTGAGTCCGGGGCCTAAAGGGGAGAGAAGAGCGCCGGCTGTCTCTATAAGGAGGACTTGGGCGGAGTGGGAAAGGAGCCAGTCATCAATGCGCTCGAATTGAATGGATACGTCTGCCCGCCTCGCGGCCAAATGGGGAGATACAGCTTCGCTAAAGGTATAGGGTGCAGGTTTGGGCGGGAATGAACTCACGCGGGCAAGCGCGGCTCCATCGCTTTGCTCGGGTGTCCAGCCAGATTCAATCGGTTTTAATCCGAGGGTAGGGATGCCGCGGGCCACCAGGGCCTCGACAATGGCAACACCTGCGTGCGTCTTTCCAATTTCGGTTCCTGTTCCGGCGATGACAATTCTCATGGCGGCGTGAAGGCGAGGGTTTAATTAAAAGGAAGTCGGAGGATGTTGTTTCACGTGAAACAGTTCCTCAGGTGTTCACAAGCCATCTGAATATCGCGCTCAGAGAGCGATGCGGAAACGCTAAACCGAAGGCGCGCCGTGTTCGGTGGAACGGTTGGAGGGCGAATGGCCTGTACAAAGATACCCGCTTCCAAGAGACGTTCGGAGAGTTCCACGGCCCGGCGGGCGTCGCCCACGATCCAGGGAAGTATGGGTCCGCGCTGGGTTTTCAAGGTGGCCTGGGCTCCGAGTTCAAGGAGTCTGGTTCTTAAAAGATGGCTTAGATGAAGGAGCTTTTCACGGCCCGCGTCATCGTCGGCAACCCGCTGAATACGAAGGTCGATCGCTTTGGCCAGATATGGGCTAATGCCTGTCGAGAAGACAAAACTTCGAGCCCGGTTCCATAGATAGGTATAGAGAAGGGTTGAGCCTGCGACAAAGGCTCCTTGAAGGCCAATGGCTTTGCCGAGCGTGCCAACCAAAATATCCGGCCGGATGCCTGCCTCCGCACAGAGTCCCGCGCCCTTTGGTCCAAAGACGCCGAGGGCATGAGCCTCGTCCACCATAAATATGGCCTGATAGCGATCGCATAGGGAACGAAGGCGCTGAAGGTCGGGGATATCGCCATCCATGCTGAAGTAACTTTCTGTGATCACCCATCGGCGGCGATACGAAGAGCCCATTTGAAGGGCTCGCTCATAGGCTTCGGTGTTTCGATGAGGGATGATTTCAATTTGAGCGCCGGACAACCGGCAACCGTCGATGATGGATGCGTGATTAAAGGCATCGGAAAGTATAAGGTCGCCTGGTCGGATCAAGGCGGCGATGGTTCCAAGATTGGCCGCGTAGCCCGATGAAAAGAGGAGGGAGCTTTCGGTGCCAACCCATTGGGCAATATGTCGTTCCGCTTGTTGATGAGCTGGATGATGGCCGCTGATGAGGCGAGAGGCCCCCGCGCCACTTGGATATGAATCGGGTTGAAGAGGGGTGCCGGGGGCGCTTGGCCAGGGTTCCGCCGCATAACCCAAATAGTCATTGGAGCAGAGGATAATCCGCGTTTGCGAAGGAGAAGCGCCGTTTGGGCCGGCAGACTGAGGAGGCCGCCTCAGCAGGTTTTTTTCGGAAAGGGCTGAAAGCTCGGTGCGGAGAAAATCTGAAAGAAGGGTTTCGCTCATAGGGTTGAATCGCCCGCTTCTTCTTCCTGCTCGCTTAGCGGCGAGACGGGGGAACGCATCAGCGCTTGGTCCACTCGTTCAAGAATTCTTGTGAATGCTTCGCGAAACTTTGTTTTGAGAAGCCGGGTCTTGGTTCGCTCCTCTTCGAGGTCATGCGCCAAGGCCATCGCCGCTAACAGCATCGCCTGTTGAGGCATCATCGAACGGCCCGGTTGCATCAAAGGCGCGAGTCTTTCCTCAACGGCTGTCGCCAAACGTTGAAGTTCTTCATCGCTCGCCGAGCTGACCACGCGGTACGATTGTCCACCGACCCGCAATTGAACTGTGCGCCGTGCCATGCGGGCCACGCTATCATGCTTTTTAAGATGCTTCGATATCGACGATATCTGTGTTCATGGCTTTTTGTTTTTGCCCTGTTGCTTGCGGTGTATCCAGCTCAGGCGGCTCCTCAGGGAACGGCGGGCTTGACCATAGGCGCCGCGGGGACTGGATATCATCATCGCTATTGGGAAGAGACCCGCTTTCATCTCGGCGCGCGGGGCGATGTGTTGTTTGGGCGGGATCGCAATTCGGATTTTGGTTTCGGCCCTTATGTCGAGGTGGGTACGAATGGCTTTCAATCGATTCAATTTGGAGGCGGCGCTTCATTGCTTTTGCCGGTGATCGATTATCTGCCACTGGTGATCTCGCTGGGAGCCTATGGCCAAAAGTCCGATGATGATTTTGGCCTTTCGCCTGGCGTGTCCACAGGGCTATTTTGGGGTAGCCGCAGCTATAACTTCCACGGCGGCTACATTATGAGCGCCGGGCTGATTGGGCAATTTCGCTATGGTTTGGGCGCTTCGGGCGAAACGTCCATCATCGTGGGCGCTCAGATCGATTTTCTGGCGATGAGCCTTCCCTTTTTGTTTTTGATCAATGCGATTCGCGGAGGTTCATCCGATACCCGGCCGGTTCGTTGATTGCGCAACTACGGGCAATCTGTATCGACGAAACGGCAGCGGCCATCGGAACCAAAACGGCAATCCGCTTCGGTGGAGGTCAGCTCGTCGGGTGTGCATTTTCCGCTCGCCGCCGTGCATGTGCAGTTTGTACAAACGGTGATCGGAAAGGTCCATGGAGCCGTTTCCAATTCGGTGCCTCCCAAGGTCCGGCCCCGCGCCACCACGGACACCAGCACTTGAGGAAAGCCGCCCGCTCCTGCCTGAGCTGCCACCGCTTGAGCCGTTCCAACATCGAGCAGCAGACCATCCACAACTCCATAGCCAGGATCGGGCGCCTGCCCAGGATCGACAAAACCCGCCGCCGGAACCGAATAGCTCGCCACTTGTCCGCCCGAAGCCGCGTCGGCCACCGTGATATCCAGCGCGTAGACCACAATGCGCGAGGTCTCCGTTCTCAGCGAGTCATTGCCCAGCGCCGCCAATTGATTACCGACCAAAAGCGGGCAGCGATAACCCGTAACGCTAAAGGCCGTATCCACCAGACCTCCTTGCACGGTTGCCGAATCCAGCGTGGCTTGCACGGCGCATGCGCTGTCCGGCACCAAACACGCCCGAATAAAAAAACTGCTTTCGTTATCCGCGCACGAAGGGCCGGCCAGCCCGGCAAATGCTAGCAATCCCACGGTTACCAATGCCTTGCGCCAAATCGTTTTCCTCATACCTTTGCCCTCGCGGAAAGCTTTATCGTCCACCATCGCATTTTAACCAAGGCAATTAAAATGCGGCAATGTTGCGGCGCTGATTTCAATTTATTTGGTTGTTTTGCCCGTGTTCTTTAATGCCTCGGCACAGAAGTCGCTCAGGTTTATTTCTGTGAGGCGCGAGCGGCCAAGCTCGCTGGGGAAAGCGGTTCGAAGCCGTGGGCCACGCCGTTTTTTATCGTATTGAATGAAGCTTAGCCCCTGCTCCATATCGGTCCGTTCAATCGTTGGCTCTAGCCCAAGGGATTCCAATACATCGATTAGCCTTAAGACCACCGGCGCGGGTGTGAACCCCAATGTCTCGCCGATACGAGCCTCGACGACCATGCCCAAGGCCACCGCCTCGCCATGGGTAAACCGCTCGAAGCGGCCCAGGGCTTCCAGCGCGTGCCCCACCGTATGACCAAAATTCAGCACGACCCGTTCGCCTTGCTCTTGTTCGTCTCGCTCAACAACCCCAGCCTTGGCATGGATGGCCCGGGTGATCGCCGTTTGAAGTACATCCTCCCGGCGGGCCAACAGATGCGCGCTCTCCATTTCAAGTGTGCAAAATAACTCCGCGTCCAACATCAATCCCGCTTTGACCATTTCCGCAAGTCCGCTCCGAAATGAACGTTCGCCTTCCGTGCGAAGCACTCGCGGATCGATGATGACCGCCTTCGGTTGATGGATTCGTCCAACGCTATTTTTTGCTGATCCAAGGTCCACACCGGTTTTACCGCCCACCGAGGCATCGATCATCGCAAGCAAGGTTGAAGGAATTGAGATCCACGCGATGCCCCGAAAGAGTACCGATGCCACAAAACCCGTCACATCGTTGACGGCGCCTCCGCCCAGCGCGAGCAAAAGACTTCCCCGATCGGCGCCCGCTTCGATCAACGAAGAAAGCAAATGCCCCGCCTGTTCCCAGGTTTTGGCCGCCTCGCCTTGAGCCATCCGAAGCGTCTGTACGCGATGTCCGCGCCGCTCCAGCTCTTGTTGCAAGGACCGCCCCCACAGCGAATGGACTTGTGTATCGCTCAGCATATATACCGAGGATGGTGAAAGCAGGCGCAATTGTTCGCTCAAGACCGAGGCAGGTTCATGGGTAATCCAAAGGCTATGGCTATGCGGCCCCAGATCGATGCGCCGCACATTGGAATGAAAATACAGGGCCGAAAGCGTGTCGCAGAGCTCGTCGGGCGTTCGGTCATCGGTGCAGATGGCCAAATGAGCCTGGCTGTAGACCTGGTGCCGCGCCGCTTCGATTTCCGATAAAAGCTTTAGCAACTCGTGTTCCGATGCCGCGCCTTTCAGCAAAGGACGATGAAATACCTGCCCCGCCAAACGCTGGGCCAACCCTTCAGGACGGGCCTTCAGCCACACCAGCATGCCCCGCTCCAAAACCATGCGCCGAATGCCGTCATCGAGAAGCGCACCCCCGCCAAGCGCAATCACCGAACGGCCCGCGCTGGTGGTCAACACCTCCCGGACAATCTCCGCTTCCAGCGCGCGGAAAACGCCGGGTCCTCCGGGCTCTTCCCTAAAGATCTCTTCAATCGTGCGCCCAGCCCGAGCCTCAATCCGCTCGTCCGTGTCCACAAAAGGGAGTGCGTGCTTCTGCGCCAGCGCCTTGCCCAGCGTCGACTTTCCCGAACCCATCATCCCGGTCAGAATCAGCGGCTTTATCATCGATCAATAAGCCTTCACTTGTGTCCGATATCCTGAAAGATTGCGAACAAATTCACCCATGCTATCGCCGCCGCATTTTTCGAGAAGAGCTTCCGCGAGCACGATGGCCATCATCGCCTCGCCCACGACACTCGCCGCGGGCACGGCGCAGATATCGCTTCGTTCATAGGCTGCTTCCACCGCTTCTTTGCTTTGAACATCCACCGACATCAGCGGCGCTTTTTGCAAGGTGGGCAAAGGCTTCATCGCCATCCGGCATAGGATAGGCATTCCATTGCTTACTCCGCCTTCAATCCCGCCTGCCCGATTGCTCGGTCTGCTAAATTCACCCGTCTCTCGATCGTATTCGATAGGATCATGCACTTCGTGCCCCACCCGCCGCGCCGCCTCAAAGCCTAAACCGATCTCCACGCCCTTGATGGCCGGTATGCTCATCAGCGCCCGGGCCAGCCGCCCGTCCAATTTTCGGTCCCATTGAACATAACTTCCCAATCCAGCGGGTACGCCTATCGCCCAGATTTCGGCCACGCCTCCCAAGGTCGTCCCTCGGTGCGCCGCCTCTCGAATGGCCGCCTTCATCAAGGAGCCAGCCTCTTCATCCGCGCATCCTAGGTCCGAAGCCCTCGCCTGTTCGAAAACGAGCGAAAGAGACGAGCCTTCCCGCAACAAAGGCGCCTGCACCTGTCCAATCGCCACCACATGCGCCCCAATTTCAATCCCAACGGCGCCCAAAAAAGTCCGGCACAGCGCCCCCACCATCACCCGCGCCGCCGTCTCCCTTGCGCTGGCTCGCTCCAGCACATCCCGAAGATCGGGCAATCCATATTTTAAAGCTCCTGCCAAATCCGCATGGCCCGGTCTGGCTCTCAACAAAGCTTCAGGGGGAGGCTCCATCGGCGCCGGACTCATTCGCCCCGTGTGCGCCCCGAAATCCTTGTTTTCAATTTGCATCGCCACAGGCGCCCCTGTCGTAAAGCCTCCCCGCACACCTCCCAAAAACTGAACCCGATCGCGCTCAATTTTTTGCCTGGCGCTCCGCCCATACCCGCGCTGCCTTCGTTCCAAATCCGCATCGACATCGGCCGCCGACAACGCCAACCCCGCCGGAATGCCTTCTACAACGGCCAGAAGAACCGGCCCATGCGACTCGCCCGCTGTTGACCAACGCAATTGGGTCATGTGTCCTCACATCTTTTTTGGAAAAGCGCTGGAACGCAATGCAAATAAAATCGATATAAATGCAAGCATTTCGCCAAGGATGATGTACAACATTCGAAGGGCTGCGCCGCTATGATCATGTGTGAATGGCGCGCGCGTTCTGGATTCGGTTTAAACATCTGTTCTGCTCGATCGTTGTATGAATCGACAAAGTGACCCAGGTCCGTCCTCCAGCGAATGGGAAAACCTATCCATCTCCGAACGGGGAGGCGCAATTAGGATCTCCGTTCATGTGCGTCCGAAGTCGTCAAGAAGCGCTGTGCTCGGTGTGAGGGATAGACATCTCGATGTAGCGCTTACATCGCCGCCCGCCGACGGTGCCGCAAATGCCGAGCTGCAAAAACTATTGGCGCGTATTCTTGAAGTTGGCCAGCGCGATGTCTCGGTTGTAGCAGGCGCGAGCAGCCGGAATAAAGTGCTGGAAGTCAATGGAATCAATATCGCCGATGCCCGATCGCGGTTGGTCAGCGCGCGAAAGTGAGGTTTTGTGAACGCGGGCTCGATGCTGGCTTTTGAAAAATGGGAGGGACTCGGCAACGATTTTATTGTTGTCAATACAGGTGATGTTGGTGAGCTCGCGCCCGGGCTTGTGTCCCAACTATGCGATCGGCGGCGCGGTATAGGCGCGGATGGAGTGCTGTTGGTGTCGTCCGATCCTCCGCGGATGGTGGTCTTTAATGCCGATGGAAGCCGGCCTCAGATGTGCGGTAATGGAATTCGCTGTGTGGCCGCATATCTCGCAAACAAAAACAGTCTTGGGCCGCGCTTGACGATTCAAAGCGATGCAGGACCCAAAGCGTGCGAATTGCATTCGATTACCCAAGCCGGCGCCGAGGTCAGCGTCAATATGGGTCAGGCCCGGATTCTCGATGAGCTTGGCCTAACGCTGGAAGGCCAAACCCGCCGTTTTTTAAAGGTGGACATGGGCAATCCCCATGCTGTGATTTTTGAACCGGAACTGGAGCCGGAGATTTCGGTCGATCGATGGGGGCCGGAAGTGTCCGCGGCCATTGCGGGCGGGAGCAATGTTGAATTTTGCCGGATTCGCGCTCAAGAGCGGCCGGTCGAAATCGACGTAATCGTTTGGGAGCGGGGCGTGGGCCGGACGCAAGCATGCGGAACAGGTGCCTGCGCAGTCGCCGCGGCATATCTTCATAAAAACCCTGCACACCCCGATGGCGAGCCGATTTGCGTAAAGCTTCCCGGCGGTCCGCTGTGGATGAGCACCCGTGATAAGGCCGTTCTTATGCGTGGGCCGGCCCGATGCGTCTTTCGAGGCGAGGTGAATCTGACGTGAGCGAATGGAGCCTCCCCAGCGCCGAACTCCTGCGCGATCTCGAGACGAGCGCCTACTCCTTCGCCTATTACGCGGATTTGGCCGGGCGTGAGCTGACCCGCGCCGCCCGATTTGGCAGGAGGCTGTCGATTGGGGTGTTTTTGCTGCGCGATCAAGACATTTCCCCCGCCGAGCTCTCGGCGCTGATGATTGAAAATGCTCCCGATCTTTCCGTGACCGCCAGGGTCGACAGCGATGAATTTCATCTGCTCATGCCTGAAATCACAGGTCTTGGAGCGCAGGCGGCTCGCCGGAGGGTGCAAGAACAACTAGCGGTTCGGATGGGCACACCCTGGTTGCTCCAGCGCACCTTAAGCCGGATGTTGGTGGGTGTTGCTGGTTTCCCCCATGAAGGCCGGGAACTGTCGTCCCTGGTGCATTTGGCCAGGCTTCGAGCAGAACAGAGCGCGTTTTCTCCCCTGATCGAATTAAAAGACATTGCATCGAGCACGGTGGATGGAGTGCTTCGATGCCTTGAAGAAGCCACGGAAACCCCATCATCGAATGCCCTGCCCATCGCGGTGAGGCCCTTTGGCATCGAGCTGCCCATGGCCCAAGCGGGTATTTTATGTGTATCGGCGCTGAGCGAAGCATTGCGGGCGGGAGCGGCGCAGCTTGTAATCGCCTATCAGCCCGAGCCCAGCCTGTTCACCACGCTTCGATCGGTCTTTGGGGGCCTGCCGCGCACGGGTGTGGCCATGCGTGTGCTCGACCTGAGAAAAGCCGAAAACTGCGCCGATATTGAAGGATTTTGTGTTCTTGCCGAGCATGGTGCCTATAGCCTGCTAGGAAGGCGTGTTCAACACCGGGGAACTCAGCCTCTCTTTCGCGGCGTGCATACCAGCGATCCTTTGGTGGCCGATTGTTTAAGCCATTGGATGGCTCAAACGGCTGGAGTTCCCCTTAACGCATAGAAAGCCCTTTGGTGTATGCCCCGAGACCCCGATGCTCTGCCCAGCGCCTTTCTCGATGAAGAAGACGCTCCTTTGGAGATTGAACAAACTCCATTGGCCACAGGCGCCGAGCTGGCCGACCTTCGGGCTCGTTTAATGCACTGGGGCCCAAGCGCCTTGGGTTTTGATGGACCTCCCAGGCTTGTCCTCGCTCTCGATGTCGAACAGTTGCCCGCGCTGTCCGCCGCGCTAATTCTAATCGCCGAATTTCGGCCGCTTCTTACGAGGGCAAGCCCCAGGGCACCCCGAAGTTTAGGCGTTATTTCTTTAGGAGACCGGGCAACTGTGGAAATGATGGCACTTCCTAACGAAGATGCCTATGCCCCCTTTTGGCATTTCTTTTTACCGAGCGTGGTATCGGTCATTGATGGCCGAAGTCCCGAACAGAGCAGCGATTTACTGGCCCGCACCTGCGCGGCCCGCCGGGTGCCTCTATGGCCCGCCGAGGCGCTCTTGGGCGAACCTTTGGATTTACGCGCACCCTATTCACTGATTCGCCTATTGCGCGCTGCATTCCTAAAGCTTTTACCCTCGCCCTAAAAGAAAGGATGATAAGAGGGTTTTCGGCAGAGCTACTGCAACGGAGGAAGAACGCGTGCTGATCGGAGTACCCAAGGAAATCAAGGTTCGCGAATACCGAGTTGGAATGACGCCCGCAGGTGTGCGCGAGCTGTGCGGACGGGGCCATCGCGTGCTTGTTGAAACGCAGGCCGGCGAGGGAAGCGGCATTTTGGATGAGGCTTATGTCCGGGCAGGCGCGACGATGGTGAAGACCGCGGCCGAAGCCTGGAGCGCCGATATGGTGGTGAAGGTTAAAGAGCCGCTCAAGGCCGAATACGAGTATTTCCGCGAAGGGTTAATCCTCTACACGTATTTGCATTTGGCGGCGGAGCCCGAGCTGACGGTGACGCTGGCGGCGAAGAAAGTCGCGGGCGTCGCCTATGAAACGATTCAGCATGAAGATGGTTCGCTGCCTCTGTTGCGCCCCATGAGCGAGGTCGCGGGCCGGATGGCGGTTCAAGTGGGCGCCTCGTGCCTCGAGAAAGAGCGGGGCGGAAAGGGCGTATTGCTGGGCGGCGTTCCGGGGACGCGCCGGGGCCGCGTGGTGATTTTGGGCGGCGGCGTCGTTGGGCGGAATGCGGCGACGATTGCCGTTGGAATGGGCGCTCAGGTAACGGTGCTCGATGTCAAGGCCGAAACGATGACCTATCTCGAGGATGTGTTCGGCGGAGCGATTGAAACGCTGTATTCCAATCCGGAGAATATCGAGCAGGCTGTGGAACGGGCCGATTTGGTCATTGGAGCGGTGCTGCTTCCCGGCGCGAAGGCTCCGGTGCTGGTCGATGAAGAACTGATCGCGCGCATGGAAAAAGGCAGCGTGGTCGTCGATGTGGCGGTCGATCAAGGCGGCTGTATCGAGACATGCAGGCCGACCACCCATGACAATCCCACCTATGAAGTGCATGGAGTCGTGCACTACTGCGTGGCCAATATGCCTGGAGCGGTATCGCACACATCCACATGGGCGCTGACCAACACCACCATGAAATACGCCGTGAAAATCGCCGATCAGGGCCTGGTCACGGCGGCCAAGGCGGATAGGGCGCTGCTCTTGGGCATCAATACCTATGGAGGCGCGGTGACTTACGGCCCTGTCGCTACGGCGCACAAGCTCGAACACCGCACCATTCAGGAAATGCTCGGATAAAGACACTTCAACGCAACAAACACCTCCGATGAATCAACGCCCCGAAGAAGCTTCCAACCCATCAAAAACACTTAAAAAGATCGCGATCATCGGAGGCGATGGCATCGGTCCTGAAGTCACCCGGCAGGCGGCCGAGCTGCTCGCGCTGTACCGCGATAAAGCCGGGCTGCCGCTTTCGCTCTGGGAGCTGGATTTAGGCGCCGACCGCTATCTGCGCGACGGAACGACCTTCCCCAAGGAAGTTCAAAACGCCATTCAAAACGAATGCGCGGCGGTGCTGCTCGGCGCCCTGGGCGATCCCCGCGTTCCAGGCTTGGAACATGCGCGCGATATCCTGTTTGGAATGCGCTTTGGTTTCGATCTCTACGCCAATATACGGCCCGTCAAAGCGCTGTCGGACCGGCTGGTGCCCATCAAAAACCGAGGCAAAAAAGACATCGATTTTGTTGTGTTCCGCGAAAATACCGAAGGCATTTATGTGGGTATGGGCGGCCAATTCAAGCGCGGCACGCCCGATGAAGTGGCCATCAATGAAGATCTAAATACCCGCAAAGGCGTGGAACGCATTATCCGCGCAGCCTTTGACTACGCGAAATCCAACGGCAAAACCAAAGTCACGATGGCCGATAAATCCAATGCGATGAGGCACGCCCACGAGCTTTGGCTTCGCGTGTTTCACGAGGTGCGCGCGCAGTATCCAGGCATCGAAGGACAGCATGTGTATGTCGATGCGCTCTGTCTGTATCTCATTCAAGATCCCTCGCAATTTCAGGTGATCGTCACCAATAACCTCTTCGGCGATATCGTCACCGATCTGGGCGCGGCCTTTCAGGGCGGTTTGGGCATGGCGGCCAGCGCCAACGTGCACGCCTCCGATCCTGGCCGGGTCGCGATGTTCGAACCCGTTCACGGTTCGGCTCCTCCCTTGGCCGGGCGCGATATCGCCAATCCCTTCGCCGCGCTGCTCACCGCCGGCATGATGCTTTCGCACTTGGGCTGGCCGGAAGAAGAAGCCCGCATCGAACAATGCGTTTCACGGGCCATCGAAGAAAAACAGTGCACCGTCGATGTGGGCGGCTCGCTCGGAACAAAAGCCGCGGGCGCCTGGGTCCGCGAGCAAATCGAAAAGCAACTATAGAATTAGCCAACAATTTAATAAAATTGACGCGAACCATCGCCGAGGCAGCGCGTGGAAGCTCATGGAGCGGTGTCTCCGCGCGTTAAACCGTCGGATACTGGAGCGGTCTCTTGGTCGTTACCGAAGGCTGAGAACCAGGCTTGATCTTACTTGGACAGATTGAGGAGGAAACCATGCGAATGTGGATTGGATTAGCGGCCGTGCTGGGAATTGCCCTGCAATTGGGCTCGTGCGCGGAGGGAACGGCGCCAACGGGAAAGGGGAGCGGCGGCGACGACACTTCGGGCAGTAGCAGCAGCAGCGGAGGAACGGCGGGTGCCTCGTGTCCTGCCTTCGCCAAGAGCGAATGCACCATGTTGCAGAGCTGCTCGGCCGTCCTCTTCGCCGCCAACTACGCGGACTTGGCTACCTGTGAAACCCGGCGCGCCGCGAGCTGTGAACTGCGCGCAAAGGCGCCCGGAACGAGCTTTAACGACACGAAAATTAAAGCCTGCACGGCCCAATACGATGCCCTCACCTGCGCGGATTTCACCAGCCCAGCCGTCTGCACGCCCACGGCGGGCACCTTGGCGGATGGAGCGGCGTGCGGCGACGATTTCCAATGCCAGAGCACCTTCTGCAACCGCACCAACGGCACTTGCGGTGTGTGCGCCCCGCGCTTCAAGCTCGGCGATTCATGCGCGTCCAATTCCAAGCAGTGCGAAGTGGGCTTGGTCTGTAATGGCACATGTCAGATGCCTGTTGCGGAAAACGGTTCCTGCACCAGCAGCCCCCAATGCCTGGGCGACCTCTACTGCAATGGGGCAACCGGCCAATGCATGAAGAAGCCGAGCCAAATGAACGCAACCTGCGATCCTTCCGTCGGCTGCGACCTCACCGCGGGCTTGTGGTGCGACTCCAATACCTTGACCTGCAAAGCCATCACGGTGGTTCAAGCCGGTGCATCCTGCAGTCTTTCAAGCTCCTTCACCATCTGCGCTGCGGGCGGGCTGTGCGCTAACCAAGTGTGCGTGGCGCCTCTGCCCGACAGCATGTCGTGCGATGGTTCAGGCAATCCGCCCTGTGAAACCATGTCCGAATGCAGGGGCGGCAAATGCCAGCTTATCGATCCAGCGAGCTGCTCCACCGGATCGGCCGATTTATGCGCGGAGAGCTGTGTGGACTCGCAGGGTTCGGCCACGGGCATGAACATCAACGGCACGATCAACTGGACCCAATCCAACTGTGCGTGCAGCGGGCTGAAGTCGGGCTTGCCGGTGGGCTCCGCGTGTTCCCAAGCCTCGGATTGCGTCGAAGTCTGCTGTCCTTGCTGCACGGGCACCCGTTCTTTTCAAGTTCAGGCATGCGTCGCTGGAAAATGCATAGGTCCAGGCGAAGCTTGCCCGCTGGCGAAGAGCACCTCGGCCGATGGCAACTTCGACCGCATTCAGTGCGACTAAACCAAAAACGCTTTATTTTTAGGTGAAATTCAAAGCTGCCCCTCAAAAAAGAGCGCCATAAATTGGGGAGAAAAATACCCCGCGTGTTAGGGCACTTCGCGATGGGCATCGCAAACGGAAGCGCACAATCACTACAGCCAACCGACGTTCGGGTGTTGCCGCAAAACCTGGAGGAAAAGGCACGGCCTGTGTCCGCTCAAGCGGCAGACGAAGGACAAAAACAGCATGTGCTGGTGCTCGTGTATGCATCGGCCGCCGCTGCGTCCGCGCTGTTTGAGGATGCGGGCCCGGCTTCTCAGCACCTTCAGTTTGAAGGCGAATGCGAGGAGTCCGCGGTGCTGATCATCGACAAAGCCCGTGCATATGGCCCGGATTTAATCGTCGCCGATCTCGATAAAGCGGGCGCGCGCGAGCTATTGGACGCGCTTCTTTCCGATCCCCAAACCGAACGCATTCCGATTATTGGCATCGGGAAATTCGACAAGCCCGAACAAGCGGCTTCGTTTGCGGCGCTTGGCGTGGCCCGCGTTCTGCCCAAACCCATGTCTCAAGTGGCTCTTCGCAAAGCCTGCGCTGAACTCTTTGCGCTCTCGGAAAAGCGGGTCGTCAAGAGCGCGGCGCTGGGAACGCTATCGCTTGAAGAGCTCAGCATGAGGCTCGGCGCGGAAATTCAGCGAGGCTTGTGCGATGCCGCGGGCGTCAAGGCGCTCACGCAGAAAATAGACTTTGGCGAAGGCAGTGAAGTGCTTGCGGCGGTGTGGGGAGCCGTGGCGCGCATCCGGGATATTTCGACCATCCGCTCGGGAGGCACGCTTCGATTTTTGGAGCTCGGGCCTGAAGGCGCGCTGCCTTATGCGCCTTGGTTTGGCGACAAAAGCGGCACCGCGAGAAAGGGCAAGAACCTGCCTTCGAGAAGCGACAAAGCCAAAGAGCTTTCGGGCCTGAAGGTGGTTGTTGTGGATGACGATCCGGCCATCGCCTGGTTTTTAAAGGACGTGCTCGCATCGGCGGGAGCGCTGGTTCACGAAGCGGTCGATGGAGAAAAGGCGCTTGCGCTGGCCTATCAAGTCGAACCCGATTTGGTCATCGCCGACATTTTAATGCCTGGGCTCGATGGCTTTCAGTTGTGCCGAAGACTTAAGCGCGATGTGGTGCTGCGCGATGTGCCGGTGATTCTGCTCTCGTGGAAAGAAGATCTGCTTCAGCGGGTGCGGGAACTGGGTGCGCAGGCCGATGGATATTTGCGCAAACAATCGAGCGCGGCGGCCATTGTGGAACGGGTGCGCGAAGTGATGGCGCCCAGGCGGCGCATTGTCGAGCGGCTCTTGGCGGGCGATGAAGTCAAAGGCCGGCTCGATGGGCTGATGCCGCGGACGCTGCTTGGATTGGTATGTTCGCAGCGTCCTAACTGTGTGCTTTCGCTGCGCGATGCAACTCACTTGTATGAAGTCGAGATTCGCGAAGGAAAGCCTGTGCGGGCCACGCGAACGACCATGGATGGAAGCTTTGAGCGGGGTCCGCGTGTGTTTTCGGCGATGCTGGGCGTGGGTGCGGGCCGCTTTTCGGTGGGTCCGCTCTTGAATGCCGAAATGCCTTTACAAGCGCCTGTGCGGGCCGATCTCAGCGGTTCGCTGGACGAACAAATGCTTATCGCGACGGCAAGCTTTAGGGCCGCAATGAAGCTTTTGTCGGGTGAGGCGCTGTTTAAAGCTGAGCGTGTGGTGTTCGATGAAGATGCGGAAAAACAGCTTCGCCAAGTGATGCCCGAGTCGGCGCGATCGGTCTTGGGGCGGCTGAAAAGCGGTACATCCCCCAAGATGCTGCTTCAATCCGGGCATGTGGATGGCCGCTTTTTGGAAGATGTGCTCTGCGATGCGGCATGTCACGGCGCCGTGCTGTCCGTGATCGATGCGGAAGGCAACGATCTGCTTGCTCCGGCGGTCGCGCACGAAATCGATGTGAAGAAAGGCGTGGCGCCAAAGGCTCAAGAAAGCTTGCCGGTTCCGATTCTAGGATTGGAAGCCCTCACAGGGATGCCAGGCACCACAGAGGCCGTCGTGTCCGCTGTACAAGAAGCTCCTCCGCCGGCCCAAACGGCCGATCTGGGCGTGCTCGGTTCGCTATCGCCGCCGCCTGCCCGGCCTCACGATGGAGAGAGCAGCGTTTCTTTGGAACTCTTGGCCAGCACCAAAGCGCCCGCCGTTCAGCCTGTACCGCCGAAGACCGAAAAAGCATTGGCGGCCAAACCCGCGAAGGACACAACCCCCACGCCCACCCGCGTGCGCAGGCCCTCTCAATTCGCGCCCCACGCGGCCGAAATGGATGTGCCGCCCGCCCAGACACCAAAGCCTTCACGCAAGAGCACCGTTGGCACATGGCTGGTGTTTGCATTGACGGGTGTGGTGTTTGCCGTGGGGGCCCGCGTCTCGCGCGAGCGTGAACTCCGGCAGATGCAAATGGCCGCGATGACCGCGCCCGCCCAGCCGGTGCAGGCGGCGCACGCAGTGCAGGCGCAGAATCCCGTGCCCGATGCGCCGGTGCCCGCCGTGCTTGCGCCCGAACCCAAAGAAAACAAACCCGAACAGCCCGCGCCGGAACCCAGCGCCAAACCCGCGCTGAACACCGAAACACCGGAAGAACTGCCCCTTCCCGCATCTGAAAAAGTACCTGCGGGCCAAGGCTTGCTCGAAGTTGTCGCTGGACCGCATGACAGCATCTATGTCGACAACAAACTCATCGGAAGCGGCCCAGTGGCCAAAGTCGCCCTGCCGCCCAAGGCGGGCACCTACGAGATTCGCGTCAAGCTCCGGGGCGAAGAGCGCGTGCGCTTCGCAACCATCAAAGAAGGCCGTTTAAGCCGAGTGCGCATGGCTCCTCCCTGGTCCAGATGAAGACAGCTCTCGCGCTGGCTTGTCTTGGCCTGGGAGCCATCGCATCGTGCCAATGCGCGAAGAGTTCCGATTCTGCAGGCGATCCCCAGACCAAAACACCCGAAAAAACGGCTGAAATTAAAGCACCTGGCCCGCCCAAGCCAGCGCCCCGCCTCGAACTGATCGGCGCGCTGCCGGATTGCGATTTAGAGCACCGCGGCCTGTTGCTCGATGCGGGCACCGATGCGCTCGCGGGCCGTTTTGGCTTTCGCGGAGGCGTTCCCGAAGGCGTTTTACAGACCGAACACGATGGCTCGACATGGATTCGCGTGTTCGACAAAACGCTCACGCTCTCGTTCATGCTCACCGAGCCAAACCAAGTATTTGTGTCCGCACGCGCGATCGGAAGAAGCGCAAAATCGGCTTCGGTCTTGCTCGATGACCAGCCGCTTGGGCTCTTGAATTTTCAGCGCGACCAGATCCGCACGGCCAATACCGTCACGACGACCTTGCCCGCCGATGCGGGCCTGCACACCATCACGCTTCGCTTTGCGGGCAAGCCCAAAGGCAACGAGGCATTTGCCGAATTGGATTGGATTCGCATCGGCTTTCCCGACGAACTCAAACAAACCTACGGGCCGCCCACGATGCGCGACGTTGTGCTGCCCGCCGCCGCGCTTTCAGGCGTTCCTCACCGTTCTATCGCCCTGCGCGCGCCGGGCGCCGTCCGCTGCCCTGTTCATCTGCCGCGCGAGGCCCGCTTCAAGGCTTCGCTCGGCCTGTTGGGACAAGGCGAAGGCGATGCCGAAATCCGCATTCTCGAAGACGGAAAAGCACCTCGCGTGCTCCACCGCGCTCATCTCACCGGAGGCGATAAAGCCGTCTGGAGCGATATCGATGTTGCGCTCCAGGGCGAAGTGGGAATGCTGGCCGCCCTCGAGCTCCGGGCCGTCGGCGCACCCGCGGGAACGCGCGTTTTATTGGGCGATCCCCGGCTTGAAATGACCGAAAGCACCATCGCTCCTCTTCCCCCCGCAAAAGCCGCCATCATCGTCGTCTTAAGCGGCGTCGAACGATCGATGCTGCCCCCCTGGAAGAGCGAACCATCGCCCGACCTGCCCGCCCTCTCCGAGCTCGCCCACAGCGCGACCACCTTCTCGTTTCACAGAGCGCCCACCACCGTCGTCGCGGGTGTGATGGCATCGCTGCTCACCGGCCTGCCGCCTCCGGCTCACAGCCTCACCGATGTGGCCGCGCGCCTATCCAAAGCCCACTCCACCATCGGCACCGTCGCGCGCGACGCAAGCGTAAGAACCGCGATGTTTAGCGGCGTTCCCAGCACCTTTCGCGCCTTTGGATTCGCGGGAACATCCTGGGAACAATTCAGCGAAATCTCTCCCGCCAGCGGCGAGCCTGCGACCTCGCCCATCGACAAAGCCACATCCTGGATATCGGATGTCTTGCGCGACAGCCCCGACGCCCGCCTGCTCACGGTGATTCACGCCCGGGGAGCGCATCCCCCTTGGGGTGTAAGCCCCAAAGAGATGACCGACCTTCCGCCCAAGGATTACGCCGGCCCAATCGAACCCCGCAGAGCCGCCCAAGTGCTCGCCGAGCTTCGGGCCAAGCGCGGCACAAATTCCCTATCTCCCGCGGATTTACAGCGCATCCGGGCCTTGGCCGAACTCGCCCTATCCAATCAAGATCGGGCCTTGGGCAGCCTCTTTGCAGCCCTTCGCGCCACGGGCCTGTGGGACAACTGCCTCTTGATTGTCACCGCCGATATCTCGAGCGGCCCGATGGAAAACTCGCTCTATGCCGAAGGTATCGATCTGCGCGAAAGCACACTAAGCCTGCCGCTCTATGTACGCTTTCCAGGAGGCAGCTTTGGAGGCAGCCGCATCGACGAACCCACCGAAGTTGTCGATTTGGCGCAGACCGTCCTCGCCTCGCTCAGTCTATCGTTCTCGCGTAAATCCTATGGACGCGATCTCGCGCTTGTCGCGTCGGGAGCGACCGCAGGCGGCTTTAGCGGCCCTCAGATCGCGGTACTCGACGATCGCTACTCCACGCGCTGGCATGGTTTGATTCTCACCGGGCGCTATGAAACAGCGCCATTTTTATGTGATGTGAATGCCGATCCGGGATGTGTCTTCAACCGCCGCGATGCCATGCCCATCGCCACATCGGCCCTCTTCAGGCGCATGGTGAAAATCGGCATGCAATCGCGCGCGCCTCTGTCCGCGCGCGAGCCCGCCACGCTGGATCAAGAAACGGCCTCGGCGCTATCGGTATGGGGAGCAGCTCCTTGAATTATCGCTTTTCAGGCGCGGAATCGGTCACGCGCGTATAAGCACAGCGCTCGCCGCCCCTCGTTTCCACAAGCTGCGCCGCGGCTTTATCGATCTCAAGCTTCAGCGGATTATCGATCTTCGCCGCTCCCGCCGGACCGCCTCCCGGCTGATCGCTTCGCGTCAGCACCACGGCTGTGTCGGTCACTTCAAAACGGCCTTGCCACATCACAATGCCTGACCAAATGCACTGAGCGCCTGGAGGACAAGGCGAAACGCGATCTTCACCGTTAAAGCTTCCATTGTCGCGCAACGACAGCAGCCGCTCGTATTTGCGGTCCCCGCATGAAGCCGACTTATACGAACCGGCCCATTTGCCCGCGGTATTTCCAGAAGGATCGCCCGTGGTCGCGGGAGGCGTCCCCGTCCCCGTCCCTCCGGTTGAAGCCGTTGAATCGGCTGGAGGAGCGGTTGTCGTGGATGAAGGAGCCGTATTTGTCGGCACCGTATTCGGCGGTTTTTCTTGATCCGAACTACATCCCGCAACCCACAAAGCCGCAAAGGCCACCGCAGCCAATTGAGCAAAACGCAACACAGCAAAGCTCCTTTCCACAACACCCCCTTGAACACTGCATAAGCCCGCGCCGAACCGATGTATAGAAGCGCGCGTCCCCAAAACCTGCTGGAGACTACATCGTCTTGAAAGGCAGAAAACCCGCCATCTTCTTGCTTTGTATGGGCATCGCAAGCGCGTTGGCAAGCGCGCCGGCTCAGGCTCAGGACTCGCCCCGCGCGATCACTCCGCCTCAAGTCATCGAACATGTCGATGCCGTTTACCCGCCTGCGCTCCTTGCAAAAGGCATCGAAACCAATGTGATCGTCATTCTCACCGTCGAGCGCGATGGCACCGTCAAGGATGCCGCTATCGCCGAATCCGGCGGCCCAGAATTCGATGAAGCGGCGCTTACCGCGGCCCGGGGATTTAGGTTTTCACCCGCGCTCAAAGAAGGA
This sequence comes from uncultured Polyangiaceae bacterium, assembly GCA_964537685.1. Lineage (GTDB taxonomy): Bacteria > Myxococcota_A > Polyangia > Polyangiales > Polyangiaceae > CAZICM01. The sequence goes on from CAZICM010000044.1 coordinate 59,164, forward strand.
AAACCCGTGCGCGCGCGCATCAAAATGCCTTTTCATTTTGCGCCGGGGCCTCACAAAACAGCCGATCGCCATCCCGAAACGCCCGCCGCCGACACGCCGCCCGAAATAAAAAAACCTTCCAAAGAAGACCCGGAAAAAGCCGTCGAGCCTCCTCATGAAGTCGAGGAAGGAATCACCTTCCCCCACGCTGTTTTAGAGCCCGGCAAACCTGTCGAGATACACGTTCAGGGCCGCCCCAACCCGCCCCGCCGCGGAGGCAGCGATTTTCGCTTCGATCGCAAAGCCCTCACGGCCGCGCCTCATTCCAACGCGAGCGACATGCTGCGCGTCGCGCCCGGCGTGTTTGTCATGCATCCCGAAGGCGATGCCGTCGCTCAGCGCATCATGCTCCGCGGATTCGATGCCGATCACGGTCAAGACATCGAGTTCTCCGTAGGCGGAATACCCATCAACCAGCCCTCCCATCTCCATGGCCAGGGCTATGCCGATTTAGGCGGAATCATCCCGGAAACCGTTCGTTCCCTGCGGGTGCTCGAAGGCGTGTACGAACCCCGCCAAGGCGACTTCGCCGTCGCGGGCAGCGTCGACTACGACCTCGCCGTACCCGACCGGGGACGGCGCATTTCGCTCAGCTACGGCGCCTTCAACACCTTTCGCCTCCTCGGCCTATGGGCACCCGACAATGCCGCTCAAGAAACCTTTGGCGCGGCCACATTCCGCAGCAGCGACGGCTTTGGCGACAACCTCCGCGGATCGATCTCCGGCATCGCCACAGGCCAATACCGCGTCGAACTTCCCGGCGATGTCGTCGGCATTCTCCATGTCAACCTGCATGCCGCGCGCGCATCCCTCGCCGGCGTTGTACGGAGGGACGACATTCAATCGGGCGACATCGGCTTTTACGGCGCCTACAGCGATCCATCCTCGCGCGCGCAATCGGCCGCCGCATCGCGCGCTCAAATGGGCATCACGCTGGAACACATCGCCGACGACGGCACATTTTTTAACGGCCTCTTCTGGATCTCGCGCTCGGACTTTCGCATCCGCCAAAACTTCACCGGCTACACCCAGCGATCGCGCACCCATCCTGAATGGGCGGGCCGGGGCGACCTTATCGAACAGGAGAATCACGACACATCCCTGGGCGGCCGATTCTCATACCGGGGCCGGCGCATGGACCTGGCCAAATGGCTTTCGGCCCAGCTCTTTTTAGGCGCCGACATGCGCGCGGGCTTTATCGAACAGGCGCAAAACCTGCTTGCCGCGCCTCAAAACGAAACGTGGGATCAGCGCGTCGATGCATCGGTACGCATGAACGATATCGGCCTATGGGCTGACGTTGCCCTTTCCTCATCGCGCTGGATTCGCCTGAGAGCCGGCCTGCGCGGCGATCTTTTGCTCTTCGATGTCGACGATCGCCTGGGCAACTTCATCCCCGCCTTTCAAAAAGAGACGCATATCGAAGGCTATCGCCGCACCGCCTCGGGCCTCGCATGGGGGCCGCGAATCAGCGCCGAATCCGATCCATTGTCGTGGCTCCGCCTTCACGCGGCCTATGGAGAAGGCTACCGCTCGCCTCAAGCCCGCGGCCTCGAAGAAGGAGAAAGCGCGCCCTTCGCCAAAGTCCGAAGCTATGAAATCGGCGCCCGCATGGCCGGCGGCGAACACCTTTCGCTCACGGGCACCCTCTACGAAACACGCCTCTCCTACGATTTGGCCTTCGACCCCGAAGAAGGCCGCATGGAACGCATCGGCCCCACCACCCGCCGCGGCGCCGTCCTCTTCTTCAACGCCCAGCCCACGCCCGATTTTTTTGCATCCATCAGCGCGACCTACGTTCACGCCACCTTGGACGCACCGCCTCCCGCGACGGCCGACAATCCATCGCCGCCCTATATCGAAGGCCAATTCTTACCCTTCGTCGCACCGCTCACGCTGCGCAGCGATCTCTCGTATTCGCGCCCGCTCTTTGAAATACGCCATCATCCCCTCGCGCTGCGGGCCGGCGCCGGCGCCACCTTTTTATCGCCCCGGCCCCTGCCCTATGGCCAATACGCCCAGCCCGTATTTTTGGCCGACGCCTCGCTCGCCTTCACATGGGATTTCTTAGAGATCGGCGTCGACGCGACCAATATCCTCAACGCCCAATACGCCGACAGCGAGTATGCCTTTGTGTCGAACTTCAAAACCAAAAGCATTCCATCCTTCGTGCCCGCGAGACATATCGCGGCTGGACCACCTCTGTCCGTATTGGGCCACATCACCTTGAATTTGTAATACACTCGTATGAAGCGGATATATTGCGTAATTGCTGCATGGATAGGGCTTGGATGCGCGGGCACCGGCCAGCCTCTTACCCATTACGAAGCCAATGCGGAAGTAATTATACCCAAATCGATCGATTTTGAATCTGGCTTACGCCTCAGCATTGACACCTGCGCCTTCGCCTTTGGCCCGGCCTATTTTTGCGCGGCCCAAAGCGGCTCGCCCACCCTATGCGAAACGGCGCTCGCGGAAATCGCGCACATCAATACCATCGATTGTTTAGATCCATCGCCCCAGCCCCTAGGCATGGTATATGGACTCACGGGCGAGATCCGCAGCGTATCCTACGACTACGGGATGCACTGGTTTTTAACGGAAAGCAAGCCCATGGCCGATCCCAAGGCGCCCGGCGGACATTCCCTGCGAATGACGGGCCATCTCGATCAAAATGGAACGCGCATTGATTTTACGGCCAATATTGACGTATTGCCTCAATATCAAGGCCAGCGGGCGGTAACGACAGCGCCCGCGCGGGCAAGCATTACAGAAGAAACGGCCGGATTAACGGTACAATTTAATCCCGGCGCATGGATAAGCGGGGCGGACTGGGAAGCCTTGGTGATGGAAGCGGGGCCGGGACCCATCGAGATAAGCGCAGAACAACCTGGACACAGCGCGGTTCTGCTTAAAATGGTATCGGGCGCCCCGCCGGTATTTACGTGGAAGTAGCGGGAGATCAGCCGAATTTCACGGCGGCGATTTTATTGCCGTCGAGATCGCGGAAGTAAGCCGCATAAAAGCCTGGGCCCCTGGCACCGGGAGCGCCTTCATCCTTGCCGCCGAGCTCCAGCGCCTTGGCATGCATGGCCTTAATCTTCTCCTCATCGCCCACAAACAGCGCGACCATCGCGCCATTGCCCGGGGTTGCGGCATTGCCGTCAAAGGGCTTAATCACGCCGAACATGGGCGTATTGGGGGCGGTCGTCCAAGCGATAAAGCGATCGAATTCCATACCGCGCTTGGCGCCCAGGGCTTCAAAGAGCTTGTCGTAGAATTCGCCGGCCCGCTGTAAATCATTGGTTCCGATGGTGGTGTACGCGATCATTGCAAAACTCCGGTGTAAAAAGGTCGGGAAGCAAGTTTCCCAAAACGAGGCGCGGCACCCATAGACCAGGGCCGCATCTTCGTCAACGCTGGGCGCTACCCCTTATCCTATAGGCAATCCATTCGATCAAAATGACCGAAATAGGGGGAGGTTAAAAACAACGATGATTGAAGCGTAGAACCGTGCCTGCGGGATGTTCACCTTTTTTCTTAAGGGCATAACCTGAAACATTCGGGCTCATTTTATTTCGGACCCGAAGACAAAAGGAGAAGCCCCATGTTCAACCGACCGATCAAAACCGCGTTGTTCTGCGTGTTATTGACAATCAGCGCGACGGCCCTCGCCGACGAAAAAGCGGCGCCCCCCGCGCCTGCGCCCAAGCCTGCGGATGCGGCACCTGTAGCGGAGCCCAAGCCGATCGTCATGGTCCGCACAGAAGTCTACGGAAGCATTACATCCAAAGTGGCAAAGAATTTAACGATGTTGGCTTTGGTGACGACGAATTCGGATCCAATACCCGTGGGATCGAAGGGTATTTTGTATAGAAAAGTGGAGAAGGCCGATGGGCAGGCGAGTGGTGAATACGTTGAGATTGCCAAAGTAACCTTTAAAAAGCACGATTTAATCACGAGCAAAATCACGATGGTTGTCGATGAAGAGATAAAAGACGCCGTTGTGAATGGGAAAAAAGGCGGGCATTTGGCGAAGAGCGTAAAGGTAAAGCTGCAGATTGATTTGCCGGTGAAGGGAGAGTGATTTGTGGGCTGTTGAGCAAGACGCTCGTTTCGTGTACAGGGAAGATATGGCCGCCCTATCGGATGTGCTGACGCTCACGATTCCGCGCTCAATGGTTCCTGCATTGCCTGCATTTGCCGAATCTTTGAACGAAAGAATGCACGTGCTGCTGGAGAAGAATACGGCGTGCAACGCTTAGTCAAAAATAGCCTCCAACACTCAGCGCCCCCGCTTCTTCGCCCTGTCAAAACCGTCTCCATCCATCCCCGCCGAAAACAAAGACATCTGCTTTTCCGGCGCCTTCTCTTTACGCGCCCCCTTCTCCCGCGGCCAATTTGATGATGTGCTCATCCCCACCGCCTCGGGCTCCGCATACAAAAGCTCCGGCCCTTCGTGCGACACCGAATTCACTTTCATCGATGCCGCCTGCGATATCAAATAATCGTTCTCAGCAGGTTTTAATAACAATAACGCATCCATTTTATCGGCGCTTAATAACCATCTGTCCAATTGATCTTTCCGGATAAATGCCGGCATTCGATCGTGTATGGGCGCAATAAAATCATTGGACGACGTCGTGATAATCGTAAACGTGCGAATGTCTTCCCCATCCTCCGGATTCACCCAATCTTCATACAAACCCGCCATCAACAAAAGCCCACCCTCCTTCGGATGAAACCATAAAGGCCGCCGATGCCCCTTCTCACCCTCCCATTCGTAAAATCCATCCGCAGGCACAATGCAGCGCCTCTTCTCAAACGCTTCCCGAAATGCCGGCTTCTGATGCGCGCTCTCCGCCCTCGCGTTGATCGTGTGCGCCGCGATCTGCGCGTCCTTCGACCACCTCGGTATCAATCCCCACCGCGCTGGCACAATCTCGCGCCGCCCCTCTTTCTCCCTCATCACCAAATGCGCGCTCATCGGCGCAATGTTGAATCGCGGCCGGTAATGCTCAAATGCCGCCGAATCTGCGTAAGCCCCTAATATCGCTGCTAAATCCCGATACGTCGGAACCGCCAATGTAATACGTCCACACATCGTTTCATTCGGGCTTTCCGGCGAACGCTGTCCGTCCTACATAGCCGCGTATGACCACTGCTGATAGCTACGGCGCCAAAGGCACACTCGCTGTGTCCGGCAAAACTTACACGCTCTTCCGTTTGAGCGCGCTTCCAAAAGAAGCTGTTTCGCGCCTTCCTTTCTCTCTTCGCGTGCTGCTCGAAAATCTGCTGCGGCACGAAGATGGGCGCGTCGTTAAGCGTGAGCACATCGATGCTGTTCTCAATTGGGATCCCAAAGCCGCGCCCTCTCAGGAAATCGCGTTCCATCCAGGCCGCGTGCTTCTTCAGGATTTTACGGGCGTTCCCGCTGTCGTCGATTTGGCCGCGATGCGCGAGGCGCTGACCTCGATGGGCGGCGATGGAAGCCGTATCAATCCGCTCTCGCCCGCCGATTTGGTCATCGATCATTCTGTGCAAATCGATCAATTCGCTTCGTCAAGCGCGCTGGTCAAAAATACCGAGCTCGAATTCGAGCGCAATACCGAGCGCTATGTGCTGCTGCGCTGGGGTCAGAGCGCCTTTAAAAACTTTAGGGTCGTTCCGCCCGGCCAAGGCATCTGTCATCAGGTCAATCTCGAGTATCTGGCCAGCGGCGTGATGTGCGGCGAGGACAATGTGGCCTTCCCCGATACGCTGGTCGGCACCGATTCGCATACCACGATGATCAATGGCCTGGGTGTTGTGGGCTGGGGCGTGGGCGGTATCGAAGCCGAGGCTGCGCTGCTCGGTCAGCCGCTCTCGATGCTGATTCCCGAAGTCGTGGGTTTTAAGCTGTATGGCTCGCTCCGCGAAGGCGCGACCGCGACCGATCTGGTGCTCACGGTTACGCAGATGCTTCGCAAAAAGAAGGTCGTCGGGAAATTCGTCGAGTTCTACGGGCCTGGGATTAGCGCGCTTTCGCTGCCCGATCGCGCGACCATCGCCAATATGGCGCCCGAGTACGGCGCGACCATCGGCTTTGTTCCGGTCGATGAAGAAACCCTGGCTTACCTGCGTTTTTCAGGCCGCCCGGCCCATGTGGTCGAGCTCGCCGAAGCCTACTGCAAAGAGCAAATGCTCTTCCGCACCGCGGATTCGCCCGAGCCTGTGTTTTCCGACACGCTCGAATTAAACCTCGCCGATGTCGAGCCATCGCTCGCCGGCCCGAAGCGTCCTCAAGATCGCGTTGCGCTGTCGGACATGAAAAAAGTGTTCCGCGCTTCGCTGAAATCGACGCTTGAAAAAGAGTTTGCCGCGCTCGATGCGGCTGTTGCCGATCGTTATGTGAACGATATGTCCGATACCGGGCGCGCGCCTGAAATGGCGTCTGTGATGCGTTCCGCGACGGTGACGCAAGGCGATCAGAGCTACACGCTCCGCCATGGAGCGGTGGTGATTGCGGCGATTACCTCGTGCACCAACACCAGCAATCCGGCCGTGATGCTGGGCGCGGGCCTGCTCGCGAAAAAGGCTGTGGAAAAGGGTTTGAACGTAAAACCCTGGGTGAAGACTTCGCTCGCGCCGGGCTCTAAAGTCGTTTCGGATTATCTGCGCGAAGCGGGGCTTTTGCCTTATTTGGAAGCCTTGGGCTTTCATCTCGTGGGCTATGGCTGCACGACCTGCATCGGCAATTCAGGCCCGCTTCCCGATGCCGTAAGCGATGCCGTGCGCACGGCCGATCTCGTCGCCGCGTCGGTGCTTTCAGGAAACCGCAATTTCGAAGGCCGCGTGAATCCTCAATGCCGGATGAACTTCTTGGCCTCGCCGCCTTTGGTCGTGGCGTATGCGCTCGCGGGCGATGTCGATACCGATTTGTCCACGAGCCCGATTGGCATCAATCGCAATGGAGAAGCCGTTTATTTGCGGGATATCTGGCCGAGCGAACAAGAAGTGCGCGACGCGATCCGGAGCGCGGTTAAGTCCGAGCAGTTCACGACGCAATACGCGAATGCTTTTGCGGGCGACGATGCGTGGCAAAAATTGGCGGTGCCCGAAGGCCAAATCTTCGCGTGGGACCCGGGCTCGACCTATGTGAAAAGGCCGCCTTTCTTCGATGGAGTCGGCGGCGCGCCCGCGCCTGTGCGCAATGTTCATGGTGCGCGCGTGCTCGCGGTGCTCGGCGATTCGGTAACAACCGATCATATTTCGCCGGCCGGCAATATCGCGAAAAACAGCCCGGCCGCGCGTTATCTGATGGAGCGCGGTGTATCGCCCAAAGACTTCAATTCCTATGGCGCGCGCCGTGGAAATCACGAGGTGATGGTGCGGGGAACCTTTGCGAATATCCGCATCAAGAATCAATTGGTGCCCGGCGTGGAAGGCGGCGTAACGGCGCATTTACCGAGCGGTGAGCAACTGAGTATCTACGACGCGGCGATGCGCTACGAGCAGGAAGGCGTGCCGCTCTTGGTCATCGCGGGCTTGGAATACGGCACGGGCTCATCGCGCGACTGGGCGGCGAAAGGCACCAAATTGCTCGGCGTGCGCGCTGTTATCGCAAAGAGCTTCGAACGCATTCACCGGAGCAATCTGGTTGGAATGGGCGTCTTGCCGCTGGAGTTTATGCCCGGCGAAGACGTGGGCACGCTTGGGCTTTCGGGCCGCGAAGTCTTCACCATCGAAGGCATCGCGGAAAACCTTGTGCCGGGCAAAGTGCTGACGGTCGTGGCCAAGGACGAAGCCGGCGCGGAAAAGCGCTTTAGCGTCAAGACCCGCATCGATACGCCGAATGAAGTCGACTACTACATGCACGGCGGGATTTTGCCTTATGTGCTGAGGCAGCTCTCCGCGAAGTAGCCCATGACAGCGGGGCCGCGCTCGATTAAAAGGCGCGGCCATGCTGGACCTTCGCTATGTCGTCGACCATTTGGATGAAGTGCGGGCTTCTTTAGAGCGCCGCTCGCCCGCCGCCGCCGAAACGCTCGCTCCTATCGCCGAGCTTCAAAAACAGCGCAAACAATTGATTCTAGATGTTGAAAGCCGGGCCGCCGCGCGCAACGCGGCCAACGATCAAATGGCCAAGGCAGACAAGAAATCGCCTGAATTTGCGGCGATGCGCGACGATCTCAAACGCCTCTCTGCCGAGATGAAAGAGAAGGAAAAAGAGCTCGGCGAGGTCGAGTCAAAAATTCAAAACATGCTCGCGGTGGTGCCGAATATGCCCGATGCGAGCGTGCCTTCGGGCAAGGGCGAAGAAGACAATCAGGTGGTCCGCCTATGGGGCGAAAAGCCTTCTTATGCCTTCGATCCCAAGGCGCATTGGGATGTGGGGACGGCGCTTGGCGTATTGGATTTTGACCGGGCGGCGAAGCTGTCGGGTTCGCGTTTCACGGTGCTCTTTGGAGCTGCGGCCAAGCTCGAGCGCGCGCTCATCTCGTTTATGCTGGACTTACACACCGGCAATCACGGCTACACGGAAGTATTGCCTCCTTTTATGGTGAAAGACTCGGCGCTTTATGGCACCGGTCAATTGCCTAAATTCGAAGAAGATTTATTTAAGACCATCAAACGTGATCCTGAACGGTCTTATGATTTGTATTTAATTCCGACGGCGGAAGTGCCGGTGACGAATTTACATGCGGACGAGATTTTGGAAGGCGCCGAGCTTCCGGTGGCCTACACGGCGTACACGCCTTGTTTTCGAGCGGAAGCGGGAAGCCATGGCAAGGATGTGCGGGGGCTGATCCGCCAGCATCAATTCGATAAAGTTGAATTGGTGCGGTTTACGACACCAGAATCATCGAATGAGCAGCATGAATTATTGACTTCGCATGCGGAAGAGGTGCTAAAGCGGTTGAAGCTGCATTTTAGGACGGTGCTTTTATGCACGGGAGATATGGGTTCAGCCTCGCGCAAGACCTACGATTTGGAAGTGTGGCTGCCTGGTCAGAATGCATATCGCGAGATATCGAGCTGTTCGAATTTCGGCGATTATCAAGCGCGGCGCGCGCAGATCCGCTACCGGCCGGAGCCCAAGGCCAAGCCCAGGCTGGTGCACACCTTGAATGGTTCGGCGCTGGCTGTTGGGCGCACGGTGATCGCGATTTTGGAGCAATATCAGCAGGCGGATGGAAGTGTGATCGTGCCTGAAGTGCTTCGGCCCTTTATGGGCTGTGAAGTGATTCGAAAACGATAGAATTGGCCAAATATTTTTAGCAATCGCTTGGGCAAGCATTTTGGCTTTCGCCGCAGGCGGCCTCGCACAGAAGATTGCCGCAAATACACACGCCCAGGCAGTCCGCAAAACAGGTGAATAAAATCTCGCCGCAGGCCGGTTCACAGAGGCCATCGCCGCAGACGCAGAAGAGAATGGGGCAATCGGGCGGACAGGAGACATCGTCTTCGCCGCAGGCCGGATCGCAGACATTATCGCCGCATTGACAGCCTGGATTGCAGTCGGCGGGGCAAGTGTTGGGGTCTTCCATGCAATTGGGGTCGCAGATTTTATCGCCGCATTGGCAGGCGAGCGGGCAATCCTGCGGGCATGTATTTTGATTTTCCATGCAAGCGGGGTCGCATTTCAAATCGCCGCAAATGCAAGGAAGCGGGCAATCGAGCGGGCAATTGTTTGAATTCTCGTTGCAGGCTGGATCGCAGATTTTATCGCCGCAGACACAGGGTTTTGGACAATCGAAGGGGCAATTGTTGGCGTTTTCGCCGCAGGCGGGATCGCATTTTAAATCGCCGCAAACACAGGTAATCGGGCAATCCTGCGGGCATGTATTTTGATTTTCCATGCAAGCGGGGTCGCATTTCATATCGCCGCAAATGCAAGGGTTGGGCGAGCAATCCACTGGGCATGAAACAGGATTTTCGACGCAATTGGGGTCGCAAAGTCCATCGCCGCAATCGCAGGTAATAAAACAATCTTGGGGGCAGTTGTTTGGGCTTTCATTGCAGGCCGGCTGGCATAGGCCATTGCCGCAAATGCAAGGATTGGGCTGACAATCAAAGGGACAGGTGAAGGCGTCTTCTTTGCAGCCCGGATCGCAAATAAAATCGCCGCATACGCACGGATTGGGCGGGCAATCAAAAGGACAGGTGAATTGGTTTTCTTTGCAATTGGGGTCGCAAATAAAATCGCCGCATACGCATGGATTGATGGAACAATCCCATGGACAATTAAATTGGCTTTCACCACATTCAAATTGACATATCCCATCGCCGCAAAAGACCGAAGGCGGGCAAATGGGGCAGTCAAAGGGGCAGTTGCCCGCATTTTCTCCGCACTGGAAATCGCAAAGGGCGTCACCGCAAATACAACTGGATGGGCAGTCAATTGAACAGTTTTGAAAGGATTCTCCGCAGGCCGGATCGCAAATAAAGTCGCCGCATTGGCATGTGGAGCCTCCTCCCGCGCCGCCCTGGCCCATGCCGCCTTGGCCCGCACCGCCCTGGCCCGCGCCGCCTTGGCCTGAAGGCGGAGGTTCAAGGGAAGATCGGCTGCATCCAAGGAGGCTGAGCCACCCACAGATGAGCAGGCCAAAAATGGACGGGCGCAGCTTCATGGCGGTTCTCGGGTCGGGGAGAAAAAAAGCGTAGCGCTCCTTGATGAGCTTCGGAAAGAAGGCATTCGGCGCCTTGTTTGCCCGTGCCCAATGGCCATTGCGATCGCGCGTGGATTGGGCTCGGCCGCGCATAAAGAGCGCCGCTTTTTTGGCCCTCTCCAAACGCTTGAGATACCGGGCGGAACAGAGCTCGGCGGTTCCGCGCTCGGATGACCATGGGTAGGCGTATGGACGGCATCGGCCCGAATCCATCCAGCAATTGCAACGTGTTTTCTGAAGAAGCCTGTGCGGGCGATGCAGAATGGTGCGTCGATTTTGGCGGCGCGCTTTCGGCAATGACCACGGACGAGGTGCATTCGGCGCTTCGAAGCGGGGATTTGCCGCGCGATGTGAGGGTGTGGGGCGAGGGGCTCGCGTGCTGGATGCGGGCCGACGAAGTGCCTGAGCTTCTGGTGGTGCTTTCGCTCGGCGATGCCGCTGTGACGCCGCCCGCGGTCGAGATTGAGGTGGAGCAGGCGGCGAGTCTGAAGGCGGGGCGCGATAGCCGTGTGCTGATGTCTGCCGAGGCGTTGGGCGATGCCGATGTGCCGGTGCCCTGCGTGTCCAAGGAGTACGCCGCGCGCGGGCAGACAACGCCGCAATCTCAGGGTTTTGCCAGGCGTTTTGGCCGTTCGGATTGGATGTGGGTCGCCGTTGGGGCGATCGCGGCGTTCTTGTTTGTAGGTGTGTCGCTGTGGAGTCCGCCCGTGAAACAAGCCGCGCCGATGGCGAGGAGCGCGGATCTGAAAACGCCCGCGCAGCTCCTCCGCAGGCAAGCGGCGATCTTGCAGAAGCCCTTCCAGGGCGAGGGCGCCGAAAAGATAGAACCCGGACAAAAACGCCGAAGAAGCGCTCAAAAACCGACGCTTCGCTGATCTTGCGCAAAGGCATCACGACGCTGATGCGAATTTTTAAAAATGGCGTTAACCTGCCGCTCCCTTTCGGTTGGGGCAGCGCCGTTACAAGAGCTGTTTTTCCGGTGTCGTCTAAGGGCAGGACGGAGGACTTTGAATCCTCTAATCGTGGTTCGAATCCACGCACCGGAACCCGAGTGATTAGGTCGAGTGGATACGTCGAGGAGGAGCGGCCGTGGCAAGCGATGATCAGGGCGAAGCTCAGTTCATCGCTCGGCTCGTAGCCCGCGACGAGAGCGCGTTTAACGAGCTTGTGCGCACGTACGAGCGGCGGGTGTTCGCGCTGGTGTACCGCATGCTCGGAAGGCGCGATGAAGCGGAGGACATCGCGCAGGAAGTGTTTGTGCAGGTCTTCAAGGCCATCGACACCTTCCGGGGAGAGTCAAAGCTTTCCACGTGGATTTACCGGATCGCGGTCAATCTCTGTAAGAACCGTTCGAAGTATTTGTCGCGCCGGCATCTGAGCGATCAGGACGATATCGATGCGATGGCGGAGCGGGTTCCTCTGTCGGCGGCGAAGGGCGTGAGTGTCGGTGATGTGAGCCGGCCGGATGATCTGGTCGAGGGGATGCAGCTTGAGGTGGTGGTGAAGCGGGCCATCGCGGAGCTGGAAGAAGAGTTTCGCGAGGTGCTCATCCTGCGCGATGTGGAGGATCTTTCGTACGAGGAGATCGCATCGATCACGGGTTTGCCCGATGGCACGGTGAAGAGCCGCATTCACCGGGCGCGGGCTCAATTGCGCGCGCTCGTGGAGAAGGCGATGGGCGAGAAGGTGAGGAAGGGCCGATGAGCGAGGCGGGCGATCGGGAGCGCGATGCGGCCGTGCCGGAGCAGGGAGCCGGGGAGGCGGTGCGCGCATCGGTGGAGGACAAGGCTTCGGATGCTCCTCAAGCAGGAGCTCAGGACGAAGCGTTTGATGATGAGCTCGGAGGAGAAATCGACGAGGTCGATCTGCGCGAGATTATGCGCAGCGTGCTGGATAAGCCGCCTGAGAGCGGGCCTCCGGATATTTTAAACGGCGTGCAGAAGAAGCTTCGCGTGCGTTCGCGCGGGAAGTTTTACGCCGATGGATGGAGCACGGCGCCCACGCCGCGCTCGACGTATTTGGTGACGAGCTTGTTTATGCTGGCGCTGATCGCGCTTGTGTTTTTGGTGCTGATTCCGTGGGGAAGCGGCGCTCTGAAATTCCCCTGAATAAGGGCGTTTATTGCGTCCAGCGGATTAAGACACAGGTGATGTTGTCCGGTCCGCCGTTCTCATTTGCCTTCTCGATCAGCTTTGAAGATGCGGTCTTTAGATCGCCGTACTGCGAAAGAACTTGAGCCAGCTCTTCATCGCTTACCGGGCCGCTCAGTCCGTCGGAACAAAGCAAGTACGTGTCGTTGAGCATCGGCACTTCAAAGCGCGTATCCACCTTGACCGTGTCCTTCATGCCGAGCGCGCGGACGATGACGTTCTTGTGCGGGAAATTTGCGATCTCTTCCGGCGTGAGCCGCTTCATCTTGATGTAGTCGTTCAAGAGCGAATGGTCTTCCGTCAGCATCTCGAGCTTGCCATCGCGGAAACGATAGGCGCGGCTGTCGCCCACATGCGCGACGTACACACCGTCGTTGGCCGTGAAGATGCCGACAAAGGTCGTGCCCATGCCGCGCTTCTTCGACTCGCGCTGCGCGGTTTCGTAAATGCGCAGATTCGCAAGCTTGATGCCCGTAATGAGCCGGTTTTCTTCGTAGCCTTTGGAGCGATCCATCTTGTATGGCCACGTGCGTTCGGGATCGTCAGCCGTTTGGCTGAAGAACTCGTGCATGCAATCAACGGCCATCTTCGAAGCCACTTCGCCTGAGGCGTGTCCGCCCATGCCGTCGGCCACCATGTACAAGCCGTACTCGGCCATGATGGCGAAGTTGTCTTCGTTGTGATTGCGCTTGCGGCCGACGTTTGTTTCGCCGGCGACCTCAACTCGATATTGAGACACGGAGCACTCTTGTTAGGGGGTTCTGCGTTTTGCGCGGACGGTGCGATCGTGGAGGGTTGTCTCGGGAGGTGTCAACCACGTCGCAGGGCTTCGCTCTGCGTTTATGCATTCGGGCCGGTCAATTAATAAACGAGGATCGGCCCGGATTGGTGAGGAGATCACTTGCGATGGGACGGTTTTGGCAGGGGGGGCGCGGGAGCTTCGGGTAAAGCCGGCAATTCCGCCGGATGGGCGGGGGCCTTGGCCGATGCGGAACGGCCCGTCGGCGCAGCGCGTAAATGAACCATGATTTGCTTGTATTTGCCCTGGGTGAAAATAATCAGCGGGACTTTCTCGCCCACGGCATGGCTTCGGATGGTCTCGGCCAGGGCCTCGGGGCTGGTGACGGGTGTGCCGTCGACCGCCAAAATGACATCGCCGACGCTGCGGTCGCCGCCTTTGAGCTGAGCTTCATGGGCGGGGCTGTCGGGCTGGACGGCCGTAATACGCACGCCTTTGGCGATACCGCTCGCATCGTCCACGCCCTGAATGCCCAGCCACGGAGAGGGAGGCACGGCTGTGGGAGGAACGGCCTTTAAGAAGCCTTTAATGGCCATGATGGGGATTCCAAACGCGACCGGCGTGCAGGGGCGATTTTCATTGGGGGCACAGCCGCGGCCGACCACCGCGACCACGCGCCCGTCTTCATCGATGACCGGTGAGCCCAAGTCGGTGGGCGAGATGCGCGAGCCGAGTTCAATCGCGTTTTCAAGGGTTTTGTCGTCGCCGCCGACCAGCGTTCGATAGCCGCGCAGCGTGAGCGATGTGGCCGCGGCCGCTTTGCCTTTGCCGACGGTGAACGATTTGATGATGGCATCTTGGCGGACTGGATCGCGCGGCGATGCGTTGAGGCCGTCGGCCCATTTGCCTGTTTGAGGAACGAGCAAGGCCAAATCCCACATGCGGTCGTGATGGCCGAGCTTTACATCGACCGTTGTTCCATCGGCGAAGCGCACGTCCAAATCGTTTCCTGCGCCGAGCGGTGAAAGCGCTGTGAGAACACGGCCATCGTTGGCGAGCACCATGCCCATGCCGACGACTTGTCCGCCGCGCTCAATCGTCACGACGCCCCGGATGGCGCGTTCTTCCACCGAAGGCTCTTTCTTGGCGTTTTTGTCCTTCGCGGCTTTGGCTTCTTTTGCCTCTTTGGCTTCGCGCTCTTTTGCCTCTTTGGCTTCTTTTGCCTCTTTGGCTTCGCGTTCCTTCGCTTCTTTGGCTTCGCGCGCGGCTTTTTCTTTTGCTTCTTTGGCGTCCTTCGCGGCCTTGGCATCGCGGGCGGCTTTGTCGGCTTGAGCCTTCTTGATGGCGTCTTGAACTTTCTTTAAGCGCTGCTGCAGGTCCGACACGCTTGTTTCGGTCGTGACTTCTTCTTCGTCGGCGTCGTCTTCATCGGCCTCTTCGGCGAAGGCCACGCTGGGCGCGCTCACCGATGCGCCCAACAGCGCGGCAAAGGCCAGCTTTGCCATAAAAAAGCGCATTGTGACCGCCGGGCCATGCCCTCGGCGTGACCGATTTTTCACACCCGGGCCGCCTTCGCCGGATTCGTCTTGTGTGGCGCATTCGGCAGAAGAAGCGCTTTTCGTTTGGGTTGAAAGGCTTGAATCGTTAGGCGTCGTCACGGGGCACTCCTCTTTGATGCAACGAAGCATGTTGGCTTTGGGGCCGCTGCAAAACCGTAATGCAAAGGACGAGCCGTACCCCTCGCGGCATTCATTCCATGTAGAGATGGAGAGATAGAAATCTCCAAGGGCCCTTCTCGAGTGCTTTTGGAGAAATTTGGGGCGATTGGGAAAAACGAGGGGGCTCAACAAAACCGGTCACAGATCGAAGCTACGAGGACACATGACGGGCACCGAGGCAAAGATGGCGGCCGGATTGGCATTGGTAACGGAAGGAACGGAACAAGGCGCGGGCAAGGTGAACAGCGCGCCGGGGGCCGTTTCGATCGAGGCGTTGATTGCTCAAGGGGACTATCGCGAGGCGCTTGCGCGGTGTGCGCATGCGTATGCGGTGCCGCTTGGGCGCTTATGCATGGCGTTCGTGGGTTCTCAAGCGGAGAGCGAAGAGCTGGTGCAGGAGACCCTGCTTGCGGCTTACGACGCATTTCCGCAGTACCGCGCGGATGGAAGCGTGCGCGCGTGGTTGTTTGGGATCGCGCGGAGGCTGTGCGGGCGCCATGTGGAGATGCGGGCGAGGCGGGCGTCGCGTTTAAGGCTGGTGCACGACACGGGGCGGGGGCCTGATGCGAGTGAGCTGTCGATGCAGCGCGAGCAGGCGGAGCGTACGCGCGCGGCGCTGGCGAAGCTGAAGCCGAGCGAACGGGAAGCCTTGGTGCTGCGTTACGAGGCGGATTTGAGCTTCCGGGAGATTGCGGTTGCGTGCGGTGTGGATGAGGCGGCGGCGCGCAAGCGGGTGAGCCGGGCACTTGCGCGTTTGCGGGCTGAGTTGAGCGAACTGGGTGAGGAGTAGGTTATGAGCGCTGAAGTTTTGCGTGGGATGTGCGCTGAAGTTGAGGAGCGGTTGAGTGAAGTGCTGGATGGCACGGCACCGATAGAGCTGCTCGATCATATTGCGGACTGCGATGCGTGCCGGGATCGGCGCTATGAAGCCGAGCAGGCGGCGGAGCGGGTAGCGAAGGCGGGGGTGGATTTCCGGCCCGCGCCTGATTTCGCGCAGCAAGTGCTGGCGCGGGTGCAGACAGCGAGGCCGGGAGGCCCTGAAGCTGTGCCGCCGGCTCCGATTCCCAAGACCTTGAGCGACGAGACCGAGAGCGCGGTTTCGGTATCGCGCACGCAGCCGAGCGCCGAGCCTGTGCAGGCCGTGCGAAATTCGGCGCCGGAAAGCGATATCGCAAAGGCCAAATCGCATCATGGCGAGACATCGGCGCGCCCGGAGAAAAAGCCTGAAGCGGAAGCCAAGCGCGAAGTGCCCGAAGAGAAAGAGACGAAGAGCGCCGAACAAAAAGGCGCTTCGGCGGGTTCGTCGCGAAAGGTTGTGCCGCTCCATAAGCGAACGGGATTTCTAGCGATTTCGGTGATTGGCACGGTGGCCGCGGCGGCAGCGGTGGGCGGGCTTATGCTTCGGGAAAAGAAGCCGAGTGCGCCTGATGAGGGTTCGGCTGTGGTGAGCGAAGCGCCGTGGTCCGGCGAAGTCAGCGCCGTGCTCCGCGCATCGGCCGACAAGAGCGGTGGCCTCGAGGTAT
>CAZICM010000045.1:0-62930 GCA_964537685.1 uncultured Polyangiaceae bacterium
CTGGCCGCCTGGGGCCGCAAGGAAATAAGCATTGCCGAAAAAGAAATGCCCGGCCTAATGGCGCTTCGCGCGGAATACGGGCAGAGCAAGCCTTTAAAGGGTGCCCGCATCGCCGGCTGCCTGCATATGACGATTCAAACGGCTGTATT
Organism: uncultured Polyangiaceae bacterium; assembly: GCA_964537685.1. Classification (GTDB taxonomy): domain Bacteria; phylum Myxococcota_A; class Polyangia; order Polyangiales; family Polyangiaceae; genus CAZICM01. Next base: position 150 of record CAZICM010000045.1, read on the forward strand.
GATTGAAACGCTGGTTGAATTGGGCGCCGATGTTACGTGGACGAGCTGCAATATTTATTCGACGCAGGATCACGCGGCTGCCGCAATTGCCGCCGCTGGGATTCCCGTTTTTGCCTGGAAGGGCGAGACGCTCGAGGAATACGATTGGTGTATCGAGCAACAGCTTCTCGCTTTCAAGGATGGCAAATCGCCCAACATGATTTTGGATGACGGCGGCGATTTGACGGTCGCCGTGCATCAAAACCATCCTGAATTATTCAGCGGAGACGATCCGATCCGGGGCCTCTCGGAAGAGACGACGACGGGCGTTCACAGGCTGTATGAAATGCACAAAAAAGGCTTGCTCCGCGTACCCGCGATGAACGTGAACGATTCGGTGACCAAATCGAAATTCGATAATTTATACGGCTGCCGCGAATCCCTGGCCGATGGCATTAAACGGGCGACGGGCGTGATGTTCGCCGGCAAGACGGCCGTTGTGTGCGGCTACGGCGATGTGGGCAAGGGCTGCGCGCAATCGCTGCGGGGCTTTGGAGCCCGCGTTTTGGTGACCGAGGTCGATCCGATCTGCGCGCTTCAGGCCGCGATGGAAGGCTTTCAGGTGACGACCATGGAGAAAGCCGCCTCTGTCGGCGATATTTTCGTGACCGCCACGGGCTGCAAGGACGTGATCTGCGGCGAACACATGGAGCAGATGAAGGACGAGGCTATTTTATGCAATATCGGCCATTTCGATGCCGAGATTCAAATAAGCTGGCTCGAAAATCATCCTGAAATCCGCGAGGAAAATATTAAACCCCAAGTCGATCATTTTGTTTTTCCCAATGGAAAGAAATTGATCGTATTGGCCCGCGGCAGGCTCGTGAATTTGGGCTGTGCCAACGGTCATCCTTCCTTTGTGATGTCGGCCTCGTTCACCAACCAAGTGCTGGCGCAAATCGCCCTGTTCAACGAGAAATTCGAGCTGGGCGTTCATGTTCTTCCCAAGAAGCTCGACGAGAAAGTCGCCGCGCTTCATTTGCCCAAGCTCGGCGTCGAATTGACCAAACTCACGGCCGATCAAGCCGCTTATATCGGCGTTCCCACCGAGGGGCCGTTTAAGCCCAATCATTATCGTTATTAAAATAAAAAAGAATCCCCCGCAGTTCTGTACGGCGCCCTCTTCAATGGTGTAGCGTTGGCCGCTATTGCCATTCAATGGAGAGGATCTTTATTTATGCGCTTTCATCTTGTCGTATTGCTTTCTATTTCGATCGGATTTTCTTTTCTCGGCGCGGCGGGCTGCGAAGCCGAGGTCCGCGATTTTGATACCAGCGGCGGTTCTTCGTCTTCTTCCGGCGTAACGATGACCAGCAGCGGTGCTGTCGTCGAGATCCCCAAAGGCGAATGCTTGAGCAATGCCGAATGTATGTCCGGCTCCTGCTACGAGCTTTTTCCAGGCGGCTATAGCGTATGCGTTGGGGGTTCCATTTCGATGGGATGCACGGATCCGATGCTCGATAAATGCTGTAGCGACGCGGAGTGTGCGATGGGCGAGTACTGCGTTCCGGCGCCGGTCGTGCCCTCGTGCGGAGGGCCGTTTATGCCTCCTCAAAACGTCTGTGCGGTGCCTGAATGCTCGAGCGACGCCGATTGCCAAAACATGATGAGCGGCCCCGCCGCTTGCATCTCCGCGGGCATCTTCGGCCGGCCTTTGAATACATGCCTGCCCGCGCCCTGCCTTAGCCACGCCGATTGCACCGAAGAGCCCAATGGCGCGTGTGTGCCCATCGTGCCTACCTGCTGTTCAGGGCCGGTGATGATGGCCTGCGCCTACGCAAGCGATGGCTGTCTTTCGGATGCGTATTGTCCGCCCGATTTTCATTGCGAAGTTCAGGGGCAGCGCGCCCGCTGTGTGCCGGGCGCCGTCGCTTGTCCCGGTTAAGCCTGGGATGCGAAGCCGATTGGAAACGCCGTTCAAGCTGTGTAGAACGGCAAGACCATGCACATCGCCCGTCTCCTAAAACCCACCGCGTTGGCGCTCACGCTTTTGGCTGGCATCGGCCAACTGGGCTGCATCAAACAAATGATTTTGGAAGGCCAAATCGCCTCCACGCGCAAGGCATCGGCGGCCATCGATACGCTGCACGACTATGAAGTGGCGAACGTCGTTGCCTTCTCGGGTTTAAGCCAATTCGAAGGCATGCATTATCTCGCGCCGGACAATCCCGACGCGCTGTTTATGCTCACCAAAGGCTGGGCCGCGAGCTCATTTGGTTTTATCGAAGATCAAATGGAGCAGGCCGAGGACGCGCATGGCAGCGACAGCGATCTGTTTCTGTACCACAAGCAGCGCGCGATCGCGGCTTACGACCGGGCCATTTATTTCGGCGTAAAACTCGCTGAAATGAAACATGAAGGCTTTAAAGAGGCGACCAAAAACGATGAGACGATCAAGGCTTGGCTGAGCCAATTCGATGATGCCGAGGTGGATGGCCCGAATCTGTTTTGGCTGGGTTATGCGTGGATGTCCAAAGTCAACGTGATGAAGGACGATCCGGCTGCGGTGGCCGATTTATTTGTGGGCGTGGCGATCATGGAGCACGCGGCCAAGCTCGACGACAAATACATGTTTGGCACGGCGCATGTGGTGCTGGGCTCGTATCACGCGCGCACCGCGATGGCCGAGCTCGATGAATCGAAAAAGCACTTCGATATGGCGATCGCGCAGACAGGCGGGAAGTACTTGATCGCGAAAGTGCAGCTCGCGGCGAAGTTCTATTGCGTTAAGGGCGACAAAGAAAACTACGTCAAGACGCTGACTTCCGTGGTGGAAGCGGGGGATGAGCTGGCCACGGCGAGGCTGTCCAATGCCATCGCGAAGCGGCGGGCCAAGCGCTATTTGGGCAAACATCACATGGAGCAAGCCTGCAGCTTTTAAACCCTCAAGTGCACTTTGCTGAGCGGACGGGGAGAGCGATGAGCGCGGACCAAAAACCAAACGATACGTCGGCCGAATCCGAGGCGGCGGAACAAGAAAGCCCGGCGGGCGAAGGCGAAACGGCTGCGGAGAGCGAGGCCGGCGCTTCTGAATCCGAAGGGCAAGCGCCGGATGAGGAACCGGAAGATGCCGCGGGCGATTCGGATGAGGCTCAACAAGAACCAAAGACAAGCGCCGCAGAAGAGCTTCAAAAACTCAAAGGAGCCAAATGGGCGGACGGCATTGCGGGCTTTGAGCAGCGCTGGACATGGTTCGAGGCCCGCCTGCTGACCTTCGTATTGATCTGGCAGCTCGCATCCCTGGTCTTATGGGTTTTGCTTTCGGGTCTTGCGTCGCCGCCAAGCGCCGGCGACTCGGCGGGCGCAGTCTTCCGGTGCACGCTCTTTGCCGTTGTTTTGGGGGTTGCGGCGCATTTTGCCCTCAAACGATTTTCAAACGCTCCCGACGAAAAAAAGCAATACGCTATTATTGGCAGCATATTCGCTGGTATTTTTATTGGCCTCGTGCTGCGCCCCCCCGCGGATGCCACAGGCGGGCTTCGTCTGGCCATCAATAAAGCCCTGGCCCTCGATCGCGCGGACGCCGCCATTGTTCAGTTCTTCAGCAATGTAAAATCGTGGCTTCAGGACGGCTCGACCCTCACGCTGATGGGCGGTCTGCGGGGCCTCGCGACGCGCCTCACGCTATGGCTTGCCCTGTTGGGAGCTTCGCTCGCCACGGCAGCCGGCAAACACATTCATATCGATGTCATCTTCCGCTTTTTGCCCAAGCGCTTCCGGGTTCCCGCGGCCATCGTGAATTTCAGTGCCGCGGCGATGGTGTGTTTCGCGGCCACTTGGGGCTTTTTCGATCATATTGCGATTGAATCCTTTGGTGCCAAAGCCGAAGACACGGCCGGACAAAAGATCTCGCGTTCATTGCATGAAATTGGCAAGCATGCCTTTTTAACACGCAAGCAGATCGGATTGGATCTGCGCACGCTTCCCCATGTGCTCCAGGGTGAACGCTACGATCGATGGATGAGTCCAGCTCTTTGGAATGACTGGGTGAGCAGCGCCGGATTTGAAGAGCATTTTAAGAAAGAAGAAATTCAAAGCGTGATAGTGCCTGCGGACAGCGATCCTCACACACCGCTGGTTATTTCGCCCGACGGCGAAGGCTCGCGGGGAATGCTGACCCACGATTTGGGATTGGTTTTCCCTTTTGGCCTTTTGATGATAGGCATTCGATTTTTACTCCGCGCCATTCTAACGTTATCCGGCCATATTCCCGCCGATCCGGACGCGGCGCATAAACTCGAAGGCCAAGCGGCTTCCGAAAACGAAACTCCGGCGCAGGAAGGGGCAAAGGCATAACCATGGGAACGCTGCTTGCGCTCATTGTTATTGTTCTGGCCCTGCTCGGCACACCGCTCTTTGCGATTATGGGCGGCGGAAGCGAGCTTTTATGGCTGACCTCCGACAATCCGGGCCTGCGCTTTCTGCGCTTTATCGCGCCCAATGTCATGGATGACCGCTTTGCCGGCTCACCCATTTTGGTCACCATTCCGCTGTTTACCTTCACCGGCTATTTAATGGCCGAATCCAAGGCACCCGATCGGATTGTCCGCGCATCTTCTGCATTTTTTGGATGGATGCCCGGCGGCCTTGCGATTGTGTGCATTGTCGCGAGCGCATTCTTTACGACGCTCACGGGCGGCAGCGGCGTCACCATTGTCGCAATCGGCGGCTTGTTATATCCGGCCCTTCGAAAACAGGGCTATCCCGATTCCTATTCGCTGGGATTGGTGACGACGGGCGGCTCGCTTGGATTGCTTCTACCGCCTTCATTGCCCATTTTGGTGTACGCGCTTGTCGCGGGAATTGATTTCAAAGCCGCATTTAAAGCGGGAATTATTCCCGGCGTCATGATTATGGTGATGCTCGCGGTTCACGCCGTTTATGTGGGCAGCAAGCACAAAGTGCCCCGCACTTCGCTGAGCGCGCGCGAAATGCTCAAAGCGCTGTGGCTCTTAAAATGGGAGCTCGGCGTGCCGGTGGTCATTTTAGGAGGATTGGGCACGGGCCTGACTTCATTGGACGAAAGCGCGGCGATTACGGCTGTGTACACGCTCTGCGTGGAAGTCTTTATTCACAAAGACCTAAGCCTTAAAAAAGATTTGCCCCGCGTGGCCAAAGCTTCGATCGCATTGGCGGGCGCGATTATCTTAATTTTGGCGATGGCCAACGCGCTCATCAATTTCGTTATCGATCAGCGCATACCCGGCATTGTGCTGGATTATTTGCTGGGCCTGGGCCTGACCCAAACCTGGCAATTCCTCGTGGTGCTGAATATTTTCCTTCTGGTGCTCGGCATGCTGATGGAAGGCTTCAGCGCCATTTTGGTGGCCGTGCCTTTAATTTTACCCTTTGCGGCGCGCTTTGAGCTTCATCCCTTCCATTTGGCGATGATGTTCTTGCTCAATCTCGAGATCGCGTATTGCGCACCGCCTTTAGGATTGAATTTATTTATTTCAAGCTTTCGATTTGAAAGGCCGCTTGTTTCACTCTATCGAATTGTGCTGCCATTCACGGGTATTTTGGTGCTGGGTCTCTTGCTGGTGATGTATGTGCCCAAAATAGCCACGGTCTTGGTGGATGCGGATATTCAAAAAGCCTATGCGGACGCAGAAGCCAAGAAAGAATCGCCGCGCGAGGCATGGTTACTTCAGTGTGTGCAGGAAGATCGATCGAATCCGCTTCCGTGCACGCCGGCGGACAAAGAAAAATGGGGCGCAGACGGCACGAAAAATCCTTATGCGCCACCCGAGCCTCCGCCAAAGCCGGCGGACACGGCGAAGCCCGATACAGGCGCGGCGGACACGGAAGACGCGGGCGCGCCCAGCGATGACATGAACGATTTGTTTAAAGAAATGATGGGTTCGGGCAAAGACGCCGGCCCTGCGGAAGACGCGGGAAGTCCAGATGCGGGCGAAGAAGATCAGCCGGCTCCGGCCAATACGGGAAGCATGGACGACTTATTTAAAGAAATGATGGGCGAGAAGAACGAAAAGAAATAGCACAGCCATGGCAAATTCAATGATTCCCAAGGCGGCGGATGCCATTGTTATCGGAGCGGGGCATAACGGCCTTGTTTCGGCGATATTTCTGGCCCGGGCGGGGCTTCAGGTGGTGGTGCTCGAGGAACAAGCCGTGCTGGGAGGCGCGGCCCGCACCGAATATCCCTTTGCCAAAGCGCCCAAGCTGGGCATTTCCACGGGCGCCTATTTGCTGGGGTTGGTGCCTCCCGAGCTTTTATCCAAAATCGGCATTCAATTGCCTTTGCACAGGCGCGATCCGCATTATTTCCTGCCCACCCAAGGGCGGCGTTATTTGCTCTTCGGATCAGATACAAACGAAATGAGAAGGCAATTTATCGAATTTTTTTCCGAGCAAGACTTCGAAGCAAATGCCCGGATGGTTGAAGAAATTGGCCAAATACGCGATGATATTGCGCCTTCCTGGCTGAGCGCGCCGTTTTCGATTGAGGAAACGGCCGAACGCTATGTGAGGCCCGAGCTCCGGAAGGTGTTTATCGATTTATGCCGGGGTTCCATCGGCGAATATTTGGATCGCTTTGGGTTTAAGAGCGATTTGCTCAAGGCCATGCACGCCACGACCGACGGGTTTTCAGGGCTGTCAGGAGGCTATGATTCGCCTGGAACCGGATTAAATTTTTTGGTGCACAATATGTGCAGGCTGCCCGGTGCCGATGGAACATGGATGATTTTAGAAGGCGGAATGGGCACGCTGACCCGCAAGCTGTGCGAACAGGCCGAAGCCGCGGGGGCGCTTCTGTTTACGAATGCAAAAGTAAATTCGATCGAATTGGACGGGGGTGTTGTGAAAGGCGTTCTCTTGGCCGATGGGACGCGCATTGAGAGCAAGGCCGTCATTTCAAATGCCGATCCCTTCAAAACCCGCGATTTGGTCGGCGAAGCGCATTTATCCCCGGAATTGAATACGAAATTAAATGAAGGCAAACGCAATGGGCATACGATGAAAGTGAATCTATGCCTGAAGAAATTGCCAACCTTTACCTGCCTTCCCGAAGAACGGGGCCAGCACGGCGCCACCACGCATTTATTGCCCGACGAAGAACATGTATTGGATTCGCTGCAGCGGGCTCACCAAGATGCCCTGGCGGGAAGGCTTCCCGAATTCCCTACCATTGAATGGTATATGCACACGGCGGTCGATGCCTCGCTCCGCGATCCGGAAGGAAGGCATAATGCCGCGCTGTTCGTGCAATGGGTTCCTCATGCGCTGGCCGATGGCAGGGATTGGAAGGATGTAGAGCAAGATTACGCAAGGCATCTTTTATCCATTTGCGATCGCTTCGCGCCTGGTACAAGCGAATTGGTTGATGATATGTTTGTATTGTCACCGCCCGGGATTGAACGTTATTTTGGAATTACCCGAGGGCATATTCACCATTTTGAAAATAGTGCTGGATTTAACGATCGGCCTCCCCACCGTTTCGGTCCCGAAGGGCTTTATCTGTGCGGTGCCGGAACGCATCCCGCGGGCGCGATCATCGGCGCGGGCGGGCATAATGCGGCAGCCTGCGCTCTGTCCGATTTGGGGAAAAACAACCTCATATAAGTTCTACTTTTAGCGGCTGAAATCGTTACACTCACCTTCGTCATGGTCCAGCCTCAGCGAATTCCCTCTGAGCCCCAGCCTTTTGAGCCTTCGTCCCCGGCCGGCGAAGACCTTTCGCCTCCGCCTCCGCCCGCATCCAGTACGCTTCCATTGCAATTCGACTGGAGTTCCTGGTATCTGACAGACGAAGACGATATGGGCGAAAATCCCATTCATGCGCAGATCATTCACGATTTTGTGGATCTTCTGCTCACGGTCGCGGAAGAGCGGGGATGGCATCGCGATCAAGTGGGTTCCGATGCTTTTTTTGCGTGGGTGCCGGCGCATCCTCTGGTTCGCATTTCGCCCGATCTCTATTTGCTGGAAAAGCAAATCGAGCCTTTGCCGGCGAGCTTTCAGATGTGGAAGCAGGGTCAGGTGCCGCCTTCGTTTGCGCTGGAGGTTGTATCTGAAGATTGGCGTAAGGATTACGATCAAAATCCTAAAAAATATGCCCAGCTCGGCACGAAGGAGCTTGTGATTTTCGATCCTGATGCGGCTGGTGAATGGGCGGGGAGGGGGCCGCGGGTGCCTCTGCAAGTGTATCGCCGCAATTCGGAAGGATTTTTGGCGCGTGTCTATGCCGGAACAGGGCCGGTGTGGAGCGAGGTTTTAGATTTATTGCTCTTCATCGTGAACCTAGGGCAAGGGCGCGATGTGCGGCTTCGTTTTGCCTATGATCGCGAAGGCGAGATTTGGGTGAAGTCAAGCGCGGAGGCGAAGGCGATTGCCGAGCAGGAGCGCAGGCGGGCGGAGCAGGGGCGTGGGCATGCGGAAGAGCGGCGTGTGCATGCGGAGCGGGAGCGTGCGCGGGCGGAAGAAGGACGCGCAGAGGCGGAGCGGGAGCGCGCGCGCGTAGAGGCGGAGCGCAATCAGGCGCTGGAGGAGCGGGATCGAGCGCTTAAAGAAAGCGCCCAAGTCAAGCAGCAAAACGATTTGGTGCAACAGGCGCTCGCCAAAGAGGCGCAGGCCCGAAAGGCCGCGGAAGACCGTCTTCAAGAATTGCTCGCCGAACTTTCCAAAACACAAAAGCAATAAGCTCTTGTCGAGCCGCTGCGAACGCTTCTACGCTGTCGGCGCTTTTGTCGAGGAGGCGATCGTGGCGAATGAATCAGGCGGCGGAAGCCGGGCGGCTGGGTGGCTGATTTGGATTGGCGTGATTGTGGGCGTAAATGTTCTGTCGTACGCCTTTGATTGGGGTTTCTGGCTCTACTGAAAGCGTCTGTCGATCATCGCGCGCTGAATATCGCGTTCGGCTTGTCCGCGCTGAGCTGGGCCGTCTTTGGGGTTTGGAAAAGCGATCCCGAAGCCCGCTTTACGCTTGTGCGGCTGAGTATTACCGCGCTTAACGCGTGTGTGGGCCTTTTGTTTATTGGCCGCGATATGGCGATTAAACACGGCTCGGCGCGCGACGTTTTATTCTGTCTTCCTTCGCTGGTTGCGAGCGGTGCGGCGCTCAAGCTCGCGCCTTCGGCTCAGGCGTGGCCGTTTTTGCCCTCGCTTTTATTTTGCGGGGGCGCTTTCTTTGCGATGAGCGCGCTTGTCTCGCTCGGCAAATGTTTTGGTTTATTGCCTGCGGCCCGCGGCATTTCGATGCGCGGCCCCTTTCGCTGGATTCGCCATCCGGCCTATGCGGGCGAACTCATCATGCTCGCCGCGTGCGCGCTTGCGGCTGAAAAACAGGCTTTGGCGATACTGGTCGCTCTCGGCGCAGCAGTCTTTCTTTCGCTGCGCATTCGCATCGAAGAAAAGCTTCTCTCTCAAGCGTTCGGCGAGTACGCCGAATATCAGCGGCGCGTGAAATACCGGCTCTTGCCTTTTATCTGGTGAGACTGGGCCTTGCCAATACCATCGAATTACAATTGAATTTTTGTCCAATCCCCGCTGCGGAATTTCCACACCATAATTCCGGCCAATAGACACGCATAAATAACCGCCGCGGCCCAAATTCCCATAAGACCCATGCCCGCGGTGATGCCCAGCCCCCAGGCGAGGGGAACCAAGCAAGTAAAATGCAGAATCAATTCGACAATCATGACGAAGCGGGTATTTCCAGCGCCAAATAGAGCCTGCGTGAGAATCATCCCGATGGCGATCATCGGAGTGCTGATGCCCATAATGCGCATAGGATTTAAAGCCGCTTGCTGCACCAATTCGCTATGCGTCACAAAGGCTAAAATCTGTTTTGCAAAAATCGCCTGCACTAGGCCAAGGCCGCCAAAAATAGCCAATCCCAATTGAACGGATGTCCATCCAAATCGGGTGGCCTTCTCGGCATTTTTCTCGCCCAGCGATTGAGACACCAAGGTTGCGGTCGATGTGCCAAAGGCCAGGCAGGCCGTGAAAATAAGCTTAAGCACGCCGCCTACGACCGTGGTTGCCGCGCCGTTGACAGGCTCGCCGTCGCCGCCCGGGCACATCGCCGATACGACGCCTGCCGGGAAGAGTTCATCGAGTTTTCCAGCGACGCGCGTGAATAAGGCAAGGCCCGTCATGACGGCAATGGTCGCCACTGCGCTTGGAATGGAGAGTCTTACGATGGACCAGGTGAGGGATAACGATAGTTTTTTAAGGGAAAACGGATGAAATTGTTTCCGGTATTCGGGGTGAAGCGCAAAGGCGATCATAATCGCCAATCCGATGTAAGTGGATACAAATCCAGCGACCCCCGCGCCGGCAATGCCCATTTTTTGAATGCCCAGGGTGTCGTTTCCAAAGATAAGCAGCAGGCACAAAAGAATATTCAGCGCATTCATGACAATCGCTGAAATTAAATGAACGTGGGTTTTACCAATACCATCAAAGAAAGCCTTAAAGGCAAAGGTGGCCGCCATGGATGTAATGCCCAAGAGCCTCCAGTGCAGATAGGCAGAAGCGGCCTCTTGAGCGCCTTTGACCTTGAGAATCATGGCCAGTACGGCATCCATCGTGAGATAGCCGAGCACCGAAAAAACAATGCCTGAAACAACGGCGAAAACCATCGCGTTGAGGAGCACGGCGCCCGCGTCGTGCGGGCGGTTCTCGGCAAAACGCCGCCCTGTGAAAGCTTGAGTGCCCACCGAGATAGCGCTGAGCGAGCCGCCAAAGAGCCAAAGAACGATGAGCGAAGGCAGAAGAGCCGCTTGGGCATTGGAAGATTCGGGGCAGGGAAGGCTCGCAAAAAAGACGATGTCGATTTCATTGACGACGCTCTGGGTGAGCATCGCTGCGACCGTGGGAAGCGCGAGTTTGAGGATGGTGCGGGCGGGAGGGCCGGATGTGATGGTGCTGGCCGAGCCGCCGGGAAGGGAGATATGCGCCATGAAGTGCCGCTCAGCGATCTTTCTTCGCAAGCCGCGTCTTCTTTTTCCTCTGCGAAGGCGGCAGCTCGTTCCGTGAAGGTTTGAAGATCGAGCCTTTGCGCGCGGTGCGTTCACCGGTGGCCTTTTGCTCGTCTTTTGAAGCGCTCTTGGGTTCCTGGCCGTGGGCGATCTCGGCGCCGTTCACGCTGGCCATCTTGACTTTGTCAGGCGTTTTCTTGTGTTGCCTGGGCCTCGCCTTAGGAGCCGGTGCAGCGCTTTTTGCTGTCTTTTGAGGTTCTTTGGGCACTTCTGCCGGTGCTGCCGTTTGCGCTGGAGCGGTGGGTTTTAGCTCGGCCATCTTCTCGTCAGGTTCGGGCACAAGCTGTTCCACTGGCTGTTCAGCGGCGCTGGGCTGCTGTTCCGCAGGCTGCGCCGAAGGTTCGGGAGAAGGCTCGGAAGCAGCTTGTTTTGCAGGTTCTTCTTGAGCCGGAATGGACTCGTCCACAGGAACGGCTTGCACTTCTTCGCTGCGTTCGGCCTGGGCGCGCCCACCGAAAACCTTGGCCGCCGCCGTGCGAATTTCCTGAGCGCGTCCCACGAGCAATACCGCAGCAAACGCCATGGTCATCGCGATCGCCGCAAGTCCCGCCACACGCCTGCGCGTGCGCGAAATCACGGGCGCCAGCAGGGCCTTCTCCATCGCCTCTCTCATCTCGAGCGCGCTCTGAAATCGCAAACTTGGATGCCTCGCCAGCGCTTGCATCAAGACCTCATCCACGCGCTGCGGAAGGCCCAACAGCGGACAGCGTTCGCTTGGTTTTTCGGGCATTCCTTTGATTTTTGAAGCCAAGATCGCCACGGGGCTGGGGCCCGAAAAAGGCATGCTCGCTGTAATCATTTCGTAGAGCACGGCGCCTACCGCGTAGATATCGCTCCGGGCGTCCACTTGTCCGGACGAAGCTTGTTCGGGCGCCATGTATTCAGGCGTTCCCAAGATGGCAAATCCAGGCTTTTTGGTGAACTCATCGGCCGCCGCGTCGACTGCGTCTTTGGATGCGGGTTTGGCATTGGCATCGGGGTCTTGTTCGCCTTGAACCCCAGCGCCTTTAGGCTCGGCAACCGCCTTGGCCAAGCCAAAATCGAGCAGTTTTAGGCCGCCTTCCTTGGTGAGGAAAATATTGGCCGGCTTGATATCGCGGTGAACCACACCCGCCGCATGCGCCACTTCGAGGGCCTGCAATGCTTTTCGGCCAATATCAAAAGATGCCTGCCACGAAAGGCTTTTTTCTCTCTCGATACGGCCTTCCAAGGTCTCGCCTTCCAGGAGCTCCATCGCGCAGAACAGGCGGCCGTCCGACGCGACACCAAAGTCAAGAATCTTTACGAGGTGATCGTGCACAAGCCTCGAGAGCGCTCTCGCTTCGCGCCTAAATCGGGCGGCGAATTCTGGCACGCGCGTATGCTCTGCGGTCAGCACCTTCAGGGCCACGCGCCGCATCAGATCCACATGCTCGGCCTCGTGCACCACGCTGCTCGCGCCTCTGCCAATCTCGCGGATCAATTTGTAGCGGGTGCCCGGTAGCACGTTCGGATCGCTGGGTTCCTTAAGATGTTCGGCGGTGTGGGTCTTGGCCGGCGCATCCGCGGGCTTTTGAGCAGGCTCCTTAAGCTGTGGATGCGGCTGGCCAGCGGTCTTCTTGCGAAAGGAAGCCGATGCGGCGAGCAGCTTTGCGAACTCGCGGCGCGTTCGCTCGGGCTCCGATGGAAATAGGGTTTGCATTAATTGCGCGGTGCGGGCGCGGATGCCCCGTTCACCGTTGGGAAGAGCACCTGCAGACGCCAGTACCTTGGCGAGATCGCGCGCAGCGAGGCGAGCATCGGAATAGCGCTCTAAGCGCTCAAATGCGGTGAGTTTAGCGATAATGGTGTTGAGCTCCAAGGGGGCGCCGATCGCTTCCGCGATGGGTGCTGGACTGCACTGATTGCGGGCGACGTTGGCCATGTGCACACCCGCGTCACCCTGTAAAAAGCGGCGTCCCGCGCATAGCTCCCAAAGCATGATGCCCAGCGCGTACAGATCGACCCGGGCATCGCCTGTATCGCCGTTCGCCACTTCGGGAGCCACATATCCAGGCTTTGCGAACACCACACCCGAGACGGTTCTGCACCTTCGGTTTTGCCCGCGCGCCGTGCCGAAATCGATAATTTTCACTTCGCCCTGAAAGCTCACCATCACATTCTGCGGCGACAGATCGCGGTGCACGATGGCCAGAGGGCGCCCCGCTGGATCTTTACGCTCGTGCACATGTGCCAGCGCATCGGCGATCATCGTGCCGATGCTCACGGCTTCGGGCCACGACAAGCGATGACCAATTTGCAGCGCGCGCGCCCGCATATCGCCCAGGCTCCGGCCTTCAACATGCTCGACGACGGCATAAGGTTCGCCGGTCTTTTCATCGGACGCAGCCTCGATGACCTGTGCCACGCCCGAGTGCTGAAGCTGAGCCTGCACTCTTGCTTCATCGAGAAAGCGCGCGATAAAGCTGGGATCGGCCGCATGTTCGCGGCGGATAATCTTGACGACAACGGGCCGCTCGGCGCCTTCGAGCCCGGTGGTCGATCCCAGGAAGACCTCGCCCATACCGCCCCTGGCCAAGCGTTTTAGGAGCACATAGCGGCCGAGCATGCGGGGCAGATCGGCTTCGATTTCCGGCTCGGAGGAGCGGGGCGGAGGAGGTTCCGCGGGCGCACTTTTCTCGGCGCTTTTGGCATGGAGGAGCGGGGTTTCATTCGAATGGCCATGGGGCGGATTCGAAGGCTGAGGGGCGCTGGATGCGGAAGGAGCGTGCTTTCCCGACGATGTCGTCATGGGGCGCACGCTAATTTTCGGGTGTTGGCCGGGCCAAGTTGTTGGTTTGTTTTTGTGTTGTCTTTATTTTTATTTTTGATTGAATTGTATTTATATTCGATGATTATGATGTGAAGGATTGCGCGGCAGGAATTGATTTCATTTTGATCAAAATGGTGAGCATGCCTTGGGTTTTACTGAGGCATCGCCGAGATCAGCGCAAATAAAATCTGCTTATTGGTTTGAGCATGAACGGGCACCGGATACACTTTGCCTGTCCGCACGGCCTCCAGCATATCCGCCGCTGAAATATCAAATATCCCCATAGGGTCATCTTCCATTAAATCTCGATCGGTGGCTACCACCCGAATTCTCACTCTTTCATCCAAGGGTACATGATCCCACGCGACTCCGCTCCATTGTGGGGTAAAGGTATCTTGCCTTTTGGCCAGAGGAATGGCTGGACCATCCCCGGATGCGGTGATGAGCGTGGCGGTGCCTCCAACATCCGGCTTTTCCAGGGCTTGCATCGCGGGACCCGCCATGACGCTTGCGGCTGCTCCATACGCACTGGGGCGGATCAGCATTTGCGCCAATAGATCCCAAAGGTCTTCTTTAACCATTCCACCGGGGCCATCCCATTGGCTTCCATCGGCTTTGCCTGGGCCAATGAGCATTCCTACCACCCATACCCTTGCAAAATGGGGAGTTTGCGTTAGGCCATTTGGAGGACCAGAGGCATTTCGGCCATAAAATTGGGCTTCATCCGTGTGCCCGCCACAGCCCAGGAGCAGAGAAAGTGCCGCGGTGATCCCTATTGTAAGCTGTTTGGCTTTCATAAAAATGGCTCACTCCACGCAAACACCCATAAAAATGCCGCTTCTCGCTTCGACCAAGCTCCCGGTCCTGTTTTACCTACTCCTTCTCCAGAACCATATCAATATACACCACCTTGGGCTCCGGCCGCTTTCCATCCTCCGCCGTCACCTCCACAGGCGCGGGATCACCATGACAATCCTCAAACGCAATTCCACTTCCGCAGGGACAGCCTTGTGTTGTTTGCCTTTCCTCTGCCCCGTCGTCCGCTTGCCCCGCGCTTTCTTCCATCCCATGACAGCGTGTAAACAGTTTGCCGCTTCCACATGGACATTGCGCCCCATCTCCCAAGGCCAATACAGGGGCATCCGCTGCCAATACTTGCTCTTTCACCCCTTCCACAACCTCGGCCAATTGGTCTTGTAACTCCCCCACCGATACATTCGCCCGCTCGACCAGGACCATCAGCTCGGCAAAATCGCTCTTCTCCAAGAGTGCCGGGAGGGATGGAATGGACAATCCCCCTCCTCTCAATCCCGTCACTTGAAAATGCCACGCCAATAGCTTCGTTAATGTTTGCGTCTCTCCGCCGATCAGCAATTGAATCATATAGGCCGCAACCCAATGATCGCCCACCTCGTCAATGCGGCCAATCCGATGATAATATCGGGATAAATTGCCGTGCGATGCCGATAAATCGATGTAGTTTTCGCTTTCGCGGAAAATCCCAAGCGCTTCCTCTTCCAATTCAGCCGCTTGTTCTTGATCTCCTTTGATATCGGCAACGATGGCCAATGCGGAAAGCGATTTAGCCTCTCCTATCGTATCGGATAACGCCCGGTAGCCGTATAGGCAATGCTCCAGCAGCGTTTGAGCCTCGGGGATTCGCTTTAATCCTAAAAGCGGCGCATAACGATTGAAATTGGTGTTGAGCAGCGTCTGATCGTCCGCTCCCCGCGCCCGTTCCAAAGCTTCCAATTCGTCAATGTAGTCAATGCATTCAGGCCAGTTTCCAAGCGATGCCTCGATGCGCCGCCCCGTGTCCAGCGCCAATAGCATGATATTGCATAAATATTCAAATAGTATGCTTCCCGGCGGGCTTTGAGACGCTCTCAATCGAATGTCCACCAAAAGCGTCTGCAATTGGGACAATACCGCTCCGCCCCGCCCTTGCTGGCTGAGCATCCGGATGTCTTGCAGCCGCGCGAGCAAATCCTCGTATTCAGGGCCCGGCGATGCTTCGTTCATGCCACTTCCTCGCTCACGACATAGAAATGAAAATCCGTCGTGTCTTCGCCGGGAGAAAATAGGGCACCGCTCCGCTCGACAATCGCGTGAGCAAGCGTTCGGTAGGCCATGCTCTCGCTGGGAAGGGGGCCTTCTCCCTGCGGCCCCTCCGCATGCTCAAATGCCAGCGCAACCGCAATTAAATCGGCATCCAAACAGCCAAGCCGCGCCAATACGATCGTTGGGTCTTTGAATACGTCGTTCGGAAAGTCATAAAGCCATGCCCGGATATCATGCACTTCTGTGCGAACTTGTTGCAAATCAACCGTGCTGTCTGGATCTTCGATTAAATCGTAAGCCCGCTCGTCAAAGCCTTCCAATTGATGTCCATGTTCCTCGAGCGCCCGCTGGAAGCGCTCCGCCAAGGGCTGGGCATGCTCGGGCTGCCAGCCGCTGATTCCCTGCCCCGTATAGACATAGCGCGCAATGGTCAGCGCGGGGCCATAGCCTTCGACGCGCTCCAGCACAATCATCCAATCTTCGCCGCGTTTTGCCCGGGCTCCAATCAGGCGCATCCCATGGTATTCCCGGCTAAGCCCTTCCCCCGTAATAAAGAGCGGCCATTGCGCCGAGTCGTTGACCGCCGCTAAACACGCCGTGTCCAATAGCGAAAGGATATGGGAAGAGGATAGGGCAACGGGCAATCCGATGGTATTGAAAATATGGCGCGCCGATGCTTCGCCCAAGCCCGCAACAAGCAATCCATATACAGATTCCGGCTGGGCCGCGGCCCATTCCTGTAGAATGGCCATGGCATCCGGTTCATTGGAAAGCGCGAGCTCCGCAAGTTCCTTGTAGCCAACCGCAGGATGTTTTTCCATCCACGATACCCAAAGCACATTGGCTTGATCGGCCGGCTCTTTTCGCCCCGCCTGGGCATCTTCTGCGAGCGAATCGTCAAAGCCCGCCAGCGTCCATAAATAATGAAATGCAGCCGGTGTATTTAAATAAAGCAAGACCGGCTTTAAAATGCGAGGGAAATTCGATAAAATTCCTTCGCTATGCTCCATGGCCCGGATGACGGGAAGAACCGCGTCCCCATAGCGTTCGGCAAGGGCCGTGTTCTTGTCGGCGTCGCGGGGTTCGTCTACCCATTCCAATGCAGTTGCATAACGATAAAATTCATCACCATCTTTAAGGGATAAGAGCGCCGCCCATGCCCTATCCATTTCCCATACCCAAACGCCTTGAATATATTGGCCATTTCCCCGGATAAACCGGGGGAACTTTGAAAGAATTGCCCGCGCTTCCGAAAGAGGCATGAGGCCCCGCTCATCGGGGGTCACACACGCTTCCCTCAAGGCCGCGTCAAAAAATCCGGATTGGGTGCTTACACGGTGATATTGCCACGGTAAGGGGCAGTTTTCTAAAAAGACGGCGTGGAGTCTCCAGTCCAGGTTGTTTTCACCCGGGTAGAACAGCGATGGATCGCCTTCGATAATCGCTTCCGCAAGCGATTGAAACGTCTGCGATTGAGAAGGGAGGATATGCCAAGGCTTTTCTTGCACGCCCGGGGCCACTGCCGTCCCCGCCGCGTGTTCGAATTCCTCACTGACAAGCAGGATTTCTCCATTGGGAAGTCCCGCCGCCGAAAGCGCTCCTTCGGGCGATGGCCAAAGCACGCCCGGATTGGCCTCCAAAAAGGCGCGAATCGCCGTCACGCGCTGCGAAAGGCTGCCTTCTTCGGTGTGAAATCCCGGTAGCAAATTGTATTTTTCAAAAAGGGATTCATCGAGCGGGAATTCACCGTAATCGGTGACAGCCGTGCTTCCGTGAAACACATGGCCTTCATCGCGGCCTGCTGAAATATCAAAGCGCAGCGGAACACTGTATTCCCCGGCTCTGCCTCCCTGTGCATGCGGACCATACGCAAAACGCACGATTTGAAGCGCGTCAGGCGGGCTTCCCTGAAGCCTCTCGAACACAACGCCCCAGTTCCCCGCTTCTGCCGGGTCTGTGACGACAATCAGCCGCAGGGCAAAGTATTCACAGCGCCCGTCTTCGCCCCAATGAAACCAGGGCCATTCAGCGCTATCCAAGCCTTGGGCCGCCCTGTCCAACAGCTCTAAAATCGCCCCGGATGCTGAGCTTTCCCTATCCAACGTGCTCACAAAGCGTTCCTCCGGCACTGCCGGCGGCGACGCTACCACACATCGATTGGCTTTGGAGAAGCGGAGCTGCCCGTCATTTCAATCCGGGTTGCCCGCGCCATCCGGTCAGCGCGCTGGTCCGCGGTATGCAGCGGGTTGTCGTTCCCGCAAGATCCGGTGAGCGGAGCGCAGCATAAAAAGCACACCCTGCTGCATATCGCTCGGCGCTTGTTCGAAGAGGTGGCCCGCCGTAAGCGCCGCATGAGACAGCTTGATCGGCGCGCCATTTACAAGCTCGGGCAGCGGCATGCCGAGTCCCACCGAAAGCGCGGCGATTGTCGATAACGATAAATCCCGGCCTCCCCGCTCAATCGAACGGATGTATTGGGGATTTAGCCCGGATCGCCGGCCAAGTTCATCGCATGACAAGCCAATGCGCATACGAAGGAGCTGAAGCTTGCGGCCGAAATCTTGAACATCGTTTTCGCCGGAATGAATTTGCGGTTCGGTCATGGTTGTTTTTTTGGTTCTTTGAGGATGTATGCGGGCTTTGCGCTTTGCCCAGGCCGGGATGCGAGCCTAAACAAGATCTGTATTGGTGTTCAATACCTTCGATTGGTTACAGGGCAATATGATCAATTTCACCGGGAAAACATCTCGATTGGCGATAAAAAAGACGGGATGATCGAGATATCTTTTTGAATGTCAACCGCCCATATGTTGAAAACGAGCAATTGGCCCGTATATGTTCAATGCCCGTTGGTATGCCAATCGGTGATGCCGGGTTTAAAATGCAAAATGCAAAATGAACCATGCGAAGAACAGAAAGTGCTTTGCATTGTTGCGCTGGAGAAAATCTTCCGTTAGAAGACACGGTGATGGCGCGCCGCGCACATATGCCCGCAACGGGGCACCCGCCTCTTCGCCTGCAACGGCGAATAAAAGCGTGTTTTGTGTTCGCGGCGGCTGCGTGTGTCTTCGCCTTGCTCATGCTCGCGCCGCGTTTGGCGCTTGCCCTGATTGTTCCGGTGTGTGAGCACGACGTGCAAAGCATGGCGCCCGCAGTGAAGCTCGAAACGTCGTGCGAGAATGCGCATGATTCACAGGCCGATCCGGGTGATGTGAATGCGGCTCCGATGTGCGGTGAACAAGGCGTTTCGAAAGAAGCTCCTCCGCGTATCTTGCCGATTGTGGATGCCCGTATTGAAGCTCTCGCAACCGCGTTCTGTTCATCGGAATTCGATGGACCCGCGTGCGGTTCGCAAGACGGCAAGGCGCCTGTGCATTCGGGTCCGGTGCTCGCCGAGCCCGCGCTGCCATCCTTGACCGACGCGCTGCCTCAAACGCCGCTGTCCGGCTTTTCATCGTTTGTTCCGGTAGAAGGCCGTCCGCGTTTGGGATATGGGCGCGGGGTTTTTCACCCACCCCGATAGTTAAAGCATGCCACACACGGGTTTGCAGGGCGGGCCGTCCGGGCATTGACCTGAAGTGCGCGCTGCAAAGGCAATTGCTGATATTGCCCTTGCCATTCTTTTAAATGGCGATGCATCGGATACATGCCGGGCATGTCCGTGTGCTCAATCAGGGTGTCTTGGGTGTTGAGATTTGTAACAGTGTTTGGGTTGCGCAATTCGTTCGAATTGCGCTTGAATAAAAGTCATTCATAAAAAGAGGATACACAATGAATAAGGGAACAGCCATTGTCGGATTTCTTCTGTCCTTCATGGCAGGCATGGGTCTGATGCATGGAATCGATCGCAACGGCCTCAAGGGCGGATCGGAAGGAGCATCGGCCGAGGCGTATTCGGATGGCGCGGCATGGAGCGACGAGGCGGCGAGCGTGCCTGTTTCGTCGAAGGATCCCGTTTGGGGTTCGCGCACCGCTCCGGTGACGCTTGTATTGTTCAGCGATTTTGAGTGCCCCTTCTGCACGCGCGTGGAGACCACGATCACGCAGTTGAAGGAGAAGTACGGGCCGGACAAGCTGCGCGTTGTTTGGAAGAGCAACCCGCTGCCCTTCCACAAGAATGCGCGGCCCGCGTCGGTTGCGGCCGAGACGGCGTTCAGGCTCGGCGGCTCGAAGGCGTTTTGGAAGTTCCACGACTTGGCCTTCGCGAACCAGAAGGCGCTCACACCTGAAAACTTTGAGCAGTGGGCCGTGCAGGCGGGCGTGGACAAGGCCAAGTTCAAGGCCGCGTATGACAAGCAAGAGTACGCCGCGAAAGTCGATGCCGATATGGCCATCGGCAAGACCGCGGGCGTCACGGGCACTCCGGCTTCGTTTATCAACGGCGTGTTCTTGAGCGGCGCTCAGCCGACCGAGAAGTTCACCGCGATCATCGACGAACAGCTCGAGGCGGCGAAGAAGCTCGTGGCATCGGGCACGAAGCCCGATCAGGTGTATGCGAAGATTTCGCAGGAGAACAAGGCGAAAGCGCCTCCGCCCAAGGAGCGCGCCGAGAAGCCGGCCGAGGACGACAAGACAGTGTGGAAGGTGCCCGTCGGCGAGTCGCCTGCCAAAGGTCCGAACACGGCGCTGGTAACGATCGTTGAATGGTCGGATTTCCAATGCCCCTTCTGCAGCAAGGTCGTTCCGACACTTGACGAGATCGTGAAGACCTACGGCGACAAGGTTCGCTTTGTGTGGAAGCACAACCCGCTTCCCTTCCATCCGCGCGCCGAGCCTGCTGCCGAGCTCACGCTCGAGGCGCGGGCGCAGAAGGGCGAAAAGGGTTTCTGGGCTGCGTACGATTTGCTCTGGAAGAATCAGCAGAAGCTCAACGACGAGGATCTGTTTGGTTATGCGAAAGAGCTGGGCCTGGATGTGGACAAGGTGAAGGCTGCGATCGCCGAAAAGAAATACGGCGCAGAGATCCAAGCGGATCAAGATCTGGCCGACAACCTTCAGGCGAGCGGCACGCCGCACTTCTTCATCAACGGACGGCGTCTCGTTGGCGCGCAGCCGATTGAGAAATTCAAGACCGTGATTGACGAAGAGATCAAGAAGGCGGAAGCGCTGCTGGCGAAGGGAATTGCCGCGAAAGATCTCTACAACGAAATCATCAAGGACGGCAAAGAGCCGCCGCCGCCGGAGAAGAAGACGGTGGACGCGCCTCAGGCTGACAGCCCCTGGAAGGGCGGCGAGAAGGCCAAGGTTGTGATGCAAGTCTTCAGCGACTTCGAGTGCCCCTTCTGCAAGCGCGTGGAAGCGACACTCACCGAAGTTGAGAAGAACTACGGCGACAAGATCAAGATCGTCTGGCGCCACAAGCCGCTGCCGATGCACAAGAACGCGCCATTGGCATCGGAAGCGGCGCAGGAAGTGTTCAAGCAGAAAGGCAGCGCGGCCTTCTGGAAGTATCACGGCTTGATGTTTGAAAAGCAGGGCACGCCGGACGCGCTCTCGAGGCAGAGCCTAGAGAAGTATGCGGAAGAGGTTGGCGGGATTGACATGGGCAAGTTCCGCGCGGCGCTGGACAAGGGCACGCACAAGGACTTCGTCAAGGCGGACAGCGATGCGGCGGACAAGGCTGGCATCACGGGGACGCCTGCGGCGGTGGTGAATGGATATTTCATCAGCGGCGCGCAGCCTTATGCGAAGTTCAAGAAGATTGTCGATTTGGCGCTGCGCGAGGCGGGCGACAAGGGTGGTGATTCGAAGGAGAAGGAAGGCAAAGAGAAGGACAAGGCCAAGAAGCCTGCCGCTGGTGGTGGTGCTGCTCCCGCGAAGCCCAAGGGCGGCGACGACACCTACAATTGATAAATACAATTGATTTGTGAATAAATACAGCGGGCGCTGGGAGACCGGCGCCCGCAGCCCGCCAAAATAAATCCTATCATTAAATTTTAATTAGCGTTTTGGTCCGGGGGCTGGATGGCCGGCTTGGCCTTCGGTCGCTTTTTTGTTTGATGAATTTGGTGTTGCTTCTCGTTGGGATTCGGTAGAGTCTGAACCTATGTTAATGCGGGCATCCGATATGGATATTATCAGAGATCTAAACAACAAGGCGGTTCGTCACTTGGTGGCCGTACACCAGCAGCGGACAGATGAGCCGTTGATTCTTGCGGTTCATTACAATCGTGACAATCCCGAAGGACACATATATCTGCTTGAGGTTCTTGATCAGTTCCCCGGAGCGGGTGACGATGAACTTCTGGTAACCGAGTTCGGGCCATCAGCCAACCTTCGGATCATGGGTACACTGTACCTTGCTCTTGGGAGTCCCGCACAAGTGCAATCGGCTGCCAAGAAAGGCCACCCGATCGCGATGGCTGTCAAAAAAGGCGAGGTTGTCTTTGATGATGGGAGTGAGAACGCAAAAGAGCTGAAGCGGGAACTTGGGTTGTGAGTACATACGAAGCCAAACCGTGGTTCACGCAAGCTGAGAGCGATCTCCGCACAGCGAACGCATTACGCGGCGCTCCCGAGCCGATGCTTTCTCAGGACGCGGGTTGCCATGTGGCGGCAATGTGCGCGCAGGCCATCGAGAAGAGCATCAAAGGCTACGTCATCGCGAACGGCGCGACACCCAGCCTCGACCACAGGCCAGACAAGTACCTGCCCCTCCTGTTGACGAAGGGAGATCCGTTGCTGCGGCACCAAGACCATTACGCATATCTGTCAAAGCTCTTCGACAGCACCACCAGACATGATATCAAGGTCCTGCTCGAGCTAACGCCTGGAGGGCAAGGCAACCGCACTGATGTTCCGAACACTGAGTATCCATGGAAGATCGACGGAGTATGGGCGGTAGCTCCGGCCGGCTCTAACCAATTTGGCGATAGCACTGCCGCTGATCTGCTCAAGTTGGCCAAACGGATCTCGGACACGCTGCACAAATTGATGATCGCAGCCTCGCGCGGGGCGGAACTCTGAACAGGCGCAAAAACAGATGCCAGGCATCTAAATTTATCTCCATGACCATGCCGCTGATCTCATCTGTTGTGCAGAACTGGCCTGCTACATCCCCGCGCTTCGCGCCAGACAGACTGGCCACCATCTGTCATCCGTGGTGCTGTGACATGAGGTGGTGTCCCATATTCGATTCCAATAGCGATCAGGTTTGTATTTTGGATTGGTATGAGATGTGGCTGGATCGAAGTCTAAGGGGCCTGCGATGATCTTGCCGTCATTGACCATGGAACGGGTAACCGGCGAGGGTGGGGTGTCGCTTGTCAGCCTAAAGATTCAGACCCACCATGTGGAGCTCAATGTCGTGATGACGCCTGAGGAGCTTCGAACGCTCCGCGACATCCATGCTGCAAACTGGAATGAACGCCGAGCCCTACGCGCGGGCACGGCTGCTTCCGCTCCGGTCTTCTGGTGTTGCGATGCGACCTCAGTTACGGTTCTCGTTGGTGCAGATGATGAGTCTTGGGGTATCGCAATCTCACTTCCCCCGAGCTTCGCGTCCAACCTCATCCAGGTAGCCGAAGAAGCATAAGATTCTGTTCCAGGCCCCTCCCAAAATCTGGCCACCCAGCCCAACAAATTCCTTGACCTCCCCCTCCCAACCACCTACCCTCCAGCCCCATCATGCAAAAACGAGACATCTCCGCCAAATCCCTCATCGTTCTCCCCCGCCTCTCCGCCGCCGAAACCGTCGTGCTGATCACCATGATCAATTCAGCAGCCGATGCGTTTATCCAACAATACGGCCCCCTCCCGCTTATCATCGAACGGCCACGCAAACGCTTGGTTTCTGCCCTCTCAGCCCTCTCAGCCCTCGTCTCCCCCACTTCCGACGCCGATTCTCCAGCCGCCATTACCGCCGACCGTAGGCTCGATAGGGCATGGAGTGCTCTGATGGATTTTTTAAGCGGCTGGCAAAAGCTCCCCGTCTCAAAACATCCCAACCCCGCCAGAGGCGCTCATCTCTTCGATCTGCTCTTCTCTAAAGGGCTCGCCTTTACCAAGATCCGTTTCAAGCTCCAATGGCAAGAATCCCAGGCCCGTCTCGATGCCTTCGATAAAGAAAACCACGAGACTACCCTTGTCCAGCTTGGGGGCAAGGTGTTCTTGGATGAACTGCGCGAGGCCCATACAGCTTATGGACAAGTGCTGGGCGTGACCGTCCCCGCTCCCGAGGAAGAGAAAAAGGTGAGGGAGGCCATGGAGACAGCCCATGATGTGCTACGCGATTATTTGGCCAAGGTGGAAGCCCTTCGCGACCCCGAGGAGGCAGGTTCAGACGCGATGGCCGATGCTTTGGTCGAACCCGTCATGTCATGGGAAAGTAGCGCCGTCAAAAAGGCGAAACCGGAAGATGCTCCGGCATCCGAGGGGACCCCGGCCTAGAGGATGCTCGCAGGGCATGTCCAAAAAGGGATCCTTCCTCGGAACCACCTTGCGAAGCCGGCTCGCCCGAGGTAGACGATTGGCGTGTATATATACGATATCATCTAGGTAATTGGATGCGATCTTGGAACCAGCTTGCGTTTGGGGCTCGCTCGAGGTAGACGATTGGCGTGTATATATACGATATCATCGAGGTAATTGGATGCGAACTTGGAACCAGCTTGCGTTTGGGCCTCCCGCGAGCTGGCCGATCGGCAATAGAGCAAATGAAATCGGATAGGTCCAGATAGATTATCGCGCAACAGATATTGAAACGCCCTTGCGTATTTGGTAGGAGTTTGGTTGTAGATGAGCCTTGCAGCCCTGATAGGATATCTCGCGTTTCTTCTTGTCGCGATAGGCTGGCGCAGCTTCCGCCAATACAGGCGCACGGGAGACACTGGCTTTCGAGGGCTCTCCTCGCGTTCGGCCATCGATATCGTGGGCGGCTTTCTGTTTGTGTCAGGGGCATTGGTCTCTATGGCGGCTCTGATTCTGGATATCGTGGGATGGATGCAGGTGTTTGCCGGCCTCGGGCATCTCGCGGTGCACATTCCAGGGTTCGCCTTGGTTGCCGCGGGTTTTGCGCTGACCCTTGCGGCTCAGATTCAGATGGGCGACTCTTGGCGCATTGGCGTCGATAACACGGAGCAAACGGCCTTGGTGACGGGCGGGTCTTCCGCTATATGCGAAATCCTATCTTTAGCGGCATGCTCGCCGCCCTGCTCGGGCTGTTTTTGCTCGTTCCCAATCCGCTGACCCTCGCGGGATGGCTGATGGTCGTCTGTGGTTTGGAAATTCAGGTGCGCGCCGTCGAAGAACCCTATCTGCTTAAAACGCATGGGGAATCTTATCGTCAATATACCCAAAATACCGGGCGCTTTCTCCCATGGTTTGGCCGGAGCAAGATGTGAAATGATCTCTCCTCGATTCGCTCAATTTCTTCAGGATTTACCCAAGGCCGAGCTTCATCTTCATCTCGAGGGAAGCGTTCCCGCCCACCGCGCCGCCGAGCTTTCCAAAAGGGCGAAGATCCCTATCCCGGGACTTATCCAAGACCCAAGCTTTCCCTCGGGATATCGCTATCATATTCCCGATTTTAAAAGCTTTATCGATGTCTATATCGCCCTCTCGGCTTGTCTTCAAAATGAAACGCTGATTCTGGACCTGATCGATGCCGTCGGCGAACGCTTGCAAGGCGATACTGTTTGTTATGCCGAGATTACCTTTACCCCTCTTACCATATGCCGGGCAGGTGTTCCAGAGGATGAGCTATTAAATGCCTTGCTCCATGGCCGCCAAAAGCTGTTGGAATCGCACAATGTAGAGATTCAATGGGTCTTTGATTTTGTGCGGTCTATTCCCGGGGATGCGATGGCCACGGTGGATTTGGCCCTGAAGGCTAGGCATATGGGCGTTGGAGTGGCGGCTTTTGGGGTGGGGGGTCCAGAAAGCCCTTCGTTAAAGGCTGGACCTTTGGCCCCCGCCTTTGAAAAGGCAAAGGCCGAAGCGTTGCCCGCTGTTCCCCACGCCGGAGAACAAACAGGGGCATGGGCTGTTTGGGAAGCGCTGGATTCGTTTTATGCGAGGCGCATAGGTCATGGAATCCGAAGCGTGGAGGACCCGGGCCTGATGGATAGGCTGAGAGATGAGCGAATATGCCTTGAGATATGTCCGAGTTCCAATATTCAACTCGTGCATGTGCCTTCTTTTTCCGAGCATCCGGTGAAGCGTTTGGATGAGCACGGGATACCTTTTACCTTGGCGACGGACGATCCGGGCTTGTTGAATACCCGTTTGTTCGCCGAGTATGCCGGCTGCGCCGAAGCCTTTGAGTGGGGTCCGGAGAAAATGGCGGAGATTGCCCGGAACGGTGTTTTGTATAGTCTGGCGAGCGAGGAATGCAAAGGTGGATTGCTGAAGAGGCAGGATGCCCTGCTCCATGCCTTTATGCAGGCGGCGATGCCCGGCCCTGGCATCTAGTTTATTTTTGTCCTTGAAACAAAAGCCGCAGTGAATATTCTTTTGCCCGCGAGCGGTTTGCCCGCTCTGCCCATTGTACTTCTCTATGCGGCAAAAGCGCACCTGGCCCAGCTTTTTCATCCGGCGCATCGCGCTGGTGATTCTGCTCGTGAGCGCGCCTCTGTTGGTCTTCGGACAAGGAGGCGCGGAGAACCTTGCGCTTCGGGCCTTGGTTCATTGGGTCGCGTCCGGTGCCCATGGCGGCGAGTCGACCGAGGAAGTCGATGCGGTTGAGGAAGAAGCCCTGTCCGAGCTGCGGGCGGTGGCGGAGCGGCGGCGGAACGGGCATCACAAGCGTGAGCAGACCCAGCGGGAAGGCGGGATATGGAATCTGTGGCGGGCTCGCCTGGTGGCCGATCGCCGCCTTCGTCCTCCGCCGAATTCCGCGCCGCGGCCTATTTTATATCGTCATCTGATACGCCGGCTCAATTGATCGAAGCGCTCCTGTCCGTTGAAAGGCTATGGTCTGAAGGGATTGGAGCAGCGCAGCGGTTTTTTTAACGAATACGGATCGCGCCGGGCAGCTTGTGCCGCTTTGCGGAGTCCAATATGCCAAAAAGCATAGGATGCGCGGCGCTTTTGGAATCAGGTGATAGCCATGCAAAAGTTGGTTCAGGGACTTCATAAGTTTCAATCGGAAATCTTCAGGTCGCATCAAGAGTTATTTGAATCGCTGAGCAAAGGGCAGCATCCCGAGGCATTGTTTATTACCTGTTCGGATAGCCGCATTATGCCGAACTTGATTACGCAGACCAATCCCGGCGATTTATTTATTCTGCGCAATGCGGGCAATATTGTAGCTCCTTATGGGGCGGCTCCGAGCGGAGAGGCGGCGACCATTGAATTTGCGGTGGCGGCGCTGGGCGTGAAGCATATCATCGTATGTGGGCACACGCTATGCGGTGCCATGAAGGGACTGCTTAATCCTTCGAGCCTTGACAAAGTTCCTGCGGTCAAGAGCTGGCTGACGCATGCCGAGTCGACCCGCCGCGTGATTGAAGAGAATTATACGCATGTCGAGGGAGAGGATCGGCTTACGGTTGCGGCGGAGGAGAATGTGCTTTCGCAAGTGGAGAATTTGCGGACGCATCCCTCGGTGCGCGCAAAGGCGGCCCGCGGTGAATTATCGATTTATGCTTGGATGTATAAGATTGAAAGCGGGGATGTGTTTCAATTTAACGATGCAAGCGGTCAATATGAAAGAATTTCGGATGGTATGCGGGCCACGAATTCCGCCGAGCATTCAATGTTGAAGGTGGCCATTTAGGGATCGAAGATCTGCGTTTCATCGAAAGCCGCCGATAGATTTACGCGGCTATATTCGCTTCTCAGCACGACCTGCCCCTGTTCAAAGGTTTCTGTTTTAAGGATAAGCGTGCCATCCGGCTTAACATGCATTTTGGTGGGAAGCTTATCCGGGCCGGTATAGTCGATAATGGCCTTGTCGGCTGAGAAGGTCACTTTTTTATCGTCCCAGCCTTTTAAGACCAGTTTTAGATCGTCCATAAATCCGCTGGTGGTCATTCCGGCGCCCCGCAAGCCTACGACCGCGCTGTCGAAGGGTTCGTAGGTAAGCTTGGCAAAGGATAGGATTCCGCTTAAAAAGGCGGTGACCTTGCCATTCTTCAAGATTGCCACGCCGCCTTTGCCCTTTCCGGCCGTTAGATCCATCCGGATGGTGCTCTGGCCCATCCAATAGCAGTCGGCCGTGAACCAGCTTTCTTCATCGCCTTTCTTCTCCCAGGTCTTCTGGGCGTAGGAGGCTTTTTTGGTGGAGCGCATCATTTTTTCGAGTCCAGCCTTGAGTTTGGCTGTGGGTGTGAGCTCTTCGGCGAGTGCGGGCGAGCTTAAACCCAGAAGCGAAACGCTCAGCGAAAAGCCGCAAATTGAAGCCATTTGCCGGATCATAGACGAAATCTCCTCTGCGATGATTTTCAAGGGCTATCATATCGTTTGGCCGAGGGCGATCTTTTTGTTATCGTCTGTGTGTATGCAAACGAAGACGATATGGGGAGCGCTTGGCTTGGGGTTTGGGCTTGTGGTCTGTGCTTGTGCTCCCGCCGCCGTGCAGGCGCCGCCCAGGGCCGAGCCGGTAGCGCATTCATGCACGCTTCGAGGTGCAAAATCCGAGGCGATTGGGGTTCCTGAAGCGGGGGAGTCGGAGATACATCTTCGTTTTGATATAGCGGATGCGCCTTATTTATGGGAAGCGGCCGAGCCCAGCGAAAGCCGGCGCCAATTTCACCGGGCACTTCAGATAAAACTGGGGCGGGAGCCCGAGGCGCGTTATTTGGTTGAGCGGCAGAGGGCGATTTTCGCGCGAATGTCATCAGAATGGAGCGGCGAGGCGACGAATGCCACCATGTTATTGGAGGGAAAGGCTGGGACGATTCGGCCTATAGGATGTTTGGAAGCGATGTTATGGGAGCGGGTAGCGGAACGGTTTGCGATGCTGGAGCACCCGACGGAATTCGGTGCTTTTGTATTGCGAAGGCAGGGACAAGTCCGGGTGTATTTTTCAAATGCCGATTTGGTGGGTCAAAAGATTCGGCGCCCGGTGATGGACTTGGTGGAAGCGGATCGCGCGGCGGGTTTTGTGGTATTCGCGCACCTTCACAATCACCCTTTTTTATTTGATCGGAAGGTAGGCGATCGGGCGTGGACGGTGAAGGGAACGGAGGAGGATATTGCGGGAGCGCTTGCGCCGAGCATGACGGATGTGCAGTTCTACAAGAATCTGCGGGAGAGTCATGGTGTAGAGGAGGCTTGGGTGACGAATGGCCTGGAGACGGCGCGTTTTCGGGCGGAGGAGTTTGGGGTGCTGACGGGTCCTAAAATCCCTTGATGAGCTTTTCGACCTTTTGCTCATCCCCTTTGGACAGCATTCCCACGGCCACGGCGCTCAGCCGATCTGGCCTAAATAGAGTCCGGGCCGCATGGCGCACATCTTCCGCGCTCACGCCGCACAATTCTTGATGCCTTTCCACGGGGGAGCGCATCGTATTTGTTAATACCCCCACGCCATAGAAACCGGCGACGGCTTCCGGGTCGTCTGCCATGGCTTCCACCGACCACGCATGCCGGTTCCGCGCTTTTTCCATTTCGTCTGGAGCAGGGCCATGCTCGCATAACTCTTTTAATAAGGCGCAGATTTCCTTAACGACCATGGGCGCCCTTTCGTGCTGGGCTTCGGCTGCGATATCGACCACGCCGTCGTCTTCATAGGGTTCATACATGCCGGATACGTCATAACAGAGCCCCAGCCGGTCGCAGATCCGTTCATACAACCGGGTAGACATCCCATCGTCCAGGATTCTCAAGAGCATATCGACGGCGGGTTCCATCGGGTCCCGCTCGCTCGGCGCTCTAAAACACAGGCGCAAGTCCGTCTGGCTGGATGGAGTTTGAACCGATTGAAATCGGGGCTTTCTTTGGTGTTTGGTAGGGGCGTCCGCGCGTACGGGCATTCCGGCGGGCATTTCACAAAAGAATTGTTCGGCCATTTGAATACATTGATCGATATTCTCAATACGGCCGGCAAGGCTGAGCACGGCATTGGCCGCGTTGTAATGCTTGGCATGATGAATGCGAAGCAATGATTCATCAAAACGTTCGAGGGTTTTGATGTCGCCCGTGATGGAAAATCCTAAAGGATGGGGATCATACATTAGCGCGCGGGATAGGTTGTCGGCGTTGATATCGGAGCCGTCTTCATCTTTGTCCTCCAAAATTTCTTCGCGGACGATGCCGCGCTCGATGCCGATATCGGAGAAGCGGGGTGTGATGGTGACTTCGCCCAGGAGCCTGAGTACGGCTTCTAGGTTTTGGGGAGGAACGGAGACGCTCATCACGCCATGATCGATATGCGTGGCGGCGTAGAGCGTGGTGCCCAGCCGTTCAAAGGCCAGGGCTTGGGTGTGCGCGTTTGGATAGGTCTTCGTGCCGCGGAAGACCATATGCTCCAAGAAGTGTGAAATGCCGTTGTTCTCAGGGGTTTCAAAGCGAGGGCCGACGCGCAGATAGAGAGCGGCCACTGCGCGGTGCACATGAGGCTGGGGCGCCGCGATGAGGCGCAGACCGTTGTTGAGTGTGTGTTCGTGATGCGTGAACAGGCGGGGATCGAAGGAATACATCGGGGCTTGGTTTACTCGCCGCCCAGGGGATCTTCTTCGAGGGGCGGGGTTTCGCCGTCTTGCTTGGTGGGTTTCTGCTCGTTGATGTATTCGGGTTTGATTTTGATTTCCTTCTCAGCGGCGGCGCGCAGGCTCTTGACGTAGTTGATGAGCGCGTCGTGCTCTTTCTGCATGCGCATTGCGTATACGTAGTCTTCGCGATCTTTTTCCCACTGCTCTTTGTCGGCCGGCTTCTTCTCTTTGAGCTGAATGACGGCATAGCCGCGCTCCAGCGGGATAAGGTCGTTGCTGACGCTGCCGGCCTTTTCGAGGTCGAAGGCGATGCGCGCCACATCCTGGCCGAATTGCACGCCGGAGATGGGGTTGCCCGTGAGGTTGAAGGGCAGGGATGTCTCGACGACGGGGCGGTTGGGATGGGTTTCGTAGGCTGGTTTTTCGGCGGTTTCTTCTGTGGCCTCGGCGTCTTTTTTCTTGTCGGCTTTTTTGTCTTTGCCTTTGTCTTTGCCCTTGTCTTTGCCGTCTTTTTTGTCGCCTTCGCTAAGCCTTTGGGCGATTTCGTCGAGGTGGGCTTTTAGGGCTTCGTCGAGCGTCTTTCCGGCCGCGACGGCGGCGCGCACTTGCTTTCCGGCCTCGGAGGAGAGGCGGTCGCCTTCGTGTTTGAGATAGAGCTCGCGGGTGACGAGGCGTTTGCCAATGGTCTCGGCGTCGGCCTCTTTGGCAATTTTCTCGACCAGCACGACGAAGTAGCCGCTTTCGGTTTCGATGGCTTCCGAGACTTTGCCTTCTTCGAGCGCGAAAATTTTATCGGAGACGGGTTTGGGCAAGGGATTGCCCTTGGTGACGCAGCCCAGTTCGCCGCCTGTTTTATTGGTGTCTTCGGCTTCGCTTTCGCTCTTGGCGACGGCGCCGAAATCTTCGCCTTTGTTCAAGCGCTCGAGTACCGCGTCGATCTTCTTTTTGGCTTCGGCTTTGCGGTCGTCGGTGCCGTCGTGGGCGATATAAATCTCGCGGGAAACACGGCATTCGGGCAGGTATTGAGCCTTCTTTCCTTCCCAGGTTTTGTCGACGAGTTCTTTGTTACCAAGCGACCAGTCATCGATGGATTTTTGATCGGTACGGGCTACGGCATCGGAATAGAAGCGGGCATCGAACTTGATGTAGCTGATGGTCGCCGTGGATTTGTCGCGGCTGTAGAAATCGAAGGCTTCGGCATCGCCCACATGAACGCGCTCGCGGATGAGATCGCGCATACGGGCGGCCGTCATCTCGAGGCGCTGAAACTCGCGGAACTCTTGGGCGCTGAGCTGGGTGTAGACGCGGATTTCCTTTTCGTAGACCTTGGAGTCGAACTTATTGGTTTGGCGATTTTTGACATTGATGAAGCGAAGCAGCGCATTGCTGAGGCGGTTGCTGGGGCCGTCGGCGACGGGAAGGGAAACGTAGGCGCGGCCATTGGCGAGGGCGCCGTTGATATCTTCGTCGGAGACGGTAACGCCCAAGCGCTTCGCATCTTTGTTGAGGAGCCAGCGTTCGACGAGGCCATCGGAGGTGCGGCGGCGCAAGCCCATCGAACGGAGGGCATCGGCATCGGCGCCGCGCGGTGCGAGCAGGCGGTAGGCGGCGCTCCAATGAGCGGTGCTGATGCAATCGCCTTGAATTTCGATTGCGCAGGCTGGGCCCGCGGATGCGGCTATTTTGGACTGGGTCGCGGGCTGAAACTGAAGAATGAATACAAGCGCGATCAGGACGACCGCGACGGCGCCTAGGATTTGGCTAAGTTTGCTCACGAATTTCGCTCCGTAATGACGTCCGGCCCCTGATAGCACGAGATCGATTTAGTTCTCATTGAGAAATCAGCGGTGAGTGCCGTGTGGTGAGTGCGGGTTCTGGAAGTCTGCAATGGTGGACACATGTGCCGGGTTTTTGTAGGGATATGGGTGGAGCGCGCGGGAGGTGCTGTTTGTGATCCCTTTACCTTCGGTACTCATACGAAAGAATGAATATGGCCATTGTGTTATTTATTGACGATGACCCGGAAATTCTTGAGGCGTATATTGAGGCCGTTGCGGCACTGCCAAACGTTAGGCCGGTATATGTTCAGACGGTGGACGAAGCCCTGGCCTATTTACGAGTGCCAGACAATCCGGCAGATGTGATTGTTTGGGATATGATGATGCCTGCAGGTGAGGCATTCGCGGGGAGGGATACGGAAGGTGGCCTTTTGACGGGGCGTTTGCTATTTCCTATGATGAGAGAGCTTCGGCCGCAGGCAAAATTTATTCTTCTGACATTGATGGGCAATGTATTACAAGAATATCATCGCCCTGAAGATAAGTCCTATGCGTGTTCTAAATTACGCACAAGTCCACATGGTCTTGCTGGGCTTGTAGCCAAGTTGATCAGATGAATTCATGAAATTGGATATCTATGCATAAAGTGTCTATTTCGGTCAGAAAGCAGTCAGCGAGGGATGTGTTTTTTCTGCGCTATTGGGGAGGCCCGGAAGGCATCGAATTCAAATTAAATGATAATGACCCTCCTGCGGAGGCGATGGGAGTAGACCAATTGGAAAGCATAAGGGACGAATTAAAAGATCCTATGCTTTCAGAAAAGGATATCCGCGCAAATATCAGGTTGCTCGTTGAGCTGGGCGTGTCCAAGGATATGGAGGCTATTCGGGGCCTATTGCAGTTGCGCCCAGAATTACGGATGGAGACAAGGGCATTCGCACTGGCCGCTATCGCCCGCATGGAATCCCGCCTCCGCAAACAAGAACTTGAATCTGCGGATCCCTTTCATTTTCCTCTATCGCGCTTTCTAACGCTGAGCGAAGAGGAGCGTGTGCGGCTGGTTTGGCGCGCTCATGATCTGGCAAAAGAACGAATTGCAGAGGAATTTCAGAAGCGAGGCGCGGTATGGATTGTGTTATTGGGAGACGAAGTCGTCGCATCATCCAATGATTTATGGGCGATGCCTTCGTCGGATGAAGTGCTTCGCTATGGGAAAGAAAAGGATATTGTTCCCTACTTGTTTTCAGAGGTGCTCATTGAAGAAAGCGGCCCTTCTACCGCTGACTGGGCCGAAACAAGGTATCCAGGCGATAGATATCCAACGATACCTATTTGCATTCGGCGGCCTGATAATACGGAAATGTTTATCCAAGCGGATCTGGACACAGGAGCCGCCCAGACGTTTATCGATAGCAGTGTAACAGGCATTCCCGAGCCTATTGTTTGGAGCCCCGCAAAACACTTGGGAGAAGGTTGTGAGTTGGAGTTCGCCGAGCTTACGGTGCTCGTCACCACAGGCCAGGGAACCACGCTCGAAAAGAAATTCAAAATGCTTCGCGTCCGGGCGTGGGACAAGTCGCCTTTTATCAAAATCAATACGCGGCGCCGGATGCTGGTAGGGCGCGATCTACTGCGCTTTTTTGGTCTTGAGGTCGTACTCCGGAGCGCGAAGGCTCAAACGGAAATAGCTTCGTCCGATTCCTAGAAGGCTTGTGTCGCAAATGCCGCTGCTTTAGGGATTTTGTTATGGGCGCAGTGGAAGGCGGGCGGTTGTTCCAGACGACCAAGGGCTTGTGCGGGGCTTGTAAACGGCTGGTCGATGCGGAGGTGGTCTTCGAAGGCGGCTCGGTGTTTTTGGAAAAGCGCTGCCCAGAGCACGGACAAGAGCGGGTGATGATCGCTTCATCCGAGGCTTGGTATCGCGATGCGCTGAGCTTTGTCGCCCAGCCCGTTCCGCCCAGGGATGTAAAGAAAGGCGTAGAAAAAGGCTGCCCTTTCGATTGCGGCCCCTGCACGGCTCACACCCAGAAAGTCGTGATGCCCGTTGTGCCCATTACTTCAGCCTGCAATCTCGATTGCCCGATTTGCTACACGGTCAATAAAAACGAAGGCGCGCACTTTATGTCTGAGCAGGAGTTCGCGCGCATTCTCGAGAATTTAAAGAAGCAACACGACGAAATTGACATCATTAACTTCACGGGTGGCGAGCCGACGCTGCATCCGCTTTTGCCCGAGTTCTGCCAGATGGCGCGCGATGCCGGAATCGAAAGGCTGACGGTCTCGACCAATGGCCTGAAACTGCTCGATCCGGACTATGTGCAGAGGCTCGCGGCGGTGGATGCGACGATGGTGATTTCGCTGGATACCTTTAAGCGCGAGGTCGATGAGGCGCTTTTGGGGGCGAATACCGTGAAGGCCAAGCTGTCGGTGCTGGATTTGCTCGAGCGCCACGATGTGACGACCACGATTTTGCCGGCAGTGGCGGCGGGGCTTAACGATTCGGAAGTGGGCGATCTGTTGGATTTGGTGTTTTCCAAGCGGAATATCACTTCGCTGGAGCTGCACACGCTTACGTTCACGGGGCAGGGGGGCGCGGGTTTTACGCGCTCTTCGAGGATCACCACGCCCGATTTGCACAAGCGCATCGAGGAGCACACCCAGGGGAAAATCACCTGGAAAGATTTTGTCCCATCGCCTCTCGCTCATCCTCACTGCTATTCGATTTGTTATGTGCTGATGCTGGATTCAGGCGGTTATGTGCCGTTTACACGCATCATGCCGAGGGAAGATTTGTTCGGGCTGCTCCAGGATTCGCTGTATGTCGAGCCGAGGCAGAAGACCGAGGAAGTGCTTCGGGATGCGGTCGACAGGCTGTGGTCTGAAGGCGATGAGAGCGATGAGAGCGAGGCCGTTTTAAGGACGCTGAAGCGGCTCATCGAAGCGATGTTTCCGAGCGACAAGACCTTGCCGGTGCGGGCGAGGCGAAGGCTGGGAGAGCAGGCGATTAAGGCGATTTATATCCATTCGCACATGGATGAAGAAAGCTTTGATACGTCGCGCATTGTGCAGTGTTCGATTGGGGTTCCCCTGGAGGATGGCGGGAATATTCCGACCTGCGCCTACAATGTTTTGTACCGGGAGCGCGATACCCGCTTTGCCGATGAAGCGGCGCTTGTGCGTATCGCGGACGGCAAGAAAAGGTCTTTGCCGATTGTGAGCGCGCGGGCATGAACGCAACGGCGGTTGAACCGCTGCTCGCTCAAAAACGCGCGCTAATCACCGGAGGATCGCGGGGTTTGGGAAGGCGCATGGTGCTCTCGTTTGTAGAAGCGGGGGCGAAGGTAGCCTTTAGCTATGCGAAGAACGACGAGGCAGCGGCCGAGGTAAAGGCGAGCGCAGAAGCCTTGGGAAGCGATGTTTTGGCCTACAAAGTCGATGTGCTCGATCGCAAGGCCAATGACGCGATGGTGAAGGATATTGAAAAGGCTTGGGGAGGACTCGATGTGCTCGTCAACAATGCGGGCGTGTCTCAAAATCTGCCGCTCGCCTTGATTGAAGAAGAAGATTTCGATCGGGTGATGGATGTGAATGTGAAGGGCGTGTTCTTGATGTCGAAGATCGCGCTCAAGGGCATGATTCGCCGTAAATCCGGGGTGATTTTAAATATCGGATCGCTTGCGGGTGTGAGAATGCTGGAAGCGCCTTTGCATTACTGCGCGAGCAAGGCGGCCATTGTGGGGCTGACGCGGGCGATGGCGAAGGAAGTGGCGCGGCATGGAATCCGGGTGTTGTCGCTCGCGCCTGGCCTGTTGGATGAAGGCATGGGTCAAAATCTGCCCGATCACAGGCTTTCGGATTACTTAAAACACTGTGCGCTGGGCCGTTTGGGAACGCTCGAGGAAGCGGCGCGGCTCGCGGCCTTTTTGGTGAGCGACAAGAACACCTATATGAGCGGCGAGACGGTGGTGCTCGACGGCGGGCTGTAGATCGCCATGGATGGTTTTAAGGCATATGCGCGCCATGTGAATCCGGCGCTCGGCCGCTTTTTAGAGCTGACGGGACGAAATACCCGCTTTGTAAAGGCTCGCGGGGCCGTGCTCGAGGATGCTGATGGGCTTTGTTACGACGATTTTTTGGCGGGTTTTGGAAGCCTGAACTTTGGGCACAATCCCGAGCGCATGAAGGCCAAGCTCGCGGCGCATATGGGCCGCGATGTTCCCAGTGTGTATCCCGAAAGCCTGAATCCTTTCGCCGGCGCGCTGGCCGGGCGGCTGTGCGCAATGTCTCAAGGCGCTTTTGAAACAGCCTTTCTGTGCAACAGCGGAACGGAAGCCGTGGAGGCTTCGCTAAAAACGGCGCTGTTGGCGGCGGGACGGCCTCGAGTGGCTTATCTGGAAGGCGGCTATCACGGAACGACACTGGGCTCGCTCGCCTGCATGGCCAAAGGCTTGTACCGCGATCCCTTTGAACAGGTGCTCACCCGCTTTGTGAGCGTGCCTTATGAAGATTTGCCAGCGCTGGAGCAGGTGCTCGCGCAAGGCGATATCGCGGCTTTTTTGCTCGAGCCTATGCAAATGGAAGCGGGCGCGCGGCTGGTTTCCGAAGGCTATATCCAAGGCGCATCGCGCATGTGCAAGGCGCATGGATCGCTGTTGCTGCTCGACGAAGTGCAGACGGGCATGGGGCGATCTGGAACGCTGTTTGCCTATCAAAGACTGGGTGTTGTGCCCGATATGCTGATGCTGGCCAAGTCGCTGGGGGCTGGTCTTGTACCGGTGGGCGCGGCGCTGATGGGCAAGGGTTTGTGGGAGAGCGCCTTTGGCGATTACTTGCGGAGCGAGATTCATAACTCGACGCTGGGAGGCGCGGCCTTGGCCTGCCAGACGGCGCAGAGCGTGCTGGATGAGCTTGAAGAACCGGGGTTTTTGGAAGGCGTGAGGCAAAAGGGCGATGCCCTCTTCGATGCCCTGCGCGAGCGGACCAAACATTCGGCCTTGGTCGTGCGCATCACGCATTTGGGTTTGCTCGGAGGTATTGAACTCGCCGGCGTTCAGCATCCCTGGCTCTCGTGGGAAGGCATGGGATTGCCCGAACTGAGCGCCTATCCAAGCGCCGGGCCGCTGATTGTGGAACGCCTATTCCGCAAGCGGATTCTCGCTCAGGTATGCGGGCACAACTGGGCGGTTGTGCGGGTCGAGCCACCCTTGTGCGTAAGCGATGAAGCGTGTGATCGTTTCGTGGACGCCTTTGGAGAAGCCGTGGATTGGCTCGAGGAGAACGCTGTGTGAGCGACGACAAGACCAATTCAAAAAAGGTGATTGTGCTGGGCGGCTCGGGCATGCTGGGACGGCGCATTTGCGAGGCTTTGGGCAAGGCCGGCGCGAGCTTTGGCTTTACGTATTTCACGGGGCAGGGCGTGGCCGAAGACCTGCTCGCCCGTTTTCCCGGCAGTCATGCCCGGCGCGTCGATGTGAGGGATGTGCCGGCGCTCTTTCAAGCCTGCGATGAACTGTGCGGAGCGCTTTCAGGGGCCGATGCGCTCGTGCACGCGGTAGGTATTGGAACAGCCCGCGAGCCCGGCGGTTTCGACAAAATCGATGAAATTGATGTGGAAGGCTGGGACAGGCTGTGGGCGATCAATGTGAGAAGCGCATTTTTCGCGGTGCAGAGGCTTGTGCCGGCGCTTTCGGCATCCAAAGGCAATATCGTTTTTTTGGGCTCCATCGATGGACTCCGCTCGGTGCCCGCGCCCGTGCATTACGGAGGCTCAAAAGGAGCGCTCCGATCGATGGTGCTCGCGCTCTCTAAAGAGCTTGGAAGCAAGGGAATCAAGATCAACATGATCGCTCCCGGTGTCCTGGAAGGCGGACTTTCCCGCACCATGCCCGCCGATCTCCGCGCCGAATACATCAAGCATTGCGGAATGAAACGCATGGGGCGGCATGAAGAAGCGGCCTCGCTTGTGGCCTACCTCGCCCTTGAAAATACCTATATGAGCGGCCAGGCGCTGATCGCCGACGGAGCGCTTTAGAACATCTTTTACGGCGGAAAAAAGCGCGCTAAGGTGCGCGCCCTATGGCGACGACGAAATCACTGCTTCCCGATTGTGGCCTTTACCGAACGACCAAGCCTTTGCCGGGCAATGAAGGCCAAGTGCCCGCCGGCGTTCTTGTGTATTTTCACAATCACTCCGACAGCGGGCTTCCCGTGGTGATCGTTCCCGATCACAACATTCACAACCGCTGGCATTTCCACGGGCCGCCGATTGAGTTCCGCGGCCTTTCCTGGGCGAATACGCTTCAAAAAGTGCCGCCCGAGGGATTCTTCGTCCTGAAGAAGGAAATCTCCTTCGAAGGCGGATCGTGGCCCCGCAATGCGCTTGTGCAGCTTGGCTATACGCGCAATGCCGAACCCATCCTCTTTTTGGCGCGCGTCCGCTCGAACTTGAATGAAAACGATCTCTGGTTCTCGGACAAAGGCTTGAAGATCAAGCCTGATCAGCTCTCGTTGCTGGACCAGGTCAGCGTGTACAACGAGCCCGCCGACGAATCGGCTCACCCGGCTTCGCACACCCACTGAGACAAGCCCTGCCTGTCTCTTGATCCGCGGCAAAGGCACGCTATGCCGACTCCCGCAGAAATAAAAAAATCCCTGGTTCAAGCCGGGTTTCTTGTCTACATGACGCGCGGCGATGTCGTGCACCTGGCTGAGCATGTGCGCGAAAATCTGCTGATGGACGCGGGGATCTATGCGCGCGCCTCCGAATTCGCCGCCGGCTTTATCGTGAAAGCCCAAAAGAACGATTTCGCCAAAGAAAGCGAACAAGACCTGTGGGAACGGCTGCGGCGCCTCGCCCAGCCGGCGCTTTCACAAGGTTTTCGCGAAGTCAAAACCAATGTGCGCGACGTTCGCGATCCAGGAAACGCGGAGCATATACTCGATCGGGTATATGAAATATTCTTTGAAAAAACGGCCGACTCTCAAGAGAGCCTAATTGAAGAGCTCCGCTTTGCATTTTCCCTCACTAGAACAGCCGAATCCGAATAGACCTCATTCCGTGCGCGCCCTACTCGGCCCCGAAGGCCCGCTGGCCCGCGCCTACCCCGGCTATGAAGAACGCACGGGCCAGCTCGCCATGGCCGATGCCGTCGAACGGGCTCTCGCCGAAGACCAGGTTCTTCTCTGCGAAGCGGGCACCGGCACTGGCAAGACCCTCGCCTATCTCGTGCCCGCCATCTTGAGCGGCAAAACCATTGTCATCTCCACCGCCACCAAAGCGCTTGAAGACCAGATCTTCACCAAAGATCTGCCCCTCATCGAACGCACCCTTCGCATCAGCGCGCCGTCCGTGCTCGTAAAAGGCTTAAGCAACTACCTCTGCCTGCGCCGCTACAACGAACTCCGCAAATCGCCGTCCGCCGCGCTTCCCCGCGGCAGCAGAAGCTCGCTTCCCATCCTCGAGCGCTGGGCTTCCGAAACCGAAACCGGCGATGTCGCCGAGCTCAGCCAAATGAGCGAATCCGACCCCTTATGGGTCATGGTCAACTCGGGAAGCGAAACCCGCGTCGGATCGGCCTGCACTTATTTCGACCGATGTTTTGTCACGCGCATGAAGCGCGACATGGAAAAAGCCCGCCTTCTTATCGTCAACCACCATCTCTTCTTTGCCGACCTCGCCGTGAAGCGAAATGCCCTTGCGCGAGGCTTTTCAGGAGCGGGTGTCCTGCCTCCCTACGACGCGGTCATTTTCGACGAAGCCCATCAGCTTGAAGACATCGCGACCGACTTCTTTGGAACCCGAATTTCCCGGGCGCGCGTGAACACCATGCTCCGCGACAGCGATCAGGCTTTTGTGTCCGGCGGCCTTATCGATCCCATCTTTGGAGGAGGAGCGGCCAGCGTGCTCGTCGGCTCTGTCCGAAGCGCTTCTGAAGCGATGTTCGATCGCATCGCCCGCCTTGTAAAAAACGCCGAAGGAAGAACGCCGATTTCCGAAGCCGACGCCTTTTCGGGAGAGGTCTTGGAGGGCTATCACGCATTCGACAGCGCCCTCGAAGCTCTAGAACACTACGCCCGGGAAAACAGCCGCAGCGAAGCCATTGACATGGTTGCAAAGCGTGCCGGCCTACTGCGCGAAGAAACAGCGCGCATTGTCGATCCGGCCATCAATCAAGTGAAATGGGTCGAGGCCCGCGACAGCAATGTCTCCATGGGCGCATCCCCGGTGGACGTGGGCAGAATGTTCCGCGCCGAAGTCTTTGAACAAACGACCGCCTGCATCCTGACCAGCGCCACGCTGACAACCAGCGAAAAATCGCCGCAGGACGAAGGTAAAAGCCCCTTTCAGTTCTTAAAGTCGCGCTTAGGTCTCAGCGGCGAACTCGCCTTTCACGTTAAAGAACTCAGCGTCGCCTCGCCCTTTGATTACAGCCGCGCCGCGATGCTCTACACCCCCCGCGACTTACCCGAGGCAAGCGATCCAGGCTTCGCCAAAGCCGCGGGTGAACGCAGCGCCGAACTCATTGAAATCACGGGAGGCGGAGCATTTGTCCTCTGCACATCCCTGCGGGGCATGAAGGCATTGGCCGACATTCTCAAACGCCGCGTCAAGGTGCCCTTTATGGTTCAGGGCGAGGCTCCCAAATACGCCCTCCTCGAGCGGTTCCGCGCCTCCGAGCATGCTGTTCTCGTTGCGACGATGAGCTTCTGGGAAGGCGTTGATGTGCCCGGCTCCGCCCTCCGGCTGGTCATCATCGAAAAACTCCCCTTTGCCGTACCCACCGATCCGATCGTGGCCGCCCGGTGTCTCGCCATCGAAAAAGAAGGCGGCAATCCCTTCGTGGAATACAGCGTGCCCCAGGCCGCAATCACCTTAAAACAAGGCTTTGGACGCTTAATTCGCACCCGTACCGATCACGGCATTGTCGCCATATTGGACAAGCGCATTCAAACCCGCGGCTATGGCCGGGGACTCATCGCCGCGCTTCCCCGCACGCAGCGCAGCGACAGCATCGAAGATGTTCGAGCCTTCTTTCAAAGCATAAAAAATACGCAATCCCCTCTGTCCGGCGCTTGTCCCTGATACCCTCGCCGCATGAAATCGATGTTCAGTGGAGCGTTTAAATCGCGGGGCGCGGCCCTTCTTGGATGTGCCGCAAGCATCTACGTTCTCGGCGGCTGCGGAGGCGAATCCCAAGGCTCGGGCGCAGGCGGTGCGGGTCAAGGCGGTGCGGGCCAAGGCGGCCAAATCGCTCAGGGAGGCGCGGGCCAAGGCGGAATGGGTCAAGGCGGCGCTGGTCAAGGCGGCGCTCCAGCGATCTACCAGCCCAAACCTCTCACCTCTTGGCAATGGCAATTATCCGCCCAGCCTATCGACACCTCGATCGATGTTGAAATGTATGATATCGATTTGTTCCTCACCACCGACGCCGAATTTAAAAAACTCCATCAGGATGGCCGTAAAATCATTTGTTATTTCAGCGCCGGCAGCTTTGAAAAAGACCGCCCTGATTCGGCCCAATTTCCCGAAAACGTAAAAGGCAGCGTGCTCGACGGCTGGCCCGATGAACGCTGGATCGATATTCGATCGCCCGTTGTCCGCGATATCATGAAAGCCCGTCTCGATTTAGCCAAAATGAAAGGCTGCGACGGCGTTGAACCCGATAATGTCGACGGATATTCAAATAACAACGGATTGGGACTCAATGCAAACGATCAGCTTGAATTCAATCAATTTATTGCCGCCGAGGCTCATGCGCGCGGTTTATCCGTTGGATTGAAAAACGATTTAGAACAACTCAATGAGCTGGCCCCTCATTTTGATTGGGCCCTCAACGAAGAATGTTACACCTACCAAGAATGCGATCTATATGCGGCGCCCTTTATTTCCGCGGGCAAAGCCGTCTTTCACGCCGAATATGCCGATGCCACGGCTCTTTCCGAAGTGTGCGGCGTAACCGTTCCCCTACAGCTCAGCACCCTGATTAAAAACCTCGATTTAGACGCCTATCGGCTACCCTGCCCCTAATCGGCTGCGTCAACATGACGCATAGCCAACGCTCCCGATCGTGCGTATGAGCATCGAAAAACGAGGTTTTTTATGCTCAGAAGAACGCTTTTGCTCATTCCCCTATGCACCGTGGCCATTTACGCCTGCGATGACCACCATGACGAAGAAGTAACCCTTCCCGCGGGTTACGACGATGTTCTCATTGTAGGCAGCGCCACCGACGAAGCTCTGGCCGCCTTTGCCGGCGCTTTAGAACAAGGTACGCCCACGGCCGATCCCGCCCACGGCGCTGTCATCGACGCGCCTGTACCCGATGCCATGCTGCCCAAGGCCACCCCAGCCACCTTTTCATGGCATTTCGGTGCAACTACCATGAAATTTAATCATAATTCAAACGAATTTAAATATTTCCCCAGCCCCGCTCTCGCGAATAGAAATAATAAATCCGAATGGCTATACCCACTCAAAGAATTGATTGGACCGATGCGCAATGCCCAGGCGCATGGCACTCCCTTCACCGGAACCGCTTCTTTTCTCGTCTTTGCAACGCCTGACAACCCCGCGCTGCTCAGGATCATCACCAGCGAAACCAGCTTCACGCCCGATAACAGCGCATGGACAAAACTCGGCGGAGCTGGGAAAGCTATTACGCTCACCATCAACTCCGCCGAATTTGAAAACAATCGTATTGTACAGGGAGGCGGCCCCTTTGCCGGGGGCTCCGTTCAATTCACGATTGTGCCCTAAATCACAGACCCGAAGCGCCGCAGGCCAGCCAAATACGCACTTTCTCTTGATCGGGAGCGGGAAGCCCCGAACCGCCGGGCGGCATCGTGCCATCCTTGACCCGCTCATAAATCTCGCCTGCTTCGGCCTTCACATAAGCGGCATCGTCCAAATTCGAGGTTGCAGGCGCGCCTCCCCGGGCACTGCCCGAAACCATCGAACCATGGCAAGACACGCAGCTCATCGTAACGATGGTGCGGCCCGAATCCTGATCGGCCGTTGAATTGGGCGGGCATTCCCCGAGCGCGTCGCCCTCGTCGTCCCCGCAGCCACCTAAAAATCCCACGGCCATGCAAACAATAGCGGTTCCGAGAATCGAATGAATACGCATGTGTACAAAGCTCCTTCGCGAAAAGCGTCCGCGCTCCTATCACGGACAGATTATCGTCGCCAAAAAAATACGCGCGGGCAACGTTTAGATGAAGGTCCATGACCCGCAACAAGAAGGTGCTCTTAGGTCCATTTCAATTCTGAAACGGATATTGAGATACGCGGCCTGCTTTGCATAGAATGAGGCTGTGTACATCAATAAAAAGCTTTTGTTTTGTGGGTTAAGCTTGGGCGCCGCGGCCGTTTGGGGATGCGGCGGATCGGATGCGCCTGCGCCGGGATATATGGCCGTTTCGACGGGCTCTTCGATGTCCGGCGGAAGCGGTGGAAGCGGCGGCGCAGACGGTTTGGGAGGCTCGTCGGCGCAGGGAGGCGGAAGCGGCGGGACAATGGCGCAATGCCCGCCGGCCGGACCTTTTGAAGGCCCTGTCATTACGGCTCCGGAAATGGACTGGACATGGATTCCCGTCAAAGAATCGCTATGCCGCGACGGTTCGGAAACAGGCTTTGGAATTCGAATGAATTCTAAATCCGATAAATTGGTTATTTATTTAGAAGGCGGCGGCGCATGTTTTAATGCGGCCACCTGCGCGATTAACCCGGCCACTTTTGGAAAAATAGCCTTCGATGCGTGGAAAGGCACGGCGGGCCAAACGGGTATTTTTAATTCTGATAACGAAAGCAATCCGCTGCGCGATTGGAATATGGTCTATGTGCCCTATTGCACCGGCGATATTCATGGAGGCGCGGCCGATCATGTGGATGTGCCTGGATTAACCGCGCCTAAAAACCAGTCATTTATGGGATATCAAAACCTGGGCGCCTATTTAAAACGCTTGGTGCCCACGTTTTCAGGAGCTTCTCAAGTTTTGCTCACCGGCATCAGCGCGGGCGGCTTTGGAGCCTCGTATAATTATGATCGTATTGCCGAATCATTCTGTCCGATTCCCGTCGTTTTAATCGACGATTCGGGGCCTCCCATGTCGGACACCTACATCACGCCCTGCCTCCAGACCGAATGGAAAGAATTATGGGGAATGGCCAACACCCTCCCCAAAGCCTGCCCTGAATGCTATGGCCCCAATGGCGGCGGGATTGTGAACTACGTCAGTTATATTGCTAAAAAATATCCCAATAACCGCCTCGGGCTGATTTCATCCGATAAAGACAGTGTTATTTCCACATTCTTTGGTTATGGGAAAAATGATTGCAATCTGGCCGTACCCTTAAGCGGCGACGAATATTCCTCGGGACTCAAAGAGCTGCGGGATACCTATATGGGCAATTCGTCCGTATGGTCGACTTATTTCGTCGATAGCATTACGCATACCTATTTGCTTGGGCCCGGTTTTTATACGACCCAAGTGAATGGAGTAAAACTAACGGATTGGGTCGGCGCCATGGTGGG
The DNA here is from genome assembly GCA_964537685.1 of uncultured Polyangiaceae bacterium. Lineage (GTDB taxonomy): Bacteria > Myxococcota_A > Polyangia > Polyangiales > Polyangiaceae > CAZICM01. Next base: position 44,949 of record CAZICM010000045.1, read on the forward strand.
TAATGGCAACACGCCCGGGCATGTTGGACCCTGATTTATCATAGAATTGAAGGCCAATATGAGCGAATCGGAAGGCGGAGAAAAGAAAGTCGGCGTTTTCGGCGCATTGATTGCGGCCATTGGGATGATATTCGCCAGGGGTGCCGACGACTGTGCCCGCATAGGAGCAAAAGGCGCTCAATTTGCGGACGACGGCGCGAGGTTTGCCAGCAAGGGCGCGCAATTTGGGGATGATGCGCTGCGGGGCGGTAAATTAGGGGGTTTGACCGACGATGCGGTGCGGGGTGGCAGGCCGCATGGCTCGCTGCCGGGGCTTTCGGACGATGCTCTCAATGCGGCGGCTCATTCGGAAAAGGCCGCCGCTGGATTCGGCGACGATGTAATTGAACATGGCCTGGATCTCTCGCTCGATATCGCCTCCGAAATGGATTTTGGTGCAAATAATAACCAATACGATGAAAATGAATGGCCCGGCTCTCCGGCGGGTAGGGATCTCAAGGTTCAAGCGGCTTCGAAATCGGGCATTGAACGCGCCATGGCCCAGCAGGAATTGAGTCAGCCCAAAGCCATTGCCATCGTCCCTTCCAACGAAGATTCTTTTGCCGGGATGTTTGGCTATGCCGCACCCAAAGGCGTGGTTCAATCCATGAATTTGGTCGCCGATCTTTTGGATCAGCAGCAGGGCGAGCCAGCGGACGAGCTCGAATTCGCGAAAATGGTGGCCGCGGAGCGAAAGAGCAATCCCTTGGTGATTTTGGGATATACGTCCCTGGATGCGGTCAATCAGATCGTATTTCCCAATGGCCAGAGCGTGGGCGATAAAGATATCCACGCGGCCTGTGTGAATGTGGGCATAAATTGCATTGTAATCGCCTGCGATTCGAAAGAAATTAAAGAAAGCGGCTCCTGCGTGCGCTCCGCCTATATTCTCTGGGCCAACCGGGCTTCCGAAATAAGCAAGCCCAAGAGCAAAAAGACCCTCGCCACCTTCACTTCCCAGCTTTTGCACGATCGCATGACCGCGCGGCACGGGGATCAGATGATTATTTCCCGCGTCTTATTTCAGCCCAAGCACAAACCCAGCCTGATCCGCAGCCGATTAAAACCGCGGACTCATTCCCGCTGAGTATTTTGACGGAAATGTCTTTGCTAAAGCTCGGGCCGAAATCGATTCATATTTGGCTCGCATATTGCGGCGAACTTGAAAGCGATGCGTGGAAAGCCCTTTCCGAACCGCTTCTTTCGCCTTCGGAAAAAGCCCGGCGCGATCGCTATCTCTACGAACGGAATCGGCACGAATACAAGGTTACCCGCGCGCTCGTCCGCACCGTGCTCTCGCGCTACGCGCCCGTCGATCCAGCCCATTGGCTATTTGATGCGGGCTCTCATGGAAAGCCTTTTATTTCTGGGCCTTCTATCGATATTCCTCTGCGCTTTAATCTTTCAAATACAAATGGATTGGTGGCGTGTATTGTCGCATTGAACCGGGAATTGGGCATCGATGTCGAAGAGCGGGCGCGGGCGGCGCGGGCGCTGGATGTGGCCGATCGCTTTTTTGCGCCCCAGGAAGTGAGGGCTCTCAATGCCTTGCCCCAAACGGAGCGCCCTCTTCGATTTTCGGCCTATTGGACGCTAAAAGAAGCCTACATTAAAGCCCGGGGATTGGGGCTCGCCATTCCCTTGGATCAATTTGCGTTTCGGCTTGAGCCGGGCAGGACACCGGCCATTGAAATCGATGCCCGCCTGAATGACGATGCAAATCGCTGGCAATTCCTTTGTATGAAACCCACCCGCGGGCATTTTTTATCGGCGGCCATTTCGCTTCATGCTCAAGATGAACGGGATCGCCTTGAATTTTCGGTGCGCAAGACGATCCCGCTCATTGCATGAAAATATTAAATACCGACGTTGTAGCCGCGCCACAGGCCGCCCGCCGCGTCGATAATCCACACCATTCCCTTTGCATAGCTCAGTGAGAAGCCGCGCTGTCGTACACCACCGCGCTTTGGGCGTCGATCGCTCCGCCGTTCAATCCAATGCTATTGTTAAATGTTCCGGCCGCAGCTTGAACGCGGATTTGCAGGCTCGCGTATTCGCGCGCGTACACAGGGCTTGTTCCATCGCCCTTGGTAAATACCGAGCGGAAATCGATGCCCGGCTGATACGAATTGACCAGCGCGCCCTGCGATGAATATCGCGCGAGGCGCACGCCTCCGTTGCTTCCTCCAGAACAGCTCCAAAATTCATTGCCATCCCACGCCAATGTCATCGTGGTGCTTTGCAATGCATCTTGGAAAGTCATTGATGCATCGTACGTCGGGCTTCCCAGCGCATTGCAATCGTCATCCTGCGCCAGCGTACAGCCTGGAGCACAGCATCCGTCGCCATTGATGCAATTTACGATCGGCGTGCCCGCGCATTTTCCGTTGGCGCATACATCGACAGCCGTGCAGTCATTTTTATCGTCGCAGGCTCCGCCTTGATTGGCCGGCGCGCCGCCCGTGCACACCCCTGAATTGCACGTTTCGTTCATCGTGCAGAGATTGCCATCGTCGCACTGAATTCCATTGGGGCCGGGCACCGCCGTGCATTGATCGAGCGCCTCATTGCAACTGCCCACCAAACACACATCGCCGGGCGCGGCGCAGGTATTGGGCTGCCCTGTGCACAGGCCGTTTACGCACACTTCGTTGATCATGCAGTAGAGCCCGTCACTGCAGCCCGTTCCATCGGGCGCGGGCTGCTGCACGCAGCCTTTTTGGGGATCGCACACACCGATCGCGCACACGCCGTCGAGCGCGGAGCAGTCGATGGGAATACCGCCGGCGCATGTGCCGGCGCTGCATTGGCTTTGCTGCGTGCAGAAATCGCCGTCATCGCATTGAGCGCCGTCGTTGCCGGGAACGGTGACGCAGTTGTCGGTGTTTTCATCGCAAACGCCGATTAAACATGTGCCTACCGAAGAGCAATGTGTGGCCGTTCCGCCGACGCATTGGCCGTTTTGGCAGGTATCGTCCTGGGTGCAGAACAAGCCGTCGTCGCAGCCTGCGAACTCATTGGCGGGTTCTGTTTCGCATTTGCCATTGATGCATACGCCATGTGTGCAGACACCGTTAAGGGCCGCGCAATCGGCCGCATTTACACAAGTGCCGGGAGGCGCATCGGGTCCGGCATCGGCCATGGTGCCGACGAAGATGACGGCGACGAACCGCCTGTATTTGTATTGCTACCCGCGCTCCCACCGCTTCCGTCGTCGAAGCTTCGGACGCCCGTGGCGCAGGCCATTGGAAATGCGATTGCGGACAGTGCGGCGAGCGCGGCGAGGCGAAATGGAAGGCGATAGGTAGGCATAAGACGGCATTCTAGGGTGATTATTTTTATGCGTCCCCCATGGTTTTCCGCGTGCCGGCGGCCTTTAAATCCGGCTACAAGAGGACACGCTTTCGGGTAAAGCCGCAGGCGAGCGTGTTGTTCCGCGCGGTATATGGCCATGCAATTTGACACATACACCATTGTATTGATTGTTTTTCTGCTCGTTGCGTTCATGACCTTTCCCGTTTTATTTTTTATCGTCGCGCCCTACGGACGGCACACGAGGAAAGGCTTTGGCCCAACGCTTCCCCCCACACTGGGATGGGTGCTCATGGAAGCGCCGTCTCCTTTGGGTATGGCGCTTTTATTTTGGCTTTCGCCCCAGCCCAAAGAACTCACGCACTGGGTGCTCCTCTTCATTTGGCAAACGCATTATGCTCACCGGGCATTTATTTTCCCTTTCCGGCGAAAAAGCAGCCAGTTTGGCATGCCTCTCACCATCGTCGCCTCGGGGTTTTTATTTAATGTATTCAATGCCTATTTAAATGGATATTATTTGTTTTTTATGCAGCCCGCCCATTTGGCTTCGCTGAATTGGTTCTTGGATGTCCGCTTTGTATTGGGCACAGCCTTTTTTGCCTTGGGCTATTTTGTCAATCAGCATGCCGACCACATTCTTTTTCATTTGAGAAAACCAGGCGAAACCGGCTACAAGATTCCCCAAGGCGGGATGTACCGCTGGATTTCATGCCCGAATTATTTCGGTGAAATGGTCGAATGGTTTGGCTGGGCATTGCTGAGTTTTTCGCCTGCGGGGCTTGCATTCGCGCTATGGACGATGGCGAATCTGCTTCCCAGGGCTATTGCCCATCACCGCTGGTATAAGCAGACATTCACTGAATATCCTCAAGAAAGAAAGGCCGTCTTGCCTTTCATTCTCTAAATTGCAATGAAAGTTCGCCACCCCCATCGGCATGGATTATGCAGTTACCGTTTAAAGGAGATAAAAGCGTGGAAGAGCTTTGGCAAAGGGTATCTGAGAAAAGAGTAACGGCATTGCTTGGCCAGCTTTGGCCCGAGCCGCCCTCTTCGCTGCATCTTCGCGTTTTGCGCATTAGTTGCGATGGTCCGCATGGGACGCTGGGTCCGCTGCTCGAGGCGGCGCATCGCGTTGAAGAGCTGTTGGGCGGGCCGGTTCCTCTATTCAATCAGGCCCGGAAACGGGTGGCTTTGGGATTGCGCCGCCGAATATTGGGCGATGCTCCGGCGGGCCGGCCGGATAGCTTGATGATTGAAACATTGAATCGGCTGGATATCGATTCCGACCGGCCTTCGGTTGTTGTTTTCGATGCGGTTGATGCGGCGGACGACGCTACGCTCGATGCGCTGACAAGAATTATGGGCCGGCCTGGATGGCTGCGGGTGCCTATTGTCTTGACTTTTAAATCCAAAGATCTATCAGGACGCCCCGCGGCATTGCTGCGCGCACTTCAAGAAGCTTATGGCGAAGAAGCGATTTTGGTGGCCAGCAGCGGCAGCGCCGAAACCAAGCCGGAAAGCATTGCATTTAATTGGTCGTCCCTTCCTCCGGATTTGCTCCGGATCATGAGGGCGGGTGCCCTGATTGGCTCTGGATTTGAAGCGGATTTGGTGGCTGAGCTGCTTCGCGCCGACGCCCTGGATGTGCTGGAGCAATTGCAGCGTGTTGTCGATTTGGGCGCGCCTCTTTCGGATAGGGGCGAGGGCTGTTTTTATCTATCCGACGACGATATCGAAAAACTGAGGGCGGGTATATTGCCTTCCGTTGCGCGGGCATGGCATAAGAAGCTCGCTCAAATTCTTTCGGATGTGGCCGGTGTTCCTCCGATGTCCGCGCTTGGAGCGCCTTCCGCGCCTTTACCTCCAGCGCCTCCTCCTCCTCCGCCGCCGCCGCCGCCATGGAGTACAAACGCGCCCGCGCCTGTTGCCGCGCAAGCGCAAGAAGGCCAAGCGGCCACCAAAACGGTTGAGCAGGAAATAACAGGGCCATTGCCGTCTGGACCGGTTTCAGAGGGCGAGTCGACGGTGCGCTGGCCTTTATCCGAACCGCCTCCGGCGGCGCCCTCGCCCCCAAGCAAAGAGCCCGCGGCTCCGGCCGAAGACACGGAAACCACCGAAAGCTCCGATGGGCAGCGCCCTCAGTGGCCCTATTCTCAAATCTTTGGGCGCCCGGGGGATGGCCCTATAGCTTCTTCCGAGCCTTCGGTATCGGAAAAACAAGCACCGAAGGCATCCGGCGAACAGGCGGACGGAGAAAAGAGCGAGGCTGCCGAGGAAGAAGCGATATCCTCGGGGCGAGACTCGGGAGACAGAAAAACGCTATTGTCTGCCGGAGAAATGCCGCAAAAGCGCGCTCCCGTCGAAAATGTCCTGGATAATGCAAAGGAATACTGGTTTAATCCCTTTGTGATATCCCCGGTATCCGTAACGCCGCCTTCCAAGGCTGCTGAGCCGGTATCGCAGGCTCCCAAAGAGCGGATGCCCGAATCCAAAGCTCCCCCGCCTGAATTTGAATTGGATCCCAGTGCCGAAAAAGCCCATCCTTCCCGCGCGGATGGAGGAAGGGCGGCTCAGCATTTAAGCGCGGCGGGCGACTTGGAATCGGCCGCGGCGCATTATCTCAAGGCATGCCAGGAAGCCGCCGAGGCGGGAGCCTACGATCAAGCGCTTGCCTATAGCCGCAAGGCGCTTTCGGTATTGGATAGCTTGCCTATATCGCCAAAGCGAAGAATTTTGCGCATCCGCATTCTGATGGAGCTTGGCCGCCTGCAGTGGAATGTGACCGGCCCCGATGCCTCGTTTACGCTATCAGGCGCCCTTGAAATGCTAAATGCGGCGGAAATGCTGCTTAAGCCCGAAGATCCTCCCAAGCTATGGGCCGAGGTGATGCAGCTTTTGGCCGCGCTCTTATATGATATCGGCGATATGAGTTCGCTGGCCCGGGCGCTCGATGCATTGACCAAAGCGAGCCGTGTGCTGCTGGATGTGGGCGATGCCGTTGGGGCCGCGCGGCTGCTTAACGATCAAGCCGCGGTTTATGTACGTATGGGCGATCCGGTCAGGGCCGTGCATTTGCTCAGCGAATCCCGAAAGATTTTCGAGGAAAAGGCTGCGTCCGATCCCGAGGCGATGCTGGAACTGGCCGAAACCGATCATTTATTCGCGCGCATTCCATTGCATGTGGAAGCGAGGCCCGGGCGGGAATCCGATGCGCTGCTGATGGGATTGGATCATGCGATAGCGGCGGAGCGGACCTATAAAAAGCTAGATATGCAGCGAGAGCTTGGCCGGGTATGGGAAACGATGGGCCGGCTGGAGCTCCGGCGCAAGCGCCATGAGCGGGCGGCGGCAAAGCTTTCGGCGGCGATTGGCCTTCAGGATGCTATCGGCGATGTGATTGGGCTGGCGCGGTCGACGGCTGCAATGTCCGAGGTTTTGTGCGCCCACGGTCAATTCCAGAAGGCGGCGGCGCTGCTGGCCGATTCGGCCTCGCTGAATTTAGAAAAGGGCTCGCCTATAGGTTTAGCCTTTAACCGCAGGGCTTTGGAATTATTAAAGGCAAAGGCGCCTCCGGGCGAAGAAATGGCTCACGCTCTGAGGTCCGTGGAATTGCGTATTAAAGAAGCGGAAGGCATTTTGGGCAGGCTAACATTGCCCGGTGAAAGGGATTAAGCCATGAGCGAATGGTTAAACACATTGAAGGAAGATATCGAAAACTTAAAGCAGGTCCGCGATGAAATCCGGGTCCAGCTTCATATTGCTGGGGCCGATGTGAAAGATCGCTGGCATAAGCTGGAAGACAAATGGATAGATGTCGATGGCCGGGCCAGGGACATCGGAAGCGAATCGTTTCATACCATTGCGGATGCGACCAAAAGGCTGGTGGATGAGCTAAAGCGCGATTACGATGAACTAAAGCGGGCATTGAAGGAGTGATAGCGCAAGAAATGCGGTAATGCGCAAAGAGTGCGTTTTCCTATGAGCTCCCGCTGGGGCACCATAGGGTTTTTTTTGTATTTCTAAGCGGCTTTGAATGGGAACAGTTTATGCTGGGCACTCATTCAAGTACGCAAGTACGCAAGCACGCTGTTCGATCACAAGAGACTGCAAGCGAGGAAGAATTCATGAGCAAACCGATCCCGACCATTCAAAAGTATATGACGACCATCCCATTTTCGATTGGTCCAGATCAGCCGCTGTCGCGGGCGCATACGATGCTGAGGGAGCACAATATTCGGCATTTGCCTGTGCTGTCGGGCGGCAAATTGGTTGGCATTTTGACCGACCGGGATTTGCACTTAATTGAAACGCTCAAAGATGTGGATCCGGAGAAGGTGACAGTCGAGGACGCGATGTCGCAAATGCCTTATTCCGTCGAGCCGGATGCGTCTTTGGATGAGGTGGCCGCGGAAATGGCCGAGCACAAATATGGCTGCGCCGTGATTGTGCAGAATAATAAGGTTGTCGGCGTGTTTACGACCGTGGATGCCTGCCGGGCCTTGGCGGAGCTGCTCCGCACGCGCTTGGCGAAATGAATCGATAGGATTGGTCCAATTGTATTTTTTATAAATACGGTTGGATTGCATTTCTAAAATCAAAAAGGGCCGCCTCTTTCGTGAGCGCGGCCCTTTGATTTTTGGCGAATCCAATCGGCGATGGACTATTTCACGTAAATCTGAGCGCCCGCCATACCGGCGCCTTTGGTCACCTTGAGAATGGCCTTGCCCGCCAGCGCCACGGGAAGCATTTGCTTGAAGCAATTGCCATCGCCGCCCGCCACCGCGATGGAACCGGTGCTGTTGTCTTGCGACAGAACGGCCGCGGGAACATTGGGAAGCGGCTGAGCAACGAGCTGAACATCCAGCTCGACAACACCACCCGGCATGCCCACGCCAACGACCGCATAACATTTGCCGGGCTGAAGCGTGACAGGCTGCTCCAGAATCTGACCCTCTTGGAACTGGCCGGCGAAAGCACCGCCCTCGGCCTGCATGCCTTTCACCTTTTCGCCGGCGGTCGCCGTGATAATCGGCGTTGCCATCGTTGCGGCGACCGGCGTGGCCTGGCTATTCGCAGGCGCGGTATTGGTCGGCTGGGGCGTGGGCGTCGTTGTGGTGATGGAGGGCGTGGGCGTGGGGGGCGGACAGTACTGGCCCGGGGGACAAGAACCGGGCGTTTGAGGTTCGGATTCCGTACCGCCGCACGCCGGGATAGCAAGCAAGGGCAGGCAAAGTAGGGCGTAGAGACGCATGAGAAGGGCTCCTTGAGAAAACGCGGAATGACAATTGGTCCGCATGAAACGTACGACGAATGCAGGGCGCTCCTTACACCGCAAGAGCGACGAAAACGTGCTTTCGCTCAAGCGGAGGCGCCGCGATCGAGCCTTTACTCTCATTTGTTTCAAAACGCTAGATATCTGAAGCAGCAAAGCTCGTTTCACATGCGGGGAGGGCGCCTTCGCTCGTGAAACCAGGCCCGGTATTTCTGCATTTGCGCGCGCTGATCGGCGGGAGCTCTGCGCCTGCAGCTTTTTAGTTCGTCGCTGTCTTTAGGTGCGCCCCAGCGGTGTTCCACGCAATCGTTGGGATTGTAGGCCATTTCAAGGGCCGGCGCGCGTTCGGCCACATCGGCGATCGACAAGGAAAAGGATGTGCCATCGCTTTTTTCATAGGCAATGCGGCTTTCGCTGAGTTTTTTCTGAAGCAATTGCTGAAGCTCTTCTTTGAACTCCGCGGGCGATTTACCGGCCGGTATTAAATAGCGCTCGGGTTTCTTCAGCACGCGCTCGGGAAAATTCCGCACAATATCGATGGCAATGAGCAGCCTTAAATCCCTGGACGGCGTACTAAAATCTTCCCAGGGCCCGGTCGTTTCAAAAATACTGGGACCCTCGGGCATTTCGATGACTTCAGGATGTTTTTTAATAAAGTCTTGTCCATTTTTAATCGATAAAACCCGCCCGCGGACCTGTTCTTCGAGAGCGGCAAAGGTCTCCAGCATGGCTTGTTCGGCGCTTCTGGGTTTGGGCGAAAGAATTTCATCCATGCGATCGTAAAAATCATCGGCACTATGCTCAATTTGATCCAATCCAAAATCGCCGTATTCGGGTGAGTTTTTAATCTCTTCATTGGTGAGCGGCCGGAGTTTCCGCCCATCTTGAACAATAGGCCGGAAACGCTTAAATCCAGGGCTTCCCAGCGCCGGGTCGAGCGCGAATAAGAAATTGCCTCTCCAATAGCGCCTGCGGGCCACCGTGCCATCGGGCTGGCCATCCACGGCCAATAAAATACCGCCCGAGTTTTCGCTTTGAGGAATGCGCTTGGCCACGATGAGCACATGCCCATAGGGGTCGGCGTAAATGGTTCCCGGCCTTAAATGCTCGGCCGAAAGGGAAATACTATAGTAATCAGAGCGATTATCATTGGCTGGGATTCGGCCCGTGCCCGAATGAACAGAATCGGCCAGTTTTATCCGAAGAAATTCACCGAAAGCCGATGCTGGTCCCCGGCGCCCGGCGGGCTTTGCATCCCGATGAGAATGCCATCGTACGCAGCGGGGCGGCAATCCTCCCGCTCCTCGCGTGCAGCCCGAAAATCCAAAGGGAAGCCCGAGTTTAAAGGCAAAATAAGCCCGTAAATAATAGGGCAGATCGGCGCAGTCAGGCTCGATCGAAATGGCATTGGGGCCTTCGGCGTCTTCGTTTAGGCCCAAATGATTGTGCAAAAAATTCCGCTTGGGATTGCGCAGAACCATATGCAGGGCAGGGAACGAAATCTGTTCTTCTAAAGGCGCGTCGAAGAGATGTTCTATCCAGGCGGAATACAAATCTTCTGTAATGGCATTCCATTCTGATGTAATTGGCCAAAAAGGTCCCCATGAAGGGCGGGCAGGCGTTGATGGGCCGGGTTTGACGTCGAAGGAGGCGCAGGATTCAATTTGATTCGATTGATACAATACGGCTTTGTATTTTCCTGCCTTGGGGGAAGGGATTTCAGCAATCCAAGCGGATGGGTATCCATTTTGATGAATAATTGGCGCTTGAAGAGGCGCGTTGTCCGGGCCTGCGATCGAAAGCGAGGCATCGGCTGGAGAAGAGCGGGTGATGACGAGATAGAAGGGGATATTTTCGGTGGGCGATGCGGGCGAGGTAAAGGCGCGCGCGGAAAGTCCTTCGGAACAAGGCGAATGAACATCGATCGAGGGAGCTTTGTTCGGAGCGGGCTCGGCCCTCTTGGAAAGCTGTTGAAGGGGCTCTTGCAAGGCCGAGAAAATCCGCTCGAAGAGCTGCGAATCCAAGGTGGCCGGCGCCTTCTGGCCACACGCGCACACAAACAGCAAACAGAGAAATACCCAGCGCGCGGCCGATACTTGACAGGGGCGCTGCTCTGCGCCAAAACCCCGCGCTGGATTTGGGAGACAAGACGTGAAGCTATCTCGACGCATCATGGTTTGCATGGGAGCCGCGCTTACGGGCACCATGGTTTTCTTTGGATTCGCCTGTAACAAAACGGAAGACTCGGCGCATGCAGCGCCAAGCGCAAGCCCCGTGCAGAAAGCGCCCGCGGAAGCGCAAAAGCCGGTGGGCCGGCTCATTGCCGTTTCGGTGACCAATGATGGTTTTTCGCCTTCTAAAATCGATGTGAAAAAAGGCGAGACCGTTACGCTGAGGTTCACGCGCACAACCAAGAGTGAATGCCTGAAGGCGATTTCAATTCCCGATCTGAAGATCGAAAAAGATTTGCCGATGGATACGCCGGTTGATGTGGTGATGACACCGGAAAAAGAAGGGCCGATGGTTCTTCAATGCTGGATGGCGATGGTGAAGGCGACCATTCAGGTCTCGGGTTCATGAATCCAGTTTGATTCTCGAAAGCCTCAGCGAATTTCCAATCACGGATACCGAGCTCAAGCTCATGGCCGCGCTCGCGATCATCGGCGATAATAAAAGCCCAAAAAACGGATACAAAAGCCCAGCCGCCAAGGGCACGCCCAGTCCATTGTAAATAAAGGCAAAGAATAGATTCTGCCTTATTTTTGCCATGGTTTCGCGGCTTAAGCGGCGCGCCCTGACAATTCCCATCAAATTGCCAGACACCAGGGTAATGCCTGCGCTTTCCATGGCGATATCCGTTCCGGTTCCCATGGCGATTCCAACGTCCGCAAGCGCAAGGGCCGGAGCGTCGTTCACTCCATCGCCCGCCATCGCCACGATGCGGCCTTCTTTCTTTAATTGATCGATTACGTCGCGTTTATGTTCGGGCGAGACTTCGGCGAATACCCGTTCAATGCCCAAGGGCTTGGCGACATGATCGGCGGCTTTTTGGCTGTCGCCCGTGAGCATCACAACCGAAATGCCTTCGTCTTTCAGGGCGGAAAGCGCGGCTTTGGTGCTGTCTTTTAGGGTATCGCTTACGCCGATAAGCCCCGCGGGCCGGCCGTCCAGCGCGATATACAACACGGTTTGGCCTTTTTCTTCCAGGCTGCGGGCTTGGTTGAGCCATTCGCCTTCATTCAATTCAATACCAGCGCTCTTCAATATCTTGGTATTGCCCACCAAAACCTTTGTTCCGTCCACCGTGCCTTGTACGCCCTGGCCTGGCAGGTATTTAAAATCAATCGCGTTCAATAGCGAAATTTTATCTTCCGAGGCTTTTCGGAGCAGCGCCGCCGACAGTGGATGCTCGCTTCCCCGCTCTAGGCTTGCGGCCAGCAAGAACATCCGGTCGGATTGAATGCCTTCCAAGGCATGAATCGATTGAACGGCGGCTTTTCCATGGGTAAGCGTGCCGGTTTTATCCAATACGATGGTATTGACGCGCTCCATTTGTTCGAGCGCTTCGGCATTGCGGATTAAAACGCCGGCTTTGGCGCCTCTTCCTGTGCCCACCATAATGGCCATGGGCGTGGCTAGGCCGAGCGCGCAGGGGCAGGCGATAATTAAGACGGCAATTGCATTGAGCAAGGCAAAGGTGGAACGGGGTTCCGGTCCAAGCGTGGCCCACGCGATAAAGGTGAGCAGCGCCGTGATGACCACCGCAGGCACGAAAAACCCTGAAACCGTGTCGGCGAGGCGCTGAATGGGGGCGCGGCTTCGCTGGGCATCGGCCACCAATTGCACAATGCGCGATAGAAGCGTGTTTGCCCCCACCCGTTCGGCTTTCATGATAAATGAGCCCATTCCATTGAGCGTGCCGCCGGTAACCGGGGATTTGGGGCCTTTTTCGACGGGAATCGGTTCGCCGCTGATCATCGATTCATCGATCGAGCTTTGGCCTTCTAGGATAATTCCATCGGTGGGAATTTTTTCGCCGGGCCGGACCCGGAGTTTGTCTCCGGGGACAATTTGGTCTAGGGGTGTGTCTTTTTCTTGGCCCTGGGCATCGATTTTCAGCGCGGTTTTTGGTGCGAGGCCCAGCAATTCGCGAATGGCGTTGGAGGCTTTGGAGCGGGCTTTTAATTCGAGGACTTGGCCCAAGAGCACCAGGGTAATGATGACGGCGGCGGATTCAAAATAGAGGGGAACCTCGCCGTGGGACGTGCGGAACGAGGCGGGAAGCGCGGAGGGGAAGAGTACGGCGGCCAAGCTGTAGAGAAAGGCGGTGCCCGTGCCGATGCCGATGAGGGTGAACATATTGAAGCGCAGGGTTTTAAAGGAGAGGGCCGCGCGTTCAAAAAAGGGCAGGCCGCCATAAAAGACGACGGGGATGGCCAAGCCAAGCTGAATCCACGGCAAAAAACGGGTGAGCATATGATGGATGGGCTGGCCTGGAAGCATATCGGTCATGGCAATCACAAAGAGGGGGAGTGTGAATACCAAAGACCATTGAAAGCGGCGCTGCATATCGAGAAGCTCGGTATTTGGAGCTTCTTCGAGGGTTGCGATTCTCGGTTCGAGGGCCATTCCACAGATGGGGCATATTCCTGGAGCCTTTGCGAGGACTTCAGGGTCCATGGGGCAAATATATTCAACGGTTTGGCCTGGCGCGGCGGTGATGGGGGCGGTTGTTTCCACCACTTGAGCGGATTCGGCCTTGGGATTTAGGTATTTTTGGGGATCGGCGCGGAATTTCTCGTTACAGCGGGGATTGCAGAAATAATAAGTGATATTTTCATGAATATGCTGTCCGCCCTTGGCCGTATTGGGATTGACATTCATGCCACATACCGGATCTTTCACGGTTTGGGGCTTGGTATCTTCGATGATGGGCGCGGGTGGCGCTTCGGGGAGTGAAAGGGCAGGGGGCTGGGCGCTGATATATTTTTCAGGTTCGGCCTTGAACATGCCCAGGCAGCCATCGCAGCAGAAATAGTAGGTTTGGTTTTTGTATTCAAATTGGTCTTGGGCGCTTTGGGGGTCGACTTCAAAGCCGCAGACGGGGTCGAGGGTTGGCATCTTTAGGTATCCTTCTCGTGAGAATCAGGCTTAGGTCAACCATGATAATGCGGTCCATGCGCTTTGTATAGAGGGAGCTTCTATAGTTCATGTTCAAATTTTTTTGCCCTTCATGGGCGAGGCTTTCCTCCTCTTATGATTTTATGGGGAAATGATCGATACGATAAGCCATGGACAACGTCCAAACAAAGCTTCACCCTTCGTGTCAATCTTGTTCATTCTTGGCTTTGGCGAGCGTGTCTCGAGGAGATGCTTCTTATGAAAAATCGTATCGTGATTACTGGCGCTACAGGCAATACAGGTCGAGTTATCGCCGAAGAACTTAAACGCAAAGGTCAAGACTTCGTTGCCATGACAAGAAGTGAACATCACCGAACCACTCTTCAGGCAAGGGGTATAAATACAGTCATCGGCGATTACGATCATCCAGCTTCTCTAGAGAAGGCCCTCGCGGGTGCTCATAAGGTCTATTTGGTGTGTACCCCCGATGAGAAATTGAGCCCCAGGGAAACCGCCTTGATCGCCGCCGCGAAAAAAGTAGGTGTTCAGCATATTGTTAAATGTTCCGCCTACTTGGCCCATTCGAGCGCCGAAACCACAAATCTCCGCTCTCATGCCTCCATCGAGCGCGCCCTCATGGATTCGGGAATGGATTTTACAATCATCCGGCCTCATGGCTTTATGCAGACCTTTACCCTCTTCTCCTGGAACTTAATCCAAAAAGCTGGGGTGTTTAGCTGTCCGATTGGAGATGGGTCTATGCCCCTGGTCGATGTCCGCGATGTGGCCGGTGTTGCCGTGAAAGCTTTGTGTGAGTCTGGTCATGAGGGAAAAGTATATAATATAACGGGTCCAGAAGCGCTTTCAGGTTATCAGGTCGCCGAAGTGCTAGAACGGGTGCTTGGCAGACCCATCGATTATTTACCGAGCGGAGAACGGGAATTTGCTTGGGTTTTATCGCTGCTGGGGGTAACATCAACGCCCAAGGAGCACGCGGTAAAGGTGATGCGGATGGTGAGGGAAGGGCGGCTCGCTACGGTGCACCCTACACTGGCCGAGCTGGGAATTCAGCCCCGGACCTATGAACAGTTCGTTAGGGATTTGGTTCTTCAAGAAACCGGTGGCGGGAACTCATTTAAGCCCCCGGAAACAACGGTATTTAAGGTATTGGATGCCGCGATGCCGGCCGTGATGAAGATGCGTTTTCGCTTGTTTGGCCGGCCTAAGCGGGTGGCTGGGGCAACGAAGCCATAAATGTGTCCTCCGGGCCAAAGTACATCCTTAAAAAGCTGCCTATGGCTGACTGTAGCCGTAGAGGCGCGGTGTCATATAAATGAGCAAACTCCGTTGCCGCCGGAGAAATGTTCGGATCTTCGCTCTCCAACAGCTCCCTCAGGCTCAAATTCATGGCCCGGGCGAGTGTCCAGAGCGATGATATCCGGGGATCGCGGTTTCCCCTTTCAATGGTCCCAAGATGATTAGGAGAAAGCCCCGCCCGGGTTGCCAGCTCCTCCAGCGTGACCGAGTGTTGCTTCCGCCATTGCCGAATAAACGCCCCGAGCTCCCCGGGGGTCTTCATCGCCTTGTGATTCATGCTTGCGTCTCCTGTTGTAATGATTGCATCCATGACTCAATTCATCCGTGTAGGCCGCCCCATTGACTATGGCATTGAAATCAATGGGACGGCTGAAAATTACGTTATTTGGTGCAGGCGTGTCAGGATTGTGGAAGTCCTGGCACGCGCTTCGGGGCTGAGAAAGTTAGCATAGGCATGATATGGATGGAGAAGGTTTTGGATGCGATCGCTTGGATGGGAGAGGGCGGGGCTGGCTATTTTAATGCCCTCAATCATGACGGAGACCTTGCAGTTTCCGATGCAGGAATTGCGCTCTGTGCCGCTGTGTTTGCCACGAAATGGCCTGAAATCTCCGAGGTATGCTCTATGCAGCCTTGCCGGTGAATCTTTGGAGAGTGGAGTGGTCTTATGAAAGCTCTATTATAACAACAGTTGCACGGGCTTTGATGTTTGTCAGGGGGTCAATGTATCGGCGGCGGTGACTGTGCGCTGCCCAGTGATGCGTGTCATATCGCGTTGCCCGATTGCTGTGGTGAGATTGTCGCACCTAATGGTACGCCCTGCGATGACCAAGACTGGTGCACCAACGCAAGTTCCTGTCAGGAAGGGGTATGTGTGGGTAGCATGCCTGTTATTTGCGATGCCCCCTCCCAGGCATGCCTCATTGTCAATGGGTGCAATCCCCAGACGGGCTTGTGCGACGAGTCTATCGCGCCCGATGGCATGGGTTGCGAGCCTGTGGACATATGTGCGCTGACCGGTGTTTGTGAAATGGGGGGATGCATAGGTCTTCCTTGGACAGAGACCGCTTACACGGCACAACATTGGTGGAAAGGCGATGGAAATACCAATGATTCCGTTGGCATCGCGCATGGGAGCATGACCGGAGGCGTCAGTTTCCTTCCGGCGATGTCTGGACAAGGCTTTGGATTGGATGGCACAGGTTTTATTGCCTTTAGTTCGGAGGATTCATACCCAGGCACAGGACCTCTCACGGTTTCGGCGTGGATTATCGTCAAGTCGCCGGGAACGCCGCAAACCATTGTCAGCCTGTACGAGTGTGGTGGAGAATGTCCAACGGGCGGGGCGGATGCATGGATTGCCCTATCCGTGACATCGCAGGGGCATCTATCGGGATCGATTCGGGGTGGGGCACAATTGCCTGTGATTCTGGAGGGCGAACAAGTGATTGACGATGGGCAGTTTCATCATGTAGCGATGGTTCGCGACACGGCGGCTTCTATGCTTCGGATCTACGTCAATGGCGTGCTCGACGGCCAGGCGCCCATTCCGGTGGACGAAGTGATTGAAACCGATGGCGAGATGGATCCTATTTGTATTGGCGGAAGAATATCGCCTATCTTATCGACGCCGGAGGATTTGTTTCAGGGCGTCATTGATGACGTGCGGTGGTTTAAGTCGATGCTCCCGCCCGAGAAGATCCAAGCGCTGGCCTGTTTATAGCGAGCCGGTTTTTTTGAGGGTTGACCGCACTCCGCTATGCTGATAGGTCCAAGCCAGGAAAGACCACCATGGCCGATTGGGCTCCCTGTTATCATTGGTTTGCCTCAAGAACGCCTAGCACCGAAGCGCTTTTAGCCCGCATTGCAAGCGAAGCGCGCCGAAGCGGCTGGGCCGATCGATGGGCCGCGCGCATAGGTCATGTGGGCGAGGACCTTGTGCAAGTTCAAACAGCGACTCCATGGGGACATCTTGTGCTTATGGATGCCGACGTGGAAGTGTGTCCGGCGAATCAATTTTTATCGGCGCGGGGGAGTGGGAGTTTTTTTGCTGGATTTAACCATTTGCTGTTCATGGACGAAGGCCGGATCGATGTTGAACGGGCCGCCGGTTTATTGGGAAGCGATGCCAAGGTATGGCACCAAGGGAAGAGATCGATATTGGCCTTAAAGCAACCCATTGCATTGACAGAGGCTGAGCAGAAGATTCATCTTCGGGATACGCTTGAAGATTCGACCCCAATGGGCCGATTGATTGAGGCGCTTGCCTTGAGCGTGGAGGGGGAATTTAGCGAGAAAGAACCAAAGATCCTTCTGGGGTTGAGAACAAGCCGACATGGGTGTGTGCATTTGGGGCATATAGGATTAGAGATGAGATCGTCTTGGCACCAGGTATTTCGGTTTGAGGTAACGGGGGAGTACAATACACAAAGCCGGGTACAGGAGATGGGTCCCAGTGTATGGGCGTTGGGGAGTTTGGGGAAGGGGCCGATGTTGATGGATGAGGGGTGGCCTTTTCCGCCTTGATGGGTGGTCAAGGGCGTTTGTATGCGGCAGAGGACCCCCGAAGTGCCGGTCAACGTTGACGTCGGGATTTTGACGTGCGGAAAAATGCCGGTAAAGCGTGACGTCGGATATTGGGCATGCGGAAAAGCGGCGGTGAAGGTTGACGTGCAGAGATTGACGTGTGGAAAATCGGCGGTAAAGGTTGACGTCCAAATGTTGGCGTGCAGAAAATCGGCGGTCAAACGTGTTTGTAAACGGCAGAGGACCGGCGAGTGTTCGGTCAACGTTGACGTCGGGCAGTTGACGTGCGGAAAAGCGGCGGTGAAGGTTGACGTGCAGATTTGTACATGCGGAAAAGCGCCGGTGAAGGTTGACGTGCAGATTTGTACATGCGGAAAAGCGCCGGTGAAGGTTGA
>CAZICM010000045.1:63030-71981 GCA_964537685.1 uncultured Polyangiaceae bacterium
CGCGCAGAGATTGACGTGTGGAAAAGCGGCGGTGAAGCGTGACGGTGTCCGGGGGATGAGATTATCGAGCCCCTGCTTATTTTTCCGATAGCGCCTGCCTCGCTCCGACCCTGAAAATATGGCTTGACACAGAACCCCGTTCTGTCGATCCTCCCGCGCCTCATCAGCCGCCGGCCTGTACGGCCCGCCCTTTAGGACAAATCCTCATGCCCATCAAAAAATCTGAACTCTATGGCTCCCTCTGGAAAAGTTGCGATGAACTCAGAGGTGGCATGGATGCTTCCCAATACAAAGATTATGTGCTGGTCTTGCTCTTTGTAAAATATGTCTCCGATAAATATGCCGGCCAGAAGGATGTGCTCTTTCAAGTGCCCGAGGGCGGCAGTTTTAACGATATGGCCGCGCTGAAAGGCGACAAGGAAATCGGTGATAAAATCAATAAAATTATCGCCAAGCTCGCCGAGAAGAATGAGCTTAAGGGCATTATCGATGTCGCCGACTTTAATGATGCCGATAAATTGGGCAAGGGCAAGGAAATGGTCGACCGCCTGTCCAGGCTGGTGGGCATCTTTTCTAATCCCGCGCTGGATTTCCGAAGCAATCGCGCCGAGGGCGACGATATTCTCGGCGATGCCTATGAATATTTGATGCGTCATTTTGCAACGGAATCAGGCAAAAGCAAAGGCCAATTCTATACGCCCGCCGAAGTCTCCCGGGTGATGGCCAAGGTGATTGGGCTTTCAGGCGCGAAAGCAGGCGATCAGACAATTTACGATCCCACCTGCGGCTCGGGATCTTTGCTTCTCAAGGCTCACGACGAGGCCAGAAGCCGCACCGGATGGGATTTAACCCTCTATGGCCAGGAAATGGATAATGCCACAAGCGCCCTCGCCCGTATGAATATGATTTTGCATAATTGTCCCACGGCCGAGATTTGGAAGGATAATACGCTGTCGTCGCCTCATTTTAAACAGCCCAACGGCCAGCTTAAAACCTTTGATTTTGTCGTGGCAAATCCGCCCTTCTCCACCAAGGCTTGGAGCCATGGCTTTAAGCCCGAGGAAGATGTGTTTAAGCGTTTTGAGTATGGTGTTCCTCCTGAAAAGAATGGGGATTATGCTTTTTTGCTGCATGTGCTGGCCAGTCTAAAAAGCACCGGCAAGGGCGCGATTATCTTGCCGCATGGAGTCTTGTTTAGGGGCGGCGCCGAGGCGCAGATTCGAAAGAATATTGTTCCGCGGGGATTGATTCGGGCCTTGATAGGTCTTCCGCCCAATTTGTTTTATGGAACGGGTATTCCGGCCTGTATTTTGGTGCTCGATAAAGAAAATGCCCATGCCCGCAAGGGTATTTTTATGATCGATGCTTCGAAGGGTTTTGTGAAGGATGGAAATAAAAACCGGCTGAGGGAGCGGGATATTCACAAGATGGTGGATGCGTTTTCGCGCGGTTTATCGATAGAGCGTTTTAGCCGTATGGTGCCTCGTTCGGAGATTGAGGCCAATGATTACAATTTAAATTTGCCCCGCTATATCGATAGTTCGGAGCCCGAGGATGTGCAGGATATTGGGGGGCATTTATGGGGAGGGATTCCGCATCGGGATGTGGAAGCGTTAGAGGACTATTGGCAGGTATTCCCTGGATTGAGGGAGCTTTTGTTTGAGGCAGGGGATCGGGCTGGTTTTTACCGGCTACGGGTGGGTGTGGGGGAAATTAAGACGGCGATAAATACACATGGTGAGTTTCAGGCGTTTCAGAAGCGGGTGATGGGGATTTTTGAACAATGGCGGGCGGGCGTGGAGGAGCGGCTTCGGGGGATAGGGAGCCAAGACAAGCCCAAGGTGCTGGGGGAAGCGATGGCGGAGAGTCTGCTTGCGGCCTTTTCTGGGGAAGAGATGGGCGGTTTGGTGGATGGGTACGCGGTGTATCAGCATTGGATGGATGGGTGGGCGGCGTATATGCAGGATGATTTTTATTTGATTGTGCAGGAGGGGTGGAAAGCGATTCTTGAAGGGAAAGCGAATGAAGACTTAATTCCTCGGGATTTGGTAATGGAGCGATATTTTGCCAAAGAGAGGGCGTCGCTGGAGGCATTGGAAGGGGAGCGGGAGGGGATAGCGCGGCAGATGGAGGAGATGGAGGAGGAGCATGGTGGAGAGGATGGTTTGCTTTGGGAAGCGAAGACGGAGAAGGGGAAGCTGACGAAGGCGAGTGTAAAGGAGCGGCTGGGGAGGGTGATGTATGAGCGGGATGCGAAGGAGGAGTTATTTATATTGAAAGAGTACATGGCCTTATTGGAGCGGGAGGCAGTGGCCGGGAAGCGGGTAAAGGATGCGGAGCGGGTGTTGGAGGGGAAGGTATTGGGGATGTATTCGAAGCTTGGGGAGGGAGATATTAAATATTTGGTGGTGGGTGAGAAGTGGCTGAGGCGGTTGAGGGATGCGGTGGAAGGGGAGCTGGGGCGTGTATCGGGGGGATTGGCCGGTCGGGTGGGGGAGTTAGCGGAGAGGTATGGGGAGCCATTGAATGTATTGAGGGTGGAAGTGGACATGCTGAGTGGCCGGGTGGCGGAGCATTTAAGGAGGATGGGATTTGGGGAGGGGGGTGTATTGTGATGGGAGGGGAGATGAAGGCGGGGTATAAGCGGACGGAGGTGGGGGTGATCCCGGAGGGGTGGGAGGTTCGGCGTTTGGGGGACATATCCGCGATTAGTGCAGGTGGTACACCCAGCCGCGCGAATCTGGCATATTGGAACGGTGATATCCCATGGATTTCGACCACGCAAATCGACTTCAATACCATTGCGGCGGCTGATGAATTTATCACCGAAGCGGGACTAAAGAACTCTGCCGCCAAATGGGTTGCAGCAGGAACGTTGCTAATCGCATTGTACGGTCAAGGTAAGACTCGGGGGAAAGTTGCAATCTTGGGTATTTCAGCCACAACGAATCAAGCATGTGCAGCTATAGCGCCAATGACGGGAATCTCTGCGAGTTTTCTTTTTCAACTGCTTGCAAGTAAGTATGAAAGCATTCGCGGATTCAGTAATACAGGCAGCCAAGAGAACCTTAACAGCCAGATCGTCAAGTCTCTACTGTTACCCCTTCCTCCCCTCGCAGAACAAAAAGCGATAGCCGAGGCGCTGTCCGATGTGGATGCCCTGATCGGGGCGCTGGGGCGGCTGATCGAAAAGAAGCGCAAGATCAAACAGGCCGCCATGCAAATGCTTCTCTCCGGTCAGCACCGGCTGCCGGGGTTTGGGGGAAAGTGGGAGGTGAAACCTCTCAGCAGTGTTTGCTGGTTTCAAGAAGGTCCTGGGGTAAGAACGAATCAGTTTACACGCACAGGTATCAAGTTATTAAATGGAACGAACATCTTTCGCGGAGAGCTAGACCTCGATACCACTAACCGGTTTATCTCTTATAATGATGCATATGGTCCATATGCTCATTTTTTGGCGGATGATGGCGATATTGTTATTGCATGCTCTGGAATCGCTATTGAGCGCTTTCATGAGAAGGTCGCATTTGTAAAACAATCGCATTTACCATTTTGTATGAATACGAGTACCATGCGATTCAAGGCTTTCCCCACAGTTCTAGCCTCGTCGTTCTTATATCACCTTTTGTGTGGGGATTCATTTAAGGAAATGGTTGGAGGGCAGGCCACCGGCTCAGCTCAACTCAATTTTGGGCCGTCTCATGTGTCAAAAATCTCTCTTCCCCTTCCTCCCCTCCCCGAACAAAAAGCCATATCCCAAATCCTCTCCGATATGGATACCGAAATATCCGCCCTCCAAACCCGCCTCAACAAAACCAAACGCCTTAAATCTGGCATGATGCAAGAACTCTTAACCGGCAATACCCGCTTGCCTACGAAAGAGATGGTTTAATGCTATGAGCCAAGTCGCCCAGCTTGAACGCGCTACCCAAATCCGCGTCATTCAACTCTTTCGAGAAAAACTCGGCTACCACTACCTCGGCAATTGGCAAGACCGCCCCAACAATGCCAATATCGAAACGTCCCTCCTTATTCATTGGCTCAAAGAACGAGGCACCGACCCCGCCCTTATCCAGAAAGCCATCCACCAATTATCCAAAACCGCAGGCAACAACGCCCACTCCCTCTATGAACGAAATAAAGATACCTATGAGCTCCTTCGCTATGGTTTCCAAACCAAAAATAACCCAAGGGATAACAAAAACACCGTCCATTTTATCGATTGGGAACATCCAGAAAACAATCACTTCGCTATCGCCGAAGAAGTAACCATCGAAGGTAAAGACCCAAAAAGCAGCGAAAAACGCCCCGATATCGCCCTCTATGTCAATGGTATCGCTCTCGCTATCCTCGAACTGAAACGCTCTTCTGTCAGTGTCGGCGCTGGTATTCGCCAGAATATCGAAAACCAGCAAAAAGAATTTATCAAACCCTTCTTTTCAACCCTCCAGTGGCTTATGGCAGGCAACGATTCCCAGGGCCTCCGCTATGGAACCATAGGCACGCCCGAAAAATATTATCTCACATGGAAAGAAGAAAGCCCAGAGCCCAATCTGCTGGACAAAGCCCTGCTTCAGCTCTGCAATAAAAAACGCTTTCTCGAGCTGATCCATGACTTTATCGTCTTTGATTCCGGAACCAAAAAGGTATGCCGCCATAACCAGTATTTTGGCGTCAAGGCCGCCCAGGATTTTGTAAGGCGCAAAGAGGGCGGGATTGTTTGGCATATGCAGGGCAGCGGCAAAAGCCTGACCATGGTTTGGTTCGCGAAGTGGATCATCGAAAAGATCGAAAGCGCAAGGCTTCTTATCATTACCGACCGAACCGAACTGGATGATCAAATCCAAAAAGTGTTTCAAGGCGTCGGCGAGTCGATTTATCGATCGAAGAGCGGCAAAGACTTGCTGGACCAGTTAAATACCAACACCCACCCTATTCTGTGCTCGCTGATTCATAAGTTCGGAGGACAAAATGCCGCGGCCAGGGACGATGATGCCCAGTCCTACGGCGCCTATATCGAGGAATTAAAACAA
This sequence comes from uncultured Polyangiaceae bacterium, assembly GCA_964537685.1. Classification (GTDB taxonomy): domain Bacteria; phylum Myxococcota_A; class Polyangia; order Polyangiales; family Polyangiaceae; genus CAZICM01. The sequence continues at coordinate 68,064 of CAZICM010000045.1, forward strand.
TCCCTTCCCCTGGGCTTTTCCCCCAAAGGCAATCTCCATGTCTTTGTCGATGAGTGCCACCGTACCCAATCGGGCGAGCTTCATAAGGCGATGAAAGCCATTTTGCCTCATGCCGTATTCATTGGCTTTACGGGCACGCCCCTCTTGAAGGCCGATAAAAAAACCAGCATCGAAGTATTTGGGCGCTATATTCATACCTATAAATTCGATGAAGCCGTGCGCGATCAGGTTGTGCTCGATTTGCGCTATGAGGCCAGGGATATCGATCAGCATTTAAGCTCCAAGGAAAAAGTCGATGCCTGGTTTGAGGCAAAAACCAAGGGCCTTTCGGATTTGGGCAAGGCTAGGCTGAAGCAGCGCTGGGGAACCATGCAAAAGGTGCTATCGAGCCAGTCTAGGCTGGATCGTATCGTGGCGGATATTTTGTTGGACTTTGAAGAAAAAGACCGGCTGCTTTCAGGGCGGGGCAATGCCATGCTGGTCTCGGGCAGTATTTATCAGGCATGCAAGTTCTTCGAGCTCTTTGAGAAATCGCCCCTCAAGGGCAAATGCGCCATTGTGACCTCGTACCGGCCTCAAAAATCCGATATCAAAGATGAGAACAGCGGCGAGGGGCTGACGGAAAGGCTGCGCCAATACAATATCTACCGGCAGATGCTCGCGGACTTTTTTAATGAGCCGCCCGAGAAGGCCGAGGGGCGGGTGGAGGAGTTTGAGAAGGCCGTAAAGAAAAAGTTTATCGATCAGCCTGGGCAAATGCAGTTGTTGATTGTGGTGGATAAGCTGTTGACGGGGTTTGACGCGCCCTCGGCGACGTATTTGTATATCGATAAGCAAATGCGGGATCATGGGCTGTTTCAGGCCATTTGCAGGGTAAACCGGCTGGACGGCGAAGATAAGGACTTCGGGTTTATCGTCGATTATAAAGATCTGTTTAAGAGTTTGAAGAAGTCGATTAAAGATTATACTTCCGAAGCTTTTGATGGATATGACCGGGAGGATGTGGAGGGGCTTTTGGGGGATAGGCTGGAAAAGGGAAGGCAGCGTTTGGACGAGGCGCTGGAGGCTCTGCGGGCGCTGTGTGAAAAGGTGGAGCCTCCGCAGGATGAGGAGGCGTTTTTTAGGTATTTTTCAGCGGCCGATCCGGGCGATATGGATAGGATAAAGGCCAATGAGGGTAAGCGGCTGATGCTTTATACGCTGACCAATAAGCTGATTCGGGCCTATGCCAATATAGCGGGGGAGATGAAGGAGGCCGGGTATAGCGAGGCGGAGACGAAGGCCATGCATGATGCGGTTAAGCGCTATGAGGGGCTAATGGGAGCGGTTAAGCTTCATAGCGCGGACGCGGTGGATTTAAAGCAGCATGAGCCGGCGATGAGGCATTTGATTGATGCATATATTCGGGCGGACGATAGTGTAAAGCTGTCGGCGTTTGAGGATTGGACGCTGGTGCAATTGGTGGCGGAGCGGGGCGTGGATGAAGCGATAAAGGCAATGCCTGCCAGGGTGCGTAAAGATTCAAAGGCGACGGCCGAGACCATTGAGAACAATGTGCGCAAGCTGATTATCGATGAGACGCCGGTAAATCCCAAGTATTACGAGAAGATGTCCGAGCTGTTGAGGGCCTTGATTGAGCAGCGCAGGCAGGGGGCAATTGAGTATCGGGCGTATTTGGCCGAGATTGAAGAGCTGGCGAGACAAGCGCGGCAGGGACCGGAGGGGCGGCACTATCCCAAGGCGATTCATAATAAGGGGCTGATGGCGCTGTACGATAACCTTGGCAAGGATGAGGACAAGGCGCTGGCGGTAGCAAGGGCGATTCGGAGGAGCAAGCAGGACGGGTGGAGAAACAATGCGATGAAGGCGAGAAAGATCTTGCTTGCCATTAAAGATGAGCTACAGCTTGGCGGCGAGGACGAAGCGCGTGAGCTTCTGAAGATCGCGGAGAAGCATCATGATCCCGATTTCGAATGAAACGCAGCGGATGGTGGTAAGTGGGATAGAGATATCGGTATTGCGCAAGGCCATCAAGAATCTGCATCTTGCGGTATGTCCTCCGGATGGGTGGGTAAGGGTGGCGGCGCCGCTTTCGGTGTCGGATGATGCGGTGCGGATGGCGGTGATATGCAGGTTGGGATGGATACGGCGGCAGAAGGCCAAGTATGCGGAGCAGCCTCGGCAAACCAAGCGGGAGATGGTGAGTGGGGAGAGTCATTTCTTTTTGGGGAAGCGTTATCGGTTGAGGGTGATTGAGCAGGTTGGGGTGGGAAAGGTGGTGGTGGGCCGTTCGGGGATGCTGGAGCTTTATGTGCGGCCTGGGGCGGATGTAGAGGAGAGGGCGCAGGTATTGAAGCGATTTTATCGGGAGCAACTGAAGGCGTTGCTACCTGGGATACTGGAGACATGGCAGAAGGTGCTGGGTGTTCGGGCATTGGATTGGGGAGTAAAGCGGATGAAGACCAAGTGGGGGACATGCAGCGCTGGGGCGGGGCGAATTTGGATAAATTTGGAGCTTATCAAGACGCCCATGCCATGTATTGAGTATGTGGTGGTGCACGAGTTGGTGCATTTGATGGAGCGGCATCATGGGGAGCGATTTCAGGCATTGATGGACAGATATTTACCGAATTGGCGTTTGAGGCGGCGGGAGTTAAATGGAGTACCGCTTGCGCATGAGGTATGGCAGGCGGATTGTTTTTTGTGAGGGCATGGGTACGAATCTTATAGCGATGATGGGGCTTTTGGCTCGTTGTATGATTCCCATGAACGCCCGCCGGTCCCACTGCTCAGCGAGTTCGGCGCCCCAATCAAATTCTGAACGCCGCTCGTTATATTCAAAATGCCCGCGCCTGCCAAGCCCACCGACGCGGCCAGCGCGGGTGCCCCAATAATTGCCCCAATTCCTGTTGTCGTAACAACCGCGCCGCCCCCAAACATGCACCACGATCCAAACAATTGCACCGCGCCGCCGAGCAATTCACCAATCGCCATTCCAAGCTGATGATTGGCGGTTCTGGGGGGGCAATGAGAGAAAGGGCTTAGCTTGGTATCGTCAATGTATGATCCTGAGCTAACGAGAGAAACCCTGCAATGCGGATTGCTTCACAAAACCGCTATCAAAACAACCTTCCTTAATCATATTCAAAAGGCCATCTTGGCATCCCGCTTTAGTCATAAATGGCAGAATAGTCTCCTCAAAGATTTTCACGAGTATCGCTTTCCGCCTTTCGTCGCTTATCATCGTATTGAGTGTGCAGCTCTGTTCGAGTTGGGAGCGTACATTCGGAAACGCGGAAGTTGCCCTTATTCTTACATGACAGAGATGTTCTGGCGGTGGAACTTTCGGCTGCCCCACCCCTTTTAGCCAAAACGCAATGTTGATAAACCACAAATCATCATAGTTTGATTTTTGCAGATTGAGTAATGAAATCACTGTCGGCCAATCACGATACCAATTTGTTCCCTTGCGGGTATAACCTGCTCGGCACATCTCGTCATTGATTATTTTTTTGAATATTGTAGCGTCCACAGTTCCCCATTGCTATTTATAGGTGTCCACTTCTGAATTCCAATTACCACCGTGCTCCTTTTCAAGCTCTAGGCGATACTTCTCAACTTGCTTTTGACCTCGCTTGATAGCGGCCGGATTATCGGGTTTAAGTTCTCGCACGATACGATTTTTGAAATCGACGGCGTCTGGGCGTTTTCCGCTCGGGAGTCTGACTTCTGTTTCATAATTTGGTCCGAGTTTTTTTGCATATTCCTTATGAGCTTCGCGCCCCGCTTTCGTCGCAGCCGTCTCGCCTCCCTTCGACGGTTTTGGCGATTGTGCAGGCGGCGCCGGCCCCTGTGAAACGCCACCCCCACTACTCAGCGAGTTCAGCGCCCCAATCAAATTCTGAACGCCGCTCGTTA
>CAZICM010000046.1:0-68254 GCA_964537685.1 uncultured Polyangiaceae bacterium
TGCTTAAAGAGCTTAAAGGATTGAATCAAGCGCAGGAGATCGTCATGAATATTGCTGAAGCCTATATCGAGGAAGGAAGGCTCCAGGGACGCGCGGAAGGACGAGCGGAAGGACGAGCGGAAGGACGCGCGGAAGGTAAACAGGAGACGCTGCGCAAGCTGCTTCAGTTGCGTTTTGGCCTCCTGCCAGAGTCCCTGCTGAACCGCATTCAACAAGCTGGCCTCGCCGAATTGGATGTGTGGGAAGAACGCATTCTGTCGGCGTCTTCTCTGGCGGATGTCTTTCGATAGAACCCAACTCATCAAGCTGCTGCGCGCCTTTTGGCGTCGGTTGGGCTTCCTCACCGTACGATGTACGGCTCGGTCGCCCGCCCTAGCCAAAAGGCTGCTCGCGACGCTTGATGAGTTGGGTCCTGGCGCTTTTGGAAGCGATTTTCATCGATTGTTGCGAGCAGTCTTTCGTCTTCTCGCAGTATAACTTCCCGCTATCAACAAAAGCAATCCGATCGTAATGGATTCGTTGGTGTCCGTCTGCGAGCCAACCCGGCATCCGCAGCCTCCTCCATCGTCTGGATTTTGACCTCCGGTCGCATTTCCTCCGCCTGATCCGTTTCCTGCCCCTGTGCCCACGCCGCCGCTTCCTACGGGGTTTCCGCCGCCGCTTCCGCTGCTTTGGCCGCCGCTTCCCGTTGCGCTTCCGCCTTGTCCCATGCCGCCCGCCCCGCCCGTGCCCGTTTGACCATTGCAAATGGTTGTGTGGGTCGTTCGGGTGTTTGCGCAATTGGTTGGTGATGCACAATCCGGTTCAGGTAATTGAGGCGGTGCATTCGGGAATTGGTTCGGATTGTTGCCAATATCGCCCGGATTGGGATAGGCTAGCGCTGTCGATTCCCAGTCGGCAAAAGGTGGGTTTTCGATCCAGCCAAATACTTTTTCCTGGTAGGGCGCGCCGCCTCCTACTTGAGGGTTCCATACGCCGCGATTGGCATTGTAATTGGGGTTGTTGGGGTTGTTGACATAGGCAAGGCCATTGTAGGCCCACGCCGCCGCGTACCAGTGTTCGATGATGGAGGGCTGGTTGTCTCCAACGCATTCGGTGGCAATCCATTTCGAGGCCAAAATGCGGGTGCCTGTGGCTAGGTTGTAGGTGGGATCGCCCGCAACAAGATTTCGATCGAAATCAGGATTCTCACCATTGTGCATGCCGCTTGTGACCTGGCCTATGCCATATCCGCAATCAAATGAAATAATTGTTCTGGATGGACCGCCTACTTGATCGGATGGGGTTGTGGGGACGCAGAATTGTCTCCATCCAGATTCCTGCATGGCAATTCCTTTGAGCAATTCGCATGGAAAGCGGGCGGGGACGACATGGTAGGGTTCGGGGACGCCGCAGCCTTGGCCAATATCGCTGACGGTGGGGCCTTTGTTTCCCCAGACGCTCGGGCCCTGGGCCACCAAATCGAAAATGGCGTTCCATTCTTGCTGGCTTGGGTTGGTGCCGTTGACGGCTTCGACGCCGCAGTTGTTGTTGTTGTTGACGCTGGATGCGGTGTAGCAGGGGCAGTATTGGGCGAGCGCCGGCTGGCTATAGATGGCGAATCCCAGTAGCGCCGTTGAATACGATAGAATATGAATAAATTTTGATTTCATTGGGAACTCTCCTTGCCTTCGCTGATGAATCCCGCGATTTCCGCCCTAGATCCAGAAGGTACGGCGAGGGTGCTGACTTTGCCTGTGTTGACTTCTATGACGAAAGGAATGGGGATCTCGCTGGGGAGTGTGTGTTCGATGGCGGCCCATTGTCCGTCGGTGGAAATGGCGGTGACGGCGTCCATGCCCTGGCCCAGCGGAGCGGAGAGGGGCGAAGGGCTGCCTAGGAAGGCCATGCCGCTTTGGGCGTAGGGATTGTAAACAATTCCTCCCGTGGGCCACACATGCGGCGATAGGGTCATGCTTGGATTTTCGTAGAGGCGTGTGCGTGTGAGGGTGTGGAGGTCAATTCGTTCGATGGTCCATAATTTAGAATTGGATTCATGGCGGCCTCTAAAAACAAGCTGGCCATTGGATTCATCGATGGAAAAGTCGCGGGCGAAGGGCGGTAATTTTGAAAGAATTGGCCGCATATTCCCGCTGTCCGCATCGACGGCGACGATATCGGCGCCTGTTTGGCTGACGCGGTAGAGCACGATTTCATTGAGGTAGGCGCCCGCGAGGTGGGCGAGATAGCCGCTGTGGGTATGAATGGTGTGAAGCGTGCCGCTTCCGAGGTCGACTTCGTCGATGAACAATTCATCGGTGCGCAGATTGGAAATGCTTTGGGTGGGCAATTCGGGGCCTGCCTTGCCCCGGGCCACAAATACCCGGCCCGATTTCATAATGAGAGGGCGAGCGCCATATACAATCGAATTGCAAAGCTCGGCGGGCGGTGTATGAGGGCTAAGCCGAAATAAGCTTGAATTAAAGGATTTATCTCGGCTTGGATCGGTATCCGCCACGGCCAATACAATTGATTTGCCAGGCACAACGCGCCCGCGCACAAAGGCATTGGGTAAATGGTTAAAGGTGGCCACCGGGGCGGAGGGCGTGCCGCCGCCTGGGGTAGCCAAGTAGAGGGACGTGTGCAAGGCGCCCGGTTTGGTCACTAAAAGTGCAACCGATGGTCCTTGAACGTCGATCGAATTTGAAGCGTGGGCAGGTGTGACCGAGCGCTCCAAAGGGATGAAGGATGCGCCGATTGCGATCGATGCCGCAGCCAGCGCGAGGCGAGTGCTTATACCAAAATATCGAGTTCTCACGCTTCGATGGTAGGCGCTGGGTCGCCGAAGGTTCAAGGTCGGTGATGGTCTTGTGAAAGTGGGCTGAGCTGTCTTTGGGCTCTTGCGAAATGGGTTGGAGGTCTGCTCCTCTAGGGTGATGCAACAGCCGCCTTTTCAGCCGCCGCCCGGAGGGTATGGGGGTCCGCCGCCTGGAGGAGGGTATGGGGGTCCGCCGCCCGGAGGGTATGGGGGTCCGCCGCCCGGAGGGTATGGGGGTCCGCCGCCTGGAGGAGGATATGGGGGTCCGCCGCCTGGAGGAGGATATGGCGGGCCGCCGATGGGAATGATGCCGGGGCCGCCGAAAAAAGAAGGTCCGAGCGCCGCCGTGATTGCGCTTGTGGGGCTGGTCGTTGCGGCGATGCTTGGGTTGGGCGGCTGTGTGCTGTGTATTATGGTGGGAAGCCGGGCGGATTCGTCGGCGCAGGCTCCACCGCGCGATCCATCGGGACAAGAGCTTCCGCAGAAATCGAATTCCGATCAGGCGACGTGGATTACGAGCGAGCGGCCCTATGTGAAATTCCTAGCGCCGCCGGGATGGACGCAACATCTCAAGGGCGATTGGGGTGTGTTTACGTCGCAGGATGGCGCGGCCGTATTTGCATTCACGACCTTTAATCAGCCCGGTGAGTCAACGGCGCGTTTGGGCAAGGCGGCGTGGGTGTTGGGGGTTGATGATGTTCGCTGGGGATCGCCTTCATCTGGGACGATTGGCACCGATGGATTTAAGGCGCGTATGGGCGAGGGGAGCTGCCGTTTTCAGGGGCCCGATGGATATATTTGGTATGCGACGGTCGATCCGGGAGGGGCGGATCAGATTTTGTTGATCTATACGGTGAGCGCTAAGGGAGGCGCGGTGCACAAGGAAGCGGTGCTGAAGTCAATACGATCGCTGACGCGGCGCTAGCGGGAAGGGGTTGTGGGCAAGGGCGCCGCTGGATTTTGAACGCAATTCAGATGTGATGACGGGCATGCTGCCAAAAATGCACCGTCATCCATGCCAAATACGCATTCACCGCAGGGCTTTCCTCCTTGGCCGTTGCTTTTCCCGCCATCATTTAGGCTAGAGGCATGCCTCATGCATGTTTTTGAGCGGGGAGATAAATACGGATGATTGCCTATCAACGCATCTGCATCTGCTCATGGCTTCTGCTTGGACTCGTCCAGGCTTGCGGCGGTTCCGAGCCGGAGGAAAATGGGAGTTCATCCTCGGGAATGAGTATGGATGCAGGGGTGGATGTCTCTCCCATTCCCTATGCCCTTCATGTCAAGGTTGCCCTTCAGGATGAGGGGCAAGGGGTTGCCGTCGGTGCCCAAAATGGTGCAACGGTCTATGTCCAACCTGCGGAATTGATAGGTAAAGCTGTTGTGTGGGCTACGGCGCCTGGAGGCGAGCCCATTTTTAATGTGACGCCCATCGAGTTTGGTACGACCACGCTAAGCCAAAACCTGGATGCCGAAGTTCATTCATCCGCAAAATATACGGATGGCCCCTGGGAAATGGCCCTGTTTATTTCTCTTGCAGGGGCCAGCCCTTTCGCAGGTCCTCAGCCCGGGGATTTGGCAGCGTTTGATAATTCTCCGCCCCCCGCCGGTCAGCCGCCGGTGACGGGTATCTCGGTCCGAATGACGGTGATGGGAGCCGATGCTCATGCCGAGCTCGATAATCAATATTTTATTCAATATTGAGCGATATGCGCCCTGCTTTTGCCCTCGCGGCCGCTTTCTTGTTCTGGAACGTTGGGTGTGGAGAATCTCCCGGGGCTTCGTCTATCCCGGCGTTGCGAGATCCACAATTCGGTCCTGTTCCTCCTTTGCCTGATTGGCCGGACGATCCTCCCACGCAAGCCAAAGTCCAGTTAGGGCGGGCGCTCTTCTTCGATCCGCGCCTGTCGGGCAGTGGCCAGACCAGTTGTGATAAATGCCATGGGGCTGCCACCCGCTTTCAGGATAATCTGCGAAAGTCCGTTCCCGATCGTTCCTTTCCTTTGGTTGAGCCTCGCACCCGCCGCAATACGACATCGATGCTCAATATTGTATATGCTCCCATATTTCGGTGGGATGGCTCTCAGGTTGACCTGGTCAGCGCCATGGTCCATCCTTTGATGGAAGAAAACATGAACTTAGGTCTAGATCTGGGGGCCGCCCAAACGGTTCTTCAAGAGAGGATTACCCAACAAGCACCGGGCTATATTCCCTTGTTTCAGTCTGCTTTTGGTGTCGATCCGGCGGGTCAAGCGCCGGCGGATGTGTGGCGTTTGACAGGCAGGGCGCTCGCGGCCTTTATACGCGGGGCGGTCTCAATCCATTCTCCTTTCGATCGCTGGAATGCGGGCGATGACGGTGCGATGAATGAGCGGGCGGTTCGGGGGTTTGAGATTTTCAAGGGCCGCGGGCGCTGTTCACGATGCCATTCCGGGCCTCTGTTTTCAGACTTTTTGTTTCACAATGTCTCGACGTCACTTCCAGATGCCAATGGGAAGCGGGAGGATGAAGGCCGTTTCGAGGTCAGCGGAAGAGTTGAAGACCGGGGCGCTTTTCTTACGCCGACACTTCGGGGGGCATACGATACACAACCATATCTACATGATGGGAGCGCTTTGTTTCTTCGGGATGTGGTCCGGCATTTTGGAAGCGCGGCAGTGCTGGCCGATCCCGCTTTCGATCCGCTTCTAGATCCGGCGCCCTCGCTCAGCGACGGCGAGGTCGAAGATGTGGTGGCGTTTATTGGAAGCCTCCGCGGAGAACCCTTGGGGGATGAGTTCTTGCCCCCGCCTGATGGATTACCTTGAATAAAGTCTGGAGGTTACGATGAATTTTCTTCGAGATCTGCTTCCATGTTTGTTTGTCGGTCTCGCCGCTTGTGGAGGTGATGAGACGAGCACCGTTCCGCAAAAGCCGGTTCCATCCGTTGAACGAGGCCAATACATGGCCGAGCGTTTGGGTCCATGTGGACAGTGTCACACCCCCAAAGATGCCATGGGCGCCCCGGATGATACCCGGCATTTTGGAGGAAACGATTGCTTTATCGATATTGACCCGATGGATGATATGATCGGATGCCTGGCTGCTCCCAATATCACCAATCATCCAACAGGCTTGGCCAATCGCACCGATGCCGAGATTCGCGCGATGATTACCACGGGGATAAGGCCCGATGGTAGCGTCATGTTTCCAATGATGCCTTATTTTGTTATCCATACCTTCACGGATGTGGATATCGACTCCATTGTTTTATATTTGCGCTCGGTTCCCGGGGTCGATCGGGTGACAGCGAAGAGTCAGCCGCCCTTTAATATGCCCCCGCCATCAGCGCCTCCCCCGCTTTCCGAGGCCGAGATGCCGATGCCCACCACGAAAACCGATGCCGCCATGAGAGGCCGTTATTTGGTCGTGGGTGCGTGTATTACATGCCATACGCCACTGGTGGACCCGACGGATTTCCGAAAACTCGATACAAGCAAGTTGTTTGCTGGAGGGTATGCCTTTTCAACCCCGGTGCTCGGTTTGCCGAGTCCGCCTTTTCCAGCGGTCATTTATTCGAGCAATTTGACACCTGAGCCTTCGACGGGACTAGGGTATAGCAAAGAGCAGTTAACGGCGCTTTTGAAATCGGGAAATGATAAAGGGGGCAAGCCTGTCTGTCCCCCCATGCCCATCAAGGGAGCGTATCAGGGGCTTTCGGATAGCGATATCAGTGATATGGCGGACTATATTCTCGCGCTGCCTCCGGTCATGAACGCCGTTCCGGGCACCTGCGAGGGGATGTAAGTGGTGGGCTCAGTCAGCCGAGAATGCCCCCGCAAGCAAGAGCTCGTGGTTAAGCTCCCGCTTACCCTTGGGGGTGATCGTCACCTTTTCAATCTCGCCGTTGGTAAAGGGATAGGTCGGGTTTAACGCTGCGTATTTCTTGCTGACGGAATCGGCGCTGTCATACCCCACGCAAAGACCATCGCCTGCAAGCGTGAATTTTCCGCTTTGGGTCTTCATCTCTCCACTCGCGACCACCGTGCTGTTCACGGAAAGCCGGGCTTCTCCCAGGGACTCGCCGTATTCGCCCTTTCGCTTCCTGTCGAATTCCACGAGGAAGGTGTATTTCCCAGGCGCAAGCGCTTCCGAGGCAAAGGTCTGCTCCTCGATTCCAAGGAAGTTGTACACATAGAATACCTTCATGTCCTGAATGAACAATGTGTGGCCGCCAAAGCGTGAACCATGGGCAAAGATGACCCCAGAGCAGCCGGCCTTGATCTCGACGTTGGCTTGGATGCTGTAGGAACAACCGCGAATATTGACCGCCACAGCCTCCGGTACGGGGGCCGCGCCGGGATAATAGTCATAGTAGGGGCGGGGGGCCTCCTCGGTCGGCCGCTCTACGCCGAGCTGCTGCACCGCGCTGCGATCGTCGAGCGGTAGAACCAGGTTCTTCTTCGCTTCCTGAAACCAGGCCGCGATAAGCTGCCGGAGTTTTTCGGGGTGCGCATTCGCCAAATTCACCGACTCGGAGCGATCTCTATCTACGTGGTAAAGCTCCCATTCATCCTCATCAAAATGGCCTTTTCCGCTGATAGGAGCGTGAAGAGATACGGCTTTCCAACCATTCTCCCAGAGGGCCCGCGTCCCGAGCATGGCATAGTACTGGCGCAGTTTCTTGGTCGGCGCGTCGGGTTCCGCGTCCCAGGTGTAACACATCGAAACGCCGGAAAGCGGGTATTGCTTCACACCCTTGTATACCTCGGGCATCTCCAATCCGCATGCCTCGAGAATGGTCGGGACAATATCCGTGCAATGATGATATTGATGGCGGACGCCCCTTTGGGTAATGCGCTTGGGCCATGACATCACAAGCGGGTCGCAGGTGCCGCCCGCATATTCCGAGTAGCGCTTAAACATCTTAAAAGGCGTTGATGTCGCCGCGGCCCAGCCGGTCGGGTAGTGCTCATAGGTATCTGGACCGCCGAGCTTGTCCAAACCGCCGATGTCATCGACCGTCTTCAGGTTTTCCTCGGTGGTATCGGGATACCCGTTGAAGAACTTGTTCTCGTTGACCGAACCGTAGGGACTACCCTCACCCGATGCGCCGTTGTCGGCTGCATAGATGATCAGCGTATTCTCAAGCTGGCCCGTCTTCTCGAGATGCTCAACAATGCGGCCAATCTGCTCATCGGTGTAGGTGGAGAATGCCGCATAGACCTCCATAAACTTTGCAAACAGTGCCTTTTCTTCATCGCCGAGCTGATTCCACGGGCGCACGGCATCGCCGTCAACGGCCACCCCTTCCGGCAAAGGATTGAGCTCGGTAAGCTTGGTCCCCTCCGGGAGAATGCCCCGCCTAATCATCTCCGGCAATACCTGCTCACGGTAGACTTCATACCCTTCGTTAAACATGCCCTCATATTCGTATTTCTGTACGGCGCCTTCGGGAATTTGATGCGGGGCATGGTTGGCTCCTGGGCAAAACCACATATACCACGGCTTCGATGGATTGCTCGCCTTCTGATCCTTGATCATCTGTATCGCTTGATCGGCCAGATCCTTCGAAAGATGATAGCCCTCCACATGGGGTTGCTCTACCGGGTGATTGTCGGCGATCAAATCGGGGAAGAATTGGTTGGTCTCGCCGCCGATAAAGCCATAAAAGCGGTCAAAGCCCTTGGCGAGCGGCCATTGCTTCTTGGTCGAGCCCAGCGCCACATCGGTTTCGGGAACGTTGTGGTTCTTGCCCACCCAGAAGGTGCTCCAGCCGGCATCCTGGAGAATTTGCGCAATCGTGGCGCACTCGTCCGGAATCCTCGCATGCTGGCCGGGGAAGCCATTGGCTCCTTCCGTGATGCTGGCATTGCCATTGAGATGATGGTTTCTGCCGGTCAAAAGCATGCCCCTGGTCGGTGAACAAAGCGCCGCCGTGTGCCATTGGGTGTAGATCAACCCGTTTTCGGCGAGCTTTGAAAGGGTTGGCATCTTGATTTTGCCGCCGAAGGGCTCCCATGCGGCAAGACCCGTATCGTCAAAAAGCACAAACAGGACATTGGGCGCCCCCTTGGGTGCCTTGGGAGCTAGATACGGCTCCCAATCGGGCGTCGAGTCACGGACATCGAGCCGAATGATACCATTAAACGTCTTCTTTGCCATTCTCTATTCTCCTATTCTCGTTACAATGCGTTCGATTGCATAATTTCGTCCGCGAATCGGCCACGGCGGATTAAACCCGCCATGCGCTTCATCGCGGGCGCGATATGCGTGAAAAAAGCCTTGTAGCCGGCGCATAGGTAGTTCAGCCCTTCTTCGCCGTCGGGGGTTTGGATAAAGCGGTTGCGCGGACATTCGCCATAGCAGGCAAATAGGACGGGACAGGTCTTGCAGTACTTCGGGAGCGTATCGAATTTGCTCCGCCCAAAGCGCTGCTGTTTCTCGGACGCAACCAATGCTCCCAGCGTTGTATCCTTGATATTCCCGAGCAGATGGTCCGGTTCGACATAGTGATCGCAGGAATACACGTCGCCATTGTGCTCCATCGCGAGAGCGCGGCCGCATGTGGGGGAAACAATACAGGCATTATGTTGCCCTAGGAAGCTCCCGAGCGCGACATCAAAGGTGATGACATACACCTTGCCTACATCGGTCTTGATCCATTCATCGAAGATGCCGATAAGAAACTGGCCAAATTGCTCGGCGCCGACGGTGCGTCCGGTCACCAAGCTCCCTTCCTGTTTGTAAAGCGGCCTATCCTTGCCTTTTAGACCCCCCCAGCCCCGGTTGGCCAGGTTAATGGTCTGCTCGGTGGCGCGCTCGACAATGGGGATAAGCTGGATATAATTGGCCTCCAGCTCATCGCGAAAGAAACGGTATACTTCGAGCGGATGATCGGCGTTTTTGGCGTGAATGGTGCACAGAATATTAACATCGACACCGTGGGCCTTTAGGCAGTTATAACCTCGGATCACATCGTCGAAGCTGCCATTGCCCTTTTTGTCGATACGATAGGCATCATGCAGCTCGCGCGGGCCGTCGATGCTTAAGCCAACCAGGAATTTATGCTGCTTGAAAAACGCCGCCCATTCATCGTCGATCAGCGTGCCATTGGTCTGAATGGTGTGCAGGATGGTCCTGTGATGGGGTTTACGATACTGATTGGCGAGCGCAACCGAACGTTTATAGAAATCCAGCCCCCGCAGCATGGGCTCGCCTCCCTGCCAAGCGATCTCGACCTGCGGGCCGGGTGACGACGCCAAAAGCTGAGCGATATAGGCTTCGAGCGTCGCATCGCTCATCAGCGGACTCTCACGCTCGCCGTACAGATTTTCCTTCGAGAGAAAGAAGCAATACTGGCATCCCAGGTTACACGCCGCGCCCGCGGGCTTGGCGAGAAGATGATAGGGGGCAATCAGGGGCTGCATAAAAGGCACCTATCCGGCTCGGAACTTCCCTCAATTCGGCTCGTCATGAGCCGAATGCGCCCTATGTATGCCGCTCCCCGCCGGATGGCGATCCGCTTTGCGACATGCTGGCTATACGGTTTCCGACAGCGGGCCCCGCAAGGGACTCGACACAAAAAAATACCCCAGCGGCATTTTGTTCTTCTCCAGGCCAAGAGAAAGCGTCTATCATAACCTCTACTTCACATGTCTCCGCTTGATCCACTGCCCGCAGCGCACACGATCCAGCTCACCGAGCCCGATCTTGCGCGGGAGATGTTCAGCCGTCTCTATTCCGCGACAAGTATTGACATACATCGCGACGCCGAGCGTCAATTCGCCTGGGTATGGACATTGCGGCCAAACGGGCCTATTACAGTCATCCAAGGCCATGCCCGCCTGGGGTTTGCGTCGGTTGGGGGTGAAATTCCCTATTATGTGCTTGCCTTGGTGCAAGAAGGAACCCTCGATTTGAGCTCCTCCAAGAACCAGACGAGGGTGATTTGCGGCCAGAGCGCGGCCTTGATCAATGCCAATACGGAGGCATTGGCATTCACCCCGATGGGGACCAAGACCTTAAACATTCGCATTGACCCATTGGCATTAATGTCCCATGCTTCCGCCCTGGCTGGCACACCGGTAAGCACGCTACCGACCTTTCATGTCCCTCTCGATTTACGCCATGGCAGCGGTGCGGACATTTTGCGGCTTGCCCAGCTTCTCAGGGATGCGATGGAGCGGCCGGATACGCCGATGGGCTCGCCGCATGTGGTGGCCCATCTTCGAGAAGCGCTGATTGGAACGCTTCTCCTGGGGCAAGAAAACACCCTGCGTCCCCTGCTTCAGAAGCCGCCTCCGGTGACCAACACACGGGCGATCAAGCATGTGGAGGAGATTCTGGCGGCGCGGGCGCCCGAACCTATTTCGATGACGGAGATAGCGGCGCAAACGGGAATTGGCCTGCGTTCGCTGGAGCGTTCCTACAAGGCGGCCCGGGGCGGGACGTTGCGCACATTTTTAAGGGAACGGCGGCTCGAGCTTGCCCATCAGCGGCTTTGCGCGGCGACGCCTGGGATGACGGTTGCGCAAGTCTTATATGCCTCCGGGTTTAGCCGGCCAGGGGAATTTAGCCAAGCTTATCAGCGGCGATTCGGCGTTGCTCCATCGGAGACGCTGCGCCGGGCGCTTGGGCAGGGCAGGCGCAAAGGCAAACGGTAGCGGTGAGGCGGGAAAGGTGGGGGAGTGAATGGCACCGTTGGCATCAGAACGTTGCCGCACTCAAAAACTTCTCAATTCGGAACCAGGCACATATAGCTCGCGCCGTTATCATTCGTATCGCACAAAGCTCCCGTCTCACAACAATCCATCAGCGGATCGCAGGCTTGACCTATCGTCAAAATATCGGAACAGGCAGGCGGTCCTCCACCTACGCCACCTCCTCCTCCCGAGCCTCCGCCGCCGCCCGCGCCGTCGTTGATGTCCAGCGTCCAATAGGCCCGGTGATTGTTCTCCGCCAGCCCCTGGAACGGTACCCGAAACGCGGGATAACTCGCGTCCTGACCCGCTTTGGCCTTCTCCAGGTCTATCGCCGCTACCCAAATCTGCTGCGTTCCTTCTCCAAGCACGACCCCATACTCCCGCTTGGTGTTAAACGCTATCCAGTTGTAATCCCCAGGCGGCGCCCATGTCGGTTGGCTGTTCTGATATTGTCCGTCCGTTGTCATGTTTGATGTGATCCGGTTCGCTTTGAGAAGCTCGATGGGCTGTCCTCCTCCCGCAGGTACCAGGAAGAGCTGGGCCGTGTTGTCGCCATGACCGCCTTTGCCCGTTGAATAGGCAACCCATCCCGCATCCGGCGAGAAAATCGGAAAGAGATTGGATTGGCCAGCAGGTGGGGGCAATAACACCGATGGCTGCCCAAAATTGGTCCCCTGCGTCACCGGGATCATCGCCAGTGATGATCCTCCGGGGGAATCGCCATTGCCTGTCGCAAAAACGACCTGATCCCCCATCGGCGACCAATCAGGATGCGTGCCTTCTAATGCACCCGTTGGAACATCCTGGATATAGGCTCCCGTTGTCCGGTCCACCACCCACATCTTTCCCTTCCACGCCGCAATGACATATTTGTTATCCGGTGAGATCGTCGCAAATCCATGACCTCCTGTATTCGCCACTTTCTTGACCAGCGGATCGGGCGGCGGATCTTTGGTCACACCCATAATCCACAGGCTTTGGCCGCTGTCGGCGCTGACGGGAGCCGCCATGAACTGGCCGTCTCTCGAGACCACATGGCAGGCTACGCATTTGACCGAATCGCCGTCGGGATAGGTTGTCGCGGGTTTGCCAACGATATAATCCTCGGGATTTTGCTTGGAAATCTTGCCGCGCCGCACTCCGGCAGAGGTCGTCGACCAATAGAAAATGGCGCCCTTTACGTCCTGCTTGGAGAAGCCGATTTCAATGGGATTGGAGCGATGGATGACCGCGGGGTTCTTGCTTGCATCCAGGCCATCCACGGTGAGGGTCGCGGTCATGCCGGCATTTGAGCCCGCGATATAGTTCCATGCTACTTCATTGACCTCCCAGCATCCCGCAGGAGGATTTTTACCTGCGCATAGCCCATGTGCGCCGTCGGTGTATACGGTGACTTCGGAGCTGGGGCCTTTGAAAATCAAGCGGAATTGGGTCCAGCCCAAGGTTCTCCATTGAAAGAGCGTTCGATAGATGTTGCGGGGGAAACGGGTCTGGTCGCTAGGATAGACAATGAGGGGGGATTTTGCATCCATAACAGGCATACCACCCCAAGAGCCTGGGTCGCTGGGCATGCCGATGGTGACATTGAGGGTGAAGGTGACGGTTGTGGTTGAGGTGACGCAGCCATCTCCGGCTTCGATGGTGACGATTCCGCCCGCGGAGGCATTGGGGGCAAGTACGCCTGCCATGATATCGCCGGGAGGTGTATCATCGGGGCGGGTGGCTTTCCAAGTGAGCTTGCTTCCATCGATGGGTTCGGAGTGTCCGTCGCTGAAGGTACCCGTGGCGGTGAAGGTGATGGGGGAAGCGGGACCGCCATCGAGGGTGACGCTGGAATTAGCGGGGGAGAGGGCGATAGAGGAGAGGCCGTTGATACAGGCCATTTGGCCGCCGCCTCCGGCGCCGCCTGTATTGTTGCCTCCGGTGCTGGTGCTGCCGGACGAGGTCGAACTGCCCGTTGTATTGCCTTCGGTATCGCCGGAGCACGAGCAACCGGCGGCCGTCGCTGAAAGAACAAGGATCGCCGCAAGAATCATCGATCGCATGGAAAGCCTCCTTGGCCGGGCGGTCCGCCCGGTTCCTGTCCAGCATATACCAATCGCGGCGGTGTGCTTTGTTTTTTTAGGGGTAGTCAGCCGTGGCCTGTCCGTGTAAATAAAAGGACAGCAAGATAGGGAGAAGGCAGGATGGCGAAAATTGCAGTGTTGGGTATGGGGGCGATGGGTTCGCGTATGGCCAAGGCCCTCGTTGAGGCTGGCCACGAAGTGGCTGTTTGGAATATCCTTGCTGAAGCATGCGATCCATTGGTCGCGCTTGGTGCTAAAGCATTCTCCACGCCTAGGCAGGCCGTCAAAGAATGTGAATTCACCATTGCGATGGTGTGGGATGATGAAGCCTCCAAATATGTGTGGCTCGATCGGGAAGTTGGGGCCATGCGTTCCTTGAGCCCCGGATCTGTGGCTCTTGAGTGCGCGACGCTGACCCTGGAGCATGCATCGCTCCTCCGCCGGGAAGCCAGCGAAAGAGGTATTGAATTTGTCTCTGCTCCCATGTCGGGTTCTTTGCCTGAAGCCGATGCCAAAACATTGATTTTTACCGTTGGAGCCACAAACGAAACGTTTAGGAGGATTGAGCCTATCTTATTGGCCATGGGCAAGAAAATCCACCACGCCGGCGGGCCTCTCGACGGGATATCGACGAAGCTGATCATCAACGGCAAGCTCGCTATCGAATACGCTTTTGCGGCCGAAATGGTGGCGTTGATGCGTATTGGCGGTATGGATACAGAACGAAGGCTCCAGATTGTCGAAACGACGGCACCGTTCTCGCCGAGAGGCATTCGCGAGGCTCGTTTTATGCTTGAGGGCAACGAATCGGTTCGCGTTAAGATTAACCAACTGGTTAAAGACGGTGAATGTCAAATCGCGCAGGCCAGATCGCTTGGTGTGCCATGCCCTCTGCTTGAAGCGGCGGTCGATATTTTCAGAAAAGCGCGTGATCAAGGCTATGGTGACAGCGACTCGGTGGTGCTGGCCAGGCTGCACGAGCAAGCGGCTCGGACCTCGCACCGATATGTGAATGTATCGGGCCTAACTGTTGCCTCAATGGAGGAATGAATGTTATTCGCAGTATTCGTCGGAGTCGGCGTATTTGCCGGCATCCTCTCGGCGATGCTTGGGATAGGCGGAGGGCAAGTGTTGGTCCCCTGTCTTCTTGTGGCATTGGGCACTTCCGTTCCAGGCGACTATTTAATGAAGACCGTGCTGGCCACGTCTTTGGCCACCATACCCTTCACAGGAGGCTTTGCCGCCTACCAGCAATACCGGGCGGGCAATGTTGACTTCTCCAAGGTTAGAAAACTAGCGGTAGGCGTTATTGTAGGCGCTTTGGCTGGTGGTCTGGCCGCCCCCTTTGTCCGCGCGAGCATACTCAAAGGGTTATTTGTCGCGTTCGCCTTTTATATTGGCCTGCAGATGCTTGTTGGCCGTCATCCAAAATTCAAATCCAGCTTCAATGCGCGCTCGGCGACGGTGGCTGGAACAATCACGGGGGCTTTTTCTTCGTGGATAGGCATTGGCGGTGGTGCCATTGTCGTTCCCTACCTGCTTGCTGTGGGGACCGAAGTTAAGAAAGCAACAGGCATTTCCTCCGCGGTTGGCGTGGTTGTCGCTGCCTCCGCCTCCGCCGGCTACGCATGGGCCGCCCACTTGCAGGATATTTCGCTGCCCAACCAATGGGGTTTTATCCATGGCCCCGCCTTCGCCGGAATCGTCACCGGTTCGGTGTTTGGTGTGCTCATTGGAATGCGTCTCGCGAAGATCGCTCCTGCCCCTGTGATCAAGAGACTATTTGCGATTACGCTGCTGGCGGCGGGTGCCAAAATGCTGTCTAGCTTTTTCTAACGCAAACCATCCATTCGCGACGAATAGATGGCCGTGGTGCGTCTACTGGCCTGCCGGGGGTTGCCAGAGCTCGACTTTATTTCCCTCAGGATCGATAACCCAGGCAAAGATGCCATACTCCGACTCGTCAATTTTATCGAGCACATTGCAGCCTTCTTCACGCAACACGTTCGCGAGGGCCCGCGCGTCTTCGACCCGGTAGTTCACCATAAATGAAGCCGTTCCCGGTGCGAAAGTCTCGCCCCCGGAGGAACCGATCGACCAGATCGTTGTTCCAGCGACGGGAGCACCCGTATCGTCGGTCCAGCGGAAAGCGGCGCCGCCCCATTCCTGAACATCGATGCCCAAGTGGCGCTTGTACCATGCTTGCAATGCCGCCGGGTCTTTAGCCTTAAAGAAAATACCACCGATTCCAGTAACTCGCTTCATGATGATCTCCACGCTCCGTTCTCAATGGTTGCTCATCTCTTGTAGCGAGCCCACCTTAGTGTGGGTAAATCCTGCGCGTCAATAGAAATGTTGAAGAAGTTTCTGGGCTGTCTGTTATAGAAGGACGAGCATGCATGAACCCAATGCGCAGGCTCGAGGAAAATGAATCATCTCGGCGAAATTGAAGCTTTTCTGACGGTTGCCGATCTGGGCAGCTTTACCGCCGCTGCCAAACAGCTTTCGCTCACCACGTCTTATACCAGTAAACTCGTCTCCCGGCTTGAAGATCGGCTTGGGGTTCGCCTGCTCCACCGAAGCACGCGAACCTTAACGCTTAGCGATCCCGGCCGAGCCTTCTATGAGCGCTGCAAAGAGGCTTTTCTTCATCTCGATGCCGCTGTCGCATCCGCCGCCGAGCTTCAATTCAAGCCGCGAGGGCGTTTGCGTGTCTCGGTTCCAGCGACTATGGGCATCACATGGCTCCTTCAGCCCTTGGCTCAGTTCGCGGCCCGTTTTCCCGACTTGGTGCTTGACGTGGCGTTTTTAGACCGGCGCGTAGATTTATTGTCCGAGGGGTTTGATGTGACGCTGCGCGCGGGTGATTTGCAGGATTCGAGCCTGGCCGCCCGGCGCTTGGGCTCTGCGGCGATGGTGCTGGCTGCCTCGGAGGCTTATATCGCCCAGCGCGGCGCTCCTGAGCAGCCCGAGGAATTAACACAACATGCCTGTTTGATTTACACACACCACGCTGTCCCGAATATTTGGCAGCTAAAAGGTCCTGATCGAGAGGTATCCGTAGAAGTGAAAGGGCGTATGATTGGCAACAGCGCGGCGATGTTATGCGAGGCGGCTTGCGAAGGTTTGGGTATTATGTTTGCGCCGGTCTTTCATCTGGGCGTGCATTTGCGGGAAGGCAGGCTGAAGCGGATCTTACCCCAGTGGGAACGGCCCACACCGGTGCCCATTCACATTGTTTTTCCAGATGCGCGGCACGTTCCGTTGAAGACACGCCTTTTTGTGGAGGCGATGGTGGCATTTTTCCGCGACCCGCCTTGGAGCGGCTGGGAGCAACCGAACTAGGGCAAGGATTCTTTGTAAACGGCGGGTACATTAACCGTTGTATGAATCCAGTCCCACAGAGCATAGCCCTTAAAGCTCTCCATGGTGACGCTCGTGACCGTTTCTTGTTCGGTCTTGCCAGATCCAACGGCGGTCTTCACCTCGCTGACGAGCGTGCTGAGATAGTTGACCGAAAAATCAAAGGCATCCACGCCCACGGCCCGGCCATGCCCAGGCACAACAATTGTATCCCCCGGCCAAGCGGCCTTTACATTGGCCAGAGTTAGCCCCGTTTCCGCGCCATGTCCATCGAGCAGCCAGGGAATGGCGGGCTGTTCAGCAACCAGGCCATTGCCTGTCCAGAGAACGGTTTTTCCACCGCTTTTTGCACTCACAAACAGATCGCCGCCGGTCTGGGCAAAGCCAAAATCCCGGGCTTCGACTTGAACGCCGCCCAAATCGATAGACCAATTTTGGCCTGGAGCCACCAAGAGATCGGCGGCAACAGGCTTAATTTCATCCAAGCCTTGATCGGCGCCGAAATTCATCTTCATAAAGGCGATATCCTCGGCGAAATGCTGAGCAATATAGTCGGCGGCATGTTTATGCTGAACAATATGAACATCACTGGGCAAGAAGGTATTGCCATAGCAGTGGTCTCCATGAGCGCTGGTGTTGATGACATGGGTAATGGGTTTATCGGTTTGAGTTTGAACCAGGGCGATCAGTTGGCAAAAGAGCTGGCGATTGATGAGGCTTTCAACGAGTACGACGCCGGATTCTCCGATAATAAAGCCGGCACTGGTTGCGAGGGGGATTCCCTTGGGGGCGTAATTGTCTTTATTGCTATCATAGACAGCAAAGACCGAAGGAGCGAGTTCTTCGGCGACGAGCTGTATGGCGTTGGGGGTCCAGACGAGCTGTGGATTTGGGTCCGTGAAGGTTGGGGGAGAGTTACAAGCGCTGAAGATTTGAGGGGCGACATTGCCGGACGAAGAACTGCTGGAAGATGCAGTGCTGGAAGATGAAGGGCCAGAGGAGCCTGTATTATCGCCGCAGGCAGCGATGGCAAGACCGAGGGTGAGAGCTGATGTCGTGAAAGCATGACGGTTCATGGGCTTCTCCATAGTGCGAGGAAAGGAAACAATTCGGTTCGGCGGACGAACCGGGTGCGTAGGAATTTACGTCCGAGCGGTGGCTGGGATTAGCCGCTTCGGAGGACAAGGATTCTTGACTGAGGATGAGGAATGGGGAGCGTGTGTTTGGGGTAAGGGGAGGCGTGGGAGGCGTGGACCGAGGGCCGATCGTTTTTCTTGACATTCAAAACCAATCCGCTTAAACCATGTCCCAATGATTAGCCGCGCATGGTTTCACAACTTCAAAGCCATCGAGAAGATGAGCATCGATTTGGGCCGGTTGACCATTCTCGTTGGCCCGAATGGCTCGGGTAAAACCAGCGTGCTCGAGGGAATTCACCTCTTGGCCGAGGCCATCCATCCCGCTTCGACTTCTAGGTGGGTAAGAACCAAGCGATTCGAATCCATCGCTCGCAAAAAGTCCGATGGACATGTCTATCTTGAAATGGATGTCTCCACCTCCACCGGCAGGGGTATGATTGAAATTGATGCCCCCAAAGAGAGTTGGATGGATGCCCTGAAGTTGAAGCCCCGTTACACATGGGCATGCTTTCCGGGGTACGAGACCGAGGCGCTCGATGAAGACTCGGGCAGTCCCCAATCGCTTATGGACATGCTCCGCTCGGCCATGCTGATTCGCTTGGAAGCATCCAAATTGGCCATACCCAGCTATTCCGATTTACCCGTGCCCAAGGTCTTGTCTGACGGTGAAGGACTTGCCTCCGCCATTGCCTATCTCATTATCAGCGAACCCGAGCGATTGGAGCATATTGCCGGCCAGCTCCGAAGACTCTTCCCCTCCGTTCGAAAAATTCGTGCCGAGCGTGCGAGAGCCATCCTTGAAGTCATTGAAGAACATGATCCCGACAAGGGTACGCGCGTGTTTCGCCAGCCGGTGTGGGGTTATCACGTCCTTTTGGACACCATCCATGCGGATGGAATTCCCCTGAGCCAGGCTAGTGAAGGAATAACGTTGGCCCTTGGTCTGCTGGCGATTCTTCATTCCCAACAAGCTCCCCGCGTTCTTTTGTGGGACGATATCGATAAAGCCTTTCATCCCAAGGCCCAGCAGGATCTCATTCCGTTGATTCGAGACATATTGAAGGAGATTCCAGAGCTTCAGATTGTGGGGACAACGCATTCCCCCTATCTATTGGATGCCCTATCCTACGATGAAGTGCGGGTGATGGCGATGCAGGAGAATGGAGCGCTTGTGTGTGCGCCACTAACCGAGCATCCGGCCTATGAGAAGTGGAAAGACGATGTGAAGCCCGGTGAGTTATGGATGTCGCGCATGGAGAAATGGGTACATGAAAAAGCTGGGGTAAAGGAATGAGCGGTGCGCTTCGTTTTGTGCTCATCGCGGAAGACCGAGCGCATGCATGGCTGGCGATGACCTTGGCCGACCGGCTGGCGGTTGAGCAAGTTCCGTGGCTCCAAGGGCATGAGCATGAAGAAACAAAATTGCTCCCGGATGCGTTCAGGATATTTGATATAGAGGATCGCCGGGCTATTGGACTGGGGGATGTGTCCGCGCAGGGCGAACTCCTGGGGCGCTTTGTTCGCAAGAAAGATATACGGGATTTATGTGATAGGAGCGAGATTCCTCGCGTTCATGGTCTAGGAATTGAACCTATTACGGCGACAGCAATTCTGGCATTGCGTTATTTCCGAACGCATGAACCTCATTCTTCTGCGGTGATTATGATGGTGGATACAGACAATACGATGTCTTTGGAAGAGACGCGGCGTTGTTTGAATGAAGCGCGCACTGGGAAGTATTTCAAAAATGGACTGCCTTTTCAGTTTGTGTTTGGGGCGTGTCATCCCGAGGCGGAAGCCTGGCTTATATGTGCATTTGAACCCGAGGGGCCGGAAGAACAGAAGCGTGTAGATGATGAGCGGAAGCGTCTCGGGGTGGATCCCTGCATGTCTGGTGATCGGTTAACGGCGGGAAACATCGATGGGAAGAGAGATGCAAAGCGTGTGTTGGCAAGGCTGATTGGCGTTAAGGAAACAGATGCCAAAAAAGCCGCGCTGGAGGAGCGTTCACTTCAGGGGATTCGGCTTTGTGGCTTGGATCGATTGATGGAACGCGGTGAGCGAATCGGCTTGAAGGCGTTCTTGAACGATTTGTCCGAGTCCTTGGTGCCTCTGTATCAGAAGAAGGCTTGATTCCCACCCTCACCTATTCAGCTAAAACGAGCCCCTCACAAGGACACCGCTGAATCCAGAACCCATCACCGGCGTGATGACAGGCATGCTCTGGTCTGTGTTCAAAGCCCGATTTTGCAGTGGCACCGAGCGGGGTTTATTGAGCAGGAATTGCCACACAAGACCGCCCGCAAGCGCGCCTGCGCCGGCCCCCAGCGCAATATCTCCCGCGATCACCAGCGTGCGCCCCGTGTTGCCTTTATCGGCGATGTCCGCTTGAGATTGTTTGCATGCGTGGTTTGGGCCGCACGCATCTTCAGCGTCCGAAATAAAAGATAAGCCAATCGGAACGAGCAGCGCGCCCGCCACAAGAGCTGCGCCTCCCGCCCCCACGGCGATCCAAGGTTTGTAACCAAATGGCCGTTCGAATTTTGGCTGCTTCGGCGGAGGCGGAGGCGGAGGGCGCGCGCTGGAGCTTGCTGCGGGCGGTGTGTCAGTTTTGGGAGGAATCGATTTCTTCAGCTCCTCAATGCGCTTCTTCGTGGACTCGGCATCCGGCGCATCGGGCGAGCGCTTGAGATAAGCCTCGAGAGCGGCGATGGCGCTTTCTTTATCGCCCTTGTTTTCATAGGCGCTCGCGACATTCAGCAAGACCGCGTGCACGGTGCAGTGCACCTTGTACGTGTCCCTCCAGTTCTCGATGGCCCGATCGTATTCACCGCGGTTGAAAAGCTCGACAGCGGCCGTGTGCATCGCCTTTGCCGCTTCGACATCGGCCGGCGTCGGCGTGCGATCGCACATGGGAAAAAGCACATCCGGATCGTCAACGGCTCTCGCCATCCCCAGCGCGAGGAAGAGAGCCATGCCGATGCCGCACTGGATGGGACGGCGCGTGCGGGAGCGTTTCATTCCGCCGAAAGACCTCATTAATCCAGGATTGAGCGAGCATAGCGATCTGCCAGGTCTGCGGCGAGAAAAAGGTAAGTCGATGCGCACTCGTTCACGCTCCTGCACACACTTGCGGGTTTGAAGAAGGGGAGAGCCTGACGATCAACAGGCTGCTGAATCTCTTGCATAGCTTCCGCTCTTGTTCTGATAGGCTGGCGAACCGTTGTGATGCTGCCGGAGAAAAAGCAGATACTCATCGTCGATGATGAGGCCAACCTTCGAAAAGTGCTTTCGGCCCAGCTTCAGCGCGATGGCTATGAAACGCATGTCGCCGCTGATGGTGAGGAAGGGCTCGCCTTTCTGAAGGAACACCATATCGACATGGTGATTACCGACCTCCGCATGCCCAAGGTCGATGGGATGGATCTGCTCCGGGCCGCGCTGCGCGACGATCCTTCGCGCCCCGTCGTGATGATCACGGCGCACGGGACGATCGACAACGCCGTAGAAGCCTTAAAAACAGGGGCATTTGACTACATCACCAAGCCTTTCGATCAGAACGAAGTGCGCCTGGTGGTGAAGAAGGCGCTGCGCACGCGCGACCTATCGAGCGCGGATGCGACGCGCGATGGAGTGCCTGTTTCACCGAAGGAAGCCCGCTTTGGAATCATCGGTGAAAGCCAGCCGATCCTGGAGCTGTATTCAATTTTAGAGAAAGTGGCCGATCAGCCGACGACAGTGCTCATCACGGGCGAGAGCGGCACAGGCAAGGAACTTGTCGCGCGCGCGCTTCATGAAAATTCCCGGCGCCGCGACAAGCCTTTTATTAAGGTGAACTGCGCGGCGATTCCCAAGGATTTAATGGAGTCCGAGCTCTTCGGCTACGAACGGGGAGCGTTTACAGGAGCGGTGAATCCCAAGCCGGGAAGGTTTGAGCTCGCTCATATGGGCACGCTGTTTCTCGACGAGATCGGCGAGATACCCAATGAAATGCAGGTCAAGCTCCTTCGCGTCCTGCAGGAGAGCGAATTCGAGCGCGTCGGCGGGATCAAGACCATCGAAGTCGATGTGCGCCTCGTCGCTTCAACCAACCGCGATCTAAAGCGCGAGATCGCATCGGGAAGCTTCCGCGAAGATCTCTACTACCGCCTCAATGTCGTACCGATCGCGCTGCCCGCGCTGCGCGACAGACGAAGCGACATCCCCCATCTGATTGCGCACTTCATCGCGAAGTTTAATGCCCGCCTTCGCAAGACCATTGAAGGCGTTGAGCCCGAAGCGCTGGACAGGCTCTGCGCCTATGCCTGGCCCGGCAATATCCGGGAACTCGAAAACGTGATCGAGCGCGCCGTGCTCTTCGCGGATGGAACAAGGATTCGCGTCGAGGATCTGTCCGATGAAGTCAAAGGCTCCGAAGCCGCGGAAGATCAAGTGCGATCCAGCGTAGATCAATTGCTTTCGGAGCCTTCATCATTTGCCGCCGCCGCATCCTCGGATGGCCTCAAGGAACAGGTCAAGGCAGCGACGATTCTCCTAGAGCGCAAACTGATCATCCACGCGCTCCGGCAAACCAACTGGAACGTGACGCATGCCGCGCGTTACCTAAAAATCTCGCGAAAGGGGCTTCAGCTTAAAATGAAAGAGCTGAATCTCCGCGAACGGGATCCCGAGTAGGACGTGGCGGCGCGGTGCTTGTTTCGGCCCTGGGACTGTACCGCGCTGCTTCAGGTCTTGGCTTCTTTGCTCCTCGCCGCGCATGCCGGCTGTTCCAAAGGCGATAGCGCGTCTTCTGGAGATGCATCGGCGCCCGGCGCGCCTCCCTGGGCAATCGCATCCAGCGAACCCGAGCCCAGACCGGGGATGATTTGGATTCCGCCCGGCGTGCTGATCGCGGGCACACCGCTCGACAAACTGCCGCGCGTAGCCGACGAAGAAATGGCCGGCGAGCAAGTTGTGATGCGCGGCTTCTACATCGACGCCTATCCCTATCCCAATGAAGTCGGCGCAATTCCAACGACGAACATTTCGCAGGCCGAAGCTCAAACCCTCTGTGAAAGCCAGGGCAAGCGGCTATGCACCGAACTCGAACTCGAACGGGCATGCAAAGGCGCGCAGAACACCACCTACGAATACGGCGATGTGTACAAGCCCAACATCTGCATGACCGGCAACAACAAAACCCTTGTTCCAAACGGATTCAATGCTGGATGCCAAAGCGCCTTCGGTGTTCACGATCTGCATGGCAGCGTGTGGGTGTGGACGAAAAGCCCATGGCAGCGCGACAGCGCCAAAACCAATTGGGTTGCGCTGCGCGGAGGAAACTCCATTCACGGCGAACTCGTAGGGCGATGCGCGAATGGCCGCGGCATAAAAGCTGATTCGCAAAAGCCCGACATCGGCGTCCGGTGCTGCTCGGGCGAGGCCAACAGCTTTGAAGTTGTGCTCAGCGTGACGCGGGGCGAACCCCTCGTATGGCAGCCGCCGGACAACCGCATCGCGCCGCGCCTGGAAAAGCTCGTGCCTCAAGACATCCAAGACGCCGTGCGCGGCAGGCGCCCCGAAGATCAATTCAAAGTGGAGCGCATGTGGCTTTGGCATCCCCTTGGCAACGAAGAACTCTATGTCGGCGGAGGCTGCGCGCATCCGCGTGGAGATGCCTTATGCGGACTCATCATCGCGCGCATGAATCTCGACACACCGCTGGTGCTCGCCTTTGTGGCATCGGACTACTGGCAGCCCACGGTGTCCGAAACCGACACGCCCCGGGAAATATTTGTATACGGAGGCGATCGGGGCGGCGCATTCCGCAAGCGGATCAGCTACGAGTGGGGACGTATTTCTTCTGCGGCCAAAGAGCGCAAAAGAAAGCACAAGGGGCGGCGCGAGCCGACTTACGATTAACAAAATTCCAAGCGGCCGAAATGATAGCCTCGTCGCCCGAATGGAGGAGACCCAAGGCGAAGGCGCGGCCGGGCCGCAAGTCGAAGCGGATGCCGCTGATACAACGGCATTCAACGGCGGCCGGCAAAAGCAGCCTGCATTGTTATTGAGGCGAGCCCTCATTGCTCTTTTGTGTGAGCGCCTCAGGCAATCGCGCGGCGGCCGCTGGAGCACCGCACTCGCCTTATCGCTAATGACAGCCTTTGGCTTGTTCGCGCTGATCCTTCGCGCGGTCGATGGCCCAAGCGCCTCGCTGGGCAAAGTCGTCATTGGAGCGGCAAAACTCATCACCTGCCTGGCTTCCGCCCCCATTGCCTTCTCGGCCGCCCACGACCGGGCACGAATCGATCGCGACGACGGGATTGAAGCATTGGCTGAAAGCCACGGAGTCGACCGCCATGTCCTGCGCGCCATCCGCGCAGCCGCCGCCATGTATCAAACGGCCCTTTCGATTGGGCTTCCAATTCTTATATTATCCATTCTGCTGGTATTGCTATCGGGCACCAGCGCATTGGCCATCCGGAATCTCAGCTTAATGCTTGGCCTTTCGCTGTTTTCGATCCTCGCCGGATTTACAATCGGTGCAATTGCAGATCTATGCGGCCGTATTGGCATGGCCCGGGGCCGCTCAATGCTTGCGCTCATTATTCTAATACCCTGGCTACTATCGGATTTAGCCGAGAAACCATGGTCTATCCCAGGCGCGCTCCACGCTGCGCTGAACTGGCTCGTCCGCATGAGCGGCTTTGAGACCTAAGCGCCATGAATCAAACCCCTACATCCCCCGCGCCGCCCGCCGATTCCGCAAGCCCGGTCATTCGCTTCGAGCGCGTACACGCCATGGACGACGCCGGACAAAAAGGCCGTCCCCGGGGCATGCTTCAAGGCTTTTCCCTCGCGCTGGGCGCAGGCGTTCACGCCATAGTTGGAACACCGGAGGACGGCACAATCGCATTGCTGGACGCTCTGGCCGGCGCCCGCGTACCCCTGCGCGGAAGCGTATGGGTTGCCGGAAAAGAACCCGCCAAAAACCCTAGCGTTCGCGCGAGAATTGGCTCGCTGGGTGCCCTAACCCAAATTTGCGAAGCCAATACACTTGAAATGTCTATGAATTTGATGATGCGTGCCCGCGGCGAAACATCTCCTTCTCCCGCGGCCGTATTGGCGCCCCTGGGCCTAGGCGCGCTCGCCCCGCGCCGTCCCCGCACCCTAAGCTACGCGGAAACCCGTGCCATCGAACTCGCGCTCGCGCTGACCACCCCCGCGCCCCTCGCCGTGGCGCTGTACGAGCCCCTGGTCGACGTAGCCGTACAACAGATTGGTGCCGTGCGCGATCGAATTGCAGAAATCGGAGCCTCCGGAGCTTGCGTGCTTGTCATTACATCCTCCGTGGCCGATGCGGAATCCCTAGCCAATCGCGTCTATTTTATTCAGCGCGGCCAGCTCGCGTTTGAGACATCCGGCCACCAGGGCCTACCCATTCCCGAAGCCATGGGCGCACCGGCGGAAATGATTGTATGGATTCGCAATCCCATAAAAAATACACCTGAACCCGAACAGGGCGTGAGAGCTCTTGCTGCGGCGCTTTCAAATCGACCGGAGGTGCGTTCAATTTCATGGGAAGAAATACAAGGCTTATCTCCAGGCTCGTCCACGCTCCGCCTGCGCGCGCGAACCCTCGAAGCCTGCTCAGCCGCCTTAATCGAAGCCTCACTGGAAACGGGCGTGACAATCGACGCAATGGCGCCCGTAATGCCCGGCCTTTCCAGAGTTCGCGCCACCTTCGCCGCGCTGATGGCCAAGCAAGGCGGACCGAAACAGCCCGCGCCTTCAAAGCCGGCCGAGCCTGTCACAGCGCAAGAGCCGCCGACTCCGGGGACAGACAGCCATGAGTGACACCTCTTCCGCTCCTTCGATTGACTCCATTGCGAAGGCGGCGCCATTTCCTCCCCTTGTACAAGAACCGCCCGCACCGCCCAATACGATAGAGTCGTTTTTATTTGGCTTTCACCTGGCCAAATCCCAGCTTGCCCGCACCCGCGCGGGACTCACCGTCATTTTGGCTTTTGCCCTCGCCATATCCAGCGCTCTCATCGAAAAACATTTCGCTCAAATTGGGGCGGTCGATCGCGCCCTCGAAGCCACCTTCCGCCTCGTGATTCCCCTGCTCAGCTTCGCGATTTTATCGGAAATCACAGGCCGTACCGATTTGCGGGATGCCGCGTGGCCCGTGGTCCGATTTGGCGCTGCCCACCGCGGCGCCGTCGCTGGAATGCTCGGGTTCTCAGTTCTTTTCTCCGCTGTGGCCTCCGCCGCTCTCGCCGCCGCATCCGTCCTATTTGCCCACAGCAAAAGCGCACCGCCAATATTATCAGATTGCATGATTAGTGCATGGATTGCCATTCTAACAGCATGGTCCTACACTGGATATTATGCAATTGGAGCCACATTTTTTCGATTTGGACGGGGCCGCTTTGTCCCACTGGCCATCGATTTCATCCTCGGCGGTTCGGCAGGGCTAATCGGCGCGATCATGCCGCGTGGCAATGCTATCAATTTGCTTGGAGGAGCGGCACCGATGGGATTAACGCAGTCCCAAAGTGTCATGATGCTGTTTATCAGCGGTGCAGTCATGGGTGGATTTTCTTTGTGGCGCTGCCGCCGGTAGAACCGCTCACAGAACGCGGGCGAACGCGATTAAATCCCCGGCGGCCGCACCCGTTGAAAAAGGCGCAAGCCACGCACACCCCTCGCGAAGGTCGTGGAAAACCCGCGTTGGACAGTCATTACGGTTGCCCACCATCATCCCCCGCAGCACCTCGGTGAGCGCCGAGCCCGAAAAACCCGGCACTTCGACGACATAGGCCGCTGCTGCTCTCCGGCCGCGGAAATCCTCCTTGATACGCTCGACCTCGGCATAAGCCTCATCGCTCATGGTCAGCGAAGGAAGCGGCGAAACCAAAGTCAAGGTCGCGTGCTGAGCATGCGTTGCCAGTATCTTGTGCGCCGCCTCGCGCACCCAGCGAAGTCCTTCAAGCGTGGAAGGGCTCCTCCAGCGGGACACGAGAACATTCCCAATGATCCCGACCGCAAAGGTGTCCGTATGCCTTAAAATAAGCTCCGTTCCGACAATATTTACGCTCGCTATTTCATTCATAATCATGTGCCATGTTTGAGGCTACACAGCCGAAGCCCGGAAAAGACACACTTCATGGGCTGGGCAGGGGCGTCGTAAGAGAATGACGCAGCACAGGGGCGTCCATCTGATTGAGGTCCAAAGGTTCCCCCTGCATAAAGAGCTGCGAAAGAAGCCGAACCTTTAATTTTCTGCGCCCTTCGTCCATAAAGCGCTCCACATCGGATGTGGCGATAATCAAAGGATATGGAGGCGATTCGTTCATTCTGCGCTTAAGCTCATGCTGTTCGGCTTCATCGAGCTCAAACAAATCCTCTTCTTCGAAATAGGCAATTTCCCAGCGCTCAACATCGGCCAGCCGGCAATGCCCCAGCGCCCGGCCCACCCGCTTTAGCATAATGGTTGAATTGGTATAACTATCTATCAATTTCTTTAAAAGCAGACAATAGACGTCCCTCGCCGCATTCCAGCGGCGCTCGGCATTGGCACCGCAAACAACAAGCCCACCATTTCTCGCGAGCTCCGCATAGCTTTCCAAACCAGGAAGAAGGCAACCCGAAAGAATGAAGTAGTCATTGGACAGAGATGTATATCCATTTCGATCGTATTCACCGTAATTCACGCCCAAATCCAGCAGCATCCGCAGCATGGCAATCGCCTTGAGCAAGCGCACCCAAGGCTCTGGACTGGGCGTAAAACGCTGAATCAAATCGGCTGTAATAAGAGCCGGAAAGCGCTCCGCCTGCACCGCGCCTTCCTCGAGCAACAGACCGCGCTCTTTTCTGAAGACCGTATCCTCAACCATGGCCTCCAATAAAATCGCGCACGCATTCGCCGCGGCATCGACCACGGCCTGAGGCACAGCCTCATCCATCAGCTCGCGAAAGCGCGTGAGAGGAAGATAAGGATGCCCGCCGTCCTGAAGCGCCTGCAAAAGCTCCTGAAACGCCGTGGAAAGGTCATCCAGCGCCTCAACGGGCCTGCATTCCTGATGCGCGCCAAAAGTTTTCATTTGGCGCTCGGCCTCCTTCACTTGGTCCGCCGCGCATTGCCCGAGCGCGTCTAAAAAAGCCCGGGCGCGCTCCTTGTACGAAAGCCCTTGCCCCGCCGCCGGCCGGATCGACCACTGCTGATCGATTTCCGACAGATTCTCCTCGGGCGAAGAGCTTGTTTCAGAAGGGTTTGGGGTTTTCGTGCCCGGCATTGGGGCGATCATCCCGCGATATCGCGGCAAAGGCAAAATACCGGCGCCCGCCCATCCGAAAGCATTTGGTTTTAGCGAGCCCGCCGCGATTTTGTTCTTTATGTATTCAGAAGGTTCGTTTAACGAAAACACCCGCGGGCCGTCATGAGCCAAGACAATCCAAAAGGCAGTTTGTATCTAGTACCTACGCCGATCGGCAATGAAGAAGACTTCAGCCTGCGCGCGCGCCGGGTACTCTCCGAATGCGATTTAATCGCCGCCGAAGACACGCGCGAAATCGCCGTTTGGATGCGCCATTTTGGCATATCCAAACGTTTATTGAGTTATTACGATCATAATGAAGAAAACCGTATTCCCGAACTCTTATCTCACCTCAATGAAGGCCGGAATATCGCCCTTGTCAGCGATGCGGGCACGCCTTTGATCAGCGATCCTGGATATCGCATGGTAATTGCGGCGGTAAAAGAAGGCATAAATGTCGTCAGCCTGCCCGGCCCCTGCGCGGCCATTGTCGCCCTATCGGCCTCGGCGCTGCCCCCCGACCGATTTTATTTTGCCGGCTTTTTACCACGCCAGGAAGGCCCTTGCAAAGACGCCCTCACCGAACTCGCCCTGCATCCCAGCACCCTTATTTTTTATGAATCCCCGCATCGCCTCATCGATACACTCGATCGCCTGCTCAATACACTCGGCGATCGGCGCGTATCCATTGGATGGAACCTGACCAAAAAGAATGAGCGCTATTTTTATGGGACTTGCTCGACACTTTTGGCCGAATTTAAATCGTGGGAATACATGCACGGAGAAATAACGATTGTGGTGGCTGGAGCGCCGCGCGAAGAACGCGAGCGGGAGCAGTGGAAAACCGCCGACCGCATTATCGATTTATTATTGAGCGAACAGACCGAAGCCCGTGTGATCCGCGATGTTCTTGGGGAAATATTTACCTTCGGAAAGCGTGAAATCTATCAGCGCGTACTGCAGGCCCAGCGCGCAAAAGAAAACACTCCCTGACAAAAGGATGGATGGATGCCCGGCGATCAGGTGCTTCAGACCTATTTCGAAAAAGTCTGCGAAACGCTTTGCTCGCGCCGCAAAAATAGGGTGCTCGAAGCCATTGCCTGGCCCCGCGGCGTGGAAGAGCGCTTTTTTGCTTCTGGAGAAGAGCAGCTTCCAAACATCGACTATCGTATTGATTACGCAGCGCTCGATGATCGCATTGCCGACCTGAGCACCCTTGAAAAACAGATAAAAGGCAACTCCAGTGTTCTCTCGTGGCTCCGTGAAATTGTGGAGGCTCACCTCGAAGGCGCGCTCCTGATTCGATCCTTAGGCACGAGGGAATTCTATACGCGATCGAAAAAACTCTACGGTAGTGCACGCTCGCCCTTCTTCGATGGCCCGACCCGTAATATCGATTTGGCGGAACATCTGTTTGGAAGACTCCGCATTCACGGCTGGGACGAGGCGTCCGACCCAGAATCCAAGCCAATCTCCGCATCCGACTTTAGAGATCGCATTATGCATCGAATTGCTGCACGTAATCCTCGAATGGACATCCGCATTGAATTCGACGAGAGCCTTGCGGCAAAAGTCGTGGCAGGCATGAGCCGCATCCGCATCCGGCCCGATGCGACGTTTACTCCCCTGGAAATCAAGGCGTTGTGGCACCACGAAGTAGAAACGCACGCCCTCAGCGCCCAGAATGGAGCGGCCCAAAAGACAATGAGCTTCCTGCAATCCGGCGGCCCGCGCTCGACCCGCACACAGGAGGGGCTGGCCATTTTTTCGGAATTATATAATCGCGTATTATCGATTGAGCGCCTAGAGCGTTTGGTGCAGCGCGTGCGCCTCGTGGACATGGCCGAACAGGGAGCGAGTTTTATCGATTTGTACAGGCATTTAAGAGAGACAGGCCGGGAAAAGCGCGATGCCTATTTCGATGCGCAGCGGGTATGCCGGGGCGGCTTGTGCGAAGGGGGCGCGCCATTTACGAAAGATGTTTGTTATTTGGCTGGGCTTTTAGAGGTTTACGCCTTTTTGGCCGCGGTTATCCGGGGAGGTTTTCGCGACGAGGTTGAGCTTGTCGTATGCGGGCGCATAGCGCTTGGCGACATCGCGGTGCTCGCCGAATTAAGGGCCGCGGGCATATTACAGCGGCCCAAATACCTTCCGCGCTGGCTTTCGGAATGGCAAACCTTGCTGCCCTATTTTGCATTTACCTCGTTTATGGACGGCATCGATCTGGCCCCCGTGGAAAAGCATTTTCAGGCATTGATTGAAGTGGCGAGCTCCGCGGCTCCGCCCCCCGGTTATTTTCCGAGCGGCGACACAAACTGAAACCTATTCCCATCAAATAAGCCGCGATCGCTCAGCTTAAGCGCCGGAATCACCAGCAGCGCCATAAAGGAAAGCGTCATATAGGGCGCCGAAAGCGTGGAACCCAGATGTCTTGCGGCCTCGTCAAGCCTTCGGTATTGTTTTGCAATTTCATAGCCGTCCGCCCTGCTCATCAAACCCGCAATGGGCAGAGGCAATACATCTGTTTTTCCGCCGTGAGAAAGTGAAATACCCCCTTTCTCGCGGATAATCGCGTTGACCGCCGCGCATAAGTCATTGTCGTTGGTGCCCACGGCGACAATATTATGAGAATCATGGGCGACACTGGATGCGATTGCACCCTGCTTAAGCCCAAAGCCGTGAATAAAAGCAATGGCCGCCGGCTGTTTCTGATAGCGGCTGATGACCGCAATCTTAAGAATATCGGCCTCGGGATCCGCCTCCAAATATCCATTAATCAGCTTCGCATGAGCAAAGATTTCGCTGGTGATAAGCTGGCCATCGATCGCGCCGATAGCCCGCACCAAAGGCGATTCAGATAATAATTGAAAAGCTGTGGCATCAATCTCATCAATACAAAATTGATTCAGCAAAGCTGTTTCAATGGACTCAAATAGCGGGCGCCCTCTCTCTGCGGCGAGCTGGCCTCTTATATAGGTTTGTAAGACATTCCAATCGTTTTGATTGTCGATAATAATGAAATCGGCTGAATCGCCGGCTCTAAGCAATCCGACATCCAATCCATAATGTACAACCGGATTGACACACGCCGCCTGCAGAACATCCAGCGGGGCATGGCCTTTCGCAATGGCGCGCTTCACAAGGGCATTGATATGGCCGGCCGCTAAATCGTCGGGATGTTTATCATCACTGCCCATCATGCTGCGCCCGGGATGCATCGAAAATAGAGAATGCAAGGCTTCGAAATTGCGCGCGGCGGAACCTTCCCTCACAATGATATGCATTCCAGCGCCTATCTTTTCCAGCGCCTCTTCAAGCGTAAAACATTCGTGATCGGTGGAGATTCCGGCCTGAATATAGGTGCGCATATCGCCGCCCATCAACCCCGGCGCATGCCCGTCCACAACCCGACCGAATTCTTTTGCAATTCTAATCTTTTCCATCATGATCGGATCATTATGCAATACACCTGGAAAGTTCATGACTTCGCTGAGATAATGAATGCGCGGGTCCTGAAAGAGCTCCCGGAGCTCTTGGGCATCGATGGCGGCTCCCGCGCTTTCAAAAGGGGTCGCGGGCACACAAGAAGGCGCGCCAAAGGCAAAATGAAATGGGGCGCGGGCGCCGTTATCCATCATAAAGCGCACGCCCGCGAGACCGCACACATTCGCAATTTCATGGGGATCTGAAACGGCCGCCACCGTGCCGTGCGGCGTGGCCAAGCGCGCGAATTCATAGGGTGTAAGCATCGAGCTTTCGATATGAACGTGAGCGTCGACAAAGCCGGGAAGAATGCAGGCAGCGCCGGGCTCGGCCGGAGTCTCGGCGATGGAGGCAATGCGGCCGTCCTCCACGGTGATTTCGCCGTGAAATTGCCTCCGGTTCAGGGGATCGATAATCAAGCCTGAGTATCTCATAAAGAATTAAAATCCTCCTTCGAGCGCCAGCCCCGGAATCGTAATCGGTCCAAGCCTTCGCGGCGTGCAGCGATTGTTTTCGCAGGCAATATCAAAAGTCTCCCGGGCAAGCGTAGCGTTTTGCAAATCGATCGAAAAGTCAACATATCCTCTCGCTCCGACCTTCCAATGCTTTGAAAATCGGGCATCAAATCGAAAGAATGGAAGCACGCGATCGGGATGTTCGCTGAGCGCACTGCCAGAGCCCGCTTCTTCGGCAGGGAAACCGCTGTAAAACACATGCCGCAGCCCTCCCCGGTAGCCATTGCCCAATTGAAACAGGAGCGCGGCGTGCAGCACATGCGTCCGATCAAATGCCGATGGCACCGTTGTGCCGTGCTGGGTGCGCGTCGCGCGGGACAGGGTGTACGAGCCGAGGAAAAACATATTCCGCGATAGAGGCCCGCGCGCGGAAATCTCCAGGCCATAGGCATCGCCCGTGCTGCGCGATAAAAAACGCTCCGGTCCAAGCGTCGTGCCCCGGCCCGTCCCAAAGGCGTCCGTGAGATTAAAGGTCACTTGCCGGAATAAAGAACTCATGAGTTGAATCGGCCCAAAGGATAATTCCGCGCCAAAGCTCGATTGAAGGCTGCGCTGAAGGCCGCCGGGGATTCCTCCAATTTGAAGCGCGGGCAGGGGCGCGAAGCCGGGCAATTGAGAGGCCACCCCGACCGCGGGCACGAGTTTTAAATATTGGTTGATTCTAAATCGGCCAACGAGTTTTGGATCGATGGCCAAGGCTTGCGCTCCCGCCGAACGGAATAAATCCAGGCGAAGGGCCGGCGTAATGGTTGAATTGTTTCCTAATACGATCAATGCATCCGCCCAAGCGCCCGCGGCCAAATCCGTGCGCGATGGAAAGAGCTCTCTAAACGAGGTTTGAAGCTGTTCTTCGGCGGGCATGGGCAGCCCCGGAAGGCAATCTTCCGCACAGTCTTCGCCATAGTGTTCGATTTGATAAGAATCGGCCGCGATATCCAGCCCGCCCCGGAGCAGCGCCTTGCCTTCGCCCAAAGGCTTGACCATGCGGATACGCCCCGCGAGCTTTAAATCACGAGCGTGTTTTACGCCAATTTCACGCAATTGATCCATGCCCAGCGTCACAGCCCCCGTCAGCGTGCCGCCCGAAGTCATATTATGATCATATCGTAAATCAATACGATGAAAATCACTGTTGAGCAGCACATCGAGATCGGGAGGGCCATCGGTTTCGGTAATGGTGGCCAAATAATCCCAGGCGCCAAATGCGAACAGCGTAAGCCGATCGCCCTGTGAAAAGCGGTGAACAGCGCGCGCCTGATAATCGGCGTAACCCAGATCCACGCTCGGCACCAGCGCCCCAACCAAAGCCGCCCCGGCCGCGTAGCGCCCGCCCGCCATGACCGTTGTGAAATCGCCGATGGGCGCCTCCACCGAGGCATTGATATCGCCCAGCCGAAGGCCAAATTCGGCCCGGACATCGGCGGCGGGCGCCGTGGTTTCCGTTTCAATGGCAGCCCCCGCGACGCGCCCGACATGAGCCGGATAGGGGCCTAAATGCAATTCGATGCGCTTGACCAGCGAAGGCGGGATAATGCTTGGCCCCGCGCCGATATGAAATAGCAATGGCAATTGAATGCCATCCAAAAAATAACCGACATTTCCAGGCGGAGCGCCGCGAATGAAAAAATAAGGCGTTGCGCTCGTTGTGGGAATAACGCCCGCTTGAATTTCCACCGCGCGAAATGGATCGCCCAATGCGCCGGGTATTTCTTTGATATCGCGGCGCCGAATCGTGCGGGAGCCGGCCGGAGCCTTATCGCCCTCGACCATCACGTCGATCGCCTCGGGAACGGCTGGTTTTGCAGGCTCTGCGGCCTCGGGCGAAGGTGCTGGATTAGCTTCCGATGGAAATGTTTGTGCCAATGATTGAATTGGCGACAGCATGGCGAGGAGAGCAAGCGCAATCGGGGGTTGAATGCGGACAGATCTCACGCGGGCACCATACCGGGCTTTGGGGCTGGATACATCATGGTTGTGAAAGCGCTTTCCGCGAATTTATTTTATAAGGCATTTGAAGGGGATTAGCGCAAGTAGGACATTTTTTGTCCGTACAACGGCTATCGTTGCTTCCCTCGAGCATTTGCCGTTGATAGCGTGGGAATGACCAGCGCGCGACATTTCGCGGGGCCGGAAAATCATTCGGCATTCCGCGGTCGGAAGCGATGGGAAGGAGAATCAAGGTGAAGAGCGTGCTTTCGCTTTCGCAATGCGCGGCATTGGTGCGCGCATTGTTTGGCGGGATGTCGATTGCGGGGGCTGCCCGATTTTTGGGTATTCGCGCATCGCTTGCCCGCGCTCAATTATTGAAGCTCGGCGAAGGCTGCCGTGCGCTTCACGGCGCCTATTTTGGCCATTTGGATGTGCTGAGCGTGCGCCTCAAAGTGATCTCCTTGCAGGCGAAAAAAGGCGGGCCGCTGCGGGGAAAAGTCTTTTTCGCGCAGGCCGCCGCATTAAAAGCGATGCTCGGTTTTCGTTTCTCTTTTGATGAGGCCGGCGATTTAGCCCAATTGACAGAGCTTATTTCTGAAATCCGTTCGCGCCTCACCGTGATTCCCTTTATCCGGAACGCCAATATTCAATACTGCGAGGATGCCGTGAGAAACGTTTATGGAAGCGATTATGAAGAGGGTATTGTGATTCCCATCCGGCCGGATCTCGATACTCATCCGGCGGATAAAAAATCATCGAAATGGGAAAAAAATCTATCGCGTTTATTGCTGGGGCAGGGAATGAAATGCGGACAGGCCATGCTGGAAGCGCTGGCCGCCATTTGGATGTGCCTCGTTAATTTCTGCGTCCGGCAGAAATCCACGCGCTGCACGCCCGCCGAGGGGCTTTCGATTGTCTCTAAACCTTGGTCCCCCGAGGAAATGATTTCCATTGCATTAAAGGCTCAAAAAGCCCACAAAGTGGCCGAACGCAAGCGCAAGGCGCACGAAAAACTAGGCCCGGCCAGGCTGACGGATACAGGCGTCTGGCTCTTTGCATTGCCTAGCAAGACCGAATTCAAAGAGAATACGGTCGAAATGCAACAGCGGGAACCGGACGCGGACGGAAACAGTCCTCCAGCCCTCCCGCCGCCTCAAGAAAAGGGCCAAATCATCGAGCTGTCGGGATATCGCCGCTCCCGCGTGCGGGCCGAGGCGAAACCTCCCGTGAAGGCCAATGCGAACAGAAGGCGCTGGGAGCAGCTCGCTTTATTTAAATCGGATGGATAATAAATATTATAGGCTTTTTACTTCCGCGATGAGCTTATGCAGCGATTGCTTGGCGTCACCGAAGAGCATATGCGTCTTTTCGTGATAAAAAAGATCGTTTTCGATTCCCGCAAAGCCCGCGCTCATTCCCCGCTTCATCACAATAATCGATTTGGCGAAATCTACGTTTAAAATGGGCATCCCGTAGATCGGCGAGGATGTATCCGTGCGCGCCGCCGGATTGACGACGTCGTTGGCCCCAATGACCAAAACAACATCGGTATTTAGAAAATCATCGTTGATTTGATCCATATCGTAGAGCCGGTCGTAGGGAATATTGGCCTCGGCCAGCAACACATTCATATGTCCGGGCATCCGGCCCGCCACGGGATGAATCGCGTATTTCACCGTGCCGCCCCGCTTTTCAATCAGTTCGGCGAGCTCGCGCACTTCATGCTGCGCCTGCGCAACGGCCATTCCATAGCCCGGAACCACAACGACCCGCTGGGCATAGGCCAATTGAATGGCCGCGTCTTCAGGCGCGATCGATTTAACGGAAAGCCCCGCTGCGCTCTTGGCCGAGCTCTTTCCCGCGCTTCCAAATGCGCCAAAGAGCACGTTTCCCAGCGAGCGGTTCATGGCCTTGCACATGATTTGGCTTAAAATAATGCCCGACGAGCCAACCAGCGCCCCCGCGATAATCAATACCTCATTATTGATAATAAATCCGGTCATTCCTGCGGCAATGCCCGAATATGAATTCAGCAGCGATATGACGACCGGCATGTCCGCGCCGCCTATCGGAATGACCACCAAAATACCGAGCAGAAGCGAGAGCGCGCATAAGCCATAAAAGGGAATCAAGAGCGGGGCCTGCGTCGAAACCTGATAGGCCGCAAAGGCTAAAATACCCGCGAAAACAAGCGCGCTGACGATTTTCTGGCCCGCAAAGACAAGAGGCCGCCCCGAAATGCGCTCCTCCAATTTGGCCCAGGCGATCAGGCTTCCCGAAAAGGTGACAGCGCCCACGAGCAGGCTCGCCTGCATAACGACACCCGTGGCCGTCGGAATAAGCGAATGGCTTTTATAGGCCATTAAAAATTCGCCCCCGCCCACCAGCATCGATGCGGCGCCGCCAAAGCCATTTAAAAGCGCGACCATTTGCGGCATTCCCGTCATTTTCACGGAGCGCGCCATCACAAGGCCAAGCAGGCTTCCCACGAGCAGGCCCAGCGCCAGCATCGAATAACTTAAAATGCCGCGGTCGAGCAGCGTGACGGCAATGGCGAGCAGCATGCCCGCTCCCGATATTTGATTGCCGCGCCGGGCGGTTTTGGGGCTATTGAGCTGTTTGAGGCCGATAATAAACAGCACGGCCGCCGCTAAATAGGCGAGGTTGAGCGCAAAGGCAGGCATCAGCGCGGCTCCCCGCCGTTTTTGCCAGCCGGATTCGAAGGTTCGGGCAGCGATTTCGGCTCGTTTTTCGATTTAAACATTTCCAGCATGCGATCGGTAACGGCATAGCCCCCGACCACGTTGATCATGGCCATCACAATGGCGATAAATCCGATGATATTTGATACCCAGCCGTGATTTTGGCCAGTGAGAATAAGAGCACCAACGATCGTAATGCCACTGACCGCATTGGCGCCCGACATGAGCGGCGTGTGAAGCGTGGGGGGCACGCGGCCAATGAGTTCGACACCCAGGAAGGTGGAGAGGGTGAAGAGCGTAATCGCAAGAATAAGGGCTTCGGTGTTCATGGCAATGAAAGCAAGACCTCGCCCGCGTGGCTGATGCACATGGGGCCCGAAATTTCGTCTTTTAAATTGAGATTGAGCGACCCATTCTTTAAAATGTGCTCAAGAAAAGCAAGAACGTTTTTGCTAAACATCTGGCTGGAATGGAATGGAACGGTGGCCGGCAGGTTGAGCGGGCCGATAATGTTCACCCCATGAGCGGCAATTTGCTCTCCGGGCTGGGTTAATTCGCAATTGCCGCCTGTTTCCGCGGCCAAATCGACGATGACGGCGCCCGCTTTCATGCCTGCGACCATCGCTTCTGTAATGAGGCGGGGCGCCCGTTTTCCCGGAACGGCGGCCGTTGTTATGACCAAATCCATTTCGGTTAAATGCTTTGCCAATGCGGCGGCTGTGCGGGCTTGTTCGTCCTCGCTTTGGGCGCGCGCATAGCCGCCTTTATCCTCGGCCTTTTGGCTTAAGGCTTCCGCAGCCACGAAAACCGCCCCCAGGCTTTGAATTTGTTCTTTTACGGCCGGCCGTATATCGAATGCGCTGACGACGGCGCCCAGCCTGCGCGCCGTCGCAATGGCTTGAAGGCCGGCCACTCCCGCGCCAATAACAAATGTTTTGGCCGGAGTAATCGTGCCGGCGGCCGTTGTCAGCATGGGCATCATCCGGGTTAAGGCCGAAGCGCCCAATAAAACGGCTT
Source organism: uncultured Polyangiaceae bacterium (assembly GCA_964537685.1). Lineage (GTDB taxonomy): Bacteria > Myxococcota_A > Polyangia > Polyangiales > Polyangiaceae > CAZICM01. The sequence continues at coordinate 38,000 of CAZICM010000046.1, forward strand.
TGTATCCGGCGACCGTGGCCTGGGAAGATAAAACGTCCATCGATTGCGCGCGGGAAATACGCGGCACCCGTTCCAGAGCCAGCGCCGTAATGCGCCGCTGTTTTAGGGCCTCCAAAAGCGCCGCGTCGCCCGCGGCATAAAAGAGGCTAATCAGCGCGCACCCTTCGGGAAGAAGCTCGATATCGGCGGGAGAAGGCTTTTGAACACGGATAGCCAAGGCCGCGCCTGAAAGCGCCGAGGAAGCGCTTTCGCACAATTTCGCGCCCGCATCCGCATAACGGGCATTGGCGTAGCCTGCCGCCTCCCCGGCGCCCTCCTCGATCCACAATTCGGCACCGAGCTTATTGAGCCGGGACGCCGCTTCGGGAATAAGGGCAACGCGCTGCTCGCCGGGCGCGCGTTCTTTGAGCACCGCGATTTTAATCATCTTTTGGGGACTTCTAGATCATGTCGATAACGATTGGCGAGCCCTTTTTTCAAGGGAACTGCGAATTCGTTTGCGGATTTCGTCTGCAATGAGCAAAAGCGGAATCAGCGCGGCCAGCGATGCAATCTGCCATGCGGGAACAGGCCCCGTTCCGATAAGGCGGCCCACGGGCGGAACATAAATAAACAAAAGAAACAAGCCTATTTCCGATAGAATTCCAAACTTAATCATTGAATTTCGGCGCCCGAGCATGGTGAACAGCGATTGAGAATCGCTTCTGTGCGCGATTAAATTGCCAATTTGGGTGGCCACGACGGCGCCCAGGGCCATGGATGTTGCCGAGCGGTAAATAGAGCCCGATGCGGGCAGGTCGATAAATTGACCATAATGGCCGTTTATCCAATAATGGGCGTAAAAGGCGACCATTACAGCCAGCGCTTGGAGGGCGCCGAGGAATAAATACGAACGGATTAGAAGCGATTTCGTAATAATATGCTCGCCCATTTTACGCGGCGCTTTATTCATGACTTCAGGTTCGGGAGGCTCGGCCGCCAGGGCAAGCGCGGGAACGATATCGGTTCCCAAATCCACCGCGAGAATATGCATGACCCCCAGCGCCAGCGGAATACGCCCTTGAGAAAATGCAAACAATACAAAAGGAATGGCTTCCGGTGCATTGCTTGTGAAGATGTACGACGTAAACTTTCGAATATTTGAATAGACCGCGCGCCCTTCTTCGATGGCTGCGACAATGGACGCAAAATTGTCGTCCAGCAGAATCATATCGGCGGCCTCGCGGGCCACATCGGTGCCGCTTTTGCCCATGGCCACGCCGATATCGGCTTTTTTCAAGGCTGGAGCATCGTTTACGCCGTCGCCCGTTACCGCCACCACATGACCCTGAGATTGAAGCGCGGCCACGATCCGGAGTTTTTGTTCGGGAACGGTCCGGGCAAATACGATGTCTTCCTTCAGCGCTTCCGCCAGCTCGGCGTCGCTCATGCGTTTTAAATCGTGTCCGGTGATAATGCGCGCGCCGTCTTGGATGATGCCCAAATCGCGGGCAATATGCTCGGCCGCCAGCGCGTGATCGCCCGTGAGCATCAAGACGCGGATGCCCGCTTTCTTGCATTGAGCCACGGCCATTTTTGCCTCGGGCCGCAGCGGATCGCGGAGGGCCGCAAAGCCTAAAAAGGTGAGTTCGGTTTCAATACGTGGAGATATTGGTTCAATTTGATCTGATTTATCGCTGCGGTGCTCCAGGTCTCCTTCACCGAGCTTGCGCATTGCGAAGCCCAGCACGCGAAGTCCCCTCCGCGCCAGGCCGTCGGCCATCGCCTGAAGGCGATTCCGTTCGGATTCGCCGATAATTTCGATGGTATTGTCTTCCAATTTGTGCGAGCAGCGTCCGATAATATCTGCGGGCGAGCCTTTGGTGTAGAGCGTATATTGGCTCGGCCCTTCTTCATGAAGCGTGCTCATCAAGCGCCGTTCGGCGTCAAAGGGTATTTCGGAGACGCGCCGCGCGCTTGTTTTTTCGTGTTCAGGGCTTAAGCCTATTTTATTGAGCGCCAATAGGAGAGCTCCTTCCGTTGGGTCTCCCAATATCGTCCAATTGCCATCGCCTTCGGGAGGCGGCAGGGCTCGGGCGTCGTTGCACAGCGCTACCGCCGATAAAATTCGGCGCATGGCTTCTCCGCGCGGTTCGCTGAGGCGTTCTCCATTCAGCGTTGCTTCGCCTTTGCCCTCGTATCCGGTTCCGCTGAATAAAATTCGAAGATGACTTAGCGCAATCTCTTCGACGGTCATTTCATTTTTGGTGAGGGTTCCCGTTTTGTCGGAGCAGATAACGGTTGTGGCGCCCAAGGTTTCCACGGCGGACAGGCGTTTAACCAGGGCTTTGCGCTTGGCCATGCGCTGGGTGCTCATCGACAGCGCGAGCGTGACCGTGGGCAATAAGCCTTCGGGGACAAAGGCGACGATCATTCCCAGGGCGAAAATAAGGCTTTCCCCTGTGGTCATGCCCACGAGTCCAAGGGCGAGCGCGAAGAAGATGGCGCCTACACCTACGGCGATTATCGTGACAATGCGGGTTATCGTCTCGAGTTCGCGCTGCAAGGGCGATGGGCGGTCTCGAACTCGTTCGGTGGTGGACGCAATTTGACCGATTTTGGTATTTGCCCCGGTGGCGAATACAATGGCTTTGGCGAGGCCCCGTGTGACATTGGTGCCCGCGAAAACGGCGTTGCTTTGCTCGAGTGGATTTTCGGTTTCGGGGATGGATTCGGCCGATTTGGCGACGGGTTCGGATTCGCCTGTGAGGGCGGCTTCGCTGACGGAGAGGCTGGCTTGTTCGATGAGGCGGGCGTCGGCCGATATGCGGGCTCCTTCGCTGAGGATGATGAGGTCGCCGATAACGAGTTCAGAGGCTGAAATGACGCTTTCCCGGCCGTCCCGGATGACGCGGGCTTTGACGGGCAATAAGGATTGCAGCGCGGCCGTGGCCTGTTCGGCTCTGAATTCTTGAAGAAATGAAAAGAGGCCATTGAAAACATTGACCAGCCAAACGGCGAGTCCGAGTTCGGGGAGGCGGGCGATGAATGCAATGGCTCCGCCCAGCCATAAGAGCCAAGCCATGAAATGCGTGAATTGGGCCAATAGGCTTGGGCCGATATTGTGTTTGGGCCGGGGGAGAAGGTTGGGGCCGTGTTCGCGGAGTCTTTTTTGGGCTTCTTTTGTGCTTAGTCCGTCGGAGCCGATTGTCTCTGCGGGTGGGAAAGGCATGGAGTGAAGCTGTCCGGGATATCTATTTCATGGTGTTTCTAAAATATCCCATTGGTGGTTATAGCGGAGCAGGTTTTTCGCTAGGCTGGGGTATTTGGCAGCCCATAGATCGTCGAATAAAAACCATTGCTGATAGCCAAAGCTAGAACTTGTGTGCATGCACATCTGGGCGATATGTTCGCCGATGAAAAATAGGGTTTTGTGAGGATCTCCGCTGGATGGCTGAAGATCTTCGAGCAGGTCATTGAGTTCTTTATGGGCTTCGGCAAGAGGGCCGTTGGCAATGGTTGAATTGCTTTTTTGTCCGATTGAATTGAGCGGGTAGCGATTTGCCCGTTCCAGTGGGGCGACGAGGGTTTGATCGCCGGGCTGGATCAATCCGCGAAGGACGCGGAGTTCGATGGGCCAGGTGTCGAGATAGCGGTATCCCCACGAGGTTTGGGCCTCTTTCGTTTCAGGGCATACTGTGCGTAAATAATTCATGAAATCGGGCAGGCGCAGCCCTTCAAATACAAAAGGTCCCGGCGGAATAAGGCTTTCTCCGTCGTAAAACGTGAACAGGCAGGCGTAGACTTGGCCTTCGCCGTCCGCTTTGGGTCCCAATGCTTTGAGAGGGACGGGGGAGCTGAAAGGGGATATTTCTATTTCTGATGCAATGGCCGCACCATCCGGTAGGCGTGGATCGTCGTGGAGTAAATAAGCTACGCGGTCGGGGTGGGCGCTGGCATAGGCTTGATCGAAAAAATAATAGGCGAGTTCGACTTCGTCGTCGTCGGTTCGAACACGTAAGGTATGTTCATCCAATCGGATGTATTCGGGGCCTCCTTCGACATATAAATGTTTTTGGAGTGCGTCCAGCAGTTCTTCCGTGCTTTGGGGCACGGGTAGATCTTCTTCTTTGGCCGCTTCGAACAGCGACGAAAAGCCGTAGATGTATACGCCTAGGTGATCGTCGATAAAATCGCGGGGATCGTCGGCGTTTTTGGCGGCTGTCCACGCCCATTGAAACCATTCGAGAATGGTTTCTGCCTGGAGGACCGTGATGCTTTTGCTGAGCGGCCCTTTGTAATGGCTTCGGTATACCAAATAGATTGAGCTCATGCCGAATTCCCGAGTGCCGGCGCATACAAGTCAATTTCGGGGCGGGCCGCAACAAAAATAATTGGTGTTCAGACGATTAACGCCCAAGCCAATGGGGATTCGTCAGTGATGTGAGAATATGATCGCGCCATTTTCCGCCGATAAATAAGTAATCGCGCGCATAGCCTTCTTGAATAAAGCCCAGGCGGGCAAGCAGCCGGCCGCTTTTTTCATTTTCGGGCAGGTAATTGGCCATGATGCGGTGAAGCGCGAGCTGGTTAAATGCGAATTGAATAACCATTCGAAGGGATTCGCTCATGAAACCCTTGCCTTCATGCTGTCTTGCAATACCATAACCTAAATAACAGGCGTGGAAGGCACCACGGATGATATTGGATAGGTTTGCGTAGCCGATGACTGCGGATTCTGAGGCTGGGGAGGCTGGATCGAAAATAAATAAATGGCAGGCCCGGTCTTGAATGAATTCGGCAGCCATGCTGTCGACCCGCCTATTCCAGTAGCCCGGCGTATAGAAATTCGAGGGCCTGGGCGGATCGGTGGGCTGGAAAAACTCTTTGTTTTGGGAAAAGAATTGGACAATGGCGGCGATATCATTGCGCGCGGCCATTCGCAGCAAAACGCGTTCTCCCTGAAGAATAGGCTTTCTCTGCAATGGAATTGATCCTGCGTTTCGGAGGCCGTTCAAATAGCGGCTTTGGCGCATGGCCGCCTTCCGGTGAATGTAGTGCAGTTGGCCTATTCGCGGAAAGCTTTTCAGCCAAATGCTTTTTCATGGTATGGCCGTTGAATGAATTTATTTAGGCCATTGGGCCTTGCTGCGCTTTTGGTTTTTGCTGGCATGTCGATGGTGAATCCTGCCATGGCGCTGGATTTGCCAAAGAGCCGCATCTCCTATCGAATTGAGGCGGAGCTCGAGCCTGTGACAAGAATGCTGAAAGGCAAGGAGGAAATTCGCTGGATCAATCCAACGGATGAACCCATTCAAAAATTGCCTATGCATTTATATCTCAATGCATTTTCTCATTCGCGCACGACATGGATGCGGGAAAATGGCCTCGGGCGATTTGAGCGCGACGAGCCTTTCGATTTGGATTCGGAGCCTTGGGGATTTATTGAGCCCTCGGAGATGAAGCAGAAATTGCCGGATGGAGAGCGCGAGCTGCGCTTCGTTGTGATTCAGCCCGATGATGGAAATAGCTTTGATCGAAGCTTGATTGAAGTGCCGCTGGCCGCGCCGGTGCCTCCCGGCGGGGAGGTCGTGCTGTCCCTTTCTTTTGAGGCGCGTCTGCCTGTGCCCATTGCGCGCACCGGAGGGCGCCTGGATTATTTTTTGGTGGCGCAGTGGTTTCCAAAAATGGGTGTGATCGAGCCAAAAGGCGTGCGGCATGCGGAAAGGGCGCGCGCGGCGGCCCGGCAGTTTCATGCAACGACCGAGTTTTACGCGGATTTTGCCGATTATGATGTGAGTTTTACGGTGCCCGCGGGATGGCTTGTCGGAGCGACGGGCAGGGCGCAGGGCGAGCCTCAAGCGGTGGGGGCCGATAAAGTGCGGGTGACGCATAAACAGAATGGGGTGCACGATTTCGCGCTCGTTACTGGAAAAAGCCTTCGCGATCGCTGGGAGCGGCATACGCCCAAGGGAGGCGGGCCCGCGGTGGACGTGCGCTATATCGCGACGGCGGGCAATGAGCATCAAATGGAGCGCTGCAAAAAGGCCGTGGAGGGCGCGCTCGATGTGCTGGGAAGCCGGGTGGGCCCCTATCCCTATGATGTGCTGACGGTGATTACGATGCCTTTTTGGGCAGCCGCTACATCCGGAATGGAATATCCAACGATGATTACGAGCCTGCCCAGCGATCCAATATGGGATGTGTGGCTGACGAAAGGGTCTTTGGCGCAGGAGAATGTGGCTATTCATGAATTTGGCCATCAATACTTTTATGGTGTTCTCGCGTCCAATGAACAGGAAGAATCGTTTTTGGATGAGGGATTTAATAGTTATTGGGAAAACGAAATCATGCGCGATGTGTTTGGCACGGAAGCATCGGCCGGATACATGCTGGGAAGGGCGGTGCGCAATGAAGACATGCGGACGCTGGGGCTGGAGGCGATGCTCGATGAAGTGCGCGAGCCGATGAGAAAGCGGCCTTCTTGGCTGTATGCGGCCAGAACCTACGGGCTTCAATCCTATCCCAGAAGCGCGGTCACCTTTGCGACGGCGGCCCGGCTATTTGGGCAGGAGAAAATCGATAAATTGTTTCAGGATTATTATAGGCGTTATGCATTTCAGCATCCCGATGCGGACGATTTTCTGGCAGCCGCAGAGGAATCGGCGGGGCCGGATGCCGGGGCATTTCTTCGGGAAGCCTTTGAGCGTGAACGGCTGGTCGATTTTAAAGTGAAGGACATAAAATCGATTGTATGGAAGCCGCCGGTCGGCCGGGTGATGACCGAAAATGGTCCGGTCGTGGTAACGGAGCGGGGCAAAGATAGCGCCGGTGAAGTGGGGCTCGAGCCGGGAGCGCGCGAGGAAGATGGGCGGGTGATGCTGGAAGTGAGCGATCCGGGCTGGGTGCGCGGCGGGAAAAGCGTAACGGGAACAATTACGAAGCAATGGGTGGACCCCATTGAAAAGGGGCAAGCCAAGGGCGGCGAAAAGAAATACTATGAGAGTGTTATCGAAATCGAAGGGCCTGGCTGGGATCATTTGCCGGTGGATGTGGAAATGCGTTTCATGGATGGAACCAAGATCCGCGATCATTGGGATGGCAAGGCGGGCTGGAGGCGATATCGATTGATTAGGCCATCCCGCTTAAAAGATGTGCGCATCGATCCGGATCAAAAAATATCGCTCGATCCAAAGCCTCAAAACAATGCGCGCGCGATGGAGGCGGAGGGCGATTTTACGGCGGACTGGGGATTGTGGCTCGGGGCCTTTTCGCAGTGGCTCGCCGGAGGGCTTTCGCTATGGCTTTAAGTCTATCGAGCGGTTCAACCCGTACATTTATCGGATCAATCCGATTGTTTTTGATCCGTTTTGGCTTGGTGCTCTTGATGTCTTTGCCCGCGCTGCTGACTTCGCTTGCGGGCGTGGCCGAGGGGCCGGCAAAGGCGCCGTATTACACGGAGCCGCCGGGTAAGCTGCCCTTTGTTCATCTGACGCGGCTCGTCCGCGATTTGCCTTCGGCCTTTTTGGGCGGGCTTGCGCTGGCCATTGTGTTTGCCGTGCTTTTGGATCAGTTGTTGCTCGCGGCCGCGGTGCAGCTCGCCGATCCCGCGCGTCCGGCCGAGCGAAAGGTGCGGGTTCTTTCGGTGGTCGCCAAAGAAGGGCTTGTGCATCTGTGGCCATTTCTCCGGGCGATCGGATGGAGTTTTGGGCTGATTGCGCTTGGAAGCGGGCTAATCCGGGCGCTGTATAAAAAGCTGAGCCACCAGGGTGAATTGGCAGGGTGGACAGGCAAAACGATGGTATTGATGCTGCCTCTTTTGGCGGCCGTGCTTTTCCTGGTTTGGTTTGCGGGTGTTTCGGCATGGCTGTTTTGGACCCGGCTGATCAGCGCCGCGGATGCGAGGCGGAAGGTGAGGCGGACGGGGGTTGTTGCATTAAAAGTGTTTTGGCGCAGGCCATTGCGATCGTGGGGATTATTTGTTTTATTGTCGACATTTTCGATCGTATTGTCGGGCGCCGTGCTTTTTTCATGGCGCTTTTCAGAGCCCCGGGGCATATCGACATTGCTCTGGGCGATGGGATTTTTGATGACTGCGGCGCTGCAGGCCGCGGTGTGGGTGTATTTGGTGAGGGCCGGAATGCTGTTGTATTCGTCAGATATCTGTTCAGATTTAAGAACCGTGCCTGATGAATCGTTTCGGCTGTGGGGCAGGCTGTGGGGATTGTTTAGATCGAAAAAGCAGAGTGGGGCTGCGCAAGCTTCGCCGGCTGGGGCGGCGCCGGAGGCTGAAACTCCGGACGCTGGTAAAACCGGTGATTCAGAGACAAGCCAAGAGCCGGATGAAGATTCACCGGCCGAGGAAGCCAAGGAAAAGGAATAAACGCCATGAAGGCATTTCAATTAAATACCCAGGAATCGAGGCTGCTTTTGCATACCAAGGCGACGGGGCTGCTGGCGCGTTTCGCTCACGATTTGGAGATTGCGTGCAGTGGTTTTTCGGCGCTGGTGTCGGTGGATGGCGATTCGTGGAATGCGACGCTGCAGGTTCCTGTGAGCGGGTTGTCGGTGGTGGGCGTGCTGCACGGCGATGCCGTGGATAAGAGCGTGCTATCGGCTTCGGATCGGGCCGAAATCGAAAATAAGATCCGCCGCGAGGTGTTTTCGGGGCGGCCGAATGTGCAGGTGACAGCGCACGGTCATTCGCGTTCGCAGGGCGAAGTGAAGGTGACGGTGGGCTCGAAGTCGGAAACGGTGCAGGTGTCGCATCGGGCCTTGGAGAGGGGGGAGGAGAAATTCGAGGTGATTGGGCGGCTCGATGTGTCGATGAAAAAGCTCGGGCTCGATGAAGTGAAAGGGCCGCTCGGGGCATTTAAGGTGAGCGATTCGGTTTCCGTGATCTATTCGATGATATTGATTCCCGCCTAAATATTCTTTCCTAAAAAATATTGATTTAAATATTTGGCCATTCGGGGCTGGATGGATATTCTTTTTTGCCGTGCGAGCAAATTGGGCGCTTGGAATATTTTGGGGGTTGCCGCTGATGGGCGCGGGCGCGCTTTGGGCCTGTGCGGTGCAGCGCGGGGCGGATTGGGTGTCGGGGCCGCCAAACGAGCCGGAGTCCGCGGGAAGGCCGGTGTCGAGGGAGGCCATTTCACCTTGGGGTGCCGCGGGGAGTGCGCCAAATGCCGCGCTTTCAGATTCGCCTTCGCCAATGCTTCGGGCCGAGCCTGCGGACTCATCTGAATTGAACGGCGGGCAGGAGCCGCTCATGATCCGCGAATATGGTCCGGGCGGGAAATCAATACGATCGAATGAGGGAAATGCTCCGGCTGCTTCTCAGGGCTCGTACCGCAATACTTATTATGATTTTCCTGTGGAAGCCGCGGGATTAAAAGATGCCACGCTCTACGATGCATCGTGCAATACGATCGCGTATGTTCCCAAGGATTTTCACGATAGAGTTTGTTTGCAGGGCAGTGGAAAACTAATATCGGGCGAGACCGTGAGTTTTGCGAAACGGGATTGCGCCTGTGCCTCGGAGTGTCCCCGCTCTGGCCAGAAGATTTGCTACGAGAAGCTGGATTCAAAGTTATTTCCTCATGGCCGGGGAGCCACGGGAAGGGCGATTACGCCGCTCCGGACGGTGGCCGTCGATTCGGATATTATTCCTTTGGGCACGGTTATTTATGTGCCCGAATTCGATGGGATTGCAAAACCAGATGGTGCAATGCACGATGGCTGTTTTATCGCGGAAGATAGGGGAATCCGCGTTGTGGGCCGGCATATTGATGTATTCGCGGGCGAGTCTTCGAATACGGCGTGGATGAATAAAAAGGTGCCTTCAAACAAAGGCGTGTCGGTGATTGCGAATGATCCCCGCTGTATGACGAGGCTTTCTGGGCTATAGAGCCTCCGATGTTTTTTTCAACCGATGCCGTGCCTGAAGTGCTCGCTCCTGCGGGCGATGAGGCTTGTTTAAAGGCTGCCGTTTCCGCGGGGGCCGATGCCGTTTATTTTGGTTTGCAGGGTTTTAATGCGCGGGCCCGGGCCAAAAACTTTGATGCGGGAGCGCTTGGCCAGACGATGGCTTATCTGCACGAGCATGGCGTAAAGGGCTATGTGACGCTGAATACGCTCGTGTTCGATGAAGAGCTGCCGCTGGTTGAGAATGCAATCCGGGTGTGTGCGGAGGCGGGCGCGGATGCGGTGATTGTGCAGGATTTCGGCGTGGCGAGGCTTGTTTCGGCCATTGCGCCCGAAATGAAAATGCATGCGTCGACGCAAATGACTTGCACCGATGCGGGTTCGGTGGAAATGGCGCGGAATTTAGGCGCTCACCGGGTGATTTTGGCGAGGGAGCTATCACTTTCGGATATTGCGGCCATTCAGGCGCAGACGGATATGGAGCTCGAGGTGTTTGTTCACGGTGCGCTATGTGTTGCGTATTCGGGGCAATGTTTGACGAGCGAGGCGATTGGGGGCAGGAGTGCGAACCGCGGAGCGTGTGCGCAGGCGTGCAGGCTGCCTTATGAGCTGCTTGTGGATGGGCATAAGGCCGATGTCGGAGAGCGGGCGTATTTGCTGTCGCCCGAGGATTTAGAAGCAACTCAGTCTATTTCTGAATTAATTCGATTGGGTGTGAAATCATTTAAAATCGAGGGGCGCTTAAAAGGCCCTGCTTATGTGGCCGCGGCGACAAAATTATATAAAGAGGCGGTGAGGGCTGCATTGGCGGATAATTCGATTGTGAATGATGCGCTGAGGCGGCGGGCGCTGCAGATGTATTCGAGGCCGGCGGGGCCTGGATTTTTAGAGGGTGTGAATCATCAGCGGCTGGTGGAGGGGAGGAGCTGCGATCACCGCGGGCTTCAAGTGGGTGTTTTTGTGGAGCCGGTGCGGGTGAGGGGCAGGACGCTTGCGCGGGTGAAGCTTTCGTCGAGCGTGGCTTTGGGCGATGGGCTGGTGTTTGAGGGGGGATATGCCAACGAGGGTGAAGTGGGAGGGCGGGTTTGGTCGATTTTGGTGAATGGCGCGGAGACCGATAAGGTGCAGATTTCCGCGCCGGGCCAGACCAAAGAGGCATTTTTATGGTTTGGTCCAGATCGCTTATTTAATGGCATTCGATCGGGGAGGCGATTGTGGAAAACGGACGATCCCGTGGAGGAGAAGGCTGTTCTCGGTGAAATTGAGAGGGCGCCGGAGCGGGTTGGGGTGGCGATGCGGGTGCGGGGAACGCTGGGGGAAGCGCCCCGTTATGAAGCGGAGACGCGGTTGGGTTTAAATGCGGAAGTAATTGGAGACCAAACGATCGGCGTCTCTCATTCGGGCGTTTCCATTGCAGATGTATTGAAGGATAAATTGGGGCAATTGGGAGATACGCCTTTTGAATTGGCGGATCTTCAGATTGAATTGCCGGAAGGAGCGATGATTTCGCCGGCATCGATGAAGAGGGCGCGCAGGGCGCTGGTTGAGCAGCTTTTGCAGGGCGCAAAAAAGGTTCATCCGGTGACGGGGCTGCATGCAGAGGAGTTTGTGGCTCAATTTGATAGGATTGAGATGGAACCTCCGCCGCCTGGGTTATTTGTATTATGCCGGACGCGGGCGCAGGCGTTTGCGGCGCTGGAGGCCGGGGCGGAGGGGGTGTATTTAGATTTTTTGGAGCTCACGGGGATGGGCGAGGCGTTTCGGGCGCTGCGCGCAGAGAAGCCGGGAGCGATATTGGGGGTCGCGCCGCCGCGCATTCGCAAGCCGGGCGAGGAGAAAATCGATAAGTATTTAATTTCCCTGGAGCCGGATCTTTTATTGGTGAGGGGTTTGGGAGCGCTGAATGAATGGGCGGATTTGCCTATTCGCAAGGTGGGGGACTTTTCATTGAATGTAACAAACCGGATATCGGCCGGAACGGTGATGAATAAAGGGTTATTGGCCTTTACGCCTTCATTTGATTTGGATGCCGCGCAATTGATGGGGCTTTTGGGGACGGTATTTGGGCCATTTGCGGAGCTGGTTGTGCATCATCCAATGCCATTGTTTCATATGGAGCATTGTGTGATTGCGGCACTTTTATCGAATGGGAAAGATTTTCGGGATTGTGGCAGGCCCTGTGAGAAGCATCAGGTATCGCTTCGGGATAGGGCGGGAATGGCGCATCCCGTGGAGGCGGATGTGGGGTGCCGGAATACGGTGTTTCATGCGGCGGCCCAGAGTGCGGCCGGGCTGTTGAAGGGGGTCGTGGAGCGGGGTGTGAGGCGCTTTAGGATTGAGCTGGTCCGGGAGGGAGCGGAGGAGGCGGGCCGGGTTGTGGAGATGTACAAGAGGCTGATCGCGGGCAAGATTGAGCCGAGGGAACTTTGGAGAGCGCTGAAGACAGAAGGGGGATATGGGGTGGTGAGCGGATCGCTGAGGGTGATGTAGAAAATGAAAGAATTGATATTCAATTTTATTGTAATCGAGTGAATCCGTGCCCCGCATAGCCGTTATCAATACCCATCCAATTCAGCATTTCGCTCCGCTTTGGGCGGCCGTGCACAAGCTCGGTACGGTATCGCTCAAGGTGTTTTATTGCACGGATTGGGGTGTGAAGGAGTATGCCGATCCGGGTTTTGGGAAGACCTTCCGGTGGGATGTGGATTTGCTGTCGGGATACGACTGTGAATTTTTGCCCATTGCGCAAAGGCCCCAAAGCTTGGGTTTTTGGGAAGTGGACAATCCTTTGGTGGGGGAGAGGCTTTCGGCCTTTGCTCCTGATGTGCTGCTTTTGTTTGGATATGGAACACTGACAAATTGGCGGGCACTTCTATGGGCGAGGCGGCATTCGGTCCGGGTTCTTTTGTATTCGGATTCGGAGCTTAGGCATTTTCGCCCTTGGGCGGTGCGGGCCGTGAAGGAAGTGGTGGTCCGGGCCTTTTTTATGGGGGCTGATGGAGCGATGCCGGTCGGGAATTGCAATGCGGAGTATTATCGGCATTATGGGCTTTCGCCGGAGGTTTTATATCCGTGTCCGCTTCCGGTGGATGGGGATCGCTTTGGGGAAGCGGAAAAGGATAGGCAGGCGCTCCGGGCAGCCCTGAGGAATGAGATCGGTATTCCTGAAGATGCTTTTGTATTTGCTTCGGTGGGAAAATACATTGGGCGTAAACGGCATGCCGATTGTATTGAAGCGTTGATGAAACTGCCTTCGGCCCTTCGGGAAAAGAGCCGGCTGCTCATTATCGGGGATGGGCCGGAGCGGGCTCAATTGGAGGGGCTTGCTGCCAAGGCCAATGCGCAATCGGCCGGTGTTGTGCTTACGGGATTTGTGAACCAGAGCCGTATGCCTGGGTTTTTCGCGGCGATTGATGCGCTGCTGGTCGCCTCGGAGCACGATCCTCATCCGCTGGTGGTGACCGAAGGATTGTTTTTTGGTCTTCCGGTGATTGCGTCGGATCAAATCGGTTGTATTGGTGAGGATGATACGGTCAGGCCGGATATCAATGGATTGGTTGTACCCTGCGGCGATGTGCAGGCCATGGCGGGGGCGATGCGGGAGCTGATTGAGAATCGGGATAAATACAATCGATTTTCAGAAGAATCCAAACGAATTTCAATCTCTCAGGATACGAAGACGGCTGCGCGCTGTGTTGAAGCTGCTGCGTCCCGGGTGCTGGCGTCGCCCTTGGCTGGGCCGGCAGACCGCTTGAAGAGGCTGTGGATCTTCGGCGATTAGCGTTTGAATAATTTATTGAGCAGGCTTCCGTCTGCCGGATCGGCGGCGCTGATGCCCGATGCGCTCTGAGCTCTCATTTTAGGCTGAGTTTTGGATGTCCCTTCGCCGCGGGTCCGCATTTCATGGAGCCTCACTTCACGCATGGCATCCACGTTTTTCGGATTGATTTCGGTGATGAGTTTGAAGTCGGCAATGGCCTTGTCCAGGCGGCCAGAGCGTTTGAGCAGCGTTCCGCGGTATAGGAGCGCCCGCTCAAAGCGCGGTTCTTTGGACACAATTTGATCGAGTGTTTGAATTAAATCGTCGTATTGATTGGAAATGGTGCCTTCGGGCATGGCCGGGGGCAGCGGCCTTTTCAGGGCTTCAATCCAGGCGAGTGTGGCCGCGTATTCGGGCTGGGTGGGATCGGCCGAGTAGGCTTTGCGGATTAGTTGTTCGGCTCCTGCGAGATCGTTGTTTTTCAGCAGGATGTCGGCCTTTTGGAAATCCAGGGCCGCTTCGACGGCGCGTTCGACGTCCACTTGTTCCAGGGATCTGGCGCCGGATGTTGTTTGCTGGGGTTCGAGAGAACGGATGTATTCGGCGCGGCGGTTTGGGTCGCTGAGGGTGCGGTGAGCTTCGACGACGCGGGCAAAAATGCGGGCGGCCAAGGGGCGGAGACTGGAGAGTTCAGCGGGCAGCCGGTCGGGATGTACTTCCTTGGCGAGCGATAAATAGGCTTTTGAGATGGTTGTCGGTGTTGAGTCGGGGGTCGTGCCTAAAACGGCGAAGTAGTCGCCCTTTTCGATGCGTTCGGCGAGGGCGTTTAGGGCGGCGCGTTTTTCGGACAGAAGTTGGTTTTCAAGAGGTGTTTCGGGGCCCGTGCGCGGCTTGACGGCCGGAGCCGCGGGGCGGGATTGAGCGGATGCCGCTTCTGTGGCCGGCGCGCTTTTCCCGGTGGATGATGGTGGTGCGGCGCCTTGAGGCTCTGTTTTGGAGCCGGACGATGCCGGTTCTGGAGCGGGCTCTGCTTGGCGCTGCGGCGGTGTGTGGGCGCGCGGGCTCGGGGATGTGCGGGGAGGTGGTGTGCGGACATCGGAGCGCGCTGTGGAAGCGCCTGTTCGCGCGGTGCGCGGTGCGTCCCTGAGCAAGGATACGTCCGTCGGAAATGAGGCCGGATTGGTGCGGGCGGATTTGGGGTCTTCGCTTTCCCGTGCGCCCAGGCCAACCGGGGCTTTGCCGCTTCCGCCCAAATCGAGATGGCGCGTGATGGCGAGGGCGTAGACGGTGAGGCGAACAATGCGCTCGTGAGCCACGCCTATGTCGAGGAGTTCCGCGAGGGTGATTTTGCGCGAGCGCAGAACATCAACCACAGATGTTTCGTCGCGGTGAAAGCGAAAGCGGCGGGGATCGCTGTCTGGATGCAGCGTCATCGGCCGCTGGCCCAGCTTTTCTAAAGTGATGTTGATGATCGGGTCGTGGCTTCGTACGCGAATGCCCGCCATCAGCAAGGCCAGGGGCTCGCAGCTCTGAAGCTCCGGCCCTCCGTAGTTGGAGAGCAGGTTAAGGCCGTCGTAGTAGGCGTAGGCTGTTTGAGAAGACATTTCGAAGAGCGCGAGGACTTTGCGGACGAGCTGCACGTTGAGCACGCCAAACATCGTTTCCCGGTCGAGAAAGCCTTTTTCAATGAGGTAGTTGCCGTGCAGCATCCGCGCCTGAAGCGCTTCCGTGAAGGTTTGGCGGAGGATATCGGGTTCGATGAGGCCCAAATCCGAGATGACTTCCATCAGGGGGGCGATGAGGATGCCGGTTTTGACTTTTGCGGCGATGCCTTCGTTGAAGAAGATGCTGTGGCTTAGCCCTTCAGGCGTTGTGAAGATGGTCGTGCCTGTGAGGCGGCGGTCGAGCATGTACACCAGCAGGTGCGAAAGCGGTGTGCGCGAAAGCGTTCCTTCAGCGGTTGGGGGGCCTTGGATTTCGGGTTTTGATGGTGCGCGCCGCCTTTCCCTCGGTTGCTCTTCGTCCGTTTGGCCAGCCGCTTCTTGATAGCTTTTCGCCGACCAGCCAGAAGAGCGGACCGCGTCGTCGGACGGGCGTTGAGGCTTGGATTTTGAACTGGCGGTGGCTGGCGGCGTTTCAGGCGATGGGGGCCGTACATTCACTTTGCCGCCCTTGAGCTGTGCAGCCCTGAGCGAGGCAGGAACTGTAGGCGGTGTGGCAGGTCCGCTTTCCGCAGGGTGTTCGGGCGTCTCGGCAGCCGGTGCGTTTCTCGCGCGCTCGGCAGCGCCGCTCCGGACAGAGCGAGGCGGTGTTGTAGAGATATTTCTGGGGGCGGAAAAGCCTGATGACGAACGATGGGCAGCGTTTGCCTGCGGTGTCCCCGAGGCCAGGGAACGCATGGTCGATGCGAAGGCATCGTCGGATGTGGCCACGACGCGCCGGATAAAGCGCCGAGGTTCCTGACCTGCGGGAGGCTGAGCGAGATCGATCTCCACGAGATGATCGACAGCGCCTCCCGAAGCATCGAACACAAGGCGCACGCGCGGCAGCGAGTAGCGCGCGGGGTGAGAGGAGGTCTGTACGACCAGCGCGACTTCGCCTGTGGAGAGCTCGACGAGCGTGCCCGTGGGAAAGATGCCAAGAGCACCTACAAGCAAGCGCAGAACGGTCCGATCGGCGGCACTGTCTGTATCCTGCTCGAGCTTGGCGAGAGCGTTGTCGGCGGTGAGCGGCTCGCGCCCTGAGCCCGGTGTCAGCAAGTCATTGAAGGCGCGCGCCATGGCGACGATGCGGGAGAGCAGCGCTGCCTGGCGCATGCCTTTGTACACCGGCCCGAGCGTTGCCTGGCGTTTAATCCAGTGCGCTTCAAAGGCGATGACAGAGCGGGTGATGCTTTCATCGCTGAGCCTTCCGAGCGCGGTCAGCATGGCTGCCGTTCCCGCAGGCATGTCGGCGTCCTGCTCTTCCGTCATGGAAGGCAGAAGCGAGGGATGGCCTTCATCCCGGTTTGTCAGCCCCAAAAGGAGCGGTTTTGCGATGTCATAAAGCAGCGCGGCCATGGCCAGCTTCTGCAGAAGCAGTGAATCGCCGGTGATTTGCCGCGCCATCGTCAGGCTTAAAATCGCGGTGTTCACGGCTCTTCCGGCATCGTCGTGGTTTGCGTTGCGCGCGGCCGTTACACCGAGGAAAGCAGGGTTGCCTCCGTCCGAAAGATCGACAAGGCGCTGCGCAATGCGTTTGAAACCATGAGGCAGCCGCTGATTTCCTCCGTAGACCGATTCAAAGAATCGCCTCATCAGGACGATGGCTGATGCATAAGTTTGAACGATGGCATCTTCAGCATTCTCGTGCTGCTCGCCCGCGACTTCGTGGCGGCGCGCGGCATCGTTCACGGGCCGGAGGCGGATCCTCGGCGTGATGCGCTCGGGGACAACAGGCTCAGGACAGCGGTTGAAGTCGGCAACCAGCATCGCGAAGGTGCGAAGGTCCGAGGGAAATACATCTTTGGCGATCACCACCTCGGCGATGCCGCAGCGATCGAGCAATTGGCCGATGGCCAAGCATTCGTCATAAGCAGCTCGCTGCGCGCGCAAGAGCCGGCCGTTGACGTAGATGCCAGCGTGTCCAAAGTGAACGGCCGCGCCCTGCCCTGTGATACGGGCGTGATCGCGCATGATTTGGGCCGTTTCATTGACTTGTGAATCGAATTCAGGCCCGGCCGAGGAAGATTCGCTCGTCGCCTTCCGGACCAGCGCACACAGCGTCCTGACCATCGGCTCCGCGACATCGACCGACCAGTCAGCATGCTTTGTCTCTCCGTCGGCAGCGGCATTCGCTCGTGCGGGCTCGGATGAATTGGTCACACGGTCTCCCCTCCGCCGCTGCGGTGCTGGCCCAGGCGCGCGGAAATCGCCTCGGCGGCCCGCGTGGCCGCGTCCCTAAGCGTCTGTGTGTTCCACCACCGGCGCTTGGTTGCACTTTGCACAGCGTGAAGCGATTCCATCGAACGCGCCCGCTGGCCGAGTAGATCTGCGGCGATCGAACGCGATTGTTCAATGGCTTCATCGGCGAACAACCCGTGTTTTTGAACCAGCCCAATCAGTACGGGTTCGGCGCGCGCAGCGTCCAGATTCCATATCGCGGTCATGAATTCGCGCTTCTCATCGGGCGTAAGCTTGTGGAAGTGCCCTTCATGAAGGCGTTTGACCAATGGATCGACCGCCTCGCGCGCCTCATGCCCGACGAGCGTGCGGAGCGCGGCAATTTTTTCCTCAGGCGCTCCTTTGGCGAGAATTTCAAGCAATTCTTCGCGCATGACGTCCGGCGTTGGAGCGAGACAAGCTCTCAATTCGCTTCGCACCATCGGATCAGGCGATCGGTGAAGCCGCTCGAGCACGGCGACAGATTCATTGCTGCCCAGCGATGACAAGACACGCAGAATGGGACGCATGACGGCAGCATCAAACGCCGAGATTCTCGTTGCAATTTGAGCGACAGCCGCATCATTTTCGGACAGCGTGCGGTTGATGTAGTTCAAGAGCGCGCTGCGTATTCCTTCATGGCCTGAGATGCCGATCACATCGAGCACCGCATCGAGATGCGATGCAGAGGAGATCTTGGGCAGGATGAGCTCGAGTCCGTGCGCGATAGCATCCAGATTCACCGGAGGTATTGAACCTCCCCGAATTTCCGGGGAACGCCGGCCCAGCCGTCCGGGCATTTGCGATTCATTGGGGTGCAATCCAAAGGTGAGTGCCTGGGATCCACGGCCACTCTGGCTGCTCTTGGCCTGGCTGTCCGACGCGGGAAGTTTGGATGGAAGGCCGGAGCTTTTCAGTGAAGGGCTGCTTATGCTTGGTTCCCCGCTGTCCACCGCAGAAGGCGAAAAGTTTCCCGAGGTGACCGGCCCGCCCAAGGCTTCCCACATCAGCAGTTTGAGGATCTCCGGCGGGAACACCCCTTCCACGAGCGCTGCAATCACACCTGGAGCTTCGTTTTTGGCGATGTTCTCGACCGTGGTTTGAATCGACTCCAGCGTGGAAAATAGCGGCGTAAAACGCCGAGCCTTAATGAAGTCCGTGAACGAGCCCCGCAGGGAGTTTGTGATGACGCCGATATTGCCATGGCGCCCGGTCTGAACCAGCGCGGATGCAAGGGCATCGATGTACCGCTCGCGCCATCGTTCAGGCAGCATCGTCAACTGAGCGCCCAGCGCTTTCTTTGCAACGGGATCGAGCGCAAACGCGCTTGCCGCATCCTTAGCGGCGATAAGTGCTGCGGCATCCGTTTCAATGGGCATTGCCGCTGCTTCCAAGTGATCGGACGGCGAGGTTCGCGTCGCCCGCGCGATGGACACGACATCATCGGCTTCTTGATAAAAAGTCTGTGTCCCGCCCGCATCGCCCGTGGCGAATTCATCCAGGATGTCGCAGCTCACATGCTCGAGCCGCGTTTCCCACAGCACCGAGGCCATATCGTCCTCGGGAGACAGATCGACCTCGGGATCGATTAAAAACAGCGAGCACAAATCGCGGAGCTCTTCTTCCACAATGCCCGGAAGAAACTGCATTCCACGCACCCCCGCGGAAAAGAGATTGTAGGGAACAATGTCGAGGGGCGGTTCGGGCTCCCACACCAATTGTTCGCGGTGCACAAAGCCGTAGGGGCGCACTCTCCACCACACTTGAGACGGCGTTTCACGCACCGCTTGAAGGATCTCGCCAAACATTTCTCCAAGCGCTTTGTCAGTCGCTGGATGACCCGCGCCCCGGAGCTTCGCGATGGTGAGCAATTCACGAAGGTGCTTAAAAATCCGAATGAGCTTGAGCACGACCGGATCGTCCGGCGATGCGACAGGCGGCAGCGAAGGACTCTCTTCGGGACTGGCCTGGGATGCTGAGGTCTCATCGCCAGCCCGCCGCATGCTGCTCGAAGGGTGTTTGGAAATAGCTCCCGACCGGATGCCCTCGAGCACGCGCAGCACTTCCGCCCGCATGGCCGCCGCGGATTGGAAACGATTGCGGGGCGCCCACGAGAGCGCTTTGTCCACAAGCCGAATCACTTCAATCGGCAAGTGGGGTGCGATTCGCGCAAGTGAGGGCGCGGGCTGCGTGGCCGCCAAAATAAAAGATTCCCCATCCGAGCGCGCCTGATGCAAACGCTGGCCGCTGAGCAAGGCATACAGCGTCGCACCCACCGAAAAGATATCCGCGCGCCCATCGACTTCCTCGGACACGCCCCGAGCCTGTTCGGGGGCCATAAACGATGGTGTGCCCAGCGCCGTGCCCGCCCTCGTAATTTCTCCGGGCGCGCCCCTCATGCGCGCGACACCGAAATCGAGCAATTTCACCGTGCCGTCGGCTGTAATGAAAATATTCGCGGGCTTTAAATCGCGATGAACGATGCTGTTGGCATGAAATACTTCCAGCGTGGCCAGGACTTCGGCTGCGATCCAGAGCGCTTCATCGACAGGCACGCGGCGCTGTTTTCGGCGCCACAACTGCTGAGCCGTCTCTCCTTCGAGCAGCTCCATCACCAAAAACGGCTCTTCTTGTTCCGTTATGTCATCGTCCAGAATGGCCACGCGGCCCGGGTGGTCAATGCGGTTGGCGACATAGCCTTCGCGCAAAAATCGCTCCCGGATATTCTGGTCGCGCGCAAATTCGGTGTGCATCACCTTCAGCGCCGCGCGTGAGCCATTTCGGTGCGTTGCGGCAAAGACCGAAGCCATTCCGCCGACGCCCAGGAGTGCATCCAGTTTCCACTTCTTATTGATGACAGTGCCCACCCGAGCGCGCGCAAGAGCTTTTTCATCGCGCAGCTCCTCGGCGCGTTCTTTTTCGGGTGCGCCGGGGTTGTCCGGAAGGGTGGACCGGGAACTCGTCATTGGTGCGTTAAGGGTTCGGACTATATCATCAACGGGTCTTGTTTGAGGGTGGGGACTTTCGAATTCGCCGCGTGAAAACAGGCGTCCCCCGCCCTAGCCATGCATTGCCTGCGAAGGTGTTGAGACACGCTCCTTACTGGAAGAAGTTTGAATAGATGTCGGCATTTACGCCGGTAATTCCCGCTGCTGTCCGGTTATCGATCCACACCACAAGCCCGCGGGTTCCTGCCGAATTGGTTGCTGTAAAAGGCGAGCGAGAATCGGCGGCGCCTGGATTTGAAGGCGCTCCTGGCATTCCGATATCCATTCGCAAATCCTTGGGCTGGAATGTGCTGCCCTTATCAAAGGAATGGTTTCCGTAAATATCCCGCTCCCCATTGCGGGCATCTTCCCAAGCCACAAACACCAGATCGCCCGCACCAAACGCAATGCTCGGCTTGGTGGCCGCACTGCCGAGCGCATCGCCCAAATCCGCCCGGCTCGTCGTAGGCATCCACGTCAATCCAGCATCGTCTGAATGATTCACACGGACATCGGCCGGTCCGCTCCGCGTATCCTCAAACGCCACAACAACCCGGCCTCCCCGCGCCGCGATGGCTGGATTTGCCGCATCTGCAAACGTTGAGTCCGGATTCACAATCACTCCATCCGCCGCGAAAGCTCCCCCGGAATTCGTGCTTCGGTTGACCCGGATCACTTTTTTGGCCGCCCGCAAATCGGTCCACGCCACATAGACATTCGGCCCGCCTGGATCGGCCGCGATTGCAATATCCTCGGAAGGATTGCCCGCCGACAGTGCCATATTGGCCGATAAAGAATTCGTCATTGCATTATAAGTGGCCAAATATACTTCCGATTTACCTGCCCGCTGATCGCGCCATGCAATGAAAGCCCTTCCATTTCCGTCGGTTGCCAAAGCGGGCAATTCGGCCAATCCAGGCACGGAATTGACAAGCAAATCGCTTGCATTCCACGTCACTCCATTATCCAGAGAGCGCTGCAAATAAATATTGGTTTGGGTATTGGCTCCTGTTCCGCTCAAGCTCTGCCACACCACAACCAGGGTATCCTGCGCCCCGCTCTGAGCGACGACACCCCGCACCAAGAACGCATCGGCCCCTGTATTATCCTTGTCCACCCGCACCTTTGCGCCATACGCATTAAAAGGCGAAGGCGCCCTGGCAACATACACATCGCGGTGAGCCGCCACGGGAAATTCCTCGAACAGCACATAAGCCGCGAGCGGAGAAAGCATGGCCCAGGGCTCCACCTGATTCTGGCCGCCCAGCGCCACCGCCGTATCCACGCCCAGCCAGCTCGTGCCCGCGTTGGTCGATACGGTCGCGTAAATATCGGCGTTTCCATTGCGCCGATCGAGATAAGCGGCTACAATTGTATCATTATTTGATGCAATACTAAGCTGAGTGCTTGTTGCCGCCGCGATTCCAGAACCCGTATCCAGCCGCAAATCCGAAGCGCCTGCCGCAGGACAGCCCTCATCGCTGACGCCCGAGCAATTATTATCTTTATTATCGCAATATTCGACGCTTGGGCCGATTTCGCCCGTGCACACGAGCGCGCCGGCCTGGCAATCCAAAACGCCGAAGGTGCATTCGCCCACGTCGGTCATTCCACAGCTCATCCCGACGCTGGGAAGCATTCCATCGTCAACTAGGCCATTACAATCGTTATCGGCACCATCACAGACTTCTGCGCCTGCCACCGCGGGCATACAAGCGTATTCGCATCCATTCGCGGCATTGCCATCGATATCGTAATAACCGGCGAGACAAGGCCCAAACTCGCACACACTCGTATTGCAAATACCCATCGAATTGGGATACAAATTGGAACAATTGTTCCCGCAAGTGCCGCAATTCTGGGGATCGGTCATCAGATTGAAAATCTCGTCGACCTGCGCATTGCAATTGTTATCGACATAATCGCAGACTTCGACGCCGCCGTTGGTTTGCGTGCAGGCATATTCACAGCCGTCCGCATCGCTTTGATTGACATCATTGTAACCGACGAGGCAATTGCCCATCGCGCATTGGCCGCCTATGCATTGAGCCGTGGCATTGCTGTAAACGCACACATTGTTGCAAGTACCGCAATTGACGGGATCGGTATTTTTATCGGTCAGCTCATCGATAAACCCATTGCAGTCGTTATCGATCCCATCGCAGATTTCGATACCCGAAGCGGACACCGTGCATTTGTATTCGCAGCCATCGCCGACCGCGCCATTTAAATCGATAAAGCCGGCCGCGCAGGTATCCACCAAACAAAATCCGCCCTCACATTTAGGAAATGCATTGGGCAAATTGCACACTTCACCGCAGGCTCCGCAATTCTTAGGGTCGCTTAAAATATCGCCGCACCCACCGCCGTCCACCACCAGAATATCGCCGCCCGTGCCGTTTCCTCCCTGGCCATTGCCGCCCGTGCCATTTCCACCCGAACCGGCCGTGCCAGCGTCCGGCCCATTGCATTCAAAACAATAGGCTTCGGTCGTGCATCCGCTGCCCGAGAACATCGCCATCGCGCCGATGCCCAGCGCGGGCGCCATTAGGCCCGCCATCCCTACATATTTCATCGGATTGCTCATTGCGCGCCTCCGGCTTGCTTCTGCGCGGGCCTGCGCCGCCCTTGCCGAAGCCTTCTGCCTATCCATGCCGAAAGCCCAGCCAACAAGGGCAATACGCCCGCGCCGCCGCCTTCGCCCTCGCCCGAGGCATTGCAGGAAAGCCCTCCCCCTCCCGTCGACAAGCCCCACTTCTGATTATCCCCAGATGACCCGCCCTGATTGCCGCCGCTCGCCGTTCCACTCGAGGAGCTGCCCGACGCCCCGCCCTGATTTCCTCCGCCTTGATTGCCGCCCCCGGCCGAGCCGCTCGACGAAGCGCCTCCCGCTCCGCCCGCGCCGTCCTTCACGCAAATGCCTTGAACGCACGTCTCTCCCGCGGAACACATCACATTGTCGCAGCTTACCGGAATGCAATAACCCATCGAGCAAACCTGCCCGCCCGGACAATCAAATTCGCCCGAACCACAAGGCGATGCACATGTGCCGCTGATGCATTTCGAGCCATCGGGACAAGGCGCGAGATTATCGTTTTCACCATTACAATCGTTATCCAAGCCATCACAGAGCTCCTCGCTTGGACCGAGCGCCCCAACACAGACAATTTGTCCTCCAATACAATGCTCTACACCCGGATCGCATTGACCCACATCCGTGCCGCAGGCATTTCCCCCGCCTGGATCGCCGTCGTCGATTGCGCCGCTGCAATTGTCATCCACACCGTTACACACTTCAGGCGTGGGACCTTTTCCGCCAATACATTCAATGGTGCCAGCAATACAAGTGAGCACACCCGGATCGCAGGCGCCCACATCGCTTCCACAAGGCCCGCCCGCGTCGATCGTGCTTTCGTCGGTTGTTCCATCACAATCATCGTCCAGGCTATTGCACAATTCGAGCGTAGGCCCTTTGCCTCCCACGCACACCAGAGAGCCTCCAATGCATTGATTGGTGCCATAGGCGCATTCGCCCACATCCGTGCCGCAGGCCGTTCCTGAATCGATCGTATTGTTATCTGTCAATCCATCGCAATTGTTATCGAGATTATCGCAGACTTCCGGCGAAGGCCCGACGGCGCCGATACACACCAGCACCGAATTCTGGCAGATGAGCGTTCCATACGAACACTCGCCCGCATCGGTCGCTCCGCAATTGCCCCCGGAATCGATCGTATTGTTATCGATCAATCCATCGCAATTGTTATCCAATCCATCGCAAATCTCCGCCGTCGGCGTGCACGGGGCGAGCAGCCCCGTCACCTTTAAAAACATATCCTCGAAATCGTTATCGCCGCCCCTCCACAGATCCTCGAATCCAAAATAAAACGTGAGAGGATCTACTTTTGAAGAGTACAGCAAATAATGAACATAATTGCCGTCGCCATTTTTGGCCTGCTCCGTGTAATAGAGATAGCCAACATTGCCGATAGACCCGCAATTGTTAGGATTGGGCTGCTGCTCGGGCGTAATCAAAAAGAAACCAATAAATCCGCCTTTATAATGCCCCTGATTGAATTCCATTTGAAAATCCACAGTGCGCGTCGATGTAGGCTCGTCCGCGCAGGGCGTAATCACATACAGATTGGCCGGATCGTCGATATTGTACCAGCCAAAGGAGTTTTCATATCCCGCGCCTTCAATTAAATCAGTAACAGTGACAATCCCATAGACATTGTTCTTCTTTGGAATGGCAAAAATCTCGGGACTCGTTGTGGCGCTGAAGATCGCATTGAGAGGATTATTGGTGGAAGTTGCGGGAAGGCCCTCGCCGATATTGAGGCCCACTTGAATACAGCCATTTGGCATGCCGCTGCCCGGGCAGTTCGCCACTTGAATGGGTACGACAAGGCCATCGGTCTGTTCGACGACGGCATTTGCGGTGCTTTGAATCAGGCCGGCCGCGATAAGGACCGATAAAAAAGCGAGGGAGGCTTTTAGAGGACTGCGTTTGGTGAATAGGCGGGTGCGCATCTTGATTTGGCAATATCGTTTTTCTCAAAGAAAAACAATAGGCCAAACGCCGCGCTGGAAGCTCAATCGGAGGTTATACCCAGGCGCGGGTCATCGCGTCCCATTTCTTCCAGGTGCCGTCGAAATCCTTGTACAAATTGTTTTCGCCTGCAATCGATTTAAAGCGCTCCTGGGACAAGGCCGCCTCGAGATTGGTAATCAGTTGGCTATAATCGGTGAGCGTAAAGTTGGCAGGAACTTGATTGTAGGTGGCAATAATTTCTTTGCTATTGGCCTCCACAACGATATAGCCATGCTTGTCGCTCTTGGCGTAGGCCATGTGAGGATTGATCGCCGTCATCATCAAATCGTCCACGGCCTTGGCCAGCTCGGATACACCGGGAACCGTGCTCAGAACCGGGTCGCTCGCCACCTGAGAAATCAGCTCATCGCGGAAGGTCTGCGATGAAACCGCTCCGCCTACAAATTCAATAATGCGTTTATCAATGCTATCGGATTTATAGGGAGTACCCGCATAGAAGGCATGAATATCGCCCGTAATCGCCACGACATTGCCCACACCCGCCAATTGATCGATAATTTCATCGCGTTTGTTGCGGAAACCATCCCAGCCGTCGACATTCATGTAAAAGCGCTGCTTAAAGGCTTCAACCGGTGCCACGGCTGTTAAATCCACCTGCAGGGGAATCAGACAGAATTCATTGCCCCACACCTTCCATGTGGATGCCGATTTCTTCATCGTATCGAGGAACCAGGTTTCCTGATCGGTTCCCATCACATTTTCACTGGCCTTCATCGTCGTCGCGAGCTTTAGCGCGCCGTACAATTCGAAGGTGGGCTTCACGATTAAATAACGCGCGCCGATCATGCTATTTAGGCTTGTTTTGCCGAGATGCATATAGGCCAATCCCCGGCTCATGGTCATTTGCGCCGTCTCATCGATTAAAGGCAGCGGAGACATCGCGGCCGTAATGACCGAATTGATATAATCAACGGCGATATTGCCCTTTATTTTCGATGTATCATAAGCGGCTTCCTGCGCTGTCGCCGCGCCGACCAATAGCGCTTTGTATTGGGCGTACATTGCATCGTCAATGTCGAGATAGGGCTTGCCCGCCATGGCCGGATCTAAGCCTGCCGCCATTAAAAATGCCTGATCGATAATAACCGCGCCGGGATAAGCCGATTCAGGAATTAAATGATCCGGCCTGTAACTGCGCAGATCGGTCATGACCAAATGCACATTTTTCCCAAAAATAAAATCGCGGTAAATGGTCAGATCGGTGGGATAAGGCTTTTTATCGTCGTACACGAAGTTTTCGTCCGCGTAATCGACGGGCATATATTCAAACCAGGCTTTATTCGCAGCCTTTCTGCGCGTCTCGTCTTTTTCGTCGCTCCGGTCGTTGGTGTAATTGGCATTCGCTCCATAACAATCATTTGAATATTCATGATCATCCCAAATGCAAATCATTGGGTATTGCTCATGAATCTTTTGGAGTGAAGCATCGCCCCTGTAGATGCGGTAGAGCTGGCGATAATTGTCGAGGGATTTCGCCGCGTAATACATGTCCGCGCCCGAGCCCAGCGCCATTGCGCCCGCCGTGTCATCAAACACCACCTTGCGCTTTTCATCGGGCGTCTGAAATGAAGGATCGCCCGAGGTCTCGTAAATGTAATCGCCGAGAAAGACCACGAAATCGAGCTCTTCCTTCTGAAGCAATAAATACGAATTGTAATAACGTCCGATAAAATCCTGACAGCTTAGGAATGCGAAGCGCACAGGCACATCGGCATCGGCCGCTGGAGCCGTTTTGGCTTTGCCAATATGCGAGGTGTATTCGGTTCCCGCGCTTTTATAGATGAACCGGTAATAATAGGTCGTGCCCGCGTCCAAGCCTTTGACTTTAGCTTTTAGGCAATGATCGAACTCGGGCTTGGCCGTAAGCTGAAAGGCTTCCGAGCCATTCACTTGAACGCGCTGTTTAAAATCGGCATCGATCGCCATTTCGAGCGACACCGCTAGCTCGCCCATAACCGCCGCGTCGCTCACGCGCGTCCACAGAATAACGCTGTCCGCTTTAGGATCGCCCGATGCGACGGAGAGGGGAAAATAAGCTTCTCCCGGCTTCAGCACCCTTCCAGCCGGGGCCGGTGTTGTGTCCGTATCGTCGCTGCAGCCGGTATTGGTGAAAACGGCGCCCGCTGTAACAAGCGTGGCGCGAAGAAAGTCTCTGCGATTCAACATAAAGAAATACTCCTTGCCCGTGGATCGCTACACCTAGGCAAGGAGCCGCGCAACGCACCCGAGGCGGGGGCCGCGCGCTTAACAGATATCAGCCCTTTAGAGCCTCAAGGGCGCGATCATAATTGGGCTCTTGGGCGATCTCGGGCACCTGCTCGGTATAAACAACCTTGTTCTGTTCATCGAGCACAACGACCGCCCGGCTCAGCATGCCCGACAGCGGACCATCGCTTATCCGGACGCCGTAATCCGAGCCGAAATCCCGCGAACGCAGCTCGGAGAGCGGAATCACATTCTTCAAGCCTTCGCCTTCGCAAAACCGCTTCTGCGCCATTGGCAAATCGTTGGAAATAACCAATACGACCGCATTGGGAACCTGATCGGCCTCGGTATTAAAACGCCTCGCCGACGCTTGGCATACGGCCGTGTCCAGGCTGGGGACGATATTCAGGACTTTACGCTTGCCTTCGAAATCCTTGAGCGAGACATCCTGCATATTGCCTTTGGTCAGATTGAAATCGGGCGCCGTTGTACCGGCGGCAGGCAATTCGCCCACGGTATGAATAGGATTTCCTCGCAATGTGATCGTCGCCATATCGCTTTGTCCTTTCGGTGATGCTTCGGTGATGCTTTTTAAGCAGGGGCGCGGAACTTAACTTGTTTTTTTATTGGTTTGTCTATCTCTTTGTTAAGAGCGGCTCATGCACCACAAAAAGACATCTTTTCCCCTTGGAATCTGGGCACTCTTCTTCGCGGCTTGCGCTCCGCCCCAAACGCCTCCCGCGGCGTCCGCAGCGCAAAAAGAACCGGCTGGGGAGACTGCGCCTGCGCCTTTGCCCGCTAAAGAAAACACTTCAAAACAGGCGATGAGCTTTGAAAGCTCGGCCGTGCACGACGATGCGCGCGCCGCATTTGCAAAGGCGAAAACCGAAGGCAAAGCCGTGCTCGTCGATGCTTGGGCGCCGTGGTGCCACACCTGTTTGAGCATGCGCAATTATGTGCTTTCCGACGCTTCGCTCGCTCCGCTTGCCGGGCGCGTGCAGCTTTTGGCCATCGACACAGATCGCCCTGAAAATGCGGCATTTCTTGAACGCTATTCGGTCTCGGTGTGGCCCACGTTTTTCATGATCGAGCCATCCAGCGAGAAGATTCTTGGGGTCTGGCAAGGCTCGGCATCCGCTCGTGAATTCAGGCAATTCGTCGAGGAAGGACTTGCCGAGATGGACGATGCCCGCGCGGAAAAAGCGCCTGCCGGATCGGCCGAGCGAGAGTTTCTGGATGCGAAGGCGGCGCTGGCCAAGGGCGATCATGTAAAAGCGGCAGATGCCTTTGAACGCGCGGTGAACGCCGCGGATGCGGCCAAGAAAAATTGGTCTCGCAAAGATGAAGCCTTGTCCGGCCTTATTTTTTCGCTCTACCGCGCCAAGGATTATCCGCGATGTGCGCGCACCGGACAGAAGTACATGCCCGGGATTCAGGGAGCCGCGGTGCCTGCCGATTTCGCCTCGATGCTGCTCGCCTGCGCTTCGAAATTGCCCAAGGGCGAAGAGCAGGACAAGGCCAGAAATGCCGCTGTGGAAAGGCTTTTGTCGCTGGTGAAAAACCCGCCTGCGGAAGCGAGCGCCGACGATCGCGCGGATGCGATGGCCATTCTGGCGGATGCTCAAAAAGAAGGGGGCGATGCTGCGGCGGCGAAGAAAACGAATGAAGCGAGGATTGCGCTTTTGGAAGAGGCCGCGCGCCAGGCCAAATCCCCCGAGATTGCCGCAACCTACGACTATGCGCGGGCCGGCGCTTACGTGGCGCTGGGCCGCGGCGATGAAGCGATCAAAATGCTGACCGAGCGTGAATCCCAGAAGCCCGATTCCTACGAACCGCCGGCCAGGCTTGCGGGCGTATATGTTCGGCTTGAAAAATATCCCGAGGCCCTGGCAGCCATCGACCGGGCTCTATCACGATCGTATGGTCCAAGAAAACTTCAGTATTTAAAAGTGAAGTCCGATATTTTGGGCAAGCTGGGCGACACGAAGGCTCAAGTTGAAACGCTTCGCCAGGAAGTGGCTGGCCATGAAGCCCTGGCCAAAGGGCATGCCGATGCCGATCGCCTTGCGGATGCGAAAAAGCGCCTGGCCGAGGCCGAGAAAAAGCTTGCGAAATAGCCGCTGGGCATATCCAAGGAAAATTCAATCAGAATGGATGGCAATTCGATAAAAGAAAAGCCGGCGCAAGGATTGCAAGAGGTTCCCGCGAGTGTGGAAGCGGCCCGCCGGGAGCTGGATGAAATCGATGGGGAGCTGATCGCGCTGTTGGCGAAGCGCAGGGGATTGGTAAAGGCGCTCTTTTTGGAAAAGCAAAGGCTTGGCCTGGAGCGTTTTGATCCGGCCCGGGAAGCGTTGCTGATTGCTGGGCGAAAGGCTGCTGCGGAGAGGGAAGGATTGCCGGGGAAAATGGCGGAAGATTTATTTCGAATGATTCTTGAATATAATCGTATTGGAATTGAGTAGAACCCGGCGTATCTGGCCACGGGGTGCGCGCGGCATTGATGAGCTGGGTTCTATCGAAAGACATCCGCAAGAGAAGACGCCGACAGGATGCGTTCTTCCCACACATCCAATTCGGCAAGGCCAGCTTGTTGGATGCGGTTCAACATAGACTCTGGGAGGGAGCCAAAACGCAACTGAAGCAGCTTGCGCAGCGTCTCCTGTTTACCTTCGGCGCGTCCTTCGGCGCGTCCTTCCACACGACCTTTCGCACGTCCTTGCAACTCGCCTTCGGCGCGTCCTTCGGCGCGTCCTTCGGCGCGTCCTTCGGCGCGTCCTTCGGCGCGTCCTTCCGCGCGTCCCTGGAGCCTTCCTTCCTCGATATAGGCTTCCGCAATATTCATGACGATCTCCTGCGCTTGAT
>CAZICM010000047.1:0-65813 GCA_964537685.1 uncultured Polyangiaceae bacterium
CACTGCGGGGGGTTATCCATGTACCCCTCAACCCACCCAGAAGCCGGATGAGCCCTTTTAATATACCCTTCCTCAGCTCCTCCCAGCGGCAGCGGAGTTTCCCGGTAAACGCCGGATCGCTCAACAGCTTTGGCCACCAAGTGGGTATCCGGTCCTGATCCGTACATGCGCCTCCCGCATAATGAAACCCGGCCACTTGCTCGCCGGCGCAATAATCCGCATTGCCAAATGCAATATTAAAATCCCATAGCGGCCCCATCAAAAGCTTCCCCCCATCGCTATCCGCATGCTTATGCATATACGCGCTCTTGCGGTATCCATCCACATTCCGCGATAGCTCTTGGATAATGGCGTAGTCAACAAAGGACAGCGGCTCTATCCACTTGGGATAACCCACATTCGGATCGGCAAAGTTAGGCCCATCCATCATCGCCTCAAAATCGTCGACATATTTCTTTAAATAGGCCGACTGGGCGGGTGTTATCTCATCGTGCTTTGGATAATGGAATTGCCATGGATTCCCCGCCGCCGAATACCATCCATTCGCCGCGCTCGTATCCTCCCGCTTAAAAATATATCCGCCCGTAATATCTCCAGAAACCGCATCCGCCGCGGGCTTCGCAATATTCACGCGGTACTTGTTCCGCTTGATCTTCTCCACAAATAAATACACGCCCCGGTACCCGCCGTTCACAAACACTTCCACAAAGCGCGACAGCGGCTGATACCTTCCCATCGCGCGCCCCGCATCATAAGCGAATTTATCGCGCAAATAAGTCTTATCCGTGTACGGGCCATATAAAATCCAATCGCTCTCCTCGGGCATCCCCAGCATCGGCGACTGCACCTGAACGCCATTCACATCCACAAGCTCCAGCCCATAATTCTTCTTCGGGAAACTCGTGGACGACGAACCTCTCACTTCTATCCCAATATTGCCCGCATAACTCGCCGGCTGACTATCGATATTCATCAGCGAGCCGTCGTGCTGCTCAATCAGCTTCATCGTGCCCGCCGTCTTCACTTCTTCAAAGATCGGCTTCCCCTTGGTATCTATCCACACCACCGGCAATATCTCCGCCGGTATCATCGGCGGCTTTCCGCCCACTCCCTCTGTACCGCCCATCCCCCCTTGCTCCATGCCCCCAAATCCGCCCCCACCTCCCGCGCCGCCCGCGCCTCCTGCGGCTCCACCAGCGCCCCCAGCCGCCGCCGGACCTCCCGTCAATCCTAAATTCACATCCGAACCGCTCCCCGTGCACGCACCGCCAAACCCCAAAATGACCGCCCCCAAACCGCACAGCCCGAGCGCCCCAACCGCAAACCCATTGTCCCAAATCGATTTCATCCGCCCATTCAACGAAAATCTTCCCCAAATGAAAAGCCCATTTGACAAAAATCTTCGCCCCCCAAACAAAGCCTTTTCAAATCCAACAGCTCGTCTACACTCCGCGCCCCCATGAGCACCATCGACCTATCCCCTCTGTTTCCGCCGATAGAACAAGCCGATACGGGCCTCAGCGACTTGGCCCGCGGCGTCGTCGGATCGGAAATTCTCCGCATCGCAGCGCAAATCCGGGCTTTAAAGGCCACCGGCGCCACCATCTGCAATCTCACCGTCGGCGATTTCGACCCGGCTTACTTCGCCATTCCTGAAGAATTGCTCGAAGCCACGCGCGTCGCCCTCATGGAAGGCCATACCAATTATCCGCCCTCCGACGGCGTTCTTTTATTGCGCGAGGCCGTGGTGCGCTTTTATGAACGGGCGCTCGGCCTTAAATATCCCGTCGATTCGGTGCTTGTAGCAGGCGGCGCAAGACCTTTGCTCTACGGCTCTTACCGCACGCTGCTCGATCCGGGCGATGTGGCTGTCTATCCCGTCCCCTCGTGGAACAACAATCATTATGCCTATCTGTCAGGCGCCAAATCCGCCGAAATACCCGTCGGCGCCGAAACCAATTTCTTCCCCGCCGCCGAACAAGTGCGCCCCTTCTTAAGCAGCGCCCGGATGATTACCCTTAATTCTCCGCTCAATCCCACAGGCACGGTCATCGACAAAGACGAACTCCGCAAGATAAGCGAAATGGTCGTCGAAGAAAATCGCCGCCGGGAAAAAGCAGGCGCCAAATCGCTCTATTTGGTCTTCGATCAAGTCTATTGGACACTGACTTTCGGCGAAACCAAACACACAACCCCCATCGAACTCGTTCCCGACGTCGCGCCATACACGCTTTTGCTCGATGCCATTAGCAAATCGTTTTGCGCGACGGGCATGCGCGTGGGCTTTGGATTGATGCCGCCCGCTGTCCGAAGGCGCATGGCCGATATTTTAGGCCATGTCGGCGCCTGGGCTCCCAAAGCCGAACAAGTGGCCACGGCGCACCTGCTCGACTCGCCCAAAGTCATGATACTGTTTCACGCTGCCATGAAAGCCAAAGTCAAAGAGCGCCTGGATGCGCTGTACGAAGGCTTTTCGGCCATGAAAGCCGATGGCCTGCCCGTCGACGCCATAGCGCCCCAGGGAGCCATTTATCTATCGGCGCGCTTTAATCTCTTTGGCCGCACCATCGCGGGACGAAATATCCAAAACAACGAGGATATCCGCAAACTGCTCCTCGAACTCGCGGGCTTGGCCATTGTGCCTTTCCAAGCCTTTGGATTGAAGGGCGACACAGGATGGTTTAGGCTTTCGGTGGGCGCCGTTTCAATGGCAGATATTCTTGAAGCCCTGCCAAGAATTCGGTCCCTGATAGGAAGTTAGCCATGACGAAGCTATGCTTTTCCGCGCTGGCCGCCTTGCTTTTGGGCTGCGGCGAAAGCACACCCACACCCATAGAACCGCCTCCGCCCGAACAGGACGCGGGCAGCGATGCTCAGGATTTACCTTCCACCGATTGCACCAGCAAATTCATCGATACAACTCAAGTTGTAGACAGCGACCCATATCAAAAAGGCTTTTACGCCCTTGGATACGCGCCGATGGCCTTGGAAGGCTGTGTCATGGCCTATGTCGCGGGCCCCAACGAAGGCAATCTCGAAGGCGCCCTCAATCTGATCGATTTGGGCACCGGCGTCTTCAAAGTGCTTGCGACGGCGGAAGAAGCCCCGAGAAGACCGGCCCTATCGATTGCAGGCACGCCCACGGCCGCCTTTGAAGTCACCTACGGCACCGTCAACAGCATCCGCCTCCACAAAGACGGCGAAACCCGAATCATCGCGGGCGATTTTCATCACGCGGGCGAGCCCAGGGTATTTGGCAATACGATCGTATTCACCGGATGGCTCGAGGCCGATGAAAACGGCGACACCGACATTTTTGTTTATGAAGCCGGGTCCGGCGCGGCATCGGCGGAAGTGTTATACGCGGGTCCCGGCCAGCAGCGCTTCCCGGATATTTCCGCGACGCATATAGCCTTCGCCGATTTCTCCGAGGACCCGGACGGCGCCTTCCATGAAAACAGCCAAGATCTCGCCGATATTGTTCTCTTCGATCGCAAAACATCCAAAAGCACGCCCCGCCCCAAAGCGGGCATGCAGGCATTTCCCTTGCTGGGCGCCCCGGGCTATATCGCCTACCTCCATTGGGGAAGTACCCATTTTGAACCGATGTCAAGCCAATACGACATATTTGTAAATAAATTGGACGGCATTCCCACAACCGATCAAAAAGGCGCGAGCATCACGACAAAAGTACCCTATATCCGGCCTATCGCCAAAGACACCTTTATTGAATGGGTTCAATGGCCGGCCTCGGGCAATCCATCCCTCTTCCACCGGGTCATCGATTTATCCTTCCCCGAAAAACAATTGGACGCGGGCGATATCGGCGAAATGTACACGCCCGCGGCTTCCGATAAATTCAGCGTTATCGCCCAAAGATCCGGCCCGGGCAATCCAATGCAATTGAAAAGCTTTTTGTATTAGACTCAGCAATGAAATAATAATCTTCAAATAACAAAACCATTGCATTTCGATCTTGAGCCACAAAGCGGACCTGTCCTAAGCTGCCCCTCCATACTTCATTCGCGATAACAAAGGAGAGACTTGGATCATGATTATCTCGTCCGAAGCCATGATGGATCAACGAGCGGGAAGCTATAACCCCGACACATGGAAAGACGTGGTCATTCCGGCGGGAACGCTGCTCTATGCGGGCTATCACGGCGCCCCTGAATTCGGCCGTTACTTCACCGATCGCGAGACCGTGATGGCCCACGGCGATGGGCACTTTGCCTTTATGCTCTGGGGTGTCCTTCAAGTTAAGCCCCACTCCAGCCACGGTGATCGCCAAAATCTGCGCGAGTTTATGGTGGTTCAGGATTGTCCAGCGGCAGCGGGACTGGCAGCCGCCAACCGCGGTGCCTATTGGGGCGGCTCAGGCGGCTTTCAGTACTTTATCCCCGACCGTTTTCATATGAACTTGATGGTAAGGCGCGTCGTCGAGCTGAATACAACGGGCATTCTCTAAGCGCTGGCACTGCCGCCCGCGAAACCAAACCCCAAAAATCCATCTCGACCCGCGCATACAACTCGTTCAATAATCCGCGCGGCTCATGCGCGCATTCAAATATCCCAAAACACCTCATCTCCGCCTCGCTCCCCTCTCCCTCGCCCTCATTGCCCTGGGCCTCGCCTGCTTCCCCGGCACCAAAGCCCCCAATGTCGCGCCTCGAGGCACACTGGCCCCAGGCGCCTCCGAAAGCGAAACCGCGGGCTCCACAGGCCCCTTCCGCGTCGTCTTCGGCAGCCCCCAGGGCGAAATCAGCGAACCGGGTGAAATCACCCTGGTCTTCAACCGCCCCGTGCGCGCCCTCGAGCTTGCGGGCGAAGAAAAAAACCCGCCCGCCGTTCTCAAACCCCAAGTTCCAGGCCGCTTTCAATGGGTCGGCACCAGCGCGCTTCAATTCGTACCCGACACCCATCTTCCCCGGGCCACGCAATTCACCGTCGAAGTTCCCGCCGGACTCCGCGCGCTCGACGGCTCCTCGCTCGAGCAGCCCTATCGCCTCGAATTCAGCACCGCGCGCCCCAAACTCGCCGAGATTCTCCCCTATCGCCGCTTCCAAAACCTAAAACCCGACACCACTTTCGAGCTTCGATTTAACCAGCCCATCGCCGAAGCCGAACTCGCCAGGGCCATTCGAATCAGCGCCGCGGGCAAAGCCGTACCATTCGATGTCAAAAGGCCCGATCCTCAAAACCTCATGCTGGCGCAGCTCGCACCTAAAAGCGAATTGCCCATCAATTCAGACATATTGCTTCAGATCGACGGCAGCCTAAAAGGCAGCGAAGGCCCCCTCAGCGCTGGAAAAGAAGAGCGCATCGACTACCGCACTTATGGCCCTCTCAGCGTAAAAGACGTGCGCTGCGACAACGACACACCGCATGCCCGCTGTTCGACCGAAGGCGGCATTGGCATCGAGTTTAGCAATTCGATCAAATTTGCAGACATTAAAAAAGCCATTCAAATCGAACCCAAACTCCCGCTTCAATGGTCGAGCTGGATGAGCGACGACATGGAAGTGGACAGCGTATATGTGTATGCGAAATTCGCGCCTGGCCAGCGCTACCGGGTCAAAATCAATTCAAACGGATTGAAGGACGAATATGGCCAAAGCCTGCGCGGCGATGTCGAGCGCGAAATGGTCTTTGACGATCTATGGCCGGTTGCGGAAATCGGCCTGCGGGGCAATACCTTTGAAGCCTCGGCGGCGAAAAGCATTCCCGTAGCGGCTGTAAACGTAAAACAGGCCGAACTGGTCACGGCCAAGCTCAGCGAAGAAGATATCCTCACCTTTGAAAGCAATGAAGACGCCCCTGGGAATCCGGCTTCGCTCGACAGCCTAGCCAGCCTGGCCGGCGCCAAGCGTATCACGCTAAAGCCCAATGCCGCCGTGAACAAGCCTTTTACGCATTTGGTGCGCCCCGCGGATGTGCTTGGAGGCGATACCAAGCGCGGCCCGATGGCCATATCGCTCGCCTATACCGAAAGACCTGGAACCGACAGCGCGCGCGAACGCGAAATGCACTCCATCGCTCAAGTGACCGATTTAGGTATCAGCGCCAAGCTATCGCCCCATGGTTCGGTGGTATGGGTTAGCCGCCTGGGCAGCGCGGCGCCGGTTGAAGGCGCAAGCGTAACGGTACGCCGCCCCGATGACAAAAACCCGCCCCAAATCTTTAAAACCGATGCCCAGGGTTTTGCCTATTTACCGCCCGAAGCCTTTAAACCTACCAATGAATACCGCGAACAAGCCATTATCTTTGCCCGCCTGGGCGAGGATTGGTCCTACCGCCGCATTGACGATCCGCTCCCCTCGTACCGCTATGGAGTATCGGTCAATTGGTTTGATGAAGGACCGATTGGCATGGTCTTCACCGACCGGGGAATTTATAGGCCCGGCGATACCGTTCACTACAAAGGCATATTCCGCGAAGAAGGCCATCCCGGAATCAAAACCCCTACCAACCGCACGGTAAATCTCACCGTGACCGGCTCGCAAGGCGACGTAATCGGCAAACAAAGCGTCAGACTCAGCGAATTTGGCACCTTTGCCGCGGATGTCACGATACCGCGCACCAGCCGCCTAGGCTCCTACCATATCCAGGCAGCCCTTGAGGGAAGCCCCCGGCGCTGGGGAGATGTCAATCATTATTTTGAAGTCGCCGAATACAGGCCGGCCTCCTTCGAAGTATCGGTGGAAAACGATAAACCCGCTTATATCCGGGGCGACACGATGCATTGCACAGGCCGCGGAGACTACCTATTCGGCGCACCTATGCCCAATGCCTCGGCCACGCTCAGCGTGCGGCGGAGCAGCGGCGGCTATTTCCAGCCCCCGGGGCTCGATGATGAATTCTATACCGATTCCTCGGCCTATTACGCCGATCTCAGCGACGAATCCGACGAAGAGGGCGAACTGCAGAGCGCCAATACCAAACTCGATAGCAAGGGAACGGCCTCCATCCATACCCAATTAAAACTCCCCGGCCAGAAAGGCATGGAGTTTGCGACCTGTGACACCGAGGTGACCGATATCTCGCGGCAAACCATCGCTTCCAGCGCAACGGCCATGGTTCATCCCGGAGAATTTTATATCGGCCTAAAACCCGGAGCCGACTATTTTATCGGCGCCGGCGAAACCCTTAAACCCGAAGTGCTCACGGTCGATCCCAAAGGCGCCAAAGTCGGCGGACAAACCATAAAACTCGAACTTCTGCAGCGGGTGTGGACGCTCGCCCGCCGGAAGAACACCGATGGCACCCTTCATACCGAAAGCGAGCCCGTCGACAAACCCGCCGGCACATGCAGCATTGTATCGGCCGCCGACAAGCCTGTTTCCTGCCCCCTCACCGTACCCCAGGGCGGTTATTATATCCTTCGCGCAACCGCCAAAGATAAAAGGGGCAACGATATCAGCGCCGCCTCCAGCCTCTATGCCTTGGGCGAAGGCACCACGGGATTCAAGGATACCAATGGAAGCGTGCTCGAACTGGTCAGCGATCAAGATAGCTATGATGTGGGCGCCAAAGCGCGTATCTTGGTAAAATCCCCCTTTAAGTCGGCCGAGGCCATCGTCACCGTCGAACGTTCAGGCGTCTACACCAAGCGGCGGATTCCTGTATCCGGCGCTATGCCCACCATCGAAGTCCCCATTACATCCGATTTATATCCCAATGCATTCGTATCTGTCCTGCTCGTGCGGGGACGCACCAAAGACGCTCCCAAAACCGAAGGCGCACCTGGCAAAAAATCTGTCGATATTGGTGCACCATCCTTTAAAATGGGCTACATTTCCCTCCCCATCAATTCCGACAGCCGAAGGCTAAATATACGGCTCTCGCCCGATAAAAGCGATTATCGCCCGGGCGAGCAGGTGCGCGTGGGCGTCGATGTCACGGGCGCCGATAAAAAGCCCGTCCGCACCGAAGTAACGCTCTATGCTGTGGATGAAGGCGTGCTATCGCTTATCGACTATCGCACACCCGACCCAATCGATATATTTGGAGAGCCCCGCTCGCTGCGCGTGGCCACCTTGGAAACGCGGACGGACCTGGCCCGCGTTCACTTTCCCTTCTCGGGCCTTGGATTGGACAAAGGTCTCGATGGCGGAGGCGGAGCGCCCAGTTCGATGACGGCCCGCCGCGACTTTAGGACAAGCGCTTATTTTAATCCCACGCTGGTGACCGATTCGAAAGGCCATGCCGAGGCTACCTTTAAATTGCCCGATTCGCTCACCACCTATCGCATTATGGCCGTGGGCGCCGCGGAAGACGACCATTTCGGCTATGAAGACGCCCGCATCACGGCGAGCCGCCCCTTAATGGCAAGACCGGCATTTCCCAGAGTTATAAGAGCGGGCGACACCTTGGACGCAGGTGTGGTCGTCAGTTCCAAGGGATTGGCAAAAACACCGGTTGAGGTTGAAATCAATACCACCGGATTGACACTCAACGGCCCTTCCAAGCGATCGATCACGCTGGAGCCCGGGCTATCGCAGGAAGTCCGCTTCCCGCTCGCGGCCAATACGGTTGGACAAGCCAAGGTGCATTTCTCGGTCAAAGGCGGCGGCGCCGAGGATTCGGTTGAAATCACCAAGGATATTACCGCGCCCATTTCGATGGAAGCCGTGGCGCTCTACGGCGACACCACCGATCAAATGGCTGAAAAAATCGGTGATATGTCTTCATTGCGCGGCGATGTGGGCGGATTGGAAGTGAATCTCGCATCCACAGCCCTCGTCGGCCTGGATGGAGGATTCGATCATTTGCTTCAATATCCTTATGGCTGCGTTGAACAGCTTGTCAGCCGGCTCGTCCCAATGCTTCCCCTGCGCGAATTGGCGAAAGACTTTAAGATTGAATTGCCCGCCAATACGGACAATGTAGTGGCCGACACGGTCTCCAAAATTCTCAATGCGCAGCGCGCGGATGGCACATTTGGCCTGTGGGCCGATTCGGTAAAACCCAATTTGTGGGTAACGGCCTATGCGCTGTGGGGCTTGTCGATGGCCCAAAAAAGCGGCGTCCGGATTTCCCAGCACGCGCTGGATTCAGCCAAAAACAAGCTCCGCGACAAGCTCGAAGAAATGGACGCCGATCCGCTCCTGTTCACTTCGGCGCCATTTATTCTTTACGCATTGGCCGAAGCGGGAGCGCCCGACGCAGGCCGCGCGGCGAATCTCTTTGAAGAGCGCGCGCGGCTGCCGGTGTTTTCGCAGGCTCTCTTGCTGCATGCGATGGTGCTCAGCAAAAACGATAGAAAGGCCATTGAAAAGCTAAGCGGCGAATTGCAAAACCATATACGCCTCGATGCGGATTCGGCGCGCGTCGTCACCAACAGCGGCAATGAATACGCCGTCCTGATGGATTCGGACACGCGCACGGCGGCGCTTATTTTGCGGGCCTTATTGGCGGCGTCTCCGCAGTCGCCCATGGCGTCCAAGCTTGCAAAAGGACTCTTGGCCGATCGCAAAGGCGGCGCGTGGCGAACCACGCAGGAAAGCGCTTGGGCGCTCTTGGCTCTCAACGATTACCGAAAGATTCAAGAAAAGACCGAGCCTCATTTTGTGGGCCGTGTGTTTTTGGGTGAACAAGAGATCTTTAGCGCTCCCTTTGAAGGCCGAACGCTTAACGAAGCGCATACCGAAGTCGCGGCCCAAATCTTGGCGCAGAGCGCGGGTTCGGCGCTGGCCTTCGATGTCGATGGACAAGGCCGCCTATTCTATGAAGCGCGCCTGCGCTACGCGAAAAAACAATTGCCTGAACAGCCCTTGGACCGGGGATTTTTCGTCAAGAAAACCTTAAGGCCCGTCAATCCAGCCGCATTGGACGAAGCATTGAATGTAATGCCCAGCGCCACGCTGACGAATTTCTCGGGCGGCGATTTAATTTTGGCCGATGTGGTCGTGGTCACGCCTTCGCCGCGCAACTTTGTGGTGGTGGACGATCCGTTGCCGGCAGGCTTTGAAGCCGTGGATATGAGGCTTTCGACCAGCTCCAAAAACCTAGAACTCGAACGCGGAAGGGGCAGGCGTTACGTATACGACGACGAAATCGATGAAGACGAAGTCGCCACGGGCCGCGCGTATTTGCCCTCGTATTACATCCGGGAAGTGCGCGACGACCGGGTTTTATTCTTTATCGATCATCTCGCGGCAGGCATGTACCGCTATCGCTATTTGGCCCGGGCCACGACCTTGGGTTCGTTTATCGTTCCGCCTACGCGCGCCGAAGAAATGTATACACCTGAAGTCTTTGGCCGCACCGCCGCGGCCCGCATTAGCATTGCTCCCAAACCGTGATTTTTAAATTCTTCGGTTCCAGCCGTTTTCGCAAAGCCCGGCTCTTTTTTAAGCGAATCCTTCAAGCTTCGGGCATTTTTATATTAATTTTTATCGTATTGCTCGTTATTACGGCTGTATTTACGCCTCTGCCGCCCGAGCTTTCGGGCGCGAACGATTTCGATATTAGCACAGAAATACGCGATCGGCATGGAACCGTTTTGCGCGAGCTGCGGGCGGGCGATGGCACACGTTCCCGCTTTTGCCGCGCAAGCGAAGCTGGACCGCTGATATTAAAAGCCCTTATCGCCGCGGAAGACCGGCGTTTTCAATGGCATCCCGGTATCGATCCCATTTCCATCACGCGCGCCGCATTTCAATGGGCGATCCATGGCCGCGTGGTCTCCGGCGCCTCCACCATCACCCAACAATTGGCGCGCACGCTCGTGCCCAGGCCCCGCTCAATCCGATCGAAATTCCTTGAAATGGCGCTGGCCCTCCGCATTGAAGCGGCGCTCTCCAAGAATGAAATCCTCGAGCAATACATCAATCGCATCGCATTCGGCCCCGGATTGAAAGGCGTTGAAGCCGCAAGCCGTTTCTATTTCGATAAACCGCCCCGCGATCTATCCCTGGGCGAGGCTGCGGCGATTGCCGGAATGCCGCGCGGCCCTTCGATTTACGACCCCCGAAAAGGCACCGAAAGACTACAAAAACGCCGCACCCGCGTGCTGTCGCGCATGCAGGACAGCGGCTATATCAGCGGGACCGAAGCGGAAGCGGCCGAACAAGAGCCTATTGTTGTCGCCAAGGCCGGAGCAGGCTTGGGCGCGCCTCATCTGGTGCGGGGCCTCTTGGCGGGAAATATCGATCAAACCCTTGAAAAAGCGCCCAAAGGCTTAAGCTCCATCACCCTGACCATCGATCGCGGCCTCCAGCGCGAGCTCGAGCTGCTGGCGCAGCGGACAATGCTCGATCTGGATTCGCGCAAGGTCAGCGCCGCATCGCTCATCGTATTGGAAAATAAAACAGGCGAAATCCTCGCCTATGTGGGCTCTCCCGATATTGAAAATACAATCGCATTAGGCCACAATGACGGTGTATTGGCCAAGCGCCAGCCCGGCTCGACCCTCAAACCATTTATTTACGAACTTGCAATGGAAAGGCTTGAATTCAAGCCTTCCACGCGCCTGCCCGATATCGAGCTTCATTTTCCATCCAAAGACGGCACATTCCAGCCCAACAATTACGATGGGCGATTTCACGGCCCGGTATTATTGCGCGAAGCCCTGGCCAATTCGTACAACGTGCCCGCGGTGTGGACGGCGGCGGCGCTGGGTCCGGATCGCGTCTTAAAACACCTTCAAAAGCTGGGGTTTCATTCGCTCGACAAGCCGGCCTCGGTGTATGGAGCGGCCATTGCGCTGGGCGATGGCGAAGTGCGCCTGCTCGAGCTGTGCAATGCCTATGCGGCGCTTGCGCGGGGCGGGCTGTTTCTGCCTGTGCGGGCCTTGAAAAGCGCCTTGGATGAACAGAAAAACCCTCTTCCCCTGCCTCAAGTCACGCCCGCGCGGGTGATGGATGAGGCGCAGGCTTATCTGATTACGCATATTTTATCGGATAAAAGCGCTCGGCTCGCTTCTTTTGGAGAAGCCAACGCACTCGAGCTCCCCTTCCCCGCGGCCGCCAAGACAGGAACCTCCAAAGGATTTCGTGACAATTATACCGTAGGTTATACGCCTGAATTCACGGTCGCGGTGTGGGTGGGCAATTTCGACGGCTCACCCATGGAGGGCGTGAGTGGAATCACCGGGGCGGGTCCTCTTTTTCACGAAGCCATGCTCGCCACAGCCCGCATTCTTCCGCCCAGCCCATTTGTCCCGCCCGGCGATCGCATTGTAAGCGCCGAAATTTGCCCGCTTTCAGGCGAACGTCCTACACCGGATTGCCCTCATCATCGATTGGATTTATTTGCCGCGGAATACGCTCCGGGGCCTGTGCGGGATTGTTCGATTCACCGGCGGGTCCGCATTGAAAAAAAGAGCGGCCTGCGCGCTGGAAAAGACTGTCCTGAAAGCGATACCGAAGAGCGCGTCTTTGAACAATACGGCCCTGAATTTATCGCCTGGGCCAAATCCACGGGCCGCCCGCTCGCTCCAGAAAGCTATTCACCGCGCTGTCCGGAAAAAGATTCCGCGCCGGATTCCGGCGCTTCACAAAAATCACTTCGAATTGCATACCCTCCTAATGATTTTGCATTTGTAATCGATCCATCGGCGATTGCTCCTCAATCCGTTCGTATTCGCGTGGACGCGCCTGCCGAAGCCAAGGGCGTTACATTACGATTGAATGGAAAGCCTATTCCATTAAAATCAGCGCCATTTTTTTATGATTTTAAATTGGTGCCCGGCCAATACACGGCGAGAGCTGAAGCGGAAGGCATAAAGCCCAGCGATGAAGTGCAATTTTCGGTGGAATAGATTTTACTTGGGGAAAAAGATGGCCGCGCAGCAGCCCGATTGAACGCCGCATTCCAAAGGCGCATTTAAATCGGGCTGACATGTACCGACCACCATTCCGCCCGCGGTGCAGGTGCAATTGACGCCCATCGCATCCTTGATGCAATCGGTTTTATATTCTTTCATCATGCAAGTTTGCGTACAGCCGCAGGTTTCTTCGCCATTTGGCCCGCCGCCGCCATAGCATTGTCCATCGGCGCAGCCATACATAGCCTGGCAAGAATTCGCTGCATCTGCCTCGGGCTGGCATTGCACGGGCGGCTCGTCGAGGCATTTATCCATATAGGGCAAATAACATTCAAAGAGGGCATCCAATGCATCACCGCATTGGCCGGCTGCATTGGTATAAATCTGGTCGCAGCCGGCGTTGCAGCCATCCGTGGGCTGCGCGGGGCAATTGGCGGTTTCGGCTTTATGGCAGCCGTCATAGCAAGCCTGGCGTGGGCCGAGATTACTGCCCGAG
The DNA here is from genome assembly GCA_964537685.1 of uncultured Polyangiaceae bacterium. Lineage (GTDB taxonomy): Bacteria > Myxococcota_A > Polyangia > Polyangiales > Polyangiaceae > CAZICM01. The sequence goes on from CAZICM010000047.1 coordinate 13,266, forward strand.
CTTGAAGAGCCCGACGAGCTTGAACCCGCCCCTCCGCTTGTATTGACTTCGCTGCCGCAACCGCCAAAAGCAAAGGAAAAAACGCATACCGCAAAGCCTAAGGCATATAGATGTTTTTGCATAAAAACAGCATACCCAAAAAGCCCCGGCGCGCTTAATCTCTTTTCATAGGAGGCCCAAACGCTATTTTTTACGCAAAAGCACGGTCAGCAGAAATACCGCGCCCAGCGTTAGGATAATGGTCGCGCCGCTGGCGACATTGGCGTGATAAGAAAGAAACAATCCGATCGCGGCACAAAGAACTCCTATTAAAATGGAATAGGCCGCGACGCCTGTAAGCGTCTTCCCAAGCATTTTCGATGTGGCCGCGGGAATAATGACAAAGGAACTGACGAGCGCAATTCCAACCGTTTTGACAGCCACAACGATCACAATGGCCGTGAGACCCAGCAGCATATAGTCGAGCGCGGCCACCCGAACGCCTGAAAGCGCGGCCAAATCCGGATCAAAGGTCGCGTAGGCGAGTTTTCCCCAATTGAGCATCAAGAGCAGCGCCGTTAAAAGGCCAACCCCGGCGACCATATATAAATCGTCGGGCGATATCGCCAAAATGCTTCCAAATAAGACGGTTTCGACATTCACGGGCGGTGCGTCGGCCGAGCGGAGGCCCAAAAATAGAACGCCCAGCGCAAAGGAGACCGCCGAAAATACGCCCGTGGCGACATCGCCGTGAAGGCTGCCGCGCCTTAAAATATAGGCAATTCCAAGCGCGACCAACACCGTGAAGGGCAGCGCAACCCAGGTCATCCGCTCGATGGCCACGCCAAAGAATAAGCCCAGCGCAATGCCTCCAAATGCCGCGTGCGATAGGCCGTCGCCAATAAAAGATAGGCCGCGCTGAACGACAAATACGCCAATCGCCGCGCATAAGCCGCCGACAATCATGCCCGCGCACAAAGCCCGGAGCATAAAGGGAACGCTAAAAGGATCGAGCAAAAAATCCATAATGACCGTATTAAATCAGAATACTATCCAATTGAATAAAATCGAATGACTGCGCAATGGATTAATCTTCATCGCGCGGAGCCGCAAAATGATCGCCGCTTGTCGCCTGGCTAATCGCATAGAGGGATTTTTGGCCCAGAAGCTCGTCGGGCAGTCCCCACGCGGCAAGGCGGCCGGAATCCAAGTACACGACCCGCTCCGCGCAGCGCGCCACGGCGGCCAAATTATGCGTCACCAAGATGGCGGCCAATTCATCGCTCGCCGAAATCTCCGCCAATAAATCTAAAAACTCGGCGCGGCCTTTTACGTCGACGCCCGCGGTGGGCTCATCCAGAAAAATAAGAGCGGGTTTGGTCACCAAGGCCCTTGCCAAAAATACCCTTTGGGTTTCGCCGCCCGATAAGCCCGAAAGCGCCTTATCCAGCAGCTTTTCACCGCCGGCTTGGCGAAGGGCGAGGCGGGCTTTTTCGCGTTCGTCGTCCCGGATGCGCGAGGGCCACGATCCCCTTAGATTGGCGACGATTAAATCGACGGCGCGCGCGGGAAATCGAAGATCGGAGGTTTTGCGCTGAGGCACATAGCCCACTTGCGAACCGGCCTTTCCCGCAGGCTTGCCGAGGATTTCGATTGTGCCTCCCGTCGGTTTAAGCAATCCCAGCAGCGTTTTGAGTAAGGTGCTTTTTCCCGCGCCGTTAGGGCCGCATAAACAAACGAATTCGCCTTTGGGCACCCAAAACGAAATATCGTCGAGCAGGCGCCGGCCGTCGATTTCGACGCAGACTTTTTTGACTTCAAGCACACGCGGCAAATCGGGGCTCGGTTGCGTTCCCCGGATATCGGCGAGGTCTTCCTTGGCCAATTTCATTTCAATGCCTTATCCAATACATCCGCATTGTGCATCAATAGCTTCTCATAGGAATCCACGCCGGCCGAGCCTCCCACCGGATCGAGCTCGAACAAGGGTATTTTCGCTTGATCGGCAATGACTTGCGCGGGCCTTTTGTCCAATTGAGGCTCTGAAAACATGGCCGCGGGTTTTGCCTTGTCGATTGCGGCAAGCACTTCTTTCATGTATTTAGGCGTCGGCTCTTTGCCTGGAAATGGCTCGATGACGGCCGATATTTTTAATCCATAGCGATCCGCGAAATAACCCATCGATCCATGGAATGTAACAATCGATTTTTTGGTCCATGCTTTTGATTTCGAATCGATCGATTTGTGAAGATCATCGATCGATTTTTTCATGGCTTCGCCGCGCGAGCGGAATCCATCGCTTCCCGCCGCGTCCAGCTTTACAAAAGCCTCGACAACGGCATCCACAGTCCCCGTCATTCTCACCGGATCGAGCCAAAAATGAGGGTCGAGCGCTCCATGCGCATGCGCATGGCCGTGATGATCATGATCGTGTTTTTCGGGTTCGGCGGGCTTTTTCTCGTCTTCGGTATCGTGTTCGCGCGTGGGCTGGTGCCCTTTGGCATCGCCTTTCTTTTCATGATCGTGATCGTGATCATGATCGTGATCTTTTTCGCCCTCGGGCTCCTTGTGCTCTTTTTGCTCTTTCTGCTCGTCAAGCGCTTCTTCGGCCGCTTCGGCGCCCACTTCCTCGGCCGTCATTTTCCGGGGATTGGCTTTGGTTCCCAATTGAACAATGGGCACATCTTTGCCCGCGGCGCTCTGAACAATTTTCTCGAGCCAGCCATCCATGCCGAGGCCCACTGAAATAGCGAGTTTGGCCTTTGCAATGCGGGCCATTTCGCCGGGGGTTGGATCGTAACTGTGCTCGGAACGGCCCGCGGGAAGCACAAGCGCAACAGATAGCCGGTCGCCCGCAATGCGTTTCACAACATCGTAGAGCGGAAAAATCGATACGGCGACGAGGGGCAAGTCGCCGGACGCGCCTTTATTGTTTTCGCCGCCGCGCTTGCATGCCGGTGTGAGCGAAAGAGCGGCCGAGGCCAGCATTCCCTGCAAAAAAGCCCGCCGAGATGAGTCGTAACGATGCGCTCGCATTGATTTCTCCGAAGGAAAGGCGGGCGCGAGCTTACACGAAATTGGTTTTGGGTCGTGCGCGTAAGTAAATCGGCGCACATCAACGTTTGACAGCGTTCAATTGCAAGGGTTTTTTATCTTTTTCCAAGGCGCCGAGCCTTCGTCAGAACCATTGACACGGAATACCGCCGGTGCTGCTATCGCGCCGTGAAACGCCTTCTCGCCGCTCTGCCCTTGGCCTTCTGCGCCTGCAACAACGAAACCCCCAAACCCGATCCAAGCGCGCTTACAAGCGCATCGGCGGCCGGACAAGCCCTTTCCGCGCAGGCCGCCGCCTCATTAGCGGGCGCGGGCGCAACGGCTCCATCACCCTTCGTGCCAAAGGCTCCCGAAGGCCCGCCCGCATGCAAGGTGAGCGAAAAGAAAGTGTGGGCCTCGGGCGTGAATAAACTCACGGGATTATCGGTGTCCGAGCTTCCCGATAAAAGGGTGGCCATTGGCTTGGCGCAGGGGCTTTCGCCTTATGTGCTTGTGGTCGATATCGGCGGCGAGGGTAAATTATTAAAAGTTTCCGTCAAATCGACAAGCGAGCTTGGCAAACCGATCGATTCAAAAGACGGAACGCGGACAATCATGCGCGTTACGCCCGTGCGGGTGGACGGAGAAAAAGCGAGCGCTTTTGTCGATTACCGCGATGAATATAAAAATAAAAAGCGGCGGGTGGCCTGCGGACCCGCTGAAAGCAATGATGCATGGATTCATTTCGATGATATTCCCTATTTAGACCGGGACCCAAAACCCACGGGCAAGGATAGAGACGCGCTATTTAAAGCCCACGAACACGAACAGGGCGAAGAAGAGCACGATGATGCGGATATGGGGTATCACGAGCTGCGCGATTGCCGTTCGTTTGTGGATACGAAGACGGGCGAGACATGGATCGTGGGCAGTGTGCTCCGGGGCGTGGCCAAGGACGACAAAACCATTGAATGGAGTTCTTCGCTGGTGGTCGATACGGGCCCAAAGAAGCATGAATTGCATTTGCACGAGGTGGTTTTGAAAGGCGATCCTCCCAATTTGAAAGTATTTGAAGTGCCTATTTCGAGGGCGGTGGGTGAAGGGGCTTATTTGCTGGCGACGCGCTTTGGCGGTTCGCTGCGGGCGGCTGTTTTAAATAAAGATAAGACGCTGCGCGGAAAATTAATGACGTACAGCGGGTTTCCTACGATTCCGCATGCGAGCGCAGACGGCGGCGATACGGTGCTCGTGACGTCGGTGACGAAGGATAAAGGGCTGTTTGCGCTGCGGGGGCTGCGTGTGCCCGCGGCAAAGCCGGCGCTGCCCAAGGCGCTCGCGGCCATTGATACGCACGCCGCCGATAAAGGCCATAGTCATGAGCACGGGCATGATGAAGAACACGATCATGTGGATCACTCGGAGACAGATCCGGATTTCGTTCGGGATGCCAAGGGGCGAAGGTGGCTGGCGTATATCGAGGGCGAGCGGGGCAAGGGAAAGCTTTCGGTGGTGCCGGTGGACGAGAGCTTTCATGCCGTGGGAAAAGCCTTTTTGCTGACGAATTCCTCGGAGCTGGCCTCGGAGGCGAGGCTTGTGCCTCTATCGGATGGGACGCTGCTCGCGGTTTCGCTGCGCGAGGGAGAAAAGGGATTGGATTTGGTTACGGAAGAGTTGCAATGCGAAGTGATGATGGAATAGCCGATTCAATTTATCTCCACGCAATGGATGTATCGGCGGCGTTATCGCGGATGACTTCTCTTTCTCTTTCCAAATAATCGCGCACGGCGGTGTCGAGGCGCGGATCCATAAGCAAGTGGGCGCTGTGGGTGATGCGGGGCTCGAAGCCGCGGGCCAATTTGTGCGAGCCGCCCGCTCCGGCTTCAAAGCGGATCATTTTGCGCTGAATGCATTCGTCGATGGTGTGGTAATAACACACATTAAAATGGAGGAAGGGGCGTTCCTCGCGGGCTCCCCAATAACGGCCGAATAAGACATCGGGGCCTGCAATATTAAAAGCTCCGGCCAAAAACTTCTTTCCTTCGCGGGCCGTGACGATTTCGATCGAATGGCTCATTTTTGAGCAGATTTCTTCGAAGAATGCCCGGTTTAAATAACGCCTTCCCCAATAGAATTTATCGACCGTGGCGAGATAGAATTCATAGGCGAAATCGGCAATTTCAGGCGTTATTTCCTTCCCTCTCAAGGTATTGATTTGAATATTCTGCGCATGCATTTCGCGGCGCTCGCGTTTGATTTGATTGCGGCGCTTGGAGGAAAATCGGGCTAGAAAATCATCAAATGTATTGTAATTGTTATTTATCCAATGAAATTGAATCCCGAGCCTGTGGGCAAAGCCAATCTGTTCGAGTGCATCGGCTTGGGCTTCGGTGGGAAAGAGAACATGAGCCCCGGAGAGCTCGGATTTTTCGGCGAGGGCGCGAAGGCCCGCGGCAAAGGGGCGCAGCAGCGTTTCGCTTTCGGTGCCGGGCATGGCAAGGAGGCGGGGCGCGGTCGCAGGTGTAAATGGCACGGCGACGATGAGCTTGGGGTAGTAGCGGATGCCCGCGCGGTGAGCCGCGGATGCCCAGGCATGATCGAAGACGAATTCGCCTTCGCTGTTGTGCTTCAGGTACACGGGCGCGGCCCCCAGCATGCGGCCTTGATCCCAAAAGCTAAGGGGAAAGGGATACCAGCCTGTTTCTCCGCCGACGCAGCCCGTGCGCTCTAACGCGCTCAAAAATGTCCACGATAAAAACGGCGCGGCGGCGATGCCTTCCAAGCGGTTCCAATCGGCTTCGGGAATTTCTTGGATGCTGCGGTGAATTCTTATTTCAATCGCCATGGCTGAAAGGAGATGGGCTTCAAGTGGATGACGTTCTCGGCGGCCGAGGATAGCGTGCATGCCATGCAGGAGTCCGATAAAGCGCTGACCGATTTAGGCGAACGATTTCCAAAGACGCGGCAAGAGATGGATGCGCTCCGGGCGCGGGGTGTCGCGGATGCGCAGGACTTATGTGCGTTTATCGATCGGTCGCCAACGCCTTTTCATGCGGCGGCCGAGGCTAAGGCGCGTCTTGTTGCGGCTGGTTTTTCCGAGCTGTCTGAGCGCGAGCCCTGGGCGCTGAAGCCGGGCGATCGGCGCTTTTTGCTGAGGGGCGATTCAACCGTTGTGGCCTTTGTGGTCGGGACAGAGCCTGCGGCGCGCGCGGGTTTTGTGATGATCGGGGCGCATACGGATTCGCCGAATTTAAGGGTGAAGCCCGTCGCGGATGTGAATGCGCGCGGGTATCAGCAGCTCGGTGTCGAGGTGTACGGAGGGGTTCTGCATTCGACATGGATGGATCGGGATTTGTCGATCGCCGGGCGGGTGCTCTTGGATGGTGGGGATAGCGAAAATGGGCGTGGAATCGCGATTAAATCGAGGCTTGTAGATTTGGTGCGGCCCGTGGCGCGCGTGGCCAATTTGGCCATTCATCTCAATCGCAATGTGAATACGGAAGGCGTGGTGCTGAATGCTCAAAAGCATCTCGCGCCCTTGATTGGGCTGGGCAAGGAAGCCGTGCTGCGCAGGGCGCTGGCCAAGGAGCTCGGCGAGGCTGAGTCCAATATCGCCGGGTACGATCTGTGTTTGTACGATACGGCAAAGGCTTCGATCGGCGGCTTTGACAGCGAGTTTGTGTTTGCGGCGAGGCTCGACAATTTGGGGAGCAGTCATGCGGCGCTGCGGGCTTTGATTGCGGCGGCGGACACGCCTATCGCGCCCACGCGGGTGATCGTGCTTTACGACCACGAGGAATGCGGGAGCAGAAGCGCTGTCGGCGCGGGCGGGCCGGTGCTGTCCGATGCGCTGGAAAGGCTTGTGGAAGCGTATTCGGATGGGCAGGGCCAGGCATTTGCCAGGGCGTGCGCGGGTTCGTTTTTGGTATCGGCGGACATGGCTCACGCGATTCATCCCAACTATGCCGATCAGCACGAGCCTCAGCACACGCCGTTTCTCAACCGCGGGCTGGTGATTAAATCCAACTCCAATCAGTCCTATGCGACGGATGGAGCGAGCGCGGCGCGCTTCGAGGCGATTTGCCGGAAAGCGGGGTATCAGCCTCAGCGATTTGTGGTGCGCAGCGATTTGCCCTGCGGAAGTACGATTGGGCCGATTACGGCGGCGAGGCTGGGCATTGCAACGGTGGATGTGGGAGCTCCGATGCTGAGCATGCATTCATGCCGCGAGATGTGCGGGACGCTGGATGTGCATCTGGCCATCGCGACTTACACGCAGTGTTTTCTGTGATCGATTACCGCGGCGTTCGCGACAAAAGCGCATAGCCGATCATTTTGTAGAGCAGCCGCGCGCCGACATTTCCATCCCACTCATCGTTTTCATCGGGGCTGGGCGCGACTTCGCAGAGATCGAATCCAACGATGCGGCGGCCGCTTTTGACGATGCAGCGAAGGAGATGGACGGCTTGCTGAAAGCTTAAACCGCCTGGAACGGGCGTTCCTGTGTGCGGGCAGAGCGAGGGGTCGAGGCCGTCGATATCGATGCTCACATAAACCAGGGGCGGCAGTTCTGCGATGACGGCGGCGGCGATGCTGGCAAAGCATTCGCCTTCGAAGAGGCGGGCGCTGAGATCGCTGTCGTAGAGGGCAAAAATGCGGCCTTTGGATGCTTGGATGCAGTCGTGCTCTTCCTCGGAGAAATCGCGCAGCGCGACCTGAACCAGTTTGGCGACGGATGGAATGCGCTCGATGACATTGCGGAAAATCGATGCGTGGGAATCGGCAAATCCCTCAAATGCAAGCCTGAGATCGGCATGCGCGTCGATATGCAAAATGCCCATGCCGGGAAAGCGTTCGGCATGCGCCTTAATCGATCCAAAGGGCACCGAATGATCGCCGCCGACGATGCCCACGAGTTTTCCGCGTGAAAGCCAGGTGTTTGCAAGGCTTTCGACGCGCTGGTTAAGCGCCGATGAGAGGCTGTTGACGCGCTCCAACGACGGAATCAGTTCGGGATGGCCGTCGATAAATCCGCCGCGTTCGATGATAGGTTCCGATGCTTCGCAAGCCTGGGCATTCCACGCGATGATGTCGGCGTCGGGCTCGAGCATACAAATGCCTGCCTCGTAGGGACGGCCGGTCTCCGCATCGAAGAGATCGACCTGTTTGCTGCTTTGAAGAATGGCTTCGGGGCCTTTCGCGGTTCCGCGCCGGTAGGAGGTCGTGGGCTCCCAGGGCACGGGAACGAGAACGACGCTGGCCTCGTCCGCCGTGTGGGGAAGTCCGTACACGCCCGAACCCATCGCGGGCGCCGCTGGATTGAATTGAAGATGGTCGCTGCTCACGGCGCTCAAGCTCGATGGCTTTGAGCCGTCCGTCAACACCTGCGTATTCTTGCACAATTTAATCAGAATTATTTAACAATTGATAAAATGTGCAGACGGCAAGCTGGGCCTTCCCAAGCTGGCCCTCTGTAAGCTAGTCTGCGTGTCCAATTTTAGACACTTCAAAAAAAGCCATGCTTCTCCGATATCGAGCCGATCTTCGAACCCTGGTTTTTGTCGCCGCCTATTTCGCACTTGTGACTGTGCAATGGGTGTACGCGCCAAAAGACCTATACGTTGCAATTCCTCTTCTCATTTTAACGTGTTGGTTTTCATTCTTTGGTGCTGTAGCGACCCACAATACAATTCATTGCCCCATTTTTCATCAGCGCTGGCTCAACCGGCTATTTCAGGTGGTGCTGACTTTAACCTACGGGCATCCAGTGAGCGCCTATGTGCCCGGCCATAATCTAAGCCATCATAAATACACGCAATCACGAAAGGATGTGATGCGTACGACAAAGGTTCGATTCCGATGGAATTTATTGAATGGCTTATTGTTTATGAGCCGGGTGGGCAAGGATATTTTCTTTGCGGATATGCGCTATTTTAAAGCGATGTACCGGCGCAATCCGCCTTGGTTTCGGCAAATGATATTTGAATCTATCGTATTTATCGGCGTTACAATCGCATTAGTTGTACTGGATTGGAAGAAGTTTTTGCTTTATGTGCTGATTCCTCATCAATACGCGGCTTGGGGAATTATCACGATGAATTTCCTTCAGCACGACGGCTGTGACGAGAACACCGAATACAATCATTCACGCAACTTCGTCGGTAAGCTGGTGAATTTTTGGACCTATAACAATGGTTATCACACCATTCATCATATGGAGCCCGGGCTTCATTGGAGTTTACTGCCCTTGGCGCATGCGAAGCGGGTAGCGCCCTTTATCCATCCCAATTTGGATCAGCCGTCGTTCTTGGCCTATATTTTTAGGGCTTTTTTCTGGCCCGCGAAGCGTGTCCGCTATGACGGAGCTCCTGTTGAGCTTCCAGCGGAGGGGCCGGATGAAGAGTGGATTCCGGGGCCGAAGGAAACGCCGGAAGACGTTTCCCTCGGAGCCGTTGCCTAAATGCTCAGGGCGAGCAGGTCTTGGGATTGCCCGAACACTTATTGCTGATGCAGTCGGCATTGCCGGTGCAGGTCTTGCCGTTCACGCACTTCGGGCAGCTTCCGCCGCCGCAGTCCACATCGGTCTCGTTGCCGTTCTTGTTCCCGTCGCCGCACTGCGCCTGGTAACAGAGATTCGAGATGCAGGTGAGGCTCGTGCAGTCGCCGTTTACGTCGCACTTTTTGCCGTTTGCACAAGGCGAGCAATCGGCGCCGCCGCAGTCCACATCGGTCTCATTGCCGTTCTGCATCGTATCCATGCAGGTCACGCATTTGTTGGCATCGCAGATCATGCTCATGCAGTCGGTGTTGGCCATGCAATCGTCGCCGGCCGCGCAGCCCGGGCAGGTCGGGCCGCCGCAATCGACATCGGTTTCCATGCCGTTTTTCACCGCGTCCATGCAGGTGGGCATCGTGCACACGTTGGCCTTGCAATAGCCGCTCGTGCAGTCGCCGTTGACCATGCAGGCCATTCCATCGGCGCAATCCGGGCATTCGGCGCCGCCGCAGTTGATATCGGTTTCGTGGCCGCTCTTGATGGCGTCGTTGCAGCTTAAAATGCAGGCGTTGTTCTGGGTGTCGCACACTTGGCCCGCGCCCTGGTCGCAGTCGCCGTTGTCCACGCACTCCACACAGCCGCCGTTTCCATCGCAGACGTTGCCGTTGCTGCATCCGTCGCCGGCAGGCTTGTTGAGGTTCTCGCAATTGCCCATGTTGCAGTTGCGGGTCTTGCATTCGGGAGCCGCGGGACACTGGTTGTCCTGATTGCATCCAACGCAAACGCCCATGTCGTTGCAGACGAGGTTGTTGCCGCAGTCGGTGTTGGCAGCCGCAAACGCTGTCACCGCTTTGCCGCCCGAGCAGGATTCAATGGTGCAAGGATTGTTGTCGTCGGGGGGGGTCTCGGTATCGTCCGCCACCTGAACTTCCGTGCCTGCTTGGCAGAGAAGGTCAAAACAGTCGTTTAGGCCGTCGGTGGAGCCGGGAACTTGGCCGTCGGCCGCGGGCGCGTGCGAGCACGTTCCCGTTGCGGCATCGCATGTGTCGACGGTGCACGGAAGCAGATCGTTGCAGTCACCCGTGGTGGTGCAGCCGGTCGGTCCGCCTCCCGCGCCCCCTTGGCCGCTTGAACCCGACGAGGAGGACGAGCCGAACGTTGAACCGTTGGGCTCGTATTTATCGAAATCGTTCATGCAGCCCGCAAAGAGGGCTCCCAACAAAACAAATAGAGAACAGGCGAGCTTTCCGCGGCGCGACATGTTTGGTTCTCCAATAAATGTAAGAGGATTTAGGCCGGCTCGATTGCGTGATGCAATGCCAGCTCCGGGAAGAAGTATCACGCTTCGCCGAAATCTTCCGCGCTTTTTTCTAGGCAGGACAGCTTGAATTCAATTCACTTATTTTTATTATAATTACGATCAGAATGGTTGATGTTTCAAATACAATCGTATAAACATAAAATTCTATATAATTTAACCGGCTCTTTCATCGGTTCAAGGGCGCGGTCATGGCCACGAGCCGGCCGGACTGCGAAGCGAGGTAGACTGGCGGGCTATGAGCCTTGGCTTTTCGATCCGGGTGGTGGGTGTGGGCGATGCCTTTACGGCGAAGTACTACAACGCGTGCTTGTTGGTTGAATCGGCCAATACGCGGCTTTTGATCGATGCGCCCCCGGCGCTGGCCAGGGCTCTTGCCGATCTGGGCGAGCGGGGCGGCGAGCGGGTTGGGCTGGATGGAATCGATCATGTGCTGATTACGCATTTGCACGGCGATCATGTAGGCGGGCTGGAGCAGCTTCTCTATTTTCAGCGCTTCGTGACGCGCAAGCGTATCCGGCTCTATGCGATCGAGGATGTGCTTTCAGGGCTTTGGGATACACGCCTGCGGGGTGGGATGGATACGCTGATGGAAGCTCCCGGTGAGTTTCAGCGGCTCACGCTCGATGACTACGCGGATGTGCATCCAATGCAGCGGAACGCCACGACGGTAATCGGCGATTTGCATATCGAGTGGCGTCCAACCCTTCATCACATTCCGACCTCGGCTTTGCGTATCCGGTCTGAAAATAAGGTGTTTGGATACAGCGCGGATACGGCGTTCGATCCGGGCCTGATTGAATGGCTTTCGGAGAGCGATATGTTTTTGCACGAGACCAACTTCGGTGTGCACACGCCGCTGGATGCGCTGCTCGGCTTGAGCCAGCAAGTGACTTCACGGATGCGGCTGATTCACTACCCGGATCTTCTCGATCCTCATTTTTGTCCTTTGGTGTGCGCACGGGAGGGGGACCGCTACGACCTCTAAGTTCCCCGAAGCGCGGCGATGTAAGGCCCGCGGACGCCATTGGCTCTGGCAAAAGAATCAAAACAATCACAAAAATCTCGACGGCGCGCGCGCGTCGCTCTTTACTGACACAGACCTTTTTGACTGCTGCCAAATCAACATCAAGAACCATGTCTGCTCGACTCTGGACATACTCCTCACTTCCGTTTGCACTCCTTCTCATTGCGGCTTGTGGAACGCCGCCAAAGCCGCCGCCTCCTCCCCAGGATGACGGCATGCCCGATAAGTGGGATGGCCCCGATGCGGGAGTCAAAAAGAAGGACTGCAAAGCCCTGAGTGAAAAATGCGTTGCCGAGGCTTCGACAGCGGCAAAAATCGCAAAAGTGGACGGCTTTGTGCTGACGCCGGTGTCCGGATGGACCTACGCCCAGGGTGAGAATGCGCTGGTGGCCACAACGTCCGATGAGGGGGCGGTCATGGTCATCACGGGATATGACGTGCCATCCCCTGCGAATGCGAAGCAGGAAGCGCAGAACCGCGATGCGGCATATGAGGCAGCGGCCAAGGAAGTCGAGGCGACGCTTCCCAAGAAGAAGCCGAACTGGAAGAGCCCCGACGGCGACGTGAAGGCCGGTTCGATTAAGTTCAATCTGTGGGAAGTGCCCGGCGCCACGCGCAAAGAGAAAAAAAGCACGCTGGTGGTGTTCGCAACCGCGGCCGCGCTGCCCAATGGAAAACATGCCATCGGCTTTGGCGTGATCGCGGATGACGACGCCAACGCAGGCGATATCAGCGAGAAGATTCAGGCCGCCGTGGGCACGTTCAAGGAGGGGGACGCGGCGAAGGACAAGGAAAAAGAGTCTGGTAAAGGCTCGGAAACACCTGCTTCAGGGAAATCGAAGTGACTGCCCCCTCGCTCGGCCCCGGCGCCAATATCGCCGGAAAGTACACCGTCCGGGCCATGCTCGGACACAGCGGCGCATCGGCGACTTACCAAGCGGCATCCGCACAGGGTTATGAAGTCGCGGTGAAGCTGTTTTCGCCTGCCATCGCGCAAAGGCCGGACGTGATGCAGATGATTGAGCGTCTGTACGCGGAAACCAATGCGCTTTCGGCCGATCTGGCGATGCCGATTATCGATGCTGGATACGATGCGAATACGGGCGCGCCTTTCGGTGTGACCCAAATGGCGACGATTCCTTCGCTTCAGCAGCTTGTTGCGCAGCGCCCGCTGACGGGAAATGAAGTGGCCGCAATGCTGAAGTCGATGTCGCGCGCGCTCGACAACGCGCATATCCGCGAGGTGATGCATCACGCGCTGAAGCCCAGCAATGTGTTCGTGGATACTTCGGCTGGAAACGCGACGCGCCTAACGGATTTCGGCGCCAATATCCCGCGGAGTATCGTGCCAACGCACGAGGGGTATGCGATGTCCGCGCCCTGGATGGCGCCCGAGCAAGTGACGGGCAGCGCTCCTGCGGGTGCTGCTGCAGATGTTTTTTCGGCGGCTTTGGTTGCGTTTTTCGCGCTTACAGGCACTTCATATTGGCGTTCTTGCCAAGGCCCCTCGCCCAATATTCAGGCGTGGCAGCAAGAGATTATGGCTCCGCGCACACCTCCTTCGGCGAGGGCGGGAGAAGTCGGATTGCGGCTGAATCCAGCGCTGGATGTGATTCTGATGCGGGCGCTCGCTCATGAGCCGCATGAGCGTTTCCGGACGGTGGGCGAGTTTGCAACGGCCTTCGATTCGGCGCTGGGCAGTGCCCGCGATCCCGAAATGGCCAGCACCATGGCTTTCCCGGCTGTTTCTGAGTCGGCAGGTGCGGGCGGCTATGGAGCAGCTCCGGGCGGAATGTCGCCCATGGGCGGCGGGATGGGCGGAATGTCTGGGATGGGCGGACCGAGCCCGGACGCGGGATATCCGCCGCCTCCGGCGCCCTATGGCGGAGCCCCGGCGTACACGGCGACATTGCCATCGACTGGCATGCCCGCTCCGGAACTCGCTGCGGCTCAGCCACAGCGTCCTTCGAGCGGCAAGCTCGCGCCGATTTTGGTCGGTGTGGTTGCGCTGCTCTTGGTGGGCGGAGGTATCGCGGCTTGGCTGTTCCTGGGCGGAACGCCGCCTTCGGATACGCCTACGGCATCCAGCGCTTCAGCAACGCCTTCAACGTCCGCGGTTGCAGCGGGAACAACATCTGCGGCGCCGACCGCGCCTCCGCCTGAGCCGAGCACCAGTGCAGCGCCTCCCAAGGCCGCCGAGGTCGAGGTGAAGGTGAAGTGCCTGCCGGGCTGCGATGAAATCCGCGTTGACGATCAGAAGGTGGAGGACCCGACCAAGCCTCTTATGCTTGCGCCGGGAACTTACAAAGTGACGGCGATCAAAGCGGGATACAAAGAGCTCACCGAGACCATTACGGTTGAGGAAGGCAAACCGCTGTCCAAAGATTTAAAGCTGGTTTCGTCGGCTCCGGTGGCGGTCTCCAATCCCAAGCCGCCGACCACAACGACTCAGCCCGTCAAGAAGTGCACGAAGCTGATCAAGACCAATTGCAAAAACTGATTTAGGCGCGGGGATGCGCGCGTTTATACGCCGCCCGAACGTGATCGTCGGCGAGATGGGTGTAGATCTCTGTCGTCGTGATATCGGAGTGACCGAGCAGGGCTTGCACGCTTCGTAAATCGGCTCCGCCCTCCAGCAGATGCGTCGCAAAGGAGTGGCGGAGCTTGTGGGGCGAGGCTGGCTTGTGAATACCGCCCGCGCGGGCATAGGCCGTAATGAGCTTCCACACGCCCTGCCGTGTGAGCCCTTTGCCCCGAGGCGAAAGAAAAAGAACCGACGACGAGAGCGCCTTGGGATGCGCGGCTCTCACCTCGAGATAGGCATCCAAGGCATTCAGCGCGGGCTCGCCCAGCGGCACCAAACGCCGTTTTCCTCCCTTTCCCAGCGCAAATACAATGCCCTTGCGCCGCTCGATATCGGAGAGCTTTAGTCCCACGAGCTCGGATACGCGAAGCCCTGCGGCGTAGAGAACATGGAGCATCGCCCGATCGCGAAGGCCCCGGAAGCCCGTTGATTCGGGCATATCGAGCAGCCGGCCTATCTCGTCTTGAGAAAGAACTTTCGGCAAGCGCCGGCCTATCTTTGGCCTGTCGATCAGCGCGCATGGATCGGCGTCGATCACCCGCTCGCGAAGGAGAAAGCGGACCAAGGTTCGCACCGCGGACAAGTGCCGTGCGGCCGAGCGGGCACTCAAGCCTTCCTTGCCGAGCTGCACCAAAAACGTGGAAATCAAAGGCGCGTCGATATGCGCATTTCCGGTTTGCCCAAGCGCTTCGGCATGGGCGCAGAACTTCGCGAGATCGCGGGCATAGGCTTCGACGGTATTTGGCGAAAGCGCCCGCTCAACGCGCAGGTGATCTAAAAAAGCGTCGGTCCACCCAAACAGATCCACGGAGCGAGCATACGTTGCTGAAGCGGGGAGAGGCCAAAATCAAGCAGGAAAAAAAGCGTTCCCCCTAAGCCCAGCCATGGCCTCGCGCTCTGGTCTGGGATTCGATACAACGCTTTGCCCGTGGTTGCCGAGCCGTATTTTGAGGTGATTGAACCTAAGACCGCCGAGTCTCCGGTGGTTGTCGAAGTGCCTCACGCGGGGCTCTCTATCGATCCTGAAGTGATGGCGAATTTGATCGCGCCGGCGCGCAGCATCGTGCGCGACGCGGATTTGCATGTGGATATGCTGTGGCAGGACGCTCCGTCGGAAGGCGCGAGCCTGCTTGTCTCGCATGCAAGCCGATATGTGCTCGATTTAAACCGGAACGACACCGATTACGATGCAGATGCCGTTGAAGGCGGCGGAAAAACACCTTGGCCGCGGGGCCTTGTGTGGAGGCTGACGACCGATGGAGATCCAATGCTGGCTCAGCGGCTATCGCGAGACGAGCTCGAGCGGCGGATGCGTTCTTTGTACCGGCCTTATCACGCGGCGCTTGCTCAGTTGCTCGAGCGCAAGAAACAGCGATTTGGGTTTGCGATTCTTATTTGCGCGCACTCCATGCCGACCGAAGGACAGCGGGGCGGCGTGGATTTGCAGCGGGTCCGCGGCGATTTGGTGCCCGGTACGCGAGGCCGCACGACCGCGGCAGGCTGTTTAATCGATAGCGTGGACGCGCATGGGCGATCGATGGGCTGGACTGTTGTTCATGACCATCCCTACCGCGGCGGTTTTTCGACCTGGCATTACGGCGTTCCGGCCAAGCAGATCCATGCGATTCAGCTCGAGCTTGCGAGGCGGCTGTACATGAACGAGGCAACGCTCTGCATCCGGGCGCACGGCGTGCGGACCGTGCGCGACTTTGCGAAAACGCTGATTGCGCGCCTTGCGAACACCCGGGCGGCCGATCTCGCAATGCCTTGATCTGCCTTAAAATTACGGCTTTTGAGAGATATTCGCCGGAGAAATTTCCGCGCATCCATCGTCTCCAATCGCCCCGAGCGCAATACCTCCAAGGCCCTTTGAGATGGAGACGAGATGCAGGAAAAATTTCTGTTCGTAGGTTTTTCGCAACGGATCGCCGACGAAACGCAAGAGTTCTGTTCCAAAGATTCGGAAGGGGCACGCTTCCACACCAATGGATGCTCCGCGCGCAAAACGCAGCCGCGCCAGATAGCCCATTTCGGTCCACGGCGACTTGCTGCTCATACGCATCAGAAGATTTCCAAGGCTGTAGAGAATGGGTTTTCCCCGATGCCAGCCAATGCCATTCACCACATGCGGATGATGGCCGATCACAGCATCCGCACCCGCATCGATCACAGCTCGGGCAAAGTCTTTTGTGCGCTGCATCGGCTCGTTCATGTACTCGGAAAGTCCGTGGTAACTCACCACAATGAAGTCGATGCTTTTGTCTTCACGCAGTTTGCGAACCAATGACGCGATGAGTGTCTTGTCCGCGCCGGCCACATAATCCTTTGCGGGATGGGCAGAGAGCACGCCTTGGTTCCAGATGTCCGTCACGGCAAAAAACGCGAGCTTCATGTCCGCGTGCGTGAGCACCACAGGCGCATAGGCTTCATCGCGATCGCGCCCCGATCCGACGTAGCGCACATTCACGCGCCGCAGATGATCCATCGTCTCAAATAGGGCTTTTTTGCCGTAGTCCCACGCATGATTGTTGGCTGTCGAGACAATGGTGAAACCCGCGCGCGACAGCGCATCCGCTCCCTCTGGAGGACCGGTGAACACGAGGCTGTTGAGCGGTGAAACGGTTTGGCCGCCCTGATCGCTAAGCTGGCTCTCGAGATTGCAGAAGCGGATATCCGCCCCGTCCAGCAATGGTTTTACAGAGGAAAAAAAATCGGCCTGAGGATTGCTGATCAGCATCTGGCCGATCAGCCGGCCAAAGCTCACATCGCCTCCCGCGATAAGCGTGAGCGCGGGCGAGGAAGCGTCGCCGCTCTCTGCAAGCGCTGCCGCAGATGGAAGCGCGGGCGGACCTGAAGCATCGGCCGAAGGCCGCTCGGACGGAGCCGCTTCACTTGGGGCTGGGCTGGTTTCAGCAGAAGCGCGCTCCTTCACCGATGGCGGAGGCGCATGCTCTTTCCCGCACGATCCAAGCCCCGCGGCCCCCAGCCCTATCGCCAAACACAAGCTGAGCCGCGCACGCATGCCATGACTTTGCTGTGCGCGCGCGGCTTTCGTCAACCCGCTCCAGATATCAAAAACCGCCAAATCCGGTCGAAAGGCCGCTCACGCTGGTCAGCAGAGAAACCGTGCGCTGGGTCTCGTCCGCCGATAGTTTTTTCACGGAACCCAAGACCGACACTTCCAGTTCGGCCCGCGCTCCTGCGTCCCCGCCGACCAACACGGTGCGATACGTGCCATCGCTAATCCGCACACCGGAAATCGCCTTTGAATCGCTTCCCCTTCCAAGCGAAGCCTGCGTCCAAGGGGAGTACACCGTCCCCGAAGGAGCCACGACCACGGCCACCGGGCAGCCCGTTTCCCGCTCCACACAGCGAACCCGCGCAAACACTTCGCCCCCTTTTGTGTCCGAGAAGGCGTAGCGCTTCAGCTTGCCTGCATCGAGATCGGCCAGCAAAGCCGCGAGTTTTGAATCTGGATTTGCCATGCCTCGAATGCGCGAGGCCACGGCTTGTGCTCCATCCAAAACGCGGGCCCGGCAGCGCAATGCTTCGTACAGCGCATCCACGGACTTTGGCGTTAGGAACGCAGCCGAACGGAAATGCGCGCACGCCCGCCGTTCATCGCCCCGCGCTTCAAAACCCCGCGCCGCGCGCAGATGCGCGGATGCCTTCCTGGGATTCAGTTCCACCATCGAATCCAGCGCGCCAAGCGATCGGTCGGCATCTCCTCCGGCGGCCGCGGCAAAGGCCAAAAGCTCTTGCGCAAGCGGCATTTCGGGATCGAGATCCGCAAAGAGCTGCGCCTTCACCAGCGCATCGTAAAACCTTCCCTGAACCAGAAGCCCGCGAATCAAATTCTCGTGACGCTTTCGGCTATTGGGCGACTCACCCAAGGACTTCTCCAGCGCTTCAATTTTCGGTGTGCCCGCGGCCTTGGATGAATCGGCCTCCACACGGTGCGACACCGTGGGATTCCGAACCCACATGGACCTGAAGGGTGGAGGGCTCGACTGCCAAGACCGAGAGACCGGGCCTGACCACCCGGATCCGCCGCCATCCCCAGGCGAAAACATGATGGGATAGGTAACCGTTACGGTGCCGCTCTCCGGCTGTGGAAATGAAAGCGCCATAAAAGAGCGGGCGACGCATGCGATCACGCCTGAATCCGGCAAATCCGAACCGCTGTTCGACGAGCTCATCACGTTGCCTTCGCGGCCAATCAGGAAACGAATGCTGACCCGTCCGGCGAGATTGGGATTGTTGCGCAGGCCGTTTTCATAACAAAGGCGAAACCTTCCAAAGTTTTGGCGAACAATACGTTGAATAATTTCCGGGGGCAGCCTTCCGCTCACCGATGTCGAGCCCATGCGCACCTTTGGCGGGCTTGTTTTGTGCGATCCGGACATCGTGCCGACGCCTGCTCCAAAGCCTTGTCCCGATCCGGCGCCGCCTTCGCCGATACCCGAAAGCCCGAGGCCGCCCGCGCCAAACATGTGCCCCACAGCATCGGGCTCATCGGGCTCGGAGGCCGTGTCAGCCGGCTCGTCTTTGGAAGAATTGCCCCGCTTTCGCTCGGGCTCTTTCATAAAAGCCTGATCGCTGCGATCGTCGGCGGCTTTGGCGGTGCGGCGAATACCGAATTCAGCAAACATTCGATCGTTTTCCAACACGAGCAGCGATGTGTGCCTCGACATCACATGAAAGCGCGTCGATAGCCCGACGATCTCCGAAACGGTTTCCTCCGTTGGACTTTCCTCGAGGCTTCGGATGCGCGCCTCGGCCCACAGCCTGGGAATCAGGGGATTCTGCCCGGCCTTTTCAAGAGATTCGCTCTTCAATTCAATCGTTTTGGCTTGCTCATAATCCGTATTGCCCAATTTTCCGCGCAGCTTGAGCGTGCCTTTCACATCACTATCGGTTTTGCCCACCAATACGATTTCCTGGCCAAGCCTCAAGCTGGGCAATACCTTTGGATATACGTCCCTCACGCAGGACGGCAGCTCGAGCACCGTATCCTGAATCACGGGCGTGCGAAGAGACGCGCTAATCGAATTGATTCTATTTTCGATCGAATCATCTGTCAGAACGGCCTCGTAAGCCGCGCCCAAACGCCGGCTCAGCGCCGAAAACATCATTTCATCGACCGTGCGGCCCGCACCAAACAAACGCAGATCGGCCGATTTGTCCGAGAGAGCTGGATAAGCCATCTCGGCAATCGCCTCCGCAGAAAGCTCGCCCGCGCTCGGTGAACCATCGCCCACATACACGACTTGCGCGGCGCCCTTTTGGGGAAGCCTGTTGGCCGCATCCATCAGCGCACCGGCGATATCCGAAGCTCCACCCGGCCGGATTTGCTCGAGCCACGCCTTTGTCTTTACGAAGGCTTTTGCATTCACTTCCGAGGTGCCCGCCTCGGGATATGCAATGCACGCGCTATCGCAGGCCAGCACCACATAACGCTCGTCGGGATCCATCTGCCGGATAATACCCACCGCCAATTTCACTTCGCCTTCCAGCGTTTCGCGCGACTGGCTGTGGCTCTTGTCGATAACGACCGCCACATCCCTGCGAACCCGGGAAGGAGGGCTCATGTTCGCGGGCAATTCGGCTCTCAGCCGGATGGCCGCAAAAGCCGCCTTGTCGCCGGTCTCAGAGAACTCGCCTTCCTTGGGCTGGTAAACCGCCACATCCGCATTCGATGATGCCTGCTTGGCTTTTTCGCTCTCTCCGCGTGAATACGATAGATGGAAATCGCTATTCGGTGAAAATGATTCAGCACTATAGAGCGCACTGAGTTTCCCGTCCTCCATCTTCAGGGCGGCAGGCAATCCTTCTGTCATGGCATCGCCCATCCAGGGACTGGAATCGGACACGCGGACCGAAATGGCAAAATTATCGATTGTATTGGCCCGATCGGCGCCCAGCGATAAGGGATAGGTATAACGCATCCGCCCGCCTTCCGAGCGCAGGGCCTGGTTATAGGCCAGCAGGACTTTGCGCGACGATTTAGGCGCTATTGGAAAGATCTTAAGCGAAAATTCCCCGCCGGATACCCATTCCAAAAGCGCCGGATCGCGGGGGCGAACGGTATCTTCTACAATTCCATGAAATATAAAAGCAGCACGTTTGCGTTCGACCATTTCGCCTTCGACCCATTGATCGCCGACGACCAGCGCAAGCCTTGAAATGCTCGCGTCGGCAGGAAGCGGAAAGGCATAGCGCCCTTCGAGAACGCGCGGCGTTTCATTCAAAAACTCTTCTTCCACTTCGGTGCGGGCATAACCGTCGCGCACGGAAACGGTCACTTTGTGCGAAATCATCCTCACACCGGCAATTGCATCGGTTGTTCCAGGAATACGTGCCGTGAGCGTTCCAAATCCGCGGGGAACAGGCGCTTTCAGCGTCTCAAGTCCGTCCGCGGGCGAATCCACTGGAGCATCCAATCCCATCCACACAGCTTTGCGATCCAGCGCTTCACCCGGGGCAAAACGCGCCGTTTCTCCCGAAGAGAGGAATTCTAAGCCCATAGGATGAGATTGAGCCAGCACGGTGCCTTTGCGGACGCTCACCGTGGCCGTTTCATCTTTGCGGACTCGAATCGCAACAATGGTTTCCCTATCGTCTGCGGCTTTGAATAGCGTGCCCGATGCAAATACAATCAGATTTTTTGAATTATTGATTGTATTTTCGCCGCCCTCCGCCCCGGCCTTTTCCGCCGCGCCTGAATATTCGCTATCCAAATGTTTTAGAAGGCAAGTTCCCTCGGCAATTTCAATGGCCTGGGCCGCATTGGAGTCCTGGATTAAAACGATCGAATTTTCGCTCATTTCAATCGTTTTGTCTTTGCTGAAGCGAAGCGTGGCCTTGGCGCCCGGCGCGGTCTTAACCATGGCAGGCCCGCGGATTTCAGTTCCCTCCCGCAGTTCGGTGCAACCCGTTCCAGCGGCATCGCACATGGAAACCGCCATATCCGCCTTGACACCCCGGCGATGAACCGATTCGAGCTGAACAGGCGCGGGCGGCTGAGAAGGCGCGGTTGAGCCCTGCGCACAAGCTGCAACGCCCAGAGACAACGCGCTCCACCGCAAAACCATCTTAATCAAGACCACGGCTTCCTCCTGAACGCGGTTCATCGCTCACCGCGCTGAACTCCGTTCGTGCAGAAGCCAGACCGCGGCGCTGCGGGATTGTTCCCCGAAGCCGGGCGGGCGAAGAGTCTCAATTTCGTTGGATAGGAATATCAATCAGGCGGGATGCGTCCGGGCGGATGGAGAACCCGCCCAGACGGGTGTGCGAAGGGCGGCTAGGCGCTGCGCTTCCTGCGGCGGCTCACCATCGCGGCGCACGCGGCAGCAAGCAGCGAGACCGCATAGCTGTTCGAAGAATTGCCGCCATTGGGCAGCTCGCACAAACAGCCGCCTTGCACATTCACTTGGCCGTTGTCTCCGCTGGATGCGCCGGGGTCGGCGCAATAGCCAATGACCGCGCCCGATTCGAGCTTGCACACTTTGGGATCGGGGCAGTCGTCATCGGTGCGGCATCCGTCAACACAGGTCATCGCCGGGATATCGCAGACCTTGCCGCTGTTGGGCGGCCCGCAATCGGAATCCTCATCGCAGATCTGGATGCTGGTGTCGTCCGAAGGATCGAGCGGATTGCCTTCGCCCTGGTTGGCGTCGTACACGCCATCCTTGTCAAAATCCTCGCCGCCGTCGGTCACGCCGCCGTCATCGGTATCCGCATCGACCGGGCTCGTCGTTGTCTTGCCCTTGTCGCCGTCCTCTTTGCAGGTGCCCTTCGATTTGTCGGTTGCGGGATCGCTGCAAGGCAAGCCCATTTCCGTGCCGTCAAACAGGCCGTCGCCGTCGCTGTCGGAATCATTCACGTTGTTCTTGCCGTCGCCGTCGGTGTCATCCGAGGGATTGGGCTCTAAACCATCGCGAACGCCGTCATCATCCGTATCCGCATCGTTCGGATCCGAACCCAGCGTGCCTTCCTGAAGATCGCTCAGGCCATCGCCGTCGCTATCGGTCACAGTGCCATCGTCCTGGGGATGACCTTCAGTCGGATCTGTCTCACCCTGCTGATCCTGGGTGCCGTTGAGGTTTCCGTCCTCCGCGCCGTCCGTCGCACCGCCGTAATCGGTATCGGGATTCACCGGGCTCGTGGTCGTCTGGCCGCCATCAGCATCCGGAATGCAGTGCCCTGGGTTCGCCGGATTGCCTAGATCGTCGCAGTTCTTGCCCGTTTCCGTACCGTCGAACAGGCCGTCGTTATCGCTGTCGACGTCGTTCACGTTGAGCAAGCCATCGCCGTCGGTATCGTCCGATGGATTCGCTTCTTGGCCATCGGGTAAACCATCGTCGTCGGAATCGGTGTCGTTTTTATCCGAGCCGATAACGTCCTCGAGGCCGTCGCTCAAGCCATCGCCGTCAGAGTCGACAACGCTTACATCATCGCTTCCATGGCCCGTCGTTGGATCGGTCTCGCCGCTGTCCACCTTGCCATCGAGATTAAAATCCTCGGCGCCATCACTCACCCCGCCGTCGTCTGTGTCGGCATCCAGCGGATCGGTCTTCGTGCCTGAATCCGCGTCGGCCCTGCAATGCCCTTGCGAGGCGTCCGTCGCCTCGCTGTTGCAGTCGAGGCCAAGCTCCGTGCCATCGAAAAGGCCATCGTTGTCAGCGTCCGGATCCAGCGCGTTGATCAGCCCATCGCCGTCTGTATCGACATTCCAACCAGGCTCGGTGCACGTTGCCAGGTTTGAACAGCCCTCAACGCCGTCCGCCACGCCGTCGTCGTCGGAATCGGCGTCGTTGGGATCCGTGTGATTGAGGATTTCTTCATCGTCGGATAGCCCATCCATATCCGCATCGGTGAAGGTCGGAATGGATGTGACAATGCCGGATACCAGAACGAATTCGATGCTAGTTGCTTCGAATTTGATCTGAGTCTGCCCTCCCGACTGGAGAGGGGCCGTAATATCAATAATATCTATATCGAGATGGCTCATCGAGCCTGGATCGCCCGAGGGTGCCGGCAAATCGCTTGGAGAAGAGTATTTCACTCCGTCAACAGAACGGCTGCTATTAAAGAAATCGTTCTCGTTCCCGCCGTTGTCCTTGAGCGTTGCGACACTCATGGTCACCGGATCAATCAGTGAAAAACTGTCGCCGGTAACACCGCTGTCGCCCTCATAGGCGACGACGCCGACTTTGGCACCCGAGTAGACGTTGAAGTTCTTGGGAATCAAAATATCGTCTACGAGTGCCTGCGTCTTCTCAGTATCCTGCAGCTTGTCCAAGCCTGCGAATACGGAAATATTTCGATGCGGCATCTTGGGGTGACTATACAAAACCACCATCCACCAACCCGCGTGCCCAGCAGGGTCTGATGGAGCAAAATTCTTGAAGTCAAACGAGGTAACGCCTGAAATTGCGTATGTGCAGCTTCCGTTGTTCTTAACGTAGGTCGTCACATCCGCAGTACCGTGGTAGTTGTCACCGAGTGCGAACGTGCTGGTGGCGGTTGCCTCGATAGGAGGAATGCCGCCGATGCATTCCAGCATCACCTTGTCATCCACCTGCCCGGATGCCTGCGAACGCGCCGACCAGAATAAGTAGGCGTTGGTCACCTCCGCACCGTCGGGAATCGTGAGGAGCGCGGCAGACTTCGCCTGATCCATCGCCACCGTATCGTCCGACTTAACCGTCATCCCGCTGGCTTGCCAAAAGATATCGGGCCCCTTGTCTTCAAGGTTGCCAGCCATAATGCCGGAGCACTTAGCTCCAGTGGGATAGGGAGCAACGCCGGACGCGCAATCTTGCACAAGCGTATTGCCAATCAGAAGGAAATCTCCCTGCTGTGTCGTCTCGACTATTTTAGGCAAAGCACTCGCGCGCCCCGACACCGCACTAAGCAGCGCCAAAGCAGCCAATCCGGTAAACACCGCTTTTGTTCTCATGGCTCCTCACTTTTTAAAGCATGGGGTTGCTTTCGGCGACGCACCGAACCCCGTGGAAAAACATTGACTCAAGAATTTATATTGTCTGTCAGAAATGGCCGCTTGGAAAGCTCTGATGCGCGCGATTTCTGCTCTCTGTTGATCAGATGGTGTGCACTGATCATACCGGGGAAGAACACGCATTCTTCCCCGGTATGAATCAGCCCGGTCCTACTTCTTTCGCTTCTCGATGATCTTGAACTGAACGCGCCGGTTCAACTGGCGTCCAGCATCGGTTGTGTTCTCGGCGATCGGCACATCCGGACCGTAGCCCCGCGCGATCATGCGGCCCGGATCGATTCCGCGCTGCACAAGCGCCGCCATGACCGAATCCGAGCGCGCCTGCGAGAGCTTGAGGTTGTAGTTGCGCTGGCCCTTGTTGTCCGTATGGCCTTGCACTTCCAGCCTCAACAGCTCGGGATGATCGCGGAGCACCGCAGCCACCTCGTCCAGCAAGCCAAAGCTCACCGGGCGGATCGTCGCCTTGGCAAAGTCGAACTGAACCTGCTGCAAGATCAAAATCTCGTTCTCGGTCAGCACGACAGACTTCGGACATCCGTGCTTCTTCGGATCCGGATCGGAGACGCCCCACTTATCCGGGCACGCATCCTGGGCATCCAAAATCCCGTCGTTATCGCGATCGGGCGGACAGCCATTCTTCTTCGGATCCGGATCGGCAACACCGGGCACATCCGGGCACGCATCCTGATCGTCGATGATGCCATCCTTGTCGCGATCCTTCGGCTTCGGACAGCCATTCTTCTTCGGATCGGGATCGGGCTCGCCGGGCACGTCCGGACACGCATCCTTCTCGTCGAGAATGCCATCGTTGTCGCGATCGGGCGGGCAGCCATTCTTCTTCGGATCGGGATTCTTTACGCCTGGAACATCCGGGCACGCATCCTGCGGATCGATAATGCCGTCTTTGTCGCGATCATTCGGAAGCGGGCATCCATGCTTCTTCGGATCGTCGTTGGGCGCGCCGGGCTGATCGGGACATGCATCGACTTCATCGAGAATCTTGTCGCCGTCGCGATCGGCCGGGCAGCCCAAGCGCTTGGGATCGGGATCGGGGAATTTGCCCTTGTGGACATCCGGGCACACATCTTCAGCATCGATGATGTCGTCCTTGTCGCGATCGGGCTGAGCCTTCTTCATGAGAGGCGTGTACGCAATGCCGAGCAGCGCGCGGAATGTCGGCGTTCCAACGCCTGGAGCAAGTCCTCCACCGAGGCCCAGGCTCGCTTCGAAATCCTCCATGAAGCGGTAACGCATGCCGAGCAGCGCTTCCATGTTGGTCGTGTTGGCACTGACATTCTGAGGAAGAAGAGCGCCTGAAATCTCCGGGCCGATTTGAAAGTTGCGCTCGTCGTCGAGCAAAAACCCAATACCGCCGCCGAATTGAATCAGCGTGCCCTGCTCGATTTGGCCCAGATAATTTTTGGAGCCGCGGATTTCCGAGCCCACCGAAAACGACCACACAAATTTTTCAGCGCGCCCGCCTAAAATCACGTTGAGCGCGCCGCGCACACTGCCATCGGATACGAAGTCGCCGGTGCCCGTGGGCAGCCAAAGATATCCGCCCACGCCCGCTTGAAAGATATCGAAATAGTCGCCGTACAGCGTGCCGCGCACGCCTATGCGCAAATCGCCGAAATCGGCTCCCGACGGCGATGTGAATGTCAAGCCTTCGCCCGTCGGGTTATCACCGCTCTGCACGAGCGCGACGGGAATGTCCAAGTTCAGCGCAACCCGATTGAACAGCGAGAATGTGCCGTTGACATGCGTGAACATCTGATGGCTGACAATGCCTTGCCGCTCTTCTTCGGCGCCATCCTGTGTCTTCACCAAAATGAGCGGATTTAGCGCGTAATTAAACAGGAGCGACGCATGCACTTCCATGTGGCCGGCCGAAAATGGGGACTGCACGCCAAATAGGCGATCGCCCGCAAATGACGGCTGAAAGCGATCGAGCGCAAATCCTTGATCGTTCTGTCCTGTCTCTTGTGCCTGTGCGGCTGATGCCACGGTGCCTAGCAAAAGGGTTGCGGCTAGCGTGGACAACCAACGTACGGTTCGTCTGCGCGTTTGCATGACGCTCGATGTTCCTCCTCGATTCCCAGTGATGTCTCGCCGCACCAGCATCTGGTTTCGCTGATTCAGGGCCCGGTTGCAGGTAGCGGCGAAAGGATGCCCATCATCTCACCCTTTGGCATTCGGGAGCAAATTCAACGTTAGAAGGGCGCGCCAAAATTTTGCTCTCAAGACGCGGCGTCCAGATGTTCAAGGGCGGCCCAGCACAAGCCGGATCCGCTCAATAAGCCCGCGCCAAAAGCCAGTTTCCCGGCCCGCGTCACCGGCCTCGTCCGCGGGCACGAAACGAGCGAGTTCGGCAGCCCGCTCCGCCGGAACATAGGCGCCCAGACATTCGCCGCAGCGGTAAATAGTAGGCCCGGTCTGCTGAAATTGCTCTTGCGCCAAAGGTCTCGAACAGCGCGGGCAATGCGGCAGCGCGCTTCCGCTTAGAGCCTTCCCGGACGGCGCTTTTCGATCTCGTCCGCCTCCTCCGTCCTCCGCCGCCGCTTCTCGCGTTCCCCGCACAATCCCGGGCAGATCGCCGTCAAACCAATCCACCCAAAGACCTCCGCAATCCCTGCAGCAATCCACCGGGCTTCCGAGGATCTCCTGCACTTCAAGCAAAGCCTTGCAGTTTGGGCAATTCAATTGAGCTTCCCGGTATCCGGTACGCGCCGCTTTGTTCATCATGGCCGATGCCCGCCGTGCTTCTTCATTGCGCTTGAAACAGCGCGCTCAGAAAAACAACACCCCCGACAATACCATGGACATCCCCGCGCGGGTTGACGCGCCAAGCCATTCTTGATGCTTGTGAAAACCTTGGGTTTTCAATGGATAGGAGGAGCTTGTGAAACGACGATTAGGCATTATCGGGGGTGCACTGGCGATCGCGGCCGCAGCCATTTTCGGCGGCTGCGGTGATGGAGGCGACTCCAGCGGAAGCGCCGCAGGCCCAGGCTCGGGCGGTCAAGGCGCGGCAGGCGGAGGGCAAGGCGGAACGGGCACTGCAGGCTCTGGAATGGGCGGTTCCGGGCAAGGGGGAAGTATTTTTGTCGGCTGCCAATCGGGCATTGTGTGCGGCTCGGGCGAATGCTGCGCGGCGGGCGAGGAATGTGTGCTCGGAGCCTGTCTTTCCACATGCGCGACCAATGTGCGCTGCGGGGCCGATTTGGGAACCTGCTGCGGGGCCGGAGAAGTGTGCCTCGCCGACAAATGCTGGGCGCCCACGGGCAACTGTCTCGACTGGGCGGACTGCGCAGAAAATGAATTCTGCGAGCCGACCACCGGCAAATGCCTACCCCAGCCTCCAGGCGCGCCTGTCTGCGAATACAAGCCGCCCGTAGGGCCACTGACACCCTTGCTGGAATGGTCGTGGACCGACAGCCCCATTCAGAGCGCGCACAACCAGGTCATCAATGCGCCTGTCGTCATTGACCTCGAGAAAGACGGCATTCCCGATGTCGTGATCCCCACGTCCGACAATTTCAACGGATTGGGCGTTGGATATCTGCGGGCGCTCAATGGCAAAGACGGCATAGAAAAATGGGATGCCAATACAGATGTATATTTAGACGCAAATCGCATTCAGCCCCGCGGAACGCCTGCGGCGGCCGATATTGACGGCGATGGCTTTGTTGAAATCGTCACGCCCAAGGCAGGAGGCGGGCTCATTGCCTTTGAGCATGATGGCAAATTCAAATGGGCAACGACGATGGCCGACGGTGTAACGCCATGGAATGTCGCATTGAATTCGGCCACGGTCGCCATTGCAGATCTCGAGGGCAATGGCAGCCCCGAAATTGTTGTCGGTGGCGCGATATTCGATGCAATGGGCAAGCTGCGCTATGACGGCGGAGCCTATTTTGGATCGAACAACGGAACCTATGGGTCGGTTAGTATCATTGCCGATTTGGACGGCGATGGAGTGCAAGAGGTGGCAGGCGGCAAAAGCGCATTGCATGCCGACGGTTCACTCTATTGGGATAATGGCCAAATCGATGGTTATCCAGCCATTGCCGATTTAGATCTCGATGGAAAGCCCGAGCTCATTGTTATCGCGGCGGGGCAGGTGCGGGTGCAGAACCCGACGACAGGCGCGGTACTCGCATCGCTTGCGATGCCTGGAATGGGTGCGGGAGGAGCGCCGACCATTGCCAATTTCGACGCGGACCCGGAGCCGGAAATTGCGGCGGCCAATGGCAGTGCATATTCGGTATTCGAATACACGACCAATCCAATGCCGGCATTAAGTGTGAAATGGCAGACGGCGACCCAGGATCTTTCATCAAACCGCACAGGATCCAGTCTGTTTGATTTTCAGGGCGACGGCGTGGCAGAGGTCGTATACAACGACGAATGTTATTTACGCGTTTACAATGGTATTGATGGAACCGTTCTTTATCAGGAAGCCAATTCATCCGCCACCATTCACGAATATCCTGTAATTGCCGACGTCGACGGCGATAACAACACGGAAATCCTTGTGGCTGCGAATGATTTAAATCACAAGGGCGGCAGCCCCTCCTGCCCCTATGGGGTTGCAGGAAGCCGTCACGGGGTATTTTTATACGGTGATGCCGGCGATAACTGGGTTCGGACGCGCCGCGTGTGGAATCAGCACGCATATCATATTACCAATATCAACGCGGACGGTTCGCTCCCTGTCCCCGAATCGCCGAGCTGGATAAAACCTGCCGGTTTCAATAATTACCGCCAATCCAATCAAGGTGCCGGCGTTTTCAATGCGCCGGATATTCAGGTAAGCCTCGAGGCATCGCTCCTTCCTTGTCCCGATAAAGTGCTGCTCCGCGCCTTTGTGCAAAACAAGGGAAGCCAGGGCGTCGCGCCTGGAATCAATGTCAGCTTCTACCGCGGGCCCGACGCATCCGGAACATGGATTGGTACGGCCGTCACCAAACTGCCCCTTTTGCCAGGCCAATACGAACTCGTAACCATGGAATACATTCGAATGGCAAGCGATTCCGTTATGGATTTCTTTGTCGCGACGGACAAAGACGATATGGGCAACGAATACCTAAACGAATGTATTGAAGACAATAACAGCGCCCAGCTCGGCGGCGTTGAATGCACAAGCGCCAATTGATGCTCAGGCGCGTGGTTTAGCCTTTCTTCAAGCTGTATCCGCCTCTTTAAAAAACGATTTCACCGCCCGGAATATCTCGCGCGGCGCTTCCAATGGCAATAGATGACCAGCACCCTTGATCGTATGTAAACGGGCACTGGGAATTTGTTCTGAAATGGACACGCCGTTCGGATAAGGAATCAATCTATCCGAATCTCCATGCACCACCAGCGTCGGCGCGGCGATTTTTGAGAGCCGATCCCACGAGCTCCAGCGCGATACAGCCGCGAATTGGCGGCCTATTCCCTCGCGCGTTGCGGGCTTCAGCAGCGCGGCCTGAACAGCCAAATCCAACAGCTCTTCATTCGCTTGGGCAAATCCGGGGCCGGTAATTGCCGCGTATACTCTTTTAATTACATCGGATTGATTCCCCGAAAGATTAAATAAATGCGCGACGATTTCCGGCTCGGGCAAGACCGCCTTTCTTCCTCCCGGCGTTGTCGCCATTAAAATGGCCCGGCGAACGCGCGATGGATATTCAATGAGCATTTCTTGGGCAATCATTCCGCCCATCGAAATGCCCATCACGTCGGCCTGCTGAATGCCGAGCGTATCCAATAAGCCAATTGCATCGGCGGCCATATCGGAAAGCTCATACGAAGCATTCGTCATCGGCGATGACCAGCCCGCATCCCGGTTATCGAATTGAATGGCTTGAAAACCCGCGCCCGCAAGCGCTTGAGACAGCGGCGTCCAGGCATCACCCCGGCCTCCAAGACCCATAATCAACAATATCGGCGGGCCTTCGCCGAAGGTGTCGTAGTGAATTTCAATGCCGCGGATTTGGGCGAATTTCATCGAGCTATCGTATTGCATGGCGAACCCCACACGCTAAGAGTCCCCCCGGTGCTTTTCAAGGCGTTCACGCGCCGGCGCGCTTCTTCAATGCCAGCCCGCATCTTGATGCCTTGTGAAACCGAGCGCGCGCGCGTCTTATGCTGCGCAGATTATGAGCATGCGCGTACATCAGGCGGAGCTTGAAATCCGCACAAAAGGCCGGGGTTTTTTAAATATTACGGAGCGAGCCGCGGAAGCTGCCCACGCTTCGGGTATCCACACGGGAAGCTGCTCGGTATTTGTGCACCACACATCGGCGAGTTTGCTCATCCAAGAAAATGCCGACCCATCGGTTCTGCGCGATCTCGAAAGCTGGATAAGCAAATATGTGCCCGACGGCCGCGGTTACGAGCACGACGATGAAGGTCCGGACGATATGCCAGGCCATATCCGCTCTATGCTGACGCACACGAGCGAAGTGATTCCAATCACCAATGGACGGCTTGCGCTGGGCAGATGGCAGGCCCTGTATCTGTGGGAGCACCGGCATAACCCCCACATACGGCGATTGACAGTGACCTCCATTGGAACGTTAAAAGAAAGCCCATGAAGCCCACTCGCATTTTCTCGGGCGCATTCTTTTTGTGCTCGCTTGCTTTTCTTTTCGCCGCCGCACCATCGTGCACCGATGGCCGTTTTCCCGTGTGTAAGAGCGATGCCGATTGCCAAGTCAACGATGCGGGGCCGGGCGGCAAATTGTGTTTCAACCTGAAGTGCGTCGAATGCCGCTATGACAGCGATTGCGGCTCCGGTAAGGCGTGTAACCGCAGCTTAAATGCCTGCGAGAGCATTTTGGGCGCTCCGCCGCCCGACGACACGTCGACGCCGACAGGCAACAACTGGGAACCCTCGAATTGGGATGAATGCGCCAAGCGCTGCAAGGATGCCGATTGCGTGAAGCAGTGCGATCAGCAGTTTAAGAAATGAGCCTGCTCGATTCGCTTTCCGCAATTGCCGACACAGGCCGCATCAGCATTGTCACCGTCGTCGAGGCGCTTGTGGGCCTGCATCCGCCGGCGTCGGCCTACGATGACCGGCTCGCGTGGTGGTCACAAAAAATCCTCAATGATGCGGAAGTTACGCTGGATGTGCGCGGACACGAGCATCTGCCGGACAACAGCGAGCCTCTTATTCTGATGTCGAATCATCAGAGTCTCTACGATATCCCGGCCGTGTATTGCTCGGTGCCCGGACGCATCCGGATGGTGGCCAAAAAAGAGCTGTTCCTCGTTCCAATTTGGGGCAAGGCGATGACAGCCGCAGGATTTATCCGCATCGACCGGGGCGATCGGAAACAGGCGATTTCAAGCCTTCATGATGCGAGCAATATGCTCAAGGAAGGCACGCGCGTCTGGATCGCGCCGGAGGGCACGCGAAGCAAAGATGGCACGCTGGGTTCGTTCAAGAGCGGCGGCTTTCGCATGGCGCTTGAGACAGGCGTTCGCATTTTGCCTATTGCCATTGATGGCACGCGGGATGTGCTGCCAGCGCGCAATTTTACGGTTCGAAAAGGGCAGCGCGTCACAGTGACCATTTGCCCTCCTGTCGATGCGGTGGCGTACGGCGAAGCCAAGCGCAAGGCGCTGATGCGCGATGTGCGAAATGCGATTGCAGGAGCCTTAGGCCAGCCGGTTTAAAGCGAGAAGATCCATGGCTTGGGCTCGACATCGAGAGAGCCCACCGAAAATAGATGCTCGCCGCCTGTTGCGAGCCCCGTTTCAGACATCGGACTCGGCAATAAAACAATGCCCGGTGTATCCGAGTCATCGAACACATAGCCCTTGCCGTCCGGCGATTTTTTGGTGCATCCGACCTCGAGGCGAAGGCACTGGGCAATCACCTTCGGATCGTCGCTGCCCCAATTGAATTTCGCCAGCTCACCCGCGCTCATCCCCACCTTGGCGGCGAGCGTGTCGAGCGTGTCGCCAGTCTTCACCTTGTACCGCTCGATCTTCGCCACTTTGTACTGAACCAGGCTTGTTCCCTGCGCAGGCGCCTTTCCTGTGCCGCCCAGCTCGAGCACCGTCTTGCGGGTTGCGCCTTTGATATCGCTGCTCACCTCGCACACGCCCTCCGCAATGCCGCCCAAATAAATCTCACCCTTTTGGTTCGTGCGCGGCTCGGTTTCATTGCCCGCTGGCAGTTTGATCTTCAGCTTCACGGAGCCAACCGGTGCGCCTGTGTCGCTCCACTGCACTTTGAACAGGATGCTCGTTTTGGGCACCGGAGCCTTGGATTCAGGGGGTTTCTCTGGAGGCGGCGTATCCGCCTTCCCGGTCTCCAGGGCCCCGCGCAAAGGCGTGCCAACGCCCCGAAGTACACGCGGCTGCGGGACATCCCCTGGGCTGTCTTTCTTCTCCCAAAGCAGCGCATCGAGACCCGCTGAAAAGCTTTGAATGGCGCTTTTCGACAGCGTTCCTTCGGCCTTTCCAAGCGTCCTGAACTCGATCGGCACGCTCGGCTTTTCTCCGCGCAGAGGCGCATGCCGGAATAGAAGCTGCTCGATGCCAACATGAAGGCGATCGAGCGTGAGGCGCGAATTGGAAGCGACTTCGCCCGCATTCGACACGAATTCGCGGGCAAGCTGAGAGGGCGGCGGTGTTCTCTTAAAGAGCACATGCATCAGCTCTTGAATCGCCGCGACCAGCCTGCGGGTTGAATTGATGACTTCGCTGCTCTCGACCCGCGCGAGAATTGGATACTCCTGGGGCACGATTGGCCCCGGCTTGTGCTCGATGGGCGGCGCCTTGCCCGGTTCACTCTTGCCTGTAGCCGTTCCTTCACCGAGATCCAGCGTGCCCCGCTCGAGCGCGCTGCTCACGACCTTCAGCACGCCGGACGAAATCAGCGACGCCATCATCCGCAGAACATCGAGATCGGACATGCGCATCACGTCCGTCGTCTCGCGCGCCCGTTCCAGCTCGTGGCGCAGCCGCATGGCGTACAGGCCATCTGGAGCGACGCTGTGAAGGAAGCTCAGCGCCACATGCTCGCTTGAGAATTCGCGAACGTGTTCGGCGTCACGGGCCTCAAATGCCCGGACAATCGTGAACTGCTCGCTGTCGCCGCGAAGGACGATCCTCATTGGATTCCAAGCCCAGTGTTTTAAGCGCTCTGGATGCGAAGAGCCGCTCTCCAATCGTAGAGGAACCGCAAGAATTTTGCTGCCTTTTCATTCAAGGACCAGCATAGGGCTTCGCCGCATGCTCATCATCGGGAGCTGCCTTGAACAGCCACGGATTGCGCTTACCTTCGCCGCTTCCAACGGATAGTCCGGATTCCGAAGGCCCAAGCGGTGCCCGCTCGTGTTCCAGCCACACCCAGAAAGCACTGGCCCACACGGCTCCGCCCGCGGGTGTTGGATGAATTTTGTCACTGCCGCGGGCAATGGGTTCTTTGACCAAGCGATCGGAATCAAAGAAACGGCAAGGCGCAGAGTTCTCGCGGATCACATTGATGATGCCTGTGTCCTTGCGCCAAAGCGGCGGAGATACCCATACGCATGGCCGCCCGCCAATGCCTTTCACAATGCGCCGTACGGCCTGTGCGTGGGTTGCCGGATCTGTATTGGC
Organism: uncultured Polyangiaceae bacterium; assembly: GCA_964537685.1. Lineage (GTDB taxonomy): Bacteria > Myxococcota_A > Polyangia > Polyangiales > Polyangiaceae > CAZICM01. Next base: position 47,330 of record CAZICM010000047.1, read on the forward strand.
CACTTCATTGGCGCCCAGGTTAATCATCACCAAATCGGGCTTTGTTTCCCGGACCAGCGACTCCATCTTTCCAGCCCACGTCGTGGTGTACGAGCTCTGTTCCGAGCGTATTTCGTAGCGCACGCCGAGCTCCTTCATGCGCGGCTTGAGCGCCTGCGCAAAACCGGCCTGCAAAAACGAATCGCCGATATGCAACACGACTGTGTTCGGAGGAATCGGCGGCGGCGGAAGCTCTTTTGCCGTATTCGCCGGCTCGGCGGTGGGCACAGGCGCGGGGTCAGATGCGGCCGAAGAAACCGCACTCGCCGACGCCGATAACGATGGCGCGGGCGCGGCACTTGCGGGCGCGGCACCTAAGGACGCGGAGGGGGCAGACACCGCACTTGCCGACGCTTGAGCGCGAGCCTCCAGAGAAGGCTGCGGCGACGAAGCACAAGCGATGGGCAAGCCCAGCACCGAACTCAAAGACAACACATGCCAGAGGCGGAGAACAACCATAAGAACAGGCGTGCGAGACCGCGCACTCTAAGACAATTCCGCCCAAACCCGCAATTGATTGGCCCGAACACAATCCATTCCCACCCCGAGCTCGCTTTCATTCGGGCAACAGCCAAACAAAAGCCGTACTACACTCGCTCATCCCATGACTTTTCGGCTCTTCAACGTCGATGTCGAGATCCAGTTCGGCTTTTGGATCATGGCTTTTATGCTCGGCTATGCGTCGTTCGGGCGGGGTGGGATTAACCCCGGCCTGATGGGCGTGTGGATGGCCGTCGTCCTCGTGTCGATTTTGGTGCACGAATACGGCCATGCATTCGCCATCCAGCGCCATGCCATCGAACCCAGCATCACCCTTCACTGGATGGGCGGAACGACAAGCTGGAGAGCGCTTCTTCCGCTCCGCCGCCTCGATCGCGTCATCATCAGCGCAGCCGGCCCGTTCGCGGGATTTGTACTCGCGGCCGTCGCTTACTGCATCCGCGTGCTCGCCGAGGATTGGGTTCGCTCGTGGCCGTTTCTAGGCCGGATGGCCATCGAACAAATTCAGCAAGTAAATATCTACTGGGGGATCATCAACCTTATCCCCGTTCTGCCCTTCGACGGCGGGCACGTTTTGGAACACACGCTGGGCCCCAAATATGCGCGCATCACCGCAGTAATTTCGCTCGTTGCGGGCACAACGGTCGCACTGTACTTCCTCAAGCTCGGCAGCCTGTGGGGAGCTTTTATTTTCGGCATGGGCGCCGTTCAAAGCTTTCAGCGCTTCCGCTCCGAAGCACCGCGCAACACCGGGCCGGCTCCTGAAATGAGCCCCGAGACCGCGGCGACGCTCAAGAGCGCGCGCAAAGCCTTGGCCGATGACGAGACCGATCGCGCGATAAAGCTCGCCGAGGACGTTCTTTCGGGCACCCAAGGAACGCCTTCACCCCGGGCCATGGTTATGGCTTACGAAATCATCGCATGGGCACATCAGATGGAGGGGCGCCTGGATGAAGCCGAAATCGCGCTGAACCGCGCAGGCATGCTAGGCCCTGTCGATCCGGCCCTCGGCGCTTCCATTTTCAGGGCGCGGGGCAATATCGGCGATGCCCGCAAACTGCTTGAAAAAGCGTACTCATCCGGCGATCAGCGCAAAGAAATCGCAGGGCCGCTGATTCAAATTCTGCTCGAGCAAAAAGACACGGCTCAGGCCGCTGAAATTGCAGTTGAGATCGTCGATACCCTTTCTGAAGACGATATCCGGCAGATGGCGCGCCTCACCTTTGAAGGAGGCCAATTCAGCAGCGCGGCCAAGCTCTGGGATACCGCATTTGAAAGGGAAAACAGCGCAGAGGATGCCTACTCAGCCGCCCGCGCCTGGGCCAGCGGAGGCAACCGGGAACGCGCCATCGCATCGCTCCAAAAAGCTATTTCCGCAGGGTTTTCCGATAAGAAACGGGCATGGTCTGACACCGCCCTCACCCTTCTTCACAAAGACGAAAAGCATCTCGAAACTGTGCTCGGCCCCCGCTGATGCTGTTAGTTTCACGCCTGTGATTGTTCAAATCCCTATCGTCTTGGTTTCCCCAATCGCCGTCCCCCTCCCCGCCTACCAATCCGCGCATGCTGCAGGCATGGACTTGTGTGCCGCAATCGCCGAGCCCATCACGCTCATGCCCGGCGAACGCAGGCTCATTCCAACCGGCTACTCCATCGCGCTGCCAGAAGGCTTTGAAGGCCAAGTCCGGCCCCGCTCCGGGCTTGCGCTTAAACACGGCATCACCGTGCTTAACGCACCAGGCACCATCGACGCCGACTACCGCGGCGAGATGCAAGTGCTCCTCATCAACCACGGACAAGAACCATTTCACATCGGCCGCGGCGATCGCATCGCTCAATTGGTGATCTGCCCCGTGGCCCGCGCCGAGCTGCATCTCGCCGATTCTTTAAGCGAAACCGAACGGGGCGCAGGAGGCTACGGCTCAACGGGAACCAACAGCCGCTAGCGCTTCGCTTTCTTGGTGAACAAATCGCCGAGCGTCCCAAAACCCTTCACGGGAGCAGGCTTGTCCGATTTCTGCCCCTTGTCGGTACGCTCGCGCTCCGCCTTCGCAAACGCCTCAAACTCACCGCGCTCTTCATCGGTCTTCAAGGCAGCGATCGAAAGCCGGATCTTACCGCTCTCATCGATATTCAAAATCTTCGCCTCGAGCTCCTGCCCCACCGTGAAGTGCTTCTTCAAATCGGCGCCGCGCGGCGTTGCCGTTTCGGAAGCCGGCACGAGCCCTCGCCCCGAACGGCCTTGCGTACCAGCGATCTGCACAAACACACCGAAGCGCTCGATACCCGTTACCGCCCCTTTTACCTTCGCGCCTTCCACCAGCACGGACGCAGCCTTTCCAGCCGCCGACGCCTCCAGCACCGCCGCCCCAAGCGTCCCAAGCGCGCCATCTTGCGCTTGCGCATCCTGCTTCGTCCGCACAAACACAGGACTCAGCCTCACCTGACCGGTCTGCCCATCGATCGACTGAACGACCGCGGTCACACGCGAGCCCACCTCAACCAAGAGCTTCCCCTCGTCATCGGAAAGCTCGTTGCGTTCAAATATCCCTTCCTGTTTTCGCCCCAAATCGGCAAACACAGCCTGCTGTGTCACAGCCACGACGCTGACATCGAGCCTCTCGCCGATTTCAAAGCGCCTGGGTTTTGCCTGCTTAGCTCCCGCAGATTGTTCAAAGAGAGATGCAAAGGATTCCGATGAGTCACGGCGTTCGGCCATGGCGGTTTATATCGCGGGAAAAGCCGGCCCGAAAAGGACGTAATCGGCCCGGAAAAAAAATTGATGCTCAAGCGAAATTCAACTTTTCAACGCCGAACTTTATGTTAGGGTGCGCGCCGTTTTTCCAAAGGGTCGATAGCTCAGTCGGTAGAGCTGCGGGCTTTTAACCCGTAGGTCCAGGGTTCGAATCCCTGTCGACCCACCCCACACGAAGCAGGCTCACAAAGCTGCGCAGCAGTCTGGTATCGTCGCCCCTTATGTACAGTTGGGGCGACGACATCAGTGATTGGGCAAATCCGAACGCGTATTCCTTCGATGCCAAAACCAAAGCCGAGCGCGAAGCCGCGGCCCAGCAATCGAAGAACCAGGGGCCGCGCGCCTACACCCAAAAAAGCGCTCCGATCCTAGCGCGCACCAACCCCCAAAAAAGCATCCAAAGCCAAAGCTCGACGCCGATGATCATCGCCGTCGACATCACCGGCTCCATGGCGCGATGGCCATCGGAAATCTTCGATCGCCTCCCGCTGCTCTATCAAACGCTTTCCCAATGGCGCCAAGACCTCGAGATCTCCTTCATTGCCGTCGGAGATGCGATGGCCCAAAACTACCCATTTCAAGTCACCAACTTCGCGCGCGGCTTCGAGCTTGAAGCCGAACTTGCGGCGCTTCACGGCGAAAGCGGCGGAGACAACAATCCTCCTGAAAGCTACGGGCTCGTGCCCTGGTACATCCAAAACCGCGTCACCGTCCGCAGCGACATCGAAAAACCCTTCTGCATTATCTTCGGCGACGTGCGCATGGAGCCCGCCATTACCGCTCCGATGTTCCGCAAAGTATTCGACATCGACTGGCAGAACACCGACGCCGTCAAACTCTTTCAGCGTGTCAGCCAGAGCTGGGATGTTCGCTTTCTGTGCCTGCCGCCTCCCCTTGAAAAACAGCCGATCATCGACGAACAATGGGCCGACGCGATTGGCCGCGAAAACATCCTGCACATCGCCGACGGCTATCGCTCCGTCGATTTCGCAATGGGACTCGTCGCAAAAAAATGGGGAATGCTCGGCGATTTCGAACGCAACTTGAGCGCGCGCCAAACACCGCAGGCCGTCCAGACCGTTCTCAGTGTGCTCAAATAAGAGATATTTTTAAGTTATTAAGTTATTAGAGGATTGCAATCCGATAAAATTGACAGCGCCCGGGCCGGCATGGGCAATATGGTGGGTAGAGGCGGCAGTCACTATTGAATTTGCCTGATCACGGCATTGTTTCCATCGAGCACAAACAGCGAATTGCTTGGGAAATAAAACACGATCGAAAAAGGATTAGCGAACTGCGCAGCGCTGCCCGTGCCTTCCGCATAGCCGCCGGTCATCATCATTCCGCACGAGCATGTGAGCGAACACGCGGGCGGCGTACCAGCCAGCGTGGACACGTCCTGCGTCGCAATAATTCCCTGCCGGATCGTGTGAGCATTAAATTCGGCGAAATAAATGCTCGATCCATCCGATGTAATGCCTCTCGGCCGGTTCACGAGAGCCGCAGCGCCAATCCCATCTTGATAGCCGCACATCCCTGTACCAGCAAAGGTTTTCACCTCGCCCGTTACCGTGTTGTACATGCGGATTTTGCTGCCATTGGTTTCCGAAATAAACAAATTGCCCGAGTTGTCGGATGCCATGTAGCGCGGACTATTAAATCGTGCGGCAGCGCCAATCCCATCCACACTGCCCATTTGATAAGGCGTACCCGCAAGCGTTTTCACCTCGCCTGTCTTTGGATCGATACTCCGGAGCGTGTTGGCAACCTCGTCTAAAATGTACACCAATCCTTTGTAATACGTCGCCCCGCGCATCCCATCGAAGCGGGCGGCGGCGCCCACACCATCCACATGTCCCTGCACACCCGCGCTTCCAGCGATCGTCGTCACCGCATGCGGAGCAGCAACGGCCACAGCCCGCAGCACACGATTGCTCTGATCGCCGACGTACACCAACTGGCCATCCGATGCCAAACCCTCGACGGCGCCAAATCGCGCGTTGGTTCCAACCGGATCATCCTTGTAGCCGCTCATCGCCGCCTGCCCCGCAATCGTCGACACCGTTGCCGTGCTGACTTCAATTCTGCGGATCACCCGCGCGTTGCTTTCGGACAGCCACAGATATTTGTCGTCCGCGGCCATCACGCCCGCGCCTTCGAAACGCGCCTGCATCCCCACTCCATCGACGCTTCCCTTCTGCCCGGGCGACCCGGCAAAGAGCGTCGTTACACCTTTGATGTTGCAGGTAGGATTGCAGCCATCCCCGTTGATCGTATTGCTGTCATCACACACCTCGAGCCCCTGCATTTTTCCATCGCCGCAAAGCTGCCCCACCGGCTCGAGCTGACACGCGCCATTACAGCCATCACCCCCGCTTAAATTGCCATCATCACACTCTTCGCCCATTCCAAGATCTAAAGCGCCATCGCCGCATGTCGCAGGCTTCTCGACGGTGCACTTGTCACTACATCCATCACCGTTGGCTTTGTTTCCGTCGTCGCATTGCTCGCCTGCTGCGTAATCGACGTTTCCATCGCCGCAATTCACCGGCGCAGCGCCCCCGCTTCCTCCTCCGGCTCCGCCCTGACCCACCGAACCGCCTTGTCCTCCGCCGCCTTGAGCCGCAAGACCACCGCTTCCCCCTGCCCCGCCTGTTCCCGATCCCTGCGAAGTCCCAGGCAAGGTCGCCGGATCACCCCCGCTGCAAGCAAAGACGGCTCCGCCCAAAAACGACATCGATGCACAAAGAATAAACAGCCGCATAAGCACCTCTCTCACTTTGCACGCCAAAACAGCCTTCCAAACGAAGTAAATGCATTCGCCCGAGACCCGCACAAGCCATGTTCAAAGAGTGCTGCTTGCATTTTTCGTCTAGTCAGCTATGGCCGCGTGCCTGTAGCTTCCACACTACAGGTGTGGCCTGTTTACGTCGGAAGAAAAGCGGCACGCTGCTCAAGCCGCTTGAACTTGGTCTCTGAGCCGGCGTATATGGGCGGCACATGATTTGAATAGGAAGCGGCCCGATTTCGCCGGCACCCACCGGGGTGGTACTTCATTGCCGGAGGCCGCGAATTGTTTTTGATCACGAAGAGGTGACCTGTCCCATGCGAGCCCAGACAATTTCACGATGGCTTTTTGGAGGCGCCGCGGCCCTCCTCATCGCCGCCGCAGCATCACCCGCATCGGCACAAGACGGAGGGCTAGCCCTCAACCGTTTCAACCCGGCCCCTGCGGGGGATCGCTTCTTTGGCGTGCCATCAGCGGCCGTCCCGGGCCAGAACCTGCTCCATGCGATGCTGCTTGTTGACTATGCGCACAACCCGCTCATCATCCGCCAAACCAGCGATGATGCGGTTCTGCGCAATCTCGTCACAAACCAGCTCTTTCTGCATCTCAATGCAACGCTGGCCGCCACCGAAAGATTCGAAGTCAATCTCGATTTGCCCATCGCGCTTTGGCAAAGCGGCGACACGCCCAGCGCCGACAACATCGCCGGCCAATTCAAGAGCGCGGACGGAGCCGCTTTAGGCGACATTCGCGCAGCGATCCGATTGAATGCGATCGGCGATTACTTCGACGCGCTTCAGCTTGGCTTCGGCGGATACATCTGGCTTCCGACGGCCAGCGGCGACGCGGGCACCTACGTTGGAGAGGGTGCTGCCCGCGGCCTTCCGTACGCGGTCTTAGGCGGCCGCACGAGCAAATTTGTCTACTCCGCCATGCTCGGCATCGAGCTCCGCGGGGAGTCCAATTTTGCCAACGTGTCACAGGGCACAATGTTCCACTTCGGCGCAGCGGCGGGCATGTTGTTCGGCGATGCGCGAAGGCTTCAAATCGGCCCTGAATTCACCTTTGCCAGCGTGCTTTCCGATGTTGGCAAGCGCAACGTCAACTCAGAACTCATCCTCGGCGCGCGCTATCGCTTCAGCAATAATTTTGAAGCTGGCGTCGGCGCCGGCCCCGGCTTGTCATCCGGCATCGGAACGCCCGACCTGCGCGTCGTCGGCATGCTCGCTTATTCACCGGAGCAGGTGAAGAAGGCTCCTCCGCCGCCCGACACAGACAAGGACGGCATTGTCGATCCGCAAGACGCTTGCGTGAGCGAACCCGGCCCGGCCAACGCCGATCCGAAGAAGAACGGCTGCCCGCCGCCGCCTGATCGCGACAACGACGGCATCATCGATGCGCAAGACGCTTGCCCGGATCAGCCTGGCCCGGCCAACGCCGACCCGGCCAAGAATGGCTGCCCGCCGCCGCCCGACACGGATGGCGACGGCATCATCGATCCGCAGGACGCTTGCCCGAGCGTGCCCGGCGTTGCCAACGAAGACCCGAAGAAGAACGGCTGTCCGCCCGATAAGGACAACGACGGCATCATCGATGCGGAAGACGCCTGCGTCGACTACCCGGGCTTCAAGAGCGACGACAAGGAACAGAACGGCTGCCCGCTCGACAGCGATTGCGACACGCTGCGCGACGACAAAGACGCTTGCCCGAAGGAGCGCGGCGTCATCGATGCCGATCCGAAGAAGACCGGCTGCCCCGTGTCTGTCCGCGTGACCGAGCAAGAAATCCTCATCCTGCAGCAGGTGCAGTTCGACACAGCGAAGGCGACGATCCGCAAGGTCAGCGATCCGCTGCTCGACGAAGTTGCCAACGTCTTCAAGGAGCACCCGGAGATCACGAAGATCGAGATCCAAGGCCACACCGACAACAAGGGCACGCCCGCGCTCAACGAGAAGCTGTCGCAGGCGCGCGCCGAATCGGTCATGAAGGCGCTTGTGAAGCGCGGCATCGACGCGGCTCGTATGACAGCGAAGGGTTATGGCCAGAACAAGCCCATCGCCACCAACGACACCGACGAAGGCCGCCAGCAGAACCGCCGCGTGCAGTTCGTGATCCTCGAGAGGCAAAAGGTGGATCCCAATGCGAAGCCGCAAGATGCGTCGAAGACGCAGGCCGGCCCGCAAGGTCCGTGCAAGATCGGCGATCCGAATGCCAAGCCGATGGAGCCGCCGGCGCCTCCCGGAGCGAAGAAAGTCGATCCGAAGACTGCCGCCAAGCTGACCGAGCCACCGAAGACCGGCGCTGCCGCGACGACGGACAAGACGGCTCCGAAGCCTGCCGACAAGGCTGCTCCGAAGCCTGCCGACAAGGCTGCTCCGAAGCCCGCAGCGCCCGCTCCGAAGCCCGCCGACAAGGCCGCCCCGAAGCCCGCCGACAAGGCCGCCCCGAAGCCCGCAGCGCCCGCTCCGAAGCCCGCAGCACCTGCTCCGAAGCCCGCAGCACCCGCTCCGAAGCCTGCCCCCAAGAAGTAAAGCTGCCTACCCCTCCCCGCACCGGCGTTCACATCCCAAGAACGCCGGTGCGCACCTCCCCAACAACCCAGCAAACCAGGCGCCGCAAGCGCGCCTTCCCCTATTCCATCGAACAGCTCAGCGTATTCGCGGCAAACAGCTTCTCGAGCAGTTGCCGATACCACGCTTCAGCCTGCTCCACGCGCCCTTTCAGTGCCTGCGATCCCCACAAAACCGAAAGCGTTCTGCGCGTATCGCCGCAGGTCTTCGTGCGCTGAGCATCCTTCACTCCATTGGCGCAAGGACCATCTGCATCAAACAAACACAAAAGACCTTCCACATCGATAACCTGCCCCGATGCATTGAACACATACTGCGTGCCCTTCGGCGCAATACCCACGCGCAAAGGCGCCCCAGCCCGCTCGAGATCCACAACACTGATAGGCAGCCCACTGTGAAGCGACACCACATTACAGGCGTCCACAGCGGCGTTAATGGAACCCAGCGCCCCCTCGCCAACCGCCCGAATCAAATATTCCGAAGAAGGCTTACCGCGCCCCGTTGGCTTATACCCACCATAGCGAAGCAATTCGCGAATCTGCGATCTCACCCCATCGTCACTGGACAGCGGAGCAGACGCCGAAAGCGAAAGAAGACCAGCCAGCGCATCGCTTTTTGGAATCTCGCCTAAAGGTTGAGGGAAATGCGTAACAAAAGCGCGGATACAAAGAAGTGGATGAGCATCCACGGAGAGCTTTAAATCCATACCGATCTTCTTTAATCGATCTGCCGCGTCGACCGGTGAAAACGCCGGACAACGGCCGGATCGGGATGAATCTGCACACTCGCCTCTTCCTTCCCGTCATAAGGCAGCGTGCTCAGCACATAGCGCATACTTTCCAGCCGAGCCCTCTTCTTTGAATTCGCCTTCACGATAATCCACGGACTGAAGGCCGTATGCGTGCGGCTCAGCATCTCTTCCTTGTAGCGCGTGTACATATCCCAATGGTCCTGCGCCTGCTCATCCACAGGACTTATCTTCCATTGCTTCAGCGGGTTATTGCGCCTCGAGTTAAATCGCTGCTCTTGCTCTTCTTTTGAAATCGAGAACCAAAACTTAATGAGCTCGATTCCATCCTCATAGAGCATGTGCTCAAACTCGGGCACCTGCTGCATAAACAACTGATACTGCCGCTTGGTGCAAAATCCCATGACCGGCTCAACCACCGCGCGGTTGTACCAGCTCCGATCGAAAAAACAGATTTCGCCTGCATTGGGCAGCGCCGCCACATAACGCTGAAAATACCATTGCCCGCGTTCGACTTCCGAAGGCTTTGGAAGGGCCACAATGCGCGCTGTCCGGGGATTGAGATGCTCGATAAACCGGCGAATCGCCCCGCCTTTTCCTGCGGCGTCGCGCCCTTCGAATAAAATCGCCACGCGCCGCCCCTTTAACTGCACGGTGCGCTGCAATTTTACCAATTCGATTTGAATTTTTTGCAATTCGATTTCATATTTCAGCCTACTGGCCAAGTCCTTGGCATCAATCTTTTGAGACTCGAGCAGGCTGAGTATTTCTCCGTCCGAACCCAGCGACGGCAACATATCCACATTCACTTCATTGGTTTTGGCCGCGGGTATTTCAGCGGCTGGAGACTCATGAGATACAGGCGCTGCTTCCGGGCCGGGCACCTTCGTATTCGCATCCATAACGGTTCAATCCCTTTCGACAGAAATCGACTTTATATATGCTTACAAAAATCATGCCCAGTTCTGCGCACTTTCCTCACCGCATATTGCGTTTTGGCCCGCGAAATTTTTTCGCTAAAAGCCTCAAAACATGCACCGTTTGCACCTGCACGATACCCAATAAGACCTTTTCCCAGCGATAACACGCTCCAACTGCGGCACGTTCATTGCCAACACCAGAGCAACACCCCGGAAAAGAAAATCTACTTCATATAAAGTAAATACGATGATTTATTTCATGCACCGCGTCTACCTCGACCACAACGCCACAACGCCCATTGCCCGCGACGTACGCAAAGCCATGGATCATATTCTTGAAGACGCGCACGGCAATCCATCTTCATTGCACACCCAAGGCCGGGTCGCCCGGGGAATTATCGATCAAGCCCGCCGAAGAGTCGCCATCCTGCTGGGATGCCCGCCTGAACAAATTGTTTTTACATCCGGCGGCACAGAAGGAAACAATACCATTATCAAAGGTATATTTCATCAATCTCTTCGGATAAAATCACCAAAGGATTGCCACATCATTACAACGAAAATAGAACACGACTCGGTCCTCGGCGCATGCGCGCAAGTTGAAGCGATGGGCGGGCGCGTCACCTATTTGCCAGCCCAAAGCAATGGCCTTATCGATCCCGCTGCAGTCGAAAACGCCATAACACCCGGCACCATTTTAATTTCCGTCATGCACGCCAACAACGAAACGGGCGCCATCCAGCCGGCCGAAGAAATCGGCCGAATCGCCCGAAAAGCAGGCATCCCCTTTCACACCGACGCCGTGCAGAGCTACGGGAAAATCCCCACCCGGGTCGACGATTTGGGCTGCGACTTCCTCACCCTCACTGCGCATAAAATCAATGGCCCCAAAGGCGCCGGCGCCATTTATTTCCGCGGCGAACATCCCTTCTGCCCGCTTATCTCGGGCGGCGATCAAGAGCGCGGCCTCCGCACCGGAACCGAAGGCGTTCATCAAATTGCCGGATTGGCCAAAGCCGCCGAACTCGCCCGCGAGCGAATGAGTTCCGAATTCACGCGCCTGTCCGAAATTCGCGCCGAGTTTCTATCCAGCCTGCGCTCGGCATTTCCCGAGGTCGTCGTGAACGAAGCCCCGCCCGGAAAACAGCTTCCAGGCACGCTCAACCTCACCTTCCCCGGCCACGAAGGACTCCAATTGCTCGCGGGCCTCGACTGCTATGAAGTCAGCGTATCCATTGGCTCCGCATGCACAGCCGATCGAATTGAACCATCTCACGTTTTAATGGGCATGGGCCTCAATGCCAGAGCCGCACTTTCATCGATCCGGATGAGCATGGGCCTCACCACGAGCCGCCGCGACATGCGCTATGTGGTCTCCGCGCTGGAAGAAGTGCTTAAAAAAAGCCCTGAAGGACTCTCCTATCTCGATCCTCAGCATTTAACCCCCGAACGCCTTGCGCATCCCAACACCTATCTTATCGATTTACGCTTCACCTACGAACGAATGCTTGCTCCATCCGCGCCTGGAGCTCGAGAATGGTCGGCCTCGGGTTTTGATAAAATGATTCCCGACATCCCCAAAGACCGCGAAGTCATTTTAATGTGTGGCACAGGTGTTACATCGTATTCAGCGGGATACCGGCTCGCCAATGCGGGCCATCCCAGCGTAAAAGTCGTATTCGGAGGCTATGCTGCGTGGCGCGCGCTGTACCCGGACGAATCCGCCGCGAAAAACCAGCATTGAAGCGTATGGACGACGCCTAAAAAAAAGGGCTACGTTCGCGATTGAAATGAATACTTCTCTCCAATCAGCCCAGGACAGCTTCGCTATTCGAAGCCGGCCTCTTTCACCCAATTCCGGGCCATTGCCCCTTTTATTAGAACCCGCTTCAAAAAGCCGCGATCTTGCGTCGCTTGTTCATTTTCTCAAAGAGAAAAAATCGTGGATCGAAGAAGAGCTTTTATCGTCCGGGGCGCTTCTTTTCCGGGGTTTTGAAATCAACCGGGCCATCGATTTTGAACAAGTGGCCAAAGCCATTTCCCCCAAGCTTCAAAACGACTACCTCGGCACTTCACCGCGCGACGCGCTCACCGAATACGTCTTTTCGGCAAGCGAGCTTCCGGGCTTCTATCCCATTCCCGAGCATTGCGAGATGAGCTTTCTGCCGCACCCGCCCGAGCGGCTCTTTTTCTCTTGCCTCGTCGAACCGCGCGCCCCAGGCGGCGAAACTCCATTGGTGGATTTCCGGGCCGTGCTTCGTTCAATGGATCCAGCCGTGCGCGAGCGCTTCGAGCAAAAAGGCGTGCGCATTATCCGGAATTATTCCGGTCCAGAAGGAGGCCCGCGTTTCGATTTATGGAAACTGAAGCGATGGGATGAGATTTTTAGGACAACTGATCGAAATGCCGTTGAACAGCGCTGCGCAGACCTAGGCTTTGAATGCACATGGAAAGAAGGCGGGAAACTCCGTCTCGTTCACACCCAGCCCGCAATCCGGCCGCATCCCATCACAGGCGAGCCTGTATGGTTTAACCATTCCCAAGTATTTCATTTATCGAGCGCACCGGATGAATACCGCCGTATTGTGAAACGGCAAAATTGGATTGAACTCCATTGCCTCGAATGGTTTTCAAAATCGATGGTATTTGCCAAAAAGCATTTGGTAAAGCCCGAGGATCAGGCGATGCATTGCACATATGGCGATGGAACGCCGATTTTAGACACCGACATGAACGCCGTGCGCGACGCCATTTGGCAAAATATGGTGATATTTCCCTGGCAGAGGGGCGATGTGGTGGTCATCGACAACGCGGCCATCGCGCATGGGCGCTTGCCCTACCGAGGGCCGCGTTTGGTCGTTGTCGCTTGGAGTTAATTAATTCACGCAGGAAGGCTTAACAGGCATACTAAAGTTATTGTCCTCGCGGCACTCGTGGAACTTCGGATTCATCGGATCCAACAGCACGCGGGCAATAAAGGTATCCACCTGGCCTGCCAGCACCGGATCTAAAGCCAGCGCAATCACCTGCGTTTGTCCAGGGAACAGCGTCTGCGTCGTCACCGTCTGACCCACCAGCACTTCCATCGCGCCGTCCTGCTTGTACACGCCGATATCAGCGCCGGCCGGCAATGAAGCCAATCCGATATTGCGCACCGACACCTGAGCATTCACCGGCGCAGAGCAGTCCACCGTGAGCGACAAAGTAATATCGGGCGCATCGAAAATGCCTTTATCCTGCACATTTTGACGGAAATTGTTCAGCCACGGCACGGTCCAATTGTTCTTCTCACCCTTTGGAATGGATCCATAAATATTGGGCATATCGCAGGCCGAATCGCGGTTATCACAAATATTCGAGACGTGATAGGTGTGCTCACTCCACAGTGTGCGCGTACCCACCCATGAATTTGCTTTATCACCGTATACCGTAATACCGCGATAAGATTGCCCTAATTGAGTGCCCGGCGTCCACGCGACACCATTCACCACGGAAGGATTGCCATTGGCATCCATACAGCCCCAGCCTGCGGAGCTGGGATCGGCGGAGTTAGAAATCATCACGATTTCCGAACGGCCATCGCCGTCCACATCGGCCACCAGCGAGGCTTCCGTCGCGGTAAACGACGTTGTTGGCGCGGCAAAGCGAACATTGCCCGTCTGGCCGTCGTACACCCACACAAAGCATTCATCGTTATAAATAACTTCCGCGCGCCCATCGCCTTCGAAATCGAAGACCGACGAACCCGTAACCGACGAACTTAAATCGTGATTGGCCGTGCTCCACAGCACATTCAACGTATTGTTCACCAAATCAGGTTTTAAGACCGAATAAAACGTCGCGAGGGCAACACCAACCTCGGGGAAACCATCCCCATCAAAATCGGCGACCGTGGGCGGACCGCCGGTCCCCGTGCCCGGGATTTTAAGCGCCGTCCATTTATCGGTGCCATCCAATCCGTTCAAAATGTGCAAATTACCCTGGCGAACCAAAGCCATTTCGGGCTTACCATCTTTATCGAAATCGCCCACCGCGGGGAAACCATCGGTTAAATCGGCTCTATCCCATAGAATTGTTCCATCGCTCTTGTATGCCGTGCGCCCGGCCAAAAGCTCCAAATGCCCATCGGGAGCACCGTCCAAATCGACAAAGGTTGACAGCGCCGTCTGCACATTCTGGCCGCCGATTCCAGCCGCGCCCGTCCACTTCAGCGTCAGCGCGCCGCCCGTCGTCGCAAATACCGTCGCGCCATAGGCAATCTCGGGATATCCATCCAGATCCATATCCGCAATGGACAACCCGCCTCCCCATCCAAACGCATTGGTATTAAATCCGGGCACCGTCAAATCGCTCTTTCTCAAGAGCTTTCCATTGGCATCGAGCAGCACCAAATATCCCTCGCCCGTTACCGCGGCGATATCCATGCGATTATCTAGATCGATGTCGCCAATTGCAACGGATAATCCCATAAATCCGATTGAATTTGCATCATCGGCATTCTTGAGCGACCAGATTTCTTTTCCGGTGCGGCCATCGAGCATTCTTAGAACGCCTGATTTACAAGCGCTCACAGCACCCGTCGTGCACTGGCAGCATGTGCCTTTGCCCGTCGTGGCATGAATCGCCCGGCCCGACACGAAAATAATATTGGGCGAATCCAATTCATCGACTTTGCCATCGCAATTACCATCGAATACACGTCCAACAGCGGGCGTTGCCCACACATCCACATGTTCAGGCGAATCGACAGCATTGGCGCCCCAAGACCACTCGGCAATAGCATTCAAAGGCACATCACCCGGCGGCTTATACTCACAGGCTTCAACACAGCCGGCGGGCTGCCCATTGGCATCGCATTTCGGCGGCAAATCGAGGCATTTTCCACCCTGCGGAAGAGGCTGAGTGCACATCGAACCGGCGCCTCCGGCACCTCCGGCTCCGCCCTGCTGCTCGCCCAAAGCCGTTTCACAGTATTGGCCAGGACCACAATCATTAGCGGTAAAACAATTTTTGCCGGGCATAACGCATTTATCGAAGAGGCACACTGTTCCGCCGCTACAGCACGCTCCGCCGCAGGCATTCGCGGCGGAATCGCAGCAAATGCCATTCACACAAACCCCGCCATTGCAATCGGCCGCACTCGAGCACGCGCCGGCATCGCCAAACAGCGAACCTCCGCTTCCCGAGCCTCCCGTGCCGCCCCCGCCCGCCCCCGCAATACCGCCGGACGAAGAGGAGCTTTGGCTACCGGTATCACCGTCACCTCCGCAAGAAGCGATCGCAGCGACGGGCGCGGCGATCAAAATGGAAAACAATCCAAGCGTGCGTGTGGTTCGCATAAAAAAAGCCTCCAAAAAAAACAATAAAAAGCTCTACGCCCGCGCAATGAAGGGGTGAAGCAATGATTGGAATGCATGGCAATGCATTCAATACGATAAAGGTAAAAAATGTAGCCTAGGGGAACGCGGCTAGGTCATTTCGCCGAGCGCATTGCGTTTCCACTCATGCTTACAGGCGGTCGCCAAATTGGTGCCGCCCCTGCCGCAAATGCTGCACCACCACGATGTAATTCGGGCAGGCTCCTCGGGCTGATTTTTTTTGGCGGCGGCGGCGAGTGCGGCCTGACTTTGCTTGGTGGGGCGAATAGAGCGGGGCGGAGCGGGAAGCGGGGCGGACGCGGTCACTTCAGAGCTTGAAGGCAGCGGGGCCAGAGCCTTGCTAGCCGGACTTTGGGTCAGAGGCGAAGGCTCGATGGACGAGCCGCCTTCGGCGAGTTTGGCCTTGGCATCCTCGGCCCATTTTTCGAGAGCCTCGCGTTTTTGGGTTTCATCGCTGAGCCTTTGATTGAGGCGTTTTAAGTCATCGCGCACGGCACGCACCTCGAGGCTCATGGACTCCTTCGCGGTACGTTCGCTCCACACATCGGCTTCGGCTTTCCGGAGCGCATCGGAGAGCGCATTGATACGTTCCTCGGCCGCCGTGAGGCGCTCCATCAATTGCTTTTCGAGACGCGAAGCGTTTGCGATTTCGAGCAATTGTTTTTCGAAGCGGGCGGCTCTGGCATCGGCATCGCGGAGTGAATTGCGCACGGTTTCGAGAGAGAGCCCGGTGCTCTTGGAAGCGTCGCTCAAGGCTTTAATTTCGGCATCGGCGCGTTTGAGTTCGCCTTGAGCCAGAGCCAAATCGCGGGTTTTGTTTTCGCCGAGTTCGCGTGCGGCGTGGAGATTTTTTTCGAGGGATGCGACGGCGGCACGGTGTTCTTTATCGAGAGAAGCGATGGCCGTTTTGTTTTCTTTATCGAGAGCGGCGACGGCGGTGCGATGTTCATCGGTGAGTGCATCGAGGCGTTTTTTCAGCTCATCGGCGCGGGTTTTATGATCGAAAAGAGGCAGAGATCGGATTTCATTTTTGGTTTCTGCGAGTTCGGAAGTGATGGAGCCGAGCTTGGAATGAAGGCCGGAGAAGTCGCTTGCGATATTGGAGATAGAGCCTGCGAGTTTATCGACGCGCTGTTGGAGATTGCGTTCTTCGTTTCGATTGAGCTCGGCGGACTCGCTGAATTTGGATTCGAGTTGTTTGGTGTTGTGGTTATGGAGGTCGCGCTGGGCGGCGATATCCTTGAGCCATTGGGACTGGAGCTCGCGGAGCTGGCTATGGATGCGGGCGCTCAAGAGCGCAACGGCAACGATGGCGAGGAGGGCGATGGCGAGGAGGGCGATGATGGGAGTGGTCATAATTGGGATGTGGATGTGGGAAGGGGAAGGATGAGGGGCAATTCAGTGGGAGGGCAAGTTTTAGGATGGGGAGGGATTTAGAATGGGAGGAAAATAATTGGGGGATTTTTGGGGAGATATTATTTGAATTGATAATAAATACTATCGAACCGTGACCGCGAGCTTATAACTAAAGTCGCCGGCGCCGCCCACTGTATTGACGGTCGAATCAACCCGAAGGAAATAAGTGCCCTGGGGAAGATTGTGGGCACCCGCATCCAAAGTCGTGGCTCCCGTCCCATCGATCATCGAGCATTTCCCGCGGCCGGAATCATCGTCCTCGGCGAGCTGCGTCGTGCCATCCAACCCAAACAAGGTCAGCCAGCTATCCAATTTGTTGGATTCACAGGTCGCTCCAATCCCTTCGAATACTTCAGCCCGAATCGATTTCCCTTGGGGAACGAATATCGCGTAGTAGTCCGCATCGTTGGCGGGACGCGTGCCACTCATGCGAACATCCGAGCCCGGCGGATTTGTTATCGGATTCGCTTGGCCAAATGCATCGTTTGTCTCAGTTTCATCGGCCCCGAATACCTGCGTCTTGATCTGCAAGCGATAGCTCGCAATCGTGGCGTTATTGCCTGTCTCCTCCACCTGCACATAATACGTGCCTGAGGCGACCAACACCACCAGCGCAGAGCAATTTCCAATTCCATCGTCGTTGGAGTTATAAATCTCCGTCATTGAGCTATTAAACAGACGAACCGTCGTAGCCCCTGCAGTGCAGTCCACGCCCGACCCATCAAAGGTCTCAATGCGGAGCGCAGTCTCCGCACCGACTGTGAACTTGAATAGATCCACGTCATTTAAAGGAATTTCGCCGGAGATCACGCTGTTCAGTCCCACCTGAGGATTGGCATCCGCTTCCACTTGCGTGCCATTGGGCTCGATCTCAGACAACACTTCCCATTGACATGTGGGACTGCAACCGTCCATCGGATTGGTGTTCCCATCATCGCATTGCTCGCCTCCACGAACGAAATTATCGCCGCAAACTGGCGCGCAAATACTCGCGGGAGACGGAGAGGAGCCATTGGGCATACAGCCATAGCCAAGCTCGGGTCCGCAGGTTGCGCTGCATCCATCGCCGATCGTGGTGTTGCCGTCGTCACAACTCTCCATCCCCACCAACAGTCCATCGCCGCAAATCGATGCGCATGTTGTCGGCGAAACCAATACGTTGCAATTGAATCCAGGTTCCAGCGTGCAGGTCGCGCTGCATCCGTCATTGCTGTTAGTGTTTTTGTCATCACACGCCTCTACAGCCGCTTTGATTCCATCTCCGCAGGTCGTCATGCACATGCTCGGCGAACCCGCGCACGTCCAACCCAGTTCAACCGTGCACGTCGCGCTGCACCCATCGCCATCCGCCGGAGAATTGCCATCATTA
>CAZICM010000047.1:65913-67429 GCA_964537685.1 uncultured Polyangiaceae bacterium
TCATCGCATTCCTCGGCACCGGCAATGACACCATCTCCGCAGGTTGTCATGCACATGCTCGGCGAATCCGCGCATGCCCAACCGGGTTCAACCATGCAGGTCGCGCTGCACCCATCGCCATCCGCCGGAGAATTGCCATCATTATCATCGCATTCCTCGGCACCGGCAATGACACCATCTCCGCAGGTTGTCATGCACACACTCGGCGAACCCGTGCATGTCCAACCGGGTTCAACTGTGCACGTCGCGCTGCACCCATCACCATCCGCAGGAGAATTGCCATCATTATCATCGCATTCTTCGGCACCAGCAATGATGCCATCGCCGCAGATCGGTGTGCACACATTCGGCGTCGCCGTATTGCACGAATACCCCGACTGAACCGTGCACGTCGACGAACAGCCGTCGCCGCTCGTTGTATTGCCGTCGTCGCAGGTCTCCGCGCCCAGCCTCAAACCGTCGCCGCAAATCGCCGTGCATGTGCTCGCGGGCGGAGGAGATCCATTCGGCGTGCACGCATAACCAGGCTCTGCACTACACACTGAATTACAACCATCGCCGATCGTGGTGTTGCCGTCGTCGCAACCCTCCATGCCCACCTTCAAGCCATCGCCGCAAATCGATGAGCATGTCGTCGGCGAAACCAATACGTTGCAATTGAATCCAGGTTCCAGCGTGCAGGTCGCGCTGCAACCGTCATTGCTTGTCGTATTGGCATCGTCGCACGCTTCCGCGCCCAATTTCGTGCCATCTCCGCAGATTGGCGTGCATGTGCTCAAAGGCGAGCCCGTGCATGTATAGCCCGTTTGAACCGTGCATGTGGACGTGCAGCCGTCGTTGTTCGCCGTGTTGCCGTCATCGCATCCTTCAATGCCCGCTTTGATGCCATCTCCGCAGGTTGTCGTGCATACGCTCGGCGAGCCAGCGCAGGTAAAACCCGGCTCCGTCGTGCACGTTGCGCTGCAGCCATCGCCGCCCGAGGGAGGCATTCCTACATCGTTATCGCATTGCTCCGCACCTGCTTTGATTCCATCACCACAGGTGGTCGTGCACACGCTCGGCGTACCGCCGCACATCCAGCCCGACTCCACCGTACACGTCGCGCTGCAGCCATCGCCCGCTGTCGTGTTCGTGTCGTCGCACTGCTCCGCGCCAAGCTTGATGCCATCGCCGCAGATCGGTGTGCATACGTTGGGCACCGCCATCGTGCACGAGTAACCGGCTTGCACCGTGCACGTCGCCGAACAGCCGTCGCCGCTCACCGTATTACCATCGTCGCAGGTCTCCGCGCCAAGCCGCTGGCTGTCGCCGCAAATCGCCGTGCACACGCTCGGCTGCGTGCCCGTACACGAGTACCCCACCTCCACAGAGCACACCGATGAACAGCCATCGGTGTTCACCGTGTTGCTGTCATCGCAGCCTTCCGTTGCGGCTTTTTTGCCGTCGCCGCACGTTGTGCTGCACACGCTCGGCTGCGTGCCCGTACACGAGTAGCCCAGCTCCACACCGCACGCCG
>CAZICM010000048.1:0-66602 GCA_964537685.1 uncultured Polyangiaceae bacterium
TGGGGCGCTGAGCATGGATGAGCCTTTGGGGAGCCTGGCCGATTTGCTGGAGGGCACCCAAACGGACGGCAATGCCCTGCTGGATCAAGAAGAGCCTGAGGCCGAGGACGAAACGGACAAATCAAAGCAAGGCGGCTGGTTTAGAACTCTTCTTCGCCGCTAGCTTCCGATGATGAACATTCGCCGGCTCCATCACAGTGCGAGCGCACCAGCCATAACGCTGCTGTTTTTCGCGATAGGCTGGACGCTGGTTGGCTGTGCCCAGACGGGTTATGTGGTGCAGGCAGCTTGTGGCCAGCTCGATATTGCGTTTGCGCGGCGTCCCCTGAATGAAGCGATTGAAGCCGGCGATTTGCCGGAAAAAACAGGCGTTCTGCTGTCGCGCGTCGCCTCCATCAAATCGTTTGCCGAGCGGCAGGGCCTTCGCTCCACCGACAACTACACCGACTACGCCGAGCTCAACCGGAAGGCCGCGGTCTGGGTCGTCAGCGCCTCCGATCCGCTGCAATTCCGCTTGAAATCATGGTATTTTCCGATTGTTGGCAGCGTGACTTATCTCGGATGGTTTAGCCGCGCCGATGCCGATCGCTTCGCCCGCGAGCTTCGCGGCGAAGGCTTGGATGTGGATGTGAGGCCCGCAAGCGCCTACTCCACGCTCGGATTTTTTAATGATCCAATCCTGTCGACGATGATCGACGAAGGTGAAGGCGCGCTGGGTGAACTTGCGAATGTGGTGCTGCACGAGTCCGTACATGCAACGTTCTATATGCCCGGACAGACTGTTTTGAACGAGAGTGTCGCCAATTTCATCGGAGATATTCTTGCGGAGCGTTATCTCAAGGAAACATATGGTGAAAATTCGATCGAATTGATTGCCTATCTCGAGAACGAAGAAAATCAAAAGAAGCGAACCCAGGCAATGACCATCGCCTACCGAAGGCTCGCGCGGCTCTATGCGTCGGCGCTGTCCGACAGTGAAAAACGGCTGGAAAAGAAGAGGATTTTTGATGCGCTGGTACTTGAAATTCATTCCAGGCGGACGCTAAATAACGCTTCCCTCGCTCAATTCAAAGTGTACCGCTCGGGCAATCAAGAACTACAGGCCCTGCTCGATGCCTGCGGCGGCGATATTTCCCGCATGCTGGTGGCGCTTCAAACCCTGCGCCCCGAAACCTTCAGCCGCGATCAGCAGCGCGACATCGGCGCGGCGATCAAAAGCCTTGCGGTCTCGGGATGCAAAGTGAAAATCGAATAGCAGCCCTAATTCGGATTCAATATCATTGTTGCTTTATGGTATTCGATAAAAACGAAACGGCATTGCACTTTTTTCGTGCCTAAAAGCCCCTCGATGAGTTAGATACCGGGTGCAGCGCTCCGTTTGAGGGGCTTCTGGACGTGTATGGCCATCGCCGTTCTTGCCGAAAAACCATCTGTTGCGCGCGATATCGCTCAGGCTCTCGGCGCATCGCGAAGCCGGGACGGGTATTTTGAAGGCAACGGCTATCGCGTGACATGGGCAATCGGTCACCTTGTGACACTTGCGCAGCCCCATCAAATGCGTCCCGAATGGAAGCGGTGGTCCAGCGATTTATTGCCCATCCTCCCCAGCGAATGGCCGCTTGTTATACTCGATGAAACTCGTAAACAATTTGATATTATTCGAAAAATATTTATTGATCCATCCATCAAACATATTGTTTGCGCGACGGATGCCGGCCGCGAGGGCGAGCTGATCTTCCGGTACATTTATGAGGTATCGGGCTGTTCTAAGCCTGTGTTTAGGCTGTGGGTGTCATCGCTGACCGACGAAGCCATTCAAAAGGGATTCCAAAGACTGAAGCCGATGCAATCGTATGATGGGCTGGCGGATGCTGCGCGGGGCAGGAGCCGAGCCGATTGGCTTGTCGGAATCAATCTTTCCCGCGCTTATTCGCTGGCGATGAACCAAGAGTTTTCGGTCGGCCGCGTCCAGACGCCCACCTTGGCCATGGTCGTAGAGCGGGAGCTTTCAATTCGATCGTTTGTTCCCGAAGATTATTTAGAAGTCCACGCGGCTTTTACCGTTCCCGTGCAGTCCGGCGGCGAGGGAACGGAAACGGGAGCGGGTCCAGCCGGGAAACCTGGGCAATACAATGGTATTTATTTAAAAGATGGTCAGAAAGATCAGCGCAGGCTGCCGGCCGATGGAGAACAGGCTGGGAAAATCGTTGCGAGGGCGCTTCGCGGGAAGGCTGCAATCGCATCGGTGCGCTCCGAGCGAAAACGGATGCCGCCGCCTTTGCTGTACGACTTGACCGAGCTTCAGCGGCACGCCAATCGCCTGTATGGCATGAGCGCGCAGCGCACCCTGGATACCGCTCAATCGCTCTACGAGCGAAAGAAACTCATTAGTTATCCGAGGACCGACAGCCGGCATCTATCCGATGATATGGCCTCCACCTTGGGCGCTGTCGTTCAAGCCGTTGCTCCGCGCTATGCGGGGCTCGTTGCGCCCGGTACGGGGGAACGCCCTCTGGGAAGAAGATTTGTCGACAATTCAAAAGTAACGGATCATCATGCGATCATTCCGACGGCCACGCCTTCAACGAAAGTAGCGCTCAGCGCGGAGGAAGAGCGCATTTACGATTTAATCTGCCGGAGGCTGCTATCCGCGTGGCACGGTGATTATATTTATTCCATTACGAATGTATTGACGAGCATAACAACCAAAGACGAAGAGTCCGCGGTGCATATCGTCGATTTGTATTTCAGCTCAGGCACGGCTGTCGATTCGATGGGATGGAAAGTGCTCGATATCGGCGGCGGAAAAAAGAAAGACGTTTCCGCGAAAGCCGAAAAGAAACGTTCAAAAAAATCGGAACGCGAAGCCCTTGGCGAGAAAAAAAGCGAGGACGATTCCGGCGACGAGCGCGACGACGCCGATGAAGAGCAAGAGCTGCCGCCGGGTTTAATGCAGGGAATGCCAGTGCGGGTACGCGATGCGGAAGCCAAGCAAAAACGAACGAAGCCTCCCGCGCGATTTACCGAGGCTACGCTGCTCACAGCCATGGAAACGGCGGGCCGCACGCTGGCCGATGAAGAGCTGGCGCAGGCGATGAAAGACGCTGGATTGGGAACACCGGCGACCCGGGCCTCGACCATTGAAACGCTGCTTGAGCGCGGCTACGCCGAGCGAAAAGGCAAAACGCTGTTCGCTACGGAAAAGGGCATTGCGCTGATTGACAGCGTGCATCCCAATGTGAAAAGCCCTGCGATGACCGGGGAATGGGAAGCGAGACTGTCCAAAATTCAACGTGGTGAAGGTCAATTTGATGATTTTATGACTGGCATCGAGGCTTATGTGGGCGAGGTCGTGGCTCAGGTCTTTAAAAAGCCTTCCAAAAGAAAAGACCAGCCGTCCGCGATCTCTTCCTCGTCGGCTCAAATCCAGCCATCTATCCGATCAAATCGTTCAAGTGCCGACCTTGCAATTTCGTCGGCCGCCATCCATGTCGCCCATGTGGCCCAGCCGTCTGCGGGCGGGATGATAAATTCATCTGATTTGCCATTATTTTCGAAAGTGATGGCTCCGAAAAAAGGCGACGATCTGCTGAGCCTGCTTCAGCAATCCTTTGGATTCGCGGCATTTCGGCCTTATCAAGAAGCCGTGTGCAGGGCCGCGACGGCGGGCAGGGATCTCTTGCTTGTAATGCCAACCGGAGCCGGAAAATCATTGTGTTATCAATTGCCCGGCGTTGCCCGCGGAGGAACGACCATTGTGATCAGTCCATTGATCGCATTGATGGAGGATCAGGCGGCCAAGCTTCGCGCCCAGGGTTTTCGCGCCGAGCGTATCCACTCCGGCCGCGATCGCCAGGCATCCCGCCACGTTTGCGTCGAATATCTCGCCGGAAATCTCGACTTTTTATTTATCGCGCCCGAACGCCTGCGGGTCCCCGGCTTTCCCGAAATGCTCGCCAAGCGAAAGCCCACTCTTGTGGCTGTCGACGAGGCGCATTGCATTTCGCATTGGGGACACGATTTTCGGCCCGACTACCGAATGCTCGGTGAGCGTCTCCCCTTGCTCCGCCCATCGCCCGTGATTGCCCTCACCGCGACGGCCACGCCTCTGGTGCAAGACGATATTTTAGAGCAATTGGGGCTTCAAAATGCGCTTCGATTTATTCATGGATTCCGAAGGGTAAACCTCCACATTGAAGTCGTGGAAATGATGCCCAGCAGCCGCACAGAAGCCGTCATTTCATTGCTTTCAAACCCGGCCATGCGGCCTGCGATCGTGTATGCGCCGACGCGCAAGAGCGCCGAGCAAACCGCGGCCGAGCTCGCGTCCAAATTGCCCGTTGCGGCTTATCACGCAGGGCTTGTGCCCGAGGAGCGCGAGCGGGTACAAACCGCGTTTTTAGCCGGGAAACTTCAAGTGATTGTGGCGACGATCGCCTTTGGAATGGGTATTGATAAGCCGGATATACGCACCGTTCTGCATACGGCGCTTCCCGCTAGTGTTGAGGCTTATTACCAAGAAATTGGCCGGGCAGGCCGCGATGGAAAGCCCGCCCGCGCCATTTTAATGCATTCGTTTGCCGACCGTAAAACGCATGAATACTTTCATGAACGCGATTATCCCGAGCCCTCCGTGCTGGCGACCATCTATGGATTGCTGAGCGATAAGCAACAATCGAAAGAATCTTTGGCACACCGTATGGGAATGGAATTAGATCGTTTTGAGCGAGCTCTCGATAAGCTTTGGATTCACGGAGGCGCCCGGGTCCTCGGGGACGGCGATGTCCGGCGGGGAAATGCGGATTGGGAACACCCCTACACCGAGCAGCGCAATCATAAATGGGCTCAATTGGTGCAGGTTGGGCGCTTCGCGGAATCGCATGATTGCCGGATGCTGCATTTGGTAAGGCATTTCGGCGATCAGGAAGACAGCGGCGAAACCTGCGGGCAATGCGATGTTTGCAGTCCTTCGGCTTGTGTTCTGCGCCAAACGCGCACACCGAGCACTTCCGAGCGGAAGGCGATTGAGATAATGATCGAAGCGATCGCCAATTCGGATGGCGTTTCCACTGGAAAGCTATTCAGGGATAATTTTGCCTCGAGTTCGCTTGACCGGCGCTCCTTTGAACATCTGCTCGGCGGACTTTCGAGGGCGGGCATCGTTGCCCTCCGGGCAGATTCTTTCGAAAAGGATGGCGAAACGATTGAATTTCAGCGTGCTTATTTGACGCCCATGGGCTGGAAATTCAAAGAAATAGGCGGCAATCAGATCGAATTGCAAGACGCGATTAAACCCAAAAAACGCAAGGCCGCGGCGAAAGGCATTTCGGCGAAAACGGCGAAAACACCGAAAACAGTGTCCGCGCGCAAGGTCGGCGAAGAACCGACCCCTGAAGAGCTGCTCCGCAAAAGAAAGCAGCGCGCATTTTTTGCAATGCGGGCGAAACGCCGTAAAGCCCTTTAGAAAAAGGCAAAGCGGCTTCAAAAAAAACCGGCGCGGCGCTTTACAAAAGGCCATCGCTTCGCTCTACTCGCCTGATTCCAGGAGCATGCGATGAGCTCGATCTTCACGGTTCAGTCGGCGGCCTTGCCCGCGAACACCCACGTTACGGCATTTGTTGGTCAGGAAGCGCTTTCCAAACCCTATGAATTCGACATTGCATTGAAAGTCACCGGGATTGATCTCGATGTGAGCGCCGCCGCGGGGGCGCGGGCAACGCTGACAATCGATCGGGGTCCAGCGGCGCCTCCGTTTTTATTTCATGGCATTTTGGCTTCGGTCGAGCTTGTCAACGATTTTGATATCTATGGCCTCTACCGCGCTAAGCTCGTTCCAACGCTGTGGCAGCTTACGCTCACGCATCACAGCCGTATTTTCACCGACGAATCCATTCCTTCGATTATTGAATCGGTGTTGCTATACAGTGGTGTTTCGGCCAAACAGTTTCGATTTGCCCTCGCTCAATCGTATTTACCGCTGGAGCATGTTTGCCAATACCGCGAAAGCAATTTCAACTTCATTAGCCGGCTTATGGAGCGCGAAGGGATGTACTATTACTTCGAGCAGACCGAAGATACGGAAGTGATGGTCATTACGGATACGAAGGCAACGCATTCGAATTTAACGCCTAAGCCGGTCCGCTATTTTCCCTCGCCGCCAGGAGACATGTCCGCGGGCGAGTCGCTCCGCACCTTTAAATGCAAATCGCAAATATTGCCCGCCAGCGTGCTGATGAAGGATTACAACTATCTAAATCCCAGCCTGGATGTGTCGGCAAGCGCGCAGGCGTCGACGGGGCCGGGCGAAATCGTGATGTATGGCGATAATTTTCAGACGCCCAAGGAAGCCTCGCGTTATGCGCAAATCCGCGCCGAGGAAATCCGCACGCGGCAGACGGTCTTCACGGGAAGCGGTTATCAATTCTATATGCGTCCCGGTTTCTTATTTCAATTGGATGAGCATTCCCGCCCCTCATTCAATGCAAATTATCTCGCAATCGATGTGATGCATATAGGCAATCAATCGCTGACACAAGATGAATTGGAGAATCTATTCGGCGTGGAAAGCGCCGATGTCTACAATGTGACGGTGCAGGCCATTGCAAAGGATGTGCAGTTCCGCGCGGCCCGCACAGCACCCTGGCCGCGCATCTTTGGTGTGGTTGATGGCGTGGTCGATGGGCCATCCATGAGTCCATATGCCCAAATTGATATGCATGGCCGCTACAAAGTGCGCATTTTCTTCGATGAGAGCGATTTGATTGACGGTTCGGCTTCGACATGGGTGCGCATGCTTCAGCCTCACGGCGGAAGCATTGAAGGCCAGCACTTCCCCCTTCGGAAGGGCACCGAAGTGCATTTGGTCTTTTTGGGCGGCGATCCAGATCGGCCTGTTATCGCGGGCGTGGCGCCCAATTCTCAGAAGCCCAGCGTGGTGACGCAAAGCAATTACACGAAGAATGTTATCCGCACGGGATCAAACAATTTTATCGAAATGGAGGATTTAATTGGCTCGACCTACATTAAGATTTATTGTCCCTATTTAAATTCAATGCTGCATTTGGGTGCCGGAGCGAAGAATTTCGTATTGACAACCGATGGCGAAGGATTGATTCACACCGGAGCAAGCCTCGAAGTCGATGTCGATGTGAACAAGTCGGAAGACGTCGATGGAAGCGTGACAGAAACCTACCAAGGCCCATTTTCCACCGATGTTGTGGACGCGGTGAAGCAGACCTATCACAGCACCTACAACCTGGATGTGACCGGCAAAGTGACCATTAACTATCAAAATGCTCTTCAATTTGATGTTGCGCTTGCCGCGAATGAAAACTACCATAACGTCCGCAATCTCACGGTGGCCGCGGCGGCTACAGAAAAATTCCAATCCGGCCTCGATACGACGGTGAGCGCCGCGCTGGCCAAGCAAACCTATGAAGCCCGCCACGAGCAATATGTGACAGGGGGCGGGCAGCTCGTGGATGTGACAGGCGTGCACGATCTGAACGTGAGCGATGCGCAGAATGTGACGATTGGAACCGATAAAACGGATACGATTGGAGGAAACTATACAATCGATGTTGGAGGCAATTTGACGCATACGGTTGCCGGATCGTCGACAATTCAAGTGGCGGGTACGGAGGAATTCTTTAAGTTTGCTAATTCAGCCCAAATTGTCATGGGCAACAAATTCGACGGATTTTTGGGCAATTCGCTGAGCTTGACCGTGGGCCTTAAGGCGGAAATTCAAGATGCGATTTCCCTGTCGCTGACGGCGGCTGCGAATATTCAAATTGCGGCGCTCAAGCTGGTGAGCAATGGTCCGAAAGTTGAACAGGCCGCCGCAAATGCAGAAACCACAGGGCCGAAGTTTAAATTGGGGCCGCTGCATTTTGAAGTTGAAGGGCTGAAGATCATTTCGTGAAAATAAAATACCAAAGGTTTTCTGCCCAATATGAAGGTTATTAAACCCCTCAGGCTGAGCTTTCTTCACCGCTGTTTTGAATTTAGCAACGAGAATTTTTTCGTTGCGACCGTGCTGGTATTGTTTCCATTTGACTCGCCGAAGCATGTGCAGCCCGAGGCGGACCTGTGGAAAATGATCGGCGCGGAGCTCGGGCGTTTTGGGGTATTTGATCATGGAATGGCAAAACCCCAGGGCGAGCTGCTGGTGAGCGGTTTTTGTTATCCTCCCGATGGCAAGGAAGAGCCTGCCAGTTATGTTCGCCTGGTTATGGGTGGTATTGATAAAAAACTCTATGTAATTGGCGACCGGACATGGGGATTGCTTGGGCCTTCCGATCCAAAACCGTTCCGCTCCATGCCTATTGATTATGCGCACGCCTTTGGAGGTGAGAAATATCCTCAAAACCCTGCGGGCAAAGGCTTTGCGCCGGTCAAGGGCGAGTCGGGAACGAGCCATCCCTTGCCCAATGTGGAAGATCCCAATGCCATGATTCAATCCAAGGGCGATAGGCCCGCGCCTATGACCTTCGCCCCTTGGGATTTAACCTGGCCTCAGCATTTCGCAAAAATGGGCACTTACGATCAGCAGTGGCAAAAGGAGCAATTCCCTGGTTTTGCTTTAAATATTGATTGGGGTGTGTTCAATGTCGCGCCTCCCGATCAGCGCCTTCAATCCTATTTTATCGGAGATGAGCCTTTTCGAATTGAAAACATGCATCCCGAAAAAAGAAACCAGCAAGGGCAATTGCCCGATATTGTGGCGCGGTGTTTTTTAAGATTTGCGGGCCCCGAAACGCATGAGCTTTCAGATGTGCCGATGCGCCTGGAAACGGTGCATTTATTTCCGCACCTAGAGCGCGGCGTTCTTATTTTTCGGGGCGCCTGCAAAATCGCCGAGGCCGATGCATCGGATATTTTATATGCAATGGCCGCGCTGGAAGACCGGGGCAGCTCCTACCGGGACCTCGCTCATTATCAAACCGTTCTGTCGCAGAGGCTCGATAAAGAAAAAGCGCACATATATATGCTGCGCGATAAAGATTTAATGCCCGCGAGCTTTAAGGATGCGCCCAAATCGGCTCCGCTCGCTCCAGATGAATTGGATAAGATTGTGGCGACCGAGGGGCTGCTGCAAAAGAATGCGCGCAACCGGACGGAGAACGAATTGCAGTCTGTGAAGGCTCGGATGGCGGCTGCCGGATTAGATCCTGGGCAATTCGATCAATTGAATTTGCCCCCCGAGGAGAAAGAGCCGGAAATGGATGAGCTGCCCGATTACGTCGAGAAATTGACGCTTCTCATGGAGCAGCAAAAGGCCGATGCCCTGAAAAAGCAAAAGGAACACCAGGACGCACTTCGATCGCTTTGCCGAGATAATGCATTGGATTATGATGAATTGGTTCTTGCCGAAAAGAAGAAATCGGCCGGGCCCCCAAAATATACGGCCGCGGGTGAAATTGAAAAATTAAAAGATCAAGCTCAGCTTGCGCGCAATGCGGGTGTGCGTCTCCCGGGCATTGAGGAAAAGCTTTCCGATCCGGCTTTTTACGAGCAATTAAAGCGGGCCGAAGAAGCAATGCGCGAGGGGTATTGGGTATCTGCGCACCTGCGCGATGTTGCAGCGGAGCCGATGGATGCGGAAGCGAGCGCCCAAGCCCGCAAGGAAATATTAAAGGCTTATGTGCAGAGCAAAAGCCTCGCGCGCAGGGATTTTACGGGCGTGGATTTATCGGGCTTGGATTTGCGGGGAATCGATTTTGAAGGAGCGTTTTTGGAGAGCGCCAATTTAGAGAATGCCGATTTATCCGGCGCCAATTTAAAAAAAGCCGTCTTGGCCCACGCGCGATTAAATGGGACAAAACTATCGTTTGCGCGAATGTCACAAATCAATTTAGGGCGTGCCGATTTGCGCACGGCCGAGCTCAAGAATGCCGATCTGACCGATTCTATTTTATATGAAACCGATTTAAGAGGAGCGGTCTTAAAAGGGGCAAAGCTTTCAGGGGCGCAGCTTTTGGAAGTCGTGCTCGAGGGTGCAGATTTAAGTCAAGTCAGCGCGGAAAGACTCTTTTTTCTCCGTACCAATTTATTTGGAACGAAATGGGAAGGCGCCAGGCTTGTGCATTGCGCATTTGTTGAAGCCGACATCTCCGGAACCGATTTCAGCGGTGCGGATCTAAAATCGTCGGCATTTGTTACGGTTAAAGGCGAGGGGGCGATCTTCCGCGGCGCAAAGCTGTCCAATTTAAGGGTGGTGCACGGCTCTTCGTTTGAGGGGGCGATTTTTTCCGGCGCTCAATTGATGGGTTCCAATTTTCGAAAAACCCTCCTGAAGGGAGCCAATTTCGAAGGCGCCGATTTAAGCAAGAGCGAGATGAGCGAAACGGATATGCGGGATGTGAACTTCCACAAGGCCGTTGCCGTGGAGTCGCGTTTTAATAAGACGAACTTATCCGGTGCGAACATGATTTCTTCCAATTTGATGATGTGTCTATTTCATGGGGCGCGGCTCGGCGGGGCCGATTTCCGCGGAGCGAATTTATTTGCGGCCGATTTAACGAGGGCTGTAGGCGATGAGGCTACGAGTTTTGACGAGGCGAACGTCAAGCGGGTCGTGCATACGAGGTCGCAATGACGCGCGATGAGCTGGTTGCCCTTGTGAAGCGGGGGGAAGTTATTTCTGAGCTCGATTTGTCAGGCAAGGATTTATCGGGCGCGGATTTGTCGGGCGGTATTTTTGAAAAAGTGGCTTTTAGGGCGGCTAATTTATCCGGCGCCAAATTCAAAGAATCGTGGTTTACCCATTGCGATTTTTCAATGGCGAATGTGTGCGGCGCCAATTTTCACCATGCAGCTTCTTTGCGGGGTTTTTTTCGAGGTACACGCCTGCACGAGCTGTTCGCGCCCGGCTGCCGCTTTCTCGAGAACGATTTGAGCAATGCGGAATTTGACGGGGCGAATTTGCTCGCGGGCGTGTTTTCAAATGTGGATTTGTCGGGAGCTTCATTTAAGGGTGCGAAATTCGATCGGACGGCTGTTGTGGAGGCCAATATCAAAGGAATGGATCTCTCCAATGCGTCGATTCGGCTAAGCGTGTTCACCAAGGCCGATTTCCGCACTGTAAAGCTTGCTGGAGCTCGTTTTGATACGGCTGTGCTTCACGACAGCAATTTTAGTGAAATGGATTTGTCAGGGATGGATTGGTCGCTGTGCCAATTCAATGGTTCTAATTTAAGCCAATGCAATTTAAGCGGCGCGACCCTTCTTCAATGTAATTTCAGCAATGCCGATTTAAGCCTTGCAAATTTAAAAGATATAAAGGCACACCGGTCATTATGGGCCGGCGCAAAACTCGAGAAAGCTCAGCTTAATGGAGCGTTTTTAAGGGAAAGCGTATTTCTCGATGTGAAAATGCCTCAATGCGATTGCTCCAAAGCAGACCTTCAGTTGTCGGCACTGACGCGGGCAGACTGTACGGGGGCGCGTTTTTGCGGGGCCGACCTGACCTATGCCGATTTCTCCAATGCGAATGTGAGCGAGGCCGATTTTAGTGATGCGGCGATGTTTAGAGCGAGGTTTCATTGCATTGCCGAGCGCGATACGAAATGGGGATCGGGACGCAAGGCCGCGCTGGGCGATGATGTGGATTTGGCCGAGGCGCAGCGTTGGGAACCTGCCTCTTAGGGCAGAGCGCCGAAGAACTTGGGCTTCCGTTTTGGCTGGGCTTTTAGGTAGTCTCGAAACTGGCTGCGGATATTGAGTGGAGATATTGGCATGAGTAACTTGGCGCGAAAGCTTTCCGAGCACGAAGTGTTTCAAACGATGGGGACGATTACGCGCTCGCTGGGCAGCGCTTTTGTCGTCCGCAGCCCGCAGGGCGATCTGCATGCGAAGCGCGCGGTAAGCTGCCTGGTGGAGCCCGCAGACGGCGATTATGTGCTGGTCGCAGGCGATTCCCGCGGTGCCGCTTATATCTTGGGCGTGCTGGAGCGCGGAGCAGAGCATGCCGCGACCGCGATTCATTGCGAGGGCGATTTGGAGATTCAGGTGCCCAACGGAAAGCTGCGGATCGCATCGCAGGAAGGCATTGAAATGCTTTCGGCGAAGGATGTGAATATCGCGGGCGCGGAAGTGAGCGTGCACGCGCGCACGGCGAGCGTTGTCGTGGAGCAGCTTTCTTATCTCGGCTCGCTGCTCGTCGGTGAACTCGGCAAGCTGAAGGTGAAGAGCGGTATTATCGAAACCGTTGCAGAGCGCGTGTCGGCGCGGGTGAAGCGTTCGTTCCGCAGCGTCGAGGAAGTGGAGCAATTGAAAGCCGAATGCATTGACTACGCGGCCAATCAAACGATGACGCTTCGCGCGGAGAATACGATCGTGACGGCGAAGGAGCTCGTGAAAATGGATGGCGAACAGATTCACATGGGCTAAAAATATTTGTTGTTTTATTGATTTTCAATCTGATGGAGTTGAAGAGGGCTTATGTTTGGAAACTCTCAAATGGGCGGCCTGAATATTGGTTTCCCGGATGTTTGCATGACTCCCGTGCCTCCGGCGCCTCTTCCTGTTCCCCTTCCATATCCGAATATTTCTGTGGGGCCTGTAGGATGTCCACCATCGCCGAATGTATTGTGGATGTGCACGCCCGCGCATCATTTAATGACGACGCCCGTGGTTTCGGTCGGCGATAATCCCGGCGTGGCCACTGGGGTCGCGTCGGGAACGGTGATGGGGCCGACGAGGCCGGTAACAGGTGCTTTTACAGTGCTCGTGAATGGTATGCCCGCGACGCGCCTGACCAGCATCAATATTCAAAATAATACGAATTGCCCGGGTATGACGATTGTTCCCGCGCAGGTGAAGGTGCTGATTCTATCGCCTTAATAAAAATCAGTTATGTTGCCAATGCGATGCGATTTCCACCCGCGTATTTGGCCTGAGCGAGTGATTTGACTGCGGCGTCAATCAAATCGTCTTTATTGGAAGCGTGAAGAGGCAGGGTTGCCAATCCGATGCTAACGGTTATCGCGCCCCCCGGCTGAGTGTCGCGGAAGGCAAAGGGATATTCTTCGGTTGTGGCGCGGATGCTTTCGGCGCGCGCTTTGGCCGAGGGCAGGTCGCTGCCCGGGAGAATAAGAGCGAATCCCGTGCCATAGCGGCAGGCGATGTCCGCGGGGCGTCCCCGCACGCGAATCTTTAAATGTTCGCCCCGATCGCAAAGAATATTCGCTATTTGCTTTAGTATTCTATCTCGATGAGGCTGTCCAAATCGCTCATTGTATTTATCGAGGGCGTCGACTTCGAGAAGGATAAGTGAAATCGGTTTTTTGATATTGGCGGTCAATTCGGAAGAAATAGCTGTGCCTACATATTTTTCCGCGTACAGTCCGGTGATTAAATCGCGCAGTCCTGAGCGCTCGGGCCGCGGCGAATCAAGCTTTTCGAGCGCGCTGCGCGCATGGGCGTTGGCGAGGGCCAGCGTCAAGTTGACGAAATCGACCGGCTTGGTGACCACATGCGTGCCGCCAAAAGCGAGCAGTTGTTCCTCGGTGTAGCGCGCGCCATACGCGGTCACGAAAATAATAGGAATATCCAATGTGGGCAGCCCCTGTGCGTAGGACGGCAGGTGAGACAGGGGCTCGCCGCGCAGTATGCGTACCAATTGAATCCCATCCAATTGGGAGCCCTTCAATTGAATATCCATCAGAATGGCATAGAGCTTATTGTGAAATCGATGAATGATTGCACAGGCTTCCCGGTCATTCGTCGCCCAAAGGAGTTCAAATCGATCGCGCAGGCGAAGCGCGGTTACCTCTCGGTTCTCGACTTCGTCCTCCACGTACAGCACCAATCGTTTGCTGCCGTCCGTCGGGGAGCTGCCCGCGTCGTGGTTTTTTGTACCCAGCTTTTTCAATGCAAAACCCTCTATCCCCTAACACAGTTTTTGGAGGGGCGAAGCGGAAAGTGTGGCTAGGTTCGTTCATTGGGCGAGGGTTTTTGCGGAGCTCTGAGAATGCCGCGCACCGCCGTGATGAGTTCGGTTGAACCATAAGGTTTCCCAAGCCATTGCGCCCCCAGGGAAATGCATAGATCGCGATTTTCGCGGAATGCGCTGGAGACAAGAATGGGAATGTGTTTTGTTTGATCGGAACTCTTTAGTTCGCGCAGCAGGCGAAGGCCGCTTTTTCTCGGCATCATGATATCGAGAATAATTAAATCGGGTGCTTTGTGGGTGATGAGCGCATCGAGTTTTCCGGGGTCGGTCAATCCGATCACTTCGCAATTCAATGGTCGCAGCGCGAGCTTTAGGGTTTCCAATGCAATGGGTTCGTCATCGAGGGCCACGATCAACTTTTTCGCGTCCGGGTGAGCAAGCTCGTCGTGAGCTATCCATTTCTTCGGGGCTGTCGGCGATTTGATAGGAAGCGTTACGCTAAATGTCGAGCCGTGCCCGAGCTCGCTTTCAACGGAAATGCTGCCTTCGTGCAGAAGAACAAGCTGTTTGGCGATAGCCAGCCCAAGCCCCGTTCCTCCTACGCGCCGGGTGTGCCCGCCGTCCACTTGATGAAAGCTTTCAAAAATCGCCTCATGATGCTCGGGTGCGATGCCAATTCCTTCATCCTTTACGGAAAAGATGCACTGAGCGCCGTCTTTACGGGCCCGAATTTCAATGGAGCCGCCGTCGTGGGAAAATTTTATCGCATTGGAAATTAAATTGATCAAAATCTGAGCGCACTTTACGGGATCGGCTTCAAGGCTTAGATCTGGGGGGTCGTGTTTAAAATCGAGGGTGATTTTTTTCTGGTGGGAAAGAGGCGAGAGCGTTGCGGATAAATCGTCAAATAGGCTGCCAACCTGCACTATTTGAGGCTGAAGCGTCATTTTACCCGCCTCAAGCCGGCTGAAGTCGAGCACGTCGTTGATGACGTTCTGCAGGTGTATTCCCGAGCGTTTTAAGGTTGTTAGGTGTTTGACGATGGTGTCGGCGGCACCGCCAAATTGCCATGTTGTATCGAGCCGCAGGCTTCCTTTGGCCTTGCATTCGGGACATTCGGTGCCGTCGTCGATTTGATCGCCAAGCTCGAGTTCGAAGCGGGTGCGGCATGCGCTGCATTCGGCGATTTCGGTCTTGGTATAGAGGTTGAGCAGCCCGTCGGGAATATTGAGTATCGCATTGAGGGGTGTGTAGAGTTCGTGAGAGATATTGGCGACGAATTCGCCTTTGAGGCGGGCCGCTTCTTGGGCTGCGGCCAGCGCTTCGGCCAGTTCGGCATTGTGCGCCCGCAGCGCTTTTTCACGCCGTTTAAGAATGTTGATGCGGATGCCATAGCTGCCGCCTACGAGCAGCATCGCGGAAAGAATGAGCAGCGCAATGAAGGTTTTGGTTTGGTAGAAATGGGGTTCGAGATACAGGCTTAATGAGGCCCCAGTTTCGTTCCAAATACCATCGTTATTCGCGGCAATTACGTGAAATTTATACTGGCCGGGGGGCAGGTTGGTGTAGTAGGCCGAGCGCCTTGTGTCCCCGTAGTTCCATTCGGTATCGTAGCCTTCCAATTTATATTTAAAGACGACTTTGGCGGGATCGAGAAAGCTTAGCGCGGTGTAGTCCAGTTCCAATCTGCGGGTGCCTGCGCTCAATTTCATGTTATTGCTATGGGGGATTTCAACATTGTCCGCGATAACGCGTTCGATATGAACCGGGGGCGGTTTAGGATTCTTTTTGAGCTCATTGGGATTGATGGACGTTACGCCCTCGATCGTCGCAAACCATAGGGTTCCGTCGCGGCGCTTAAAGCCTGCCGGCTGGGTGCCGCCATTGCATTCGGCGTTTTTCATGCCGTCCGCGGCGCCAAAGGATCTCGAAGGGATGGATGGGATTTGGCCGGCTTCATAAGCATCGATATCGCTTTTTTTGACGGAGAAAATGCCCTTGTTGGTGCTCATCCAGAGCCCGCCCATATCGTCGACGAGCACATGGTGCAGCGCGCTGTCATAGAGGCCCGCACCCCGTGTAAAACTCTTTAAAACACCGTTTTTGTAACGGCTTAGCCCGCCGCTGGTGGCGATCCACAGGATTCCTTCCGCGTCTTCGGTGACCGACACGGCATTGTCGCCGGCAAGGCCGTTTTTAGAGGAAAGGAATTCGATTTGATTGTTTGCCATGCGTCCGAGGCCATGGGCAACGGTGCATATCCACAGCGTCTTCTGGCGATCTTCATAGAGGCAATTGACCGTCGTTTTAGGCATTCCCCGTTCAGCGCCCCACACGCTAAACAAACCGTCTTTGTATTGAATGAGTCCCTCGGAGCCTATCCATAAGGCCCCCTCATGTTCGGCGAACGAGCTGGCTACGTTAACGGGAAGCCCTTCATTTTTCGATAAAGTGTGAATTTCACCGGACGCGATGCGGCCTAGATCTCCGCCCAGCGTTCCAATCCAAAGAGATTTGTTTGTATCTTCATAGAGACCCCACACCACGTCTCCGCCGATGCCATCCTTCGCTGTGTATTTTTTTTCGGCAACACGGCCGTTTTCAAAGCGGTTTAGCCCGCCTCCGTGGGTAGCAATCCATAATATGCCCGAGCTGTCCTCGAGAATGGATCGCACCATATTGTTCGATAGCCCTTCGTCGCTGCTGTAAGTGATGAAGCTTCCATCGCGGAGTCGCTGAAGTCCTTCGGTTTCCGTGCCCATCCATAGGCTGCCCTCGGGGTCTTCGAGGAGCATCCGGATATCCGGGGACTGCGTGCCAGGTTTGGGCGTGAGCGCCGAAAATTTGTCCCGATCGAATCGGGCAATCCCATTCGATGTGGCTACAAATAAATTGTTATCTCGATCTTGGAAAATATCATTGATCGTATTGGATGGAAGTCCGTCTGTATCTCTAAAAATACGGGGAGAATCCTTTTTGAGGCGGTGCAGACCATCGCCGCGTGTGCCAATCCATAGATGGCCAGTGGCATCCTCTAGTATTCGAAGCACCGGTGCATCGGGAAAGCCATCGGCCTTGCCCAAGGGCGTGAAGGTTTGATTGGCGTAGCGAATCAGTCCCCGGTCGCTGGTGCCGATATAGAGCGCGCCCGCGCTGTCGAAACTGAGGGAGATGATCGCGTCGCCGGTGGGATATTGAGAGGCTGTGAAGCTCGTTATCTTGCGGCTGTTTTCGAGCTTGTGCAGGCCGCCTCCATTGGTGCCGATCCATAGAACGCCTGAAGCGTCTCCTGCGATGGCGGAGATGGATTCGTTGGGTAGCCCCGCGATGCGCTCGAAATGCTCGGCGCTCCGTTTGAGCAGGCCATCAACGGTGCCGATCCAGAGCTCGCCCTCGGCGCCGTAATGCAAGGCTGTGATCCAGTTTGCAGTGAGCTCGTTGGTGTTTTGTTTATCGAAGATTGTGAAGCGTATGCCGTCGAAGCGGGCCAAGCCTTCGTACGTGCCAAGCCACAGATATCCATCGCGATCCTGAGCCATCGTGAGGACGGAGTTTTGCGGAAGGCCCTGAGATGAAAGCCATTTGTCATGCCCGTATTGCGTGAGCGCCTTGCGGGGATCGAGAGCAGCGGCTTGCGCGGGAACGAGGCAGGCAAGGGCGGCCAGGGCGCGGATAACGCTCGTTTTTCGGATGCGCATCGCGCGCTGAGTATAGGGGCAGGGCTTATTCGACCGTCACTGTTTTGGCGAGATTGCGGGGCTGGTCGATATCCGTGCCTTTGAAATCGGCGGTGTAGTACGCAAGGAGTTGAAGGGGAACGACGGAGAGCAAGGGCGAGATCAATTCATCGGCGGCCGGAATGAAAATGATGTCGTCGGCGAGTTTTGAAACGGCCTGATCGCCTTCTGTGACGACAGCGATGATGCGGCCTTCGCGGGCTGCGACTTCTTGAACGTTGGATGCGATTTTTTCGTAGAGGCGATCGCGGGGAGCGATGACAACCACGGGCATTTGCGCGTCGATGAGTGCGATTGGGCCGTGTTTCATTTCGCCCGCGGCATAGCCTTCGGCGTGGATGTAGGAAATTTCCTTGAGCTTTAGCGCGCCCTCGAGGGCGACGGCGTACGAGAGTCCTCGGCCCAGAAATAGGCAGTCGTGTACATGCGCCGACACGAGCTGTTTGCGTGCGATGGCGCGGACTTCGTCGGCGCTCCTGAGGAGATGCCGCATGTGCTTCGGGACTTCGATGAGGTACTGCAAGAGCTCGGTGGCGCGGGGCGCGGAAAGGGTTTTCCGGTGCTTGCCGAGGAAGACGGCCAGCATGAAGAGCGCTACGAGTTCGGCCGTGAAGCATTTGGTCGACGCGACGCCAATTTCAGGCCCAGCGTAGGTGTAGAGCGTTCCGTGGGCCGCGCGGGCGATGGCGCTTCCAAGTACGTTGACGATGCTGAGCACTGTCGCGCCCCGGTTCCGGCTGTCGTGAACTGCGGCGAGGGTGTCGGCGGTCTCGCCCGATTGGGAGACGGCGATGACGAGATCGGAGGGGCCGAGAGGCAAATCGCGGTAGCGGAATTCGCTTGCGAGGTCGACTTCTGTAGGGATTTTTGAAAAGTTTTCGATCCAGGCGCGGCCGACCATTGAAGCGTGAAAACTGGTGCCGCAGGCGATGAGGATAATGCGCTGGATGCCAGCGGCTTGCTCCGGCGAAATGCCGATGCCGTCGGGGATGAAGTCCATGTGCTCGTAGGCGAGATGGCCGCGGAGTGTGTTTTCAACGGCGGTGGGCTGCTCGTGAATTTCTTTGAGCATGAAGTGTTTGAAGCCTTGTTTTTCCGCCTGCGCCGGTGACCAGTCGATGTGCTTGATCGGGCGCGTGATGACAGCGGGCTCCCCTTGGGCTCCTTCGTCGTGAATGCGTTCAATGCGCACGCTGCCGGGACGAAGTTCGGCTGCGTCGCCGTCCTCGAGGAAGATGATGGAGCGGGTGTGGGGAAGCAGTGCGGGCACGTCGCTGGCCGCGAAGGTTTCGCCTTCGCCCAGCCCGATGACGAGAGGGCTCGCGCTTTTTGCGACGACGATCGTATCGGGGAAACGGCTGCTGACGATGGCCAGGGCATAGGCGCCGCGGACTCGCTTGAGCGCGCGTTTGGTCGCTTCGAGAAGGGATGGTGCGCCGCGCAAGAGCTCTATGTCGATGAGGTGAGCCGCAACTTCTGTGTCTGTCTCCGAGCTAAAGCTGCGGCCTGCGGCCAAGATCTCCGCGCGGAGCTCGATATGATTCTCGAGGATGCCGTTGTGAATGACGGCTACATCTCCGGCCACATGCGGATGCGCGTTGTTCACGGCTGCGCGGCCATGTGTTGCCCAGCGCGTATGCCCAAGCCCGACCGAGCCTGTGAGCGGGGTTCGGCTCAGGGCTTCATCCAGCCGGGATAATTTGCCGACGGTGCGCAAGATAGTCAGGTTGGGCTTGCGCGTTGAATCGGCTTCATCGGGCGTGAGCACCGCGAGGCCGGCCGAGTCGTATCCCCGGTATTCAAGCCGCCGAAGGCCATCGACCAAGATCGGAACGCAGGAGCGGGAACCGGTGTAACCAACAATGCCGCACATAGTTAAAAACTCCATTGGCACAGGCGCGTGTGGGAGTCACGCGGCAGCCGGAGCCGCTTGAAGGCTTGTTTCATAGGTCCCTGCGCTCTCATCGTGATATGAACGGATTCGAATGAAACGCACGCATTTTGGAGCCGATGGTATTCGTGGCCGCGCGCTGGTTCAGCCGCTTTCGCTTTCGGATATGCATCGCTGGGGGGCCGCGTGGGCGAAGGTTGCGCATTCTAAAGGGATGCAAACGCTGGTGTTGGGCTGGGATCCGCGGCCGAGCGCTGTGTCGATGGCCCGGGCGTTTGTAGACGGGGCCGAGTCAACTCTTTCGGTGCGCGTGCTGGGAATGGCGCCCACTCCGGCAATTGCTTTTGCTGCGAAGGAGGCGCGGAAGGCGTGGGGTGTTGTGCTCAGTGCAGGTCACGGGCCTTCGTCGGATAACGGTCTCCGGGGATTCGATCAGCACGGCTGCAAGCTTCAGGAAGCCGACGAAGCGCTGA
The DNA here is from genome assembly GCA_964537685.1 of uncultured Polyangiaceae bacterium. GTDB lineage: Bacteria > Myxococcota_A > Polyangia > Polyangiales > Polyangiaceae > CAZICM01. Next base: position 19,999 of record CAZICM010000048.1, read on the forward strand.
TCGAAGAGGCGTATGAGAGCGCGGAGCCTCCCGCATCGGCGGCACAAAAGACCGAGCGCGGGCTAGAAATCGATCCTGCAGGCATGGATTCATATCTGTCCGCCGTTGGCACGATTTCATTGCCTGATCATTGTAAAGTAGTGGTTGATTGCGCTTATGGAGCCGTAGCTCCGTATGCTCAGCGCATTCTACAGGGTGGATCGATTCATTGGCTTGGTGTGCCCGAAGATGAATCAAAGCTAAATACGAACGTTGGTGTAAATAATCTGGATGCATTGAAAGCGGCGGTGCGGGAATTTCGAGCAGATATTGGCATTACATTCGATGGAGATGGCGATCGCTGTCTTATGATCGATCCTGGAGGCGGACTCCTCGATGGTGATCAAATGCTGTGGCTGCTGGTGCGGCGTCGTATCGAGATGAATGATCCTCCGAGCGGGGTTGTGGGCACGGTGCTCAGCAACGAAGGCTTGGCGCTGGCGCTGTCGGAAGCGGGTATCCGCTTTGTCCGGGCAGCGGTGGGCGACAAGTTTTTAAGCTGGGCGCTTCGCGATCATGGCTGGGATTTGGGCGCCGAACCTTCAGGGCATTTGGTGCAGCGGCGCCGATCGCCCACGGGAGATGGGCTTCTGTCGGCGCTGACGGTGCTCGGCGAACTCTTGGGCCGCAAACCCTCTGAACGCTGGGCGTTCCGCTTCGTGCCATGGCCTGTGCGGTCGATGAACATCAACGCACCTCGCGTTGTGCCGCTGGAAGCGTGCGCAAAGCTCAGGGCGGTGATGGACACCTATGCACAGTCGAAGAGCAGCGAGCTTCGCGCGGTTGTGCGCTGGTCGGGTGCGGAGCCAAAGCTCCGGCTTATTGTTGAGGGGAAGACAGCAGTGATTGCGGAGGAAGCGCTGGGCCGGCTTCGGGACGCCGCCCGCGCGGATTTGCAGGCTCACAGTGCGGAGCCGCCTTCATCCACGGGCGAGCATCCCTCGTCCTCGCTTGGACCATTTAGTTCCTAAGGGCATTGCGTTCCATCGACGCAAACGGGGAAGTTTGAGCCTGGGAACGTGCAGCAGGTCGTGCCCGCGCCGCATTCATTGCAGGGACAGGCGTTGCATCCCGGAGGCGCGAAGTAGTTCTGGCAGTTGCCCGCCGCGCACACTTCGTTGGAGTTGCAGTTCTGTCCGCACTGCCCGCAGTGAACAGGGTTGTTTTGGAATTCGGCGTCCGACAGACAGGCTCCGTTGCAATTGGTCTGGCCGATGGATTGACATGTGATCTGCTGGCAGGCGCCGTCCACGCAGACCTGGCCGTTGTTGCATTGGTTGCCGCATGCGCCGCAGTTAAAGGCGCTGTTCATTACATCCGAGCAGCCCTGTCCGCACTGCATAAAGCCGGGAAGACAGGCGCAATTGCCTCCGTTGCAATACTGGCGGTTGTTGCACTGCTGCCCGCACTGTCCGCAGTCCTCGGGGCTCGTGTCGAGGCTCACGCAGGTGTTGTTGCAGGTGGTGCCGCCTTGGCAGGAGCACTGTCCGTTGTTGCACGCCGAGCCTTGATCACACGCCTGGAAACATGCGCTGCAATGGTTGGGGTCTGACATGATGTCGACGCAGGCATTGCCGCACTGGATTTTGCCCGCGGGACACACGCAATTGCCTGAAACGCACGACTCGCCGGGGTTGCATTGATTCTGGCAGGCGCCGCAATTGTTGGGATCTGTCGACACATCGGAGCAGCCTGAATTGCACGCGAGTTTGCCCGCAGGACACACGCAGTTGCCCGATACGCATGTGGCATCGACCGTGCAGTCATTGCCGCAGCCTCCGCAGTTGTTGGGATCTTTTGAAACATCCACGCAGCCTGTCGCACCGCCGCAATTGACGGCGCCCTGCATACACGCGCACACGCCGGACACGCACATTCCATTCGGTCCGCACGACACGCCGCACGCGCCGCAGTTGTCCGCGTCCGTTGAAAGATCGGCGCACACGCCCGTGTTGTTACAAGCGATTGTTCCCATCGGACATGGACCGCAATTGCCCGATACGCATTCTTGACCCATCAAACAGGCTTGATCGCATTGGCCGCAGTTCATGGGATTGGTAGACACATCGACGCAGCCGTCCGGACAGGTCACGAGCCCCGGATTGCATTCGCAGATGCCGTTGGCATTGCAGGTTGCGCCTGGATTGCACGGGCCTTGTCCGCCGCAGTCGCACGCGCCGTTCACACACGAGCCATTGCCGCATGCGACACCGCAGGCTCCGCAGTTGGCCGGATCGCTTTGCGTGTCGACGCACGCTGTACCGCAAACGGTTTGCGTGCAGCCACTATTGCCGCCCGCTCCTCCGCTTCCTGTTGCGCCTCCGCCCGACGAGCTGCTGGTGGTGCCGCTGCCCGTGGAAAGCCCTGTATCGTCGCCGCCGCATCCCGCGGGCGATCCGATTAACGCCGCCGCGGCCACCGCAAACAAGGCCGCAATAGAAAATCCTGAACCCATTCGAAGAGAAGCCATGTCGCCTCCGGTTTATAAGTTGCACGGGCCCAGTTCTGTGATGGGCCGTTTCCAGGGGCTTAAGAGCCTGCGCCCCGGCCGGATGGTTCACTTATTTTGCGGATGCGCCGCCGGCGCTTGTCAGCGGGTCAATTTTATCGAATTGAAAAATGATTCTATATACATTTCCCATTGATGCATATTTTTCGTTCGGAGCATGAATTTTCGCAGGATCCGCAATGCTGATTATCGCTGGATGGATCAATGCAAACATCGTTGCATTCCATTTGATCAAGTTTGCATTTGCAAGTTCCGGCCACACACGATTGGCCACCCTTACAAGAATGATCGCACTCACCACAGTGGGTATTGTTGGATTTCAGATCGACACAGCTTCCATCGCAGATCGCATCGTCGGAAGAGCATGCCCCGTTTTCGCATTTGCCATCGGCGCATGTACCGCTCTCGCATTCGTTTTCGCATGCGCCGCAGTTGTTTGGATCGACTTCGAGGGTCGAGCAGACACCGTGGCATTTGGTCTGTCCGGGCGGGCATATGCAGCTTCCCGCGCTGCAAAAAGAGCCGTCCTCGCACCGCGTATCGCAGTCGCCGCAGTGCGAATTGCTCGTTGCGAGATCGAAACATTCGCCATCGCAGCGCGTGGTCTTGGGAGGGCACTGTTTGGAATCATTGCCTCCCCCCCCATGATCATCGCCACCCCCTCCGCCCCGGCCTGCGTCCGAAAAGACCAAGCCTTGAATGATGGTATCGCCGCAGCCTTGGACGAGGCCCCAAAGAAGCGCGCTTACAAGGAAAAGCACCGATTTGCGTGCCGCCGGCAGATACAGCATGACCTCTCGCAATCGATCGCGTTGACGTGGAGTTGGTGGTCGACTTTTCATACTAGAGCCTTGAGAAGGCCGTTCCGGATCAGAAAAAAGCCGTTTCAAGCCCGAGGCTCAACAGGAGCAGGGGCCTTCCAAACACTGTGCTTTCCGCGTTTGCATCGCTTTGAATAACGGGCCTTGGGATGGCCATTCCGCCCAACACATCGGCGCGAACCGCAAGGCGCGGCAAGGCCCGGTACGCGGCAAAGGCGCGCGCGTACGGCAGCGCATAGGGCACGGTTCCATCGCGGCCTTGGAAAATAGGGTCGGACGCTTCACCGTCGAAGGCCAGAAAGCTGAGCGAGAGCCCTGCGCCGGCACCCAATTCAAAAGGCGGGGGGACACCCAATGCATGCAGCCATCCTCCGATTCCAATCGAGGTGGAGCGGATTTTGATTGTTCCCGCGCTGGACTGGATCGTGGAGGGGGCCACCGGAGCGATCACCATAAAATCGCCGCTGAAAAGAGGCGTGATCCGGTGAGAAATGCCGCCAAGAGTGCCTCCCCCGATGGAGAGCGAGGAGCCGGGGTGAAGGATAAGCGAAGGCGCAATGTATAGCGATGTCGATAAATTCGATGATTTATTATGTGTAATTGGTTGTATTGACTGCGATTCTTTATTTGGCGATGCGGGTAGAGCGCTGTTGGCCGGTGGAGACGGCCGCGGCGCGGGGGCTGGCGTCGTTGTTGGCGCCGGGGGAGCGGACGAAGGCGCTGGCGGCGGTGTGGTGTGATCCTTCGTCAGGGCGGCACCAATCAAGCGGGCGCGCAGAATCTCGACGGTGCGAAGCGCGAGCGCGGCCGCTGGATCGTCGCCTTCATTGGGTTTTTCATCGATAGATTCCTCGAGAGATAGAGCTTCAGAGCCCGCTGTTTTTGAGGGAGTGACCCACAACTTCACCGATTTCCGCGATGGCATGACCCGCACGGCCGCGCTTACCCGCTGCTCTTCCGCCAAGACCGAAAGCCGGCCCTCCAGCGAAGGCGTAACGATCGCCGTAATTCCCAGGGCAATCAGCTCATTGACGAGATGCGAGGCGACTTCATCGCCCGGCGACGACGCGATCACCAGCACGCGCACTTCGTTGTCGGCATAGGCAGGAGCCGCAACCAGCAGTTGCACGAAGACGGCAGATAAAGCGGCGATACGGATAAAGCGTCGTTTCAAGGGCCTGTGACGGTTTTTGCGAGGGCTTCAAAAGCTCCCCGAGGATAGCGCTTCAGATAAAGCGCCGCGTGCTTTTGTGCGCCCTGAATATCGCCGCCGCGCCGCTTTAGTTCGATCAGCCGGCCTAAGGCTTGTTCACTCAAACTGCCATTGGGCTCCTCGGCGAGATACGTTTCAAACCAGGTAATGGCTTCGCCCGGCGAGCCTTGATGATCGGCCGCGATTTTACCGAGGAGGAAAGCCGTCCGGCTTTTGACGCCGCGTTTTCGCGCCATCAGGAGCACGTCTTTGGCTTTATTAAAATCGCCGGAGAAACGCGCTGAATCCGCCAAGATCAGAAGATCGGCCGGAGGGGCGCGGCGCATGACCTCATTGAATCCGCTCTTTTCGGCGGCTTGGAGCGCGGCCCTATAATTGCCCGAAGCGGCCAGGCTTTGCCAGGATGCTGTTTGCTCGGAATTGTCTTCCAATGCAATCGAGTTTTCTGGCCTCGGGGCTGAAGAGGCTTGTTTTGCAGCGGGTTCAGCCGTGGGCGCCGTAGCTTCCTGCGAAGGTTTCAATTCAATAGGAGAATCACTGGATTGCACAGGATTGGAGGTGGATGGACTCGCATCTTCTGCGGCGGACGCGCTGATGGTTAACGATCGTTTTTGCAGGCCAATCTGTAGACGCTCGCCCTTTGAAATGGTCTTCCCCTCCTCAAGCAATGGCCCCCGCACAATCACATGTCCCTCGATCATCTTTAGATCGAGCGCGTCCAATGACGGATCCCAGGCAATATCGAATTGAGTACCAGTTACATGAATTTCATAAGGTCCGGCGTGCAGCGTCCAAGGAACGGGCGGATCCAAATGAACGACATTTGCCCTGAATTGTCCGCGCTCCAAAAGCAACTGAGCCCCTTTGACATCGGCTCTCGTAATGCGCGCCCGCGCTTCACCGGCAAGCGTAATGACCGTGCCTTCCGAAAATTTGATCGAAATGGATTCCTGGCCCGCCGCTATCCATGTTCCCAGCGGCCTTTGCACCGTTTCGTCCCCCACCGTGAAATGCAGGGGTTTTACACTTAAATTGATATACAATACAATTGATAGTATTGCAGCGGCGGCAAACGCAGGAACCCAAATGCGCGCCCGCCTGAAAATCGGAGGATTCAATGGAGAATACTTTGCCCAGCGGGATTTCTGGGCAGGCCATTGAGCGAGCGCGCGGCGCTTGGCTTCATCGATCAATTCGGTTGAATTGGCCGAGCTATCCGATTCGGCGGCTACCTGCTTAAACAGCCCCTTTGGATCTTTTAGGAACTCGGCCATCGATCTCCCTCCCTCAGCCAGCCGCACAGCACAGGATCTTTTTGCGCCGCCGTTAAGAATCGCTTTTCCGCCCGCGCAAGGCGGCGTTTTACGGTGGCCAGTGAAACACCGCATGTCTCGGCTACTTCGTTCATGTTCAATTCTTCGAGATAGCGGAGCGTGAACACGACCCGCTCATCGGCGGGCAGCCTATCCAGCACGGCATAGGTGCGGCGCAGCGCATCCCGCGGACCCACCGGTGTTTCGTATAAAGGCTCGGGGGCTGGACGATCGCCCCATTTCCAAAAACAAAAGGCCCGCGCCACTTTTCGTTTCCGGATCGCGTGATGCGCCGTATGCGCCGCAACCGCGCCAATCCATCCCTTGAGCGCGCTCGCGTCGCGCACTTGATGAACGGAAGAAAGAATGGTCGTAAATGCATCCTGAACCAAATCGGAAAGGTCGGGATCGTGGCCCATAATGCGGCGAATCAGCCGTTCAACCAGCGGCCCGTAGCGATCTAAAAGTGCGGCCGCGGCCCATGGCTCGCCCGCTTCAATGCCCTGCAACAGCTCCTCGTCCGAGCGAGCAGCAACGCCCAGCCGGACGAGTGTACCCGTGCCATTGGGGCTTTTTACGGCCCGGCGCTCGGTTTCCGCGGTGGAAGTTGTGCGAGTCACAAGCTTGTTGTTGGTGAAGAGCCAGAGGGCTGTCATAACGGCTCACCTTTTTGTTGAAGCCAAAACATGCAGCCCACGACATCCACCATCACAACCACGCGCAGCGCGGCATCCCTCAACCGAATCCTCTCTCTAGCGCGTCCCGAGGCCAAGCCACTTCTGCTCGGCATTGTATTTCTGGCGCTCTCCAGCTTTATGAATCTTCTGTTTCCACAGGCGATCCGGATGATCGTCGACGAGGCGCTGGTGCCGGGAAAGGGTCTTGCGCTGCTCGATACGGCGGCCCTTGGACTTGCGGGCATTTTTCTGATTCAGGCCATCGCATCAGCCTTGCGTTATGCGCTGTTCACCATTGCCGGCGAGCGCGTCGTCGCCCATCTGCGCGAGCGCTTGTTCGCCAGTCTTGTCGAGCAGGAAATTGCTTTTTTCGATGAGCGCCGCACAGGCGAGCTGCTCAACCGCCTCGCCTCCGACACAACGATTCTTCAAAACGCCGTGAGCATTAATATTTCAATGGCGCTTCGCTTTTTGGCTTCGGTCGTCGGCGGCATTGCGTTTTTGGTCTACACCTCGCCCAAGCTCACGCTGTTGATGCTTGCGGTTGTGCCTCCCGTGGCTTTGGGAGCTGTCGCGTATGGAAGGCGTGTCCGCAAGCTCTCGCGCGATGTGCAGGATGCGCTCGCCCGCTCGTCCGAAGTGGCCGAGGAAGTCTTGTCGGGGATTCGCACTGTCCGGGCATTCGCATCGGAGCATGTCGAAGCGCAGCGATATGGAAACGCTATTCAGCAATCCTTTCAAATTGCCAGGCGGCGCATCGTTGTGGGCAGCACATTTATGGGAATTGCGACGTTTGCGGCCTTTGGCGCTGCGGCACTGGTGCTGTGGTACGGCGGCCGCATGGTCAGCAGGGGCGGTTTAACCGTCGGAGCATTGACTTCATTCCTTGTCTACACGATGATTGTTGGATTTTCGTTGGGCGGCCTCAGCGATTTATGGGCCGATTTTATGAAAGCCTCGGGCGCTGCCGACCGGGTATTTGAGCTGTTGGACCGCCCGCCCGCCATGGCGCCGTCGGGAGGAAAAATTCTATCGAATGTGCAAGGATTACTTGAATTTAGTCATGTATGGTTTTCATATCCAACACGAAAAGAATTGCATGTTTTAAAAGGATTGGATCTGCGCATTGAGCCCGGAGAAGTTGTGGCTCTGGTTGGGCCGTCGGGCGCGGGGAAATCGACCATTGCAGCGCTGCTATTACGGCTCTACGACCCCGAACGGGGACACATCCGATTGGATGGGCACGATCTTAAAGAACTCGATCCCAATTATTTACGGAGGCAAATAGGCATTGTTGCTCAAGAGCCCTTGCTCTTTTCATTTCGCATTGCCGACAATATCCGCTATGGCCGCGAAACAGCGACCGACGCCGAGCTTGAAGAAGCGGCAAAGGCAGCCAACGCCCATGATTTCATCCAAAAATTTCCCGAGGGCTACAACACGCTGGTAGGCGAGCGGGGCGTACAGCTTTCGGGCGGGCAAAAACAGCGGGTTGCCATTGCCAGGGCCGTTCTAAAAAATCCGCGCGTGCTTGTGCTGGATGAGGCGACGAGCGCTCTCGATGCAGAAAGTGAGCATTTGGTGAAGGAAGCGCTCGAACGCTTGATGCGCGGGCGCACGACGCTGATTATTGCGCACCGGCTTTCAACGGTAAAAGATGCCGATCGGGTGTTGGTTATCGATGGAGGCCGCATTGTTCAAAGCGGAACGCACGCGGAGCTTGTGGCCGAAGATGGGATGTACCGGCGCTTGGTGGAACGCCAATTTCAGGGCGAGATCGAGCCGCTGATGAAGGATTCGCAAAACTGATTTTATTGATTTTATCTCCTGTTTAATCTTCTATCGCCGTGTTTGGGGTATCCCGGAGGCTTGGCGTTCATGAGCAAGCGGTCTATTTATATTGGATTGGCATGCATGATGATTGGATTTTCATCAGGCAGCGCCCTCGCTCAGCCGTCGGGCGCACCCTCAACTTCCGCCGCTGCGGCTCCAACACAATGGTATCATGAATGTAATCGTTTAAATTCGGTTGCCATCGAGCGCATGGCTGCGCGCGATCTGCAGGCGGCGCAGGAAGCGCTCGACAAAAGCATTGCGATCGCCGAAGCCAACAAAAGCAATGACTATATCGATTTAGCATTGGGATTTTATTTAATGCTTCACCGCGAACGGCGGGACGTTGTGAAGGCGGAAGCCATATTTAAGCGGAGACTTGCGCTGGCCGAGGAAAAAACGGGCTTCCTTCATTCGATGCTGGCTGTGAGGCTCTGGGAATTTGGCGATTTTTATAGGAATTTAGGACAATACGATCGTTCTGAAGCGATGCTTTTGCGCGCGATGGCCATTTTTGAACAGGGCGGCGCCGGAGGAAGCGAGCTCAACTACGCGCGCGCCATGATGTCGCTGGCCGAGGTCCACCGCCTGAAGGGCCGCCATAACGAAGCCGAAGAGATGCTGAAAAAAGCAGTGGCCCGCCTGAATAGCCAGCCGATGATCGATAAAGGCGCTGTGTCCGCCGCGCTATCCACGCTTGCGATTATCATGCATCAGCGCGGCGATTTCGATGGTGCTATCGATCAATTCAAACGGGCGTGCACGATGGTTATCAATCCAAACCCGTGGGAATTGCCTGCTTCTGCTCAATGCAGCCACAATTTAGGCTTGGCTTATATCTCCAAGGGAGACTATCCCGCCGCTAAAATAGAGCTCGAAAAGGCCAGTGCGATATGGACGAAATCGATGGGCGCCGATCATCCCCATATGACGTATTCGCTCAGTGCATTTGCTCAAATGTACGATGCAATGGGCGATGCCGATAAGGCTTTATTTTATTTGGAACAGAGCGCCGATATTGCCGATAGGGATTTAGAGCATTTAGGATTTTTATTTTCCGAGGCTCAAAAGCGCGATTTCGTCGCCCGCCTCAACCGGCAGCGCCAAACCGAGGGCATTTTAAGTTTTGCGACGGCCACGGGAAGCGGAAGGCCCGGGGCGCTCCAATTGGCGCTTCGGACGGTGCTCAGGCGAAAGGGCAGGGTGCTCGATGCCATGGTGGGCAATAGCCGATTTCTCCGCGAGGCGAAAACACCCGAAGAGCGTCAATTATTTAAAGATTTGCTTGAAACCCGGGCCGAACTATCAAGGCTTTTGCTGGGAGGGGCGATGCTGCCCGAGCAGCAAAAGAAATTGATCGAATTGAAATCAAAATTGAATCAAATGGAGGATGAAATCGCCCGGCGCAGCATTGTGTACCGGAATGAGATGAAGCCCATTTCCGTGGAGCAGGTAAAACAAGCGATTCCCGAGGGAGCCCTGCTCATCGAGATCGCAAAATACCGGCCTTACAATCGGAAATGGCGCACGGTCGCCGAGGCGTGGATGCCCGCCCGCTATGCGGCGTTTTTGGTCGCTCATTCAGGCGAGCCCGAGCTTGTGGATTTAGGCGAGGCCGCTTCCCTGGACGATCTCGTCGCTCAATACCGAAAGGCGATTTCCGGTTCCGGCGGCGATAGCACGATGGCGAGAATTCAAATCCTCGCGCGCAATTTGGACGATCGCATCTTCCGCCCCATCGAAGCCAAGGGAAGGCCGCTTGCCAATCCAAGCATGATTTTTATATCGCCGGATGGATGGCTGAATACTCTGCCTTTTGGGGCATTGCTCGATAAAAACAATCGTTTTCGTATAGAATCTTATCCAATTGTATATTTAACGGCCGGGCGCGATCTGCTCAAGCTGAAGGAGCCGAAATCAATTCGCGCCGGAAAACCGCTTCTGCTCGCCAATCCCGCCTTTGGGGAGCCTCCCGCGCAGCCTAAAAATAATGCGGCGCCCTCGAGCCGGGATGCCATTCAAATGCGCTTTCCCGCGCTTCCTGGAACCGAACAGGAAGCCATGGCGATACAGCCTTTGATTCCCGGCGCGGTGCTCTTGAAAGAGGCCAATGCAAAGGAAAGTGCCCTGCGTTCCGAGCATTCACCGATTTTGCTTCATATTGCGACGCACGGCTTTTTCCTCGACGAAGAAATGGCCGGTTCCGCTCAGAGCCGCGGCCTCGAATTGGCCATGGCGCCTCCGCCTCAAAACCCATCCGCCCCATCCAAAACCGCGGATTCGCCTGCTTCGCCTCCTGAATTGAGCCTGGGGCGCTCGGGGCTTGCCTTTGCGGGCGCCAACCGGCTGAGCCAAGGCAGTGATGATGGCTTGCTGACAGCGCTTGAGGCCGCAAGCCTCGATTTGTCGGGAACCGAGCTTGTTGTTCTCAGTGCGTGCGAGACAGGGCTCGGCGGCGTAGGGGAGGGCGAGGGGATTTATGGGTTGAGGCGCGCGCTGACCATTGCGGGCGCCCGTTCGCAGGTGATGACTTTGTGGAAGGTCGATGATTTGGCCACGCGCGATTTGATGATTGAGTTTTACCAAGGGCTGGCCTCCGGCAAAGATCGCGAAAAAGCCCTTCGGGATGCGCAGATTTCCCTGCTCCGCCGCCAAAGCACTTCGCACCCGTATTTTTGGGCCAGCTTTATTCATTCGGGGGCCGGCGGGCCTATTCTTTTCGAACCCGAACCCGAACCTGTTCCGCCCAAATCTCCTCCGCCTTCAGCCAATCCGATAAAAATGGCTCCTGTTTCGCGCGGATGCGGATGCGAGGTGGCGGGAGCCCGCCGGGATCAATCCGATGAAGTTGTAGGCGCATCGGGCTTTGGTTTTCTTGGAATTGCTGCAATATTGCATCGGATGTTTAGCCGGCCGCGGCGAAAAGAGCGGTGAAAAGAACTGCGAAATAAATTGGATCAGAATTGGTTGTCATCTTAACGAGTTGAACGAAGGGAGCGTTAGCAATGGGTGAGCGCGTGTTTGCGCGGCTTCGGCTTTCCAATGAACGAGCTGCTTTTGCTGAAAAAATAGGCGATGCGTTTGATTTGCTCTCGGCGGCTCCTTGGGAAGAAGGAAGGCAAACGGGTGAGCGGGTGTCTGCGTCCGAGGCTGTGTTTATCGCGCCGGTTACGCCGACAAAGATTGTGTGCGTCGGGCGGAATTACAAAGCTCATGCCGCGGAGCTGGGCAATGAAGTGCCTGCCGAACCGATGCTTTTTTTTAAGCCGCCCTCGGCGCTGATCGGTCCGGGGGCCGCTATCGAGCTGCCTTATCAGTCGAGCCGTGTCGATCATGAGGCCGAGCTGGGGGTGGTGATCGGAAAGCGCTGCCGAAATGCGGTCTTGGAGAACGCTCTTGATTATGTGTTTGGCTATACCTGCGTGAACGATGTGAGCGCGCGCGATCTGCAAAAGAAAGACGGGCAATGGGCGCGCGCAAAGGGGTTTGACACCTTTTGTCCCGCGGGGCCGCTTCTTGTTAGCGGTCTTGCGCCTCAGGAGCTCGGTGTTCGCTGCCGTGTGAGCGGTGCGCCGCGCCAGGATGGACATACCCGCGACATGATCTTTCCGGTGGCCGATTTGATCGTCTACATCAGCTCGGTGATGACGCTTGAGCCCGGCGATTTAATCGCAACGGGAACGCCTCACGGGGTTGGCCCGCTCACGCCGGGGGACACCGTGGATGTGGAGATCGATCGGATCGGTGTGCTTTCAAATCCCGTCAGAAAAGCCGATACAGGCCGATAAAACGCTATTCGTCTTCGGGGGCCGCGCCTTCGTTTTGGGCAGCTTGTTCTTCGGCGGCGCGCGCCTCTTCCAGCACCATCCGGGCAATATCGCCGAGCTCTTTCGATGAAACGCGTGTGTCTTCGAATGCCGCGGGAACAATGCGATCGGGAGGCGCCGGGCTCGGCAAATAGGCGCGCACGAGTTCGGCGCTCAGCTTTCGAATTTCTTTGAGCGATTGTTCGTACACATTCAAATCGTCGCCCGCGAGCGAGCCAAAGAAAAACGGTGCCTCATACGCGTCGACCGCTTTTCGAAGCTCGGTCTTTGCATCTTCAAATGCCATCCACACCGGATCGCGGCTTCCGCTCCGGGGCGCCAGATGAGGCTCGAGTTTGTCCCGCAGCGATTCGATGACGTTTGCGGCTGCGCTTTGAATCTCGAGGCGCGCAGGCGCATCAGGCGCGAGGGCAAACGCGAGCCTCAGCATCCACGAGCCGTTCAAGCATGCGTTCCACGCATTTTGAATGAGCGCGAAGCAGGCAAAATAACCTCGCGCATCCTCGGGCAAGTTCGTGAGGCCGTCCGTCCAATGGCTTGCCGGGTTGACTTCAGTCACGAGCATTTCCTCCACGGCCGTATCGAACCATCCCCTCTCTACTCCATCTCGGCGCCCGCACCAACGGCTGATAAGCGAGCCTTTGAAACAAAGGCGAGGCGCGAAAGCCAGAAGGCGAAAACCATGCAGAAGCCCGCCGCTGCGATGAGGAGGGGCAAGGTCATTGTTTTGTCCCATGCACCCCAAAGTGCGGCACAAAGAGCGGTGATGAAGATTCTCAGCAGTTCGGCGCTGCGCCCCCACGATTTTCCATCCAAGAGCGCGCCGATTGAAATGAGGGCTGAAAGAATGGGGGCCGCCATCAATGCCTTTTGATGAAAGAGCAAGGTGTCCTGATAGAGAATCAGCACAAAGGAAAGCGCGATGGTGAGCGCGAAATTCACGGTTACATACAGCGCAAGGCCGCGGGGCACCGAGACTTCATACTGGCGGGTAAGCTGCGCGTGAGGCATGGGCGTTTCGCCTTGGGCCAAGTACCCTGGATGCTGAATCCACACGTTGATTTTGTCGCGAATGCTTTGAGCCTGCGAGGAACGCTGAGCGAGCTTCACGATGTAATGCACCTGCGCCCACATTGAATTGTAGCTGTTGAGCGGTTCGGTGATTCCGTAGACAGGCCGCTCTTGCTCCTTGATAAAGCTGCCAAAGAGCCTGTCCCACACGATCAAAATGGCGCCGTAATTTTTATCGAGATAGTGGGGATTCCGGGCGTGGTGTACGCGGTGATGCGAAGGCGTGTTGATGACCGTCTCCAGCGGGCCCAATTGGTCAATTGCTTCGGTATGAATCCAAAATTGATAGAGTGTGCTTATTGCATTGGACATAGCGAAGATAAAGGGCGGAACGCCGAGCAGGGCGAGCGGCAAATAAAACGGAAGTACCGTGTAGGCCGTGAATACAGCCTGGCGCAGCGCCGTGGCCAGGTTGTAGCTCTCGCTTTGGTGGTGAACGATATGCGCCGCCCAGAGAATGGCTTTCTCGTGGCTATAGCGGTGCCACCAATAATAAAAGAAATCGACGCCGATAATTCCAACCGTCCAGGCGGCAATTGGATAATGTTCTAAGTCAATTAAATGGTATTTTTTATAGAGCCAGGCATAGGGGAAGACCAATAAGGTGCGGAAAAACAAATTGACGACTTGAGAGGTAATACCGCAGGCGATATCGGTGATTGCATCGGCAATGCGGTACCACTTTTGTTTTCGGCGCCATTGCACGACGAGTTCTGCCGCGATGAGCACAAAAAAGAAAGGAATGGCCAGGGCAATGGGGTTTATGTTCTTGGACATCTTCACCTCCAGCGGAGCATGCGTCACGGTATCACGAAAACATCTTGGAATTGCGAGCGTCCCGAAGGATTTTAAAAATCGGTGTCACCTCATTGAGGCGGCCTCGTAGAGGGGAGGACATGAGGGCAAAATGAGTCTGTTGTGGCCTTCGCGGGACGAACAACTGCACGAATTGTGCACGCGGGCCCGGTGCGGCGATAGAAAGGCTTTTCAAGAGCTGTACGGCGCGCTGTACGAGCCTGTGAGCGCCTATGTTGGAAGGCGTGTCCATTCTCGCGAGGACGCGGAGGATTTGGTTGGGCGGATCTTTATGCGTCTGCTCGAGCGCTTCCCCGAAATCGATTTGGAGAAGGGGACGGTGCGGATGTTTGTGCTTGTGATGGCTCGTAATGCGGTCATCGATTACCGGCGGACGCGGCGCAGGGAGGGCGGTGGTGAAGCCACGCTTTCTGTATTGGAGGACGGGGCGGGCACACCGCTCGATGCGCTGATGCATGAGGAGGAGCTTACGCGCATGAAGCATGTGCTTTCGGAGCTGCCGGAAGACACGCGCGAAATGCTCGAGCTTCGTTATGGAGATGGGCTTGCTCATAAAGAAATAGCGGGGCTGCTAGGTGTGCAGGAAGCGGCCGTGAAACAGAGGTTTTCGCGAACGCTCCGCATGCTCCGCGACAAAATGAAAGAAATGGTCTTCTCGCCGAAAGGAGCGATCAGCGATGTTTGAATCCAAAAATGAAAGGCTCCTCTCCAAATGGTTTCGCCGTCCAATGAAGCCGCGGCCCGGGCACAAAGATGAATTGCTCTCGGAACTGATGAATAAATACGATCGAATGTATCAGAAAAAGGAGAAGATTGGAATGCGCTGGACGATGCTACGAAAAGGGCTTTTGGTGGCGGTTGTGCTTGGACTGGCTTCGGCCGGCGCGTGCGCGGCTCCGGCCGATGTGGAGGTTGAGGTCGGGAAGACCTTGGATATTAGCCTGCCGG
Source organism: uncultured Polyangiaceae bacterium (assembly GCA_964537685.1). Classification (GTDB taxonomy): domain Bacteria; phylum Myxococcota_A; class Polyangia; order Polyangiales; family Polyangiaceae; genus CAZICM01. The sequence goes on from CAZICM010000048.1 coordinate 35,066, forward strand.
CGAATTTCGAAGGCGCCGATCCCAAGTCCATGAGCATGGCAATTGAGCAAATTGCCGGTGATAAAGGGAAGATCAAAGAGGTTCGCGTCAAGGCGATCCGCAAAGACGATCAGATGGTGATTCATTTTGATCTATGGGGAGATGGTTTGGCGGAGCAGCCCATTGCCGAAAAGCTAAAGGAGAAAGTGCCGGCGCTTGCAAAGGCCGATATCCGCGAGGAGATCGTATCGAGCGAGGTGCGGGGTAATTTCGGCGAGAAAATAGGTCAGGAGCTATTGCATGTGAATATGCTCGATGAGGCCGAAGTCGAGCAGGCGAGGCAAAAAGTGATGGAGCGGCTCGCGGCCGAAGGTGTGCGAGGCAAAATCGATGTGAAGATTAATGGAGACGCGAATCGCCAAGAAATTGAAGTGCGCGTCGAGAATCCCGATTGCGATGAGCCCGCGCCGGAGGGCAGCAAAACCTCACCATGAAGGTGAAATCTCGGCGCTTGAATAGAACACAATATCGTCCGGCTCATTGCAGACCTGCGTGCCCGCTTTGCCTTCGATAATCGCTTCCGCGTCCTGCAATGCGCCGATGGCGGCCGTGCCTCCCGTCCTTTCCACAAAGCGGCATGCAGCGGCGATTTTCGGCCCCATCGAGCCCTGCGCAAACGAGTATTGCGCGAGCGCGGCGGGTGAGGCTTTTCGAATGGCCTGGGCCGAGGTCTTCCCATAATCGGTCCACACGGCGGCAACGTCGGTGAGCAATACAAGCATAGAGGCTCCCAATTCTTCCGCCAATAAGGCCGCGGATGCGTCTTTATCGATCACGGCTTCCACGCCTCGGAACATGGCCTTTGAATCGGCGATAACCGGAACGCCGCCTCCTCCCGAGCAAATGACAATAACACTCGCATCGGTAAGCAGTCTGATCGTATTTATTTCCAGAATGCGCAAAGGCTTGGGGGAAGGAACAACCCTTCGAAATCCAGATCCATCCTGTGCAATGGCAATCGATCGTTTTTTAGAAATATCCTCGGCTTGTTCCTTTGTATACATCGGCCCAATGGGTTTGGTGGGATGCGCAAAGGCCGGATCGTCCTCCGACACAATGACTTGGGTGAGCAGGCTCGCGATTTCCCGCTCGGGAAGGCAATTGCGAAGCTCTTGCTCGATGAGATAGCCAATCATTCCTTGGCTTTGAGCGCCGAGCACATCCAGCGGATAGGGACGGGTATCGGGATAGTGTTCCGCCTGAAGGGCGAGCAGCCCAATTTGAGGGCCGTTTCCATGGGTGATGACCAGCGTGCGCGAATGAACCAAGCCGGCGAGCGACTTCGCGGCCAGCGCCACATTGGCCCGCTGGGTTTGGGCGTCCATGGGTTCGCCGCGGCGCAGAAGCGCATTGCCGCCCAAGGCTACGACGCAAACGTTGGAGTACATATTATCTCCGGGCTCCCGTGAGTTTGGCGCTGATGAGCGCGTAGAGAACGGCGACCGATGTGTGAAGGCGGTTTTCCGCTTCATCCAATACGATCGAATATGGGCTGTCGATGACCTCGGATGTGACTTCCTCGCCCCGGTGAGCCGGCAGGCAATGCATAAAAACCGCCCGGGCTTTGGCGTGCTCCATTAAGCTTGAATTCACTTGATAGGGCGTGAGCGCGGCAATTCGGGCGGCTTTTTCATGGTCTGGATCGCCCATCGACAGCCATACATCGGTGTAGATCGCATCGGCGCTTTTGGCCGCTTCCACCGGATTGTCGGTGCTGGTCACACGGCCGCCGTTTTTATCTGCAAGGCTTTTTCCGAGCTCTAAGGCTTCTTGGGGAAGGCAATACGATGGTGGTGACGCAATGACAAAATCCATTCCCGAGAGGGCGGCCGCCTCCATGAGGCTTCTCGCCACATTGTTGCCATCGCCCACATAAGCGAGCCTTAGCCCTTTGATATCGCCGAATTGCTCGCGCAGCGTCATGATATCGGCCAGGCTTTGGCAAGGGTGATGCCCATTGGTTAAGGCATTCACAATGGGCACGCTGGCCGCCTTGGCCATTGCATCTACATCGCTGTCTTTATGGGTGCGGATGACAAAGGCGCGGGCGTAGCGGCTTACCATTTTGGCCGTATCTTCAAGCGTTTCGCCGCGTCCGAGCTGCAGATCTTGAGTGCCCACCGAAATGGGCTGAGCTCCCAGGCGTGTTACGGCGACTTCAAAGGAAATGCGCGTCCGCGTCGATGGCTTATTAAAATATAATACAATACCATCGTTTTGGAGAAATGTCCGGAACCGATAAGGATCGGCCTTGAGCTCCAGCGATAAATCCAGCAAAAACCGAAGATCCCGCCCGGACAAATCCGATGTGCGGATAAAATCCTTTAGCATAAGTAAGCACCTTGATGGTTATTCTGTTTTGGCCTTAATGCGTGTTAAAAAATCATCCAGCAGGGAGCCCAGCGCGGGCTCACCGGCTTCTTCGAAATCGTAGCGCGCCCTCACAAATGGCTTATCGATTTGAATAAGCGCCGATAAATTGAAGGGCGATGCCGACAGGATGACTTCTGCATCGGATTGGTTAATTGTTTGTTGCAATGCCATTAGTTCGGCATCGCTGTAGCCCACTGCGGGGAGCACCCGCCCGATGTGAGGATAACGATTGTATACTTCGAGAATTTCATCGGTGGCCGATGCGCGGGGATCGACAATTTCCTTCGCGCCTCCTTCGAGGGCCGCCACATTGCCCGCGCCGTGCGCCATTCCGCCGTGGGTGATGGTTGGGCCGTCGTCGATGACCAATACCCGCTTGCCTCTTACCGCATCGGGGTTTTCCAATTTCACAGGAGATGATGCTCTAACGATCGTCGCTCTTGGATTGAGCGCGTGTACGTCGCCGATCATCCGCTGGACGACTTCGGCGCTCGCCGAATTGACTTTATTGATGACGACAATATCGGCCATGCGCAGCGTGGCCTCGCCAGGGTGATGCGTGGATAGGTGATCGGGCCTGAGCGCGTCGGTGATCACAATATGCAAATCGGGCTTGATAAACGGGAAATCGTTATTGCCTCCATCCCAGAGAATCACATCGGATTCGGATTCGGCGGCGGCGAGGATGGCCGCGTAATCGACGCCCGCGAAGACAACATTGCCCGCGGCGATATGGGGTTCGTACTCTTCGCGCTCTTCGTTGGTGCAGTGGGCTTCGCTTAAATCGGAAAGCGTCGCGAAGCGCTGAAGGCGCTGCGAAGCGAGATGGCCATAAGGCATGGGATGCCGGAGAATTCCAGCCATAAGCCCGTGCGATTTGAGCCTGCCCGAGATCCAGCGCGCGGTTTGGGATTTTCCGCATCCGGTGCGTACGGCGGAGACGGCGATGACCGGTTTGGAGGAGCGGAGCATCGTGCTTTCGGGGCCGAGCAAAATAAAATCGGCACCGGCGGCCAGGGCTTTGGAAGCCGCGTGCATGACGGTTTCGTGCGAGATATCGCTGTACGAAAAAACAACCCGCCCAATTTCATCTTTGCGGACCAGCGTTTCCAGCCAGCTTTCGTCGATAATGGAAATGCCTTCTGGATAGAGCGGTCCAGCGAGTTCGGCGGGATATTTTCTTCCGCTGATGCCGGGAATTTGCGTGCCCGTGAATGCGACGACTTCAGTGTTCGGATCGTTTTTATAGACGACGTTGAAGTTATGAAAATCCCTTCCAGCCGCGCCCATAATCAATGTTTTCACGCGAGCCATGGGTACTCTCCTCTTCGGGGCCCGCGGCCTTATTTAATTGGCGCAATGGGCACTGGCGAAAAGAGGACGTACAAATAGCCAAAGCGCGAGCGCACACCAAAGAAGACCGTAGGCGGTTTTTGGCAGATGTGCGGATGCTCGCATAATGAGCTTTCGGCCCGCAAGGGGGACAATGAGGCCGGGCATGCTCGCAATGCAGAAGAGCGCCATGCCGAGAGCGCCTTGTTCGGGGCTTGCGGTGCCCGCCGCGAGTGCCCAGGCCATAAAGAGCACGCCGCACGGTAAAAAGCCTGTGAGCAGGCCCAGACCCAGGCCCCGTTTGGGAAGGCTTTCAAACAAGAGGTTTAGGATGGAAGCCGAGCGGGTTTGAGATTTGGAGCTGCGAAGGGGGATCAATTCTTTGGAATTGCCGCCGCGTAAAATCGAAATGCCGCGCGCCGCCGAGAGCAGGCCAACGCTGATGACGGTGATGGTTTGTATCGTATTCATGGGCAATATGCACAGCGCATGTTTTCCTAAATGCCCGAGCACCGCGCCCACGGCCGAATAGGCCACAAGCCTTCCTCCGAAATAACCCAGGGCCGATTTTCCATGCAATACGCCTTGATTGGTGCAGCCGGCGAGCGCTAAAGGGCCGCACATGGCCGCGCAATGAAGGCTGGCTAAAAATCCGCTCGCGATCGCCGCCGAAAGATATGTCCATTCAACGATCATCGTTGCGTCCTTGAGGGATTTGCCCAGGTTCGGATGTGTTGAGCTCGAGCGAGCTCGCCAAGACCAAGAGCGATGAGGTGAGCATGCTGATTCCTGCCCACACCGGCCTTAAGATGCCAAGCGCGGCCAGCGTTAAAAATACCAAGTTGTAGATTGTCGATGCGATGAGATTGCGCTTGGCAATTTTGATGGTGTGTTTTGCCAATTTAATCGTCCAAGGCACCAATCGCAGATCGGCTTTTTGGAGGCTAATTTGGGACATCGCCCTGGAAAGCCCTGTGCCCTCTTCCATGGCGAAGCTGGGCCTCGTTCCCGCGAGGGCAGGCGCGTCGTTCAGGCCGTCGCCGACCATGGCCGCCTGCGTTCCCAGGGCGGACAGCGCCGAGACTTTTTCGCCCGCTTCTAGGCCGGCCCTGGCTTGGATGCCCAGGTCTTGAGCGATGGGGTGGGTGCCCGCTTCGCTGTCGCCCGTGAAAATAATGCTTTCAATGCCCTGTGCTTTCAGTTCGGCCAGCGCTTCTTTGGCCTCTTCGCGCAGGGATTCTCCGATATGAAAGCTTGCGAGCCAGCTTCCTTCGCGCCCTAAATACACGCGGGCGGCGCCGTTTTCGTCTTCAGGAGGAAGCTCGATTTGGTGTTCATGCATCAGCGCGGCCGAGCCCAATACCAGCGCGCGGCCTTGCTGGTCTTTGGCCGATGCGCCTTTTCCGGCTTCGTAATGCAGGTCTTTCAGTTCAATGGCAGGATCGTTTAGGGCGGCTTTCCGGAAGGCCGATGCAATGGGATGGCGGCTTTGACCTTCGAGCGCCGCCGCGAGCGCAATCGCCTCGGCCTCTTGAATATTTTCTATAGAATTGATCGTTGTTTTTAGCAATTCAAGCGAGGGTTTGGTCAGCGTGCCGGTTTTATCAAAAGCCACGGTGCGGACTTCGGCCAGCTCTTCCAATATGCTCGCATTGCGAATGCATACGTTGTTTTCCAATGCCTTTCGGAGGGCGAGCCATAACACAAGAGGTGTAGCCACGCCGTAGGTGCATGGACACGCGGCCAACACTACGGCCAGCGCCGCTTCAATGCCTTGCGCCGGGCTCGAGTTGAGGGTGTGGGCGATCAATGAAATCGTCGCTAAAATCAATACGATGGGAAGAAGCGCCGCCGCGAAGACATCGGCCGTGCGCTGAAGCTTGCAAGGGCGATCTTTCAGGTGTTTGGCGAGGCCGGCCAATTGCTCCAGCGTCGATTCCCGCGCCGGCTTTAGCGCAATGGCTTCCAGCGGCCCTGAAACCGGGATGGCGCCCGCGGGGATACGCTCGCCCGGCTGCACCAGGACCGCGCCCGCCGTGCCTGTTAAAACGCCTAAATTGACTTCCACCGCGCGTCCCACGACTTCCGCGTCGACGGGAACGGCTTGTTCCAAACGCACGGAAAGGCGCATGCCCGGCTCGATGGCGGCGGGCGCGAGCTGACCATGGCCGGCGACCTCCACAGGCTCGGAAACAAGCTTTAGCGTCGGCCCCAGAAGGCGGCTCGCCTTGGCGCGCGCGCTGGCTTCGAGATATCGCCCCAAGGTCGCCAATAAAAGCGCCGATGTCGCGCTGTCGAAATACACGCCGCCCTGATTCCGGAATACAGAAAGCAGTGAAAGCGCATAGGCCGCAAGCGCTCCCAATCCAACGAAGAGCTCCATGGATAGGCGGCTTTTGCGAAGCTCTTCCAGGCTTCGTTTGCAGAGCGGAATCCCTAAAAGCAATACAACAGGTGTGGCCAGCAATGCGGATGCAATGCGATAGGCGCTTCTCAGCCATTGCATGCTGGAATCGGGCGGATACACGTCTTCCGCGAATAAAAAGAGCGAAAGCATCATCACGGTCATCGAAAGCAGCATGGAGAACAAAAGCGTTCCCTTGAGCTTCATCTGATGCCGTTCGCCTTCGGCTGCGATTTCCGCGGCGATTTCGCACCCATAACAGCAATAAGCGCCTCCGCGCCCAGCGGCGAGGCCACAATGAGGACAAAGTGTGGCCTCGTCCGCCGGGGCGGATGCATTCAATGCCGGGGGATCTTGTTCTACGGCCGTCCCCATGCTGTAAGATCGGGCAAAGCGTAGTAGATCATATAGGCGATGAATCCAATAATAAATGTCGCCCACACGGCCCAGACAGGCCATGGAGCGCGTCCCTCGGGATGGTAGTGAAAGGCGGTTTCACGCCGATCGTTTTCCAAGAAGGCGCGCCCTTCCGAAGGCTGTTGCCCGGGAGTTTTGGCGGCTTCCTCCGTTTTGCCTTTCTGCTCACTCGCCTCGTCGCTCATAGGCTTCCTCCATCTCGAGCATTTCGAATTTGGCGCGTTCCATGTCGGTGAATTTGCCGCTCAGGAAACACCAAACCAATATCATCAGCCATCCAGCAGCGACAATGAAATAGACTGTGACGGGCACATCGGCGAATCCTTTCACTTCGTCGCTGCTGAGGGTGAAAATAAATTCGGCCACTTTGTAGGCAAAAGCCACGCCCGCGCCGCAGAGGCCGGCGATCATGACGACCCATAAAATAATTTGCTGCCGCCGGGTTAAGGGCTGCTGCGAAAATGTTTTTATGGGATTGGCCTGATTTTTCATTTCATTGGGCGGCATTGGCTTGCCTCTCTTTCTGCGCAATGACTTCGGGCGTTGCCCAGCTTCCCAGCCACTGCACATACGTTATCATGGCAATTCCTTTTTTATTGGGTTCCTCGCCGTCGAAGAACCACGAATAGCGCGGCATTACCGACGAAGGCACAACCCCCGTCGGATCGAAGAAATGCGCCACATGCCAATCATTGCCATGGCGCCCGGCTTCCCGGATTAAATCGGGGCCGACGCGCCTGGTGCCGAAGAGATGAGGCAAAAACATTTCATTCATGTATTCGGAGGCGTACGAGACCTTGCCAAATCGGGCGTCTTCATTCGACACAGGCCGGATGAATTGAGAATGGCAATGCCAGCATGCTTCCGCGATATAGGTGTCGCGCCCCAATTTCAAAGCCTCGTGAAAGGCTGCCGTATTGGGTTCGCCGTAGTATTTTTTGAATTGCTCGGGATATCGCTCGGCCAATGCTTTAAATTCTAGGCTGGGTTCAGGAGCAATCTCATCGAGTTTCTTGTATTCGATTCTCGATAAGTGCGCGATGGGCAGATAACCCGTGACAACACCGGCCAGACCGAAGCAAAACAGGCCGCCGACCAAGCTGACTGTTGCAAGTTTTTCCATGGCCAGGCTCCTTATTCAGCCGCCGCAGGAGCGGGCAGCGCATTGGGTTCGGCATCTTGCTCGGCCGGCAGGGAGGCCCGGTTTCGCGCGGTCATCCACATGTTGTAGGCAATGAGCGAAATGCCCGCGATAATGCCAATTCCCGTGATGGTGCGCAGATGCCAGAAGGGCATCGAGGCGGTGAGGGACTTTTCCCAAGGCGCGAGGTTTTGCCAGAGGTAGCCCTGCACAACGCCCGCGACCAATAGGTCGAGGAACATCGTCAGCAATGAAATGGCGATGATCCAATAAGCCCAAGCATTGATTTTGTCGCTCCACCACACTGCGACGCCGCTGAGCTTTGGCCAGAGGTACATCACCATTCCAATGATCCAAAAGCTAAAGACGCCAAACATGACCAGATGGGCATGCCCCACGACCCAATCGCTAAAATGAATGATCTTTTGGAAGGTGAGCGTGGTTTGGAAAGAGCATTGAAGGCAGGTCAAAAAGTAAAACACCATGCCCGTGTAGAACCAGCGCACGGGAAGGCTCGTTCTCAATTTGTCCCCGCTGCCCCGGAGCGTGAGGAAGAAATTCACGATGACCGTGAAGACGACAATTTCAACCGCAATGGTCGACATCACTGCGCCATATTGGGCATACATTGGAATGGGGCTGAAAAAGAAGTGATGTACGCCGTTGAGCGGATAGAAAAAGGCCAGGCCCCAAAAGCCCACGAGCGAAAGCGCATGGCTCCAAATAGGGCGTTTGATTAAAACCGGGACGAAGTAGTACATCATCCCCCAGCCGAGCGGCGTGACCGTCAGCCCGACCAAATCGTGAATGTACAAGCCCGTAACGGCCGCTCCGCCCGCGCCCGGCACGAAGTATTGGGGAACGAAATTGCCCATTACATACGTTAATGGCATCCACACCATCATTGCCGAAAAATACCAGAGCGTCACATAGAGTTTGCGCGCCCGTACTTTTAGAATGGGTGTGGCGACGTTGGCGATGAGCAATGCCGCGCCGACGACCACCAAAGGATCGACAAAGGTTGGGGTTTCGCCCCATTCAACGGCTTGGCCCTTGCCGCCCAGGAGGCCGACGGCGGTGAGGCCGACAATCAATTGCCAAGCCCAGAAAATAATCCACGACAGTTGTTTGCTGAGCACCCGGTGACCGGTGAGGCGCGGAATAATCCAATACATTGCTGCCATGAAGCAATTTAATAGAAATCCGAACGCAACGGCATTGGTGTGCAGCATGCGGACGCGGCCCGGCGATAGCAGCTCGACGCCTGGAAATGGATAGAGGCGGCTAAACTGCAGCGCGTAGAACATGCCCGCGAAAATCGATACGAAGAAAAATAGAAAGCCCGCGATGATGTGGGCTTTGACCAGCGGCCGGTTGACGAGCGGTTCGTCGCTGTCAGGGGAGGCCGCTTTCGTTGCTATGGCTGTTTCTGCACTCATTCTGATTGCTCCCTCGTTGGGCATTAGCGCGCCTTGGGCGGCGCCGCATCGGGTTGTGGGGCTCCTCCGTCGCCGGTTCCCGCATCGGGCAAATCCGATGCAGGCGGCGGCTCGGGCGGCTTGGGCGGAGGCTCCGGCGGCTTGAATTCAGGCTGGGTGAGCAGCGTTTGCTTGAGCGCGGAAGCCTCTTTGGTGTCGCGTATTTGAACCAGCGACTCCACGTAATAGGCCAAGCCCCACAATTGCTCGTTGGACAAGCTGGTTCCCCAGCTCGGCATCGCTGTTCCGCCCACGCCGGCCGCGATGACCCGCACCAGGTCTTCGCGCGTTGTGCCTGCCTTCACGCGATCGGCCAGAAAATCCGGCGGTTTGATGACTTCGCCCCATTCGCTGTCCTTCGCCACCGATTCGTACATCGCCTCTCTAAAGCTCGAGAGCGGGATATCGTAGGCTTTCATGTGCTCGGCGATTTTGGCCTTCGTCGCATACGCGGGATGGCAACTCGAGCAGGCTGCGAGCCCGTGATACACCTTTTCGCCTTCGGCAACGCCGTCCTCGGGACGCTTTTTAAAGGGATCTTTTTTGATGGGGACGGGAATGCCGGGCGTGGCCTTCCAAGCGTCGGAGAAGGTCTTGATGTAGGCGATGATATCGGTGCGCTCTTCGGTGGTGAGCAGATTCCACGCCGGCATCGAGGTGCCCGCAAGGCCACTGGTGATGATGCGCATCAAGTCTTCGTCGCGCGGAAGCGTGCCTGCCGGGACAGCGGCGAATTTGACGCGCCCTTTTCGGAAATCGCGGGGTTTTGGCGTTAAAAAACGCGATGCCGGACCTTGCCCGTCCCCTTGCTCGCCATGGCAGCCGACGCAGTACAGCGTATAGGCTTCCTGGCCTCTTCGCAGGGATTGAGCGTGGGTATCCGGCTTTCCCGACAAAAGTTCGTCGGGGCTCCAGTTGTCGGGCGCGCAAGACAAGAGCGCCACACTGGCAGCAGCAATCATCGTATGTCGTTTCATTGCATTTAATGCTCCTTGGTTGAACCTATCCAATGGTTTTTGGGATAGATTCGGGTGTAGGTTCTGTTTATTCTTTCGTAATTGGTTTCAATTCGAAGGAAATGTTCAGGGGGGCGCCGCCAATGAGATCGGCGGATTGCGATGCAATACCGTATTCATTTACGGCCTTTAGCTTTAAATGCCCGGCGGGAGCGCCTGGAATGACGAAAGAGCCGTCTTTGCCGGTGCGCGTGGCATAGGGATGATCGGCCACCACGAGGGTCGCGCTTTCGTTTGAATGGTTCGCGCATTTTAACGTATAGATACCTGCCTCGAGCGGTCTCAGCGTATGAGCGCCGCTTTGAGGAGGCAGGGGCTCGTTGGCGATGGCCTTGTTTTGCAGATACAAGTGCGCCGTATGAAGTACAGAGTCGCCGTTTTTTAATTGAATTTCATCGTTGGTTTGCAATAGCCAAACGCGTTGTGCAAGCTGCATCCCTTCAATCGTCAGCTCGACGCGCCGGCCTGGATTTAAAGGGGCTCCAGAAGGCGGGTCTTCTAGCAATACGATCGTGCCGTCGGCGACTTTATCTCCCAATCGCACGCTGCCCCGGATTTCGCCCGAGGCAAAGCCCGCAGGGGCTGCTTTGTATTCGATGCGTTCCGGAGCGCTGATTGGAGCAGGGGTAGGTGCAGGTTTTGCGGCATCGACATGAATAGCGGTGCCTCGGGCAAAGGCTTCGTAGAGAAGCGCGGTGATAATTAATTTCACGGCCCAGGCGGTGCCGGTGCTGGTGATGACGCGCTCCCAGGAAAAGCGTTTTAAAAGCGAAAGAGCAGCCGCCGCGAGGGGAATGACGGCCAGGTAGGAGACCGCGAAACGGCCGATATGCGAGGCGTGTGGTTTGGTTTGCCACAGAAGGCCATCCCACACGAGAAAAAGGCCGGTTGAGAGGAGTACGAGAAGAGCGAATACCCATCCGGGCAAGCCCGTTCCTGGAATGGCTTCGAACTTCTTCCCCTTATTGGGGGCGGGTATTTTATTGGATTCCACAGATATTGAAGGATTCACAGCGCCGCTGCTTGTCGCAAAGCTCGGGCCAATGAATTCAGGTCAATTTATTGGGAGGAAGCACGATGTAATAGACGAACCATTCTGCAGAATCTGCGCATGCCCGCAAAATGCGCGGCGATATTGGGAGGGGATTTTAAGGCAAATGGCATTGCGACGGGTTTTCCGCGCTAAATCTGCAGGGTGGCGCATGCCCGCCGCTCAATATTTAGGCTTGAAAATGCATGATTTAATATCGGACTAAATCACATTTGTTGAGCTTAAAATACATGATTTAATGTTTCAATGTGTTGCGATTGATGTTTCAATTTCTGTGGAGGAAATACGATGATAGAAATGTAGGTGTATTTAATTGGATTGAAAAACCATCAGATTGCCAGGCAAGTGCGGATGGCGATTAAGGCATAGAGCGCAGCGGAAAGGATTCAAGGATGCTGCTTGACGCTCTCCGTAGGCACTGATATTTCGCACGCGAAACAAATACCGAACATGGGGCGCTCGAACCCCAAAGCTCGCGTATTGTCACGTATTTACGAGGTTTTGCTCATGGCGAACGAACTCCGTTTCGATGGACGTGTTGCGATCGTTACTGGTGCCGGCGGCGGTTTGGGCCGCTCGCATGCCCTGCTTTTGGCGCGCCGCGGCTGCAAGGTCGTGGTGAATGATCTCGGAGGCTCCATGCACGGCGGTGCGGGTGGAAGCCAAACGCCCGCTGAAAAAGTGGTGAACGAGATTAAGGCCGGGGGAGGGGAGGCCGTTGCCAATTACGATTCCGTCGAAAACGGCGCGAAGATTGTTCAGGCGGCCATGGATACCTGGGGCCGTATCGATATTGTGGTTAATAACGCGGGTATTTTGCGGGATACGAGCTTCCAAAAGATGTCGGAAGAAGATTGGGAGCTCATTTACCGCGTGCATGTGCTGGGCGGTTTCCGCGTGACCAAGGCGGCGTGGAATTATATGCGCGATGCAGGCTATGGGCGCATTGTGTTTACGGCGTCGGCGGCGGGCATTTATGGCAATTTCGGGCAGGCCAATTACAGCATGGCCAAGCTCGGGCTCTTGGGCTTTTCCAATACGCTGGCGATTGAGGGCAAGAAGCGGAACGTGCTGGTCAATACGATCGCGCCGATCGCGGGTTCGCGCTTGACGGAGACAGTCATGCCGAAAGAGCTGACGGATGCGCTGTTGCCCGAGTATGTATCGCCGCTTGTTGCGTATTTGTGCCATGAAAGCTCGACGGAAACGGGCGCTTTGTTTGAGGTGGGCGGAGGGTTTTTTGCGAAGCTGCGCTGGGAGCGCACACAAGGCGAATGCTTTAGGGTGGGGCGCGCCATTTCGCCCGAGGATGTGCGGGGCGCGTGGCCGAAAATTACCAATTTCGAAAAGGCCGAGCATCCCGCGGATATCACGTCGTCGATGCAGCCCGTGCTCGAAAATATCAATCGTAAAAGCAAGGGCGGCAATGAATTCATCGATGTCGACAAGGCGCTGGGTTATGAATTCCCCGAATTGAAATCGGCCTATACGCAGCGGGATTTGGCGCTGTATGGGCTGGGCGTGGGAGCCGCTCAAGATCCGCTCGATGTAAAAGAGCTTCAATATGTGTACGAGCTTCATCCCGATGGTTTCCGGCCTCTTCCAACCTATGGCGTTGTGCCTGTTATCGGGGCGGTGCTTGAAATGGCGGCCCAGGGAAAGCAGGCGCCCGGGCTGAATTATGGTTTTGAGAGGATTTTGCACGGCGAGCAATACACGGAATTGAAAAGGCCGCTGCCGCCCGCCGCGAAGCTAACGCATAAAGTCCGCATTAAAGATATTTGGGATAAGGGCAAGAATGCGATCGTGGTGGTCGAGGGGCGGACCTTCGATGAAACGGGCGAAGAATTGGTCTACAATGAAATCGGAATGGTCGTGAGGGGAGCCGGCGGATGGGGCGGTGAGCGCGGACCGAGCGGCGATGCGAATGCGCCTCCCGAGCGGGCGCCCGATGCGACGGTGGAGCAGAAGACAAGCGAGAACCAAGCGCTGATTTACAGGCTGACGGGCGACTGGAATCCACTGCACGCCGATCCGAATTTTGCGAAGAACTTCGGCTTTCCAAGGCCGATTTTGCATGGCCTGTGCACCTTTGGATATGCGGCGCGGTCTGTGATCAAGGCGTTTGCGGGAGGCGATCCGCGGCTGTTCAAGAGCATTCGGGTTCGCTTTGCGGAGACGGTTTTCCCCGGCGAAACCATTGTGACGGAGATGTGGAAGGAGTCCGACACGAAGGTGATTGTGCGGAGCCGCGTAAAGGAGCGCGACAAGGTGATTCTGAGCAGTGCGGCCGTCGAGCTGTACAAGGAAGTGCCCGCGGAGAAGGCGAAAGCAGCACCCAAGGCAGCGGCGGCTTCTGCGCCTGCGCCTGCGCCTGCGGCATCGAAAATAACGGGCGGCGATGTGTTCTATGCGGTTCGCGATCATGTCGAGCGCAATCCCGATTTGGTGAACACGGTGGGCACGGTGTTTCAGTTCCACCTTAAAAACCCGGACTCTTCGTGGACGGTCGATCTCAAGAGCGGCAAAGGCAGCGTAACGCAGGGAACGGCTGGGTCTGCGGATGTGACGCTCGAGATTTCGGATGATGACTTTATGGCGATGACAAGCGGCGCGGCCGATCCTCAGAAGCTATTTATGTCCGGAAAACTAAAGATTTCGGGCAATGTGATGGCGTCTCAAAAGCTGATGTTTTTGAAGAAGATCGATCCTGCCGCCGCGAAGGCCGCGATTGAAAAGGCCAAGGGCGGTGCTGCTCCTGCGGCAGCGGCTTCTGCGCCTGCGCCTGCGGCATCGAAAATAACGGGCGGCGATGTGTTCTATGCGGTTCGCGATCATGTCGAGCGCAATCCCGATTTGGTGAACACGGTGGGCACGGTGTTTCAGTTCCACCTTAAAAACCCGGACTCTTCGTGGACGGTCGATCTCAAGAGCGGCAAAGGCAGCGTAACGCAGGGAACGGCTGGGTCTGCGGATGTGACGCTCGAGATTTCGGATGATGACTTTATGGCGATGACAAGCGGCGCGGCCGATCCTCAGAAGCTATTTATGTCCGGAAAACTAAAGATTTCGGGCAATGTGATGGCGTCTCAAAAGCTGATGTTTTTGAAGAAGATCGATCCTGCCGCCGCGAAGGCCGCGATTGAAAAGGCCAAGGGCGGTGCTGCTTCTGCCGCTGCACCTGCGGCACCCGCTGCAGCCGCAGCCGCTCCAGCAAAAGAAGCAAAGGCCGCAAACGCTCCCGCTATCTTCAAAGCCTTGGGCGATAAACTAAAGGCCGAACCCAGGCTGTCCTCCAGCATCAATGCCTTGCTTCAATTCAATATCAAATCGCCCGATAGCGCATGGACGCTGGATTGCCGCGGCGAGCAGGCTAAAGTGGAGCAGGGCAGCGCCAAGGACGCGGTAACGGCCTTTACGCTGTCCGATGAAGACTTGGCGGCACTCACCAAAGGGCACGATCCAAAAGATCTGTTCCAGCGGGGCAAGCTGAGGGTCGACGGCGATATGCAGGCCGCTCAAAGGCTGGCTATTTTTAATGGATTGAGCTGAACCACTTCCGTATTGAGAGCGAAAAGGAGTATTTTATATGGGTCGTCGCGTGAATGTAATCGGAGTCGGGATGACGAAATTCGCCAAGCCCGGCGCGAGCGAGGATTATCACATCATGGCCTCGAAAGCGGCCAAGTCGGCGCTCGAGGATGCGGGGGTTCAATACAATGATGTTGAACAGGTTTACGCTGGATATGTATTCGGCGATAGCACCTGCGGTCAGCGGGCGGTGTATGAAGTCGGCCTGACAGGCGTGCCTGTCTTCAATGTGAACAACAATTGTTCCACCGGTTCGACAGCCATTTATTTGGCGCGCCAAGCCGTCGAAGGCGGGCTCGCTGAATGCGTGCTTGTGATGGGATTTGAGAAAATGGAGAAGGGCGCGCTGGGCTCGAAGTATGGAGACCGTTGCAGTCCTGTCGAAATGCACGCCAATTTGATGAATAAGGTGCAGGGATTTAGCTCGGCGCCTCCCAC
The DNA here is from genome assembly GCA_964537685.1 of uncultured Polyangiaceae bacterium. Classification (GTDB taxonomy): domain Bacteria; phylum Myxococcota_A; class Polyangia; order Polyangiales; family Polyangiaceae; genus CAZICM01. Next base: position 50,346 of record CAZICM010000048.1, read on the forward strand.
GGCTCAAATGTTTGGCGGAGCGGGCCGGGAATATCGCTGGCGTTACGGCACCAAGCGCGAAACTTTCGCGAAAATCGCATCGAAAGCCCGCAAGCACGCGGCCAACAATCCCTTTGCGATTTTTAATCAGCCGCTAACGGTCGAAGAAGTCATGGCCTCGGAAGAGGTCTTCGATCCGCTCACGCGCTTTCAATGCTGTCCCCCCACCTGCGGCGCGGCGGCCGCGATTCTGTGCTCGGACGATTTCGCTAAAAAGAAGGGCATTGCAAACCCGGTCTACATTGCCGCTCAATCGATGACGACCGATTTTGGAACCAGCTTTCAAGACAGCATGATCAAAATGATCGGCTATGACATGGCGGCGGCTGCGGCAAAACAGGTCTATGAAAAGGCGGGTATTGGGCCCGAAGATGTGGACGTGGTCGAGCTGCACGATTGCTTTACGGCCAATGAATTATTGACCTACGAAGCGATTGGGCTCTGCAAGGAAGGCGAGGCCGAGAAGTTTATTTGGGATGAAGACAATACCTATGGCGGCAAATTCGTTGTGAATCCCTCGGGCGGGCTTCTGTCCAAGGGCCATCCGCTTGGGGCGACGGGTTTAGCGCAATGCACGGAACTCGTGTGGCAGTTGCGGGGAATGGCCGATAAAAGGCAAGTCAGCGACGCGAAAATCGCCCTTCAGCACAATTTGGGACTGGGCGGCGCCTGCGTCATGACGATGTACAGGAAAGACGCATAAAAAGCGTTTCAAATATCAACCAATAGATATTAAAAAACCGCCCAGATTGGTTTCTACGTCTGGGCGGTTCTCTTTTGTATTAAGAAGCCGTCCTGATGGTCATCACCGGAACGGGGCTTCTCGTGATCACATACTCGGCCACGCTGCCAAGCATCAATCGAGACAGACCTGTGCGGCCATGCGTGCCCATAATCACAAGTGCAGGCATCAATTCCCGAATCGCCCGGACAATTTCGGTCTCGGGACTCCCGTTGCGCAAGAGCGGCTCAATGCCAGCAAAGCGCCCGCATAAATCCATCAGACGCGATTCATGGAAGCTGCGCCGATCGTCACCTGCCTCACGTTCCGCCAGCGAAACCGGCAGTTCGGTTGGGCCTGCGTACAGCGAATCCTGGACGTGCAGGGCAACGATCGTTGCGGATAGAGGCGCCGAAAGTTCCAGCGCCGCATTCAGCGCGGTGTTCGAGGCCGGCTGGAAATCCACGGGGACGAGAATGACAGTGCGTTCATTGGCCATTTCAACAACCTCGGCACATGGCTATTGGTATCGTTCTTCCTGTCCAAATAGAAGCGATCTTTTATGACCCATCAGCAAAATCCCACCCCTCGCTCGTCTGGGCTGCATCTTAAAATTGTTGTGCTTGTGCTCAGCGTGCTCCTGGTTATCGCAAGCATTCAATTTGTACGCGATAAAGGTCCTATCGAACGAGCCTTGGACGAGATCGTTGAGCAGCTTGGGGGAATATCGGAGATAGAGGCTGCCCATTACCGGGAGATGGGGCAGGTTTCTGACGTGAGCGCATTGGTGAATGTGGAACGCAGGCACGCGGGAGAGATCGACACGAAGGCGGAGGGCATCTTCAAGCGTTTGGCATGGATAGAATCGTGCGCTGAAGAGGGCGGAACGCGGCGAATGCCATGGTTATCCGAGCTATTGGGAAGGCTCAAGGAAGAAGAGCAGGCTCATTCTCGGACGATGGGAGCCGTGAAAGAAGTGGAAGCGGCCCAGCGCGAAGAAACAAGGCATCAACAAGCGATGGAGGGGCTGTTTAAAGATTTGATGGGACAGCTTGAGAAGGCCCTGCAAGAGGCGAAAGAGAATAAGACTGCAGGGGCGACGTGTAAGTAATTTAACCCCATGATTTATGGGTGATCAATTTCTGTCTAAGGAAATCGAGTTCTTCGGCGGACATTCTCTCGAGAGCATTCAAGCGATCGGCATCCAAAGAAAGCCCCAGCACCGCCGCAACATCCTGAATCGACGACCGAAGGCCCAATTCCAGGCCCAATTCCATTCCGCGCGTCATTCCCCGGCTTAAACCTTGCTCCAAACCCTTCTCCATGCCTAATTCCATCCCGCGCATCATTCCTTTGGTGATTCCCCGTTCCAAGCCTTGCTCAAAGCCCCGTTCTCTCCCTTGCTCCCAACCCTGTTCAAAACCCGCATCGGCGCCTTCTTGGCGAACCGCATCGAGATCCGCATATCCATAAGACTGAAGCAAATTTCTAAGCGTGACTTTCCTTGCGGCTTCTCTGTCATACAGCGCTTCAATAGGCACTGCATTTCTCAATACCCCAGGTGCTGACAACACATCCCCCGGATAAGCGACATACATAGGCTTGAAGCGATCGTACACCTCGACGCGCCTAGGCCCCACCAAACGCACGACCCAGATATACTTCGTACCATACTCGAGCAATTCGCGGATTTTGGTTTGCAAATCGTCTTCATTCTGGCCGACATCGGCATATTCCACGGCCAAAGGAGGCACGCCCTGAATCCATCCTGGGAGGTTGGGGACATTTCCGATGGCGATATTGGGTGCGCGGAGCATGTTGGCATGAGGCGAATAGCCCGCATCGACACCGGCCTCCTTGACATCGGGATCCCATTCGAGGGCGCTCACGCCCACGGCATTGGGCCCTGCACCTCGTCCACCTGTGGGATTGCATTCGATTTTATTTCCGCCGGAGAGCTCGTAGGGTTCCCCCGGGTGAATATCGGCCGAAGTGAAAGAACCGCCGGGAGCGATGTAGCCTTCAGATTTGGAATGTGTCGTCATGGGGAGTGGGGATAATACGCGGCGGATGGCTTGTCAAGGCTCAAAAGAGAAAAAAGTGGTTTCAACGGTGGAGGATGGAGGGGAGATATGGGGGAGGGGACGGGACGAAGAGATCCGACGCTCCCCTCCAACCCCAGAACCCGCGCTCCGAAGCCTTCCGCCTATCCGGCACCGCACCCAAACGCATCTGCCCCAGCCTTCGGTGGACCATTTCTCAGGCAGAAACATTTGTTCCGAAGGCGTCCAAACATCAATATCTGCCCGGCACCCTCGTTCCCAAAGCTCTCCTATGCCCGCACCGCCCAACCAAGACACGGCCAGAAACGTTCGAAATCTTTTTCCTTGCCCACGATCCAATGTTGGCCTAGCTTCCCGCTTTATGAAAATCCTCGGCCCCAGAGCCAGCCTCGCCAAGTTCCGAAAAGATCTCGTCTACCTCCAGGCCCGCCTGGAGGCCGATAAAAATGCCGCCGTCAATGCGCTCGCTCCTCCCGTCGCCTCGATGATCAGCGAGCTCTATGCCGAACGCGATGCCTTTGAAACATCCGAAAATCTTCGCGTCATCGCCACCGCTAAACGCAAGGGCGCCGATGATGAAGTCGATGTCGGCTTGATTCAATTGGGCGCCGAAACCAGGGTGAAGGACAAAGAATTGTATTTACGCCTCTTCCCCGCGCTTTCGCCAAGCAAAGTCGCCGATATGCCTCAGGAAAAGCAGGTTCAAGAGAATCAGCGCATCCTGGGCGAACTACAAGCCGCGCCTCCCGCAGATCCCATCAGGCTGGAGTATGAAGCCGATTTGGCGGGCGATATGGCCGAACTCAATACAAAATTGGTTGCCGAACGCCAGGCTAAACTCGATCTAAAACTCTCGCGCGGCCGTTTGAAGATGTGGAAAATGAAGGCCGATAAGTTTAGGGTCGAAACCGAAGCAAAATTGGTGCTGATTTTGGGTAATAAACAGGCCGCCGCCAAATATTTCCGGCCCGAGTCCGATGCAAGGGAGGATGATGAATCGGAGGAGGGGAAGCCCGCGGAGGAGAAGGCGTCAACCGGTGAGGATGGCGAGAAATAAGCCCTGAACTCAGCGCCCAGCGCTAACCAGCCCCTCCGCTCCTTTTGCCGTTGGAGGCTCGGGTGCGGCCGCAGGCTTGGGCTCCAGCAAACGGGCAAGCAACATCCCCACCGCCATCGCTCCCACAAATACAATCGGTCCCACACCGCCCGATACCAAACTCGTTATCGCAGGCCCAGGACAATAGCCTCCCAAGCCCCAGCCCAATCCAAAAATAGCCGCCCCGCCCAATAACCTCAGGTCCAGCTTTCTTAAGGTCGGTATATTAAACTTCACATCCAATAGCGGATGCGGACGCTTTAAGATAAAGCGCAGGGCAATCGCATGAACTAAAATCGCACCCACCATCACAAACATTAGGCTCGGATCCCAGTTCTTTACCGGATTTAAAAAACCTATCACTTTCTCTGGCTGTGTCATCCCGCTGATGCCAAGCCCAAGCGCAAAAATAAATGCCGATAAAAAGGCTACAATGCCGCGCTTCGTGTTCATAAAGATACTCCCGTCAGGGTAATAATACTGCGGATGAGCATGCCCGCCCCAATAAAGGTTATCGTCGCCGCTATCGAACGAGGCGAAAAACGGCTGATCCCACATACGCCGTGACCGCTGGTGCACCCGTTGCCCGTCTTCGTTCCAAATCCAACAAGCAATCCCGCCAGTGCGATGATGGGAAGCGATGCGCCCGCTCCCGAAGGAAATGCCCCAGGATATATCGCCTGTAAAACCAATCCGCCCAGCAAAAGCCCAGCCAAAAATAATATCCGCCACCCCGTGTCGCCCTTCGCCGGTTTAAGAACGCCCGATACAATGCCGCTGATCCCCGCGATCTTTCCATTGAAGAGAAGCATGGCCGAGGCGCTTGCTCCAATCAATGCGCCTCCCGCCAGCGCTAATAGCCATTCGCTTTTCATATCGATTGTCCTTGGTGAGTCAATATATGCTCGCTTTTGTAGGCATAGCGAGAAGCGTGCCAGTGCCAATCAAGCCGGTTTGCACGGCTTAACGTCGTTTCAGCCCCAGACTCACCGTTCAAGCTTGTTTCCGTGAAAAGTCTGCTGAAACGCCGTGAAACGCACGGCTGTAACATTCGCTTAAGGGTTTTCTGGCAGACCCAGCGCCTTCATTCGCCGCCACAGCGTCACCCGGCTAATCCCCAAAAGCCTCGCCGCCCGCTCACGGCTTCCTCCCGTGCGCTCCATCGCTCTCAATATCCTCATCGCTTCAGGCGACTTGCGAATATGCTCCGGTAGCTCTGCCACCAGTTGCGATTGAGGGTCGTCTGACTCGGTTTCGATGTCGGGGCTCTCCGCAAACTCAGGCGGCAAATCGGCCTCGACAAGCACCGGACCTTCGCCCACCACAAAGGCATACTCAATCACATTCTTCAGCTCGCGCACATTCCCAGGAAAAGGATGGCTCTCCAGCAAGGCCCGCGCCCCAGGCGAAATGCGCTCAATCTGACGCCCGCCATGCGTGTTGTGCTCGCGGATCAAGCGCTCCGCAAGCATCAAAATATCGCCCGGCCGATCGCGCAGCGGCGGGATGAAAATCGGAACCACCCGCAGCCGGTACATCAAATCAGCCCGGAATCGGCCCGCAACCACTTCTTTTCGAAGTGCCCGGTGCGTGGCCGTCACAACCCGCACATCCACCGTAACCGGATCGCGCCCGCCCACCGGAATAATCGTGCGCGTCTCCAAAACCCGGAGCAGCTTGGCTTGAAGCTCCAGCGGAAGCTCCGCCACTTCATCCAAAAATAAAGTGCCCTTGTCCGCTAGCACAAAATGCCCAGGACTATCGCGCACCGCTCCAGTAAAAGCTCCGCGCACATGCCCAAAGAGCTCGCTCTCCAACAGCGTTGGAGGCAGCGCCGCGCAGTTAATCGCCCGCATCGGGCCGCGGTGACGCGCCGAAATCCGGTGAATCGCCTGCGCAACAAGCTCTTTGCCCGAACCCGTTTCGCCCCGCACCAAAATGCTCGCATCGCTCGTCGAAGCCTTTTCGATAATGTGAAACATGCGTTTCATCGCCGGATCGCCCGTCCACATCCCATGAAATTCAACGATGGAATCGGCGGATTGAGGCTCGGACGGCTCATCGAACAAAAGCAGGAAACCAAGCCGCTCATCGCGTTCATCGACAGGAACGGCGCGCACATGAAGCAATTGCTCACGGCCATCGCGCAAAGGCCGGACAATGCTCACCGCCGCCGGACGGCCCGCGAGAAGCGCTTCGGACAGAGGCTGCGAAGGCGTGTGACCGCAGAGCAATTTCTGCGCTGAAACACCATGAATAATGGGCTCGCCAAGAAGCGCGCGCGCGCTGTCCGTGGCCTCGACAATACGAAGTTCCCGATCGACCAGAAGAACAGCCCCTCCAATCGCCGAGAGAGCCGCCCGAAATAGAGCGTGCGCACTTTCTGGGGAAGGCGCTTTTGAGCTGTGGGTCACGCGGGCTTCCTAGTCGATGCATCCCAACAAAAAAACAAAAATGTGAGCCGCGTCAAATAAACAAGGCAGAAATCGCCGCCTGAATCGTTATTATAAAAGAATCGTCACCATAAACTGTACTTCTGTTCAGAAGAGCGATAAAGGCGTTGACAACCAGGCACAAGAAAATCGAAAAGGAGCTTTACCGATGACACCTCAAATCCTCGCGCCGTATGTACTTGCCGTTCTCTACAAAGCTCAGGCGGAAGGCAGGCTGATGACACTCGCCTCTTTGGTGAGTGAGATTAAAGTGCGCAAGACCGATCTGAGGCGCACCGTGACAGCCTTGCACGAGCAGGGCTATTTGAATGCGATGACAATGCGTTTAAGCATCATGGGTTTTGCCTTGGGTTCGAAATACGCGAAACAGGGCTTGCCAGATGTGAGGCTTCTGGTCACACCCGAGAAGAAGGACCAGACAGCCGCCGCGTAACTACTCGTTAAAAATACGAACCAGCATATCCAGCTCGCCCGGGTCCACCCATATACCCCGGCACTCTAAACAAATATCCACATCCACCAGCGTTCCAATGCTCCATTCCCGGGGCAGCATCGGCCCATCACAGGCCGGACACAATAAAATCTCCGGCTCGGCCGCGTCTTCCGCCGCTGAAGGCATTGGCCGGTGGGCGTGCGCAAACGCTCGCCTCACCTGATTCACGGCCTTATCATAAGAATCAGCCTTCTTTTTGTGCTCGCGCGCATAGACCTCAATCCGCTCCAGCTCTCCAGGATCGAGCCACACCCCTCCGCAGCTCGGACATCGATCGATCTCCAGTCCTGATGCATGTTGTTCTCGCTCAAGGGCGGGGTGTTCAGCCCGCTCTTCAGCCTTTCGATAGGGACCGCTTTGCTCTTTGCTTCCTAGTTTACAGCGCGGGCAGTACATACAAGGTCATACCCTGCACCAAGCGCGCCTCCCTTGTAAACAAAAATGTGCGGCAGTTCCACCGCGAAGTGAGGCCCAAGAAGCGCAGTGGCAAAAAAATCCTATAGACAAAAGGTTACATTGGACCATGCGCATCTTTTGCGTATTGAAAATCTACGGGCATTTTAGCCTCTTCTTTGGCCTTTCCATCGCAGATATTGCGCACCGGACGCAAAAGCTTCGATATGTGAGTTTTCCCACCTGGACAAACGAGCGGGAAATGGACTGGCATCGAACGTGCAAAGAGTGGCTCCTGCTTGTTGGTAAAGCAGCTTGTGTTGGATGCCAGCGAAGCGGGATATCGATTATGTTTCAGCACGATAAACTCTCTATGGCATTGGCCGCGAACCTAAACTTCTCAGCTCAAGAAGCGAAGGATACCTTTCCATCCTCCGCTGCTCGCAAGAATGCCGATACCCAGGTACCGAGAAAAGCATCCACATCCTCGGTGCCTCAGCGCGAGACGGCATCCACGCCATCCGCCGGCGCACGGATATCAAAAACGCCCGACTCCGGCCAAGAAGCTATCACATCCGGCAAAAAGCGTATATTAATTGTTGATGATAGCCTCAGCGTGCGAATGGCGCTTCGATCGATCCTTGCGGAATCAGGCTATTCGGTCACGGCTTGCGATTCCCTCGCCTCGGCCCGCTCGGCTTTATCCGCTATGCAGTTTTCCTTAATCATTTTGGATTTAATGCTTCCCGATGGCACGGGAATCGATTTCGCTACCGAACTTCGCGGTTCATCGATAACAGCAAAAGTGCCCGTAATTATGATTTCCGGCGCATCCGATGTATGGGCGCGCATCCGGGGCCTGCGGGCGGGCGTCGACGAATGTATCCAAAAACCATGGGACGACGCCTATCTGATTACCCGCGTCGGTTCGCTTATCGCAGCGCGAGCGCCTTCGGTATCGGGCGAACGGCCTCATTCCGAAATGCCTGCCACCCCTCCCACCCCCGGCGTCGAGACACGCTCTCCAAGAGTGCTCGTCGTGGAAGAGAATATTACCTATTGGCGCAGGCTATCGGCTTCCCTGGGCGTGCACGGATTTACCGCGGTGCATGCGCCTACCGCCGAACGAGCCCTCGAATTGCTATTAGAAGAACGTTTCGATGGGGTTATGGCCTGCACACAGACACCTTCCATGGGTGGTATCCGGATGTGCAAGCGTATTCGGGCAGGCTGGGGCGCGCGGGAAATTCCGGTGCTGCTCATGACCACGCCGGGCACCTTTGTCGAAATGCGCGATGCGGGCAAAGCGGCTGGAGCCACCCAAGTGGTCGTTAAAAATGCCGACGTCGAAAGCGTTGTGGTGGCCATGCACGATTTACTCCGCAAGCGAGGCATGCCCGCAAGAGCGCTTCCCTAGCTTGCCCTGCGGCATATAACTTTTAGGACGCCGCAAAAAAGAGTTTATTTTTAGTACGCGCTTCGATAGGCTGCGCCCGATCATGACGGCCAACGAAGAAGCGCCCAAGAAGAAATCGCGCGGCACCCAGGCATCCCGCGGCACCGATCAACCAAAACCCAGCGAACTCGCCCGCTCGGACGACTTAACCCGCCTCTGCGATCACAGTTACATCGCGGGCGTGGTAGGCACCTTTACCGTCCTGCTGATGGGCTATCTCGCGGCCCGCACCAACATGCTTGAAAACGGCTGGGGCATTTTAAAAAGCCTGCCCCACGACAAGCATCTATCCCTGGCCTTTCCGCTGGTGGTGGTGGGCGCGGTTATGTTCCTGGTCGAGCTCTTTGTGCGCCTCCGCGTCGATCGGGGCCGGCTCATCAGCGTATCCGACGACATCAAAGAAAAGCGTTACGGAGCCTTCATAGGCCGCTGCCTGATGATTTACGCGGCGGACATCGCCGTCATTTGGCTCTTTTTGTCGATATACCGCAGCGCCGGCGAATACGGCTTTAGCAAGAGCGGCGGCAAAGGCTACTACCAGCCTTGGTTTACCGTCATGGATTATGTGCTGTGGTTTTATATGATTGTAGGAATGCCCTATATCCTGCTGACCCGGGCGCTCCAGCACGATCCTAAAGCCGACCGCAAACAGCCTGCCTTTGTCGTATTCAAGCTCTTGGCTTGGGTTGGCTATTATCTGCGCCGGAGCGAACGCAAAACAGCCACCCCTCCCGAACCCTTCGGCCAATTCGACCGGACCGCCGTGCTTGGCCTCTTTGTCAAAGCCTTTTTCGTACCGCTGATGACTGTATTCTTCGCCGACCAGTTTACCCATCTCACCAAAAACTGGGCTTTTGTCATCAACCTTCTCACCTCTGCAGAAGCCAAAAAGGCTTCGGTACGCGACCTCTACGAAGTATCGCTTTCCGTCATTTTCGCGGTGGATGTGGGCCTGGCCTGGGCCGGCTATGTGCTCTCCTCGCGCTGGATTAAAAACGGAATGTATTCGGTCGAACCCACCGTACTGGGCTGGCTGGTCGCGCTCTTATGCTATCCGCCCTTTAACGGAATGTTTGGCCGTTATTTCGTGACACCCGGCGAACATGCCTTCTGGGGTATTCAAATCCGGCCCATCGTTATCCTGATGGCAAGCTGCTCCATCGCCAGCTTTGCATTCTATACCGCGGCTACTGTCATGTTTGGCCTGCACTTCTCCAATCTTACCCACCGGGGTATTATCCGCACAGGCCCCTATTCGATTATCCGCCATCCAGCCTATGCCGCCAAGAATTTCTCTTGGTGGTGTGTTATGTTTCCCTATGCGCTCTACGACGCGATCGTCAAAAAAGAACCGCTTCTGTTTTTGACGCATTTCGTCGGCCTAGCCGCGCTCACGGGCATGTACTTTTGGAGAGCCATCACCGAAGAGCGCCACCTTTCCAAAGACCCTGAGTACCGTGACTATATGAAGCAAGTGCCCTACCGGTTTATCCCCGGTGTGATATAATATAAGTTGAAAGGAGACTTTTTTATGCGAACGATCTTAAAACACATTGGCCTTTTCTCTGTGGCGGCGGGGATTGCCCTCGGCGTTCAGGGCGAAGCTCAAGCCTGCTCTCCGCCTCTGCCTGGGCTCACGTCGTCGATACCCGCCGATGGAGAGACCTATCCGGCCAATGGATATATCTTTTTCATGGGCTATTATATTGGACTGGCCAAGGTAAGCGTGACCGTCAATGGCCAGCCCGCCACCCTCAGCGATATCTCGTCTACCTTTGCCGGGGCTCCCTTTGAACTGAGCGCCCGTGTGATGCCCGAACCCAAGCCCGGCGATGCCATTGTTATTTCCGGGGATTTCTGTGAACAGGACGTATGCGCCGCAAAGAGCATCTCGTTCACGGCGGGCGCGGCCGATACCCAGGCACCTCCTTCGCCCAGCAAAGCCTGGTTTAATATGTACGACTTCCCCGACTTTAAAAGCTCGGGCGGAGATTGCCAATTCAATACGGATTTAAGTCTTTGGACGCATATCGAGGGCATGCCCGCGGGGATGGGTGAAGCGCCGCTTTTATACCATGTCGAAGCGTTTTCGGACATGGGAATGACCAAGAGCGTGCTGGATATCGTTTCCTTTGTGAATGAAGCCGCGGTTGCCTGGGGATACCGCAAGCTCTTGGCCGATTTTAATGGAGTCAATCCGGCCGATGTATGTTTCCGCATAACGGCCATCGATGGAGCGGGCAACAAAAGCGCCGAATCGGCGACCTTCTGCAAGGCATGCTATGCCCGTACCGACGCGCCGGGAATATCGCAGAGCGTTCCACCCGAGCCTCAATGGACATCGGCGGATATCTATGCGGGCGGCCCCTGCGACACGGGAATGGGGGCGGGCGGTTCGGGAGGAGGCGGCAGTGGCAATGGAGGAAGTGGAGGAGCCTTGCCCGAGCCTGAGGATGAAGAGGGTTGTTCTTGTGGGATTCCCCGGGAGGGCGTGGGTGATGCGGGGTGGGGGGCGCTGATTTTGGCGCTGGCGCTGGGTATTCGAAGGAAGAGATAGCCGGAACTGCCTTCAGCCGATGCCCCGAGGGCTTTGCCGATCGTTGGCATGATGTTTAAGTCCCTGCATCGGTCCATTCTCACCGTTTAAACCAAGCCTAAAGCCTTGTCCAATCGTCTTTCCCGCTGTCTGGAAAGCCGTTGTCCCTTGTCTTGCGGGGGATTCTACGCTCCAGGAAACACCTTCAGGCGCCGCCGGAAGGTCATTCTTGACATTTGGAATGGTACTGGGTGGAGGCCGGAGGTAGAGTTCAAGCCTTGGAAGGCGGCTTGAGGTGCTTCCGGTGGGAAAGACAAGGAAAAGGAAAGGGGATTGGGAGGTGGCGGGAGATGATTCGGGCTTATTGCCAATCGCGCTCGCAGAGAAAGGCCATTGAGCTCCCACAATCGCTGTCCCGCCATGTGTTGTTGGGATCCAGGCGAATACAGATTCCAGGCGGCGGATCATTCAAACCCGTTTGAGGCGTGGTGTAGCTGCATGTGGTGGAGGAAGACTCCCAGAAGATCTCTGTGTTGTTGAAGCCGCCTTCCCAGCCTCCTATCCACACATTGATATTCGCGGCGTTTTCCATGGCGGTTTCCTCTGCCGCATCGTTGATGGTCGCCAGATATCCGCCCTTGCTTTCGCATTTCCCTTTGGCGTTTACCCATGTATCGCCGGCCATATCGATCCAATAACAATGCCCGCCGGATGTAAATGAGCCGGTGATCGCATTGCAGGGTTCGTCCCGCTTGCAGCTTGTGCTGCAGCCATCGAGATTGGCCATATTGCCATCGTCGCATTCCTCGCCGGGCTGGACAATGCTATCGCCACATTTGCCCGCGGGCACCCGCTCGCATACGTAGTCATGGCTGTCGTTACAAGGTTTATCATCAAAAGCCTGAGCGCTGTTCTGGACCATCATCACACAGGCATCGTTGGTATTGTCGGGCTGATTCCCCACCCAATTGGAGCGCCAGGGTTCGCCATTGATCCACCCATGACTGCAGCCCGGAGTCAGTGCATAACCGCCCGACCAGGCATCCTTGGTAATTTTTGCCGAGGCGGCGATAAAATCAAATTCCGCCTTGCTGCTGATACCGACCAAATCGCCTCCCCAATTGATGCATTCGGTGCGGGCATTGCGGAAATTGGCCGCCGCCGTTACCGATCGGTAGCAATGCTTGGTCGTTCCGTTTGAAAACTCATCGGCCGCCGTGCATAAGACGCATCCAATGCAGCCGGCGTCGCCGGTTTCGCATTGTTCCATGCTGGACTTTACCCCGTCGCCGCAGGCATTAAGCTCTAGGGTCAGGTCGTAGGTTCCATTTTGGGCTTCCACAACAAGATAATACGATTGCCCCGCATGTACCCATATCTCTTGGACGACATCCACGGTTCCGCTGGCACATGAAAGATCGTTCACTTCCTTGGGAATGCCTGTGGCCGCACAGCCCGATAGGATCGACAAGGATTTATCTTGGTTGCCCTTGGCCAGGGTTGCTTTCAGCGTGCCGCTTGCGGTGGGTTTTACCTCGTAGAAGACATCGTTCAAGTTGCCGGGGCCGCAAAATGGGTTGTAGTCCTTGCCACCGCCGTCGGTTTTATCTTGAAGCACCACCGTCCCAGGCGAAACCACCACTTCATTGCCGGGACATGTCTTGCCAGCTTCGGTTAAACATGTGCTTGAACAGCCGTCGCCGTTTGTCATGTTGCCATCGTCGCAGGTCTCGGTGGGCGAGTCGACATTGCCATCGCTGCATATGCCGACGGGCATACCGCCCATACCGCCCATACCGCCCATGCCTGCGCTCCCTCCGCCCATCCCTCCGGCGCCGCCCATGGACGAACCGGACGAGCTCGAGCCTGTGCTTGAACTCGATGAGCTGGTACTCATCCCGCTGCTGCTGCTGCTTGCGCCGCTGCTGCTGCTTGCGCCGCTGCTGCTGCTTGCGCCGCTGCTGGATGAACCTGTGCTCGATGAAGACGAAGCACTGGTATTGTTTTGATTGGCCAGCGTTCCCGTTGGATCGAGTCCGCAGGAAACGATGAGCGCTGTTCCAAGAAGCCCGAGAGCCACGAAATGGTTAGAGCCTAGCCGCATAATAGGCGAATATAGATCAGTTTTTTGGCGGCGGAAACAGTTTTGTTTGTCTAGCTTTGAAGGGCTTTTTCGGAGAGCTGAATGACGGAGAAGACCGCGCCGAAAGGATCGGCGACGACGGCGATACGGCCATAAGGCGTATCGAAGGGGCCGTGGAACAATTTTCCGCCGAGTTGTTTAATTTTCTCGACGGAGCCATCGGCGCTTGACACGGCAAAGTAAGGCATCCAATGCGGAGGGATATCACCCCAGGCATCGGTCATGGTCATCACGCCGCCGATGGTTTTATCGCCTTGATGGAGGGTATAGTATTCGGTTTGAGGGACATCCATTTTATTGGCTTGGAGGCCGAAGACACCTGCATAGAAAGCGCGGGCCTCATCGCTTTTACGGGTATTGACTTCGGCCCACGTCATAGAGCCTGGCTCATCGCAGACCTGGGCGCCCTTATGTTTTTGGGGTTGCCACACACCGAAGGCGGCGCCTGTAGGATCCATCAGCATTGCCATACGGCCTTCGCCCATGACATCCATCGGCCCCATCATGACCTGGCCGCCGGATTCTTTGACTTTGGCGCAGGTATCGTCGGCGTTATCGGAAGCGAAGTAGACGGACCAGCATGTTGGAAAGGGCGCGTTGGGCGGCATTTGACCGATGCCGGCGGCGCTGCGGCCTTCGACTCTAGCGATGGCATAGAAGCCGGTTTCTGCGGGGCCGACATCGTAAGACCATCCGAAGAGTTCTGCATAGAAGGCGCGGGCTTTTTCGGCATCCGGGGTCATTAAATCGAACCAGCTCAGCGTGCCGTGGGGATGTGAGGAAACGGTAGTCATTGTGAGAAAGATCCTTGTGTTTGGGTTAGAAGAGAGCTTGTCCTGGTGTGAGAGGGACAAGCGCTGAAGCGCTTTCTAGGCGCCCTCACGGTTGGATGCAAGCGGGAAATTCATCGTGCTGTACGGAGGATTGGCGTTGAGGCTTGTGTGTATTAGCGTGCGCAATGGAGGTGCGTATTGTTGTACGCAATGAGAATGTTTCTGCGCTGTTGCAGAGATTCAAAGATCGGCACGAAAATATGAGAATGATTGAGAGACAGGCAACTGCTGGTAATCCAATCAATTGGGTCCCATGTCAGCATTGTGTATGGTATATGATTTGCTCCCCCTACTATCCTTATGACTTGCTTGGGCAAAATTCTTCCAATGGCCATGCTGCTGATATTGTCTCCTCTGGCGTGTGGTGATGACTATCCACCCTGTGCACCAGAAGACAATGGTCCTGGCACAATTTATGGCCCAACCCCGTCTCCTCTTCCTGGACCTGGAGGCCCAAATGACCCTCCAGACTGGGCAGATCAACCCCCTAAATATAGCAAAAACGAGGAGGGTGAGATCTGCACATGCGGGCCGTATCAGCCGGGATGCACTGCTGAACCTGGGGAAGTTTCCGGAGGCACTTCAGACTCAACAGGCTCCGTTTCAAGCGATTGTGGCTCAAACTGTTCATCGAACACAACCGAAGATCAGCAACGCCTGATGCAAGATATGTTAAACGAAAAGGCAGTGGATGCGGGTGGAGTCATTTGCACGAATCCCGACCAGTGTCTTGCGAGATGTAACCTCGAAGCCAAATATTGCACGGCTGCATATTCCGCACATCCATATAAGGCCGGACAGGTGGGCGATTTGTACGATTGCCTTGATACCTTTCCCAAGGCCAAATATGGGGGCTCTTATACATGTTTATATAAATACCCCAACGGGGATGCTTGCATTTTTGCCTATGGTTCAAAGTTTGGTCCAATTACCATTCCCGCGCCCCCGCCATTATGTGTCTACAAGAGCGGCTAGGAGAAAACAATGACACCCAACAACCAAGATACTCCTTCCGCCATCGCCGCACGGATTGCGGAAGTTCTTTCCATGGCCATGAATCTTTGGCCGCTCTTGAAGGACCCTCCATCCCTGCTTCAACATGTCGACGCCGCCCAGTTCCGCGACGCCCTCCTCTTTCTCTCGGCCGAACTCCTTTGGCTCTATCCCATTTCCCAACGATATCCCCTTCAAGGCATCACTCTCCCCCAAGATATTCCTGTCCATGCCGAGCAACTCGCCAAAGCTGCCCAGGACTGGACACCGGCTTCTCCCCCTCCCGAGCATCTGATGGAATGCGCTCGTCTTGCTCTTCGGGGCTTCTTTGAAGAACCTGAAGGGAGAAATAAACAATAGGATTGGGAAAATCATATTCGGCGCCACCGTTAAAAGCCCATGAAACATTCAATGGAAGAGCTCCTCCAGTCCGTATATCGCCACTACCCTCGGGGGATTTCAAGCCAGGACCCGAATCGCGGACAAACAGAAGAGCATTTGCGGCTGGTGGAAGCCCGGAAGCGAGCGGGCACCGATAACAAGCGATGGAGAGCCATGTTGGAGAGGCTTGATGCTCAATTCCCCAAGCATAGCATCGAGAATCGATCGCTTCATCTTCCGGCGGGTGGCTGGGATGCCGCTTACTCTGCCTGTATTCATCTCCCAACCGGTTCTGGTGAGCTGTGTCATTATGTTGGTTTTTTCGTGAGCTTTCTTGTCCCCTGCTATGTCGTCTACAGCTTCCGCGCGGTTGACGATCTCAGGGGGACCGAGGAGTTAAATACATTGCCACATGGGGGTATGAACGCATGCCACCCGAGATCGGGAAGGTGATTGTGCCCGATGCGGCGACCAGCGCCCGAGGATTGGGAGAAGCGACGCTGTATAATTGCCTCTTTTCGGATGATTGGTAGGTCAGTAAGGCTGGGATGGGATACTTGCCAGAACCGCCGGATCGCAATGGTGGTGCTAAAATCCGATGTGCCGCCCCACCCAGCACACTCCCAACGCCCACCCCCGGCGCCTTCGCCGGTCCCG
>CAZICM010000049.1:0-66586 GCA_964537685.1 uncultured Polyangiaceae bacterium
CCGCGATCCATAGTGAATCGATAGCTCCGGCTTAAATCCGCCCCGGCCATCCGGCGTCCATAGCGGCAGACTCCAAATATATTCGCCGCTTGCGCTAACCGTCCCCGAGCCCCCCAAATATCCGATTCCCGAACTCGATATCACCGTATCCGAAGGCAAAATCGGCCCGGGAATCGTTGGATCAACAACCGGCCCAGTATCGGCCCATGCAACCCGAACTCCCGCCATCCAACACAGAACAAAAACAAAAAATATTAAAAACCTGAATGAACGTTCCATCCATCCAGACTACGCAGCGCCCAAAACCCACCTCAACACCAAAAGCTCCCACCTCGGACAAACAACGTCCAACTCCATCGGCACGGGCGAAACCCAGCTTGAAACCCTGTACAAAAGCGGAAGCGCCGCGCGAGAATGATCGGCACGGCGCTTATTCAGTTGGCAATATGGGATTATGGCGGGAAATAATAATCAGGGAAGTGAAGGCTCAAACTCGACAGGATTCATCGGCGCCCCCTCGTTCACTACGCCACCGCTCATCCAATACACAAAACGGGCTTCCGGTTTCCCGTCCAGCATCACCTCAAGCCTTAAAATCGCTCCCGGCGCCGCCTTGATCCGCATCCCGTCCGTGTCCGATGCCGTCTCCGCATGCAATACCGCCTGCGTCGCCTCCACCACCTTCAGCGTGTCCGCCCCTTCAACTCCGTCCGACTCCACCAACTCAAAGGTCCCTGCCTTCAACGAAGCCGTTAGATCAAAGGTGCATACCGCCGCAGATACGTTGGTGTCGCAGGTCGTCCGAATATTCCATTCGCCCCCGCTCATGTATTCAACCATCACACCCACACCCTCGCCCGGAGCCGCGTTCAACGTCGCGTCCGTGTCGATCTTCATCGGCCCCTCGGGCGGCTGAACCACCGGAGGCGCCGGCGTGGTCGGCTCGGTCATCACCATATGCTGACCACCGTTATCGTCGTCATCGTCCTCGATGATGATGCAGCCTGGCATCGCAAGAAGCGAGACGCCCGCCGCCGCGAGAACCAATGACCACAGTGAGCGTGAACGAAGTGTTACAGGAGAATTGTTCTGGCGCATGATCCGCACTCCTTCAATCTATTGTCCCATTAAGTCCGGTGAGCATTGGCCGTGTGTTTGGCAAAATGCGCGCCGTTTATTTTCGCTTCGATGAGCTCGATGAGCTCGACTTTGAACTGGATGAACTCGATTTCGAGCCGGATGAACTCGATTTCGAACCGGATACGCTCGGTTTGGGGCTGCTAGGTGCGCTTCGCACCGTGGGCGCGCTCCTCGGGGCCGGCGAGCTTTTTACGGCGGGCGCGGGCTGACGAGGCACCGTTACGCTGTTGTTGCTGCGCGGCGGCTGGGGCGTCACGCTGGGGCGGCTGTTGGTGGGCGGCCTGGGCGTCGTGCGGGAAGGCACGCTGTGCGAAGGCGCCTTGTTGAAATTCGGGTTGCGCTCAAAGGTAGGCTTGGAATGGCCTCCTCCACCGCTAAAGAAAGGCGTGCTGGGCGTCCGGTCGGCCGGCGTTCGCACTTGACCGCGCGGCGTTGAAGGTACGCCGGAGGGCATCGGCCTCGAGGAAGGAAGCCCCTTGCCAAAGGAACGAGGATCGGCCTGACCTCCAAAGCTGGGCGAGCCTCCAGGTGCTCCAACAAAACCTCTCGAGATCGGAGGCTGGGCTTTGGCTTTGATCGTGCCGCTGCGCGTGGCATAGGCCGTGGCCCTCGCATCGTGGGCAGCCCGGACTTTAGGCTCGGCACCCGAAGGAATCTGAGCCTCGGCCAGCGATGGTCCGCGCACATAAGAACCGGCCTTCTTCTTCTCTTCGCCGAGCGCATAGGGCGTGCCTTTCGCGGGCGCCTTCGCTTCCGCCGATCCGCCTTGGCCTTCAGGCGCTTTTGCCGCTCCGCCCGCAGGCGTTCCACCCGATACCGCGGCCGGCCTGTATACGCGCGAATGCGCGCCGATCCGCTGAACGATATCCCGATCGCGCACGACATAGGTGTGCACATGATGGTGGAACACATGCCGGGTCGGACAGAAGACATAAGCCGCTGAAGGCGTAAACCACAGCGAATACGCGATTCCGCCGCTCCAATACCAAGCGGGCGGCATCGGCGCCCAGCCGATATAGCCATAATCGCTGGTGCGGAAGACCACCCACGCAGGCGCATACACACGCCCCGGAATCCAAGCCCAGCCCCGCCCTCCAATCCACACCCAGCGGCCATAGTGGAAGGGGATGTAGCCCCAATCAAAATCGCTCACCCACAGCCAATCGCCGTCCGCCGTGTACTCCCAGTGACCGTGGCTCTGATATGGCGCGAAATCGGCGCCTACTACCACCGAACTCGGCACCCATACCGTGCCGTACGTCCCGTCTTCTTCCCATGTTCCGTGAGCGGCTAAAGGTTCGCGGAAATCGCTGAGCGCGGCCGGATCGGTCTCGGCAAAGGTTTCGTCTTGAGCCGCAGGTTCGTCGGTCACTTGATCCTGAACCTGAGCCACTTGCGGCCCCGCCTTGGTTTCAGCCGGAGGCGGAAGCTCGTCCGAAGCATAGCCCTTGGGCAAGCCCGGCGCGTCCGCCAGCGCGGCGCCTGGAATCAGCAGCGAAAGCGCTAGCGCCAGCAGCGAAACCACCCGCGTGCCTCGGGCGGAAGAAGCCGACGCGGAAACGGAAAACCTAGGGTGTGAGGGCATGGCGTTCATCATGGGGTCTTCCTGTACTTTGTGCCAGTGTCTCGGCGATGTGCCGGCTGGTCTACCTGAGATGCTTGCAAGGGCTGTTCCCAACCCGCATGACCTTGGACGTGTGGCCCTTCAAAAATCTGCTCCTCTTTTTTAGGGCCGCCCCACTTTTCCTCGAGCGGGGCTTTTGATGTGCTCACTCCGGGTTCCAGATCCGTAACCGTTTGTTCGCACTCAATCAGGGTTTGTTGTCATAGCCGGCCGCTGTAAGGTGGGCCTCGTGCGATTCGGCAGCCGCCCGTTCACGATAGGCATCCTCACGGCCTGTGCGCTTTGTTTTTCTTCGGCACAAGTATCGGCCGATCCACCGCGCAACGGCATTCGTTTGGATTTGCTTCAGCCTTCGGCGCCCGACAGTGTGTTCCGGCGGGCTGAAGGTCCGTGGGATTTTTATTCGCCAAAGAGCGCGCGCTATGCGTTTTCGCTGGGCGCCGAGTACGCGAAAGATCCGCTTCGGGTGGTGGGTGTAGATATTTCAGGCGGAGAACAAGTGCTGGGTTCGGTGGTCGATCACGCGGTGTTTGCGCGTCTCGCCGCATCGATTGCGCCCACGCCTTTTCTCCGTTTTGATGCGGCGATTCCGGTGGCGCTGGTGGCGGGTGGCGATGCTCAAATAACGAGCTATGGCGGCGAGCATCCTCTGCCTGCTTCGGCGCCTGGGTTGGGCGATCCCCGCGTGGGTTTGCATATTGCGGCGCTGAACAGCGCGAGCGTGGACATCCTGATCGGCGGGCATTTCTGGGCGCCTTTGGGAAGCTCGGCAGCCTATATGTCCGATCACCGGTTCCGCGCAGAACTCGATGTGGGCGTTGCGGGCGAGCTGCTATCGAAGAAGCTGCTCTACGGCTGCACTGTTCATGTAGCGCCTGGTTTTTTTATGGATCGGGACGGCGATCGGGTGGGTGCGGACTGCGCCGTGCACTACAAAGTGACGGCGGCTTTGGGCATCGGACTTGAGCCTTCGTTTGCGATGATGACCGATGTGGATCGGGGTGGTGAAGTCCGGAGCTTATGGGTGGCCGAACCGATGGCGGGACTGCATTTAAACACCTCATCGCTGAGGGTGGGACTTGCGGCGGGGCCTGGATTTGGAGGCGCGCCGGGCGGTTCTGAGCTGCGGGGGATGCTGAGTTTGACGTACATCGGCGCGTCATCCGAGGATGTAAAAGAAGCGGTTGTCCAGAAGCCGAAAGATCGCGATCACGATGAGATTCTCGACGAGCAAGATGCCTGTCCCGACGAGGCGGGGCCGGCGGCGGCGAACGATCCATCGCGAAATGGATGTCCAGCTCAAGATCAAGATGCGGACGGCGTAAGGGATACAGACGATAGCTGTCCAGATCGGGCAGGCATCAAACACACCGACGCGAGGGCGAACGGATGCCCTGACACCGACAACGACAGCGCGCCCGATCCCGTGGATACGTGTCCGAACGAGCCCGGCGACAAGCCTCAATATTGTCCGAAGTACGCGAGGCTCTCGGGCACCAGCTTTAAGATCAATCCGCCGATCGAGTTCCGGGAAAGCTCGCTGACGCCCGTGAGCGTGGCGGCGCTGGAAGAGATTGCGGCGACGATGCGGGCGAATCCGAAGTATGAGCAGGTCTCGATAGCGCTCGGCACCAAGGGCGTGAAGGCCGCGATCTCGGATGCGCGGGCGCAAGAGATTATTTTGATATTCAAGGCGGGTCATTTGGATTCGAACCGCTATGAAGTGGTGTTGAAGGAAGATGTCCGGGGCGGGAACGTGACGGTGAGGATCAACCGCTAAGGCCATCCGCGATCACATAGGACCGCAACATCTTTATTTCTGCGCAGAACAGCGGCTCAATGCGGGAAAAGCCGCTGCCAAAGACCAGTGGCGACGAGCGCCCGGTAGACCCACTTCATTGACCACAGCCCAATTCGATAGATGAGATTCCGGGGCGGAAACATCTTTTGGTCGATCAGCTCCGCCGCCTTGGAATTGACGAGGCCCCAGTTGATGTAGACCTCTTCGCGCCGGTCAATGGAGGCAACCGTCTCGTCCTTGATGTTCTCCCATGCCACAACATCG
This sequence comes from uncultured Polyangiaceae bacterium, assembly GCA_964537685.1. Taxonomy (GTDB): domain Bacteria; phylum Myxococcota_A; class Polyangia; order Polyangiales; family Polyangiaceae; genus CAZICM01. The sequence goes on from CAZICM010000049.1 coordinate 4,830, forward strand.
GCAAACCGCGTTTCGGTGTCGCCCTTGACGGTGTAGGTTGGCAAGACGCCACCGTGAATCTGTTCGGCCGTCCGAACAATCATCTTGCATTTTCTGGGGTCGATTCCGGCCCGCTTGCAGATCTCGGTATCGACCGCCACAGGACTCGGGCCGCCAAACAGCATCAAAAGAGGCCGGCGGTGCGCCACCTTATAGCCCTGGAACCCATCGGAACACATCCACGCGTCGACAAACGCAAAGTGCACGGGGAAGTTGCGCAGCGAGCGCGCGGTAACGTCGAATACCTCATCGCGCATGTGGTACGAGCGAATCTTGGTGGGGGACGGAAAGCAGCCATACACATTCTTGATCGAGAGCGTCAGGTAATCGTGTTCGTGTGTCTTGGCCTTGGCGAAGCTGATGCGGAAGTGAGCATCGCGCCACGTCTCGCCAACGAAGTCTCGAAAGATGCGCGGCTTGCCGTCCGCGCCTAGATATTCATAGGCGTAGGGCTTTGATTCCAGCGTCAGGTCGGCAATCCGATAGCGGCCCTCTGGCCTGTAGCCCACCTTATCGGCAACGAACGCCACTTCCTGATTTTTAAGCATCATCGAAACGTCGGTTTGCGCCTCGCAGATCGCCAGATGGGTAAAACCAAGCCCGCGAATCGCATCGACAAGCAGCTCCACCATCTCCCGGTCGGTGACAATGCAGTCCCAGTCCTTCTGATTGACAAAGACCATGATATTTGGCTTGATCACGATTCGGAAATCGGCCTTTGCAACACCCGATCGCTCGTGCGCCCCGAGGAGGGTCCTCTTGAAGTCGGTCAATTCCAGCAGCTTGTCAAAGCTCGCCAGCTTGTCGGTGCCGCGCACGACCGCCACAATCGAGTCCATTTGCCGTCCCCTCCGATGGGAATTAATGGAGTGATTTTCCAGCAAACCAAAGGAGCGGTCAATGCCCGATTCCACGCCTCCAAGCCGCCCCACGGACGGCGTCCCCAATGAGATCACGCGGCATCCGCTGCGAACAGCCTTTCAAATCATGGGCCGGTCCATCAGCGGCCCCCTTCGCACCCGCCCCACGCAGATCATCCTGATTTCGCTGCTCGGTATGATGGCATGGGGCTTCCACGGCGAGCTCGATCTCCTTCGGTGGCCCACGCTGGCCCCCTTTCTCGGCGGCGTCTGGCAGGGACCAGGCAGCAATCCGGCGGCGCGGGCCGTGCTCTTGCCCTTCGTACCGTGGGACCAAGAACTCATCGCGTTTTTCGCAGGAGCAATCCTAGTGGCGGCGATTCCCATCCTGATTGTCAAGGTGGCATGGAAGGAGCGTATCTCCGACTATGGCATGGGGCTACCGCCACCGGGCCGGCGAGCGATAGGGGCATGGAGCTTTGTGATTGTGGTGGTGCTCCTGATTGGACCTTTCTGGTACGGCGCCCACAGCGATGTGCAAATGCGAAGCATCTACCCCCTCTATCGGGGCGGGCTTGGCGGGGCCGGCGCCTTCATCCTCTACGAGCTCACCTATTTCGCATTCTTCCTGGCGATTGAATTTATGTTCCGGGGCTTCCTTTTGTTTGGACTGGCGCCCCACACCGACGGAACGGCGCGCGAGGGAGAGGCTGCTGGAGCGCTTCCGGTGCGGGCGCTGTGCATTCAATTATTGCCCTATGTGGCGTGGCACATGGGAAAACCCATTGTGGAAGTGTGGGGCACGCCGCTGTGGGGACTGGTCTGCGGAGCCCTGGCATGGTCGAGCCGCTCCATCTGGCCAATCCTGCTCGCGCACTGGCTGCTCAATGTCTGGATGGACGCGGTAAGCCTGGGCCTTATTTGATTTGAAAGCTCCTTCACACGCCCATAGACCTGATAGAAGCTCCCCATCAGAGCTTGAAGAACAGCGATCACCCTGCTTTTATCGACCTTCACCCTTGGTTCACACACGGCGTTTGAAGGAGATTTTGGCATGTCAAATCCTACATTGGCTTCTTGGCAAGGCGTTACACCGGTTTACCTCGGCAACCCAGCGTATAACCAAAACGGCGATACCTACAAGGCCGAGCCCAGCGGACTCACGATTTACACCGACGGCAACACCAAATGGCTCTTCATGGTCAGCGACAATGGCATCCTGGCCAAGGCCGCCCTTCCCAGCTCCGGCACCCCCACGGGCACCCTGGATTGGCAGATCAACCCTACACCCGACGATAGCGACAAAGCCTACGACTATGAGTCGGTTAGCTTTGCCAATGGCAATGTGATGATTGGTGTAGAGGGAGATAGAGGGGACAGCAACAACCCGACTTCACCCAGCATAAAGCGATTTAATCAAGACAATACAGGGAAAAATAATCAGGCGGGAGCGTTCACGGGGAGCGTCTGGACCCTAAATGGCATCGATTTCAACAGCAAGACCAACAAAGGCATGGAGGGCATGACCTTTGTTCCATGGGGATCGTATCCTTCAAGCTGGACGGGCGATGCTTCGCCCCACTATGGAGGCATTTTCTTTGTCTCGGTTCAGGCGGATTACGCACAAATTTATGTTTATGATCTGGCCCAAGGCGGCGATGGCGGCGATGGCACCAACAAGGCGGACTTGGGGGCGACCAGCAATCCATTGACCGTTCCGACGGTGGGCAGTGCCCCGGCAGGCTCGCAGCCGCTGATGTCCGATCTATGTTTCGACGCGGGATCGGATGCGCTGTATGTGCTCTACGATGGGGGAAAAGATTCACACAATAACAATCTAAGCAATGACTATTTACAAAAACTGAGCATTAGCACCTCGGACACCACGCCCGCGGCGGGTACGACCGCACCCGCTCCGCTCAGCAAGGTATGGGACTATGAACTGCCATGGCTAAATTGCGAAGGGCTGGCGATCGACGGCGATGATTTGTATGTGTCGGTGGACGATGGAGATACGCCGAGCAACAATGGTATTTTTGTGTTGAAGGGTGTTCTTTCGAAATTGTAGGCTTATTTGGGAATCCTCGATACGCCCGCGAACCCTGTGAAATAAAGGTTTGCGGCATCGCCCGCAAGAAAGATGGGGCATCCCAGAAGGGCCTGATCGATAGCGATTTGCTCCACAGGCCCACCCGCAAGCGGCACCTTTGCAATGGCACACTCAGGCAGCGCGAAATACGCATGAGACGCATCGACCACAAGGGTGGATGCCATACTCGCCTGACTGGGAGATGTCGCGATTAACGAGGGTTGGCCACCTGCAAGCGGTGCCTTCATCAAGTGCATCGGAAAATCTCCCTCCGTCAGCCAATACAGCGAAACGCCATCCGAAGCAAAGCCCCATCTAGGAGCATTTTGATTGGCCGCGAACACACCAGCCATGCCACCTGCGGCGGGAACCTGTCGGATTTCATTGTCGCTAAGCACAGCCCAATACACTTGCCCCCCAGCCACGGCAATACCCGAGGGATAGCCATCCCCGGAGGCAAGCATTTCGGGAGGGCCGCCGGCTTTTGCGATGCGCATGGTCCTGCCTGGTGACGTATAATCGGTCCAATAGATATGATCTGCATCCACGGCAAGGCCCGAATAGGTTGCATTTTCGGCATCGGCGACCTTTTGAACTGGACCGCCGGCGGCTGGAACTTTCATGAGGGCATCGCTGGTGATAAAATACACATCGGAACCATCCACCAAAATGGCGGAAGGCGAACTTTGACCATTGGCGAGTTCGGCGGCCCCCGATCCATCCAAAGGAACGCGGAAGACTTTACCATTGGGGCCTTGAGCATCGCTAAAGTAGACGTTGTTGGCATCGACGGCGATACCCCAAGGATTGACGCCCGATCCGGCCGCATCAAAGAGCATGGTAGCGTTACCTGGCATGGCGCCGCCGGCACCGGACGAGCCGCCCGAGCCTCCCGAGCCGTCCGAGCCTCCGCCTCCTCCGGAGGAGACAGAGCCGCAGGCGGTGAGAAGCGCGAGGGTAACTACAGGAAGAATGGGATTGAGATGTGTGGTTTTCATGGGGGAAGTATACATGGGGGGTGTGCGGAAGGGAAGGGTGAATTTGATCAACGTGCCCGTTGCTTTCTCGTGGACAGAGAATGGTGGGCAATTGGCTTGAGCCGAGGCTCTCCGCTCGGTTTAAGCCCTTTCATGCATCAGCTTCGTTATTCGGCGTAGATTGCAACGTATCCGCTGCAGCTTCCGTTTCCGCTGCAACCCGCCCGAACTTCGTAAAAGCCGGCCGTGGGCACTTTGTACTTGATCAATGAATTGGTGCCGCAGCTACACGTTGTCGCGGAAGTGTCCGCATTATCATTTGAAGAAACAAGGGTCGGAATGCCGCCAACGATCTTATACAACCTTAGCATTGTGTCGCCGCTCAAAGTCTCGCTCCCATAGACCGCAGCTTTGCATGTGCTTGCCAGAATCGTCTGGTTCGCGAGGAAGTAGTGCTGCTGGCTAACAGTCGTATTCACTTGAGCAAAATCAGTATTGGTCCCTGAAAAATTGAATACCTCCTTCCGGCGTGAAATGCCGATCACATTGGGAACTGGGTTGCCACATAGGCTAGACCCCGCGCATCCCGCCCAAATCTTCAAAGGAACTGGAGAGTTACTGCTGTTTTTGTAATGCAGCCGCGAGCCAAGCGTCCCGCATGTGTTGTCATTGGAAGCGAGCTCCGTCCCTCCCGCTGTTCTCAGCCGCAGGAATGTGTCGCCGTAGTAGGAGGCTCCAGTGATCCCTGTTGTACCAATCATCACAGTCTCCGAGCCATTCACGGTCACGTCGATTTGAGCTGTTGTGGCAGCCGTCGCATTGTTGGTGGACTGGTTTGCTCCATAGATATCAAACGCGTACGCCTGCTCGGCCTCGCCCACGGTTTCATCGAATGGACTCTCCACCCCCTCCAGTTCTTCATCTACAACCTCCTCGGCCATGCAACCGGCCATCATACAGAACAGTGGAAAAATAAACGATATGCAATTCAATTTCATATTCTTGCTCCCAGAAGCTCGTATCGTTTGATGGACGTGGTACAGGCAGCCAGAGCCGCCGGTTGGACCAACGCCCGTCACTTGTGATCCAACAGCAATCCATGTACCACCCCAAGCAAGTGGTTGGGGGCTTCTTTTAGAATAGTGAATATCTCTACCGAACAGCGCTTTCAATGCGGGTTATCAACGTTGACGCATCCCTTTGACCTGTGCTTGAAGTTGGCGGACTGTCAACCTGCGGGTAACAGAAAAACCGGGCGTGTAACTTTTTTGGTGCGAAAGGCGAGGGCTGCGCAGCGGCGATCATGGCTAAACGCCTTGGCATAGCGCATCCCAATGTGCTTGGCACGCAACTTGTAATATGGGCGATTATGGGGCGGATCGGTCCACCGTTAAGATGCGGCAATGGATTTGGATTCGGAAAGGATAGGATTGACCATGTTGGATAGAGTTAGCACCCAGTCCGTCAAGAAAAGTTCGCGCTATGGAATGTCCTCGTCGGTAATTCTGCTCAGTTTGGTGGCTGGAGTGGTGGCCACCCATGGGGGGCTGGGATGCGGGGGGTCGTTGGGTGCCCAATGTACGCTTCAAAGCCATTGCGACGAGGATCTCGCATGCTCCTACGGCTATTGTCAACAAGAATGCGCCGTAACCCGGGATTGCGAGAATAAGGGAGACATGTGTTTCTCTGATAAAGAGAACTCAGATGTAAAGGGGTATTGCGCCGAACCAACTTCATGCGTCTCAGATGATGAATGCAACGTGCCGACGGATAAGGGGCAATCGTGTCGCGAGGGAATTTGCCGCGATGGCTGTGGAAGCGAACAGCCTTGTCCAAACCACCAGGAATGCTTCAGCAACGTTTGCTATGAACGGTGCAAGGACGACAAAAATTGCCTCGATGGGGAGCATTGCTTTGAAGGCAAGTGTGCAGCTCGCAAACCCATCGTTGTGACTGGCCAGATCCCAATGCCGTGTTTCATTCACAGCGATTGCGAGTCCCTGAACTGCATTGACGGACACTGCCAAGGCTGCCTCATGGATATAGATTGCGACGGTCAACGATTGTGCATAAATCCCGCAAAAGAGAATAGGGACGAAGGCATTTGTGGAGGTGCCGCTGATAACTATCCAGAGGCCAAGCTCAGTTCGCCCATCCGTGAAATCTACCCCGGTGGCGACTACGTGCTCGATGCTGCACCAGACTCAAACGGAGAAAATATCTATTTCATTGTTGAAAAACCTTCGTTTGACCCGAGTCAGCCCCATTATGGTGTCGTGTTTAAGGCCAGTCAGGAAGACACAAGCTCTCCGGTGAATTTCTGCACGTTGCCAAATGGTGAGTATCATAACATTATAGTGAGCAATAAAACGTTATACATTTCAGGCGTCATGTTCCCATCACAACCCGATAGTCCTACGCAATATGGGCTTTTCCGCACCAGCATCGGCCTGCAATCATGCGGACCGGTTTTTATGGTGGAGGAGACAAAGGATCTTCATATAACCGCGCTGGACGTCAATATAGCACCGGAGAAAAACGATGAAATCTACATCTCAGCAGCATCCATGGATGGTGCCCCCAATCGCATATTTTCCCTTGATTCCGCAGGTTCAATATCCCTTATTGATGAAAAAGGTTTTGGGGGGTGGGGTGACTGGTGGAATGGTTGGTGGAATAACGGAGGATGGGGTGGGAATCTCGCGGCCGGAGCGAACCAACTGTTTTCGATAACAATGCAATGGCCATGGCCGCTCCCGTCCATTTTCGCACGGCAAGAGAAAGATAAAGACCCAGAGTTTGTACCATTTCTTCTGGAACCACTGGTTGAACCCATGGGTGGCCTGGCGCTCGACGTGGCTGGAGAAACGCTCTACCTTCCCAGCTATGACCACTACGATAATAGCGCTGTGCTCGTAGCGGTCAATGCATCGAACGGTTCACCTGTGGCACAATACCGGCTCGATAAACCGGGTGGCAGCAACCGGCGACTGCGCAGAGCTCGGAACAAGAATATTTTTGCTTTGACCTCGAACGATTCTAAAGTTTACCGCTTTGAGCTCTGACGCAACCTAGAAGCGCCCTATCATACTCATCGTCAATCCACGTCCCTCCAGTGTTGGCGTCAGCATTGGCACCAACGACCGGCGTGCAAGCGGCCGCCCTGAAACCTCAACATCGTAGCGCCTGGGCTCATTGTTCCATGCAATTTGCCAAATTCCCGTACCCAATAGCACTACGCCTAGGCCAATGCTAATGCCCTCGGCCACTCTAAGTCCGTAAGACCCATCGCACGCGGTGGGAACTCCCTCGGAGCATTTTCTCCCAGGCTCCGCCGCCAAGTGGTCAAACACAAAACCTCCAGTCACCCCCACCCCCACCCCCGCTGCCATCAGCCCTATCCCCCAATTCCGCCGGCTCCGAATCCCCTCTAAATACCTCTCCAGCGTCTCCGCCTTGGGCTCAAAACGAATCGTCACCCGCTCTGTCTGACCTGCCACCACCCCAATCTCCCGCTCCACCCCCCAAAATCCACCGCGCTCCACCCGAATCCGGTGCGCCCCAGGCGCTAGCCTTAGGCGACCCCCGTATATCCCTCGCGCCTTCCCATCGACCCATATATCCGCAGGCTCCTCCGAAAGCTCCAGCTCCAACCATCCCCCATGCCCCGCTATCCAAACCCCATCCTCTTTAAGATCAGTCTCGATTCTGCTCGAATCTCCTACATCCAGCCTTAGTTCCCTCTTCACGCTCTGGTATCCAGCCCGCCGCAATTCTATCGTATGCACCCCAGCAGCCAGCTTCAGCGGATCCCTCAAAGGCGTCTTTCCCCATAACTCACCTCCAACCCATACCTCCACACCCGGCACATTCACATCAATGGCTACCCGCCCAATTCCTCCCGGGCTCAATTCAAAATTCGATACCGTTTCCGCAAGCCCAGCCACGCTCACCCGGCGCCGAATCGGTATGTACCCCTGGACCGTTGCATCTACTTCGATCAGATGCTCCCCACTCGCTACCCGAATCGCCTTTGAAAGGGGTGTCTTCGCTTCTACATCCACCTCATCGATCATAATTCGCGCTCCAGCTACATTGCAGGTGATCATCAGCGTCCCCACACGCTTCCTCTGCTCTTCCAATACGGCTTTCGCGACGTCAAGACGCTCATATTTGGTCAGCGGTCCTGTATCCAGAAGCACAGCCTCCAGCGCCTCCACCGCCTCAACAGGACTGCCCTTCTTCGCCGCGTTTATCCCAATATAATACAGCACTTGACGGGTTGGCCGAAGCGCATGCAAAGCCCTGAGCTCCGCCACCGAAGCGGCATAGTTCCCTGCCTCCGCCAACTCAAAGGCCTGTTCCCAACGGCGCTTGGCCTCCTCGGAAGGCTCCCCCTTAACCTGGGCAGCGGCGCTGTTTGAAAGTGCAACCGCCGATAGAAAAACCAGAACAGAAGCATTTAAAGCTATGTGGGTCATAGAAGCGGAGGTCTCTCATTCAATGGGTTTGAAGAGGGTTTTGTAGAAGGGTTTGCTCTTGGCTTGGCGCTCGCTGAGCTTGCAGGCGTTGCCGATGCCCCGCCCGAAGGCGCGGAATCGTTGGGGACCGCCGGAGCAACATGGCCCAACATAGCCTTGTTGTGCACTATCTGCGCCGGTTTAATCAATCCAGCACCTTGGAGCATGCCCCCAATACCTCCACCCAATAGCGCCATCATCCCCATCCCTATCACCCAGCTCCTTCTCGTTCCGCTCTTCGGCGGCGAAGATTGGGCCTCCTTGAGCACAGGCGGCGCTTGATCGGCGAGCCGGACTAAATTCACAGGCTCAATCCTCTCGGTCCTGGAACCTGTCAGCTCCTTCTCCTCCTCTCCCTCCACCCCTTCGCCCCTGGCATCGGCAATCGCTCGAAGCCTCTCCCCCAGCCTCCGGGCACTGGGAATCCTTCGCTCCCTATCCGCCGCCATCGCCTGAGCCGCCAAATCACAAAAAACCGCCGGTAAATCCGGCCTCAGCACCCTCAAAGGCTCGTAGTTGCCCTCGCAAATCTTCAGCTCCAAAAGCCTCCGCTTCTCCGCCTCAAAAGGAAGACGCCCCGCCGCGCACATATACAGCACCACCCCCAGCGCATAGACATCCGAACGCGCATCCACAAGCTCCGTTTGCCCCCGTATCTGCTCAGGGGACATGTAGTGAGGCGACCCGAGAAGCACCCCCTTTGCCGTAAGCGCCATGTCCTCGGCCTCCGCGCTCTCAAAACGCGAAATCCCAAAATCCAACAGCTTTATACATGCTTTGTTGTCCCGCTCGATGATCATGATATTGGCCGGCTTTAAGTCCCGGTGCACAATGCCCGTATCGTGGGCGGCCTGTACCCCCTCGCACACTTGCCCCATCAGCTCGCAGATCTCCCCAAGCTGTAGCGGCCCCTGCCGCTGAATGCGCTTCGCCAAGGTTTCGCCGTCCAAATACTCCATCGCCACATACAGCTCGCCCGTTTCCAGCTCACCCGCATCAAAGGCGTCCACAATATGCGCATGCCCAATACGCCCACTCGCCGTGGCCTCGCGCCTAAAGCGCTCGACCATCTCTTTCGATGCTTGCATATGCGGGTGCAATACTTTTAAAGCGCACATTTTCTTGATGCGCTCATGTTCAACCCGATAGACCTCCCCCATGCCGCCTTGACCCAGCCATTCCAGTACCCTGAACTTGCCCCCCAACAGGGTGCCTGTCTGATATCGAGCCACTGCGTTCATCGCTACCGAATCCCATGCTTTCTAAGCAATCGATGCAAATACACCCGCGCCAATTGAGCCCCCTCGGCGGCTCTCGTGATATTGCCAGAATGGTGTGCCAACAGCTTCTCTAAATATTCGCGCTCAAATGCGGCAAGCGCCCTTTCCCGCTCGTCTTTGTATGGACGGCCCCCATCGATCTCAGGGTTCATGCTTTCCGGCACCGTGCCCTCCAGAGGCAACACCTGCTCATAGGTCATGCTCTGCTCCAGATGATTGCGCAGCTCCCGAATATTACCGGGCCACGGCCTGCTTTTCAACCAGGCCAGCGAAGCCGGAGAGCCTAGCCGGGCCTTGATTTCGGCAGACCCATCCAGCCCATTTAGCAGCCCCTCGGTGATCATCGCGATATCCTCGGGCCTCTCCCGGAGCGCGGGAATCTTAATGCATAACACCGCCAGCCGATAATAGAGATCCGAACGAAAATGACCGGCATTCACCTCCATCCGCAGATTCTTGTGCGTGGCGGCAATAATACGCACGTTTGTATTCACCGGGATACTGCTGCCCAAGCGGTTGATTTGACCGCTTTCGGCCGCGAGGAGCAGCTTGGCTTGCAGGGCCAGCGGCAACTCGGCGATTTCATCGAGAAAAAGCGTGCCCCCTTGAGCCGCCTCAAATCGTCCCGCCCGGGCTTGGACGGCACCCGTAAAGGCTCCCTTTTCATGTCCAAATAACTCCGCCTCGATCAAGGTAGGAGGCAGAGCCGCACAATTCACCTCCACAAAAGGTCCATCGCGGCGCTGACTCCTGCGATGAATCTCCCTGGCCGCCGTGGACTTGCCCGTGCCTGTTTCCCCTTCCAAAAGCACGGGGGAATCCTTGGCGGCGGCCCGCTCCATCATGCCAAAAGCAAGACGCATGGCCCGCGATGAGCTGACCAGGGTTCCAAAGCAGGTGGCCGTTGGAATGGGCACCGAATGGACCCGATCCATCCATTCAAAGCGCAAAAGCAATCGGCCCACTTGAATCCGATGGCCATGCTCCAAGAAGGCCGACATCACCCGGACACCTTCGACCCGCGTACCATTGGAGCTACCGAGGTCGCGCAGGCAGATTCCTTCGGGTTCGAGCTGAATGGTGCAATGGAAACGCGAGACAGCGTTGTCAGCGAGCTGGACATCGTTCAGCCTATGCGAGCCGACCGTACAAGTATCCGAGCTTGATTCCCAGCTCAAACCCCGCTTTAAGCCTTTGGGCGGAGGCTCGGGGCAGTCCACAACCACCAGCCTAAAAGCCCGGACATCGCTTCGATCCTCAACCTCCAGCCTCAGCGTCCTCTGGTCATTTACGGTCGTGTCATCCATCATCGTTCTTTTTTGCGGTGTATCGAGTTCGCGGACGAGCAGCAAAACGGATGTTTTGAGAATTGTCAAGCCTTTTCCCACCCTCCTCTTCCCACCTCCCACAAAAAAAATCCCTCCCGCCTCACTTTCCTCTTGCACAGGCTCCCTTCGCCGCATAAAAACATTCCTACAGTTCCCCTCTGGCAACTGGACCGCAATCCTGCGGATTTCTCATCAACAACCCACACAGAAAGAGCCCAAACCATGAGCGACCGCTACATCGACAACGTTGAACTCCCCATCTACAGCGACTACGCAAGCAAGCGCATCACATCCAAGGTCATCGGCATCTACCCCGGCCTCGACGGCGCCCTTCAATCCACCATCGCCGAACTCGATGCCCGCAAAACCGCCTTTCTCTCCCTCCTCCAAAATACCCACCAGCTCGACGCAGACCGGTCCACCGGCATCGCAGACCGCCACCCCAAAATGATCGCCGGCTGGAATATGCTCAGGCGATTCCTGTCTCATCTCAGCGCCCATGAAGAAGGCACCATCGATAAAACCCAATTTATCCGCCCATCGGGTACATTGGAAGGCATTAAACGAACCCCTCTGCATGTTGCGGCGGCTTTGGACTGGATTGCCAAAAGCCTCGATACGCAAAACTCCCCCGTGGAAGGCGCGGCCGCCTGGAAAACCCGGGTCGAACAGGCGCGCGAAGACCTGAAGGCGGCCTTTGCACTGGTGGACGATGCGGTGGGACAGAGGACCGAGACCACGCCTTCACTGGAAGCGGCGCGCAAGACCTGGTTGCAAGCGTATATGGCCTTGAAGCTCTTGACCGAGGCGGCCCTGCGCTTGGCGGGCAAGCCTGTGAAGCTGGAGCTTTATTTTTACGACTTGCGGGTTCCTGCCCAGGCCAATGTGACCCAAGCGCCCAACGCGGAGGAAGATGCGCAGGCGGACGCCGAGGCCCAGGGGAATGAGACATCACCTGACGCTGCGACGACGCCCTAAAGGCTGTCGTGTGGAGGCATCTGTCGAGGGCAGGTGCCGATTTAGGCAGCCTTGAGGGCCTTTCTGCTGGCATCAGGAGGGGTTTTAGGCGGCCTAGAAGCTTGCCTGTCGAGCGCAGACAGGAATTCAGGGAGAATGTCGGCCCATCTGACGTCAACAGGTGGGCCTTTAGGCCCTCGGGGGCGCCGTCTGTTGCTGTCAGATGGGTCTCTAGGGAGCCTAAAAGGCCATTTGATGCTGTCAGATGGGTCTCAAGGCGGCCTGGAACGGCGTCTGTTTGCAGCAGAGTTTATGGCTAGACGACCCCAAGCTGCCGTTGGATTAAAAAAGTGCGAAGAAAACTTGCCTAAAGAAACGGCTGTCTGTAATGTGGGGCCCGGGCGGCGAAGTTTTGCCTTCTGTATGTTTTGGCAGGTAAAGAAAACGATGATTCACAGCCTCCGCGCGCGAAACTACGGGTGTCTATTGGATGTGGATGTCTCGCTGAGTCCGCTGCACGCTTTTGTGGGGCCAAACGATAGCGGAAAGAGCACCCTTTTGAATGCGCTGAGAACGCTGTTTCAATTTCCTGGAGATGGCTTTGATTGGACAGAGAAGGACGGATGGCTGCCTTTCGATCCCTATTTCGATAAAGCCTTTCTGAATGGCCATGCTTCGGACGCGGCATCCCGCTTTATGCTCGCCTGCGCGGACGAGGGCGGGTGGTTTATGGTTCGACAAACTTCCTATTTCCTTGAAGCAAGGCTCAGCGAGCAAGCTCCGCCTTCTGGCATGGATGAAGCCGATTTTCAATCGTATGGCACAACATTACAGCACGCCATCGCAGGAAGGGATGGGGTGCGCTTTATTCCTACTCGGGAGGCTAACCACCCAAAACCGGTAATTTTTTCCCGGGCTCGCCTGGTTCGTTTTGACCCCGATGCCCTTCGCGCCACAAGCGGCCTTCTCCCGGAAGACAAATCCGTCGCCTTCCTGGATGAACGGGGCCATGGCCTCCCCGGCGTCTATTTTGCACTCCGGAACCGCGACGACGATACCTATAAAAAAATTGTCGATGAGGTCCGGCGTCATTTCCCCACCATCAAATACCTCCGGGTAAAAGCCGTCACCAGTAGCACCGTTATCCTTGAAGCCGAGCTCAACAATGGCACCCGCGTCGAAGCCAAGCGCTTTAGCGAGGGCCTGCTTTACTTTTTGGCCTTTGCCGCGCTTCGCCATATGGACCCCGTTCGGCTTCTTCTGGTTGAAGAACCCGAGAATGGCCTGCATCCGGCGCGTATCGCCGAAGTCATCAAGATCCTAAGAAACCTGACCGAAGAGCAAGGCACACAGGTGATTATGGCAACCCATAGCCCCCTGGTTGTGAATGAACTAAAAGCCGATGAAGTCTCGGTGGTGACCCGAGACACCGAGACAGGGACCCGCGTTAAACGCATCTGTGAAACGCCCGATTTTGAAGAACGGGCCAAGGTATATAGCCTTGGGGAACTGTGGATTGCCTATGCCAATGGAGTGGATGAAGCCCCCTTATTGCAAGGAACCGAACCGTGATCCGGGTCATTCTCGCGGGTGAGGGCAAGAATGAACTTGGGGGTACACGGTTCGGAGGGGCTGAAGAGACCCGAGCAAAGGCTGGAAGCGTTTGGCGTTCGAGAGAAGGATACATCTGGGATGGTGCGTTTGGTCGAGGAGCGGGGACTTGGGGGCGTGGCAGGAGATGCCTTTTCGCTGAAGCGATGGCTTGAGCGGGCGCGGGGTGTGCTGGGGAATGGGTGATGCATTAAAAATGGCCTACAACTGCGCTGCATTAAGCGGCAAAGAATGTTGTTTTCAAGGCACATTCAGCCGTATCGAGCTCCGGGGGGAGGGCGTGGCCTTCTTTAGCGATGCCGAAGCGCTGGCAGGAACAGCCATTCAGCGCGTCCGCTTTTCACCCCCTGTTCATGTCGATAGCAAAGATGGCCCCACGCTTTCCGTCGTGGAGCAGCCCAAAATCCTTGAACCTTTCTCCATGGCCGGGACGAAGAGCCTCTATAACGTGGTGTATGCCCTCCCCAAGGCCGGCACCTTGAGCGTCGAGCTTTCGCTCAAAGACCCGGCGCCCTCTAGTTTAAACCTGGAAGCCAAGGCCGATGGTGTGGATTGTGTTACGCAAACATGCAAACTGCTTTGGCCCGATGTGCCCAAGACTTCTATCGAAGCGGATTATGCTCCAGGGAGCGCGTTGAGTTTGGCGGGGCCTTTTCCTGAAGAGGGCGAGGGGCGGGTGTTGGAGGCATTGCTCACGGTGGAGGCGGGGCAATTGAGATGCGGGGCCCAGGTGGGTGAGCCTCCTAGGGTGCAGGCTGGAGATTTGTTGCGCTGGAAGGCCGATGGCGGGCAGGCAGGCCCCTCATTTATAAAAGTATCGCCCTTAAGGCTCAAAGAAGGCGTGTTCTCGGGGGAAGTGCTTGGAGATGCATTGCCTATTCTCGAAAGACGCGGCCTGTGGGAAAGCCATGGGACAAAGCTTGTGTTGGGAGCGCTTGGCCTTGGGCTATCGGCCGCGGCGGCGCTGATCGCGCTCCGGAAAAAGAAGGGAAGGAACACCAAACCAGCCGCATTGAAGCCTCTAAAGGTCTTTTATTCCTATGCCGATGAAGACGAGAAGTTTCATCAGCAGCTTGAAAAGCATTTAAGCAGCCTAAAAAGAGCGGGCCGCATTGAATCCTGGGATGCCCGCAAGATAAAGCCGGGCGATCCCGTCCAAGAACAGATCGATCAGAACCTAGAGCGGGCCGATATCGTCTTGCTCTTGATTTCCAGCGACTATATGGCTTCGGATTCCCTCTGGACCCAGCAAATGCAGCGGGCGATGCAGCTTCGGGACGAGCGGGGAACCCAGGTGATTCCCATTTATCTTCGGCCGATTCATACAAGCGATGCCCCCTTTGAGACGCTGGATTCCCTGCCTCGCAACAAACAAGCGATTTCCACAAGGGAAAACCAAGATGAAGCCTTTGCCGAAATCGCCCGGGAATTGGATGAGCTCTTGAGCCGCTCTCAGGCTTCGTCTATAAATCCCGCTCAAAGCTAAAGCCGCCCCCCATTTGGCAAGCTTGGGGTTCGAGTTGCTTCACACAAGGCTCTAACTGAATTTGATACCTCATTTTCTCGGGCACATCCCCGAGCTCGATTAAAATATCCTTCTGCCTGCGGGCAAAGGTAGGCGTATCATCCAGATGCTGCTTGGGCGTAAAGGTTGAATCGCCCACCCGCGTCACCCTTACCCGGATCTTGTCCAAATCTTTGTTGGAGCGCACCCTTAACAAAAGCCCCCGGTTTGCACCCACACCCTGAAGGGTATGCTCCACCACGCCCACCTGGCGATAGGATTCCACAATGGGCTCTACCTCATCGAATACACTTCCAGCACCCCCTTTTTCGCTGGGCAGGGCCTGGGTCGACTGGCGGGTGGGAAGTTTTGGACCGGCGGGCCAAGCCAGGGGCAAGTGAAACAAGGTGCCAAACATCGTGGGCCCCTGAAGGCGAACCCTTTCATCCCCCATGGCAAAATAGGCGGCATCTTGTATGGTCAGCTCGCCCATGGCACCCCGGGCGGCGCTGGGCATTTGAAACGCTTTCAGCAAAGCCTGGGTAAAATACCCACCCTGGGCCGAACCTCCCGCATCTTGGGCGGGCTGAGTAGCCAGCAAAAAGACCACGGATTTTTTGATGCTTTTGGCCCGGGCCGCTTGATCTTCGGGAAACAAAAATTTTGAGGTCCTGCAGGCATCCAGAATAACGGCGATATAAGGCGCCTTGGATTCCCCGATCCAGGTCCAGAGCTCCGAGGCTGAAATACGGGTGCCCGCATTGAGCGAAGCGCCGGGCATATCGTTTTTGCCCAAAAGAAAGCCTTCGTTTCCAAGGCTTTGGCTATGGCCGGCGAAGTAGAAGAGCAAGGTTTCATCGGGTTTGGCCTCGCCAAAGAAGCGCTTGACCCGATCGCGCAGGTCTTGGCCTTGGAGGTCGTAGCCTGTTTGAAGGGTGCCGCTATTGAGTTTCCAGCTCTTTTCATCGGCGAGGGCGCGGGCCATGCCTTGGGCATCGTTTAAAGCCCCCAGGGCCTTGGGCGTGCCTCCTCCATAGTTTTCGATGCCGATGATCAGGGCTTTTTTATAGTCCGACCCCGCGCGAAGATCCGCGGGCAAGTTGAATGCGGTCTCGAAGGGAGGGCGGCCTGGAGCCTGGGCCTTCAAGGTATGGGGGGTAGCCCTGGGATCGTTAAAGCTCAGGTACACATAGTAGAGCATCAGTTCTTTGGGATCGGGATAGATGCTTTTCACTTCCCATTGATTATCGAGCCAAACGGTGGGAGGGCCCGAGGGGGAGAAGATGGTGGCTGTTACGGAGACGCGGCCCTGGGCATCGCGTTTGCTGTCGACGCTTCGAAACTTCATGGGCTGCACCATGCCTCCCAGGGAAATACGATCGCCTTGGCTAAGACCCGTGCTTTCATCCTTCACAAAACCCACCCTGCGCTCGCTTGGAACTTCAAATTCCAGGGCAAAGGCGGCTCGGTCGGTGTCTGGATTGGGGCCCGAGCCCAAATAGAAGCGAGGGGGTTTGCCATCGCGTTCGGCGACAACGGTGGCCCAACTGCCATCGGAGAAGGGATAGAGATGGGCGAGCAGCTTGCCCTCGGGGAGGGAGTACACGGAGGCGCGGCCGTCGTTCAGGCCGGCGATGAGGTGTTGGCCGTCGGGGGTGGATTGGAGGGCGAGTATTTTGGCTTCTTCCTGGATGCTGAGGTCGGGGAGATCGCTCTGGGGGTTTTTGAGGTTCCAGCGGAGCAGGCGGCGATCGGAACCTCCCGCCCAGAGAAAGGAGTCCTGAAAGGCCAGGCCGCCGACGTTTTGGCTCAGGCCCAGAAGCCTTCGGAGCACTTGGCCATCGCTGGCCTGTCGGAGCAGAACGCTGCCGTCAGTTGCTCCTTGGGCAAAGGTCTTGCCCTGGGCATCGAAGCGGAGCGCGGAGGTGCTTTCGCTGTGTTTCAGTAGCTCGTCCCATGGCTTTGGGAACAGGGAATTGGTAGGCAGATCGAGGCGGGCCAGGCTATTCCATACGCCTCCAATCAGGGCTTGTTGGCCTTGGGGATCGATGGCGATAGCAGCAATTGCGCTGGGCTGTTTAGAGAGGGGGGAAGTGACGCCCTTGCTGATATAGATACGCTGAAGATTCCCGTCAAATTCTCCGATGAGCACCGATTGCCCATTGGGCTCCGCGGCAATGGCTGGAGCCACATTCTCGGTTCTGCCCACCTGTTTTGCGCCTGGGCCTTCAACGATTTTATAGTCCGTTCCCACCGATACCCAGCGCTGGGAGCTAAGGGCCACGAGGCCCAAGACTTCTCCCCGGTGGACCCGCTCGGCTCCTTGACCCTTCAAGGTATAGGGAGAAAAGCTGCTCACTTGCCCTGTTCCATCGCCCAACAACCAGGCATTGGGCTGGAGGGCAAGGGCAAATATTCTCCCCCTAGGAAGGGAAAAACGCCTGATTAGGCTGCAATCCTTGGCATTGGCCAAGGCGATGGAGGCATCGTCTCCAGCCACGGCCAGGCGCTGATGGGTTGAATCAAAGGATGCCGCCATGAGGCCGGCCTGTTCCTTCCAAGAGCAGAGGATTTCGGCTCTTGATTTTTCCAGCTTCCACAGCCTGGCCTGGCCTGACTTATCCGCGCTGAGCAGGCGATCGCCCAGGGAATTGGAGGCCATCCCACAGACAGGAGCCGTGTGGCCTCTTCCTCCTTGAGCATCGAGAAGAGGGGAAAGCTTCATGTCATTCAGGGTGAGTATGTGGGCTTCATCCATGCCACCCAGCGCCATTCGATTGCCTGGAAGCGCAGCCGCTCCCACTGTATGAAAGCCGTGGCGGTACTTTGGAGGCCGATCCTGTTCATTGCTCCACACCCTAATCCCTGCCTCCCCCGCTCCAAAGGCTTGGTTTTCGCTATAGCCCACAGCCCAGACCCTATCCGCAGGATTGGCGCCTCTCAGCTCGCTTTTATCCAAGGAAATGGCGCCCGTGGCCACGGTCCAGCCCATGACCCGGCCATAGGTCGTTCCAACCAAGAGTTCGGCTCCATCCGATCGAATGACCATTGAATAAACAGCATCTGCTCCATCCAAACCCTTAAGCCACCGAGGCTTCTCTTCCCCAAGCTTCCACACGGCCACCTGGCCACTAGCATCTCCACTGGCCACCCTCTCTCCATCGGGAAAGAAGGCACAGCCCCCCACAAAGCCGGTGTGCCCCTCAAAGCGCTTTAGAATACGCCCTGTCTCCACATCCCAGACCAAGACCGTTCCATCGTCACCGCTGGATACCAGCTTGCTTCCATCCGGCGAAAACGATAGACATCTGATGCCGGCCAAATGCCCCTCGGGCTTGCTTGCCCTGGCCCCCAGGGGCAGCGTCCCCTCCAGCACCTTGGGCTTGTTCTCGGGCTTCGCGACGCTGCTCGCGGGCTTCGCGCGCTCCCCTCCCTTGGCGGGCTCCCCGGCCCCTCCGCAGCCCAGCCCCCAGGCCATACATAAAAGATGCAACAACCCCAAAACTGGTGTCCAGCGCTTTGTTCTTGCCCGCATAAAAACACGGGCACTTTTCCTTCATTGTTTTGGCCGCGTCAAGTGTTTTTTAATATGCGCTTCACCGAAAAATCCAAGCGCTTGTGCGAAGGGTGCGCCGGCGATTGACAAGGCCGCGTTCTTTGGGCATGCTGCGCCCGCCATGAGTTTTCGGTCTCCTTTGGGCGTCAGCGATTTCCGCAATCTGCGCGAGCAGCATATCACTTTCGTCGATAAATCCAGGCTGATTATCGAGTTTCTTGAGTCCACCCAAGAAGTCCTTTTGCTTCCCAGGCCGCGCCGCTTTGGCAAGACGCTGAATCTGTCGATGCTTCGCTATTTTTTAGAACAGCGTCCCGAGGACTTAACGCATCTGTTTGAAGACCTTGAAGTGTTTCACTGCGAAAAAGCCTTTGAATACAAAAAACATTTTCAGCAGTACCCCGTTATTTTTATTTCTTTTAAAGATATCAACGCCGATTCGCCCGAACATTTTATTGGAGCGGTGCGCCGCTTGATTCGCGTTAGCTTCGATGGGTTTAGAGAGCAAATTCTAGGCTCCAATCGTCTGTCCGACGCCGAAACCCAAGATTTTCTTGCCGTGCTTCAGCGCTCGGAGCAGGCCGAGCTGTATGACAATGCTCTGTTGGATCTCTGTAAATATCTCCATCGGGCAACGGGGCGCCGGGCAATTGTGCTGATCGATGAGTACGATCATCCTATTCATTCCGCTTGGCTGTCGGGCGATGCGGCGCCTGTGCTTTATTTTTTGCGGCGTTTTTTGGGGGCGGGTCTGAAGGATAATCCTCATTTGCAGCGCGCGGTGCTCACAGGCATTCTTCGTATCGCCCGCGAGAGTATCTTTTCGGGGCTGAACAATATCGCTGTCTATACGCTGATCGATAAGCCTTTTTGCAGTTGTTTTGGCTTTAGCGAGGAGGATGTGCGCTCTTTGATGCATATCGCCGGCCATCCCGAATGGCTGCCCACCGTTCAGGCTTGGTACAATGGATATTTGTTTTATGATCAAGTGATCTACAATCCTTGGAGTGTGCTTAGTTTTTTAAGCAATCACGGCGAGCCTTTGCCTTATTGGATCAATACCAGCAGCAACGATCTGATTAAGCGCATGCTTCAGCAGTACACATCGCGCGCGGGCAAGACCCTTGAGCTTCTGATTGAAGGTGAGAGTATTGAGACCACGCTCAGCCCAAGTACCGTGCTCGACGAGCTGGACACCGACGAACGAGCTTTTGTGAACCTGTTGACTTTTTCGGGCTATCTGCGAGCTGAAAGGCTTCCCCAGACCGATCCGCTCAAGCCGGCGCCTCATCGTCTGTCGATTCCCAATGCCGAGGTGAAGCTGATCTATGCGGAAGTGTTTGAATCTTGGTTGCGCATACGCATGACCCGGCAGGGCGCCAATCTCCAAAAGCTGATTTCGGCCTTGATGAGCGGCGATAGCGAGCTGTTGGAAGAGCAGTTGCAGGCTTTTGTGCTGAATGTGCTTTCGTTTCATGATGGTTCTCCCACCGATCCAGAAAGCATTTATCAAGCCTTTGTGCTGGGTCTTTTATGTATTTTAGAGCCGGAATACAGGGTGCGCAGCAATCGCGAATCGGGCAAGGGGCGTCCCGATGTGATGATTTTGCCGTCCAAGCCGAATAAACCTGGGGTTGTGCTGGAGTTAAAGGTGGTGCGGAGGGGTACGCTGGAGCAGGCTTTGGAGAAGGCGGCCAAGCAGATTCGGGAGAGGGATTATCCGGCGGAAGCGAGGGCGGCGGGGGCCGAGCCCTTGTATTCGTTTGCCATCGCTTTTGATGGAAAAGATTTGAGGGTGTTGGGGGTGGAGACAGTTGCAAAAGGAGACTAATTTATTTCTGTGGATATAAAGCGAATTCGGGGCCTGAAAGCGCTTGTGCACGATGCCGTGGACCTGAGCACCTTTCTCGTGCGCGAGGGGCATGAATCTGTCTCGCGAGCCGTGTTGCGCATAACCAACCATATCGAGCCGCTCGCTGGACCCGCAAGTACCGTGGATGCCGCGCGGCGTCTCTCAACCGATGTGGTGCTTGGCACCATCCGCCTGGTCAATCGCGGTGTCGAGGCGGTCACGGATCTTGGGTTTGATGTGGCGCAGAGGGCGATGGAGGCGCAACGTGAGGCTGGGGATCATCCCATGCTTCAGCGGGCCGTGCCTATGCGCTCGGATGCGATGAAAAGCGGCGAATGGGCCGGCGATGCCGCGCTCGGGCTGGTCAATGGAGTCGTCGGTGATCATCTCCGGCGGCATGAAAATGGTCTCGATCTCGGTATGGTGTTGCGGGTGGGGGATTATTATGTGGCGAATGAGCGCGATGCTATCGCGGAGGCGTTTGAGCGATCGGGGCTTCGCGCGACGCGGCGTGTTGCTGTGTTTGTGCATGGTCTTGGAACGACCGAATGGTCATGGTGTCTTGAAGCGGAAGCCTACCATGGCGATCCTTCGGCCACTTTTGGCTCGCTGCTGGCGCGCGATCTTGATATCACGCCGCTTTGGATTCGGTACAATACCGGAAGGCATGTCTCGGAGAATGGCCGGGCGCTTTCGTTGTTGCTCGAAGCCTGTATGGGGGCATATCCCTTGGCTATCGAGGAGCTGATTCTCATCGGGCATAGCATGGGCGGGCTCGTGGTCCGGAGCGCGTGTCACTATGGGAGCGAGAACGGGGCATCCTGGGTAGGGCGGGTTCGGCATGTGTTTGGTTTGGGCTCGCCGCATCAGGGGGCGCCGCTTGAGAAGGCTGGGAACCTGTTGGCGGGTCTGCTCGGCTCCGTCGATCTTCCGGGGACCTTAATTCCGGCTCGAATCCTCGAAGGCCGAAGCGCTGGAATAAAAGATTTGCGCCATGGCTCGCTGGTCGATGAGGATTGGCTTGGCCGCGACCCCGATGCGCTGGGGGATGATGGGAGGCATGAAGTTCCCTTGTTGCCCGGCGTCACATATCACTTTATTTCCGCCACGGTGACGAGCGACCCGGAGCATCCGCTTGGTCAGATTGTGGGAGATCTTCTTGTGCGGGTTCCGAGCGCAAGCGGGCCTGGCGGGGCGGTGGCGGAGGAGCACAGGTTTGCAATTGAAACTGCCCGGTTTGGGGGCGTTCTTCACCATCAGCTTCAGAACCATCCCGCGCTGTACGCGGTCATTCACAAGGCTCTGTTGCAGGCGTAATCGGGGACAGAGCGGCGCCTGTACATAAATAAAGCCCGGCCAACAATTGGATTGACAAGCCTGCATTTGTTGTGCAAGCTGCGCCCGCCATGAGTTTTCGATCTCCTTTGGGCGTCAGCGATTTCAAAAAACTGCGTGAAACCGGCCTAACTTTTGTCGACAAATCAAGGCTGATTATCGAGTTCCTTGAGTCGACGCCGGAAGTCCTTTTGCTTCCCAGGCCGCGCCGCTTTGGCAAGACGCTGAATCTGTCGATGCTTCGCTATTTTTTAGAGCAGCGTCCCGAGAACCTTGCTCATCTCTATGAAGACCTTGAAGTGTTTCGCTGCGAGAAGGCCCTTGACTATAAAAAGCACTTTCAGCAGTACCCCGTTATTTTTATCTCCTTTAAAGACATCAGCGGCAAGACTTTTGATATGTGCCACGCGGCCATCGTCGATTTGCTCGCCAATGTATACCGCGATCATGAGGCCATTCTCGACACTGGAAAGCTTAATGAAAGCGATATCGAAAACTACAAAGCGATTCTCAGCGGAAAGGCGCAGCCTATACGCTACCGAAGCGCTCTCGGCGATCTATGCAGATATATTCATCGCGCCACGGGCCAAAAACCTATTGTGCTCATCGATGAATACGATCATCCAATTCACCATGGCTGGCTCGGTGGCTATGGCGGCGATGTGCTGGATTTCTTCCGCGCTTTTTTGACGTCGGGTTTGAAGGATAATCCCCATTTGCAGCGCGCGGTGCTCACAGGCATTCTTCGTATCGCCCGCGAGAGTATCTTTTCGGGGCTGAACAATATCGCTGTCTATACGCTGATCGATAAGCCTTTTTGCAGTTGTTTTGGCTTTAGCGAGGAGGATGTGCGCTCTTTGATGCATATCGCCGGCCATCCCGAATGGCTGCCCACCGTTCAGGCTTGGTACAATGGATATTTGTTTTATGATCAAGTGATCTACAATCCTTGGAGTGTGCTTAGTTTTTTAAGCAATCACGGCGAGCCTTTGCCTTATTGGATCAATACCAGCAGCAACGATTTGATTAAGCGTTCGCTGCAAAGGCAGGCGGGCCATGTGGGCTCCGTTGTTGAGAAGCTGATTGAGGGTGGGAGTTTTGAACTTATTCTCGATAAAAATACGGTGCTCGATACGCTGGACCGAAGCCCGGACGCTTTATGGAGCCTGCTGACTTTTGCAGGTTATTTACGAGCGGAACGGAGTTCTCGCGGGGAAGGCGAGCAAAGTGCGCATGCGCTGAGCATTCCCAATCGGGAAGTGAGGACGATTTTTACGCAGACCTTTCAGCAATGGCTGGAGCATGGTTTCTACGGTAGAGGCGCCCATCTTCAAAAGCTGATTTCGGCCTTGATGAGCGGCGATAGCGAGCTGTTGGAAGAGCAGTTGCAGGCTTTTGTGCTGAATGTGCTTTCGTTTCATGATGGTTCTCCCACCGATCCAGAAAGCATTTATCAAGCCTTTGTGCTGGGTCTTTTATGTATTTTAGAGCCGGAATACAGGGTGCGCAGCAATCGCGAATCGGGCAAGGGGCGTCCCGATGTGATGATTTTGCCGTCCAAGCCGAATAAACCTGGGGTTGTGCTGGAGTTAAAGGTGGTGCGGAGGGGTACGCTGGAGCAGGCTTTGGAGAAGGCGGCCAAGCAGATTCGGGAGAGGGATTATCCGGCGGAAGCGAGGGCGGCGGGGGCCGAGCCCTTGTATTCGTTTGCCGTCGCTTTTGATGGAAAAGATTTGAGGGTGTTGGGGGTGGAGACCGCGGCAAAAGGGGGATAAGCAGCGCCGAGGCAAAGCCTTCTAAGCCTACTTCGTCCAAGAAAGCCCCTGAACCTGCACAGGTTTCCAAACCGATTTCTCAAAGGTCATCCCTATATCCCATTTGGAATTATCCCCCCAGCAGGACACCGCTCCCTCCCGGTGCAGCGCGCAACGGTGATTCGTGGACACCAGTACCCCTATGGCATCCGATAGATTCTGAACAAATACGGGCGCTTTTCGTTTGTCCGCTGTCCCATCCCCCAATTGACCATAATCATTGCCCCCCCAACATTGAACCCGGCCATCACCCAATACCGCACAGCCATCCTCGGCCCCTCCATCGATGGCTACGGCTCCGTTCACCCCGGCTTTTGCCTTCTTTCTCAACTGAAGGTGCTTGTCCTCCATAATCGCCAAATCCCAATACCAGCACCCGACTGTGCCATCCGTATGCAATACACATCCGCTCGGAAAATGCTGTTCCCGGCTCATGCTGATGTCGGCTACACCGCTGATTCCAAAGGCTTGAACCGGTTTGGCCTCGTTGGCGCTGCGTCTCGCCACTTCGCCCCAGCACCATAGCGTTCCATCGGTCTTCACCGCGCAGGATGCCCGTTCAGAATAGGCCAGCGCTTTGGCTTCCCGCATGACAATCTTCGCAGGCTCGCCCCTCCGCCAACATAAAACCACCCCGTCTTTTCTCATGGCGCATCCATTGGAATGCTCCGTCGAAATGCGGGTGGCTTGATCGACGCCCGCGACCTTTGAACTGTCTTCCAATTCCACTTGGCCGTCGCCTAGGAGTACGTCGTCCCCGCTGCATGCAACCACTCCTTTTTCACGCTTTGTGTCGATGGACTTGTTGTTGCCCCAGCACACTTGGACTCCATCCCCTCGAACCGCACACGTTTCCCAGCCGTATTCACCACTGCATAGGCTCACCGCTTGCTTGAGGTTGGGCACATTCATGGGGGTATGATACTCACTGACCATTCCATCCCCAAGCCGGCCATTCAAGCGGCTGCCCCAACAGTGCACCGTGTTGTCGCTGCGCAGCGCGCAGTTGTGATCCATGCCCACGGCAATATCGGTAATGTCTTTGAGTTCTTCGACTTTGAGTGGGGTTCTTGACTCCCTCAGGCGATGCCGGCCCAATCGGTTGTATTCATTCGAGCCCCAGCAAAACACTTCTCCTTCGTTGCTCAGGGCGCAGGCATGGCTGTGTTCCACGCCCAAGCGGCGTATGGGGGGCAAGCCGGAAATGGCCTGGGGCATGGCCGATTGATAGCTTGCGGAAGCCCCCAGCATGCCATACATATTGCTTCCCCAGCAAAAGACCTTGCCCTCCTTGGTCCGGGCGCAGCTTATATTGTAGTCGAGCGCCACATCGGCCACATCGGCCAGACCCTTGACCATGGCGGGAATACTGGATCGATCTGGTCTATCTCCCGCTCCAATTTCGCCATAGCTATTGCTTCCCCAGCAAAAGACCGTTCCCGCGCTGGTTAATGCGCAGGCATGATAGGATCCAACGGCGACAGCAACGGCTTCCTCAACTCCGGCGATGGCGGTGGGTGGGGTTGTTTCCTGATCGGTAGACTTGACTTGGGTAATATCTTTGTTTGAACCCCAACAGATTACCCTGCCTTTCTCTATCCCGCAGCAATTCGATCCCTCGCATGAAAGCGCGCCGATATTCGCCAAATCAGGCCGTGGAGCGAAGGTGACAGGCTTTTTATAGGGGGCAAAGGGACTGCTCTCGTAGATTTGGCCATCGGCATCGATCACGAATAGAAAGTCTTTATGAAAAACAAGGGATTTGGCTTGCCGCTGATCGGCCAGCACGGGCGTGGACGACGACATTAGACCGGCTTTTCCCCAGCATGAAAAATGTCCATTGCTTTGAAGGAGGCAGGTTTGTGCTCTGCTTTGGACCAAACGGGGGGATGCATTGACCAGCGGCGTGGAAGGAGGCGGAGGGGGAATAAGGGCTACAGGCTTTGGCGATGGCCGAGGCTGGCTTTCGGGAAGCTTGGAACCCGAGCATCCCGACAATCCCAGAAGGAGAATTCCGCATCCAATGACCTGTTTTATGTACGGCGCCATCGCGTCCACCCTTTCAGGCTATGTTTCGTGTGTCAAGTCGAAAAACAAATTGATTCTTTGAGAGGATGGGTGTAGACGGCTTTTGTTATGAGCCCGCTCTGTCGAAGCGCCGCGTTGTCTTGGTTCGCGCTGATGGCCTGTACTCCGGCCTCGTCTCAAACCATTCCACCTTCCCCTAGGGCACAGGACGCCACACCTGTCAGCGCCTCGAAGAAGCCCCCGTCTCCAACCAACAGGCCGGAACCTGCACCGTTAGTAAGCGCATCCACGCCCCCTGCCGTATCGGCAGCGGAAACGCCACCGGCTGAAGATCCCAACGTGGTACTGAAACGCCTTCTCGATCCAAAACCGGGCAGCGGACTCTTATTGCTTGGCGTGCACCGCGAGAATATCGAGGGATATGGCCCTATGTTTTCGAGCGAGGGCAAACCCCGGACGGATACGCGGCCCGGGTATATGACCTTGGTGATACGCACTCAAAACGGGGCGGCGGAGCTTCTGGGCACTTTATCGTATATTGCGCTTCCCCAGGGCGATCGGTTTAAATATATCGGGGAATCCAGTGTAAGCGTTCATTTGCCGGATTCGCCGAGCGTAAAAATGTTCGATGGGGGGCCGATGCCCCGGGATTATGACGCGACGGATTTATGGACAACAGACGATAGAAAAACGATACCGGCGGCGGCCGAGGCGCTGGCCCAAAAGCTGAAAAAGAAGCTGTCTTGGGGCAAGGAAGACACCTCGCAGATTATATTTGTTACGCCCAAAGCCTTATGCAAAATGAATACGCGGACGGAGGTGACGGGGGGAGCGCTGTATTTCACGGGGATAACGCAATACACGGTAGAGTCCATGGATGGAACGTCCATTGATAATAATTTTGCCAAGCATGTGAGCGAGCCCGAGCTGATTCGCTTTGCCTCGGTTATCTTTGGTATTCCGCTTGAAGATGTGGATTTGGATAAGCCGGTGGGCGAGAGTTTTATGGTGTATAGCATTCGGGACGATATTCAACTGTGTATCGATCATGGCGAGGGGAGCACGCGGATGCTGGGATCGATATTAAAATCGGCCAATTCCGCGCGGAGTTTTAGCGATGACCAGCCTTTTGGTCCTGCGCCGGAGCACTTGGCGCCGGGGAACGAGGCTATCCCTTTTGCCGCCCTGAAAAAGCTATTTCCAAAGGCTGCCGATGCCTTTATATCGCGTTCGCACGATACCTTGTTCATCTTGCAGCCCTCGGCAGAAGGCGTGGCCGAGCTTGCGGTGTGGAACGCGCTGGATCAAAAAATATCGGGAACGCTGCCTATTCCTGGACGGACCGTGATGGTGGAGTGGGCAATGGGGGACACGGCCATCGCTTGGGAGAAGCAGCTTCGGCCGGCCCTTCAGCGCCCGGCGGCAAGCGCGGCGAAATAACCCGGCGATTGACCCTAGCGGAAGACCAAGGTATCGCAATCGATTTTTCTTGACATTCAGCCCGGCCTGTCCATACGCGCCGCCCGCGCGCTTTACGCATATCAAAAAGACGATTCCCTTTCCCAAAAAACGCTGTATGCTCCGCATCGATGAAGGTCGTTTCCCTCTGTCCGCTGCGTGCAATGGGGCTTGTTTATACGACATCCTCGGGCACCGTCGCTGAACTTGTTATCGTCAAGGCGACCTTCCTTCTTCAGCCCACGCGCTCCGTACTCGCGCCCGAGCAGGACGAGCTGAACGAAGACGATAATCATTGGAACGATGATATGACGCGCAGTGTATACGCTCCAAGCGATCGCGCGCCGTTTAAGCCCAAGGCGGATATCACCGTTGTGGGCCATGCCTTTGCGCCCCGGGGCGAGCCGGTTCGTTCGCTTGTGGCCCGGCTGATGGTTGGTTCCGTCGATAAGCCGATTGAAATCTGGTGTGACCGCGGACTTCGGCCTGTGGATGGTCAGATATTTGAGGGTCAGCGTTTCTCGAAGATGCCGCTTCGCTGGGAAAGGGCCGCGGGAGGCCCTGATTCGGATAACCCTGTAGGGATAAATCTCTATACGCCTCCCGATAAATATGGAATGGTTGCGATTCCCAATCTTCAAATGCCTGGAGCGAGCGTTACCAAGCAAAGTGATATCCTGCAACCCATTGGTTATGGCCCAATCGCTGAAACATGGCGGGTCAGGCGCGCTAAGTTTGGGCGCTACGCGGATACGCTTGGCACATCGAATTGGGATCAAAATCCATTACCGGATGATTTGGATTACCGATGCTTTCAGGTGGCCCCCGAAGATCAGCAGCTTTCTCAAATTAGGCCGGATGAGAGAATTGTTTTAGAGAATCTTCATCCCGCGCATCCTATGCTGGTCACATGTTTGCCCGGTATTGAGCCCAGTGTAACGGTGGAAAGAGCCAGCGGAGAACATGAGTCGGTCGTGCTGACGGCGGATAGTATGTGGATTGATACGGACAGGGCCTACTGTACGGTGGTATGGCGCGGCAGAATTGGGCTTCGTCATGCCGAAGAGGCCGGGCAAATTAAGGTATCGCTGGACCACGACGAAATCGAGACCACATCGTCGGAATTGCCTGTGCAAGAGGTCTCCTCCCCGCATTTAAACGCTCCCGCTCAAAAGTCTGTAACAGTGGTAGATTCAACGAGCATGCTCAATGTCTCGGAATTGGTAAAACAGCGGCCCGCCACATTGCCCATTCCCTTTCATGGGACTCCGCCGCCGCCGAGAAGCTCATCCCCGCAGGCGTCCCATCCTTCAACCAGTGCCTTGCCCTTTGTGCGGCCTCCTCCACCGAGAAGCTCCCAGCCCGAGATGGCCATCCGGGATGAAGCATCCTATGCCCCTGGTATTTCTCCGGCAAACAATGCCCCCATTCTTTCGGACCCAAGCTCGGACCCCTATGCGGGAATGGGGCCAGCCACCGCGCCGCCCAAGCCTTCCGCATCTCAGATGATGGCCGCGGTGAGCCCACCTCCTTTGGTGCAGCCGCCTACCGAGGCGAGGCCGGCATCGGGAGCCGCTCCGGTGAGTCCCTGGGCAGGTGGGGCCAAGGATCTTGGAGCGGCCGCGGTGGTGCTTATACCTCAGCCGAGCGGGGCGGCGGCGGCGCCTTTGCCCAAAGCGCCTTTGCCATCGCATGCGCTGAGCACGCCCAGCCTATCCGGGCCTGTACCTGTTCAAAGTTTAATCTGGTACCATGATGAAAGCGTTGCCCGTTTTCGCCGTGTGGTGGAATGGAAGCCTATTCTCAAGGATTTGGAACGCAAGCCCAAAGACAAAGACCTTGACGATCCGGCTTTAGCCAAAGATCCCATGGAAATGGAAGAGCGGCGGGAAGTGTTTGAGATTCTCACGCATGGGTCTCCAAAACATGCGGATACCGTCCAGCAAGCTTATTTGGATGCGATACGCGAGGATGGGAAGTATGTGCCCCCGCTGATACTCTTGGAGGGCGAGCTTTCCTTTCCCTTTGATGAACTGGAGACGCTAAAGGCCACGATGACAACGGTTTCGCCGCTGGTGACGCCAAACGATGAAAATTTAAGGGTTTCGCTTGAGACGGCGAAAGAGTTTCTAAAAACGCCCGGATTAAGCTGCGCGCCCGCGGTTTCGGACGGGCTCACGGCGCGCATCAAGGATTCGTTTGGGCAGGGCAAGCGCAACGTGCCACCGGGCTATGTGGACACCCAAACGGAACGGGTGCTGCTCGAACAGCGTCACTATCAAAAGCGTTCGGTCTTTGGGGGCAAGTTTATTCGCTCCTTGCTTTCGGTTGCCGGCTCAAGTTCGCCCCTGCCTGTGTATATTCCCGACGAGCTCAGCACCAAATTGCCGATGTATCAGCATTTTCGCGCGAAACTCATCGCCGAAATCAACCAGCAGGAAGACCAATACGAGACGCATTCCCTTGCGCTTCGGGTGCTTGCGTTGTCGCGCGTGACGCCGCCCCCAAAGCGATGAGCAAAACCTTTCTCCTACGCGCATGTTTTGAGTGATTTATGATACCTCCCACCCTGCGGCTTGGAAGCGGTCATCCCGAGATTGCTCCGTATCTTCGGAGCGATGTGCAGCACCTACAGCGCTGCCTCAATAAATGGGGGTATACGGTATCAACCGACGGTGAATTTGGACCGATTACCGACACCGCCGTCCGGGTATTTCAGCGGAGACAAGGATTGCGCGATGATGGGATAGTCGGCTCCCGCACCTGGACCGAGTTACTGTCTGAGCAGGCGCGGCCTACTGGGGCGGGGTTTAGCTACAAACCTCCCAGCGCGCCCGAGCCCGCTCCTGCGGCGCCGCCTCCGGTCGTCGGCAATTCGGGCGGAGCTCCATGGATGGCCATTGCCAACCAGGAGACAGGTCAGCACGAAGTGGCGGGCAAGGCGGCAAATCCGCGTATTGTGGAGTACCATGCGGCGACGGAGCTCAAGGCAAAATCCGACGAAGTGGCATGGTGTTCATCCTTTGTCAATTGGGTGCTATCCAAAGCAGGCATTGCGGGCACCCGTTCGGCTGCCGCCGCGAGCTGGGCATCCTGGGGAAAGCCATGTCAAGCGAAATACGGAGCGATTGCGGTTATTTACAATGCGGGCGCGGCCAATAGCAGCCTATCGCGCTCGGGAAATCATGTGGGCTTTTTGGTGGAGGAGACATCCACTCATTTCTCGCTTCTTGGAGGAAACCAGAGCGACTCGGTGAAGATCACCCGCTTTCCCAAGAAGAAGTGGAGATTAAAGGCGTATCGCTGGCCCAATCTGCCCGATATGTAAATTCAGTGCCGGAGGTTGATTTGATACTCCGATTTTTTGCCTGAGCTTAAGGCCGGCGTCAGTTCTTTCTTAACCTCGTCATAGAGATCCAAATGGCTCACGCTATGGGAAACCATCGCGGTATAGCCGACGCTGCCCCTCTGCTCCATCAATCCCTTGCCTGCCGCGATATCCTCGGGCACCACAATACCGCAGGCGCGGCTATCGAGTTCTGAGCGGAGTTTTGTCAAGGTGCCCACAAGCGCCTTTAGATGCGTGGCCCGGCTATCGTTGACAATCCAATCGAGCGTATTCAAGCCGTCGATAACCTCTTTGATTTTTTCATACTGCATTTGAGCCACCATTTGAAGCAAGAAGTCCATACGCAGCCGCTTTGAAGGCGAGCCATGGTATTGGCGCTGGGTACTCTCCAGGCGGGAAATAAACTTTGCCCACTGGGCATCCCTTTTTTGATTGTATTTATCGTAGCGATGTATGGGAACATCCACAATGGGATATCCTTTAATCTGATCTTTGGGTGTGGTTTTGGTATCGTCAAAGCGGTCGAGGCGCCCGATAATGATATCATCGATCAGGTCAAACAGCTTTCCGGAAAGCGTTGCCGAATCGAAGGCAAAGAAAGCATTGAGCGCTTGAAATAGAATCCCTATTTCCAAATCATCGAGAAAGGCGCCGCGGTCATACTTATTCGAATACCAATGGGTCGGGCTATTCAGCCTCGTATTGAAATTGGTTTCCGCGCGCTCGGCCCATTGCTGAAGACTGGTTGCAAAATCGCTGACAATGGTTTTTGAAGCGCCGGAAATCACATCGGGAAAGTCTTTGTTCAGCTTCTCTGCCACCGCAATCGCGCCTTTGGCACCCGCCTTGACCGCCTCAAATACACCGAGCATGCTTCTCCACAAAGGCGGCCCCTCTGTGGTATCGTTCATGCCCCCAAACCACCGTTTCAGGAGGCTGAGTTTGGCCAAACCCTCTGTATCCAGCGCCCGAACCGCCTTGATCATCGCGGCGAAGTTGGGATCACCCTTGACATGATCCAGCATCCAGGGCAATTGCCGAACGGTATAGTCGGCGATAACCCGCTGGGTTAGGTCATATTTGTTGAACACGTTGATGATGCGGCATTGGGGATGGAAGTGCGAAGTATCCGCCTGGTGCATCTTGCTAAAAAAAGGCGTCGATAAATAGGTAATGCTCTTGATCTTCCACAGCTTGGGAAAATCGCCATGTTGCTGAATGGCCTTGGTAAACTCATTGATCACATTTCCACCGTGAGAATGGCCAATCAGATGAAGTGAAACAGCTTTATCTTTCCACCCTTTATAGAGCGCATCGCCTGTTGTCTTGCTTTTCACCCGGGCATAGAGCAGCTCCCTCAGCCGATTACCGGCCTTTTCCCGCTCTTCTTTTGAATTATCCCCGGACCACGAGAACTCTTCGCTCATAATATGCAGGTCCCGGTACTCATTCTTGAGCATCTTGACCCGTTCCATTAAATGATCATCGGGACCGCCATGCCAATACGACCCGCAGGCCGCGTGCTGGGTGGGCGTAGCATTTACCGGATCTGTCGTTCCGGGCACAAATACAAGAATATCCTTGGGCGGAACATCATATTGAAGGGGCGCCGTCTGTTCGCCCGATAAATTAAGGCCCTTTAGCTTAATCCCGCTCGATTCAATTCCGATGCTGCTCATGACGCATCAATCCCCTTCCTTGACGTCCGGCTTATCGACGCGAACCGAGATTTGTTTACCAACAACAACGCCTTTTATACGCGCTTTGCCCTTCTTTGTACTCGCTAGATGGTGGGAACCATCCGCCCCTATTACGGTCACCCGGGTTCCATCCGGAGGCATTTTCTGCTCTTTACCAAGCCCTTCCCCGCGAAGCACATTTTCAAGCAAATCCACCACAATGGTTTTCGTTAACCATAAAGCCCCCGAGCTTCCTTCGCCCTGTATATTCCCGACGCTCACTTCAAAGGCGTATTCTAGCGGCGAATCGGCCGCGCTCGATGAATCCTCGGCCAGATCCGCGGCCGCTTCATGCCCTCCTCGCGTCCATGGAACATGAATGCGCCCCCGGGCTTTTTCCAGGCGCATAATTAAGGTATCCACCAGTTTTTTTGCTGAGCCCGAGCGCTCATACACCCGGACAATCGCTTCCTCGCCCCCACGGAAGCCGCTCACATAAAAAGTTGCCCCCACTTTTTTGCCGACCTCAACGCGCGACTTGCTCCATTTGAGCGAAATGACCGCACGCTTATCCTTGACGGCCTCGGCGGGAGGCGGCTCTCGCAATTCAGGCAAATCAGGCAGCTCGGGCTCGTCCACCCTTGCAATCGCGGGCAGCTCGGGCTCCTCGGGCTGGGCGCCTTTGCCTTTCCCCGCTCGTCCACCAGCATTAAACTTCACCTTGGTCCCGGAAATCACAACCCCGCTTGAGTCAATTCGAATAAAGCCCCCAGGACCCTTTAATGTAATATCCTTGGCTGCTTCAATGGTGAGATGGATGCCCGCTTTTAGGTGCGTATTCTGCCCAGATTCCAGGGCATGGCTCTCCCCTACTTGCTCAAAATAATTCCCATTTACCGTCAAGGATTGGTCGCGCTTGGTCTCCTCGCGGCAATCGCCGTCGACATTCAAATGCACATCGTCCTCGGCCATCTCGCGCTGCGTTCCCTTGATAATATGGGTTTGATCGTCCCCGATCCGAAGAAGCCGATTCATCTCCATCCGCCGGTCCGAATTGCCCTTAATCCGGGTCCAGGCGTTTTTCTGGATCAAGAGATCGTTGTATGCCCCTGTCACCTCCACTCGATTCATTCCGGTCACTTGGGTCCGGTTGAGCACGGTTAGATCCCACTCATCTACATCGACATGCTTCCGGCGATTGTTGCCAATGGTGCTCGTCTCATCATTCTTCACGAGCACCCGCTTGTTTTTCTCGGCCTGAAGATAAAACAGCTCGGCATTTTTTTGATCCTCAAAGAGAATCTCATTAAATCCCCCGCCTCCAGGCGAGCTTTCCGACCTAAAGGTACTTTGGGTTTTATGCTCGGGCAGCCGGTATGGCACAGGTTCGGCCGCGTTATACGCTCGCCCCATGACAATAGGCATATCGGGATCCCCATCCAGAAAATTTACCAGCACCTCCTGCCCCACCCGGGGCAAGGTCATCATTCCATAACTCGCTCCCGCCCAACCCTGACTCACCCGCACCCAGCACGAACTCTTCTCGTCGAAGGTTCCGTCCCGATCCCAGGGAAATTGCACACGCACCCGGCCATATTCATCCGTATGAATTTCATCGCCCGCGGGACCAACAACGGTGGCCGGCTGAATTCCCCGCACCTTGGGCTTTGATGTCCGAAGCACGGGGCGATAGGGTTCGCGATCAAATACGGCCTTTGCCGACATAACCCATTCCCCCTCGGATGTACCCTCGATCAGATGCTCGATAATCATCAGCCTTTTGTCGTCGGAAAGCTCGGGATGAGGGTGACGGTCGATATAAAACAAAACACCGGGCCAAAGATCCATCACATTGGTATGAAATGCAACCGCCAGCCTTCCCTGCCGCTCGCCTTCCAGCGCCCGGGCCGCGCGCCCAGCGAGCGCCGGCTGATGGTGCCGGGCAAAACCCAAATCGTCGGCCACAGGCGTGCTTCCCGTATGGCCTACTTCAACGAGCGAAGCCCCGGAACGATAGAGATATTGCTCGTATTTGTCTTCTGGGGGCTTGGCCTTGGATGCTTCTCCATAGAGAGGGAACGATGGATTCCGAAAATCATAATCCCGAAGGGTATACGCCCCCGGACGTACCTCATAAATCAGCTCGACGGCGGTTACATACTCTTTTTCCGCGGACATATTCGGGTTATCGACATAGGGAATCGTCTCCGTATCGCGTGATTCCCCCGTTTGAGGCTGATCATCCAGCGTCAGCACCGAACCCAAATCGTCCTCATCCTGGAATAGATATGAAATTCCCGCTTCCTCCAAGAGCCGGCTCAAGAAGTTATGATCGCTTTCCCCATACTGCACCTTGTACTCAAGCTTGGGATAGACATTGGAATCAATTCTCCATGTCGCCCGTATGCCCCACTCGGCAAGGACTTTCCCAACGATATCCGGGATGGTCAAGTGCTGGAAAATACGATGCTGAAGCCGTTGAGTCAGCTTCCAGAAGTCAGGCACGATGCGCAGCGCATAGGTCGAAAGCTCGGCCGCCCCGCTGCCCAGGGATACGGCCTGCAATTGCTCGGCATAACTCACAATGCCCGAAAAAGTCCGCGTTCCACCGCGCCTCACATGGGCGTAGGCCGACGACATCCTAAAGGTGGCAGGCTGCCCAACGAGCGCGGCAAGATCGACGCTGGGATTGGGCGAACGCGCGATAACAAATACATCAAACAGCGAAGAAATCGACTCGCGCACGGTAAACTGGCGAACCGAAAGGGAGCTTTCGCCGGAGGCAAAGGAGAGATCAAGCGTGGGCATGGATTAAGCTCCGTTCGGGCGAGGGAGAGGAAATAGGCATACAACCTCCAATTCGTCATCCATCACGATCAATGACAGCGGTTCGCAGGCAAAATGCGACACCCGCGGCGATGTGAACGAGCCAAGGTGAACAGGCGGCTCGCGCTTTGAAAGATGATGTACATAAAAATGGGTCACTCCTCCAGACCCAACCCGGAACAAGAGCCATTCACCCCCGGGAGCATAGGACTCAATGCGCACAAGTCCCACATCCGCCGCAAGGGCAATGGGCTCGATAGAGACCGTATTTCCCCCGAAATCCGCCTGAAAAAGCGAGTATGTGCGCGTTCCAGCCCGGTCTTTTTCAATCAGGGCAAAGGCCATGATTTCCCGCTCTGGGTGAAAGCGAGGATAACACACCTTCAGCGCTTTTCGTTCCTCGGCAAGCGCTCGAACCGCGTGACCCAAGGGGTGATTCGGATCATAGCGCAAATCAGGACCATATATCCCAAAAGAGCCGGCCACGGTGGCCGCGATCAATCCACGGCCCGCGCCCCAATCCACCGCCCGCCCTAGATCCCGCCCGAGTTCGAGCGAAGCCTTGGACTGTGCGGTCGTATCCCCCAATCGCAAGGCTATCAAGCGCCCATCCACCCGGTTGTCCTCATCGTAATGCGAAGTATCCTCCACTTGCACCGCGATAACCGGCGGATCCAGCGAGACATAGCTGCCCGCAACCGCAATCACCTCCATATCGATATCGGGAATGACGCGGTGGCTTTGATGCGTCTTTGAATGTAGATCAAAGAGCACCAACCTCCGGCTTTGAAGATAGGCAAGCACATCATTTCTTGAACTTGCCTCTACAGTCGACAGCTCTCCACCCACAATCGATGGAAGATAATCGACCGCAATCGTAATGAGTTTGGCTTGGCCATCCTCCAGCGTGAGCAGACGCAAGGCATTGTCATAACAAATCACGGCAATCGACCTGGGGATTGAACAGCCCATCGAATGCACAAAGAGGGCTGAAGGGCCTGGATACATATAACGCTCAGGCGTCACAGCCCAGGGAGTCCGCAAATCGAGTAAAACAGGCTCGTTCATTGGTCTACTTCCGATAAGGTAAAGACCAAGGGGCCTTTTTTAACATCTTCTTTCATCTGATTGAGCCTCGCTTCATCGACCCGCTTAAGCGTTTCATAGCGCCTGGTAAGCTGGTCCATCGCATCCTGAATATTTTCACCTCCCTTTCCGGCGCTGATTTTACTCTTTAGCGCGCTTTCGATCATGGGATGGCGCTCATAGAGGCGATAGAATTTGATAGGGTTCACAATGGCAAACTGATGAAAGAGATTCCAGGTCTTGAATTGGCCGCCCACATAATCCTGCACCTTTGCAAGGGCTTCTGATACCTTGTTAAACCACTCATCATAGAGATGAGGCTCAAGCAGAATCATATACCAATCCGTCCCGAACATAATCCGGTCGACCATATAGGGGAACTCTTTGAGGATATCGCCTAAAACATGCCAATAGTCGCGCCGCTTCTTAAACAATCCCCACGAATCAATATGCTCGAAGAGAGGCAGGTAAGAAATATCCGTGTAAAAATTTGGATATTGGCCGGCGCACATTTCAACAATAGATCGTATCCATCCCTTTCCATAG
Source organism: uncultured Polyangiaceae bacterium (assembly GCA_964537685.1). GTDB lineage: Bacteria > Myxococcota_A > Polyangia > Polyangiales > Polyangiaceae > CAZICM01. The sequence goes on from CAZICM010000049.1 coordinate 41,524, forward strand.
ATGACATCGCTATTATCGATCGAGGGCTTCGCATAGCCGGGATAAGGATTGGTCTCCCAGAATGAATCGAGCAATGCCTTCCCCGACAGCCTCCCCATTCCCGAAAGGGCAAGCCAATCGTTGTATTTATCCATGCGCTTGAAGAAATCATTCATTTGCCCCTTGGTAAGCGCCGTTTTTTTGAATTCCTTTGGATCGTCATTCCATAGCATCTTATCCGAGGCGAAATGGGCTAGGCATAGATACAAATCCTTGTTATCGTCGAGCACCTTCCGCCACGCTTCGGGGTGTACGTATTGCTCCTGGAAATAGCGCAGCCTGTCGGTATCCCGCCATTTTTTATCTCCCTCCAGCGAATATAGCTTCTGATTCTCCTCGGAGGCCAGCTCGATATACAGCTCCCGCTGATGCGTATAAAACCCGGCAGGCGTGCAGTGGGCCATGACGGGAATCTTTTGAGCGGCGCAGTCTTTGAAAAACTCCGCCGCAATCCCGCCGACATGCATCATCCCCAGAGGCGAGTCTTCTTTAGGCATGTATCCCTGAGAGGTATACATTTTAAAACCTACGTATACGCCGCCCTGCTCCACCAACTGCTTAAAAGGCGCTTTTCCATCCTCTTTCACATAGCGGCGCGGTTCATAATGATACATGGGCAAGAGCCTCAGCGGATGTTTGACAGCCGCCCGCTCCGTTCTCATAAGCTGCTGCTTCCAGGTTTCAAAGAGCGAGGTATTTAGATCCTTTAAAAATTTATCCAGCGTCTGATCGTCCGCATAGATAAAATCAGTGCGCGCCATGGCATCTTCAATTTCCTTCGCCCTGGCTTCACAATAAATATTCTGCGCTTTCTCGTACTCGCCGGCATACTGAGCCGCCCATATGCCCGTCTCGTCCATAGGCGGCGAATAGGGATTCTTCGATGCGTATTCCGCCTTGGCCAGATCGATAATCGTCCTTTTGCGCTCCGCCTCCAGCTTTAGAATGCGCTCTTTCCGATCGGCTTCCGGAATGCTGTAGTTCCCTTCAATCTCGCGGATCTCGCGGTTCTTTTCTTCTACATCCAGCGGCCAGTCCTCGCGCCAGTTTAGATATACACGCTTGCAGGTCTCCCGCGGCTGCGTCGCCGTCTTGCGCTTGAGATAATAGCGCTCTCCAGCATGCTTGCTCTGCGGATCGGTATCATGAAAATAGACAGGCAGCCCCTCATACCCATCGATATGGCAGAAATCCATATCCATCGTCAGCACAATGCAAATGCCCAAGAACGAATTCTGCGCGGGCATCCCATACTTGGCCAGCTTGTCGTACTCCTCAACGACGATATCCCCGATCTTATCCGTCGGCTTGGGCGATACATCACCGATCTTATGCGTGGCCAGCAACTTGACAATCCACCATGTCCCCATGCTGTCGATTGTCGAACGGCTCAGATTAATCTTCGCCATACGGGCATGCAAGGGAGCCAGCGGAGCACACGCACCGCTCTGAATATGCATGTGCGCATCGATAAATACAGGAGGATGCTTATCAACAAGGGGGCATTTCCCCTCCGCGTCGCTCACACCCCCGGTATTGGGCTTGGTATCCGCGGCATTTAACGCCAGACGAAATTGATTGGACTTGCTTCCACTCACGCTGACCTCGCTACAGGCGGCTCGTCTCCGGGCTCGCCGCTCTTCTGTTCGGCCTCTTCCAGCACCGAAAGCGCCCGCTCACTCAGCACATCCATGCGCGCGTTTGGATCGGGAATCGACTCATCCCGCAAAATCGGCAATGCCCACGCCGCCGTCTCGGGTTTCGTATCAAAATCGGCTCCAAATGCCATGATCATATTGATATATTTGCATACCCCCCGAGGCGATACAATCCCAAAGGATGCCGCTTTCTCGATGCCCTTCTCCACCCACCCACGAATCGCATCAGGCCCAAGCTCTACGCACTCATCGGGAAAAAATTCGTAAACATGAAGCACCATCTCGTCCACAAAATCCTCCAGGGCGGGGGCCTTTAGGGCATCGAGCTGATCATCCCTTATTCTTAGCATACAGCGACCTCAAGACGCATGGGCTGCCATCGAAAAAGAGTCTTCCCGGTACACACACAGCTCACCCCCGCGGCCCTCCACCAAAAACGCTTCAATATCGCCGAAAACCGCTCCCCGCTGGGCCGCTGTGCATGTGGGCAAGAAGGCCGAAAGCACCGCGGGATCGTAAAAACGAAAATAAAGCCGCTCTTTTCGCTCGTTTTCCACCATCAACAAGCTGCGAAGCTGTTTGCGAAGGGCTTCAAACGAAGCCCCGCTCTCGAAATAAATACCCCATCGCTTTGTCCAGCCCCCGCTTACAAGATGAGACAACAGGTTTGAACTCGCATCCAAACGCACAAGATAAGGCGCAACATCCGCCATCTGAAGTCCCTCCGCTCCCTCATACAGCGATTGGCAGCGATCCACCGACTCACTCATCAGCAAGAGAATCCTATCGTCCCGCGAACAATCCACGACGGCAAACAACAAGCCTTTTTCCGCCCGTTCAAGCAGATACAAAAGCGCCCGCTCCTTGTTCTGAATCTGGGCCCATGTTTCAAGCGGGCCATCCTCTTCATCCAAGGAAAGAGGCGTATAATCTTCAACATGAAATAAAAAATCGGTGAAACCCGCCCGAATCCATTCACCATGAGCCACGGGCGCTTCCTTTGCCTCAAGCCCCCCAACCATGGTGCCTTTTACGCTATCCAAATCCCGCACCTGGCATGTCTTTCCATCCCAAAGAATCTCGAAATGAGCTCCCGATAAGTAGGGATCGTCTCCTATCCGCGCATCCGCGCGCTCGGTTCGCCCCACCTTGAGCGGCTTGCCAGGCTCTAGCACAATCTTTCGCCCAGCCGAAGCACCATTGCAGATCTCGAGAATCCCCCGCGTCATGTCGAGCCCCCCTGTTTAGCCCCCCGGGCGGCCCGCTTTTTCTTTTTCTTTTCGCACTCTTCACACACCGGCTTCTTCCCGCGCAAGGTTTCCCCCTGCGCCGACGAGCCGATGATGACCGTGGGACAGCCCGCGCTGATCACACCACCATGGGAAGAAGAATCCCCCATTCTTGCCGCCGGTTTGTTCCCAATAAGAACAGAACTTTCTCCCTTTGAAATGGAGTCGGCAGGCCCGCAACAGATCATCGAATCGCCCTTGCGGGCGGCCGGCTGATACCCAATCAGCACCGAAGCCTCGCCGGACACGATAGGCCCACCCACATGAGGCACCGGACCGGGTTCAACCTTTGGACATGTATGCAAATCCGTAATACGAGCTGCCGAGGGCATGATTTATCTCCCTAAATGCTACTGGCCAATTCCCGTAATGCTCACATCATCCATCGAAGGCGCGGCGGGAAGCTCAAACTCGGCTTCCTTAGCATCCTCGGGCGCCTCTGGATTCGAACCGGCCCCGCTTCCCGGCGATCCACCGCTATTGATGCGAATCAGCGAGCCTTTAATGGTAATACCCGCCGCATCAATGCGGATAAACCCGCCGGGCCCCTTTAACGTCAAATCCTTCACGGCCTCCACAACCGTGGCGGAACCGGCTTTTAAGTGGATATCCTTCGCCGCTTCGAGAGCATGATTTTGCCCGACAAATTCATGCCGGTTTTTACCTACAATCGTCGACTGGGCTCCAAATACTTTTTGATTCCGCTTACCCTTTACCGTGAGATGGCTGTCTTTCTCGATACGCTCGCGCTTCACCTTCTTCACAACGATCTCATGGTTCTCGCCGATATAAACGGTGACTTTACCATCGACGCGGATAATCTCATCGCCTTTTACCAGGCATTGATTGTTTGTACCGATGACCGTTGTACGGTTTTGCCCGGTGATCTCGGTACGGTTTGCTCCCGTCACTTCAACCCGGTTCAGCCCCGTCGTCTCTGTTTCATTGGCCTTCACCAGCTTTGCGCGGTTATGATTTACCGTTATGGTTTCATCATTCTTGACCAGCTTGCGCATATTCTTTTCGGCCTGCACATAGATTAGTTCTTTCCCCTTTAAATCCTCGAACATAATCTCGTTAAAGCCATTTGATCCCAGCGAGGAATCGCTCTTCCATGTGCTTCTCGTCTTATGCTCGGGAAGCCTATAAGGAACCCTTTGCGTCGCATTAAATACCCGGCCGACCACAATAGGCTGATCGGGATCGCCGTCCAAAAAGCCCACCAGCACTTCTTGGCCAATACGCGGTAAAACAATCATACCATAGCCCGTTCCAGCCCAGCCCTGATTCACCCGAATCCAGCACGAGCTATGATCATCCATCTTTCCTTCCCTATCCCAGGGAAATTGAACCCGTACCCGCCCAAATTCATCGGTATGTATCTCTTGACCCTTGGGCCCCACCACCGTCGCGCTCTGCACCCCGTCGATCACAGGCTTTGGTGTCCGCTGCGGGGGCAAATAGGGGATATCCGTGAACACGGCGCGGGCGGAGAGATTCCACTCCCCCTCCGGCGTACCCTCTGTGGAAAGCTCGGTAATCAAAAGCTTTTCTGATTCGGGCAGATCCGAATGGGGATGCGCATCGATTTGAAACACCTGCCCTGGAAACAGATCCATCACATTGGTATCGAGCGCCACGGAGCGGCGGCCCATTCTTTCCCCCATCAGCATCTTTTGCGCGAGATTCTTACCGAAAGGCTGATCATGCCTAGCGATACCCTTATCATCGGCGACGGGCGTATTGCCTCCCTTGCCAGTTTCGACCAAAAAAGAGCCCGGCCTATAGTGATATTGTTCATAGTACTGTTCGGGTGCGGGCGCCTTTTGGGCTTCGCCATAGAGAGGGAAATTAGGATTTCTAAAATCATAATCGCGGATCAAATGGGCGCCTGGGCGCACTTCGTGAACGAGCCGCACATGGGTAACAAACTCTTTTTCCGCGGATTGATTGGGATTATCGACAAAGCGGATAGCGCCTCCGGGCCTGGGCGGGGCCTGATGAGCATTATCCGTCATCACAAGCGCGCTTTCGCCGCCCTGCACATCCATAAAATAATAAGCTATGCCGGCCTCCTCCAATAGCCTGCTAAAGAAATGAAAATCCGTCTCGCCGGCCTGCACTTTGTATTCGAGTTTAGGATACGCCCCGCGCACAATCTTCCATACCGGCTCAATCTTCCATTCCGACAAGAGGCGATCGACAATATCAGGAATCGACAAGTGCTGAAAGATGCGGTGATTGCGGCGCTGCGTCAACAGCCAGAGCGCTGGCACGATACGCATAAAATAAGTTGACATTTCTTTAGCGCCCGCGCCTGGAATAACGGCCTGGACCTGCTCGATGGTGCTGACGATACCGCCCCAGGAGCGCAAGCCGCCATTGCGGACAAACTTCCAACCGCTCACGACATGAAGCCTGGCGGGCTGACCGACGAGGGCTTCTAAATCGACGGCGGGATTGGTGGAACCGGCCCAGACGGCGGCACTGAAGAGGCTTGAAATTCCCTCATAAATCGAGAAGCGCCGGACGGAGAGCGAGGATTCGCCATTGCCAAAAGAGAGCTCGAGGAGAGACATTTTATGAGGATCAACGGTTGTTGAGATGCTGTCAACACGAATTTATTTTATTCCTAAGCGGCGGAGATATTTTGGTTTGAGCCCGGCCGGGCTAAAGGGCGCTATGAAAAGATGCAAAGCTTCCGGTATGTAACGGAAGAGTTAACCACCCACCCGTGCCGGGTTACGAGGCAGCAGCTTGATAATCCGCAGTGAGCCGAACGTAGCCACAAGCTCCGCGCGCCCAGAAGATACCCATTGCGCTGAAAGCTCGTTCAAACGGCGATCGCCAGGGGCAAGCACCATCCAATGCACCCGCAATGAAAGGTATCGATCGACCTCGTGTGGGAGCTCCTTGAATACAGCCGAAAATCTTTCAATATCGCGACGCGTAAACCCAAACTGGCGCACTTGCGTTGTGGTCCATGGGCCTGCCAGACCTCCCCACTGGGCATACCCCGCCGCCGGGGGACCCGCCCGATAAACCAGCTCTTGCTGGCCAACCTGCCGCCGAAGGAAGGCAAGGGCCCGCTGATCGTCACCAGGAAGCATCCCCGCCTGCGCGTAAACCGATGCGAAGTTTTTTACATCGTAATGAGAGATAACCATCGCGGCAAAACCGATACCGCCTACGGTGGAGAGACCGAGCACGGCGGCCGTGAGCGCGATACGGAGAGGGTGGGAGCCAAGGGAGAGGATCTTCGCCACAAAGGCGGCGCTGAGCAGTGCCAGTGCAAGTGCCTCGGTGTTGCCGAATTTTGCGATATCGTTGGTGTACTGGTAGCGAAAGATGTTTTGGACGAGGAGGCTACCGGTGGCGAGGAAGAACAGGAACACGCGCAGCCGCGGCGGAGCAAAGAAGAAGCCGAGGACGCCAAATAGCGAGATAAGGCCGATGGATATGAATTGCCAGGCGGCCGTAAGATCCGAGCCGAAGACGATGCCGTGACCCTCCTGGCCGTAGTTTGGTGCGAAGAAGCCTCTCATTTGGGTGGCGCAGAGCAGGGCGGCGAAGGCGGTGGCCATAATAGCAGCCACGCGCCGGATTCGGTGAGGCCCCCGGCAGAATGCCTCAGCACCGACTGCACAGCCTAGGAACGTGACAAAGAGAACGAATTGACAGGTGGCGATTGCCACGAGCAGGAGCGCGATCGCCCCGTGCCACGCGGCCTGCCGGTGCGTGGACCTATCCATGAACACAAGGAGCAAAGCCAAGGCAAGTGGCAGGCCCGCCGACCAGGGATGCTGAAAGAAATAAGAGATAAGAGGGGCGTTGATATGATGGCGGTCGTATATGACCCGCGATGAGAGGATCATCGACAGCGGCTGCCCCGGCCAGAGCAGCACCAAGAGCGGTGCCGCTCCGCCTCCAAACAAGCCAAGCGTGGCGGTGATAGCTCCGCGTCCGCGCCCGAGCATCCGCTCACCTAGGACCCAGAGCAGACACCAGGTGTAAAACCAAGCCGTGCATGTGACGACGTCGATCGCGTTGTCGAGCCGGAACCGGAAGAATGCACTAAAACCCGCCGCGGCGATGTTAAAACCGTAATGGTAGTGGAGCTCGTGCTCGACAAAAGGCAGAAATCTTGGCGGGTAGCCGCCGTTTTGCATCTGTGCCGCGATACTCATATGGCCCGTGGGACCTAGTTCATCATGCCAGGCACCGGAGAGCGCGAGGGGGATGGCAACGCCACCCGTAACCGCGACCGCGGATATCCACATCCATTTCGATGGCCGCTCGCCCTGCGAAGGGGTGTTCCGCTGCCCGCGGATCCACAGCGCGGCGCCGGCCACGGCGGGCATAAGGGTCCCAATCCAAAGCCCTATGACGAAGGATCGAGAGGCGAGGCTTACGGCGTGCACAGCCAACAGCCAAAAAGCGGCACCAAAGCCCGGCGCGAGCACCGAAACCACGGCGCGATCGGATGAGATTGCAGCAGCGAGAGCTCGGCCGGCAAGCCATATCCCTGGAAGTGCCGAGCAAAGGAGGACAAGGCTTAACGGAAGCGGGTTATCGGCCATGGATCTCTCGCTTCTTGGGCCGCGGCGCGTCAGCGGCGGCAATACCCTCGAACGTCGTAATAGTCGTGGTATGGATCGGATACATCGCGGCTCACCAGGCGGAATGCCTCGTCATAATGGAGCTCTTTCATCGCGGGGACAAAGACTTCCTCGAAGATGGTATCCTTGCCGTGGAGCCTTTTATCTTGACTGTAGAAGAAACACTGTGTGTCAGCGCCGTGCTTTGCTACCATCGCCCGAACATACGGTTTGGTAATCATATCGCCGCCCAGCGGGCAGGGCAGGCCGGGGGGCGGCGGCTCAAAGGTGGGGCCGGCCAGGAATGTGATGTCTGTATCGTGCCGGGCGAGGTAGCCGAGCATGACGCTGTAGTTTCCAGTGCGGAAGAAGATAGTCTTTTTACCGGGGATTTTCCTTAACTCGGCATAGAGGCGCCGCCAATTCGAGGCGGGCACGGGAGCCCGCAGGTATGCGGCAAAGGCAGGCCATATGCTCGCGGCCACCGCAGTTAGCGTTAACAGCGACGTTAACCATAAAAAGCGCGGCCTGGGCTTGTGCTGCAAAAGCGCTTCTGCACCCATGGCAAACAGGAGGAGGAGCACGGTGAATGCGGGTGTTGCGTAACGCGGAAGCACATACAGTCTTCCCGAAAGGAAACCATAAACGAAGGCTATTTGGCCAAAGAGGAGCAGAATCCAAAAGGGGATTTTCGAACGCGGCTGCCGCGCAAGGCCGTAGAGGGCAACGGCAAATAAAAGGAGCGAAATAGGCCCCCATCCTTGCGTGAATTTCCCCAAGATACCGGTGTAATTCGACACCTTGACCATAGCGCTCAAGGAGCCGGTAAGCGAAGGCTTTCCCGTCTTGATATGGTGCTTCGCGACCAGCAGCAAATAGGGGATATACGCGATAGAAACGGCGACGAGCGCGCCGATATGAGCCCCGTGTGATCGGAGCATTTCGCGGAGGCCGTCTCTCTTCCAGCGCATGGCCAAGAGCCCGACCGAATAAAAGCCATGAGCGGCGAACACCCATACATCAAATGCAAGCGAATAGAGCATCGCTATTGTGACAACGATATATGCTGCGACAAGCCTCCTGGTTCTAGGGCCGTCGATAAGCCGTAAATAGAGGACCGAGGAGATAAGCGACAAACAAGCGGCGAGGGCGTAGGGTCTCAGCTCTTGAGCGAGGTAGAGCGTGAAGTCATTGAAGACAAACAGCGAGCAGAAGAGGACGCGCGCGAGGATCGAAAGTTCGTTGAGCTCAATGAGCACGAAATAGATCAAGAGAAGGCATAGAGTCCACGAGACGCCCCGAAGCGCCGCCTCCGAGGAACCGAGCTGACTCGTGAAATGGAGGATGATGTAATAAAGCGGTGGTTGTGAATGGACTTTGGTGGGTACCGTCAGCACGGTGCCGAGCGGATATTGAGACTGAATAAATGTTGATGCTTCGTCGCCCCAGATTTCTTTATGATTGATGTTCAGGCCATTGTTGAACAAGTGGAGCAGTGAGATCAGCACAAGGATGGCGCTGAATATGATCCAGGCGACCGGCGCACTTGAATGAAGGTCGAGGACTCTCTTTTGGAGCGTCATTTTTTTCCAGAGCATGACTTGTAACCACCCGCCAACCCGCCTTTTTTTGATTAAACCGACGCCTCGTCCTCCGCCCCGTGACACTTCGAAAACGCCTTCCCGCTCCCGCACGGACACTCCATATCCGCCAGCACCACAGGCTCAGGCTCCCGCGCAGGCTCAGGCTCAGGCTCTTCTTCATGCTTCGCCACCGCACGCTGCAGTTGCTCCGCATGACGCGCCATATCCGCCTCCTCCACCGCCTCTTCTTCCTCCGCACGCCGGACCTGCATCCCAAATAACTTGGTGATCACGTTCGAACTCACTCGCGCCACCATGTTCACAAATAAATTGTAACCCTCTTTCTTGTACTCTTGGCGCGGGTCCTTCTGACCATAGCCCCGCAACCCGATCCCATCCCGCAAATGATCCATGTCCGTCAGGTGATCGACCCAGCTCTTGTCCAGCTCTTCCAGGTAGATATGCCGGAACACCCGCAACATGAAATCGGTCCCGAATTCTTTCTCCCGCTTAACGAAAATCTCTTCCGCCTTGTCAAATAACTCGTGCGCCAAGGCTTCCGGGTCCGTGTGCGTCGAGACGTCGTCCGGTAAATCCGCCCCAAAGAGCTCTTTAAAGCCCTGGAATATCCCGCCCCAATCCCAATCCTCCGGCGGCTTCTTCGGCGGACACGACTCCTCCACCATCGCCCCGATAATCCGATCCATCAAATCCAAGAGCCGCTCCCGCTGCTCCGTCAGCGCCTGCGGAATCAGCGCTTCTATCTCTTTGACAATCTCTTCAACCTTGGTCTCCCGCCGCTCAAACTCGACCTTCACGCCCCATTGCGTGTACAAATCGCGCTGCAGGCTCTCGGTCTCCACAAACTTGCCCGCCTTGGCGAAATCTTTCGAGCTGATCTTCCGCGGATTGCCATTCTTATCGAAGGGGCTGACCGGATCGTCCGTGTACATCCCGAGCAGCCTCATCACTTCGGGCAAGGCCGATTCCGCAATCGATGCAACAGGCTTGACAACCCGCTTCTCGCCCGTCGGCTTGCCCTCTTCATCCAGCACATCCGGATCGTAGCGGCCCACCAACAGCGCTTGGCGCATCTCGTAAATCGTCTTGCGCTGCGCGTTCATCACATCGTCGTATTCCAAAAGATTCTTGCGGATATCGAAGTTGCGCTCTTCCACCTTCTTTTGCGCATTCTCGACGCTCTTCGTCACCCACGGATGCTCAATGGGCTCGTCATCCGGCATACCCATGCGCTCCATCAGGTTTTTCACCCGATCGCCCGCGAAGATGCGCATCAAGTCGTCTTCCAGCGACAGATAAAAACGCGACATCCCAGGATCGCCCTGACGCCCCGCGCGGCCGCGCAATTGGTTGTCAATGCGCCGGGATTCGTGGCGTTCGGTGCCCACAATATAAAGCCCGCCAATCTCGCGCACTTCATTGCCTTCGGCCGTGCACTCCTTGGTGAGCTCTTCGACAAGCTCGTCAAACTCGGCCGGCTCCGCGTCGGGAATGCGGTTTTGCTCTTTAAAACGAAGCTTTGCGAGCATCTCGGCATTGCCGCCCAGAATAATATCGGTGCCTCTTCCGGCCATATTGGTCGAGACCGTCACCGCGCCCTTGCGCCCCGCCTGAGCGACGACAAACGCCTCGTTTTCGTGGTGTTTGGCATTGAGCACATTGTGCTTGACACCCTTCTTCTGAAGGATGCGGCTGATGGCGGCGCTCTTTTCAACGCTGGTCGTGCCGACCAAAATCGGCTGGCCTTTCTCGTGTTTCTCGATGATCTCGTTGATAACGGCCGTGAATTTTTCGCGCTCGGTTTTGTAGACCAGGTCTTCGTCGTCGCGCCGGATCATCGCCTTGTTGGTGGGGATGATGACGACATCGAGTTTATAGGTGCTGTGGAATTCGGCGGCTTCGGTGTCGGCCGTGCCTGTCATGCCCGAGAGCTTTTTGTAGATGCGGAAGAGGTTTTGGAAGGTGATGGTGGCCAGCGTGCGGTTCTCTTCTTGAATGCGCACGTTTTCTTTGGCTTCGACCGCTTGATGCAAGCCGTCCGACCAGCGCCTTCCGACGAGCACGCGGCCCGTGAATTCGTCGATGATGAGCACTTTGCCTTCGCGCACCATGTAATTGACATCGCGCTTGTAGAGCGTGTGAGCGCGCAGGCATTGGTTGAGAATGTGCAGGGTCTCGAGGTTTTCAGGGTTGTAGAGGTTCTTGCCCTTAAGCACATTCATCACATCGAGCAGGCGTTCGGCGACTTCCACGCCTTCATCGGTCAGCGTAACGGTGTGGCCTTTTTCATCGACGGCGTAGTGCTCTTCCTTGCGGAGGCGCGGGATAATTTCGTTGATGAGCTTGTATTTATCGCTCGATCGCTCGCCTTGGCCGCTGATGATGAGCGGTGTTCTGGCTTCGTCGATCAGAATGGAATCGACTTCATCGACGATGGCGTAATTGAGCGGGCGCTGCTGATATTCGAGCGCCGAAAACTTCATGTTGTCGCGCAGATAATCGAAGCCAAACTCGTTGTTTTGGCCGTAGGTGATATCGCTCCTATACGCCCTGCGCTTTTCTTCGTCGCTCTGCTGAGGAACGACAACGCCGGTGCTTAAGCCTAAAAACCCATACAAACGGCCCATCCACTCGGCATCGCGCTTGGCCAGGTAGTCGTTGACGGTAACGACATGAACGCCTTTGCTCTCGAGCGCATTCAAGTAAGCGGGCAGCGTTGCGACGAGGGTTTTGCCTTCGCCCGTGCGCATTTCGGCGATACAGCCCTCGTGGAGCACCATCCCGCCGATAAGCTGCACATCGTAGTGGCGCATCTTTAACGCGCGCTTTGAAGCCTCGCGGCACACGGCAAAGGCAGGGATTAACAGATCATTCAGCGTCGCGCCGTTATCGAGCTTCGTTCTAAACTCGGCTGTTTTGCCCTTGAGCTCTGCATCGCTAAGCTTCTGCATTTCCTTTTCGAGGGCCCCGATCGCCGTTACTTTTGGCTTCATGCGGCGGATGGCACGATCATGCGAGGTGCCGAACACCTTTTTCATTACCCAGGTCAACATATGTAGATTTGCCTTGGCCCTTTTGCCGAATAGAGAACGCGGCCTTTTAACCGAATTCTAAAAGTTTGCGCAACCTAATGCCGCATCGGCGGGCGCGCAATGAGGCGTTGGGTCGATTTGCAACAGAAGCGGACGGCTTGGGGTATCCTGGGACGCATCATGAAATACAGCCAAAATCTTCGCCGACTGATGCGCAAAGCCGCCGTGTGGGTGGGCTCGGGTGGTTCGCTGATGGCGCTTCGGGGTTGTCCTTGTCCTCCGGCGGTGAATGTTCCTTCGCAGAACTACACGAAGAGCGTTCCGGTGGATGGGGCGACCTTGGATGGGCAGGTCTCTTCGTGGGATACGTTTTGTGCGCAGAGCTGCGCGGTGGCGGGTGTGAAGTGTTTTATTCAAATTCAGACGAGCCCGGGGAACAGTGAGCCCGTCATGGTGCGGTGCGGGGAGCTCAACAGCGGATATGGGGCAACCAGCGCGACGATGCTGAGTGTCGACCCCTGGATGGGGATCTGCAAGGACGCTTGTGGTGAGGAGCAGGATTGCAGGATTGGGGTGGATGTGGAGACCTCAAAGCCGGTCATCGACTGTGAATCGTGGTTTGCGAACTGCGCGGGCGGGCGGCGAACCGAGGGGATTGGCGGAGAAGAGATGGGCGATGAGATGGGACTTGTGGGGGAAGCGCTTGGCTTTTCGAAGATGGCGGCGCTGGAGGCTCAATCGGTGCCAGCCTTTGGGCGGATGGCGAGAGAGCTCCGGGCCCATGGGGCGCCTCGGCATTTACAGAGGAAGGCGCGGAGGAGCCGGCGGGACGAGCTTCGGCACGTACGGATGATGGGAGCGCTTGCGGAGCGATTTGGGGGAAAGCGAGCGCGCGTACCTGGAGAGCGGCTTTGGGTTCGGACCTTATTTGAGATGGCGCTGGAGAACGCGGTGGAGGGATGCATTCGGGAGACATACGGGGCCTATCTAGCGGACATCCAAGCGCGAACATCGAGGGACGCGGAGGTGCGGGGGATATTGAGGCGCATAGCGAAGGAAGAGACGGAGCATGCGGAATTATCGTGGGAAGTGCATCGCTGGGCGATGGCGAGGCTATCGGCGGCGGAGCGAGAGATTGTGCATCGGGGGATGGCGGCGGCGATGAGCGGATTGAATTGGCCGAAACAATAAAGGACAAGGAGCCTAGGTGAGATGAAGTTCGGGTACACGATTATATACGTAGGGGATGTAGAGAGCTCCATCGGTTTTTTTGAGCAAGCCTTTGGACTTCGGCGGCGTTTTTTGCATGAGAGCGGGATGTACGGCGAACTGGAGACAGGCGAGACGACGCTGGCATTTGCGTCGCACGAACTTGGGGGAAAGAATTTACCATTGGGATATGTGAGTGTGGACGGTGTAGGAGAGAAGCCGGTAGGGATAGAGATTGCGCTTGTGACGGGGGACATTGGGGGAGCGCATGCGAGGGCGCTTTTGGCTGGGGCGAGGGAGGTAATGGCGCCCGAGGAGAAGCCATGGGGGCAGGTTGTGAGTTATGTGAGATGCCCGGATGGGGTACTGGTGGAGCTGTGTACACCGATGGGAGAGTGATTGGGATTTAGACCTCTGAAGGAGATGAGATAGGGAACGATTGAGCTTGCGCGCGTACATCCATATCAATAATCTCGCCCTCACGAAAGGATCGATTGAGAGGGCATGCGCGCGTGGAAAGATCCAGTGACAAACAAGGGCCGCCTTTGCCGATGTTGTGGGTAATTTCGCATCAGCTTGCGCGTGGCCATGCGAAAACCTATGGACTGCGGGGCATCAAGGCATGGCCTCGGGGATTTTTTATGTCGGCGCCTGGGTATGGGCTCGGATGGATATCGCTTAAGGATTTGCCTGTGGTGAGAGACACTTTGTTGCTGAGGCTGATGGCGGTGGACAAAGCGGTATTTGGGAGGGCTGTAAAGGATTTATTGGCTTTGCCCGAAGAAGCGATAGAGCGGCGGGCGGCGATGAAGATTTTGGTTGCGCAGCGGATGGAGGTTGGAAACAATAAAAACGCCGATGGCGAGCAGCAGGAGTGGGCGATGAACTACAATGTGCTGTACGAAACGTGGGAGCGGGAAAAGAAGCTCGAGGGGAAGGTCGAAGGCAAGATCGAAGGCAAGATCGAAGGCATTCAAACGTCGATTCTAGACATTTACCGCACGCGCTTTGGTGTTGTCCCCGCAGAGCTTGAGGATGTTGTCAAGCATGAAATGAATGCCGAGCGCTTGAGACTGTGGTGCAATTTGTTTGTGACCGAAAGCTCAGAGGAAATCTCGCGGATCCTTAAGCCCTAAGGCCCCCAGTCGCTACTCCTTCCCCACCGGTCCTCCAGGCCCCCCACGCCCCACATGCAGCGTGATGGCTTCGCCATCCAGCGTCGCTTCTCCACATCCAGGGCCAAATTCAAGCTTGTGCTCCCGCCCCTCCGCATCCGTCCTCAACATCGTTCCCGATATCGGCCAAAAACATGCCATCGGCCCCTGCCTTACCACGTCCCTGAGCTGCACTTTGCCTATCTCTCCTTCACCAAAATTTGCTTCCATGGTCCCGTTCATTGTCCGTACAGGAGGCATCGCGCTTCTGTCCAATACCGTTTCCACTCGTCCCTGAATTCGTACGCTCTTGATAACGGCACCGTTTTCGTCCTTCATGGTCCGCACCGTGTCCAGCGTTGCGCCAATCTCAAGCGTGCTCGCATCCAAGGCGTGCTTCGCCTCCGATTGCGTCTTGCCGGTCAAATGAACGGTGTTGCCCCAGCGCCCCGCCCGCTCCATGTCCACCACGCTCGTCTGTTTCCACGATAAAACCGTGCTGGAATCGCATCCAATCAGGGCTTCGGGCGTGCCGCCTATCACCGGATCCAGCGCTACTGTGTTGGTAATATCTACCGTGCCCCGGCTCATGATCTCATCCCCTTGAGGAACGCCCCCATGGTTCGGACACGAAAAATCTTTGGGCGGAGAAGGCCCATCCCCAGGCGGCGCTCCACACGCCGTCCATTCAAAGTGCATGGTCTCCGGAACCAATACGCCGCACACATCTTGGTTTTGAATATCAGGCTCGCCATCACAGCGCGCGGCCATAATTGGACCTGCACCACTGGATGCCAAGGCGGGACCACCCGTCAGTCCCGAGAGATAAAGCGCATGCGCTGAATCGCTTCCTTCGCCGATCAGCGCGGCCACCGAAACGTTTGGATCTTCTTCGGGCACTTCCCGGCC
Organism: uncultured Polyangiaceae bacterium; assembly: GCA_964537685.1. Taxonomy (GTDB): domain Bacteria; phylum Myxococcota_A; class Polyangia; order Polyangiales; family Polyangiaceae; genus CAZICM01. The sequence continues at coordinate 57,016 of CAZICM010000049.1, forward strand.
ACATCCAGGCATTGCGCCGAGCAATATCAGTGCTGTCGCCGCGGAAAGCAGCGTTGTACTTTGCTTCATGGTCCAACAACCTTTCCCTAGGCGCGAGGCGCCTTCTCTTTTAACCAGCGTATTCTATCGCGGAAGACAGCGCGCGGCGGCTTTTTATGCGCCATCATCAACATTCTTATCCATTCATCCGATTGGGCTTGCATTGTGTGCCAATACCGTGCTCTCGTGTTGACATTGCCGCTGGGACTTCGCGGTAAGCGGCGCATCCGGGTTCTCCTACCTCCTACCGGATGCGCCGCGTTTTTTTTCCGCACGCCGAAACCGAAGCCCACACCGAGCGTAATCGTCGTACGCTGCCTTTTTCTTCAACAAAAAAGCTGTGCCCCTCGCCCACCCAGCGGAGAAGCTGCCATGTCCGAGAATGCCCGTGTTCGTGCCTCAACGGTTTGCTTTGCCCTTTTGTGCTGCGCGCTCGCGCCTTTGTCTTTTGCTGCTCTTAGCGGCTGCGATAGCAAAGCTTCCGAAGGTCCCGCGCTCGCTCCGACGGCCAGCGCTCTTGCCGCTACGGCACCTAAGGCGGCGTCCGCCAAGAAATTCACGGTCGATCTGGCCTCGGGCAAGGTCGAGTTCATGATGGAGGCGCCCAAAGAAGTGATCCGGGGCCGGGTTGCCGGCGCGACAACAGGAGAGCTTCAAATCGATCCGAGCGATCTCACCAAGACCACGGGCCTGCTTTCCGTCGATATCAGCGGCATCGAGCTCTATCAAAAAGTCGCGGATGACACGGGGAAGTTCAGCGACGAAAAGAAGTCGGACCTTCAGAATGAGCACGCTCGCACATGGCTGGAGATCTCGCCCGATGCGCCCGAGGATGTGCGCAAAAAAAATAGCCGCGTCGAGTTTTCAATCGCGACGGTTGAAGCGGTGGGTGAAAAAGACGTGACGAAGATGAGCGGGGCCGATCGCAAGGCGACCGTAAAGGCCAAGGGAGACTTTTTGCTCCATGGTCATAAGACCGAGAAAACCGCAGAACTCGAAGTGAATTTTCATTATGAGGGCGACAAGCTGGCTTCGGTTTCGGTGAAATCGATCAAGCCTTTCGCGGTGGGCCTGGCAGAGCATGATGTGAGGCCGCGCGATAAATTTGGAAGCCTGGCGCAGAAGACCTTGGAAGTGCTTTCGCCCAAAGTCGCCAAAGAAGCGCTGGTCAGCGTGGAGCTGACGGCAAAACCGTGAAGCCATCCGTAAGATTTAGATTTTAAAAAGCGTTTGATATTTCTCTTAAGATTTGTGAGGAGTGTTTGATCATGCCGACCATTTCAAAAGCCAGTTTTCTCGTTACGTTGTCTGCCCTCGGCACGGGTGTATTGCTCGCTGCCTGCGGAGGCTCGGAAACCCCTGTGAATTCAGCCGAGAATCCGCCCGCCGAGGCCGCTAAGCCCACCGAAACACCGGCTACGCCCGAAACACCGGCCACGCCCGATCCTTCCGCCGCTCCCGAAGCTCCGGCCGCTCCCTCAGGCAATGCAGCCGCTTCGCCCGCACCGGCCGATGCTCCGGCCACAGCAGGACTTGGCAGCATTGGCGGCGCTTCAGCCACGGCAAGCACCAGCACCGCCGCCGCTCCGACCAAATCGGGCACGGCCGCGCCCGCGACCACGGCGAAGAAAGTCACCGCGACTTCCACCAAGACCGTAAAGAAGAAGGATAACGCCGGTTCATGCGGCGAAGGCACCTGCGGCTAGGAAGAAGCGGATGATCCAGGGCGCGCTCCAGGGTGTTGGACTCGGCCTGCGCTTTGAGATCACCGATGAAGTGCTCGCCGCACTCGAGAGTCCTCCAGGTACAAACCCGCTCGCGCCTATCGCGTTTTTTGAAATCTCTCCGGAAAACTATATGCGCCGGGGAGGTGCCCAGCCTGCCGCTTTAAGCCACGTCCGTTCGGCATTTCCCATTCTGTCTCATGGATTGTGCGGGGATTTCGGCGGCTTTGATGCCTTAAACGCCTCGTATTACCGCACGCTCAAGACCTTTCTCGATCGGCTTAATCCGCCTTTTCATTCGGATCACCTCTGTTTTTCGGGCGCGAACGGCAGGCTCGTCCACGACCTCTTGCCGCTGCCTTTATCGCCCGCTCAAGCCAAGCATACGGCCGCCAGACTCGCTGAAATTCAAGACCGCCTGGAGCGCCCTGTGGCTATCGAAAATATCACCCACTATTTCCTGCTCGGACGGCCTTCCATGGATGAAGCCGATTTTATCGCCGAAGTCGTGGATCGGGCTTCGGTTGGCCTGCTTCTCGATGTCAATAACGTATATGTCAATGCCCAAAACTATGGCTTCGAGGCCCAACGCTTTATCGAGAAATTGCCGCTTTCACAGGTGTGCGAGATTCATATCGCGGGTCATCATTTTTTCCCCGAAGACAAGCTGTTGATCGATACCCATGGCGCGGATGTGATCGATCCTGTGTTTTCGCTGCTTTCGTGGACGGTGGAACGTACAGGACCGGTTCCAGTGCTCTTGGAGCGCGATAACGATGTGCCTTCGCTGGCCGCGCTGCTGAATGAGCTTCAAACGGTTCAAGCCGCCTACAAACGGGGCATTTCCTCGCGTTCCCAAAGGCAGGTATGAGCGGCGATCTCGAGCAGATGGCGGCGCTTGTCCGAGCGCTTGTGGAAAGCATTCGCGATCCTTCGGCCGAGGCTCGAGTGGCTGAAGATGCGGGCGCCTATTTAAAAACGCTGGGCCTTGCGCCGGACCATGTGCAAGCCCTGGCCGATTTGCCTGAACACAGGCTGCTTTTGTATCGAAAGCTCGTGCGCAGGGGATTGAAATCGGCCGTGCGCACACAGCTCGCCGATACGGCCGCCGCGCTCGGACCTTCGTTTGAAAGGTATATCGAACGCTTTTGCGATGAGGCGCTTCCAAGCTCGCCCTACCTTCGGGATGTGCCTGGTGAATTTGTGGCCTGGGCCCTGCCGCTGTGGCTCGCCGATGCTCAAGTGCCCGCTTATCTCGGCGATTTGGCTCGCTTCGAGCTTTTGTATTTCGAGATCGCCAACGATGCCGGGCCTGCCCTTCCATCCACGGGTGTCGCGCCCGCGCTGGATTTACCCCTGGCCTTTCAATCGGGGACCCGGCTCGCCCGGTTCAACTATCCTGTTCATGCGCTCGAGGACGGTGCAGAACCCAAACCCCAACTCACCGCGCTGCTGGGCTATAGGGATTCGGCCCACGAAGTGCATTTCCTCGAGTTGTCGCCCTTGGCCGCCTCCATGGCCGAAAGGCTGTTGCAAGGCTTGTCTCTAGGCGATGCCGTGCGCGGCGCCTGCGAAAGCCTTGCCCAAACCGTCGACGCGGCCGTTCTCGAAGAAAGCGCCGAGATGTTGGCCGATTGGTCAGATCAGGGGATTGTGCTGGGAGGGAGCAAAAGGTGACTCTGCCGGCTTCTCAAGACCCGCAAAACCAAACGGAGCACGCGCTGAACGAGGCGATGAACCGCTATGCCATGGGCGATGCCCGGGCTTTTTCCGTGCTGCATAAAAGCCTGTATCCAAGGCTTTATGCCTTTCTTTTAAGGCTGGGCAAATCCGAAGCGGTCGCCGACGATTTGGTTCAGGAAACCTTTCTGCGCATGCACCGCGCCCGATCGACCTTCGCCGCCCAAGCCGCCGTTCTTCCTTGGGCCTATGCCATCGCGCGCAATGTGCATATCGACTTTGTGCGCGCTCAAAAACACCGAAAAACCGAGAGGCTGCCCAGCGATCCTGGACCGGAATCCGCGTTTAGGGTCGATCAAAACGCCGAAAAAGCCGCGATGATCGCGCAGTCGATGCAAGCGGTCAATCGCGTGCTGGCGCGTATTCCCGAGGCGCAGCGCGAGGCGTTTGTGCTGATTCGCTATGAAGGCTTGTCGGTCGAACAAGCCGCCGCCGTTCTTGGAACAACCGCGTCCGCCGTGAAGCTTCGCGCTTTCCGGGCCTATGAAGCCATTCGTGAAGAGCTTTCCGGGCTGGGTCTTATGAAAGCGGGCGAAACCAACGAAAAAGCCTCCAAGGAGGCAGAACCATGAAGGAATTCGATCCCAAAATCTTCGATTCGATCGCCGATCCAGTGGCCCCGCGCGCCCAATCGCTCGCATCCGCGCCGCCCGAACCCAAGCCTCCACAAGAGCCCTCTCCCACTCGAGCCGTCCGCACCGTGCGGGCCGTCCTCGGGCTTGCGCTCGCCTTGTGCTGGCTGGGCTATGTAATGCGCTATTGGGGCCTGCGCGCCGATATCACCGCCATGTATGTGGCCATTCCTTTGGCGCTGTGGGTGCTCGGCGTCGGCTATTCGCTCTATTGTCTCATCAAACCCGATGCCCAAGGCTTGGTGCGCAATGTGCGCGTCGCCTGGGCGGTCGTCATGGGCTTGCCGATTTTGTTTTTGGTGTCCGCGGGCCTGGGCGCCATCGGCGGTGAACCTTTGCCCTTCACTTGGGAATACAGCTTTCCCTGCATCATGTGGTCGGGCATCGCGGGCTGTGTGCCTATCTTGGCCGCCGTACTGCTATTCCGGCGCTCGTTTGTGAGCGCCCCCGTGTGGAGAGGCTCAGCCATCGGAGCCGCCATCGGTTTATCGGCCGGCTTGACGATTCACGCGGTCTGTCCGTACACAGACGCGGCTCATGTGCTGGTAACGCACGGCCTGCCTATTCTGGCCGGCGCATTGCTGGGCGCGGGTTTGGGGGCGCTCGGCGGCCGTATCTAAACAAAAACAAAAACCCTAAAATCTAACCGAACCCACAACAAGATTGCTGCCCTTTCAACACAACCGGTCTACCTTAACGCCCCGCACGTATTCACCGTAGGGAAGAAAACTTATGGCGGCGAATCCTCGCGATCCCTTCGGCATCACAGGCGCAATACTCGCGGACAAATACAAGATCGCGAATGTGATCGGCGAGGGCGGCTTTAGTGTCGTTTACAAGGCCGAGCATGTGATCTGGCAGCAGCCTGTCGCGATTAAGTGCTTTAAGGTTCTGGCCAACGCGCCCGAGGAATACCGCGAGCAGCTCCTCAACGATTTTATCCAGGAAGGACGGCTGATGGCGAAGCTGTCCAGCCGTTCGGCGTCGATCGTTCAAGCCCGCGATGTGGGCACGTTTACCGCGCAGGATGGTTCGTGGGTGCCCTATATGGTGCTGGAGTGGATCGAGGGCACGCCGCTCGATATGGTGCTGCACTACGAACGGCTCGCCGGAACGCCGCCGCGCCAAGTTCATGAAGCCATTGCCTTGCTCGAGCCGGCCGCCGTCGCTTTTGAAATTGCTCATGCGCATGGCATCGCGCACCGGGATATCAAGCCGGAAAACTTGATCGTGCTGGGCGATGCACGGGGCCCCGATGCCTTTGTGAAAGTGCTCGATTTTGGCATTGCCAAGGTGATGGACGATCACGCGGCGATGGGCGGCCACCACAGCACAAAAGCCGTGGAGCCGACCGCGTTTACACCAAGCCACGGCGCGCCCGAGCAATTCAGCCGAAGCCATGGAGCAACCGGGCCTTGGACCGATGTGTTTGCGATGGCGCTGACTTTGGTGGAGGTGATGCGCGGAGGCGACGCAGCCTTGGAGGGCAACGACTATATGCAATTGGCCATCGCCAGCCGCGATCCAGCGCGGCGCCCTTCGCCAAAGACTTTTGGATTGCCTGTGTCCAGCGAAGTCGAAGCCGTGTTTTTAAAGGCGCTCGCCGTCTCTCCGGCCGATCGCTTTCCGAGCATGGGCAAATTCTGGGCGGCCTTGCATCAAGCCGTTTTCCCGGGCGGCCCGCTCTGGAATCCGGGCTCGACCGCGGGATTGTCGTCTTTGCTCAATCTGTCCACAAGCAATCCAGGCGCGCCCAACACCTTGGTGTCCGGCCCATCAAAACCCGACGAAACACAGTCCCAGCGGCGCGTGTACACCGGCCAGCGCTCTTCGGTCGTGAGGGGCGATGTGGATACCCAGCGGGCACCCGGCCAAGGCGTTTCCAAACAAGCTTTAATCTGGGGCTCCATCGGCGCGATTGCGTTATCGCTCGGCGGAATCGCGGCGCTGATGATGTTTGGCCGCAATGGAAAGACCAATCCCGCGCCTCTTTCATCGGCTTCAGCTTTAGCGCTCCTGCCCAGCGCATCGGCATCGGCAGCGGCCTCAAAGCCCACCGAATGTCCAGCCGATATGGTGCTGATCGGCGGAGGCCGCTTCTTCATGGGTTCGGACGATCCGGGTTTTAAACTGTGGCAGCCGGCCCATAAAGTGACGCTCAACAGCTTTTGCATCGATATCCACGAAGTGACTGTGGACGCCTACAAAGCGTGTTCAGACAAAGGCGATTGCAAAAGGCCGGACGACGTACCGAATTACCCCAAAACACCGGGCCCCAAAGAGCCCACCGATGAGCAGCACGAAAAAACCCGCAAGACCTACGCGGAGTTCTGCAACTTCGGAAAGCCCGGCCGCGAAAAGCATCCTATCAATTGTGTGTCCTGGTATTTGGCGGATGGGTTTTGCAAGACACTGGGGCGAAGACTGCCGACCGAAGCGGAATGGGAATACGCGGCGCGAGGCTCGGACGGCCGGAAATTTCCTTGGGGCGATGAAGCGGGCGATGCCCAGCATATGAACGCGGCGGGCACCGAATGGAGCAAATGGGAAGCGTCAAAAGGGCTTCCGCAAAGCCCGCGCATGTACGAAGCCGACGATGGTTTTGTGGGCACGGCGCCCGTGGGAAGCTTCCCCAAGGGCAAGACCAAATTCGGCGCTTACGACGTTGTGGGCAATGTCTGGGAATGGACGGCCGATTGGTTTCAGGCGTACACGGCCGACGAGCAAATCAATCCGGCGGGAGCACCCGCGGGCGAACGGAAGATCATACGCGGAGGCTCATTTAACGGCGGCGTTCAAACCTGGCTCAATCCCGCGTTTCGCTATCACCAAGAGGCAAAGGCGAGTTCGCACGGGATAGGCTTCCGCTGCGCGCTTTCTCTATAGCCGGCAAACCATAGGCAAACAGAGCGCCCAAACATCCGCCGAACAGCGCACCGCCCAGCACATCGCTCGGATAATGCACGAGCAGCATACAGCGCGACCACGCAATACAGAGCGCGCAGAACAAAGCGATCCACCGGAGCCTTGGAACGCGGATTGCCAAATACACCGCAAAAGCAAAGGCGCCCGCGGCATGACCGCTTGGAAAGGAATAGCCGCCCGGCGAAGGAATTCTCACAGGCGCACACCAGCCCAGCACATCGCAAGGCCGCCCGCGCTCAAACACAAGCTTGAGCAGCGACACCGATCCGCTCGTCAGAAGCACGCACAAAAGCAGCCAAAGGGCTGAAAGGCGCGTAGATTTACGAATCACAAATGGCACGAGCACGAGCAGCCCGATCCCGCCGCCGAGCAGGGTGAACACATAAAAAATGGCCGTGGCCCACGAAGGCGACGCCGCAGTGATGCGCAAAATGGCTTCATCCAAGCCTTGAATCTGCCGAAGAAAAGACATCTGTTTTGATCCAAAGCGGCCCGGGCGAGCGCGGGATGTGTAGAATAAAATGCCGTGGCCAAACGCCGCAAACGCCAAACGCCTTCACCCGAAGCCAAACGGGTACACACGCTCTTGGCCAAGCCCGCTTCCGAAAAGACGCCTCCGTTTTTGGGTTCGCTGCTGGTGCTCTTCGGGCTCACCATCATCTCGACCATTGCCATTTTTATGGTCGGCGAAGACCGCTGGTCGCTCTTTGAATCGCTCTTCCTTGTGGTCAACGCCATCAGCACCGCAGGCTTTCGGGAAATCGACGGCATGGAATCGGTCCCCTTCGCACGGGGCCTCACCATCGTCATCATCATGTTTGGACTGGTCAGCGTTTCGTATTTTCAATCCAACCTAACGGCCATCTTGGTGCAGGGCGTGATTGCCCAGCGATTCCGGTTAAAGCGCATGGAGAAGCGAATCAGCGAACTGAAAAACCATGTGATCGTTTGCGGCGCGGGTTCGACGGGCATACATGCCATCGAAGAATTGCACGCGACAAAAACGCCTTTTGTCGTCATCGATCGCAACCGCGACATGCTGGATCGCATCTCGAGGGATTTAGCGGGCGGCGATCTTTTGTATGTGGCGGGCGAGGCCACCGACGACTCGACACTGATGGCTGCTGGAATTACCCGGGCGAGCGGCGTGGTGGCGGCGCTGACTGAAGATCGCGACAATTTATATGTGACGCTTTCGGCGCGCAGTTTGAATGCGAAGGCGCGCATTGTGACCAAAGTGATAGCGGTGGATGCGGCGCCGAAGATGATCCGGGCGGGTGCCAACGCGACAGTCAGCCCCAATCAGATTGGAGGGCGAAGACTGGCGAGCGAAATCGTGAGGCCGACGGTTGTGGAATTCATCGATCAGATGCTGCACGACAAGGAAGACGTACTGCGCTTGGAAGAGGTACTGATTCCCGACGGATCGTGGTTTGTGGGCAAGACCTTGAGAGATGTACCGATTCGCTCGGAGACGAAGCTGTTGGTGGTCGCGCTACGGATAGGCAAGAAGTTTATTTACAATCCCGAGCCCAGCAGTGTGCTTGAGGTAGGCAGCATGCTGGTTGTTTTGGGTGCCGCGCCCAATGTGGCCAAGCTGAGAACGATGGTTGTGAAGAAGGCCCGCGGGGCGCTTCCGACCTTTGATGGCTAAAGATGCTGGTGTGTGCGGTTGAAATCGGATGAAACATAAGGGCGAACGTTTTTCGATCACGCCTGTTTGCGTCTTTCCAAACTCCTTACATCGCTCGATCACGCCTGTTTGAGACATGTAGAAGCTTCTACATTGCTTGAACGCGCCTGTTTGCGTCTTTCCAAACTCCTTACATCGCTCGATCACGCCTGTTTGAGACATGTAGAAGCTTCTACATTGCTTGAACGCGCCTGTTTGCGTCTTTCCAAACTCCTTACATCGCTCGATCACGCCTGTTTGAGACATGTAGAAGCTTCTACATTGCTTGAACGCGCCTGTTTGCGTCTTTCCAAACTCCTTACATCGCTCGATCACGCCTGTTTGAGACATGTAGAACCTTTTGCCTCGCTTGAAAGCGGCTTGAAGAGACCGTCCGAGGGACCTACCGGAAGGTGTCAACCACTTCCCGCACCGGGAATTGGATGATATTTATGGCTCATGGTGAAATCTGGAATGCCGGCTGGGATTCTATGTGTGCTCTTCGCCATGCTGATGGTGGGCGCGTGCGGAGATGCGAAGATTTCGCCATTTGTCGCGGGGCCCATGCCTCTGCCGCCGAAAGATTTGTATTGGGGCTGTCCAGATTTTGATGGCGAGAGGCCGCTTTCTGATTTGCCGAATGGGGAGACGGCTGAAGCGGGCGCCAATCATGGATCGTTTTCGGTGTCAAGCATCGGCGAAGCGAATTTTTTGTATGCGATCGAGGCGGTTCCTGGCCGAGGCGGGCAGGTGCCAGGCATTTCTGTCCGCTACTCAAGCGCTGCGGATGACGGATTTTTAGGATTTGGGTTTTCGCTGGGAGGGCTGTCGGCGATTTC